>NZ_SMFP01000009.1 GCF_004348975.1 Antarcticimicrobium sediminis | reverse complement strand
GTCGCCTGCTTGTGAAGATGGATCAGCATGGTCGCACCCCGTCCCGAATGTCCCTCAGAACCGATCCTGCCATGAAAAACGCGGATCGCCGAGGGTCTATGTGATCATCCGGGATGGAACAACTATCGCATAGGCACAATCACCTCGCCCATGCCCTCGCCTGTCGCATCTGGGTTGAATCGGTCGTGGGCTTCCTGCGTCTAGATCTCGCCGCTCTTGATCGTTCCCCAAATCAGAGGGCCGTGCCTGTCCAGAACCTTGAAGCAACATCAGCGATTGCGGACATTGAACAGCCTGCAGCGAAGGTCTGAAAAGTCCCGCACAGCCAACATCCACGAAACGCCGCCCCCGCAGATTTCTGCGCGAGCGGTCCTCCGTTAAGCCCCTGTTGCCCTGGGCTCCATCCGGGGCGTTTCAACACATCTGGCAAGGGGCTTGGGTCAATCCCGGTCCCGTGTCTTTGCCCGAAGCGCAATCCGCACAGGGTGCATGGCCCGCAGGGGCGTTTCGGATTGCCAAAGACGCGGGGAGGGTCGTCTCTGGAGGGTCGTCTCTTCAGCCCCGCATCCGCGCAAAGAACCGCTGCAACAGATCTTCCGCCTCTGTCGCGCCGATACCATCATAGACCTCGGGCACATGATGCGCCTGCGTATGGGAAAACACCCGCGCCCCATGCGCCACGCCGCCAGATTTCGGATCCGAGGCGGCGTAATAGACCCGCGCGATGCGGGCGGCGGCAATGGCGGCGGCGCACATGGCACAGGGTTCCAGCGTGACATAGAGATCATGGCCGGTCAGCCGCTCTGACCCGGCGGCGGCACAGGCGGCGCGGATCGCCAGAATCTCGGCATGCGCGGTGGGGTCATGCAACTCGCGGGTGCGATTCCCCGCAAGCGCGACCACCTTGCCAAAGGGATCAACAAGCACCGCGCCGACCGGAACCTCGCCCCGTTCGGCCGCCGCGCGCGCCTGTTCCAGCGCCTTGTCCATATGGGATCTGAACACCATGCCCCCTTCCCTGCCCGGCATTCAACGCTTTCGCAAGCCCGCCTGATCGGCTAAGGCCGGGATATGAGCACCCAACCGCCCCCCGACACGCCCGACACGCCCGAAGGCGACCGCATTGCCAAGATTCTGTCCCGCGCTGGCGTCGCCTCGCGCCGCGAGGCCGAGCGCATGATCGAAGCTGGCCGCGTCAGCGTCAACGGCAAGGTCATCGACAGCCCGGCGCTGAACGTCACCGACAGCGACCGCATCGTGGTGGACGGCAAGCCGCTGGCCGCCCCCGAACCCGCGCGCCTATGGCTGTATCACAAGCCCTCTGGCCGCGTGACCACCGAGCGCGACGAGTTGGACCGCCCGACCATCTTCGACGATCTGCCCGAAGAAATGCCGCGGGTGATGAGCGTTGGCCGCCTCGATCTGAATTCCGAGGGGCTGTTGCTGCTGACCAATGACGGCGCGATCAAGCGACAGCTGGAACTGCCCAGCACCGGCTGGCTGCGCAAATACCGGGTCCGGATCAAGGGCCGCCCCAAGGACGAGGATTTCGAGCCTCTGCGCAAGGGCATCACCATCGACGGAGACAAGTTCCAGCCGATGATCGTCAGCGTCGACCGGCAGCAGGGCGCGAATGCCTGGCTCACCATCGGGCTGCGCGAGGGCAAGAATCGCGAAATCCGCCGCGCCATGGAAGAGATGGGCTTTTCCGTGAACCGCTTGATTCGGATTTCCTACGGGCCGTTCCAACTGGGCACCCTGAAAGCCGGGGCCGTCGAAGAGATACGGCGGCGCGTGATGCGCGACCAGCTTGGGCTCGACAGCCCCGATGACGTGAATACACCGCCCGATGGCGGCCACGCCAAACCGCGCCTGCGCCGCGATGTAAAGCCGGGTGTAAAGCCCGGCACAAAACCCGGCGCGACCCCGTGGGAAAAACCGCGCTCCGGCCCCGGCGGCAAACCCAGTGGCAAACCGGGAAGCGGCAAACCGGGCGGCAAGCCAAGCTACAGGCCCGACGCACGCAGCAGCGGCGGCCCCAGTGCAAAACCGGGCGCAAAACCGGACACCAGATCAGGCCCCAAATCCGGTCCCCGATCCGGTGCGAAACCCGGCCCCAGATTCGGCGCAAAACCGGGGGCAAAACCCGGGGCAAAACCAGACACCAGATCCGGCCCTCGTCCGCAGGGCAATCGCCCGACGAAGCCGCGCCGGGGCTGACATCGCCGCGCGTTGACGCATCAACCCGCCACTTCCCCCTAGCAAGCTCGCCCCGCATCGCTTACCTTTTGACGGTAACGCTAGGCTAAGGGGGCCCGATGTCGCCGACCGGATTGCAGAAAATCGCTTATGCGGCGCTGTTGATACTGCTGTTCGGGGTCGCGTCCGGCTGGCTTGGGGGGCTTTAGGCCATGGCGCAACGCTTTGGTGGAAAATTCAGCCCCGAGCCCGGCACCAATTCCGGAGCAGACCCCACGCCTGACGCGGATGCCCTACCGCCGCGCGGGGCCTATCACGGTGCGCAGATCGATCCGGTCGGCGCGCGGGCCAATCTGCTGTTCCTGCCCGCCGTGCTTTTGGTGTTTCTCTCACTTGGCGGCGGTGCCGTCTCTCTGGTGCTGGGCCTTGCGGCGGCGGGGGCACTGACGCTGGCGGCGTGGCTGTTGCGCGAAGGGCTGCGCGCCGAGGCCGCCTATAGCGCCCGCAAGGTGGCGCGGCGTCCGGCGCTGCCGCGCAAGATGCTGGCAAGCATTTTCACCGGCCTTGGGGCCGGGCTGGCCGCCTACCAGAACGAACCGGGGTTTCTGGCGCCGCTTCTTTATGGCGGGGCCGCCACCGTGCTGCACGGGCTGGCCTTTGGCATCGACCCGCTGCGCGACAAGGGGATGGAGGGGATCGACAGCTTTCAGCAAGACCGCGTCGCCCGTGCCGTGGCCGAGGGAGAGAGCTATCTCTCGGCGATGAGCGAGGCGGTGCGCCGCGCCGGCGACCGCCGGATCGAGGCGCGCGTCGAACAGTTCCAGAAAATCGCCCGCGACCTGTTTCGCACGGTTGAGGAAGATCCCCGCGACCTGACCGGCGCGCGCAAGTACATGAGCGTCTATCTGATGGGCGCGCGCGACGCGACGATCAAGTTCGCCGATCTCTACGCCCGCACCCCCGATCAAAAGGCCCGCGCCGACTACGCTGCGCTGCTGGACGATCTGGAACAGAATTTCACCGCCCGCACCCGCAAGATGCTGACGGACAACCACAGTGACCTGACCGTCGAAATCGAGGTGCTGCGCGACCGGCTAAAGCGCGAGGGCGTCCGCCTTGACTGACCGCAATTCCCTTTCAATGAGGATCCTGTTTCATGTCTGAGAAAACCCGCAAACAGGCCGAGGATACTCTGGCCGAAATCGAAACCGTAACCGCCGTCGTCCTGCCCGACCCCTCCGGCGATCTGGTCGTCCTGGAGGACGCCGGTGAAGAGGTCGGCACCGAAATCCGCAAACGGATGAATGAGATCGACATCGGCGACACCAATTCGATCGTCGCCTTCGGCTCTGGCGCGCAGGCCGAGTTGCAAGAGATCAGCCAAGCGATGCTGTCGGGCGTGCGCAACAAGGATGTCGGCCCCGCCGGCGACAGCCTGCGCACTATCGTCACCGCGATCCGCGGCTTCTCGGTCTCGGAACTGGACGTGCGGCGCGAGCGCAGCTTTTGGGAACGGCTGCTGGGCCGCGCCGCCCCCTTTGCCAAGTTCACCGCCCGCTATGAAGAGGTGCAGGGCCAGATCGACCGCATCACCGACGATCTGCTGAAACATGAACACACCCTGCTCAAGGACATCAAATCGCTCGACCTGCTCTATGGCAAGACGCTGGATTTCTATAACGAGCTGGCGCTTTATATCGCGGCGGGCGAGGAAAAGCTGGCCGAACTCGACCGCAGCGACATCCCCGCCAAGGAGGCGGAGGTGCAGGCCGCCGCCGAAAAAGATCAGGTGATGAAGGCGCAGGAGCTGCGCGATCTGCGCGCTGCGCGCGACGATCTGGAACGCCGGGTGCACGACTTGAAACTCACCCGCCAAGTGACGATGCAATCGCTGCCCTCGATCCGGCTGGTGCAGGAAAACGACAAAAGCCTCGTGACCAAGATCAACTCGACAATGGTCAACACCGTGCCGCTGTGGGAAACCCAGCTGGCGCAGGCCGTCACCATCCAGCGCAGCGCCGAGGCCGCCGTCGCCGTGCGCGCTGCCAATGACCTCACCAACGAGCTGTTGACCTCCAACGCCAAGAACCTGCGCCAAAGCAACAAGATGATCCGCGAAGAGATGGAGCGCGGCGTGTTCGATATCAACGCGGTGAAACAGGCCAATGCCGATCTGATCGGCACCATCGAGGAAAGCCTGCAAATCGCCGACGATGGCAAGGCCAAACGCGCCGCCGCCGAGGCCGAGCTGAAAAAGATGGAGGCCGAACTGCGCGACACGCTGGCCTCGGCCAAGGCGCGCAAGACCGGGCTGGGCGATACCGCCGGCACTGCGGTTCCGGGCTGATCTGCTGATGCGCGGGCTGCGCCACATATCGCACCGGGCGGGCGTTGTTTTGGCCGGGCTTGTCCTGGCCGGGCCGCTGCTGCTTTCGGGCTGCGACGAGACCGGTCCGCGCAGCTCGCCCCTGCCGCAGGCGCGGCCCGCTGCATTGGTGCCGCAAACGCCCGTCCCGCGCACCGGCGAAAGCCGGGATCTGGCGCGCTATTACCGCATCGTGCAGAACGATCTTCTCACCCGTGGGCTGCTGCGCACCGATGGCGGCGGACCGGACACGCCATTCTCTGCCGACGATCTGGTGCGCGATTTCGAGACCATTGCCTTTTTCGACGAATACTCGCGCGGCACCACGACGGCACGCCGCACCCGTGGCTCCGAAGGGGAACTCAGCCGTTGGAGCGCCCCGGTGCGCATCGGCGTGGAATTCGGCGCCAGCGTACAGCCCGCCCAGCGCACCCGCGACGCCAACGACATCACCGGCTATGCCAACCGGCTGGCCAAGATCACCGGCCACCCGATCTCGGTCCTGCGCGATGCCGGCCCCGGTGCGAATTTTCAGGTCTTCGTCGCGGGTGAAGATGACCGCGCCTATTTCCAGACCCGCCTGAAACAACTCATCCCCTCGATCAGCGCCGAGGAACTGGCGCTGTTTCGCAATCTGCCACGCTCGTTCTACTGCCTTGTCATCGCCGTCTCCGGCAGCCGCACCCCCAATACCTATACCCGCGCGGTGGCGCTGATCCGGGCCGAACACCCCGATCTGGTGCGGCTGTCCTGCATCCACGAGGAACTCGCGCAGGGGCTTGGCCTGCCCAATGACAGCCCCGAAGCGCGCCCGTCGATCTTCAACGACGATGACGAATTCGCGCTGCTGACCAACCACGACGAACTGCTTTTGAAAATGCTGTATGATCCGCGCCTGAGACCGGGCATGACCGCCAGTGAGGCGCGCCCGGTCACCCGGATCATCGCCCGCGAATTGATGGGCCAGTCGCTGTGAGCGTCTGGGCCGAAGTGATAGAAAAAGGATCGGTCTAATGGGAATTTTCGACTTTCTCACCGGCGAATTCATCGACGTCATTCACTGGACGGACGACACCCGCGACACCATGGTCTGGCGCTTCGCGCGCGAGGGGCACGAGATCAAGTACGGCGCCAAGCTGACCGTGCGCGAGGGCCAAGCTGCCGTGTTTGTGCATGAAGGCCAGCTGGCCGACGTCTTCACCCCCGGTCTCTACATGCTCGAGACCAACAACATGCCGATCCTGACCACCCTGCAACACTGGGATCACGGCTTCAAATCGCCGTTCAAATCCGAGATTTATTTCGTCAACACCACCCGCTTCAACAACCTGAAATGGGGCACCAAGAACCCGATCATGCTGCGCGACCCGGAGTTCGGGCCAACCCGCATCCGCGCCTTCGGCGCCTATACCATCCGGGTCAAGGATCCGGCCCGTTTTCTGATCGAGATCGTCGGCACCGATGGTGAATTCACCATGGACGAAATCAGCTTTCAGATCCGCAACATCATCGTGCAGGAATTTTCCCGGGTGATCGCGGGCTCTGGCATCCCGGTGCTGGACATGGCCGCCAACACGGCGGATCTGGGCAAGCTGATCGCCGCCGAGGTCTCGCCCGCGGTGGCGCAATACGGGCTCGAGATGCCCGAGTTCTATATCGAGAACATCTCGCTGCCGCCGGCGGTGGAACAGGCGCTGGACAAACGCACCTCGATGGGGCTGGCGGGCGATCTGGGCAGGTTCACCCAGTATTCCGCGGCCGAGGCGATGACAGCAGCCGCCTCCAACCCCGCCGGTGGCGGCATGGCCGCCGGGCTCGGGGCTGGCATGGGGCTGGCAATGGCCAACCAGATGGCCGCGCAACAGGGCCAACCCGGCCCTTGGGGCGCCGCTCCGCAGCAGCAGGCCCCGCAAATGGCCCAGCAGCCGGCGCAGGCTGCCCCGCCTCCGCCCCCGGTGGAACATGTCTGGCATATCGCCGAAGGTGGCCAGACCAGCGGCCCGTTCTCCAAGGCCGATCTAGGCCGGATGGCCGGCGCGGGCGAGCTGACGCGCGAAACCTATGTCTGGACCGCGGGACAGGACGGCTGGAAATACGCCGAGGACGTACAGGAGTTGGCGCAGCTTTTCACCATTCTGCCACCGCCCCCGCCCGGCGTCTGATCCGCCGCTTCCTTTCACCGGAAATATCCCCGCCGGAGGCCTGAAATCCCTATGTCCGACGTCGCCCTCACAGCCCCCGCCGCTGCCGAGCACCGCTTTCCCTGTGACCAATGCGGCGCCGACTACCGCTTTGATCCGGCGCGGGGCCTGTTGGTGTGCGATCACTGCGGCCATGAGGAGGCGGTGGGCACCAGCCCCTGGGGCGGGGCCAAGCTGCGCGAGTTGGATTTTGACGCGGCCCGCGCCGGGCGGCTCGATGCGGGCGAGACCGAGGACACCCGCGTTCTCTCCTGCCCCAATTGCGGTGCGCAGGTCGAATTCGATCCCGCCACCCATGCTGCCGAATGCCCGTTCTGCGCCACCCCGGTGGTCACCGACACCGGCATCAGCCGCCAGATCAAGCCGCGCGGCGTGCTGCCCTTTGCGCTCGACGAGCGCAGCGCGCGCAAGGCGATGACCGATTGGCTCGGGCAGCTGTGGTTCGCGCCCAACGGCCTCAAGGACTATGCCCGCAAGGGCCGCAAGATGCAGGGCATCTATGTGCCCTACTGGACCTTCGACGCCGACACCAAGTCACGCTATCGCGGCGAACGCGGCATCGTATATTACGAGACTCGCACCGTGATGCGCGACGGCAAACGGGTGCAGGAACAGGTGGCCAAGGTGCGCTGGACCCCCGCCGCGGGGCGGGTCGCGCGGTTCTTTGACGATGTTCTGGTGCTGGCCTCCAAAAGCCTGCCGAAACGCTATACCGACGCGCTGGAGCCTTGGGATCTGCCGGCGCTGGAGCCCTACCGGCCGGAATATCTGGCCGGGTTCCGGGCCGAGGCTTATACCGTCGAACTGGACGAGGGCTATACTCAGGCGCGCGACCACATGGCGCGGGTGATCGAACGTGATGTGCGCTTTGATATCGGCGGCGACCGCCAGCGCATCCACAATATCGACACCGATGTCGCCAACGTGACCTTCAAGCACATCCTGCTGCCGGTCTGGCTGGCAGCGTACAAATATCGCGGCAAAACGTACCGTTTCGTCGTCAACGGTCGCACCGGGCGGGTTCAGGGCGAACGCCCCTGGTCGGCGATCAAGATCACCATCGCCGTGGTTCTGGGGCTGATCGTCGCCGGTGGCATCGGCTATGTGGTCGCGATGAACCAGTAAGCGCACGGCAGACAGTCTGCGCCGCGCCCCAGCGCCCCGAAGGAGGAAAATACATGACCCTGGACGATCTTGATGCGCTGATGGCACAGCGTTTTTCCTGCCGCGCCTATCGCCCCGACCCGGTGCCGCGCGAAACCATCGAACAGATCGTCGCCGCCGCCAGCCGCGCGCCCTCGTGGTGCAATGCCCAGCCTTGGCATCTAAGCGTGACCAGCGGGGCGCAGACCGACGCCTTTCGCGCTGCGTTGCGAGAGCAGGCGCAGGCCGGTGGGCATGATCCCGACCTGCCCTTTCCCGACAGCTATCCCGGCGTCTATCGCGAGCGGCGCCGCACCTGCGGCTGGCAGTTGTACGAGGCGGTAGGCGTTGGCAAGGGCGACCGCGCGGCATCAAGCCGGCAGATGATGCGCAACTTCGACCTGTTCGATGCGCCCCATTGCGCCATCATCTCCAGCCCGGCAGAGTTGGGGCCCTATGGCGCGCTGGATTGCGGCGGCTTTGTCACCGGGTTCTGCCTTGCCGCGCGGGCCGCCGGTGTCGCCACCATCCCGCAGGCGGCGGTGGCCTCGTTCGGCCCGTTCCTGCACGAGTATTTCGACATCCCGCAGGATCGGCTGGTGCTTTGCGCGATCTCCTTCGGCTATGGCGTCCCCGAGGATCCGGCCAACGGGTTCCGCACCGGGCGCGCGCCGGTGGCTGATATCGTCGATTGGCGCGGATGAGCGATCCGCTGATCCTGTGTTGCGGCGAGGCGGTGCTCGACATGGTGCCCGCCACGCTGGTCGGGGGTGGTGCCGGCTTTCGCCCGGTCCCCGGCGGCGGTGCGTTGAACTGCGCCGTGGCGCTGGCGCGGCAAGGGGTCGCGGCCGGGTTCGTCGGGGCGTTGTCCAGCGACCCGGCGGGGGCGCGGTTGGCCGCCCATATGCAGGCCGAAGGCGTCTCGCTGGAACTGGCCACCCGAACCGATCACCCCTGCCCGCTGGCGCTGGCGCAACCGATTGCGGGGGGAACCCGATTTGACCTCTATGACAGCGGCAGCGCCGGCGCGCTTTATGCCGCAAGCGATTTGCCCGACCCCTTGCCGGACAGCACCCGTGCGCTGGTTTTCGGTGGCATCAGCCTGATCGCATCCCCGGCGGCAGAGGCGTTTGAAACACTGGCGCGGCGCGGTGCCGACACCCGGCTGATCTGGCTGGACCTCAACATCCGCCCCGGTTTGGTACGCGCGCCCGAGCGCTATCGCGCGCGGCTGATGCGGATGGCGGCGCTGGCCGACGTGGTCAAGGTCTCGGACGAAGATCTATGCTGGCTCGGGCCGGGGGCGCTGGATGATCTGCGCCGCCTCGCGCCGCTTGTGCTGCACACGCGGGGTGAAGACGGCGCCACCGCCCATTGGGCGACACAAAGCCTCACCCTGCCCGCCCCTCGGGTGCAGGCGGTCGATACGGTGGGGGCAGGCGATATTTTCAACGCGGCGGTTCTTGCCGATCTGGCCCGCTCCGGGCTGCTGGCCAAACCGCTGGATCTGCCTGAGCCCACATTGCGCGCCGCGCTCGCCCATGGCATCCGCTGCGCCAGCGACAGCGTCACGCGCCCCGGTGCCGACGCGCCCAAAGAAAAGGAAACCCCATGCGCGCCCTGATCCAACGCGTCAGCGAGGCCAGCGTCACGGTCGATGGTGACATCATCGGAGAGATCGGCTCCGGCCTGCTGGTCCTGATCTGCGCCATGCAGGGCGATACCGAGGCGCAGGCCGACAAGCTTGCCGCCAAGATCGCCAAGCTGCGCATTTTCAAGGACGAGGCCGACAAGATGAACCGCTCGCTGCTGGATGTGGGCGGCGCGGCGCTGGTGGTCAGCCAGTTCACGCTGGCCGCCGATACCCGCAGCGGCAACCGGCCCGGGTTTTCCACCGCCGCCCCGCCAGCGGAAGGCGCACGTCTGTATGAGTATTTCACCGCACAGATGGCGGCGCAGGGGGTCGAGGTGGAGACCGGGCGCTTTGCCGCCGACATGAAGGTCGCGCTGGTCAATGACGGGCCGATCACGATCTGGATGGAGGTCTGAATGGACCGACGCAGCACCGCGCTTGCGCTCTGGCAGGCTGGCGTGGCCGCCGTGGGCGGAGAGGCCGCAACGCGGGCGGCGCTGGAGCAGGGCACCCGCCCCGACCGTATCCTCGCCGTCGGTAAGGCCGCCGGGGCGATGACCCGCGCCGCGCTGGATAGGTTTCCCGGCGTGCCCGCACTGGTCGTCACCAAGGATGGCCACGGGGCCGGGCTGCCCGAGGGGGTGGAACTGATCGAGGCCGCCCACCCGGTGCCCGATGCCCGCAGCCTGCGCGGCGGCAAGGCGCTGCGCGAAGCGGTCGAGGCGCTGCCGGAAGGCTCTGAGCTGTTGCTGCTGGTCTCGGGCGGGGCCTCGTCTTTGGCCGAGGATCTGGCCGGGGGCAACACGCTGGAGGATCTCGCCGCGCTCAATCGCCGCCTGCTTGCCACCGGGCTGGACATCACTGCGATGAACGCAGAGCGGCGTAAGCTGTCGCGGATTAAGGGCGGCGGGCTGCTGGCGCGGTTCCAAGGCGCGCGGGTACGGGTGCTGGCGATCTCGGACGTGCCGGGCGATGATATCGCGGTGATCGGCTCCGGGATCGGCGCCGCGCCCCCTGCCCCCGCCTTTGCCTATGACGCGCAGATCGTGGCCAGCAATGCGCACGCGCGCGCGGCGGCGGCGTTCGAGGCGCGGGCGCACGGCCTTGTCGTTCTGGCGCAGGACGAGGCGCTGCACGATGAGATTGGGGCGCTGGCGACGCAACTGGGGGCGCGGCTGCGCGCGATGGGGTCTGGCGTGATGATCCTGGGCGGGGAGCCAACCGTGGTGCTGCCCGAACATCCCGGACGCGGCGGGCGCAATCAGGCGCTGGCGCTGGCGCTGGCACGAGAGATCGCGGAGCGCGACGATATCACCATCGTCGTCGGTGGCACCGATGGCACCGACGGCCCGACCGAGGCCGCCGGCGGTATCGTCACCGGCGCCACATGGGGGCCGGGCGCAGAGGCGGCGCTGGCCCGCGCCGACAGCGGAACCTATCTGGACAGCAGCAACGCCCTGCTGATCACCGGCCCGACCGGCACCAACGTCATGGACCTGGTCATCGCCCTGCGCGCTTGACAGCTTACCCGTGCAACGTGAACAGTCGGCGCATGGAGGCGACGCCGAACACTCTGCGCGCGATCGAGGAGCTGCCGGATCTGGGAATTCCCCTGTCCGATGGCTGTCGCCTTTCTGCGCGAGTCTGGCGCCCGGGGAATGCGGGCGACGACCCGGTGCCGGTGATCCTCGAATATCTGCCCTATCGCAAACGCGACGGCACCACCGCACGGGATGCGCTGACGCATCCCTGGTTCGCCAAGCGCGGCTATGCCTGCGTGCGGGTGGACATGCGCGGCAGTGGCGACAGCCAAGGGCTGATGGAGGATGAATATACCCAGCAAGAACTCGATGATGCGGTCGAGGTGATCCATTGGCTGGCCGCGCAAGACTGGTGCAGCGGCACGGTGGGGATGATGGGGATCAGCTGGGGCGGGTTCAATGCGCTGCAGGTCGCGGCGCTGCAGCCCGCGCCGCTCAAGGCGATCATCACGCTGTGTTCCACGGTCGACCGGTTTGCCGATGACATCCATTACAAAGGCGGCTGCCTCCTGAACGAAAACCTCGGCTGGGGCGCGACCATGTGGTCGCACTCCTCGCGCGCGCCGGACCCGGCGCTGGTCGGCGAGGCTTGGCGCGAGATGTGGATGCAGCGGCTGGAGAGCGAGCCCTTTCTACCCGCCACATGGCTGCGCCACCAGCGACGCGATGCCTATTGGTGCCACGGGTCGGTCTGCGAGGATTACGCAGCGATCAAGGCCCGGGTGCTGGCTGTGGGCGGCTGGGGCGACGCCTATAAGAACGCGGTGCCGCGGATCGTCGAGAACATCCCCGGTGCCAAGGGGATCGTCGGACCCTGGGTGCACAAATACCCGCATTTCGCCGTGCCCGAGCCGCGCATCGGCTTCCTGCAAGAAGCGCTGCGCTGGTGGGATCGCTGGCTTAAAGGGATCGACACCGGCGTCGAAGGTGACCCCGATTATCGCGCCTATCTGATGGACGGGCTGCGCCCCGCCACTTGGTACGCCGAGCGCCCCGGACGCTGGATCTCTGAGCCCGAGGGCGCGACATCGCATATCCCGATTGAAACGCTGCACCTGAGCGAGGCCGGGCTTTGCGACACCCCCGGCCCGCTTGCCGCGACAGTGCGCTCGCCGCATCATTGCGGCATGGCGGCGGGCGAGTATTGCGCCATCTGGCTGGGCCCCGAGATGCCCGGCGACCAGCGCTGCGACGACGCGCTGTCGGCCTGTTTTGACACCACGCCACTGGCAGCGGATATGGATATCGTCGGCGCGCCGGTGCTGCATCTGCGGCTGCGCGCGGATCGGCCGCAGGCGCAGATCGCGGTGCGGCTAACCCATGTGCACCCGGACGGGGCGTCGGCCCGGATCACCTATGGGGTGCTGAACCTGACCCATCGCGACGGGCATCGCAAGCCGCGCCCGTTGGAGCCGGGAAAAAGCTATGACATCGCCGTCCCACTGGACCAGATCGCCTATCGTCTGCCCAAGGGGCACCGGCTGCGCGTTGCCGTCTCATCGGCCTATTGGCCGCTGATCTGGCCCAGCCCGCAAAGCGCCGAACTGACGCTGGAACAGGGCCGGATCGACCTGCCGGTGCGCCCCACCGCCAGTGGCGCGGACTGCGCCTTTGCCCCGCCAGAGGCAGACGCGCCATGGCAAACCCGCCCGCTGCGCGCAGAAAGCCATATCCGCCGGATCGAGACCGACATGGTCTCGGGCACCGTGACGCTGGTGATCGAGGATGACTTTGGCAAGCACGAGGATCTCGACCACGGGATGATCGGCGGAACCATCGCGCGCGAGCGCTGGAGCATCCGCCCGGATGATCCGCTGTCCGCCCGGGGCTGGTGCCACTGGAGCGATGAACGCGCGCGCGGCGACTGGCAGACCCGGACCGAAACCACCTGCGAAATGTGGTCCGACGCCACGCATTTTCACCTGCGCGCCACACTCGAAGCCTATGAGGGCGAGGTGCGCGTCCACCACCGGGAGGTCGCAGACAGCATATCGCGTGACGCAAACTGACCATTTTCCGGGAATAAGGGTTGCGACACCTCTGTAAATGAGCGACGTTTGACGCAATGGTCAATAAACCTGCGCGTGAGACGTAGAGAACAAAAATGGGAGACCAAAATGCATAACAATCTGAAATTTTTCGCCAACAGCGTCATCGCGGGCCGGATGACACGGCGCGAATTCATGGGCCGCGCGGCTGCGCTGGGCCTGACGGCTGCGGCGGCCAACACCCTGATGTCAAAGGCGGCTTATGCTGCCGGACCTCAAAAGGGCGGCACCATCAAGGTCGGGGTTCAGGGCGGCGGCGCCTCTGACAGCCTTGATCCGGCGCTGGCGGCCAACTCGACCATGCTCCAGATCCTGCGCATGTGGGGCGAGCCGCTGCTCGAACTTGCCGACGAAGGCGGGCTGGTCGGCAAGGTTGCCGAAAGCTACAGTTCGACCCCGGACGCCAAGACCTGGAGCTTCAAGATCCGCTCGGGCATCACCTTCTCGAACGGCAAGCCCGTGACCGCCGAAGATGTGCTGGCCACGCTGGAACGCCATTCCGGCGAAGACACCAAATCCGGCGCGCTGGGTCTGCTGCGCGGGATCAAGAACATGAAGGCCGAGGACGGCGTCTTTGTGCTGGAACTGGATCAGGCCAACGCCGACCTGCCCTATCTGATGGCGGACTATCACCTGATAATCCAACCGAACGGCGGTAAGGACGACCCGACTGCGGCGATTGGCAGTGGTCCCTATGTGCTGAAATCGGCAGATACGGGTGTGCGGTTCGTGTTCGAAAAGAACCCGAACCATTGGGACAGCAGCTTGGGCCATGCCGAGACCATCGAACTGATCGTGATCAATGACGACACCGCGCGCGTCGCGGCGCTGCAATCGGGTCAGGTCGACATGATCAACCGGGTGCCGCCGCGCACCGCCGGGCTGATCGCGCGCGCGCCGAACATCGAGGTGCGGTCGAAATCCGGCCCGGGCCACTATGTGTTCATCGCCCATTGCGACACGACGCCGTTTGACAACAACGATGTGCGCATGGCGCTGAAATACGGCATCAACCGTCAGGAAATGGTCGACAAGATCCTGTTCGGCTATGGCTCGGTTGGCAACGACACGCCGATCAACGCCGCCTATCCGCTGTTCACCGAGCTTGAGCAGCGCACCTATGACCCCGACAAAGCCAAGTTCCATATGAAAAAGTCGGGCTTTGACGGCTCGATCCTGTTGCGCACCTCGGACAACTCCTTTCCCGGGGCACCTGACGCGGCGGCGCTGTTCCAGCAAAGCAGCGCTGCAGCGGGCATCAATCTGGAGATCAAGCGCGAACCGAACGATGGCTATTGGTCGGAAGTGTGGAACGCGAAACCGTTCTGCACCTCGTACTGGGGCGGACGCCCGACCCAGGACCAGATGTTCTCGACCGCCTATCTGTCGACCGCCGACTGGAACGACACACGGTTCAAGAACGAAAAGTTCGACCAGTTGCTGGTCGCCGCCCGCGCCGAGTTGGACGAGACCAAGCGCAAGCAGATGTATGCGGATATGTCGCTGATCGTGCACAATGAAGGCGGGTTGATCTGCCCGATGTTCAACGACTTCGTCGACGCGACCAGTGATCGCGTGATGGGCTGGGGCGGTGGCACCTCTGGCTATGAGCTGATGAACTTCTACGCTCCGATGAGAATGTGGGTGGCCGCCTGACATGGGCTCTGCGTTAAAACTGGTGGCCCAGCGCGTTGCGCTGGGCCTTCTTCTATTACTGCTGGTCTCCGGGCTGATTTTTATCGGCACCCAGTTGCTCCCCGGTGACGTCGCCCAATCCATTCTCGGCCAATCCGCCACCCCCGAGGCGCTCGCCAACATGCGCCGCGATCTGGGCCTGAACGAGCCCGCCCTTACCCGGTATCTCAGCTGGCTTTTCAATGCACTGCAGGGCGATCTGGGCACTGCGCTGACCAATGGTCAGGACATTGCAGACAGCATCTCCGGACGGATGAAAAACACGCTTTTCCTTGCCTTCTGGGCTGCGATCATCGCGGTGCCGCTGGCAATCTTTCTCGGTCTGCTCGCCGTGCGCTATCGCGACCGCTGGCCGGACAAGATGATCTCGGCGGTCACGCTGGCCTCGATCTCGATCCCCGAATTTCTGATCGGCTATGTCATCATGTATGTCGTCGGGGTCAAGCTGCGCTGGTTCCCCTCGGTGGCGATGATCAATGACGGCATGAGTCTTGGCGAAAAGCTGTCGTCCATCGCGATGCCGGTGATGGTGCTGACGCTGGTGGTTCTGGCGCATATGATGCGCATGACCCGCGCCGCGATCCTCAACGTGATGCAATCGGCCTATATCGAAACCGCCGAGCTCAAAGGGCTGAACCGGTTTCAGGTGATCTTTCGCCACGCCTTCCCGAATTCGGTCGCGCCGATCGTCAATGTCGTGATGCTGAACCTGGCCTATCTGGTGGTCGGCGTCGTGGTGATCGAGGTGGTCTTTACCTATCCCGGGATGGGACAATATCTGGTCGATCACGTCGCCAAGCGCGACGTGCCGGTGGTGCAGGCCTGCGGGCTGCTGTTTGCCGCCGTCTATATCGGGCTGAACATGGTGGCCGATATCGTCTCGATCCTGTCCAATCCGCGATTAAGGCATCCCAAATGAGCCGGATTCCCGTTGCCGCCGCGGTCGGCCTGTTCTTTACCGCGCTTTACTTTCTGGCCGCGATCTTCGCGCCGCTGCTGGCCCCCTATGGTGTGGCCGAGGTGGTCGGCGACGTGTGGGAGCCGTCAAGCGCCACGCATTGGCTGGGCACCGACAATATCGGCCGCGATCTGCTGACGCGGCTGATCTATGGCGGGCGCACCACGATCTTCATCGCCACGACCGCCACGATCCTCAGCTTTACCACCGGCGCGACGCTGGGCTTTCTCGCCGCCGTTCTGGGCGGCTGGGCCGATCAGGTGATGTCGCGCGCGATTGATCTGCTGATGTCGATCCCGACGCTGATCTTCGCCCTTGTGGTGCTCTCGGTCATGCCGGTCACCCTGCCGGTGCTGATCCTGGTCATGGGGCTGCTGGATTCCACCCGCGTCTATCGGCTTGCCCGCGCCGTCGCCGTGGACATCAACGTGATGGATTATGTCGAGGCCGCCAAGCTGCGCGGCGAGGGACGGGTCTGGATCATATTCCGCGAGATCCTGCCAAACGCGCTGTCCCCGCTGGTGGCCGAGATGGGGCTGCGCTTCATCTTCATGGTGCTGTTTGTCTCCACCCTGTCGTTCCTTGGGCTTGGGGTGCAGCCGCCCGCCGCCGATTGGGGCGGCATCGTCAAGGAAAACAAGGACGGTATCGTCTATGGCATCCCTGCAGCCCTGCTACCCGCCGTCGCCATCGCCACGCTGGCGATCTCGGTGAACCTCGTGGCCGACTGGATCCTGAACCGAACCACATCGCTAAAGGGAGGGCGCGGCTGATGAGCGACGCAATGCTCGAAATGCGCGACCTGCGGATCGGCGCCACCGCCTACCCCCCCGGCGAGCCGCCGCAGGACATCGAAATCGTCCACGGCATCTCGTTCACCTTGCAAAAGGGCAAGGTGCTGGGGCTGATCGGCGAATCCGGCGCGGGTAAATCCACCATCGGGCTGGCCGCCTTGGGCTATGGCCGTGGCGGGGTGAAAATTACCGGCGGCGAAGTCTGGATCAATGGCCGCGACATCCTCAAGGGCGGGTTGCGCGGGCTGCGCAAGCTGCGCGGCGCCGAGGTCACCTATGTGGCACAATCGGCCGCCGCCGCCTTCAACCCGGCCAAGAAGCTGATGGAGCAGGTGATCGAGGCCGCGGTGCATCACAACCGTTGTAGCAAATCCGAAGCCGAGGCGCGCGCGGTCGAACTGTTTGCCAAGCTCGGCCTGCCCGATCCCGAAACCTTCGGAAACCGCTATCCGCACCAGGTCTCGGGCGGACAGCTCCAGCGCGCCATGACTGCGCTGGCGCTCTGCCCACAGCCCGACCTGGTCGTCTTCGACGAACCCACCACCGCGCTTGACGTGACCACCCAGATCGAAGTGCTCGCCGCGATCAAGGAGGCGATCCGCGACACCGGTGTTGCCGCGCTCTATATCACCCACGACCTTGCCGTGGTGGCGCAGGTCAGCGACGACATCATGGTGCTGCGCGATGGCGACAAGGTGGAATACGGCCCCACCGACCAGATCATCAACGCCCCGCAAGAGGACTATACCCGCGCGCTGGTCTCGGTGCGCTCGATCAACCACGAGGAAAAATCCCCCACGCCCGATCCGGTGTTGCGCGTCTCGGGCATCTCGGCGCGCTACAAGGGCACAAGCTTTGACGTGCTGCACGATATCTCGGTCGATCTGCACCCGGGCCAGACACTGGCCGTGGTGGGGGAAAGCGGCTCGGGGAAATCGACACTGGCGCGGGTGATCACCGGGTTGTTGCCGCCCAGCAAGGGCGAGATCGAGTTTTCTGGCCGGACCCTGTCACCGGCGCTGGAAGGTCGCCCGCGCGAGGATCTGCGCGAGTTGCAGATGATCTACCAGATGGCCGATGTGGCGATGAACCCGCGCCAGACCGTGGGCACCATCATCGGTCGCCCGCTGGAGTTCTATTTCAACATGCGAGGCGCGGAAAAACGGCAGCGCATCAAGGAACTTCTGGAAGAAATCGAAATGGGGGACGGCTTTCTCGACCGCTATCCCGCTGAGCTGTCCGGCGGGCAGAAACAGCGCGTCTGCATCGCCCGCGCGCTGGCAGCCAAGCCAAAGATGATCATCTGCGACGAGGTGACATCGGCGCTCGACCCGCTGGTGGCCGACGGCATTCTCAAGCTGTTGCTGAACCTGCAAAAGATCGAAGGGGTGGCCTATCTGTTCATCACCCACGATCTGGCCACGGTGCGCGCCATCGCCGATTCCATCGCCGTGATGCATCGCGGCAAGGTGGTGCGCTATGGCCCCAAAAGCCAGGTGCTGAGCCCGCCATTCGACGATTACACTGACCTTCTGCTGTCTTCGGTGCCCGAGATGAAACTGGGCTGGCTGGAAGAGGTGATCGCCCACCGCAAGATGGAGAGCGCCGGAAATTAGGCCGGGCGCGGCCCCCTCCGTCCTCTTCTTCTTGGTACAAATACTCCGGGGTCCGGGGCAGCGCCCCGGTCCCTCCTCCAGCCACACCTTCCCCGTCCTCCCCCTTCGCACGATCGACACGGACCAAACCCATGCAAAACAAACTTCTTCTCATCATTCTCGACGGGGTTCCCTGGCGCAATTGGCGCCGGCTGTTTGGCAATCTGGAAGGCTGGATCGCCAATGGCGACGCGCAGGTGTGGAAGATCCGCGCCGTACTGCCCTCGATTTCAGCCAGTTGCTATGCCTCGATCCACACCGGCGTCGTGCCGGCCGAACATGGCTGCACCGGCAATGGCAATGTGTTCCGCCTCAGCCATCCCGACGTGTTTTCCCAGGTCCGTCAGGGCGGCGGCGTGACCGGCGCGGTGGCGCATTCCTTTTGGTCGGAATTCTTCAACCGCGCGCCTTTTGATCTGGTGCGCGACATCGAATATGACGAACCGGACAGCGAAACGATCAACCATGGCCGGTTTCACACCATGACCGGCTATGGGCTCATCAACCAGATGACGCCCTCGGATGTGGATCTGTTCGCCACGCTCACCAACCTGTGCCAGCGGTTCGGGCTGGATTACGGCATGCTGCACACCTGCACGCTCGACAGCATGGGGCACCGGTTTTTCCACGACTGTCAGGAAATGGACCACGCCTGTGCGGTGATGGACGAGATGCTGGCCCCCTTCATTTCAAAATGGCGCGCAGCGGGCTATGAGATCATCGTCACCGCCGATCACGGACAGGACGCGCGCGGCCATCATGGCGGCCGCGACCCGTTGCAGCAGGAGGCGGCGCTGTACTATTTCGGACCGGCAAAGGGCCCGGCTGAGGGGGTGGTTCTGGACCAACTTCAATTGGCACCAACGATCCTGAAACGGCTCGGCGCTCCGATCCCCGATACAATGAAAGCGGCCCCGTTCCTCAGCTGAGGATAAGCTGTGGACAACGTTAGTTAGCAAGTTCTGACAAGGTGTTACGTGAGCGACCTGGCCCGATGACAGGGCGGGTTCAGGTGGTCACGTCGCTAGCTTCTGTGGGTAACTTTCTGACTAGGTGCGTTTCATTGCATTTCGACAGCTGACCTACATCAACCTGTGGATAAAATGACAGGAGATGATCGAAATTGAAAACCCGGCAATCCCCTCGGCCTTCGGTCCGCGCCCGCCAACCCGGTGCCCGCCGTTTAGTCGTAGGGCCAGATCCCCTGCCCCAGCGCCTCGATCGCCACCTCGATCCGCTCGAAACTGTCGCTGGCCCGGGTCGACATGCTGCGCGCGCGCAAAAAGCCGTGTACCAGCCCCGTCTCGTTGATCCAATGGACCTGTCCGCCCGCCGCCCGCAGCAGTTCTGCATAGGCCCGGCCATCATCGCGCAGCGGATCGCAATCGGCGGTCACGATCACCGTGGGCGGCAGAGCGGAAAAATCACTGTCCTGCAACGGGGCGTAGGTCGGATCGCCCACCGGCGCTGCCTGCCCCTCGGCCAGACGGATGTTCTCGTAAAATCGGACCTCTTCCAGCGTCAGCATCGGGGCCTCGGCATTTTCCTGATATGAGGGCGCGCTGCCGTCACCGCCAAGCCCGGGATAGATCAGAACCTGCCCCAGAATCCCGCCAAGCCGCCCGCGCGCATGATGCGCCACGGCGGCGGCCAGATTGCCACCGGCACTGTCCCCGGCCAGCACCAGATCATCGCCAAACGCACGCGCCGCCCATTGTGTCGCGCTCCAGCAATCCTCAAACGCTGCCGGGTGGGTGTGTTCAGGCGACAAGCGATAATCGACCGCAACCACGCGATAGCCGGTGCGCGCGCAGATCTCGCCGCAGACATCATCGTGGGAGTCGAGCCCGCCCACCACGAAACCGCCGCCGTGGAAGTACATCACCGTGCACCCCGGATCGCCCGCGCTATAGATCCGCACCGGCACGCCGTCGGCGACAACATCGCGCGCCTCGACGTCCATCGGTCGGTCCTGATGAAAGGCCCGGCACATGGTGTCATAGGCGCGCCGCTGGTCCGCGATGCTGCCCTCGACCGTGTCTTCCGGATAGCTCTCGGCGGTCTTGTGGATAAAAGCCCAAGTCTGGGCGTCAATCAGCGCCGCATAGTCGCGCGCGCCGCTCACTGCTCCCATTCCCAGGGGCGGGTAAAGTTACCCAGAACATGTGCCACCTCCTCCTCGTCCGCGCCATGGCGGCGCAGCTGCGCCACCAGCCCGCGGGTCTTGTCATCGCTCACCGAGACAACGCGCGCCTGCAGCTCTGCCGCTTCCAGCGCGGCGTCATAAACGCGGGTGATCGCCATCTTGCGCAGATCGGGTTTGAACACCTTGCCCACCGCCGTCTTGGGCAGCTCGTCGAGGATGCCGATGAACTTGGGCCGCGCGGCGCGCTCGTGCACGTGCACCTTGCAATGCTCCATCAGCTCTTGTTCGCTGACGGTCGCGCCTTCGATCAGTTCGACATAGACGCAGGGCATTTCACCCGCATAGGCATCGGGTTGGCCGATGGCCCCGGCAAAGGCCACGGCCTCATGCGCCAGCATCGCCTCTTCGATCTCGCCCGGGTCAATATTGTGGCCGCCCCGGATGATCAGATCCTTGGCCCGCCCGGTGATCCACAGATAGCCGTCCTGGTCGATCCGGCCCAGATCGCCGGTGCGCAGGTATTTACCCTCATAGAACAGATCGACGTTCTTGTCGGCCTCGGTATAGGTATGGCCGGCATAGACCCCCGGGTTGGAGATGCAGATCTCGCCAATCTCGTCGGAGTTGCATTCCCGCGGGCCGTCGGCGGTGCCGCGCATGATCTTCACATCCGTATAGGGAAACGGGATCCCGATCGAGCCGACCTTTTTCTCGCCGTCCGGCGGATTGCAGGAGACGAGACAGGTGGCCTCGGTCAGACCATAGCCTTCGACGATGGTCACGCCCGAGGCGCTTTCAAACCGTTTGAACAGCTCCAGCGGCATCGGTGCTGACCCGGAAAAGGCGGTTTTGACCGACGATATATCCGCATCCACCTTGCGCTGCATCAGCGCCGAAACGGCAGTGGGCACGGTGATGATAAAGCTGATCTTCCAGCGTTCGATCAGTTTCCAGAAATTGTCGAACACGCCGTCGCCGCGATAGCCTGCTGGCGTCGGGAACACCACATGCGCGCCGGAGGCAAGCGAGGCCATCACGATCACGTGGCAGGCAAAGACGTGAAACAGCGGCAGCGGGCACATGATGTTGTCTTTCTCGGTGAACAACATCTCGTGACCGAGCCAACCGTTATAGATCGCGCCGGAGTATTTGTGCTGCGCCACCTTGGGCATGCCGGTGGTGCCGCCGGTGTGGAAATAAAAGCCGACGCGATCTTTGCCGCCATCGTCAAAGGCCAGCTTTTTCGGCTGTTTTGCCAAGGCCTTACTGAAATCCATATAATCGGCATGGGCGACCAACGCCTTGCCTTCCAGCTTGGGCCGGGCCAGCGGCACGATCCAGGATTTCGGCGGGGTGAGGTAGCGGTTGAGGTCGACTTCCAGCACGGTGTCCACGTTCGGGGCGTGGCGCACCGCCTCGACCACCTTTTGCGGCACGTCGGTCTTGGGGAAGGGTTTGAGCGTGACCACGACCTTGGCCCCGGTCTCGCGCAGGATCGAGGCGATCTGTTCCGGTTCCAGCAGCGGGTTGATCGGGTTGACGATCCCTGCGATCGCGCCGCCAAGGATGGTCAGCAGCGTTTCCGTGCAATTGGGCAGGACGCAGGCGACCACGTCAGTTTCACCGATGCCGAGCGAACGGAACAGGTTTGCAGTTTGGCACACCTTTTCGAGCAGTTGCGACCAGGTGAGCGTTTCCGCCTTGTCCTTGGGGCCGGAAAAGATCTGATAACTGACCGCGTTGTTGTTGGGAAACTTATGCGCTGTTCCGGCCAGCATGTGATAGAGAGTCTTGGGCAAATCGCGCTCGCTCCAAGGCATCTCGTTTTCGATGGCAAGCCGATCTTCCATTCCGGCAAACGTCATTCCAGCGTCCTCCCAGACCACCCTCATTCCTTGTCGACAAGGATGATTGGAAACCCCATGAGGCGCAAGGTCAGGCGAGCGGGAAACAGCCCCCCTTGGCGGGTGACGTGACGCCAAGTTCCGTTACGGAACAAGGGGTTTAGGACCCCGGAGATATATTTTGCCGCTCCGGCCACCACGCCAGCCACGGCCCCGAAGGCCCACGTCGGGGAATTTGAGCGCCGTTTTGTACATTTGGCTTCCCCGTCCCCACCGGGGACCCGGGCGCCGAAAGGCCCCTATTGCGCCGCCATCGTTCCGTCGGTGAATTGCAGCCGGGCCAGCCGGGCATAAAGCCCGCCGCTGGCGACCAGTTCGTCATGGGTGCCCATGGCGACGATGCGACCCTCTTCCATCACCACGATGCGATTGGCCTTTTTCACCGTCGCCAGCCGGTGGGCGACGATCAGGGTGGTGCGGCTTTGGCTCAACTCATCGACGGCCTGCTGCACCGCGCGTTCGCTTTCGGCATCCAGTGCGCTGGTGGCCTCGTCCAGCAACAGCACCGGCGCGTCGCGTAGGATGGCGCGGGCGATGGCGATCCGCTGTTTCTGCCCGCCCGACAGCATCACGCCGCGTTCGCCCACATAGCTGTCATAGCCTTCGGGCAGCGCGCTGATAAAATCATGCGCTGCCGCAGCCTTGGTCGCGGCCTCGACCTCGGCGTCGGTGGCGTCGGGGCGGCCGAAACGGATGTTGTCGCGGGCCGAGGCGGCAAAGATCACCGGGTCTTGCGGCACCAGCGCGATGGCACGGCGAAAATCGTCGCGTGTCATGTCGCGCAGCGCCACACCGTCCAGCCGGATTTGCCCCGAGACGGGATCGTAAAACCGCAGCATAAGCTGGATGATCGTGGTCTTGCCAGCACCGGAGGGGCCGACAAAGGCCACCGTCTCGCCCGGTTCGATATGCAGCGACACCCCGTCAAGCGCGGCGACCTCAGGGCGGGCCGGATAGCGGAAGGTGACCCCGTCAAAGGCGATCTCGCCCCGCACCGGGCGCGGCAGCGTCGCGGGTTGGGTGGGGTCCTGCACCGCGTCGTCGGCGTTGAGCAGTTCCACCAGCCGTTCGGTGGCCCCGGCGGCACGCTGCAACTCGCTCCAGATTTCGGAAAGCGCGGCGACCGAGCCCGCAACCAGCACCGAATAGATCAGGAATTGCACCAGCATGCCTTCGGACATGACACCGGCGCGCACGTCGCGTGCCCCGATCCAAAGCACGCCAACGATGCCGGTGAAGACCAGAAAGATCACGATCACGGTCAGCAGCGCCCGGGTCAGGATGCGCCGTTGCGACACCTGATAGGACATTTCTGTCATCTCGGCAAAGCGGGCGCGGCTGGCCCGCTCATGGGTGAAGGCCTGAACCGTCTGCACTGCGCCCAGCGCCTCGCCCGCGTTGCCGGAGGAGGCGGCGATCCAGTCCTGATTTTCGCGGCTGATGGCGCGCAGCTTGCGGCCCAGCACCAAAATCGGCACCACCACCGCCGGCACGATCAACAGCACCATGCCGGCAAGCTTGGGCGAGGTCAGCAGCATCAGCCCCAGCCCGCCGACGAACAGCAGCATGTTGCGCAGCGCGATAGAGATCGAAGAGCCCAGCACCGATTGAATCAGGGTGGTGTCGGTGGTGATCCGGCTCAGAACTTCGCCGGTCATGATCTTTTCAAAGAACTGCGGGCTCATGCCGATCACGCGGTCGAACACGGCCTCGCGGATATCGGCCACCACCCGTTCGCCCAGCTTGGTCACCAGCGCATAGCGCAGCCCGGTGCCCACCGCGAGCAAACCGGCGATGCCAAGCGCGGCAAGGAAATAGTGGTCCAGCAACTCGCCCGAGCCGGTGCGAAAGTTGTCCACCACCCGGCGCACCGCCAAAGGCAAGGTCAGCGACACCATCGAGGTAAAGACCAGCGCGACAATAGAGGCGAGGATCAGCCAGCGATAAGGCCGCATGAAGGGCCAAAGCGCCCCCAGAATCCCGATCTTGCGCGACCGCGCGCGATCCTCCTGTGCGCCGGGTGCGGCGGGGGGGGTGGATCTGGAAGTGGATGCGCGGGCCATGGTGGCTCCTTCATCTTGGGTCGGGTGTATTGGGGGGCGGGCGGCTGGGCCTGCCCGTATGCAGTGGCCCGTTTCATGGCCGCGTGGGCGGCAAGGGTCAAGGGATCAGTTGCCGCGCCAGCCTCCCCGACGGACATGAGCGCGGCGAGGTGACCACCCGGTCGTGACAAGACCGCCGCGTTTACGCTCCGTTTTTCCGGCCTGGACAGGCTTAGATCGGCTGCTTTCGCGTCTTGCGGGTCAGCCGGGCAAGTCCGACGGCCAAAGCCGTATAGCCGAACGCCAGAGCAACCTGCGTTTGTATGGCGCCTGCAATGTCATGCGCCGTGGCCCCCATCTGATCGACAGCGACAAAGGCCGAGATGGCCGAGGACGACGGCACAAGCAGCGACAGGTCATGCAGGTACTCCGGGATCATTTCAACGGGCCAGGAAATCCCTGAGAGAAAGAACAACGGCATCCCCATCACCACGAGGAAGAACACCACCCCTTCGCGCCACGGAATGGCCAGAGCGATGGCAAAACCCATTGCGATGCAGGCACACAGGAACGGCACCGCAAGCAAAAGCAGCGTTCCAAGATCGCCGGTGCGCGGAATGCTATAGAGAAACGGCAGCAACATCTGCGTGAACATGACCCACAGCAGATACAAGCCAAGATAGGCAAGGATCGTGGCCCACATTCGACGACCGGAGGGCAGCTTGCGGCCCGCGTGCAACAGACCGATCCCCATCATAAGGGTCTGTTGCAGGATCAGAACAAAGGCCGCAGGAACCACATAGCTGGCGTAGCCCCCTTGCGGGTTGAACACAGACACGCTGGTCACCGCCACAGGGGACAGCAGGGTGCGCGCGAGACCGTCATCCACCCCCCTCGCGGTGAGGCGCGCGTAATTCACCTGAGCCCCCATCGTGCCCGCCACTGTCGCGACGGCCTTGACCACATTGGAGTAGATCAACAGATAGCTGCCATCACCAAAGGCCGCCACCGGCGAAGGGCGGCTTGCCAGAATGTCCGCCTCGAACCCGTCGGGAATGACAACGACACCGTAGACATCGCGCCGAAAGAACGCGTCCCGTGCGACGTCCATATTGGACACCGACAGGGTGACATCGACCCATTCGGTCACGTCCATCTCGCGCACAAAGGTTCGGCTGGCGCTGGAGTTGTCTTGATCGATCACCACGACGGGCACGTCGCGCAATACCTCACCGACATAGGGCTGCGGATACAGGACGCTATAGATCAGGATGCCGACGATCATCGTGGATCGCGCGTTCTCGTCCCCCAACAGCCTGCGAAGCGCCCCGAGGACGTCGGAGAAAAAGCTGCGCAGCTTGCTCATGCCCTGCCCTCCTGGATGTCGGTGGTTTGGTTTACGGTGGCTTGGGGTTCGGCGGCGAGGTCGGGAACGCCGTTTTCCTCGGCCGCTGGCGTGGCGCGCATGGTCTTGTAGGTCATAATCCACAACAGGCCCGCGAACACCACGAGCTGCGCCAGCAACCACAGCAGAGACGGGATCGAGTATTCCAACGGCGCGCCGCGCAATGTCTGATCGGTGCGCACCTCAAGATAGGGGGTCAGCGGTATGATCGCGGCCCAGCCCTGCGCAAACAGCGTCATGCCAAAGCGCG
Organism: Antarcticimicrobium sediminis; assembly: GCF_004348975.1. Lineage (GTDB taxonomy): Bacteria > Pseudomonadota > Alphaproteobacteria > Rhodobacterales > Rhodobacteraceae > Antarcticimicrobium > Antarcticimicrobium sediminis. Next base: position 181,050 of record NZ_SMFP01000009.1, on the reverse strand, counting down.
GAAAGCTGACCCCGGCAAAGCCGAACGACGGCGCAACGAGAAGACCCATCATCCCAAGGCCGTTTGTCGTGTCCTTTGCCAGCAGGGCAAGGAAGGCGCCCAGCGCCTGACAGGCCAGAATGAACATGAACCCGTTGAGGAAGAACACGAAGATATTGCCGCGAAAGCTTGCGCCAAAGAAGCTGAACAGCACCACGTCGCCAATCAGCATCACGAGCGAGCCCATGATGGTATAGGGCAGAAGCTTGCCCAGAATGGCGCGGGTCGGCGTGCCCGACAGCCGCAACAGCCGCGCCATCCCGTTCGACGAATGATGTTCGCGCGAGAACGACAAGACCGCCGTGGCACAGATGAAGATCTGCATCACGGTCGGCATGACCGAGGACAACAGGAACTGGATGTAATCGAGCGAGGGGTTGAACAGCGGGCTTTGTTGCACCGGGATCGGCGTCAGCAAATCCATCGCCACGTCGGTGCCGATGCCCTGCGCCTCGAGCAGGCGCAGCGATACCCCTGCCGAGAAGGTCGCGACCGACGTGCGCATGCTGCGCGCGACGATGCCCCCCGCCGTCAGCAATTGGCTGTTGGAGAAAATCACGATCTCCGGTCGTTGCCCCAGCAACAGATCATGCTCCATCTCGGCCGGGATCATCAGGATCGCATAAGCGCGCTGCGCCACCAGCGCCTGACGCGCTTCGGTGAGCGTCGTAAGCTGCTCGACAACCTCGACATCCGCAGCGGCATCGACCATGCGCACGACCTGCCGCGACAGGGGCGAGCCATCCAGATTCACCACCGCGACGGGCAAATCACGCGGCAGCCCCGGCGCAAAGACCGCTGCCAGTGCGAAGAACAGGATCAGCGGCAGCGGCACCAGCATGAAGGCAAGCGCAGGGCGCGTTGCGATCTGGTGCAATTCCCGCCGCAAGATGCGCCGGAAGCCGGGTGGAAGATGCGGATGTGCCACGCGATCACAGACCGCTGCGGGTCGTGGCGGGCCAATCGACAAGAACGCTCATCCCCGGGCGCAAACCATCGACCTGTTCAACCGGTTCGGCGCGCACCGAAAAGGTCCGAAGATCAAAATCTCCGGTGGCTTTGGTGGCCCGCCAGTTGGCATAGCTGCCCTGAACGTTGATGGCGGTGATCGTTGCATCTATGGACGCTGTGCCCTTGCCCAAGGCCGGCACGCGCACCTCCAACGGCTGCCCGATTTTCAATCCTTCCAGCAGATCTTCGCGCAGGTTGAAGGTGAACCACGCGTGATCGATATCGACGATCGAGATCAGTGGCGCGCCCGCACTGAAAAGCTTTCCCACTTCCGAGGTGCGCGTCGTCACCTCGCCGTCAATGGGGGAAACAACAGTCTTTTCGTCAACGTTTGCCTTGATTTGCATCACATTGGCTTCGGCTTGCGACACCTGCGCGTCGGCAACCGCTTTTTGTTCCGCACTGGCCCCGTTGCGCGCCTGATCGAGATTGGCCTTTGCCGCGGCTTGCGCCTGAATTGCGGCGGTCAGCGCGTTGGCGGATTGATCGAACCCGGCCTGCGACACAACCGAACCGCTGCGCAATTGGGTAATCCTGTCGAAACTGCTTTGCGCCAAGGTCACATCCGCTTCGGCCTTCGCCAATTGCGCCTCGGCTGCGGCAATCGTTTCCGGGCGGGTCGAATAGGCCAGATCGCGATTGGCCTTGGCAACATCAAAGGCGGCCTGCGCGGTCGCAAGCTGCGCATCAAGCTGCGCGCTTTCCATGTTCACCACGATATCACCAGCGCTAACGCGGTCCCCGACACCGACCGGCGTCTGCGACACCCGCGCCGTGATCATCGCGGACAGATCGATGCGCGTCGCCTCGACCTCTCCCTGCACCAGATAGGTCGCAGGCTGACGCACCGTCCAGACCAGATAGCCAGCGGCCGCGGCAACGGCGAGCACAGCGATAACTGCGGTTCTATTCACGTTCATTGATCGACCTCGGGACTCTGGGATACATTTAGGAAAAGAGCAATTTTCTAAATTCATTCCAGCGCGTAAGTCAATGCCAAAATGCACAGCCCAACACGGGGGCATGACGGGTGCATGATGGGCGCATACCTGCCCCGGACCGGTTCACCTTGATTTAGGAAAACATCCGTTTTTATAATAAGGTCCAAGAGGAGCCCGACATGACCGACCAGAAAGCGACCCCGAAAAAGCGGTCCCGAGGCCGCCCGACGCTGCGCACGGAGAAGGAAACTCACGCTCTTTTGATCAAGGCAGCGCGGGCTGCGTTCCTGACCAAGGGCTATTCCGGCACCAGCATCGAAGCCGTGGCAAAACAGGCGGGGATGTCGACGCGCACGATCTACAAGACGGTTTCGAACAAGGCGAGCCTGTTTCGGCTTGTGGCAGACCACGCGATCGAAACCGGGATCGCGCATCTCAACGAGCCCTTTGAGGCGACAACCCCCGAAAGCGCGATTCGGGCATTGGCCCGGGCCTATACGCAGCTTGTGCTCGGCAAGAACGGGGTGCTGACGGCCCGCGCGGTTCTGTCCGAACAAGCCAAGTTTCCAGAGTTTCGCGACAAATTCCTGTCCTCGATCCAACAGGTTGCCGAGGCGTTTGATCGACGTTTTGTGGCGCTTTGTTCCGCTTTGTCGGGCGTTGAAGGGGCCGACGTCGAAGAAGCGGCAGCCCTGTTGCGCAGTCTGATAAATGGCGCACAGAGGGCCGCCATCCTTGACCCCCAGTATGAAGGACCCGCCGCAACCTTGGCAGACTGGTCGGATAAATGCACAGATTTCACGCTCAGGGCGCTCCGTTCAGGGCCGGAGTAACGCCCCTCCCCCGCCCGTCACGCGCGTTTTGTCCCCTTGCAACGTCCCCCTTAAAAAGACGACACCCTTTGCAAGACAGTGACCGATACGACCAAGCTTTCCGGCGCAAACCGGAGGAAGGACCGAGCGATGCCACATGATCACGCCCACGAGCACACCGTCCCGGCCGATCTTGGGCCGGCTTTCCGCTGGGCGGTGGGGCTGAACAGTGGCTATGTCCTTATCGAGGGCGCGGCAGGGTTCCTGACCGAGTCGCTGGCACTGCTGGCGGATGCGGCGCATAACCTGACCGATGTGGCGGGGTTGCTGATCGCTTGGGGCGCGACGGTTCTGGCCAAACGTGTCGGCAGCAGCACCTATACCTTTGGCTATGGGCGCGCCACGATCTTGGCGGCGATGCTCAACGCCGTTGCCATCCTGATCGGCGTCGTGCTGGTGATCTGGGAGGCGGCGCACAGGTTCGGCACGCCGGTCGATCTGCCCGGCGGCACGATCTTGTGGGTCGCGCTGATCGGGATTGCGGTCAACACCGGATCGGCACTGTTGTTCATGCGCTCGCAAAAGGGCGATCTGAATGCCAAGGGTGCGTTCCTGCATATGGCCGCGGATGCGCTGGTGTCGGTGGCCGTGGTGGTGGCCGCCGCAGGCATTCTGCTGACCGGCTGGACATGGCTTGACCCGGTGGTGGCGATTGGCGTCAGCCTCGTGATCGCGATAACGGCTTGGGGCCTGCTGCGCGACTCGCTCAGGCTGGAGCTTGACGGGGTGCCCGAGGACATCGACCGTCAGGCCCTTGTCGACTGGCTGAGCAACCAGCCCGGCGTCAGCAATGTTCATGACCTGCATATCTGGGCGCTTTCGACCACCCGGACCGCGCTGTCGGTTCATCTCGTCTGGACGGGGGAGGACGGCGACGCGTTGATCCACCACCTGTCCCACGAGTTGGAAGAGGATTTCGGCATCAACCACGTGACGATCCAATTGGAGACCGTCGGCTGCGATGCTGCCTTTACCTGCGATGCGCAAGCGCCCGTAGGGGCAAAGGTCGCGGTTTAGACGTCAGCGATCCGCGCAGCCTTAACCCGCAACGAAACGAGTCCCGGGCTTGGGCGGCGTTTCCTGGCCCCCGGCAAAGCATTGCGCCGTCTCCATCCAGCGCCGCGCCACCGGGCCGGAGACCCTGAGCGCCGTATCGGCGATGTTGCGGGTCTGGGTGACCACCTGGGCAAACTCCACCGCCGCGCCTTCGATCAGGTCGGATGATGTCGGATCGCCATAGTCCCAGATCACGCCAGAGGGCGCGGTCAGGCGCAGGCGCGGCATCTGTTCCGGCACTTGCAGCCCCTGCGCCTTGTGCGACCAGCCAAATGTATTCACGCCCAGAACCACGATATTGCGAATCCGCTCAGCCACCGGCCGCGCCACCCCCAGCAGGTCAAAAAGCTCTTGCCCGTGGGCCCATGTCTCCATCTGCCGCGCGGTGATGGAAGAGCGCGCCGACATGTCCGGCCCGGCCCATTTCACCCGCGTTTTGGGATCGACCTGCGCCCAGCGCGTTGCCATGTCGCGATATTGTGTCTGCCATGCCGTGAACAGGGCCGTGCCACGCTGGGGTACGGCGGCATTCTCGAACGTGCGCATGCCGCGTTTCATCATGTCCGGCAGGGCCTTGCCGATGCGGGCGTCGAACTCGTCGGGGTCGCTCAGCGACAGGTCGGCCGCGCGGTTCCAGAAATACAGATGCACGATTACATCGTTCACAGTCCAACCCTTGAACTGGGTTGCGCGCCCCCAATCCGCATCGGGCAGGTCGGCCAGCAACGCCGCCAGCGCCTCGCTCTCATCCAGAAAATCCTGTGCCTGCTGCATGCTCACTCCTCCGGTTCGAATTCGATCATCGCATCAAGGCCCGCCGCGTCGCAAGTAGGGGGGCAGGATCACCGCCCCCCTTGGAACCGCGCGTCAGAACCGCGCCTCGAGCTTGATATAGACGCTGCGGCCGGGCTCGTTCACCTGGGTCAGGGCCGGGTCGAACAGGTTCGATCGGCTCAGGTGGTTGGCATAGGTGCCATCGGTCACGTTGTTGACCCCGGCCAGAAGCACGGCGTTTTCGCTGACCTCATAGCTGCCGAACAGGTCAAGCGTGGCATAGCCCGGGGTCTGGCCGGGATCACGCGACGCGTCGATCCGGGTCTGGCTGGTGGCCCAGTTTACCCGCGCGCCCGCGCGCCAGGCATTCTGGCCGTAGGAGGCCGTGATCTGCCCGTTCAGCGGCGGGATCTGCGCCAAAGCGCGGTCGTCGCTCGTGTTTTGACCATAGGTATAGGTCGCATCGCCCGCGATCATGAAGCCGTTGCGCTCCCACGCCCCCGAAAGCTCGACCCCAGCCAATTGCGCCGTGACATTGCGATAGGTGGTCACACCGGCCACCGAGAAGGCATCGCGCAGGATGAAATCCTCGACATGATCGGCATAGACCGAGGCGTTCATGCTCCAATTGTCGCGCGTGGTCTCGACACCGAAATCAAGCTGGTAGTGTTTTTCCGGTGCAATGTCGGGATTGCCGACCCAATTGCTGCGCGCCATGGCGCGTTCGTTGGCATCCGCCGTGCGGACCGAGCGCGATAGCCCGGCAAACAGGGTTGTCTCGCCGCTGAGCGCATATTCCAGCCGCGCCAGCCCGCCGATGTTGTCCTCGGTCCGGGCGCTGTCGAAGGTGGTGCCATATTGCGCCGTGTAATAGGCGTTGGGCGCCATCAGCGAGCCACCAGGCACCGTGGCCGCCTCACCGGCACTCGCCTTGACGTGGTCATAGCGCAGGCCCAGTTGCAGGGTCGCCCTCGGGCTGAGCTTGGTTTCGGTTTCGACATACAGGCCGGTCTGGGCGATCTCGACATCCGGCCAGATGTTGAACCGCGCCGTGGCCGGGTTCGAGGCTTCGATCATCGGGATCATCACCGGCATGCCGCCATAGGCCATCGCGTTGCGGGTGTTGGATTGATAATCGACCCCGATCTTGGCGGTAGTGGTGCCGAAATCCAGTTGCGCCTCAATCTTGCCACCGGTGGTGTCCGAGGTGGTGGGCGTGCGCATCGCCATCGCGCCCACCGGCCGCAGCGAATAGTTGTCCATCACATGGTCGACCTCGGTGCGATAGAGGTTGCCCTCGATCCGGCGCAGCGCGCCCATGTCCAGATCGATACCACCACGGAAGCGATAGACATTGGTTTCCGAGCGCGGGCTGTCCATGCCAGCCCCGGCAAAGAGCACATCCTCGGCCAGATCGCGTTCGATATCAAAGGCCAGATCCAGACCGTTGTTCGCATAGCCCAACGTCAGCCCGGTGCTTTGCTGATCATAGGCGCTGCGGATTTCGGTGCCGGACCCGTCGGTATAGTTGCCCGCCGAGCGTTTGTCGGCAGAGCCCTTGAGGTAGAACCCCTGCCCCAGATCAAAGGTGACGGTGCCGCCGAATTCGCTGGTGTCGGAGTTCGAGCTGAAACCGGAATGAAACTCCGCTTCCCACGGCTTGTCTGCGGCCAGTTCGGGGGCGTCGCGCTCCAGGATCACGGCACCACCGGTGCCGCCAGGCCCATTGGTTACGCTGCTGTAGCCGCGTTCGACCACCACGCGGTCGGCACGGGACAGGGCGGCGGTGGAGGTCGGCGGGTCCATCCGGTTCGGGCAGCCACCATAGGTGAAGGACCCCGCGTCGATGATGTTGAGCTGGTTCTGCTGCTGGCCGCGAATGATGATCTCAAGCGCATGCCCGCCCATGCGCCCGGCGGTGACGCCGGGCACCGCGCGCAGCGCCTCGCCACCATCTATGCCCGGGGCGACGCTCATGCCGCCGGGGACGAATTCATAGGAGGACGCGCCGGCGACCTCGGTTTCGACATCGACGGTAATAGGCGGCAGCGAGATCAGTTCGCCGTCGGGGTCGGGTCGGGTGGCCTGTGCCACGGCGATGCCGGACAGTGAAGACAGCAGTAAAGCAGACGCGCCCAAGCGCACCGGAATGGTGGAGGTCATTTCATTTCCCTTTGAGTATCGTTGAACATCCGCGCGCCGTGCAGGGTGATGGCCTGCCGGGCTTAGATCGGGCACCGGAGCGGTGCCGAAAACAGGGTTCAGACGGTCAAAGGGGGCGCGCGGATGGCGCGGGTCTGGACGGGCCGCTCCGGGTGGGGCCGCACGCGGGACGCCAGCGGATAGCGGACCGGGTGAAACTCGGCCGCCGCGCAGGCGCGCGCGGGCTGGTCGAACAAGAGCACGGCCCCGACGATGCAAAGCGGGCATTTCGCCCCCTGCGCCGCGACGGGACGCTCTTGCGGAGAGCCATCCGACAGATCCAGCGTGATGGTCTGAAATCCGCCGTCGGCGCAGATGACAACCTCGGCGCCCGCGCTGCCCTGTGCGGTCGAGGGCGGCACATGCATGAGGGCGAACTGGAGCGTCAGCAATAGCGCGAGACCGGCCGGAATGATCCCGCCGATTCCCGCTCTGATTGTTCGCCAGATTCTCATGGCGCGTGTTGTGCACCAACGCATGTGTCCGCTGCAACGCGCAAACATCTCGGTATTGCAATATGGCCACAGGTCCGGTGTCGATTTCATGCGCGCCATGAAGTCCAAAGGCGCGACCAACGCCTGGCGCATCGCCCAAAGGCTGGCGTTTCAGTTCATCAACCAAAGATTATGTCAGCCCGAGGCGCTCGATGCGGCGCTGTACGGGGAACAATTCAAACAGGAAATAGTCGCCGTAACTCTCTCGCCACCAAACACCGAAAGGGAGACCAAAAAGGGGAGTTTTCCGTTCGCGCCGTTACGGAGACAGCGGATATATAAGGAAATTTGTATTTAATGGTGCCCCCACACGGACTCGAACCGCGGACCTACTGATTACAAATCAGTTGCTCTACCAGCTGAGCTATAGGGGCTCGGCGCCCGAATTAGCGACATTTACGGGGCGCATCAAGCATCAATCTGCGCTCAGCCCCGGGGGATCGTCGGCCGGGTCGCTCCCCCTTGGGGGGCGAAGACGTTTGACTGACCCAAGCCAAGGCGCTAACCCAATGGGGATATGACAGAAAAGCCGGGAGCCTGCGCGCGGAATGAAGATCATTTTCCATACCGGAGCCCATTGCACGGATGACGACCGTCTCCTGAAGGCCCTGCTGCGCAACAAGGAAAGCCTGTCACAGCACGGCATCGCGGTGCCGGGGCCGGGGAAATACCGCCATTTGCTCAAGGACACCTTCCACGCGATGAATGCCGGTCCTGCCTCCGAGGGGGCGCGCGATGTTTTGATGGATGCGATACTTGATGATGAGATCGCCGATCGGCTGGTCCTGTCGAACGAACATTTCTTCGGCTCGCAGCGCTATGCGCTGGATGATGGCGAACTTTATCCCGACGGGTCCGACCGGGTCGCCAAGATGCAAGAGCTGTTCCACACCGATCAGATCGAGCTGTTCATGGCGATCCGCAACCCGGCCACCTTCCTTCCGGCGATCCTGCGGAAGGCAAGCGATCAGCGGATCGCCGCAACGCTGGGTCAGACCGATCCGCGTAGCCTGCGCTGGTCGCATCTGTTCCGCCGCATCCGCGACGAGGTGCCCGCGGTCAAGATCACCGTCTGGTGCAACGAGGATCTGCCGCTGATCTGGGGCGAGGTGGTGCGCCGGCTGGCGGGGCTTGCGCTGGACGAAAAGATCGCCGGCGGGTTCGACCTTTTGTCCGATATCATGAACACGGAAGGCATGCAGCGCTTTCGCGTCTATCTGCACCAGAACCCGGTGATGACCGAGGGGCAGCGGCGCCGGGTGATCGCCGCCTTCCTCGACAAATATGCTATCGAGGACGAGGTCGTCGAAGAGCTTGACCTTCCGGGCTGGGATGATGCGCTGGTAGAGGAAATGACCGATATCTACGAGGCCGATCTCGACCATATCGCCGACATTCCCGGCGTTCGGATGATCCTGCCCTAAGCCACCGGAACGGATAAGCCGCGCATGACCGACGCCCCCCTCCCCGAGGTTTCCCCGACGCTGCGATTGCGCGTGCTGTTCGACGGCGGGGGCTGGCTGGGCCCCGGCAAGGCCGACCTGATGGAACTGATCCGCGAGACCGGCTCGATATCGGCCGCCGGGCGGCGCATGGGCATGAGCTACAAGCGCGCCTGGTCCCTGATCGAAGAACTCAACACCATGTTCCGCGCCCCCCTGGTGCAAAGCGTGCGTGGCGGCGCAAAGGGCGGCGGCGCGCAGTTGACCGAAATCGGCGACAAGGTGCTGGCGCATTATCGCACAGCAGAACGGGCCGCAGCCAAGGGCGCGCGCGCGGATCTCGATGCGCTCGCGGCGTTGCGGCCCGATATGTCTGGCGGAAAATAACGCTTGCAATAGGACGTGCCCAAAGCGATATCTCCAAACGGACATATCGAAACTTACCCGGAGGATCCGCAATGCCCCGTCCCCCGCGTGCCGCGCTGCTGTCGCTGTCGCTCGTCCTGTTCGGTGGTGGTGCCGCCCTGCAGGCTGGCACAACCACCGTCTTTGCCGCCGCCAGCCTGAAGAACGCGATGGACGAGGTGGCCGCCGCCTATCAGGGGGAAACCGGCAACCAGATGTTGCCCTCCTTCGCCGGCAGCTCAAAGCTCGCCCGCCAGATTCAACAGGGCGCACCGGCGCAAATCTTTGTCTCGGCCAACCCCGGCTGGATGGATCTGCTGGACCAGGACAGCCTGTTGGCCAAGGACAGCCGCACCGATCTTCTGCTCAATGCCATCGTGTTGATCGCCGGCCCCGGCGCGGAGGCTGACCTTGCCATCAAGATTGACCCACAGACCGATCTGGTCGGCGCATTGCACCAGGGTCATCTTGCCATGGCGCTGGTCGACGCGGTGCCTGCAGGCATCTATGGCAAGGCCGCGCTGACCTCGCTGGGCCTGTGGGACGGTGTCGCCGACCGGGTGGCGCAGGCCGACAACGTGCGCGCCGCCTTGCGGCTGGTGGCCTCGGGCGAGGCCCCGCTCGGCATCGTCTATGCCACCGACGCCGCCGCCGACGCCTCGGTCCGCGTGCTCGATACCTTTCCTGCCGACAGCCACCCGGCCATCGTCTATCCGGCGGCGATCCTCAAAGAGGGCGACAGTGCCGAGACCCGCACCGCTTTCGGTTTTCTCACCGGCGACACCGCGCGCGCGATCTTCTTGCGCCACGGCTTTGGCGTTGCGGGTGACTAGGGCATGAATGATTGGCTCGGCCCCGAGGAATGGCAAGCGGTGGCGCTTTCGCTGAAAGTGTCGTTCTGGGCCATCGGGCTAAGCCTGCCCTTCGGCATCCTCACCGCCTATGCGCTGGCGCGCTGGAGCTTTCCGGGCAAGCAGGTGCTGAACGGGGTGATCCACCTGCCGCTGATCCTGCCCCCGGTCGTCACCGGCTATCTTCTGTTGCTCACCTTTGGCCGACGTGGCCCGGTGGGGGGCTGGCTGGAGCAGGTCTTTGGCCTCGTCTTCGCCTTTCGCTGGACCGGGGCCGCATTGGCCGCCGCGATCATGGCCTTTCCATTGATGGTGCGCTCGATCCGACTGGCAATCGAGGCGGTCGATCCCCGGCTGGAGCAAGCCGCCGCCACCCTTGGCGCGCCGCAGATCTGGGTCTTTGCAACGGTCACCCTGCCGCTGATCCTGCCCGGTGTGATCGCCGGTGCGATTCTGGGGTTTGCCAAGGCGATGGGGGAATTCGGCGCCACCATCACCTTTGTCTCCAACATCCCCGGCCAGACCCAGACCCTGCCCTCGGCAATCTATACCTTCCTGCAAGTGCCCGGTGGCGACACCGCCGCGCTGCGGCTGGTGGCGGTGTCGGTCGTGGTTGCAATGGCGGCGCTGACGGTCTCGGAGATCCTCGCGCGTCGGGCCGCCCGCAGGGTGGCGGGCGCATGAGCCTTGAGGTCGACATCACCCGCCCCCTCGCCGGCTTCGATTTGCGCGTGGCCTTCGAGGCGCCGGGGGGCGTGACCGCGCTGTTCGGTCGCTCCGGCGCGGGCAAGACCACGGTGATCAACGCCATCGCCGGGCTGGAGCGCCCCGCCACGGGGCGGATCACCCTTTCGGGGCAAACCCTGTTCGATGCACAGGCGCGCGTGAACCTGCCGGTGCACCGGCGGCGGCTGGGCTATGTGTTTCAGGACGGGCGGCTGTTTCCACATCTCTCGGTGCGCCAAAATCTCACCTATGGCCAACGCTTCGCGCCACGCGGTGCGACCGGGCCGGGGCTGGACGAGGTGGCCGATCTGCTCGGCCTCGCCCCCCTGCTCGATCGCCGCCCCGGCGCCCTTTCGGGCGGAGAGAAACAGCGCGTCGCCTTTGGCCGTGCCCTGCTGGCACGGCCCAGAATGCTGCTGATGGACGAACCGCTCGCCGCGCTGGACGCCGCGCTCAAGGAGGAAATCCTGCCCTATCTGGAACGACTGCGCGACCAGATCGGGCTGCCAATCCTCTATGTCAGCCATTCCGTGGCCGAGGTGGCGCGGCTGGCCACCAGCGTCGTGGTGTTGGACGCAGGCCGCGTCGTGCGCGCGGGGCCGGCGGAACAGGTGCTGTCAGACCCCACCATGGTACGCCAGTTCGGCCTGCGCGAGGCGGGCGCGGTCCTGCCCGCGCAGATCACCCGCCACCACGGCGACGGGCTCACCGAACTGGCGGTGTCGGGCGGGCGGCTGTTCCTGCCCGAGATGGACCAGCCCGCTGGCACCCACACCCGGGTGCGGATCCTTGCCCATGACGTGATCGTCGCCGATCACGCGCCACTCGGGCTGTCGGCGCTGAACCTGCTGCCGGGCACCGTCGTGACCCTGCGCGACGGTCAAGGCCCCGGCGTGATCGTCCAGATCCAATGCGGCAGCGACCTGCTGCTGGCACGCATCACCCGCCGCTCTGCCGAGGCGCTGCGCCTGGCCCCCGGGCGGCCGGTCCATGCGGTGATCAAAACGGTCTCGATCGCCCGCACCGACGTCGGCGCCGGCTGAAAGCCGCAGGTCACAAACCCTGAAGACAAGGGGCTCACCCCCTCCCCCGGAAAGCAACGGTCGCGCCCCAGATTGCCCGCGCCCCGGCTTCTTCTTGTTACAAATACTCAAAGAAACCGCCTGCCCCCCAGCGAAACGCACAAAGTAAAAGACAGCTTCCCCGGCTGACCTCACCCCACGCGCGCGATGTCTACAGCGCCGATCCGCAAGGCAAGCGCGCGATAGACCGCCACGGCTTGCTCAAGGGCTGCGACGGAAATGCTTTCGTCGATGATATGGGCGTCCGACGGGCGACCGGGGCCAAAGCCAATGGTAGGCAAGCCGCGCCGCCCTGCCGCCTCTGATCCGTTGGTGCAGAACTCATAGCGGCCCGGCTGCGGCGAAAGCCCCAGATCGGTCAGACAGCTCTGCACCGCGCGCACCAGCGGGTGCGTCTCCGGCGTGTGCCAAGCCGGCAGGTCGCGGGGAAAGCGGAATGAAATGCCGGTATAGCTTTGATAATCGCTGGCCGAAACCTCGACCGTGAAGGCCACCGGGTCGATCGGGGCCAGGGCCGCGCGGATCTGCTGCATCACCGTCTCTGCCGTCTCGCCCACGCCGGTGCGCCGATCATAGCGCAGGCTGACCTTTGAGGGCAGCGCCGAGATCGACGGGTACGGGGCGCTGATGATGTCGGTGGGCACCAGCACCATCTTGCCCAGAACCGGGTCGGTCGGCATTTCCAGCGCCGCCAGCGCCAAGGTGGCCCGTGCGGCCAGTTCGATTGCGTTGACCCCACGCTCGGGGAAAGCGGCATGGGCGGGGATGCCCGCCACATGCACCAGCACCTCGACACAGCCACGCTGGGCGATCTTCAGCTCCAGATCCGAGGGTTCGCAGATCACCACGGCCTCGGGGGCATGGGTGTCGAGCACAGGCGACAGCGCGGCGCCCTCGATCACCTCTTCCATCACCGAGGCGCTGACCGCGACGCGATGGCTCAGGTCGCCGGTGCGGGCCGCCTCGGCCACGCCGCAGATCGCGGCGGCCAGCGGGCCTTTCATGTCGGTGGTCCCGCGCCCGTGGATCTGCCCGCCCTGCACGTCGCCGGAAAATGGATCGCGTGACCACAACCCGCTGGCGGGGACCACGTCCATATGGCCGTCGAACAGCAGCTTCACCGGGGCGTCGCGCGGACCGACCAGCCCGGTCACATTGCCCAGATCGTCGGTCACGATCTTATCAAAGCCCAAGGCCTGCATCGCCGCGCGCACCACGTCCGCGACCGGCGCTTCCTGCCCCGCCATCGCGCCTTGCTGCACCAACGCGCGGGTCAGGGTGACCACATCGCAGCCCTGTTCAAACCGATTTGCCATGATCCTTGCCGTCCCTAGGCGTTCGCTGTGCTGGGGTGCGCGGTCAACAGGCTCTCTGCGGTGACTTTGGCGCGGGTGCTGTCACGGGCCTCGGCCCCGTCGCAGATCGGGGTGTAATCGCCGGGTTCGCGGTGCAAGGCAAAGTTGAATACGTTCTCGCGCAGCTCCTTGCAGCGGTCGAGGTCGATCTCTGCGGTGGCAATCTCATCGCCGACCCCTTGCGTCAGGGCGATGATTTCCCCGGTGGGCGCGATGATGCAGCTGCCGCCGATCAGGTCGCAGTCTTCCTCGCGCCCGGCTTTTGCCGTGCCGATCACCCAGCAGCCGTTGGCATAGGCGCCCGCCTGCATCGACAGGTGGTTGTGGAAATCCTGCAGGTGGTCATGTTCGGGGGCCTGCGGGTAGTGCGACGGTGTATTATAGCCCAGCATCACCAGTTCCGCGCCCCGCAGCCCCAGCACCCGGAAGGTTTCCGGCCAGCGGCGATCATTGCACAGGCACATGCCCATCTTGCCGCCCATCGCCTCGTACACCGGAAAGCCAAGGTTGCCGTGCTCGAAATAGCGTTTTTCCAGATGTTGGAACGGGCGCCAGTCCTCGGGGTTGAAGTGCCCCGGCAGGTGCACCTTGCGATACTTCCCGACGATTTCGCCGCTGTCATCGACGATGATCGAGGCGTTGTAACGGTGCTTTTCGCCGCCCTCCTCGATCAGTTCGGCATAGCCCAGATAGAACCCCACCCCCAACCGCTTGGCGGTCTCGAACAGCGGTTGAGTGTCGGCATTGGGCATCTCGGTTTCATAGAAACGGTCGAGCTCTGCCTCGTCCTCGATATACCAACGCGGGAAAAAGGTGGTCAGCGCCAGTTCCGGAAAGACCACCAGCGTCGCGCCGCGGGCGTGGGCCTGTTCCAGCAGCGCGATCAGACGCGCCACGACCGAGGCGCGGGATTCGTCCCGTGCGATCGGGCCAAGCTGGGCGGTTGCGGCAATCAGTTTGCGGCTCATGTTCGTTATCCTTGATTTTGCGCGTGGCCGGCGCGTGTCAGCGCCACCTCCGCGAGCAGGGCAACACCGGGCGCGATCTGCTCGGGCGCGGTGAATTCGGTGATGTTGTGGCTGATCCCGTCCCGCGACGGCACGAAGATCATGGCCGAGGGACAGTTGGGCGCGAACATCTGCGCGTCATGACCGGCACCAGAAGGCATCTGGCGATAGCTGAGACCCAGCCGCGCGGCCCCCTGCGCGACTTGCGCGACCAGATCGGGGTCAAACGCCACCGGTTCGAACCGGGCCAATGTGCGCCGGCTAAGGCTGCAGTTTTCCAGCGCTGCCAGATCCTCGGCATGGGCAAAAAGCCGGGCCTCGGCCTGTTGCAACAGCGCCTCGTCGGTGTGGCGCAGATCGACGGTCAGCGTCGCGCGTTCCGGCACCACGTTGACAAGGTCGGGGGCGAACTCCATCCGACCCACGGTGGCGACCTGCGGCGGACCAAAGTCACGGGCGATGGCGCGAGCCTCCAACGCGACACCGGCAGCAACGACACCGGCGTCGCGGCGCATCGCCATCGGCGTGGTCCCGGCATGGGCCGACGCGCCGGAGATGGTGAATTCGCTCCAGGAAATGCCCTGCACCCCGGTCACCACGCCGATGGCAAGGTCTTCCGCCTCGAGCACCGGGCCCTGTTCGATGTGCAGTTCCAGATAGGCGACCGGCGCCAGCGCGCCAACGGGTTCAGATCCGCGCGCGCCGATCGCATCCAGCGCCGCCCCGACCGTCACCCCGTCGATGCCGATTTTCGCCAGCATCTCATCCAGATCAAGCCCGCCCTGCGCCACGCCAGAACCCATCATGTCGGGGGCAAAGCGCGCGCCCTCCTCATTGGTGAAAAAGGCGACCGCGACGGGGCGGTCGGTTTTGATCCCGGCGTCGTTCAGGCTTTCGATCACTTCCAACCCGCCGAGCACCCCGAGCACCCCGTCATACAGCCCGCCGGTGCCGACCGTGTCGATATGCGACCCCATGACCACAGGCGCGCCATCGGTGCGCCCCGCGCCATCGGGGCGAATGGCCCAGGTATTGCCGATCACGTCGCTATGGACCTCAAGCCCAAGATCGCGAAACCAGCCGGTGACAAGCGCGCGCCCTGCCGCATCTTCGGGCGTGAGCGCAAGACGTTTGCACCCGCCACCGGGCAGCGCACCGATCTTCCCAAGCTCGAAAATCCGCCCCATCAGGCGGTCGATGTTGATGGCGACGCTCATGCCTGCGCCCTCACCGCATCGCCGCTTTTGCCGACAAGGTGTTCATAGACCTCCGGGTCGCTGTCGCCCTCGGTGCCAAAGACCAACACCCGCGAGTGCGGGCCCAGCCCGACCGTCTTGGCGGCCTCGGGATTGCCCATCAGCGCGAGGAAGGCGGCAAGCCCGGCGACGGCGGATTCCCCCGCCACGAGGACCGGATCGCCCGGCAGCGGATCGGCCAACCGGCGCATCATCGCCACCGCATCATCATCGGCGACAGAAACCACGGCGCAGGCCAGTGGTTTCAGAACGTCCCACGCCAGCAGCGAGATTTCACCACAGGCGAGCCCCGCCATCAGCGTGTCGAGATCACCCTCGATGGCCACCGGCCGCCCGGCGCGCAGGCTCTCAAGCCAGCAGGCAGACTCCTCGGGGTCGGCCAAGATGATACGCGGAGCGGTTTCTGCCCCGTAGCGACGACGCAGATGTGCCGCGACGGCGGCTGCGGCCCCGCCGACGCCGGTCTGCATGAACACATGGGTCGGCGGTTCGAACAGCTCATCCGCGGCTTCGGCGGCCATGAGCTCATAGCCTTGCATCACGTCCTTGGGAATTTCGGTATAGCCCGGATAAGAGGTGTCAGAGACCACGAACCAGCCCTCGGCCTTGGCGGTTTCATCGGCCTCGCGGACGCTTTCATCATAGTTTCCGGCGCAGCGGCGCACCTCGGCGCCATAGGCTTCGATCGCGGCCTTGCGGCCCTCGGAAACGGTGGCATGAATGAAGATCACGCAATTGCAGCCAAAGGTGCGCGCGCCCCATGCGACCGAGCGGCCATGATTGCCGTCGGTGGCGCAGCAGACGGTGATCTGCGACAGGACATCGGCGTGGGTGCCGGAAAGGATCTCCGCGACGTCAGGTTCTGCAATCCCCTTGCGCTTGGCGATTTCGCGGCTGAGCAGGCGCAGCACGGCATAGGCACCGCCCAAAGCCTTGAAACTGCCAAGACCGAACCGTGTGCCTTCGTCCTTGTAGCACAGCGCCGCGACCCCGGCCTCTTGCGCCAGCGCAGGCAGGTCTTGCAGCGGCGTCGGCGCATAACCCGGCCAAGCGGTGATCGTCTTTTGCGCCAGCGCGAAAGCGGTGTCGTTCAGCACGGCGTCCTGCTCCGGCCCATAGGGCGCGTCGGGGGCGAAAAACCCGTTCAGCACGAGTTCCGTGGTCGCGCCCTGTCCGAGCGCGTTGTGGTATTTGATGGGGTTTGACATGGGCACTCTCTCTGGTCTTTCGGAAACCGGCCTGCAGGCGGGCTGTACGCAGATAGATAGGTGGGGAAGCTGCAACCGGGCGACCCAACGGGCCGCCCGGAGTATAGGACGGATCAACCGTCGATCAAAACTTGGCGTTTTCCGCCGCGATCGACTCCATCATCGCGTTGAGCAGCGTCATGCCTTCCTCGCCATAGCTCTGTTCGATCAACTCGCGAACGGCAGGCTGGGCCGCTGCGGCGAATTTCGCGATCTCCTCGGAGGAGACGACATTGACCTCCATGGTTTCCATCAAGGCCGGCAGACCTTTGTCAGAGGCTTCCAGCACCCGGCTCATCGAACGACCGGCGTCGGTGGCCACATCCGCCGCCCAGGAAACCAGATACTGGTCTTCGGGGCTGAGGCTGGCAAAGAAGTCTGCGTTCATCGTCCAGATATAGGGGGTGATGATGTGGTTGGTGATCGAGAGGTATTTCTGCACTTCATCGAGGTTGGTGAAGGCAATGGTCGGCACCGGGTTCATCTGACCGTCGGCAACGCCGGTTTGCAGGGCGGTATAGACCTCGGCCCAGGCCAGCGGCAGCGGCTTGCCGCCAAGCGAGGTGATCATCGCCTCATGGGTGGGCAGGGTCATGGTGCGGATGCCCAGCCCCTTCATGTCCTCGACCGTCTCGATCGGGTGTTTGGAGTTGGTAAAGGCAAAGAACCCACCGGAATCGAGCAGACCCAGAACCTTCAGCCCGGTCTTGTCCTCAAGATCAGCGGTAAAGGCGGTGCCAAAGCTGCTGTCCTTGTCGATCACCTGCGAGGCGACGCCGATGTTCGGAAAGGCGAAGGGAATGTCGAAAATGCCCACGGCAGGGAAATACGGCGCCATGCCACCGGAGGAGGAAATCGTGCTTTCCACCAAGCCGGCGCGAACCTGATCGATCACCTCGGCGTCTTTGCCAAGCTGGCCGTTGGGGAACAGCAGCACTTCGATCCGGCCGTTGGAATTCGATTCGACCAGCGATTTGAACACCGTCGTCATGGCCCCGGAGTGGCTGCCAAAGGCTTCCTCGGGGTTCAGATGCGACAGGCGGATGGTGATGTCGGCGGCAAAGGCCTGTCCGGCCAGACAGAGACCGGCCAGCGCGGACGCCGAGAGTTTCCAGAGTTTCATGAAAGATCCTTTCCTGTTGGGAATGTCGTTTGCTGGTGTTGCTTCAGAACCCGAGCAACCTCGGGACGAAGAGGGTAAGATCCGACCAGAAGGCGACGACAAGCAGCACGCCGACCTCGGCCAGGATAAAGGGCCAGAGTTCACGGGTGATCGCCTCGATCTTTTCGCGTGTCACCGAGGACAGCACGAAAAGACAGGCGCCCACGGGTGGGGTCATCAAAGAGATGTTGAGCGCGAGGATGATCATGATCCCGGCATGCACCGGGTCCATGCCGATCTGCACCGTCAGCGGCCCCAGCACCGGGGCAAGAATGATCAGCGTCGCGTTGATGTCCATCACCAGACCGATCAACAGCAGCAGCAGCAGGATCAGCCCGATGATCACGTTGGGATTGTCCGAGATCGACAACAGCCCCTTGGCCACCATCTGCGGGATCTGGTTGAAGGTCATCCACCAGCCAAGGATGGTGGCCGCAGCGATGATCAGAAAGATCACCCCGGTGATGCGGGTCGTGCGCACCGCGATGTCATACAGATCGCGCCAGCTCAGCGCGCGATAGATCACGCCACCGACGAACAGCGCATAGGCGACGGCGATGGCGGCGGCCTCGGTCGGGGTGGCGAAACCGCCAAGGATCGAGCCAAGGATGAACACCGGCAGGATGGCGGCAAAGATGCCTTCGCGCAGCGCCTGAGCGATTCGTTTCAGGCTCGGGCGGGAGGCGCTTTTGGGCAGGTTCTTTCTGCGCGCGGTAAAGGCGATCACCGCCATGCAGATCACGCAGATCAACAACCCCGGCAGGATGCCCGCCGCGAACAGCCCAGAGATCGAAACCCCCATGATCGAGCCGTAGATGATCGCCAGCGTCGAGGGCGGGATGGTCGGCCCGATGATCGACCCGGCGGCAGTGACGGCGCAGGCATAGGCGCGGGTATAGCCGGCCTTTTCCATCGCCGGCACCAGCGTGTTGCCGAACGCCGCCGCATCCGCCGTGGCCGATCCGGTGATCCCCGCGAACATCACCGAGGCCACCATGTTGGAATGCGCCATGCCGCCGCGCAGCCAGCCGACCAACGCATCGGCCAGCTTCACCAGCCCCTGCGTGATGCCAGAGCGGTTCATGATCTCGCCGGCGAGAATGAAGAAGGGCATGGCGAGAAAGGGAAACAGGTCAAGCCCGGCAAACAGCCGGTCCGGCGCCATCGCCAGAAACCGCGTCCCCATCTCGGCAATGCCGATCAGACCGGCGATACCGATGGCAAAGCCCACCGGCATCCCGAAGGCGAGCAGACCGAAAAAGGCGAGAGCGACAAAAAGCGGGCCCATTATTCTTCTCCTACCGGAACGATGCTGGCGCCGGTGGTTTCGGGCGGCTCCGGGTTGAAAAAGTCGCGTATCCCGACAAGGACGATCTGAATGCAGGCGAGCGCCGCCGCCAGCGGCACACCGGCAAAGGGCACGCCCTTGGGCATGCCGTAGATCATCGTCACCCGGGCAAAGCCGCGGATCGTGAAGCCGATGCCATAGAGGAACAGCACCAGAAAGAACCCAAGCGCGAGCAGATCGAACGCCAGCGCCAGCCCGCGCCGCATCTGGGCCGGCAGACGTGAGAACAGGAATTCGACCCCGATATGTTCGCGATGCGCGATACCGCTTGAGACCGCCAGCAATGCCGTCCAGATCATCAGATAGCGCGCAAGTTCTTCCGTGAAGCTCAGCGGGAAGGGCAACAGCCGCCGCGCCAGAATGCCCAGCCAGACATCAAGCACCAGCAAAACCAGCAGCAGAACGCAAAACCGTTCGACAAACCAATTGACTTGGCGGCTCCACTGTCCTGTTTTTTCGGCTATGTCTGTCATGTGCTTGCGCGATCCTGCCGCTGGTGACGCTTGGGGGGCGATATTGCTTGACGTAAGTGAAAACTTATTTTCTTGTGTTATCAAAGTAAGAAAATACGTTTTCTTTGACGAGGATTGCAAATGCCCACTAATGAGGCAGAAATTCGCCCGGAATCGCTCCTGAAGCGTATTCATGAGGCATATTCCGCGCTTCCCGGAGGGGAACGGAAGGTTGCGGATGCGATTCTCAACGCGCCCTCTGAAATGGCGGTCTGGACCGCCTCCGAACTCGCCGGGCATGCCGGGGTGTCCAACGCGACGGTCAGCCGGATCATCCAGCGTCTGGGATATCGCAATTTCGAGGCCGCCCGACAGGATGCGCGCAAACTGCGCGAGATCGGATCACCGCTGTTCATGAACGAAAAGGCGGATCTGGCGCAGGACGACGGCCCCTATGGCGGGTTGGTGCGCGCCGAGACCGAGATCATCGAAGCCACCCTGTCACGGCTTGACATGGCCATGTTGCACGAGGTGGCCGAGGCCATCGCCGGGGCGCGCCAGATCCGCACGCTGGGGTTTCGCAACAGCCGCTTTCTGGCCGACTACTTCACCGCCCAGATCGTACAGATGCGCCCGAACGTGGCGCCCTTGGTGCTGGACGGGCAAACCGTGGCCGAGGGCATCGCGGGCCTTGGCGAGGGTGATGTCGTCATTGTCATTGGCCTGCGACGGCGTCCGGCGCGGTTTTCGCGACTGGTGCAAGCGATCGCAGCGCGCAAGGCGCGGCTTGTGCTTTTGGCTGACAGCAGCCTTCGCGAGGCACCGGCCTATGCCACATGGGTGTTCGATTGCGTGGTCGACACCTCGTGGTCACGCGATTCCTATGTCGGGGCTCTGGCGCTGTTGCGGCTGCTTGCGATCGAATGCGGCACCGCGCTTGGTGAGGCTGGACGCCAGCATCTCAACACGGTCGAAACCCTGCGCGAGGACCTTGACGAACTTGAAATCCTGCCCGGCGCGCTTTGAGCGCCCCACCGGGAAAGCCCTGAAGGCTGGGCAAGGACTGGGCAAAGACTGGCCCGATATACCGCCTACAAAAGACATGCGCCCGCCGACAAGCGACGGGCGCAGACCAGCGCAGCGGGGAAAACCGCACTGGCAACAATTACGCTGGCAACGTATCAGCTTTCGCGCAGCCCCGCCTCGCGCAGCAGCGGCATCACCTTGTCGATGAAGTAGGGCAGTTCATCGCGGAAATTCACGAAGGAAACCGTGGTTCCGGCAAAGCCCACCTCGGCCATGCGCCCCATCTCTTCGGCGATATGTTCGGGTGTCCCAACCAGCGGATAGGTGCCCGCACCGGCCGCAAAGCGCTGACGATAAAGCTGATAGGCCTCCGGGTCGTGCGAACTGGAATTTTTCTGCTTGCCGGCGGTATAGATGTCGAGGCTCTCCTCGTCCGCCATCTGGCGCGAATAATAGTCGTAATAATCCTCGGCCTCGGCCTGGGTCGGGCGGCAGACCACATGGCAGGTGGTGAAGACCCCGACGTCGCGCCCCTGCTCGGCCGAGCGCTTTTTCATGTCTTCCAGCGGCTCGCGCCCCTTCTCGATCTCGGTGAAGGTGGTGAAAAGGTAATCCACCGCCTTCGCCGCGAAGTCCCGCCCCGGCGGCGAAAAGGCGGCGTTCAGCGTCACCGGGCGCGGTTGCTGCACCGGGCGCGGTTTACCCGACACCTTGCTCAACTGGTAATATTCGCCGTCATAGTCGAACGGCGCATCCTCGGTATAGATCCGGTTGATGATATCGAACCACTCCATCCCCTGATCATAGCGGTTCTCGATCATCTTCAGACCGAACAGGTCGAACTCTTCGGGATTCCAGCCGCAGACAATGTTCAGCCCCGCCCGCCCGTTCGAGGCGTGATCCAGCGTTGCCAGCGCCTTGGCCGCGAAGACAGGATGCACCATCGGCACATGCACCGTGGAGAACAGCGCAATCTGCTTGGTGATCCCGGCCAGGGCCGCGGCAAAGGTAAAGGTCTCGTATGACAATTCACGGCTGTTCATCTCACCGCCAAAGCCCTTCCAGCGGGCAATGGGCAGTAGAAAATCCAGCCCGCCCTCGTCGGCCATGCGGGCGACGGCGGCGATATCGTCCCAGGTGGCCGGCCAACGTTCCGGCACCTTGGTCAGTGCCAGCCCGCCATCGGCGTTGAACGAGAAGACGCCGATCTTGAATTTATGGGGGCCCTGCATGGGGTGAACGGCGCGCGCCGGGGTTTCGCTGGACATAGGCTTTCCTTTCCTGTCGCGGACGCTGCAGCCATTGACCCGCACAGGCCCTCCCCGCCGATGTCGACGCGGGAACCATGTAGAGCGTCCTATTTTCTGTATACTTTAAAGAAATGTTTGAACCGCAAGTCAATCATGATATTTCATCCATTCAAGACGAAACCCCACTATTTGGCCAGCTTTTTAACCACGCAGCAACAGGCGGCAGGCTGAATCCGAAGAAATGGGCGAAAAACAGTATCCTGTTTTGACCCAAACGAGAGGATAGACATGGAAACCTTTGGCCAAGACCTGCGCCGGAGCCTCTATCGCGGGCGTGATCCGGCCCGTGCGGTCGACATCCGAGATCTGCGCGCCATGGCGCGGCGGCGGCTGCCGGCTTTGGTCTTTGAATATCTCGAAGGCGGCGCCGAGGAGGAGTTGACGCTCAGACGCAACCGCGCCGCCTATGACGACATCGCCCTGATGCCCCGCATATTGCGCAGGGTGGGGGGCGCCACGCTGGCGGGCGATCTTCTGGGCCGCCCGGCACCGCTGCCGGTGGCCGTGGCCCCCACGGGGTTTAACGGGCTGCTCTGGCCGCAAGGGGATATCGCGCTGGCCCGGGCCGCCGCGGCCGCTGGCCTTCCCTTCACCCAAAGCACGGTATCGAACGACCCGCTGGAGGCGGTCGCGGCGCTGCCCGGCCTGCGGCACTGGATGCAGCTTTATGTCTTCCAAAGTCAGGCTGCCGTAGAGATGTTGCTGCGCCGTGCCGAGGCAGCCGGGTCAGAGGCGCTGGTGCTGACAGTCGACGGCAGCGTGTTCGGCAATCGCGGCTGGGACAAGCGCAGCTATCGTGCGGGCACCGATCCGACACTGGCCCGCAAGCTGGAGATGCTGCGGCACCCACGCTGGATGCTGGACCTGATGCGCCACGGCACGCCAAGGTTCGCAACGCTGGCCGAGGCACTGCCGGACGGGAAATCCGACATGGTCAGCGCCGCAACATGGCTGCGCGAACAGACCGACCCCGATCTCGACTGGGACCGGGTGGACTGGCTGCGCCGGCACTGGCCGCGCCGGTTGATCCTCAAGGGCCTGCTTGCGCCGCAGGATGTCGAAATGGCGATCCGCCACGGCGCCGATGCCGTGGTGCTCAGCAATCACGGCGGCCGCCAACTCGACGGCGCCCCCTCTCCCATCGAGGTTCTGGCGCAAGCCGTCCCGATCGCCAAAGGGCGGCTCAAGCTTTTCGTCGACAGCGGCATCCGGCGCGGCAGTGACATCGTCAAGGCGCTGGCGCTGGGGGCCGACGGGGTTCTGGTGGGGCGCGCCGCGCTTTATGGCTTGGGGGCTGCCGGCACCCCGGGCGCAGGGCGCGCGCTCCACCTCCTGCAGGAAGAGGCAGAACGCTGCGCCGCGCTTTTGGGCTGCCCCAGTCGCGCGGAGTTGGACGATAGCTGCCTGTTTCGGCAGCCGGAATGATCCACCCTCATTGCAACTCGTTTACATAGCGATGCCGCGCGGTACTGGCCTCATGCAGGGCAAGGATCACCGGCGCATTGAGCTGATCATAGACCGTCTCTTCGATCACCAGTATCGGCGCGCCGGGCTCCAATCCCAGCTCGGCGGCCACCTCGGGCGTCGCCGCCTCTGCCGCCAGTTTCTCACGCACGGCCGAAATGCGCAGGCCGCCCGCCTCGATCAAATGGGTGTAGATCAGCGTCGGCATCTCCGCGACCTCACGCGGCACCACCGGGAACCGGGTGGGCGACAGCGTATAGTGATCCAGCATCGCTGGCAGCCCCTCGACCATGCGCAGGCGGTCGATCCTCAGTACCTCCTCGCCCGGCGCGATCCTCAGCCCCGCCGCCTCTTCGCCCGTGGCCGGGCCCGCTGTCACCTTCAGCGTACGTGCCACCGCCCGTTGCAGCCCGCCGTCCAACCCATGCAACCGGAAATACTGCAGCAGAAAGCGCAGACTGATCTGCGGCGTGCGGTCGGTCACCACGGTGCCGGTCTTGCGTCGGCGCGCCAGCAGCCCCTCCTTGGTCAGGTCATTGAGCGCGCGGCGCAGCGTCCCCACCGCCACACCGAATCGCTCGGCCAATTCGATCTCGTTTGGCAGCACCGTGCCCGGCGGCCAGCGCCCCTCGAAAATCGCCTCGGTGATCTGGCGTTTGACCACCTCGTACAGCGGCACGGCCTTGGGCGCAGCGTGCGTCGGCCAGAGGCTGGCGTCAGAAGAGTCATCTGTCATACACGTTCTTGCCTTTCGCTTTTATATATCTTATATAGTAATAAGAAAATCTCTTCAACCAAACCCCAGTCAGCAGCGGGATGAAATCGCATCATGACAGATAATCAAAGCCTGTTCACGTTCTGCGGCAGCGATAGCGCCGGCTCGAAAACCTCGGTCCTGATCGACCATACAGCGCGTGAGCTGGGGCGATTGACGCCGGTGACGATTCAGGCCGCCAATATTGCCCCCTTCATGCAGGTGCGTCTGGGCCAGACCCGCAATGACCTGCCGCCAGAGGCCAGCGCGATCCTTGATGGCATTGAGCAGGCCGATCTTCTGGTGGTGGGCTCCCCGGTCTACAAGGGGTCTTACTCCGGGGCGTTCAAACATGTCTTTGATCTGGTCGATCCGGACCTGCTTCTGAACAAGCCGGTACTGATCTGCGCCGCCGGTGGCGGCCAGAAACATGCGCTGATGGTCGAGCATCAACTGCGCCCGCTGTTCGGCTTTTTTGGCGCCGCCACCGCGCCCATCGCCATCTATGCCGGTGCTGCTGATTTCGCCGAGGGCAAGGTCTGCGACCCCGCGCTGGTCGACCGCATCACCCTCGCGGCCAAGGGATTCGCCCGCATGGCCGGACACCGGGCCGCCGCGCCCGCCACCGGTGCCCCCAGCGCCATGGCGTGCGCAGGCTAACCCCTCCCCCTCGCCACAGGATCTCCAAGATGAAACAGCTCAGACTCGGCCTGTCCATGTTCCGCATGGGTTATCATGTCGCCGCATGGCGCCACCCCGGAAACCAACCCGACGGGTCAATGGATCTGGCCTATTTCCGGGGCATCACCCAAGCCGCCGAAGCGGCCAAATTCGATCTGGTCTTCATGGCCGACGAGCTGGCGATCCGGGGCGCGGACAATCCCGCAGGGTCGCGCTGCCGCTCCAGCCATGTGGCCGAGCTGGAACCGATCACGCTGCTGTCGGCGCTGGCGCCGCTGACCGAGCGGATCGGCCTCGTGTCCACCGGGTCCACCACCTATAGCGAACCCTTCAACCTGGCGCGTCAGGTCCTGTCGCTGGATCACATGAGCGGCGGGCGCGCCGGCTGGAACGTGGTGACCTCCTGGGGCAAGGAAGATGCCCTGAACTTCGGCCATATGGACACGCCAGACTATGACACCCGCTATGACCGGGCGTCCGAATTCGTCGATGTGGTACGGGGGCTGTGGAACAGCTTTGACGCCGATGCCTTTATCCGCGACCAGAAATCGGGGATCTTCTATGACCCCGACAAGATGCATGAGCTGAACCATCAAGGACAATTCTTCAGCGTACGCGGCCCGCTACATATGGCGCGCAGTCCGCAGGGCGAGCCGGTGATCTTCTTTGCCGGCGATTCCGAGGCCGGGCGCGCGGTGGCGGCACGGGCGGCGGATGTGGTCTTTACCGCCAAGCAAGACCTTGCGGATGCGCAGGCCTTTTATGCCTCGATCAAGGACCGGCTGCCCGGGCTGGGCCGCGACGACGAGGATCTGCTGATCATGCCGGGGCTGATGCCCATTGTCGGGCGCACCAAGGCCGAGGCACAGGCCAAGTACGACGCCTTGCAGGCGCTGATCGACCCGCGCGTCGGGCTTGCCTCGCTTTACGACCGGCTGGGGGATCTGTCCGACTATGATCTTGACGGGCCGGTACCAGAGCCAAAAGACCCCGCGTTCCGCAGTCGGGCCGAGGGGATGTACAAGCTGGCCCAGCGCGAAGGCTATACCATCCGCCAACTTTACACGACCTTGGCCGCCGGGCGCGGGCACCGGATGGTGATCGGCACCGGCGAAGAGATCGCCGACGAGATGCAGCTCTGGCTGGAGACGCGGGCGGCGGACGGGTTCAACATCATCCCCACCCATCTGCCCGATGCGCTGAATGATTTCACCGAGCTGGTGCTGCCGGACCTGCAAAATCGCGGGCTGTTCCGTACAGAATACGAGGGCGCCACCCTGCGCGAAAACCTTGGCCTACCGGTGAAATCCCTACGCTGAGGGTTTCGGAGGTCAGCGAAAGCTTCGGGGTCAGCCCGCGAAGCTTTTCCCCGGATTCAGGATGGCCTTGGGGTCAAGCGTTGCCTTCACCGCGCGCATCAAGGCGATCTCGGCCTCGGAGCGGGTGTGACTTAGATACGCGCGTTTGATGGCGCCGATCCCATGCTCTGCCGAAACGGAGCCGCCGCAATCGCGGATGGCGTCATAGACAAAGGTTTTCAGCGCCGTCTCGGCCAATGTATCCGAGGACTCTGGCAGGGCGACCACCAGATGCAGGTTGTTGTCGCCGATGTGACCATAGGTCAGCGCCCGCGCCCCGGGCCAGCGCGCGGCGATCCCCGCCTCAAGCGCCGCAACGGTTTGCGACATCTGGTGCAGCGGGATTGACACGTCAAACGGCACAATGGGGCCAAGGACGGTCGAAAACTCGGCCACGCTTTCCCGAATCGCCCAAAGCCTGCGCCCCTCCTGCACCGATTTCGCCAGCACGGCATCGGTAAGGATCCCCTGTTCCAACGCCTCGCCCAGCGCCTGTTCCACCGTCTCGCGCAGGGCGGTGGCGGCGAACCCCGTGGCCTCGATCAGCACATGCGGACCGCCAGCGGGCAGCGCCAGCGCAACGCCCGCGCCCTCGGACATGCAGGTGTAAAAGCTGGGCCACATCACCTCGAACCCGGAAAGCTGCGGCCCAAGCGCGGCGCGGACATGCACCAACAAGGCGATCACCGCATCGGTATCGGCTGCGGCGCAGAGCGCCGTTTCAGAGGCCACCGGCGCCGGCTGCAGCCGCAGCACACAGCGGGTGATCACCCCCAGCAGCCCCTCGGACCCGATGAAAAGCTGTTTCACGTCAAGACCCGCGTTGTTCTTGATCAACCCCAGCATGTCGCGGATCACCGTGCCGTCGGCCAGAACGACCTCAAGCCCCAGCACGTGGTCGCGGGCCATGCCATAGCGGATCACCGTATTGCCGCCAGCATTGGTGGCAATCACGCCGCCCAATTGGCAACTGCCGCGCGACCCGATGTCGATGCCCAGCATCATCCCGGCGTCCCGCGCGGCGGATTGCGCCGCCTCCAGCACCACGCCGGCCTCTGCCACGATCTGCGCGGCCTCGCCATCCACCGCCTCGATCCGTGTCATCCGTTCCAGCGACAGCGCCACCGCGTCAGCGCGCGGATGGGCGGCGCCGGAAATGCCGGTGCGTCCGCCCTGCGGCACAACCGGGACGCCTTCGGCATGGCAAAGCGCCATCAACGCTGACACCTGTTCGGTGTTGCGCGGCCGCACCAACGCCAGTGGGCGGGTCCGCGGCAACCCGGCCCAGTCACTTTGGTAGCGTTCGGCGATATCATCGCCCAGCGCCACCAGATCGGGGCCAAGAGTGTCGAGGAGCCGTTGCGTGAAGCTTTCGGTCATTGCGTCACCTCCGCTGGGGGCAGCTCCAGCACGATCTTGCCGCGTGCGTGGCCGGAATCGCTAAGCGCCTGCGCGCGGGCGAAATCGGCGAACGGCAAGAGGGTAAGCGCCGGGGTGATCTTTTGCGCCGCGACCAGTTCAAGCATGGCGGACATCGCGACAGGATCGGGAGCGATCTGCACCAACGCGTGCCGGATGTCGCTGCGCAGGGCGGAGGCATCGAACGGCATGGCGTTGAGATAGACCAGCATCCCGTCCGGGCGCAGCACATTTGCGCTGGCCAGATGCACCGCGCCACCCACCAGATCATAGACCACATCGAGATCCGAGAACTCGGCGGAAAAATCGGCCTCGTCATAGGCCACGACATGATGCGCCCCAAGACCAAGCACAAAATCACGGTTGGCCGCCGAACAGGTGGCGAAAACCTCGGCCCCGCGCGCGCGGGCAAGCTGCACCGCCAGATGCCCCACGCCCCCGGCCCCGGCGTGGATCAACACGCGCTGCCCGGGTCGAACATCCGCCACCTCGACCAGCGCGCGCCACGCGCAGATCCCCGCCAGCGGCAGCGCGGCGGCGGCACTTGGATCAACGCGGTCCGGCACCAAAGCAGCACAGGAGACAGGCACCACCACCTCCTCCGCCCAAGCCGCCTGCCCGCGCGCGCTCAGCAGGCAGACGAGACGGCCCAGCCATGCCGGATCGACCCCGGCGCCGACCTCTTGCACGCAACCGGCCCCGTCGCGCCCGGTGCCAGCGGGCAGATCGCCACCCCCAGCCACCGCGCCCAAGGCCCCGGCGCGCAGCTTGCCATCCACCGGGTTTGCACTGACCGCGCGCATCGCGACGCGGATCTCTCCCGGCCCACAGGTGGGGCGCGGCAGATCCACCAGCTCCAACACCTCTGGCCCACCGTGGCGGGCATATTGCACCGCCTTCATGCGCTCAGCTCCTCAACCTGCGGCGCGCGAACGCCTTTCGGCACGGCGGCCAGCAGGCTGCGGGTATAGGGATGCTGCGGATCGGAGAACACCACCTCGGTCTCGCCATGCTCGACGATTTCGCCCTTCGACATCACCAGCACCCGGTCGCAAAGATACCGCACCACCGCGAGATCATGCGAGATGAACAGCATGGAGAACCCCAGTTCTTCGCGCAGACGCAGCAACAGGTTCAGAAGCTGCGCCTGCACCGAGACATCAAGCCCCGATGCGATTTCGTCCGCGATCAGCAGGCGCGGCAGACGACACAGCGCGCGGGCGATGTTGACCCGTTGTTTCTGACCGCCCGACAACTGCGAGGGGTAGCGCGCCGCCATTTCCTGCGACAATCCGGTGTCAGACAGCAAATCGCGGATCCGCACCTCCAACGCCTCCGCCGTCAGGCGCGGCCCGCCGACCTCCAGCGCCTGCGCGACGATGCTGCCCACCTTGCGGCGCGGGTTCAGCGCCGATTGC
The DNA here is from genome assembly GCF_004348975.1 of Antarcticimicrobium sediminis. GTDB lineage: Bacteria > Pseudomonadota > Alphaproteobacteria > Rhodobacterales > Rhodobacteraceae > Antarcticimicrobium > Antarcticimicrobium sediminis. Next base: position 151,898 of record NZ_SMFP01000009.1, on the reverse strand, counting down.
GGGTCCTGAAACACGATCTGCATCTGTTTCTGCCGCCAGTCCCGAGTGCCGCCATCGGTTCCGATGATGTCGCGCCCCAACAGTTGCAGCGTGCCGGAGGTCGGGGTTTCCAGTCCGATCAAGGTCCGGGCCAAGGTGCTTTTGCCGCTGCCGCTTTCGCCAACGACGCCGACAAATTCCGCATCCCGCACGATGAAATCGGCGGCCTTCAGCGCGTGAAAATGCGACGCCCCGCCAAACAGCCGCCAATTGGTGACAAAGCTTTTGCTCAGCCCGCGCGCCTCAAGGATCTTTTCGCTGCCCCGGGCCGCAACGGCGGGCGCGGGTGGTGGCGTGATCCCCTCGGTGGCGAAGCTTTTCCAGCAGGCCGAAACATGGCCCGGCGCGACCTCTGCCAGACCCGGTTCCTGCGTATGGCAGGTGTCGTCTGCCAACGGGCAGCGGGTGGCGAACCGACAGCCCTTCAGATCGGCGATCGCCTTCAGCCCTGGCATCCGTTCGGGCAGCAGATACAGCCCGCGCGGATCTCCCGTCACATCCGGCACCGCCAATTCCAGACAGCGGGTATAGGGGTGGGCGGGGTCGCGAAACAGCACCTCTGCCGGACCATATTCCGCCTGCCGCCCGGCATAGAGCACGATCACATCGTCGCAAATCTCGGCCGCCAGCCGCAGGTCGTGGGTGATGAAGATCACCGCCGTGCCGTCGCGCTTTTGCATCTCGCCGATCAGGCGCACGATGCGCGCCTGCACCGAGACGTCAAGCGCGGTGGTCGGCTCGTCCGCGATCAACAGGCGCGGACGGCTGGCAAAGGCCATGGCGATCAGCACCCGCTGACACATGCCCCCCGACAACTGATGCGGATAGCGGTTGAGCAACGCGCGCGGCTCATGCAGATGCACCGCCTCCAACTCTGCCGCCGCGCGGTCCTTCCAGCCAGCGCCGCCCTTGCCGATATGCTCCAGATGTTCGCGGAACTGCTGGCCGATGGTCAGCACCGGGTTCAGCGCCGACAGTGGCTCTTGCGGAATAAAGGCGATGTCACGCCCCAACAGGGAGCGGCGCCGTTCGGGCGCCATGCCCACCAGGTCCTCGCCATCAAACAGCAATTCGCCGCCGGTCACGGCAAAGCCGGGCGGCAACAGCTGGGCAATGGTGCGCCCGATCATCGACTTTCCGGCGCCGGATTCACCCACCAACCCCACCGTCTTGCCCGGCTGCAGCTGAAAGGTAAGCTCGCTCACCGCATCAAGCGTCGAAGTCTTTGAGGTCAAGCTGACGGTCAGCTGTTTTACATCAAGAAGGGCCATCTTACGCGCGCTCCGTCTGGGTCAGTCTGGTGTCGAGCGTCCGGCGTAGCCCGTCGCCCAGAATGTTGAAGCCGAACACCGTCACGAAGATCGCGAGGATCGGCAGGACCAGCACCCAGGGCGCCGAATAGATGTCGGCCCGCGCATCCGCGATCATCTGGCCCCAGGCCGGAATCTCGGCGCCCACGCTCATCCCGACGAAGGAAAGGATCGCCTCGACCACCACGGCGACGCCCATTTCAAGGCTCATCAGAGTGATCAACAGCGGCAGGGTGGCGGGCAGGATTTCCCGCGTGATGGTGCGCCAGTGGGAAAAGCCCAACAGCCGCGCCGCCGCCACATAGTCGCGTTGCGCCACCACCATCACATCGCTGCGCAGCACCCGGCAGAACCGGGTCCAGTCAACCAGAATGATGGCAAGGATGACATTCTGCAGCCCGGCGCCCAGCCCCACCATCAGGATCAGCGACAAGATCACCGGCGGGAAGGACAACCAGATCTCGACCACGCGACCGATCACCCAATCGACCCAACCGCCGAAATAGCCAGCAATATGCGCCAGGATCGACCCCAGAACCATCGCCCCAAGCGCCCCGCAGACCGCAACCGTCAGCGCGATACGCGAGCCAAAGATCAGCCGCGACAGCACACAGCGACCCAAGCTGTCGGTGCCAAAGGGAAAGGCCCAGTCGCCGCCCGGCAACCAGACCGGCGGCACCAGAATTGCCAGAATGTCTTGCTCGGTCGGATCGTTGGGCGCCAATAGCGGCGCGAAGACCGCACACAGGACCAACCCGGTGACGATCACCAACCCGGTGATGACGCGGCCTGAGCGGAGCCAGTTGAAACGTTGCGCCATGCTCACGCCTCCCTCAGTTTCGGGTTCAGCACAAGGTAAAGCACATCCACCACGATGCTGATCAGCAGCACCATCACGCAATAGGTCAACCCGACGGTCTGGATGATGGGCAGATCGGCGTTGCGGATCGCATCCACCATCAGATTGCCCATGCCGGGATAGGAAAAGATGATCTCGACCAGCAAGGTGCCGCCGAACAGGAACCCGAACTGCACCCCCATCAGGCTGAGCGTGGGCAGAAAGGCGTTTTTCAACGCGTGACGGATCAGGATGCGGCCCTCGGAGATCCCGCGCTGGCGGGCCTGATGAATGTAATCCTCCTGATAGACGTCCATCAGGCTGGAGCGCAGGATGCGCATGATCGGGGGCGCGGCGGAAAGGCCAAGCGCCACCGAAGGCAGGATCATGTGCCGCAGCGCATCCATGAAGGTCGCCATGTTGCCTGACAGCAGGCTGTCGATCAGCAGGAACCCGGTGATCGTCTCGGGCCGCGCGACCCCCGACCCCAACCGCCCGATAAAGGGTAACAGGTCCAGTGAAACGCCGAACAGCAGCATGAAGAACAGGGCCCAGAGAAATTCCGGGATCGACAGCAGCGCCACCGAGCCCAGATCCAGCCCCACCTCGACCGCGCCGCCACGAGCATAGAACAACCAGAGCCCGCCGAGCACGCCAAAGACGGTGGCGAACCCCATCGCCATCACCGCCAGTTCGATCGTCGCCGGCAGCGTGTCCAGCACCAGTGTGGACACCGCGGTGCGGAAATGGATCGAGGTGCCGAAATCGCCCTGGATCATATCGCCGAACCAGATGCCATATTGCTGGATCAGTGGCAGATCCAACCCCATCTCGATCCGCATGGCGGCAATCTCGTCATTGGTGGCATTGGGTGGCAGCGACATCGCCGCCGCATCCACCGGCAGCAGCCGCAGCACGCAGAACAGCAGCAACGACACCATGATCAGCGTGGGAATGACGGTGAGAAGCCGCCGCATCAGCAGCTTCACGACAGGTCCGGACATAAGGGGTCTCCGGTGAGAGAAAGGGAAAAAGGTCCGACCCCGGCAAGGATCGGACCCGCGTTTCAGGGCTGAGTGATCAGCCCCATTTCATCGAATTGCCCAGCACCCAGCCATTGCGATAGATGCGATAGTCCAGATCGGATTTGCGCACCAAGGTCTGCACGCTTTGCAGCAGCGGGATGGCCGCGCCCATCTCGGTCGCCTCGCGGTTCAGCGCCTGATAGCCAGCGATGCGTTTGGCGTAATCCGGTTCCCCGAACAGGCGCAGCACCTCGTCGCCCGGCTTCTCTGCCTTCCAGGACGAAAACGGCATCTTGGGGTTCAGCAGATAGCCGGTAAAGATCTCGGGATCGCCGGTCGCATTGTCCCAGGAATACAGCGTGGCAGGGGGCAGCTTGTGGCCGCGGTTCAGCTCGAAATACTTGGCGTATTCGATCACCTCCAGTTCGACCTCGATCCCGACCTTTTTCCACATTTGCAAAAGCGCGCGGGCGATGTCGTAGTCCGAGGGGAAATGGCCATTGGTCGTGGCCATCGTGAACTTTGCCGGATTGTCGGCCGAGAAGCCGGCCGCCGCCAGCAGTTCCTTGGATTTCTCGGGATCATAGGCGAATTCATAGCCCTCGACATAGCCCGGCGTGCCCGGAGGCGAGACCACCGACAACGGCACCGCCGCGCCACCGTAGAAAGCCTTGGAAATCGCCGCCTTGTCGATGGCGTGATGCGCGGCCAACCGCAGGTTCTGTTCGGCAAACTCGCCGTCATGGCGCATCTGCAACAGGATCACCCGGGTGATCGCGTTGATTTCGCCGGTCAGCCCTTCGGTCTTGTCCAGACGCAGGGTCTCGCGGACGGGAATGTTGATGGTCAGGTCGGCCTGCCCGGACTGCACCGCCGCGACGCGGGCCGAGGTGTCCTTGATCACATCGACGGTGATCGTCTTGATCTCGGGCACGCCGCCCCAGTAATTTTCGTTCCGCTCGAACACAAGACGGGAGTTCATCTGGTAATCGACCAGCTTGTAGGGGCCGGTGCCGATGGGGGCGTCACGGAACCCGTCCACGCCAACCTCTTCCATATAGGCCTTAGGCACCACATAGCTGCCCATGAAGGCCAGCCATTGCGGCGCGGTCGGTGCCGGGCTGCCAAAGCGGAATACGCCCGAGGTCGGTGAGATCACCTCGATATCGGTAACATGGCGCCAGCTGTTGGCGATATCCAGTTTGTGGCCGGCCTTGATGCGCTCATAGAACGTATAGCGCACATCCTCGGCGGTCATCGGCGCGCCATTGTGGAAGGTCACATCGTCGCGCAGCGTGAAGCTGAGTGACAAGCCATCCTCGGCCAAAGACCATTCGGTCATCAGGCTCGGGATCAGCGTCAGATCCGGATCCTGTCCGACCGGCTGGTCAAACACCAGTTTGAACAGCGGCTGCGCGTCGGGCGAGAACCGCTGGTTCGGATCCCAGGACGGCACGTCCGAGGGCCAGGCGATGGTCACCATATCCCGCCCGGCTTGGGCCAGAACGGCAGAGCCGGGCAAAGCCGCCCCTGCCACCCCGATACCGAGGAGTTGCAGGATATTGCGTCTGTCGAATGTTGTCATTTTTCTTGTCTCCCTGTCAGATTGATCACCGGCAATGCGTTGGCCAGCGTCACGGAATAGCCCGAATTATTTGAGCAGTCGTCTCTTCATCAGATGATGTGTGCAGAGCCCATCTCGCGGCGGCAGCACCCCGGAATGCGCCCGCAGCCGATCAAGCACCGGGCTTTCCATCGCGGCGCAGAACGCGGCGACATCATCGAAACTCACTTCGTTGCCCACCAAGTAGCCAGCGGGCGTTGCACCCTGCGGGCCCCCCTCGATCGGCTCGAAGCCCAGAACGCGGCGAATGCCGGGGAAATCCGCCTGAATCGGCAGATGGCCCGCCAGATATTCGGCAACAAATCCCGGGGCGTCGTCACAGGGCAACCGGTAGCGCACCACATAGCTGACCGCGCTGTCCCGGCTCATATTGTCGCCGGGCAGCGGGGTGCGGTGGCGGCGAAAACAAGCCGCCGAGGCCTGAACACCACCGGGGCGCGCGGCCAGCGCCGCCATCAGGACCGGGGAACCGAGCGCCGCCAACAGATCGGCCCGCTCGGCAAAGCCCAGAACAATCATCGCGGCGGGCACATCGGCATCATGGAACCGTACCGCTGCACCAAGATCCTCGATCGGCGCGAAAGACTCGCACAGAATAACTGCGGGCAGCGCGGCCAGCGCGGCCCCGTGCCGGGCAAGCCATCCGGGCAGCTCAGCCGATTGATCGGAGACACTAAGCTCAAGACCCCACATGACAGATTCCACGCTCCAAACAGTATCCAGTTAAGGCAAGGCTATCTGGGTTTCCCATTGTGTCAAGTTTAAATATGCGCCCCGAATCCACCTTTCCCAACGGGGATTTTGCTGTATTCTCCTGTAAATTCGCCATATTAATCGACTAGACGGGTCGACATCATTCCAGCCGGAGGAAACACGTGACACATAATAGTATACTGTTTTCGAGGAAAAATACGGCATGACAGCGCCCGACTTTGAAAGGATCCGCCCGATCGAAACCGCCAACCGCGGCCAAAGCCTGCGGCGGCAGATCTATCAGGACCTGCGCGAAAAACTTCGGCACGGCGAAATCGGGGTCGATGAAAAACTGGTCGATGTCGACATCGCCAAGGCGGCGGGCGTCTCTCGCATGCCGGTCCGCGAGGCGCTGCTACAACTGACCATCGAGGGCCATCTCGTCGGCACCACCCGTGGATTCGCCCTGCCCAATCTGACGGACGAGGATGTCGCCAACATCTTCGAGGTGCGCAAATTGCTGGAACCGCGCGCGGTGGCGAATGCCACTTACGATCTGGACGATGCCGGGCTGCAACGCCTGCGCGCCGCCGTTGAGCTTACCCGCGAGGCGGTCGCCAAGGGCGACTCCGAGGCGCTGAGCGAGGCAAATATTATGTTCCGCGAAACCTGGATCGCCGCCCTGCGCAACCGGCGCCTTGCCGCGACGATCCTGCGTTTCGCCGATCAGGCCCATGTGGTGCGCCGCGACACGCTGGGCAAACCCGACACCCAACAGGTGGTGCTTGACGGGATGACCTCCCTGCTTGACGCCTTCGAACGGCGCGACGCAATGGCGGCGCATGATCGCATGGTCGCCTTCGTGCACGAGGCCGAGACAAGCTATTTCGGCGGGCATTACGCCGCCAAACAAGACAAACAACCGGGAGACCCCAGTGATGAGTGACATTGCCGCCGACCAATTGCGGTCGCATCTAAAGGCCGGTGAGCCGGTCGAATTGTTCTGGTTCTCCACCGGCTCCCCCGCCTTGGTGGAAATCGCGGCAGCGGCAAAGCCGCAAGCCATCATGCTGGACGCGCAGCACGGGCTGTGGACCCGCGAGGGGCTGGAATGGACCGCCGGCCAGCTGGAAGGGCGGGTTCCGCTTCTGATCCGCACCACCGATCTGGGTGCGCCCGCGGTCACCTCGGCCCTGGATGCCGGCGCCATCGGCGTTCTGGCCCCAATGGTCGAGACCGCGGATCAAGCGCTTGCCTTTGTCGCGGCCGCCCGCTTTGCCCCCGAAGGGCGCCGCTCCGGCGGCGGCATCCGGCCGTTGAAGTCCGATTTTGCCCGTTACTATATGGAATCGCGGGCCCAGACCGTGGTCGGCGTGATGATCGAAACCCGCGCAGCGCTCGAGAATGTCGAACAGATCGCGGCGGTTCCCGGATTGGATTTCCTTTTCATCGGCACCGGTGATCTGGCGCTGTCGATGGGCGAATTCCCCGTCCCCAGCCCCGCCTATGAAGCCGCGCTGACCCATGTGCGCGAGGTTGCCGCCGCCGCCGGGCTCCCCTGCGGGATCTTTACCGGCGATGAGGTCGATGCCCGCCGACGGATCAAGGAAGGCTTCTCCATTGCCGTGAGCGCGAATGATATCAGCGTTGTCGCAAAGGGCTTCGCAACCGCAGCCCCACTGCGCGACACCGGACCCGACCGACCAGCCGCCTGAGCCGACCGGCACATCCCGCCCCCTGACGCAAATCGGCGTTTCGCACCGTTCAGCCCTGTCTTGGACCTCGGGCTTGCGGCGCGACGTCCGCGCTCCCGAGGAACGGCGCGCGGGCGCCGCGGCATCGCGGGCACGTCCAGACCGGCGGCGCGGAAGGGCCCGTCCCCCGGTCATTTCAGGCCAAGCGAACGATCTTGACGCTGCCGGGGCGTCCAGTCGGCCCAGCCCTGCGACCCTATATCCCCCAACGGCACGCCCCTCCGCGCCTTGTCTTTCATGTGGGAAAGCGCGAAAGACAGGGCGCGGAAAGAAGCAGCCGGTCCAAGCTGGGTTGGCTTCGCCCTTACGAACGAGGAATTCAGATGTCGAGTAGCGACCGGATAGCCAGCGACGCCCTGCGCGCCAAGATCACCACCGGCGAAGAGGCGGCAGCCCTTATCCCTTCAGGTGCCACGATCGGGATGAGCGGGTTCACCGGCTCCGGGTATCCCAAGGTCGTGCCCCGGGCGCTGGCCCACCGCATCGAAGCCGAACATGCCGCCGGCAATCCTTTCAAGGTCAAGGTCTGGACCGGCGCGTCAACCGGGCCAGAGCTCGACGGTGCGCTGGCCAAGGCGGACGGGATCGAATTCCGGTTTCCCTACAACTCGGATCCGATCGTGCGCGAAAAGGTCAATCGCGGCGAGATGGATTACTTCGACATGCACCTCAGCCAGGTTGCCCCGATGGTTTGGGAGGGCTTTCTCGGTCCGCTCGACACCGCCGTGATCGAGGTCGCAGGCATCCGCGAGGATGGTTCCCTGATCCCGTCGTCCTCGGTTGGCAACAACAAGACCTGGATCGACTGCGCCCGCCAGATCATCCTTGAGGTCAACAGCTGGCAAAGCCCCCATCTGGAAGGCATGCACGACATCTATTACGGTACGGCCCTGCCGCCCAACCGCGTCCCGATCCCCCTGATCCGGGCCGACGACCGGATCGGCGAGCCCTATCTTCGGTGCGATCCCGACAAGGTGGTCGCCGTCGTCAAGACCGAAGCCCCAGACCGGAACGCCCCCTTTGCGCCGCCCGACCAGACCGCGCGCGCAATCGCCGGGCACCTGATGGAGTTCTTCCGCCACGAGGTCGCCCGCGGACGGCTGCCGCAATCGCTTCTGCCCTTGCAATCAGGCGTCGGCAATATTGCCAATGCCGTTCTTGCCGGCCTGGTCGATGGTCCGTTCGAAAACCTCTCGGCCTTTACCGAGGTTCTTCAGGACGGCATGTTGGATCTGATTTCCTCCGGTCGCCTGCGGGTCGCTTCGGCGACGGCCTTTTCGCTCAGCCCGGACGCGGCGGCGCAGCTCAACGCCGATATGGCGCGCTATCGCGACAAGATCATTCTGCGCCCGCAAGAGATGTCCAATCACCCCGAGCTGATCCGCCGCCTCGGCTGCCTTGCCATGAACGGCATGATCGAGGCCGACATCTTCGGGAACGTCAACTCGACCCACATCATGGGCTCGCGCATCCAGAACGGCATCGGCGGCTCGGGCGACTTTGCCCGCAATGCCTATGTGTCGATTTTCCTGACCCCGTCGATTGCCAAGAATGGCGCGATCTCGGCCATCGTGCCGCAGGCCAGCCACGTCGACCACATCAGCCAGGACGTGCAGGTCATCGTGACCGAGCAAGGGCTGGCCGACCTGCGCGGTCTGTCGCCCAAGCAGCGCGCCAAGGTCATCATCGAAAACTGCGCCCACCCCGAATACCGTCCGATGCTGCAGGACTATTTCGAACGCGCAAAGAAAGGCGCCTATGGCCTGCAATCGCCCTCGCTGCCGGGCGAAGCGTTGAGCTGGCATCAAAGGTTCATGGACACCGGAACGATGCATCTGGGGTGAACATCTGAGCGTCCTGTTCCCTCTCGCGTATCAATCCGGCGGGAGCAGGTCGCGGGAAAACGGGGCCGTTCAAGACGCGGGTTCAAACCTCTGTTGGGAGGCCCCCGACCTTCCGCACGGCCTGAAACAGGGCGACGCCTGACGCCGCCCTGCCCCCCTTACTCCGTCACAGTCAGGCCCAGCATCCGCCACACCTGCATGCCGCCACGGTAATAATGGATCTTGTCAGCCGGATAGCCAGCCTCGATCATCCGCCGCGCCGCCGCCGGTGACTGGCCACACCACGGCCCGTTGCAAAACAGCGCCACGGGCTTGGCGTTGGCACAGTCGAACCCCTCGAAATCAGGTTCGCAGCCCAGTTCGCCCAACCGGTCTGCGGCTTCGGTATAGGGGATGCTGATCGCCCCGGGGATCGAGCCGCCCTCGAAATCGGGCCGCACGCGGCCGTCAACGACCACCGCGCCGGGATCCTGCAACATCGCGATCAGCTCCAACTCGCCAATCGTCGTCACCCCGTCGGCAGGGGTGATCGGTTGAATGCAAAAGGGCGGGCAGGCGCGCGAGGTTTGCGCCCAGACGCCTTCGACCTTGTTGTCGTTGTCCTGGATGCGCGACACCGTCGCGGTTCCCCCCTCGGGCAAGGGCACCTGCGCCTGCATCATGTCCTTGGTGATCCCGACAGGATCAGCCCATGCCGGCGCCGCCAACGCGAGCCCCGCCAATACGCAAACAACTGTTCTCATAGCGCCCTCCCCCTTTTATGTTGCTCCTCAGGCTTTAGCGTACCACATGCACCGCGCATTTGGCATGGCGCACGACTTGTGTCGCGGTCGAGCCCAACAGCAGATCCTGCATTCCGGGCCGGTGCGACGCGACAATGATCAGGTCAGGCTTGTTGGTTTCCGCCCAGTCCAGGATCGAGCGACCGGAATGGCCCTCGATCACCACGGCGCGGGCATTGGGCAGCTTGGCCGCCATCGCTTCCAGCTCGGTCTGAACCGCGGTGCGGGCCTCGGTCAGATAGTCCTCGGGCATATAGGAAATCGCATAGCCCGGGATATGCTCGACCACGTGCAACAGCGTGACCTGCCCCTCGGGCGTTCCCAGAATTTCGGCCAGCTTCATCGGTGCCGTCACATCGCGTTCAGAGTCAAAGGACACTGGAATCAGGATGTTATGATACATGTTGTTCTCCTTGTTCATTTTGTTCAGTCTGCGCCGCGCGGCGCACAACCGGCCTTGATCCACATCATATGGCCCCGTCGGTTGAACCCTGCACGGGAGGATGTTTCAATCCAGAGTATTGCGATTTGGCGAAATTGAAACGCCTTTTCTGCGCAAGCGGAACCACGGCCCCGCCGCTGGACGCGCAAAAGGAAAGACGCCGCGGGACAGGCGCGGGCGGTTCGGCTGCGCTCACCAGACCTTCGACGAGACGACAACCGCCCCGTTGAGCGCGAACACCGGCTAGGGCGCAAGACAAAGGCGCGGGCCCGGAACCATGGACAAAGCCCACACCCAATACGTCACTCAGGGGTCAGCGCCGAAAGATATGCCTCTGCGCTTCAGACCTGCTGGCGGCGGACGGGGCTAACCAGCACAATGAACAGCACAGACGGGCAACCCAGCTCACCCGCCCGACTTACCCAAATGTCGCCGCCACCTCATACATCACCGGCTCGAAACTCTTGCACAGCTCGTTGATCGCGCGGTTGCGCTTGCGCATCTCCGGGGTGCGCAGCATGGCCTGAAAATCCTCGCGCCGGGCCCATTGCGAATAATTGGCAATGCGCGTCTGCGCGTCGTTCACGTGCAACCCCGCCGCGATGAAACCGGGCTGTTTCGAGATGAATACACCATAGGCTTCGGTCAACGCATCCAGAGCATCCTGGCAGGTGGCCGGCGTCATCTCAAAGGTGGTGATGACAGTCTGCACGCTGGTGTCTTTGGAAATATTCGGCATCGTCTTCTCCTCGTTCGAAGTTTCAACCTATCACAGTCGATCCAGCGCCGTCTGCACTTCCTGCACCAACCGCGACACCTCGTCATGGGCGGGGCCTTTCGGGGTCTCCAGCGCGGCGCGCCCCTGCCCCAGCGTCTCGGCATAGGTCACACGGTTGGCCAATACGGTCTTGGCAATCTCGGTGCCCAGTTCGGCGGCCTTGCTGGCGACGTCGGCGGCCAGCCGGGTGCCTGTGCGGGTCCGCGTCAGCACGATCATCGCCGGCACATCTTCGCGCGCGGCAAGATACAGCGCCATTTCCACCGCCCAAAGATCCAGATGCGACGAGGCCACCGGCACCAGCACCAGATCGCTGGCCCGCAGCGCCGGACGCAGATCGCTGTCGGCCTTGGGTGGGGTGTCGATGATGACGATGTCATGGGCCTGCGCCAGCTTGCGCAACTCATAGCTCACGCCCCAGGCCGAGGCGGTGGAAAAGGTGATCTCGGGCGTATTCGCCAGCGCGCCACCGGCGCCGGCCTCCAGCGCCTCCAGCCGGGTCATGAACCAGCGCCCGGCGCTGCCCTGCGGATCAATATCCATCAGCGCCACGGACTTGCCAGCGCGGGCAAACCCCACCGCCAGATTGACTGCCAGCGTGGTCTTGCCAGACCCGCCCTTCTGCTGTGCGACCGTGATCACATGTGCCATCGAGGCCTCCGCATGATGCCGCATCGCAGCATAGTCCAGGCGCGGCACAACGCAAACGAATTCCGCGCCTCCGGCCCTAACAGTTCATTAACCATCTCCCCCGACCCTGCCAGAGAAGGAGCCCAACATGCGCCGCCTTGTCCTGTTTCTGATCGCCGCCCTGTGCACCACCGGCACCGGTGGTCCAACTGCGGCCGGGGCCTGGCTGCGCGAAACCGGCCGGGGATTTCTCTCGACCACCGGCACGCTGCGACAGGGCGACCCCGACGCCTGGCAGGAGGTCTCGATCTCTGCCGAATACGGGCTCGCGCCAAGCCTCACGATCGGGGCCGATATCAACGAACGCCCCGGCATCGCCGGGCACGCGCTGCTGTTCGCCCGGCTGCCGCTGTCGCGCCCCGACGCCCGCGCCCAACTGGCCGCCGAGGCCGCATTCGGCGGCCACCACTGGCGCGCGGCGTGGGATCCGATGTACCGCCTGACGCTCTCCTATGGGCGCGGTTTCACCCTGCGCCGGGGGGCTGCTGGCTGGCTCTCGCTCGATGCCGCCTATGAGCGCCGGCTCGGCATGGACACCCCGATCTACAAGCTCGACGCTACCCTTGGGCTATCGGAACCGGGTCGCCTGCGCCCGATCCTGCAAATGGAAACCGCCCTTGTCCCGGGTCAGCCGCTGACCTGGGCAGTGACGCCCGGCGTCCTTTTCGACAGCCGCCGCGACGCCACATGGCTGCTCGGGGTAGAGCGCAAATCCGCCAGCCGCGACACCCTCGGCCTCAAGATCGCCCTGTGGCGCTGGTTCTGAGCGATCCGGTTGCGCCCTCTCCCGTCGCGCCCTAGACAAGCGCAATGACTGATCCGATCCGCCCCATCCGCCCCACCGATGACGCGGCGCGCCAGATCGCCCGCACCCTGCTGCACGACGCCCGCTTTGCCGCCCTTGCCGTGGTGCTGACGGATGGTGCACCGATGGTCACCCGCGTGGCCTTTGGCCTGTCGCACGCAGGCGCGCCGCTGACCCTCGTTTCCGACCTTGCGGCCCATACCCAAGCCTTGCGCGCCAATCCTGCCTGTTCGCTCCTGATCGGCGAACCCGGGCCCAAGGGCGATCCGCTGACCCACCCGCGCCTGACGCTACAGGCTCGCGCCCGCTTCCTCCGCAAGGGCGCGGAGGGCTACGACGACCTGGCCGCGCAGTATCTGCGCGACCACCCCAAGGCCAAACTTTATATCGGCTTTGCGGATTTCAGCTTTGCACTGTTCTCGCCCAGCGCCGGGCACCTCAACGGCGGCTTCGGCAAGGCGTTCCGACTGACGCCCGCCGATATGGCCCTGCCCGGCTGAAAAGCGGTCTCAGGTAAAACGCGGCCTCAGGTATCAATCCGCAGACTGACCGCGACCTCGCCCTTCACCGCCTCTGACCAGACCAGCTTGACCATGTCGCCACGCGCCCCCTGCTCCAACTCGACATAGGGCAGATCATGCACCGTGTCGCCGCTGCCGGTCTTGACCGCATCCAGCGCCACGATCCCATCGACGCCGCGCGCCCGCGCCTCGAAGGGCAACTCGCCCCCGGCCTCGACGGTCCATGTCTTCGCCGTGCTGCTTTCCTTGTGGCGCACCCGCAGCGGGTTCATCACCTGTGAGGAGACCGCGTGATAGGTATTGCCAGCGAAAGTCACGTTCTTGAACCGGGTGAAATCCAGATCGGCAAAGCTGGTATCGACCCGTTCGGCCCGGTCGATGGTGCCGTTGATACTGCGGAACATATTGCCGGTCACATTCACCCCGTTCAGGTAATGGCCAGACCCATGCGGCTTGATCACGATATAGCTGAACCAGGGCGCCACATCGCCGGACAGAAAGATATTGTCGGCAATGCTCAGCGCGCTGAAGGAAAACCCGCTGACGAAATCAGGCGTGGAATCATGTTCGTTGGTCCACTCGATGAAACAGTTGTCGACGTAATTGCTGGTCAGCGTGCTGCTGCAATAGCTTGCCGTCAGAACCAGCCCACCGGTGCGCACCCCATCCGAGACCCCGTCGCCCTGAAAGAAATGATTGCCTGTCACCACGCTGTTGCTGCCCGCCAGTACCGCGAAATGACGAAACTTCTCGGCCCGGTTGTTGCGCAGCTTGACGTCATTGGCATTGGCGTTCAGCGCGATGGAGCTGCGATCGGCCACGTCCTCGGCATTCTCATCCGACAGGAACTGGCAGCGGTCGATCAACATCCCCTGACAGCCGGTCCCGATCGAGGTCACGCCACGATCCTTGGGCCGGCTGATGAAACAGTCGCGCAGATGAAACGCCACCCCCGTTGCCGCCAGCCGAAGACCGCTGCACAGCCCCTCGCATTGCACCTCCACATCCGAGAGAGAGAACTTGCTCAGATTGGTGAAGCCGCTGAAATCCAGCATGTATTTGAAATCACGAAAGGTGAAGGTCTGGGTGCCCACCGCATCATACAGCGGCGCGCTCAGGGTGATCTCCTGCGCGCCGTTGCGCTTGTCGGTGACATAGACCTCGCGGCCCACGCCAACCCCCTCGACCAGCGCCCCCACCGACACATTGGCCACATTGGTCACATTGCTCAACGTCTTGGAGCTCGACAGCGAATAGGTCGCCTTCGAGGTGACCACATCGGTGCTCCACCCCGCCCCGGCGCTGGCCTCCAACTGACCGTTGCGGATCACCCGGCGGGTGGAATAGCTGCTCTTGTTGGGCACCGCCGCCTGCATGTCGATCGGCGCCGTCACCGTCACCTTGCGCCCGCCCATGTCCAGACTTTCATGATCTGCATTGTTCAACAGCGCCTGAAACGCCTTTTTGAAACCCAGCTCCTCATTGCCGAAGGCGGCGATATAGTGCGGCAGATCAAAGCTTTTAGTCAAAAGCAGCATCTTGTCCGCCGGCATGCTCACCGTGCCCTCAAAAGCCACCTCGGCCTCCAGCGTCACCGTCTCGGCCAGATAATAGCTGCCCGCCGGCACGAACAGTCGGCGGCCATCGGCATCGGCATCGGCTGCCGCAAAGGCGGCACTGTCATCGGTCACCCCATCGCCCCGCGCGCCATAGTCGCGCACATCCACCTGACTCAGCATATCGCGCAGGAAGATGCTGGTGACATCGGTGATCTCGATATCGTCGATGCGCACCACACCGCCGTTGGCCCCGGTCAGGTCGATCCCGAAATATCCGTATTCCGCCGCCATGCCCCAAACCATGTCGACCCCGCCGCGATCCCCGCTGCCGACAATGGCGCGCAGCTCGACCACCTCGCCATAGCTGCTCAGCGTGACCGCCGCCGCGGTCTCGCTCAGCCCGCCCACATGACCGCCGGATTTGCCCGCCCAACCGGCGATCCGCACCGTCGGCAGCGCCCCGCTCAACGCCTTGATCCGCACCGTGATCTGCAAATAGCAGCCCGGGATCAACGGTGTCTTACCCATATGGCGCAGCTGTTGCGTGGTCTCGGTTTTCTGCAGCTCCAGACAACCGGCGAAATCCTGATCCGCAGAGACAAAGGCCGCGTTCACCGCCCCATCATAGGTATCCGATCCCGGCGTGCCGTCGCCGCTCGACCAGACATCCAGACCCTCTGCAAAGACCGGCGGCATCAACACCACGCCCTCAGTAATCGCCTTGTTCATGAAAATCCCTTTCCAACACCCACCCGGAGGCCATTCCGGTCGGCGCAAACGGGTATAGAGAACGGATTAACACCGGCTGAGACCACCGTTACGGTCCCCCCATGACATCCTCTAGGGACACGGACCCATGGCCTATCGCATCACGCGGCGCGACCGCAGCCTGCAAACGGCACTGCGCCGCATCGCGTGCGAGCAAATCGACGCGGCCCTTGCCGAGTTGACAGCGCCGGATGCCGACCCGAACGTGGCGATCCACCAGACCCGCAAGCATTTCAAGAAACTGCGCGGGTTGCTGCGGCTGGTGCGCCCCGGCTTTGACGGTTACGCCCGCGAAAACGCCGTGATCCGCGATCTGGCGGTCAAGATGTCA
This sequence comes from Antarcticimicrobium sediminis, assembly GCF_004348975.1. Lineage (GTDB taxonomy): Bacteria > Pseudomonadota > Alphaproteobacteria > Rhodobacterales > Rhodobacteraceae > Antarcticimicrobium > Antarcticimicrobium sediminis. Next base: position 136,095 of record NZ_SMFP01000009.1, on the reverse strand, counting down.
GGTCCGCGCGACACCGGCGTACTAATCGAAACCCATGACAAGCTGATGATCGACGTCTCCGATCCCGCCCGGTTCGCCCCGCTGCGCGCGCATCTGCTGGCGCAGGCCGCCAAGGGGGCCGAGGCGGACAGCCCACTGCCCGCCGACCTGTGTGCCGATCTTTGTGAGGCGCTGCAGGCGCTGCGCGAGCGGTCCGCCGACTGGCGCCTCAGGGGCAAGGACAGGGCCATTCTGCGTGCCGGCCTCACCCTGACATGGACCCGCGCCGCCACCGGCTACCGGGCCGCGCGCAAAGATCCCAGTGTCGGGGCCATGCACGAATGGCGCAAACGTGTGAAATACAACTGGTACCACAGCCGCCTGCTGCGCGACATCAACGCGCGCCGGATGCAGCCCCACCGCGACGCGGCCAAACAGCTTGCGGGCGTGCTGGGCGATCATCACGACATCGCCGTCTATCTGGACAGGCTCGATCACCTCGCCCGCGCCGTACCGCCCGCCGTCGTCGCCGGGCTGATCGCGGATCTGAAATCGCACGCCATCGACCGCAAAGCGGTGCTAGAGACCCGCGCCTTCGCCCTTGGCAAGACGATGTTGTACAAAAAGCCGGGGAAACTCCCCAAACGCTGGACTCGCTGGTGGCGAAACTGGCGAAAGGGCTAGGCCCTCAGCCCAGCTCCCCGGCCAATGCCTTGTCGATCAAGGCCACCGTCTCGGCAACACCGTAAAGCGCGATGAACCCGCCGAACCGCGGCCCCTGCGAGGCCCCCAGCAGCACCTCGTACAGCGCCGTGAACCAGTCGCGAAGCGGGTCGAACCGCTCGCGCCCAACGCCATAGACGATGGATTGCAACGCCTCGTCCTCGACCGGCCCGTCATAGGCGGCCAAGGCATCACGCAATTCCACCAGCGCCTCGCGCTCAACCTCTGTCGGCGCACGATAGACCCGGTGCGGTTTGACGAAATCCTCGTAATACTTCACCGCGAACCCGGCGGCGGCATCCAGATCGGGATGCGTCTCGGGGCTGGCTTCGGGCGCATAGCGGCGCATGAATCCCCACAGCGTCTGCTTGTCCTCGGCCGAGGCCACCGACGCAAGGTTCAGCAGCATCGCGAACGGCACCACCATATTGCTTTGCGGCACATCACCGCTGTGGATGTGATAGACTGGATTGTTCAGCCGTGCCTTGGCGTCCTGCCCGGCATAGGCGCGCAACTGTTGGTGATACTCGTCTACCGCCTTGGGGATCACGTCAAAGTACATCCGCTTGGCGGTCTTCGGCTTTTGATACATGAAATAGCTCAGGCTTTCGGTGCTGGCATAGCTCAGCCATTCATCGATGCTGATCCCGTTGCCCGAGCTTTTCGAAATCTTCTGGCCGTTCTCGTCCAGGAACAACTCATAGGAGAAATGCTCCGGTTTGCGCTGGCCCAGAATCTCGCAGATGCGGTCATAGATCGGCGTGTTGGTCGAATGGTCCTTGCCATACATCTCGAAATCGACACCCAAGGCCGCCCAGCGCGCGCCGAAGTCCGGCTTCCACTGCAGCTTGACGTTGCCGCCAGTGACCGGCAGCGTCCATTCCTTGCCGTCCTCATCGTCAAAGGTCACGGTATAATCCTGCGCGTTCACCTCCTTCATCGGCACGTACAGAACGCGCCCCGTCTCGGGGTGGATCGGCAGGAAGATCGAATAGGTCTGGCGACGCTCTTCGCGCAGGCTTTTCAGCATCACCTTCATGACGTCGTCGTATTTGTCGACCGCGCGCTTCAGCACCTCGTCGAACTTGCCCGAGCCGTAAAACTCGGTCGCCGAGTAGAATTCATAATCGAACCCGAAGGTATCCAGAAACCGGCGCAGCATGGCGTTGTTGTGATCGCCAAAGCTGTCATGCGTGCCAAACGGGTCCGGCACACGGGTCAGCGGCATTTGCAGATGCTGTTGCAACATCTCCTGGTTCGGCACGTTGCTTGGAACCTTGCGCATCCCGTCCAGATCGTCGGAAAAACAGATCAACCGGGTGGGGATGTCGCAAATCACCTCAAAGGCATGGCGGATCATCGTGGTGCGCAGAACCTCGCCAAAGGTGCCGATATGGGGCAGCCCTGACGGCCCGTAACCGGTCTCGAACAGGACATAGCCCTTTTCCGGCGGCGTCTTCTCATACCGTTTGAGCACCCGGCGCGCTTCTTCAAAAGGCCAGACTTTCGATTGCAGTGCAGCTTCGCGCAGGTCCGACATCATATTCTCCGAAGGGTCTGGGCCGCGCATTCGCACGCGACCATGCGCCGCTACCTATTGTGCTGGCGCTGGCGCGTCAATATTCTGCACTGCAACATGCGCAAGCCAAAGGAGCGCCCCGTGACCAATCCAGACCAGAACGTGCTAAGCGCGCAGGACTGTCTCGTTGCCCTGATGATCGCCGTTTCCGCCTCTGACGAAAACATCCGAACCGCCGAGCTGGTCAAGATTCAGGCCGCGGTCAATCACCTGCCGGTCTTTGCCGGCTATGATATCGACCGGATGAACATCATGTCACAGATGGTGTTTGACCTGTTCGAGCAGGAGGACGGGCTGGACGCCCTGTTCGGCCTGATCCGCGACGACCTGCCCGAACGCCTGTTCGAGACCGCCTATGCGCTGGCCTGCGATGTCGCCGCCGCCGACGGCAAACTGGCCGAGTCCGAACTGCGGCTGCTGGAAGAGATCCGCTATGAGCTGAACCTCGACCGGCTGCACGCGGCAGCGATCGAACGCGGCGCCCGCGCCCGTCACCTGACCTGATCCGCCCCTGCGGCCCCGGTCAAAGCGCATCGGGGCCAGCGACAACACATCACGCCATGCGCGTGGTGTGAGCAAACCTCCGAGCGATCCGGCTCTGGTGTCATCACCGCAGGATCGGCGGCTTGTCCGGGTCGCTGCCCGGGGCGGCGGGGGCGATCCGCTCGGGCATCTGCGGCTGCGGCAGATCAAAGCGCAACCCGACAGCGGCAAGTTTGGCCGTCACCGCCGCCTCACCGGTGAAAAAGCCCACATCCATCGCCCCGGCCTCGATCCCGGAAAAGGTCAGCGCCTCGCTCGCGGCATTGGCCAATGCACCGCGCGCAGGTTCCAGCGCATCAATGAAGCCCAACAAATGCCCGCGCCCACCGGTGGCATCAACGGTGCCCACCAGATACGCCGCCTGCGCCAACCCTGCGGCGGTGGCGAGCTTTGCATCCAAGGCTGCGATCAGCGACTCGGGCAGGCCGGCCGGCGCGGTGAATTCCGCGAACCGCGCCTCGGTCTCTTCCGGCGCGTTGCCCAATGTCTGCTGCAACCAATCCATGGCCTCTGCCGGCACCAGAATTGCGGAGGGCGCAACGTCTAGGTTGAGCCCCAGCCCGATCCCCTGCCCGGCCAACATCTGCGCCAATACCCGCCCCGACAACGCCACATAGGGCGCCGGGTGGCCGGTGAATTGCGCCAGCCGGTCCTCGCGATCAAAGGCCAGCACGAAACGCCCGGCCTCCAGCGTGAACAGCTCGGGCGAGACATTCTCGCCCTGCGCCTCTTCGGTCAGCAACAGGAACAGCTCGGCATCGGCGACCCGTTCATAAAACCGCAGCCGCGCGGCGCCATCCTCGGGCTGGCCTTCCATCGCCGCGTGGGCGGCGTCGATCGGTGTTTCAGCGTTCATCATTCAGCACCTCTTGCACCCGGCTCCGCAGCACCGGCAGCAGCTCGGCCTCGAACCAGGGGTTTTTCTTCAGCCATGCGGTATTGCGCCACGACGGATGAGGCAAGGGGAAGACGCGCGGCGCATGGGCGCGCCACTGAGCCACAGTATTGGTCACCGGGGTATTGGCCCCCATGTGCCAGCGCTGCGCATGCCCGCCCACCAACACCGTCAACTCCACCTTGTCCAGCGTCGCCATCACCCGCCCGTGCCAAGTTCGCGCACAGATCGGCGGCGGTGGCAGATCGGCCTTGCGATCGTTGTAGCCTGGGAAACAAAAGGCCATCGGCACCACCGCCACGCGGGTCCGGTCATAGAAGGTCGCCGCATCCATCCCCAGCCAGTCGCGCAGCCGGTCGCCGGACGGATCCGTGAACGGCCGCCCCGAGGCCTGCACCCGCGCGCCCGGGGCCTGACCGGCAATCAAAATACGCGCCGAGGGGCGAAACCACACCACCGGGCGCGGCACATGCGCCGTCGCGGTGGCCGCGAACCGCTCTGCACACAGGGTGCAGGATTCGATCTCGCTCGCAAGATCCCGGGCCAGATCCGCCGCCTTATCCGCCGCCGTGCTCATTGCTGCTCTGACGCTGCCATAGTGAAAACACCCCTCACGCAAGGTTTCCAAGTTGGAAACAGTATTCCTACCTCCAATTCAGGCCTATCTGCACAGCAATCCAGTCCGCATCACGGCCCGGACGAGGTTCCTTGCCCCATTTCGGCCCTAATCTTGTTGGCTTTTTGTTTCACGTTTCGACATAATGTGGCCAAATTCGGATTGTAGGCCGTTGATACTCCTCTGTGAAGGAGGGCAGGCCAGAGCAAAAGCCAGAGCGCAAAAACAGACAGGGGCCCCCGCGACTGCATCGGCAGCACCGGATAAAAACATGCTTGAATTTGAAAACGTCAGCAAATCCTACTGGACCGGCACCCGCCGCAAAGTGATCCTTGACCAGGTCTCTTTCCGGGTCGAGATCGGCCGTTCGCTGGGCATTCTTGCACCCAACGGCACCGGCAAGACCACGCTGATCAACATGATGGCGGGGCTGGAAAAACCCGACGAAGGTGAAATCCGGCGCGGGTGCAAGATCTCGTTCCCGCTCGGTTTCATGGGCGGGGTGGTCAGCCGGGTTTCCGCGATGGAAAACAGCCGCTATATCGCCAAGCTCTATGGCATGGATCCCGATTACGTCGAGGCCTATTGCCGCTGGCTTTGCAATCTGGGCGAATACTTCGATCAACCGATCGGCACCTATTCGTCGGGAATGCGGGCGCGGTTTTCATTTGCGTTGATGCTGGCGCTGGATTTTGACATCTATTTGATTGATGAGGGTATGCCGAGCACCACTGACGTGGAGTTCAACCGAAAGGCCGGGGCCATCCTGAAGGAACGGCTGCGCACGACCACCATCGTGATCGTATCGCACCAGGCCGCCACACTGGAAAAATTCGCCCGCTCCGCTGCGGTTCTGATGAACGGCAAATTGCACATGTTCGATACCTTGGAAGAGGCAAAACAGCTTTATGACTACGAAACCCAAGGCTAAAAAATTCCGCATCCGCCGCAATCCCGCCCCTGCGCAAAGCACCGCGCCTGAGGGCGCGAGCAGCGGCAGCACCGCCGGCATCGAACCGCCAGCGACAGAGCGACTGCGCCCGCGCGCCGTCCCGACGACGCCAGTGGCGAACGCGGACTCGGCTGCGCCAGAGTCTGCCGCGTCTGCTGCGTCTGCTGCGCGCGCGACCCAAAGCACACCGCCCGAGCCGACCCCAGCCGCCGCCCACAGCGGCCAGGTATCTTCGGCCCGTGAGACCACCACCGAGGCGGCGATTGATGGCATCCGCCGCGAGGGGCTGACCGGGCGCCAGTTGCGCATGGCGCGTCGTGTGGCGCAAAAGCACAATCTGCCGGCCACATCAGATTTCGACGCGGTTCGCCTGCTCCGGCAGCAGGGCATTGACCCGTTCCAGCGCTCCAACATGCTGGAACTGGTGGTGCCCAACAGCGCCGCAGGGCAGCATGCCGACGACAGCCCCCCGAAAGAGCACGTCCAACTGCCGCAGACGGTGCCCGGCGATAAACAGACCCTGCCCTCGACCGAGCTGAGCCCGGCGCAGGAACGCGATCTGGAAATCGGCACGATCCAGCGAGATCTCGCGCGGCGTCGGCACAAGAAAATGGTCCTGTTGATGACCCGGCTGGCATTCTTCGTGATGCTTCCGACGGTCTTGGCGGGCTGGTATTTCTATGCCGTGGCCACGCCGATGTACGCCACCAAATCTGAATTCCTGATCCTCAAGGCGGACAATACCGGCGGCGGAACCGGGCTGGGCAGCCTGCTTAGCGGGACCCAATTTGCCACCAGTCAGGATTCGATCGCTGTGCAGTCCTATCTGCAATCCAAGGACGCGATGCTGCGTCTGGACAAGGACGAAGGGTTCAAGGCGCATTTCACACAAGACTGGATCGACCCGATCCAACGCCTGCCCGAGACCCCGACAAACGAACAGGCCTACAGGGTCTATTCGAAATTCGTGAGCATCGGCTTCGACCCGACCGAAGGCGTGATCCGTCTGGAGGTGGCCGCCGCCGACCCCGAAATCAGCGCCAATTTCGCCCGCTCGCTTCTTTCCTACGCGGAAGACCGGGTGAACCGCCTGAGCGAGCAGAAAAGATCCGACCAGATGCAGGATGCGCTCACCAGTTTCGACAATGCCCAGGAGGAGCGGCGCAAGGCGCAAGAGGCGCTGGTCGGCTTGCAGCAAAAAGGCGCAATCCTTGATCCGGAAGGCGTGATCGCAACGCTGCGCGGACAAATCAACAGAATCGAGATGCAGCTTCAGGAAAAGCAACTCGAACTGGCCGCGCTGATGGACAACAGCCGCCCCAACAAGGCCAAGGTCGATGGCGCGCAAGGGGATGTGCGCCGGCTGGAGGCGTTGCTGTCGCGACTGAACAAACGGATGGTCGATGCCTCTCAGGGCGAAAATTCGCTGGCACAGCTCAGCGTGCGGATCCAGATGGCGCAGGCCGACCTTGCAACCCGCGACATGATGCTGCAATCCGCGCTGCAACAGGTGGAACAGACCCGGATGGAGGCCAACCGCCAAGTGCGCTATCTTACCACCTCGGTTGAACCGGTCGCCAGTCAGGATCCCGCCTATCCGCGCAAGTTCGAGAATACGATTTTGGCATTCCTGATTTTTTCCGGTATCTACCTGATGATCTCGCTCACCGCGTCAATTCTCCGGGAACAGGTAACCTCATAGTCTCATGAAACACGTAGACGTCGCCGGTCTGACGATCGGGAATGATCGGCCATTGACCGTCATCGCAGGCCCTTGCCAGCTTGAAAGCCGTGACCATGCGCAGATGATCGCTGGTCAAATGAAGGAAATCTGCGCCGCCGCCGGCGCGCAGTATGTGTTCAAGGCATCTTACGACAAGGCCAATCGCACGTCGCTTGGCGGCAAGCGGGGCATGGGAATCGATGCCGGGCTCGCGGTGCTTGATGATATCCGCAAGACATTCGCCATTCCGGTGTTGACCGATGTCCACACCGAGGAACAATGCGCCCGCGCCGCCGAAGTGGTCGACATCCTGCAGATCCCGGCTTTCTTGTGCCGTCAAACCGACATGCTGCTTGCTGCGGGACGCACCGGCGCCGTCGTCAACGTCAAGAAAGGGCAGTTTCTCGCCCCTTGGGAGATGGGCAACATCATCACCAAGATCGAGAGCACGGGGAACACCCGCATCCTGCTGACCGAACGCGGCACCTCTTTCGGCTACAACACGCTGGTGGCGGATATGCGATCGCTGCCGATCATGGCGAAAACCGGCTATCCCGTGGTGATGGACGCCACCCATTCGGTGCAACAGCCGGGCGGCCAAGGCGGCTCGTCCGGCGGGCAACGCGAATTCGCCCCCGTGATGGCCCGCGCGGCCGTCGCGCTGGGGGTTGCCGCCGTGTTCATCGAAACCCATGAAGATCCCGACACCGCCCCCTCGGACGGGCCCAACATGATCCCGTTGGACCAGATGGGCGCACTGATCGACACGCTGATGCGCTTCGACGCATTGGCCAAGGCCAACCCGATTGAAATATGAGATTTGAGGACAAGACCGTATGACCCGCCCGCTTTACGAGGTGACGCCCAATACTTGGGATTTTCTGAAACTTCCGATGATCAAGCCGACCGGCTTTCGCGAATATGACGCCCGCTGGAAATACCCGGAAGAGATCAACCTCCCCGGCATGACCGCGCTGGGCCTTGGCCTTGGCACCCAGATGCGTCGCCACGGCATCGCCCCCGTCATTGCGGTGGCCAACGATTACCGCGACTATTCGCTGGCGATCAAGAACGCGCTGATTCTCGGGTTGATGCAGGCCGGCATTCACGTCAAGGACATCGGCCCGGCCGTGTCACCAATGGCCTATTTCGCCCAGTTTCACCTAGACGTACCGGCGGTGGCGATGGTCACGGCCAGCCACAACCCCAACGGCTGGACCGGGGTCAAGATGGGCTTTGAACGCCCTCTGACCCACGGCCCGGACGAAATGTCGGAACTGAAGGAAATCGTGCTGTCAGGCCACGGGGCCCAGGCCCCCGGCGGCGGCTATGAATTCGTCGAAGGGGTGAAAGAGGCCTATCTCGACGATCTGGTCGGCGACTTCAAGATGACCCGCAAGCTCAAGGTGGTCTGCGCCACCGGCAACGGCACCGCCAGCGCCTTTGCACCCGAGCTGTTCGAACGCATCGGCGTCGAGGTTGTGCCCAGTCACAACGACCTTGACTATACCTTTCCCCACTACAACCCGAACCCCGAAGACATGCACATGCTGCATGACATGGCGAAAACCGTGCTGGCCAGTGACGCCGATCTGGCGCTGGGGTTCGACGGGGATGGCGACCGCTGCGGCGTGGTCGATGACGAGGGCGAAGAGATCTTTGCCGACAAGGTGGGCGTGATCATGGCGCGCGATCTGGCCAAGATCTATCCCAACTCCACCTTTGTCGCGGATGTGAAATCCACCGGGCTGTTTGCCTCCGACCCGGAACTGATCAAGCACGGGGCCAAGGCCGATTACTGGAAGACCGGGCATTCCCACATGAAACGCAGGGTCAAGGAACTTGGCGCGCTGGCGGGCTTTGAAAAGTCCGGCCACTACTTTTTGGCCGAGCCGATCGGGCGCGGCTATGATTGCGGCATGCGTGTCGCGGTCGAGATATGCAAGCTGATGGAGCGCAACCCCGACATGTCGATGTCGGATCTGCGCAAGGCCCTGCCCAAAACCTGGTCCACCCCCACCATGTCGCCCTATTGCGCCGATGGTGAGAAATACGATGTGCTGGCCCGTCTGGTGCAGAAACTGGTCGCCAAGCACGAGGCTGGCGAGACCGTCGCAGGCCGCGCCATCAACGAAGTGGTTACCGTGAACGGGGCCCGCGTCATCCTCGACAACGGCTCCTGGGGGCTGGTGCGCGCCAGCTCGAACACGCCCAATCTGGTCGTGGTCTGCGAAAGCGCACAGAGCGAGGACGAGATGCGCGCCATCTTCACCGATATCGACGCGGTGATCCGCACCGAACCCTCGGTCGGCGATTACGACCAGCGGATCTGACGCCCCCGATGATTTGAACAGCGAAAAGGGGCGAGCACCCTCGCCCCTCTTTTCTGGCCTCCTCTTTTTCTGGCCGAAAATACTCTCGCCGAAGGCACGCGCCGCAGGCGCGTTTCCCGGTCCCCATCCTTCCGACCTCAGTCGCTGCCAAACAGTTTCTTGAGCTGTTTGGCAGCCTCATCCTCCAGCCGGTCCTTGATCGCCTCTTCTGTGCTCTGACCGTCCTCGATCGTCAGATTCAGCTTTTCCTGCAGCTTCTCCTTGGCCTTCTGCTCCAGCTTGTCCTTCTGCTCCTCCAACCGCACCTTGGTGGCGGCATCCAGATCAGGGCGGATGCGCGGGTTTGACCACGGCCCGGTAAAGCGCACCGGCACCTGCAACCCGGTGCTGCCCTCGCTCTCAAAAGCGGTCGGGGTGACCAGATAGTCCAGATCACGCGCCCCGAGACCGACGCGCCCGGCGCCGGCGACCTTGAAGCTGGACAACAGCAGCAACAGATCGTCGTTCTGCAGGTTGCCCCCCTCGATCCGATAGCTAGCCTTCAGACTGTCGAACACCGTGGTGCCCCCCGTCACAGCGCCAGAACGGAACAGCTTGTCCAGATCGATCCCCGAGATCACGCCGCGCCCCACCGACAGGCTCCCTTCCCCGGACAGCGACCGCATGATCGCATCCACCGAGGCACCGGAGCCCAGAAACGCGACACGGGCCTCGCCCTTGCCGGAAAACCGATCAATCCCCACGAGGTCGCGCAGAAGCGCGGTCATATCCATGTCCTTGGCGCTCAGATCGCCGCGCACCGAAAAGCCTTTGCGTGCGTTGGCGACAAGCTCTCCGCTCAGGCTGCCGCCAAAGACGGCGGCGGGGTTCAGCTTCAGCACCGCGCGCGACCGCTCCAGCGTCAGCGCCGCCTCGGTCGGCCCCAGCTTGACCGTGCCGGTATCGATGCTCTGTGCGTGCAGCTTGATCACCCCATCGACCAGCCCCAGCGCACTGGCGTCGATCGGGGTCTTGGACCAGCCGTCCTCGCTGCCGCCGCCGCTACTGCCGCTGCCGGTGCTCTCGCCGCCGCCCAGTGCCGACAGATCCAGCGCTCCGGCGCTCAGCTCTGCCACCACCCGCGGGGTTCCGGCCAAGGTCACATCCGCCGCGCCGGTGATTTTGTTCTGATCCAGCACCAGCGCCAGATCGCGCAGCGACAGGCGGCCATCGGCGGTATAGGTGGCATTCGTCGTCAACTCGGCCGAGCGGCCCGCCCCCTTGGGCAAATCCACCGCACCCAGCCCGAGGGCCGACATCAGGGCGGCAGTGTCCGGGCTCTTGGCGGTGACGCGCCCGGCCGCTGCGCCTGCGAGACTGGCCCGCCCGTCAAACTCCAGCCGGGCCTTGCCAAGACTGGCGCTGGCACTCAACGGCACAACCTTGCCGGCCAGCAGCCCCTCCATCGCGGTGATCCGCGCCGTGAGGTCGATCGCCGCCCCGTTGTGGCTGAGCCGCGCAGTCACATCCGCCGCCTCCTGCCCATGGGGCCAGTCCAGAACCAGATCGAGCGGCCCCAAGGCCACCGGCGCCGCCCCGGCATCAGAATAGAACAGCCGCGCGCCGGTCAGTTCCAGCCGATCCAGCGTGATCGGTGGCACCGTGGTGCTGCCGGTCTCGGACGTGGTCGCGGACGCGTCCGTGCCGAACACCCAATTTCCGGTCCCGTCGGCACGGGTGGTCAGGTTCAATACCGGCCGCTCGGCCACGATCCGGGTCACCCGTACCGTCCCCCCGATCAGCGCCGCCGCATCCACGCCAATCGCCAACCCGTCGGCTTGCAACATCGGCTCCGCCCCGGCCCAATCGGCATTGGCCAGCGTCACCGGCCCGGTCTCGGCCCCCAGCACGGGCCAAACAGAGACCTGGACACCGCCCTCGATACGCACCGCGCGACCGGTTTGCGCCTCGATCTGATCGGCAGCGATCTGCGCTATGCGCTCGGACGGCAGAAAAAGAATGCCCACCACAGCCAAGGCCACCGCAACCAGAACGATCGCGATGATGCGAAAAATCCACTTCATTTAATCTTTACCCTCTACTCGAAATTGCGCCCAGCTTAGCCCCTGTACCGCGCGGTGCAATCGCGGCGACACATTTTGCCCCCTTTGCAGTCGGCGCGCGCCCCTTTATATCCGCGCAATGACCAGCAACCCGCCCGAACTACGCCCCGACCTCGCCCCCAAGCTTCGCATGGCCGAAAAGCCGCGCGCGGGTCAGCCCACCATCGGCATGGTGTCGCTGGGCTGCCCTAAGGCGCTGGTGGACAGCGAACGCATCCTGACGCGCCTACGCGCCGAAGGCTATGACGTGTCGCCCGACTATGCCGGGGCCGACGCGGTGATCGTGAACACCTGCGGCTTTCTCGACAGCGCCAAGGCGGAATCGCTCGATGCAATCGGCGAGGCGTTGCAGGAAAATGGCAAGGTCATCGTTACCGGCTGCCTGGGGGCCGAGCCCGATTATATCCGGGAGCATCACCCGCGCATTCTGGCGGTGACCGGACCGCATCAATACGAACAGGTGCTTGATGCCGTGCACAGCGCGGTGCCGCCCGATCCAGATCCCTTTGTCGATCTTCTGCCAGCGGCAGGGGTGAAGCTGACGCCACGCCATTTCAGCTATCTGAAAATCTCTGAGGGCTGCAATCACAAGTGCAAGTTCTGCATCATCCCCGACATGCGCGGACGGCTGGTATCGCGCCCGGCGCACGCGGTGCTGCGCGAGGCCGAGAAGCTGGTCGAAGCGGGCGTGCGCGAACTCTTGGTTATCTCTCAGGATACAAGCGCTTACGGGCTGGATCGAAAGTATGATACCAACCTGTGGAAAAACCGGGAGGTGCGCAGCCATATCACCGATCTCTCGCGCGAGTTGGGTCAGCTTGGCGCTTGGGTGCGGCTGCACTATGTCTATCCCTACCCTCATGTGCGCGAGCTGATCCCGCTGATGGCGGACCCCAAAAGCGGGATCCTGCCCTATCTCGACATCCCGTTCCAACACGCCCATCCCGACACCTTGAAACGGATGGCGCGGCCAGCCGCCGCGGCGCGAACGCTGGACGAAATTGCCGCCTGGCGCGCGATCTGCCCCGATATCACCCTGCGCTCAACCTTTATCGTCGGCTATCCCGGTGAAACAGAAGAAGAATTCCAAACCCTGCTGGACTGGATGGACGAGGCTCAGCTCGACCGGATCGGGTGTTTTCAGTATGAAAATGTCGCGGGCGCACGCTCGAACGACTTGCCCGATCACGTCCCCGGTGAGGTCAAGCAAGAGCGCTGGGACCGTTTCATGCAAAAGGCGCAGGCGATTTCAGCGGCGAAACTCGCGGCCAAGGTCGGTCGCCGCTGTGATGTCATCGTGGACGAGATGGACGATGACGCCGCCACCTGCCGCACCATGGCCGACGCGCCAGAGATCGACGGCAACCTCTTCATCGACGAAGGGTTCGAGGCACTTACCCCCGGCGATATCGTCACGGTAGAGGTCGATGAGGCCAGCGATTACGATCTCTGGGGGCGCATCATCAAGACCTGAGACGCTGAGTTATCCACAGTCCGCAGGGCTGTGGTGTTCATTTCTCAATAATTTCCGGCTTTACCCCAATCTCTGGCAGCTACGCCCCCAGCATCAATGCGGGCGCTGCATCTGGCGCAACTCGGCCAGAATGCGTGCGTGGGCGCAATAGGGCGGCGGCGACGCCGGCCAATCGGTCTGCTGCGCCAGCCATGTCTCGCAGGCGGCGCGGCATCCCCTCACCTGACATTCCGCGATCATCTCGTGATAGTCTGAAACTCTCAGGCTGCCATTGGCAATTGCGTGGTTCAGGTTGACCCCCGCCACCCGTGCAACCGAGCGTGTCAGCCAGAAATGATGATCCGTCTTGTCGTTCTCGTCGGTTTCAAACCCAACTAACATTCTACCCCTCCCTTTTCCGCGCGCGCCTTGGCGCGGACCTCCAATTCCTCGAACTTGCTCAGATTCAGGCAATTCTCAGGGGGGCAGGTCACTTTTTCATGGCTGTCGAGCCAGGCGTCACAGTGATCCGCCCAGTCGCATCCCCGGCAGATTTGAACCATTTCGGCCCATTCCTTTTGACTCAGATCCCCCGCCTCATAGGCGCCGATCAGATCCGTATCCGTCGCCTTGCCCATGCGTCCAACCAGCCGGACATGCGCCATGATCTGTCCCAGTACTGCGGTCATCCGTCCCTCCCCGCCTCAGGCCGCGCCCTGCCGCAGCCGGGCCATCAGGTCACGGTTTCGGCAGTATGCGGGGGCCACCTCGACCCGGGCCGCCACAAGCGACGCACAATGCGCCGGATTGTTGCAACCGGTACAGCGCAGCACGGCATCCGAAATCTCGTCTATCGTCACCCGCCCGGCCAGCGCGGCCTCTTCCAGATCAGCACCGAGCGCGCTGACCATCTGATCCACCAGCGCGGCGTGGCGTTTGAGTGTGTCTCGATCCTGCATCTCCGGGCTCTCCTTGCGCGGGCGGCTACCGCATCAAAATAGCAAACCCGCCCGCAGAGCCCCTTGATGCAGGTCAACCGTTGTTCAACTCGGGAATCTCGAGATAGGCGCGCACCGCGTCCTGCACCCGGCGGAACCGATCGCCGCCCAGTTGCTTGCCGCCATACCAGCGGGTGACGATGATCAGATGATTCTCCAGCCCGGCCCGCTCCAACATGCGCAGGATCACCATCCCGGCCCCGGATTCGCCGTCATCGGACTTGAGCGCGCCGGTCGGCAACACCGCCCCCCATGTGTTATGCGTGGCCTTGGCATAGGCGCGGTCGGCCTTCAGCGCGGCCAGTACGGCGTCCACCTCGGCCCGGCTGCGCACCGGCGCACCGCTGACCGCATAGCGCGAGCCGCGATCGCTCAGGATCACGCCCAGCCGAGTCAGTTCCGGCGGGCTCATCCCGACAGCCCCGGAGTTTGCAGGGCCCGCATGGTTTTCTGCACCACCCAGAGCCGCTCCGCGTTGGGCGGATGGGTGCCAAGGAACCGGTCACCGGGATCGGGCAGCCGGGAAAAATAAGCGGCCCCGCGCAGCGGATCATACCCGGCCTCATAAGCGATCTTCGTGCCAAGCTGATCCGCTTCCAACTCGAAATCCTTGGAAAAGCTGCGCGCGCCCACCGCCGCGCCGATCTCTTGCGCGCGGCGCACCGTCTCGGGGTTGGCCCCGTCTCGTGTGGCGAGATCGCCAAAGATCGCCGCCCCCGCAGCGGCATAGCGCGCCTGCCGGTCGAGATGGCCCAGAATGTGATGCGCCGTCTCGTGGCTAAGGACAAAGGCCAGTTCATCCGCGTTCTCGGTGCTGTCGATCAGCGTGACGGTAAACAGGATCACCGGCCGCCCCAACCGATCGACGGTCTGATAGGCGTTCGGCTCATCGCTCGGGTTCGGATCGACCCGGATCAAAAAGTCGCAAATCACCCCACTGGTGCGGCTGTGGCATTCGCGTTCTGCCACCGGCTCGACCGCGGCCACCACCTCGGCAAAGTTACGCCGGGCGCGCAGCGCCTCCTGCCCCAGCCCCGGCCCAGATGTGGGCACGGTTGCACAGCCAGCGACGAGTAACGCGGCCATCAGCATCAGAATGCGGAACATCGCGCACAGCCTCTTTCCCGGATCATCCGAACCGACCTTAGCAACAGCGCATCAACGTCGCCAGCCCCGCCCTGCGGCGACGATCGCGCTTGCAAAGCCCGGCGCGGAGCGGCACAGTTTTTTCATGTTTACAATCGAACACGAATTCGACGCCACGGTCATCACACTGGTCGACGAGGGCGAGCGCCCCTTGCAGGAGGACGTGACCATCAACGCCTTCGCTGAATGTGTCACGCTCGAACAGCTTGATCCGCGCACCGATCAGGTCCAGAAAATCACCCTGTCACCAGAACAGCTGCACGATCTGGCCGCCGCGCTGGATCTGCCCGAAGGGGTGTATCAGCTGCGTCAGGTGCCCGCCGATCAGGGCGACCAGAGCAGCTGAGGCTTACCCGACATAGACAAACACTTTGTCGCGCGCCGTCTGGCCGCGCCGCAGTTCCAGCCGCGAGGGCGCCACGCCCATGGCCGCAGCAAGCAGCGCCTGCACAGCGGCATTGGCTTTGCCATTCTCCGGCACGACCGTGACCGTGGCGCGCAAGCCATCGCCATCGCGCGTCAGGCTGAGACGCGAGGCCTTGGGGGTGACACGCAGGGCGATCTCGGTGCCCGGTTGCGCCAGATCGCTCAGGTCAGGAAGATCACGGATCTTGGGTTTTGCCATATCCCTCTATAACGCCGGAGCAGGGGCAAGGGCCAGAGGCGACGGCGACGGAGTTGCCGGCCTTCAGAATTCGTGCCCACGCGGTCCGCGATAATAGGCGCGACGCGCAGCACGTTCGGCGGCGCTTAGACCCGGCGTCGGCGGCGCCCCGGCGAATTCCCCCTGACCAAGCGAAGGATCCGGCACAGACACCGGCGCAGAAACAGGTACGGGCGCGTGCACGGGCGTACAGGCCGCCAGAAAAGCCGTCAAACCAATGGCTATGACCCTTTTGCGCATTCCAACTCCGCTCTTTGGACAAGGGGGCCTTTGGACATGGGGGCCGCCCCCTTTGCTGCAATTTATCACCACCAGCCCAAGGTGCGCCACACAATCGCGTGACAGTCCAGCCAAAGGCCACGCAACGCTTTCGCGCCTTTTCCTCTTGAAACTCACCTCCCCCGCCCTGAAATTGGAGGGGAACAATGTAAATAGGTTTCACATATGCCCGATCCGAACCCCGCCGCGCTGGACTTCCTACTCAGCCGCCGCTCGCGACCCGCCAAGACGCTGCGCGCCCCTGCCCCCAGCCGCGAAGAGCTGGAACCGCTGTTGCGCGCCGCCGCACGCAGCCCCGATCACGGCAAGCTGGAACCGTGGCGTTTTATCGTGATCGAAGCTGGCGCGATGCCCCGGTTGGCCGATCTGGCCGAGACCCGCGCCCATGCCCTGCATAAGGACGAGACCGATACGGCCAAGGCCCGCAACCAGTTCGATCAGGGCCATCTGGCCGTTGCCGTGATCGAGGTGCAGAAACCCTCGGAAAAGATCCCCGCTATCGAACAAAGCTATTCCGCCGGTGCGGTCTGTCTGGCGCTGCTCAACGCCGCGCTGGCATCGGGCTGGGGCGCCAACTGGCTGACGGGCTGGATTTCCCATGATCGCACGTTCTGCGAAACCGGGCTGGGTCTGGCCGAGCATGAGCGCATCGCGGGCTTTATCCATATCGCCACAGAAACCAACGCGCCGCCCGACCGCCCCCGCCCCGATCTCGACGCGATCACGACCTGGGTGAGCCAGTGATCTTTCATGCGTTTTTTCTGGCCTTGGGCCAGATCGGCGATCGGCGCTTTCGCAAGGTGCTGTTTCTGGGCATCGGGCTGACTTTCGCGTTGCTGGTGGCGGCCTATGCCGGTTTTCTGGTCTTGATCCAGGTGCTGGTCGGAGAGGAGGCCACCCTTCCCCTGCTGGGCGAAGTGCGTTGGCTGAACGAGTTGCTCAGCGTCTCGTCGTTCTTTCTGATGATCGTGCTGTCGGTGTTCCTGATGATCCCCGTCGCCTCGGCCATCACCTCGATGTTTCTGGACGAGGTGGCGCAGGCGGTCGAGGACCGGCACTATCCGTCGCTGCCACCGGTGCCCAAGGTACCGTTCTGGGATGCGCTGCGCGACACGGTGAACTTTCTTGGTGTGCTGATCGGGGCCAACCTGCTGGCCTTTATCCTGTATGCCCTGTTTCCGCCTGCCGCGATGTTCATCTTCTGGGGGCTGAACGGCTTTTTGCTGGGACGGGAATATTTCACGCTGGCCGCGATGCGTCGGCTGGGGCGCCAAGGGGCAAAGGATCTGCGGGCCCGCTATGTGGGAACACTATGGGCCGCCGGAACACTGATGGCGATCCCGCTCTCGGTGCCATTGCTGAACCTGGTGATCCCGATCTTGGGGGCGGCCACGTTTACCCATATCTATCACCGGATCGCCGCACGCGAGCAACGCGCGCGACCAACCTGACCGACTGGCCTGACCGACTGGCCTGAACAACTGACCCAATCGACAAACCTGCGGTCCCCGGCCTCGGCTGGGGCCGCGTCCCAGTTCAACTTAGTCGAGCGGCGGCATCCGGTGCATCCAGTCGATATCGCGCACCGTGATCCAGCCCGACAGGATGATGGTGGCGATCACGGCCCAAAGCACGGTGGCTATGACAGTGGTGATCCAAGCCTTTTTCTTCAGATGATGATGCTCCGGCGCACCGGCATGAGTCCCCGGCATCACCTCGCCCACGTCCCCTTGCGTTTTCAGCCGGATCGGGATGGCGATGAAGAAGGTCATAAACCAGATGACCGCATAGAGCACGATAGCGGATGTAATCGACATGGGGGCCTCCTTCGGCGCGTGCGGGGTGGTGGCCCGACCCGGGCCACCTCAAAACCTGGGTTCAGACCTGTTCGAGTTCCACCAGACAGCCGTTGAAGTCTTTCGGGTGCAGGAACAGAACCGGTTTGCCATGGGCGCCGATCTTGGGCTCTCCAGTGCCCAGAACGCGGGCTCCGGTCGCCTTGAGATGATCGCGCGCGGCGAGGATATCATCGACCTCATAGCAGATGTGATGGATGCCGCCCGCCGGGTTCTTTTCCAGAAACCCCTTGATCGGGCTGTCCTCGCCCAACGGATACAGCAGCTCGATCTTGGTGTTGGGCAGTTCGATGAATACCACGGTGACGCCGTGATCCGGCTCGTCCTGCGGTGCGCCGACCTTGGCGCCCAGTGCGTTGCGGTATTGCTCAACGGCCGCTTTCAGGTCGGGCACGGCGATGGCTACATGGTTCAGGCGGCCGATCATGGCGGATCTCCTCGCAGCTTGGATTGTGTTTGTCCGGGTTATGCGGGCTCGACAGGCCAAGGGCAAGTGGGCGCGGCATCGAGCCGCGTTAACCCGTCCTTAGCCCGCACGCCCTAGCGTATCGGCAGCATCTGAAAAGGACGCCTGCACATGGACGACACGGACCCCATTGCCCAGCCCGGCCCGCAGGGGGATTCGGGCCGGCCCCTGCTGGGCCTGACCGTATTGGCGGTGGAAGACAGCACCTATGCCGCCGAGGCCTTGCGGCTCATGTGCCTGCGCAGCGGAGCCCGCATTCGCCGCGCCGATTGCCTGAAATCGGCCCGCAAGCACTTGCAGGTCTATCAGCCCACCGTGTTGATCGCCGATCTCGGCCTGCCCGACGGCTCAGGCCTGCACCTGATCGAGGAACTGGCCGCCGCCTCCCCCCGGATCAGCGTGATCCTGGGGCTCTCCGGCGATAGTTTCGGCGAAGAAACCGCCATCGCCGCCGGGGCTGACGGGTTTCTGGCCAAGCCGATCCCCTCGCTCGCCCGATTTCAGGCCGAAATACTTGGTCACCTGCCCATCGCGCTGACCGCCAGCGATTTCGACCTCCCCGAGGTGGGGCCCATCCACCCCGATCCGCTGGCCTATCGCGACGACATGGCCCATGCCGCCGATCTGTTGAGCGACAGCGAACAAGGCAAGATGCTGGACTATGTGGCGCAATTCCTGCGCGGCGTCGCCCGCAGTGCCGAGGATACAGCCTTGGTCGAGGCCGCCAACGGGCTGGCGCAGGCCCGAGCGCAAGGCGCGCCGCTGGCCTCGGCGACGGCGCGGATCGCCGGTCTTGTCCAGCAACGGCTGCGCGAAGCGCGCCCACTCTGAGCCCGGCCCCGCCTGCGGCTCCGGCCCCGACTGCAGAAAGCCACCTTAGCGCAACAGGCGCGGATCGTCGCCCATGTCGAGCCCGGGAAACACGCTGCGCTCCAGCCCCGCCCGGTCCAACCCGGCCACCCCGCGCAGAATCCAGGCGGCGGCGGCCCGCACATCCCCCGTCGGCATCAGGTCGCGCCGATCATACAGCGACGCCTCGTCCAACCCCGGCCAGCGCCCATGCACCTGCCCACCGCGCAAGGCACCGCCAGCCAGCACCATTGCCCCGCCGGTGCCGTGATCGGTGCCGCCGGTGCCATTCTCGTGCACGGTGCGGCCAAACTCGGTCATCGCGACAACGGCGGTCTTGCCCCAGACCTCGGCCCCGACGCCGTCTTTCAGCGTGGTGATGGTCTCGGCCAGATTGCCCAGCGCGCCGCCCAGCACACGGCCTTGGTTGCGATGCGTGTCCCAGCCATTGATCGAGAAAGACACAACCCGGCTATCCCCGCGCAACTGTTCGGCGGCGAACTGGGCCACCGGAACCATGCCCTTGCCAGCGGCGGCGCGCGGCGGCTGCATCATCCCTTCCCCGTCGTCCCCCCCTGCCATGTCCCCGACCACGGCCATCGACGTCCCGCGCGACAGCATCAACGCCTCGGTTAAGGCCGGGTGGAACAGCGGGTCGTCCTGCATCACCATCTCCATCAGGCGTTCCGCCTGCGGGCTCATGCTCAGCTCGGCCTCGGGCGACCAATCGGCCACCGGGGCCTGACCTGCGAGCACCTTCATCTCGCCATGTCCCAGCGCAAAGGCGGTCTGCGCCTCCACCCCCGGCACCAGTTGCAGCATCCGGTTCAGCCAGCCATCCCGCACCATGCCCAGATCGGCGGTGCCGGCTTCCAACAGATCCTGCCCGTCGAAATGGCTGCGCTTGTCGCGATAGGGGGTCGAGACCGCGTGCACAAAGCCCAACTCGCCCCGTGCCCAAAGCGGCATCAGCGGTGCCAGCGCCGGGTGCAGCGCAAAGAATCCGTCAAGATCAGAGGCCCCCCGCGTCGGCCCCCCGGCCAGATCGCGGCGCAGCGCGCCATACCCCGGCGCGCCATAGGGCTGCACCACGTCCAGCCCGTCCATGCCGCCGCGCAGGATGATCACCACCAGCCGGGTGTCCCACGGCGCGGCGGCATAGCTGACCCGGGTCAGGAACGGGCTGGCCGCCGCCGAACAGCCCAGCACAGCGCTGCGGGCAAGAAAGGCGCGGCGGGAAAGCGTCTTGATCATCGCATCCTCCTTTAACGGCGTTGAAACGCCGGGGCCGACAGGATCAGCCCCACCGCCTCGGCCCGGGTTTCGGCCGCGCGCGCGGCAAAGCGGACCGGCTCGGGCGCCGTCGCGCCCAGCGCATCGGTGACGAACTGGCGCGGATCGGGCAGCTCTGGCAACAGCCGGCGCGGCACCGCCATCGCCCAGCGCAACCGCGCCGACAACCCCTGCGGCGTCACCCATGCGGTGTCCTCCTCGGACCACCCATCCGGGCCCGACGGGCGTTGCCAGCTCTGCCCCATCACCCCTATCGGCTGAACCAACAGCCGGTTTGTCTGCCGCACGGGCGCGTCCTGCAAACGGTCCTGCGGCACCGCCAGTGCCCGGCAGGCGGAGGCGACGAAATCAAACGGCGGTTTGACGTTGCCCGGGCCGTCGTCCCAAGCCGCGGGATGCTCCAACATGGCGGTATAGACCGCGCGCAGATCGCCATCGGTGGCCAGAAACCGCGCTGCCATGTGATCGACCAACCCCGAATCCGGCGTGTCGGACACAAAATGTACAGCCAGCTTGCGTGCAATATGATCCGCCGTCGCCGGGTGCACCGCCAAATCGCGCAGCACCTGCAACACCGGCTCCAACCGGGCCGGATCACCACCGTAGCTGCGGCCAAGAACGCTTTCGCTTCCCGGCTCGGCGCGGCGCTGGTTGAACTGCAGCGCGCCGGTCTTGCTGATGCCCAGCCCGGTAAAAAGCTCGGCCAACTGCCGCACGTCTGCTTGGGTATAGGGGCCATCCACCCCCAGCGTGTGCAGCTCCATCACCTCGCGCGCGAGGTTCTCGTTCAGCCCGCGCAGTTTGCTCTGACGTTGGGCATAAACGCTGCCCGGCCCAACCGAGGTTTGCTGGTCAAGATAGGCCAGCATCATCGGATGGGTGACCGCCGCGATCAGAAGATCGGCAAAACGGCCCGACAGGTTGGGTCGGATCGCCGCGTCGATATAGATCGAGGTCGCGCTGCGTTGCGGCGCGCTTTTGCCAACGGTGGTGAAATGATCGGCCCAGAACAGCGCCAGACGTTCGCGCAATCCCTGATCGGTCAGGCTCCAGCGCAACACGGTCTGACCAAAGCCGCGCACCCTATCCTCGTAAAAGGTCCGGTTTACCGCTGCGGCCTGTTTCGCAAACGCCTCGGCCCGCGCACCGCTGGACGTGCGCCGTTTCTTGCGCAGATCCAGCCAATGCGCCCGCCGCGTGATATAGGCGTCATAGGACAGCATCGGAAAACGATCCGCCATCGCATCGGGCCCGTCGAGCCCGGCCAGCAGCACCGACAGCGAAGACGGTGGCGCAATCTGCGGCGACAGACCGCAGCCAAAGCGGATTTCAGCACGTTCTGGGGAAAAGTTCACGTCAGGGGACCACACGACTCAGGTTGCGTCACGTGCTTTTACCCTAACCCGACGCGCGGCCCCGTTCCTAGTAAAACGAGCCGCGCGTTGGTCTGTCTTGCGTCCGTCGGCAAAGCACCGCCGGCGGGCCTAGTCCTCGCGCGGAATAACCCGCAGGCCCAGATCCATCAGCTGATCGCTGGTCGGATCGCTGGGCGCGTTCATCATCAGGTCTTCGGCGCGCTGGTTCATCGGGAACATGATGACCTCGCGGATATTGGCCTCATCGGCCAACAGCATCACAATCCGGTCGATACCTGCGGCGCAGCCGCCGTGCGGCGGGGCGCCGTACTGAAACGCATTGACCATGCCACCGAACCGCTTGCGCACCTCGTCCTCGCCATATCCGGCCAGTTCAAAGGCCTTGAACATGATTTCAGGCCGGTGGTTCCGGATCGCGCCCGAGACCAGCTCATAGCCGTTGCAGGCCAGATCGTACTGATAGCCCAACACCTCCAGCGGATCGCCATCCAGCACGTCTCGTCCGCCTTGGGGCATCGAGAACGGGTTGTGGCTGAAATCGATCTTGCCAGTTTCTTCGTCTTTTTCATACATCGGGAAATCGACCACCCAACAGAACGCAAAGCGCTCCTTGTCGGTCAGTCCCAGCTCTTCGCCGATGACGTTGCGGGCGCGCCCGGCAACCGCCTCGAAACCAGCCGGCTTGCCGCCAAGGAAAAAGGCCGCATCGCCCAAGCCAAGGCCAAGCTGTTGGCGGATCGCCTCGGTCCGCTCCGGGCCGATGTTCTTCGCCAGCGGACCGGCCGCCTCGACGCCGTTTTCACCGGCGCGCCAGAAGATGTACCCCATCCCCGGTAGGCCCTCTTTCTGGGCATAGGAATTCATCCGGTCGCAGAACTTGCGGCTGCCCCCTGTCGGCGCAGGAATGGCGCGGATCTCGGTTCCGTCCTGCTCCAGAAGATTGGCAAAGATGGCAAAGCCCGAGCCCCGGAAATGGTCCGAGACATCCTGCATCTTGATCGGGTTGCGCAGGTCGGGCTTGTCAGAGCCATACCACTGCGCCGCGTCCTTGTAGGAAATCTGCGGCCAGTTCTGATCGACCTTGCGACCGCCGCCGAATTCCTCGAACAGGCCCCGGATGACCGGCTGGATGGTGTCGAACACATCCTGCTGGGTGACAAAGCTCATCTCAAGGTCGAGCTGGTAGAAATCGGTCGGGCTGCGGTCGGCGCGCGGATCCTCGTCGCGGAAACACGGCGCGACCTGAAAATATTTGTCGAACCCCGACACCATGATCAGCTGCTTGAACTGCTGCGGTGCCTGCGGCAGGGCATAGAACTTGCCCGGGTGCTGACGCGAGGGCACCAGAAAGTCGCGCGCGCCCTCGGGGCTCGACGCGGTGATGATCGGGGTCTGATATTCGCGAAAGCTCTGATCCCACATCCGGCGGCGAATGCTGGCCACCACATCCGAGCGCAGGGTCATGTTGTGCTGCATCGCCTCGCGGCGCAGATCAAGGTAGCGATAGCGCAGGCGCGTCTCTTCCGGGTATTCTTGGTCCCCGAACACGATCAGCGGCAGTTCAGCGGCCTGCCCCAGCACCTCGAGATCGCGGATATACACCTCGACCTCACCAGTGGGGAGCTTGGCGTTGATCAGATCGGGCGCGCGGGCCTTGACCACGCCGTCGATGCGCACGCACCATTCGCTGCGCAGCTTTTCGACCCCATCAAACACCGGGCTGTCAGAGTCGCACAGCACCTGGGTGATGCCGTAATGGTCGCGCAGGTCGACGAACAACACCCCGCCATGATCCCGGATCCGATGGACCCAGCCGGACAGGCGAACGGTCTGGCCGACATCGGCGGCAGTGAGGGCGGCGCAGGTATGGCTGCGATAGGCGTGCATCGGGTGGTTCCCCTCGAGCGATCAAAGTGGTCATAAATATCGCGCCGATACACCGCGCCGGACAGCGAAAGTCAAGGGAACAACATCTGCCGCGCCCGGTTTCGCAGCGGTATTGGGAATTTCAACGAGGTAGTGTAACGTTTTTCAGAACAAGGAAACAGCGAACCGGAGAGCCGGAGCTATGCCCATGTGGAAGACCATTTTTGATCGTATGCTGTCGCGCCTGATCCAGACAGGCCAGTTGCGCGTCACCTATCCTGACGGCCAGACAGCGACCTATGGCACGCCCCCCGCCCCTACTGGGGCCAAACGCACCCCGGCCAACGCCCCCCCGACCGAACTTGCCGCGGCGGTCCGGATCGCCGACGAGGCGGCGCTGCGCGCGCTTTGCCTGAACCCCGAGTTGGCGCTGGGGGAATGTTATATGAACAAGACGCTCGAGGTCGAGAAAGACGATGTCGAGGGGCTGCTGCGGGTATTGCTGCGCAACCGTCGACGCACCGACCTGCCGCTCTGGGCGCGGACCTATTCCGCGCTGCGCTATGGCGCGCAGAACTGGCTGCGGCGCAATACGCCGGGGCTCGCCCGCAAGAATGTCGCTCACCATTATGACATTTCCGACGATCTCTACCGGCTCTTCCTTGATGCGGACATGCAGTATAGCTGCGCCTATTTCCGTGACCCCGACCTGTCGCTGGATCAGGCCCAAGAGGCGAAAAAAGCACATATCGCCGCCAAACTTCGGATCGAGCCGGGCATGCGCGTGCTGGATATCGGCTGCGGCTGGGGTGGCATGGCGTTGACGCTGGCGCGCGACCATGGCGCCCATGTCACCGGCGTCACCCTGTCAGAGAACCAGCTCGCCACCGCACAGCGGCGCGCCGCCGAGGCCGGGGTGGAGCACAAGACCGAATTCCGGTTGCAGGATTATCGCGATCTCAGCGACAGCTTTGACCGGATCGTGTCCGTGGGCATGTTGGAACATGTGGGGGTGCCCTTCTTTGGCGACTATTTCGCGCAGGTGGCCAACCTGCTTGACCGCGATGGCGTGGCCCTGATTCATACCATCGGCAGCCACGCTCCGCCGGCGGCACAGTCTGAATGGATCAACAAATACATTTTTCCCGGCGGTTATATCCCCTCATTATCACAGCTTGCCCCGGCGTTGGAACGTTCCGGGCTCTGGACGCAGGATATCGAGATTCTTCGCCTGCATTATGCCATGACCCTGCGCCATTGGCTGACGCGCTTTGACGCCAATTCCGACATCGTGCGGCAAAATTATGATGACCGGTTCATCCGCATGTGGCGCTATTATTTGATCGCCTGCTACATGACCTTTGAAGAGGAACATCAGGCCGTGTTCCAGATCCAGCTTGGCCATCGCCGTGACGCCGTACCACTGACGCGGGACTATCTTTATGCCGACCCTCCCCGCGCCGATGTGCACGAAGCGGCAGAGTAAGTAGCAGAATAAGTAAAAGAGAAAAGAACACCCCAAGGCGCGCCTCCGTCCCCCGGGGAGCGGCAAGACCCTGCTGATCCTCGAAAATTTGAATGAAGTGCGACATGTCAGTCCGTTGCCAGACTCGCCAATTCAAACATACTGGTTCTCGTCGGTGTAATCTCGATTACAGAGTACACTTTTGATTTGTTGTATATTTTATCTCGGTCATCGCACCGGGAGATGGTGCGGCAGCCGTATTTCTTTGGAATGGGAGTCCAAACATGAAAATTTACCTAGGTGAAGACGGCGTTGATGACGTCCTGTCCGGCTCGCTGTTCAATGACCAACTCATCGGTCTCAGCGGTGATGATGTCTTGCTCGGCCATGTGGGCGACGACATTCTCGAAGGCGGCGACGGTAACGACGTGCTGGTCGGCGGCATTGGCGACGACCTGATGCTGGGCGGCGCCAACCGCGATGTCTTTGAACTGACCCAAGGCGATGACACCGCCTTTGGTGGCGACGGCAACGACCATTTTGTCGTGAACGGGTTCGCCGGCGATCATGTGGTGATCACAGACACCGCAGGGAGGAAGGACACGATCGATTTCTCGGGCGGCATTACCGGTGCGCGCATCAACATGAACGCCGGCGCCATCTCGACCGTGGATGATCGCACCATCGAACTGACCGGCCTGTCCGATGATGGGGAGCGGCCGCTGGAAATGGTCCTGCTGGAGGATCTGTCCGGATCGTTCGGCGACGATATCACCACCGTGAGCGGTCTGGCTGACGACCTGATCACGGCGATATCCGGTCTGGCAACCGATGTGGAGCTTGGCCTGGCCAGTTTCATCGACAAGCCGATCTCGCCCTTTGGCAGCACCTCGGACCATGAATATCAGACCGCACTGGGCCTGACCGCCGACTATGACGCTTGGAACACCGCACTTGACGCGCTGGTGCTGGGCAGCGGGTCCGACGGCCCCGAATCGCAGCTGACTGGCTTGATGCAAGTGGCGCTGCGGACGGCAGAAGTTGGCTGGTCCAGCGAAGCGACCAAGGTTGTCGTTCTGGCAACCGATGCCGTTCCGCACTATGCTGGCGACAACCCTGTGGCCCCGAACAATGGCGACGACGTCACCGATGGCCCCAGCAATGACGGCACCGCAGAGGACTATCCGACCCTTGATCAGGTCAAGGATGCCCTGCTGTTGGGCGGGATCGTCCCGGTCTTTGCCGTGTCCGACTTTGGCACCTCGGTCACCGAGGCCTATCAGGACATTGTCGACTACTTCGGCTTCGGCACGGTCGTTGCGCTCAGCTCCGACAGCTCGGACATCATCGACGCGATCGAAGGCGGTATCTCTGAGGCCACCGACACCCTGATCGAAAACGCGATCGGCACCGATTTCCGCGATGTCATTGAGGGCAATACCGCCGACAACCTCATCAAGGGCCGGGCCGGCAACGACAAGATCAGCGGCGGCAAAGGGGCTGACGAGCTCCTTGGCAATGCGGGCAAGGACACGATGTACGGCAACAAGGGCAACGATCTGCTCGACGGCGGTGCCGGGAAAGACACCCTGTTTGGCGGTGCTGGCAAGGACGTATTCCAGTTCAAGGCTGCCAACATGGCGAAGACCGATATCGTCAAGGACTATGTGGACGGCACCGACTCGTTCCGCGTTCTCGACGACATCGTGCACAGCTTTGACGAGATCGGTGTCACCGCCGATGGAAGCGATGTCATTCTTGACCTTAACGGCAACAATTTCGCCAAGGTTCTGAACACCGACGTGGCCGACATCGACGCGTCCGACTTCTCCTTCGGACTGGCATAAGCCGCCGATCCCAGATAAAGTCAAACACTCCGATCCCCCCGCTCCGGCGGGGGGATTTCCATGCCCGGACAGCAGCCCGGACACCCGCTTGGACAGCTTCGCACACCCTGCCATGCAGGCGCGGCGCGCCCCCCTTGCACCTTTCCCTTCCATCCCTATAAAGCGGATCAATTTGAGCACGCCCCGCCGGGGGCGACTCATGCGAACGCGACCAGATTGAAGGAACAGGCCATGCCGAAAAGAACCGACATCCAGTCGATCATGATCATCGGGGCCGGCCCCATCGTGATCGGACAAGCCTGTGAATTCGACTACTCCGGCGCTCAGGCCTGCAAAGCCCTGCGCGAAGAGGGATATCGCGTCATTCTGGTCAACTCGAACCCGGCCACGATCATGACCGACCCCGGGCTGGCCGATGCCACCTATATCGAACCGATCACCCCCGAGGTGGTCGCCAAGATCATCGAAAAGGAACGCCCCGATGCGCTGCTGCCCACGATGGGCGGACAGACCGGACTGAACACCTCTCTGGCGCTGGAAGAGATGGGGGTGCTGGCGAAATACGGCGTCGAGATGATCGGTGCCAAACGCGATGCCATCGAGATGGCCGAGGACCGCAAGCTGTTCCGCGAGGCGATGGACCGGATCGGTCTGGAAAACCCGCGCGCCACCATTGTCACCGCCCCCAAGAAAGACAACGGTCGCGCCGACCTCGAGGCTGGCATTCAGATCGCGCTCGACGCGTTGGACGATATCGGCCTGCCCGCGATCATCCGGCCCGCCTTTACCCTCGGCGGCACCGGCGGCGGCGTCGCCTATAACCGCGAGGATTACATCCATTTCTGCCGCTCCGGCATGGATGCCTCGCCGGTCAACCAGATCTTGGTCGATGAAAGCCTGCTGGGGTGGAAGGAATTCGAGATGGAGGTGGTCCGCGACAAGGCGGATAACGCAATCATCGTCTGTTCCATCGAAAACATCGACCCGATGGGCGTGCACACCGGCGATTCGATCACCGTTGCCCCGGCGCTGACGCTGACCGACAAGGAATACCAGATCATGCGCAACGGCTCCATCGCCGTGCTGCGCGAGATCGGGGTCGAGACCGGTGGCTCCAACGTGCAATGGGCGGTGAACCCCGAAAATGGCCGCATGGTCGTGATCGAGATGAACCCGCGGGTGTCGCGCTCCTCCGCGCTGG
Organism: Antarcticimicrobium sediminis; assembly: GCF_004348975.1. Lineage (GTDB taxonomy): Bacteria > Pseudomonadota > Alphaproteobacteria > Rhodobacterales > Rhodobacteraceae > Antarcticimicrobium > Antarcticimicrobium sediminis. The sequence goes on along the minus strand of NZ_SMFP01000009.1, from coordinate 107,891 downwards.
CGTCCAAGGCCACCGGCTTTCCCATCGCCAAGATCGCCGCAAAACTTGCCGTCGGCTATACGCTGGACGAGCTCGACAACGACATCACCAAGGTGACCCCGGCCAGCTTCGAGCCGACCATCGACTATGTCGTCACCAAGATCCCGAAATTCGCATTTGAGAAATTCCCCGGCGCCGAGCCTATCCTCTCCACCGCGATGAAATCGGTGGGCGAGGCGATGGCGATCGGTCGCACCATTCATGAATCGCTGCAAAAGGCGCTGGCCTCGATGGAATCGGGCCTAACCGGCTTTGACGAGATCGAGATCCCCGGCGTCGCCGTCGACCCGTGGGAGGACGTGGGCACCGACAAGGCCGCCGTCATCAAGGCGATCAGCCTGCAGACCCCGGACCGCATGCGCACCATCGCCCAGGCCATGCGCCACGGGCTTAGCGACGTGGAAATCCACGGCGTCACCATGTTCGACCCGTGGTTCCTGGCCCGCATCCGCGAGATCGTCGAAACCGAGGTCGAGCTGCGTAAATCCGGCCTCCCGCTCACCGAAGCCGGGCTGCGCCAGCTCAAGATGATGGGCTTCACCGATGCCCGTCTCGGGGCACTGACCGGCCGGGACGAGGCCAACGTGCGCCGCGCGCGCCGCAACCTCGGGGTTTCGGCCGTGTTCAAGCGGATCGACACCTGCGCCGCCGAATTCGAGGCGCAGACCCCCTATATGTATTCCACCTACGAGGCCCCGATGATGGGCGAGGTCGAATGCGAGGCGCGTCCCAGCGACCGCAAGAAGGTGGTGATCCTGGGCGGTGGTCCGAACCGGATCGGTCAGGGGATCGAGTTTGACTATTGCTGTTGCCACGCCTGTTTCGCGCTGACCGACGCGGGGTACGAGACGATCATGATCAACTGCAACCCCGAAACCGTCAGCACCGACTACGACACCTCTGACCGGCTGTATTTCGAGCCGCTCACCTTTGAGCACGTGATGGAGATCCTGCGGGTCGAGCAGCAGAACGGCACCCTGCACGGGGTGATCGTACAATATGGCGGCCAAACTCCCCTGAAGCTGGCCGATGCGCTACAGGACGAGGGCATCACCATTCTGGGCACCACGCCCGACGCCATTGACCTGGCCGAAGACCGCGAACGGTTCCAGGATCTGGTCAACCAGCTGGGGCTGAAACAGCCGGTGAACGGCATCGCCTCGACCGACGAGCAGGCGCTCCAGATCGCTGAGTCGATCGGCTTTCCGTTGGTGATCCGCCCCTCCTATGTGCTGGGCGGGCGCGCGATGGAAATCGTGCGCGACATGGACCAGCTCAAACGCTACATCAGCGAGGCGGTTGTCGTCTCGGGCGACAGCCCGGTTCTGCTTGACAGCTATCTGTCGGGCGCGGTGGAACTGGACGTCGATGCGCTGAGTGACGGGACCGACGTGCATGTCGCCGGCATCATGCAACATATCGAAGAGGCTGGCGTCCATTCCGGTGACAGCGCCTGTTCGCTACCGCCCTATTCCCTGAGCGCCGAGTTGATCGAAGAGATCAAGCGCCAGACCTATGCGCTGGCGCGCGCGCTGCACGTGGTCGGCCTGATGAATGTGCAATTCGCGATCAAGGATGATGAGATCTATCTTATCGAGGTGAACCCACGCGCCTCGCGCACGGTGCCCTTTGTCGCCAAAGCCACGGATTCGGCGATCGCGTCGATCGCCGCGCGGGTGATGGCAGGGGAAAAGCTGTCTAGTTTCGCGCATCGCCCACCCTATCAAAAGGACGCGGATTACGACACGGTGCTGCCGCTGGCCGATCCGATGACACTGGCCGATCCGATGATGCCCTGGTTCTCGGTCAAGGAAGCGGTGCTGCCCTTCGCCCGCTTCCCCGGTGTCGACACCATCCTCGGCCCCGAGATGCGCTCGACCGGCGAAGTGATGGGCTGGGACCGCGACTTCCCCCGGGCCTTCCTCAAGGCGCAGATGGGCGCGGGCATGATGCTGCCGCGCGACGGGCGGGCCTTTGTCTCGATCAAGGATGCCGACAAAACCGCGCTGATGCTTGAAGCCGCCAAGACACTGGTCGAGCTGGGCTTTACCCTGATCGCCACCCGCGGAACGCAAGGCTGGCTGGCCGGCCATGACGTGCCCTGTGCCGTGGTCAACAAGGTCTATGAAGGTCGCCCCGACATCGTGGACATGATGAAGGATGGCGAGATCCAGCTTGTCATGAACACCACCGAAGGGGCGCAGGCCGTCGAGGATTCCAAGGGCATCCGCTCGGTCGCGCTGTACGACAAGATCCCCTATTTCACCACCGCCGCCGGGGCCCATGCCGCCGCTTTGGCGATCAAGGCGCAGGCCGAAGGGGACGTCGACGTGAAAAGCTTGCAGGCCTAAAGACCCGCACAAAGACTGAAAAATGCCCGGCCTTTCAGCCGGGCATTTTTGATTCAGGAGTTGGGCAAGGCTCGGGCCAGCGGGCCAAGGATCAAGAATTTCGAACCGCACGTTGCCTGCGCCCTATGCGCTGTCGCTTGACGTGTCCGCTATCGCATCATCACATAGGTTCCCGGCGCATCGCAGATCGCCTTACCCATTGCAGGCGGTTTGATCTGCTCGCCGGTTTGATGCGCCTTGAGCCAATCGACCCAAGCCAGCCACCACGACCCCTCGTAGTGATCGGCCGCCTCGGCCCAGTCCCCCGCCGGGATAAAGTGGTGATTGGCATAGGCCCGCCCCATCCGGTAATGCCGGTGCGGGTGGCCCGGTTCCGACACCACGCCAGCGTTATGGCCGCCATTTGTCAGAACAAATGTCACCTCGGCGCGGGTCAACTCTCCGGTTTTATAGGCTGATTTCCACGGCGCCACATGATCGGTCTCGGTCCCGACAGCAAAGATCGGGGTTCGGATTTCACGCGGCGTCAACCGATGGCCCTCCACCTCGAACCGGCCGGTGGAAAAATCATTGTCCAGGAACAGATGACGCAGATATTCCGAATGCATCCGATAGGGCATCCGCGTGGTATCGGCATTCCAAGCCATGAGATCGCTGGACTCCGGCCGCTCACCCAACAGGTATTCATGCTGCAACCGCGACCAGATCAGATCATTGGAACGCAACAACTGGAACGCCCCCGCCATCTGCGCCGCGTCGAGATAGCCATTCTTCCACATCATGTCCTCAAGAAAGGACACCTCGCTTTCATTGATGAACAGCGTCAGCTCTCCCGCTTCGCTGAAATCCATCTGCGCCGCCAGCAAGGTCATGCTCGCCAGCCGGTCATCGCCCTGACGCGCCATGGAGGCCGCGGCGATGCTGAGCAGAGTTCCACCCAGACAATAGCCCACCGCATGCACCCGCGCCGCGCCGGTGATGCGCTGCACCTCGTCCAGTGCCGCCATCGGCCCCATCTGGCGATATTCTGTCATCCCCAGATCGGCATCCTCGGCCCCCGGGTTGCGCCAGGAAATCATGAACACCGTGAATCCCTGATCGGTCAGGTATTTCACCATCGAGTTTTCGGGGCTGAGATCGAGGATATAGTATTTCATGATCCAGGCCGGCACGATCAGAACCGGTTCAGGCTGGACCATGTCAGTCGCCGGATCATATTGGATCAACTCGATCAGGTGATTGCGATACACCACCTTGCCCGGCGTCACCGCCACGGTCTCTCCGACGCGATACGCCTCGGGGATCGGCGCCTTTTCCTTCATCAGGGCGCGCTGGAAATCTTCTTGGAAATTGCGCGCGCCCTCGATCAGGTTGCCGCCCTTGGCGTCCCAGGTCTTTTTCATGATCTCCGGGTTGGTGGCGATGAAATTGGCCGGCGACATCGCATCAAGGATCTGGCGCGCGGTGAAATTCACCGCCTTTTCATCGGCAGACGACACGCCGCGCACGCCGGTTGTGGCCGCCTCCCACCATTTCTGCGTCAGCAAAAACGCCTGCTGATAGGCATTGAAGGGCTGTTTCTGCCAGCCCGCATCCCGGAACCTGCGATCATGCGCATCCGGTTCGGCGCAGGGGCTGTGATCATGCTTTAGCCCGCATCGGAGCAGGTAGCGCGAAAAATCGGTCCAGTTCTGCACCGCCAGCGCGCCTAGCTGCCCCTGCTTGCCGGGCGAGGTCGCCATATGCAGCGCCCAGTCCATATAGTGTTGCATCAGCGAGGCTGGCGAAAGCCCGGCCGTCAACTGGCTGAGCGTCGCACGATAAGCGGTGTCGATCATATCCGCCAGCTCGCGCGCTGTGTCATGCTTGGGCTGCGGGTCGGATGTGGCGTCGGAATTGGTCACTTGAAAAATCCTGCCTGTCTCGGTGGCCGCGCCGGGAATATGCGCGACCTTTTCCGGTCCCAGAGTATCTAGTCATGATTTCGGTATTGTGAATCCCACCCCGGCCATTTCGCTAAACTGCGCCCGAACCTGTGCCCCTCGGGACGCAATCGGCGGTCGCGGACCGCGTTTTCCTTGACCCCGATCCCCCCTGCGGCCAAGACTGCGCGAAATCGAGCAATTCCGGGAAAACCCATGCGCCTTACACTCACTCTGATCAGCCTGCTGACCCTCGCCGCCTGTGGTGGTATCCCGCTGGTCCCGCTGATCTGATTCAGGCCCTGCCGATCCAGGCCCTGCCCCCGCGCGCTTGACCTTTGCCCCCCTTTTGGGCCAGATCGTCGAACTGCGCAGGAGGGCCAAAACGTGCATACACCCGCCATTACCGGCACCGGGGTCTATACCCCCGAACAGATCATCACCAATGCCGAACTGGTCACGGCGTTCAACGCCTATGCCGACCGGATGAACGCCGCCAATGCCGAGGCGATCGCCGCTGGCGAGGTTGAACCGATGGCCCCATCCTCTGAAGCCTTCATCTTCAAGGCCTCAGGGATCGAACGCCGTCATGTGATGGACAAAAGCGGCATTCTCGACCCAGAGGTGATGCACCCGCTGCTGCGCCAGCGCAACGACGAAGAACCCTCTGTGATGGCGGAAATGGCGCTGGACGCGGCCAAGGCTGCCCTGGCGCAGGCTGGCAAGACCGCGCAAGACATTGACCTGGTTATCTGCGCCGCCTCGAATATGGAGCGCGCCTATCCGGCGATGGCGATCGAAATCCAAAGCCTGCTGGGGATCGAAGGCTTTGCCTTTGACATGAATGTCGCCTGCTCCTCGGCCACCTTCGGCATTCAGACCGCCGCCGACATGGTGCGGGCCGGCTCGATCCGCGCCGCGCTGGTGGTCAACCCCGAGATCTGCTCAGGCCATCTGGAATGGCGCGACCGCGACTGCCATTTCATCTTTGGCGACGTGGCAACCGCCTGCGTGATCGAACGGATGGACGAGGCCAAAGGCCCCAGTTTCGAGATCCTGTCGACCCGTTGCGCGACGCAATTTTCCAACAACATCCGCAACAACAACGGCTTTCTGCGCCGCTCGCGCCCCGACGGGGTGGCCGACCGCCGCGACATGCAGTTCATGCAGAACGGCCGCAAGGTGTTCAAAGAAGTGGTGCCGATGGTCAGCCAGCATATCGCCAAGCACATGGGCGACACCGGCCTCTCGGGGGGCGATCTCAAACGGATGTGGCTGCATCAGGCCAACAAATCGATGAACGACCTGATCGGAAAGAAAGTGCTGGGCCGCGTGCCAGAGCCGCAGGAGCAACCCAATATCCTTCAGGAATACGCCAACACCTCTTCGGCGGGCTCGATCATCGCCTTTGCACAGAATTCCGACGACATGGCCGAGGGCGATATCGGCCTGATCTGTTCCTTCGGCGCAGGCTATTCCGTGGGCTCGGTGCTGCTGCGCCGCCACGATTGATCTGGGGGCTGCGCGCGCAGTCCTTTTCTGGCCCGAAGTCTTCCGGGTGACGCCCGAACGGGCGGCCCGGGGGGAACGCCCCTGCCCCAGCTGCGCAGTGTAGACCGCGGCGGGGGACGTTCAGTCAGAAAATGACGTCACATGAGAGAAAATCGAACGCGCGCGCCTCAGTCGCTTTCATCTTCGAGGTGCAGCTTCATGTCGATCAGCACCCGTTGCAACAACACGGTCTCGCGCAGCAGCCGCTTGGCTTCGTTCACGGTGATGACGTTGTCCTCCATGGCCTGCTGGTATTCGCTCATCAGCATGGCAAAGCGCTGGCTCAACGCGATCACATCGCTGTTGACACCGCCCCCCTCGGTCGCCGCATTCGGGCGACGGTCGTCAAAGGACAGGGTGATTTTCTGCAATTCCGCCAACGCGCTGGTGACATGAGGGTAGCCGGCCTCTGCCTCCAACTGGGCAACCACGTCCACCGGCATGAACCGGTCCGCATGTTCATCACGATCGGAATAATAGCGCCCGAGCGTCGCCTTTGATTTTCCGGTAATTTCGCATGCCGCCTCGATTCCGACATCCTTGACCAGAGCCTCGGTGTTCCTCTTCAGATAGGTACTCGCTGCCGTCATGCCGCCCGTCCCAGTTTCAGCGCCCCAGTATAGGGGGAAGCGCCCATATGTTTTCCCATTTTCAACTCTTAGTCGACCTGTCATTTTTTTGCTATCCCTCACATTTAGGAGGGCGTTTGAAGAGTGCGGGTGGTATTTTGCATCTGCTGTTTTTTGAGCACGGGACTTTTTGTCCTTCCGTCCCGTTGCTGTGGCCTATTTGGTCCAAGGCATCGCCGTTGCAGGCCTACTCTGTCCATCCCCAGGGCTGTGTTCCGTCCCGGATTGGGTCACCTGCAGCGGCGGTCCCGCCAAGGCCAAGCGTCTTGCCGTCCGCGCGTTCCGGATTTAGACGACCGCCATGGCCAAACTTTACTTCAACTACTCCACCATGAATGCCGGAAAATCGACTGTCCTGTTGCAGGCGTCGCACAACTACCGTGAAAACGGCATGACCCCGCTGCTCCTGACCGCTGATCTGGATCACCGCGACGGGGCCGGGCGAATCTCATCGCGCATCGGCATCGGGGCCGAGGCCGAGACCTTTCGGGCCGGCGACGATCTGTTTGCAAGGATCGCGGCACGGCATGCGGCGCTGCCCCTTGCCGCCATCTTCATTGACGAATCGCAGTTTCTGGAGCCGACCCAAGTCTGGCAACTGGCGCGGGTGGTCGACGATCTGGGCCTGCCGGTGCTGTGCTATGGTCTGCGGGTGGATTTCCGGGGTGAGCTGTTTCCCGGCTCGGCCACGCTGCTGGCGCTGGCCGACGAGATGCGCGAAGTGCGCACTATCTGCCGCTGTGGCCGCAAAGCCACCATGGTGGTGCGTCAGGATGCCGATGGCCGCCCCCTGCGCGAGGGCGACCAGATTCAGATCGGCGGCAATGAGACCTATGTCTCCCTGTGCCGTCGGCATTGGCGCGAAGCGATCGGAGATCGGGCGCCCGATCGCTAAAGCCGGTCAGTTCACCTGATTGGGGATCTCCTCGCCCGCCGCATAGGCGCGCAGGTTTTCCACCGCCATGGCGCCCATATTCTCGCGCACATCAAGCGCGGCGGTGCCCAGATGCGGCAGCAACACCGTGTTTTCCAGCGCGATCAGCGCCGCCGGAACCACAGGTTCGTGTTCATAGACATCAAGACCGGCGGCCCCGATCTGCCCGGATCGCAGCGCGTCAGTCAACGCCACCTCGTCAACGATATCGCCGCGCGCGATATTGACGAAAACGCCGTGCGGCTGCATCGCGGCGAGAACCTCGGCGTCGATCAGATGATAGGTCTCCGGCGTGGCCGGGGCGGCGACAACGATGATGTCGGCCCAGCCCGCCAGTTCGGCCAGCGTCTGCTTGCGCGTGGCAGGAAATTCCAACGCCTTGTCCGAGCGGTTGAAATAGCCGACCTCCATTCCGAATCCGAAATGGCAGCGCCGCGCCACCGCTTGCCCGATCCGGCCCATGCCGACGACGCCCAGTTTGCGCCCCGTCACATGCATCCCCAGCATCTGGGTGGGATGCCACCCCTGCCAGCGACCAGAGCGTACCAGCCGCTCGGCCTCCCCCGCCCTGCGGCAGGCCATCAGGATCAGCGTCATGGCGATATCCGCCGTGGCGTCGGTGACCGCGCCGGGCGTATTCGAAACGGTGATCCCATGGGCGCGGCAGGCGTCCACGTCGATGTGATTATAACCGACCCCGAAATTCGCCAGCATCCTGCAGCGCGGGCGGCCAAAATCTTGCAACAGCTCGGCAGTCACCTGATCGCCCAGGGTGACCATCATGGCATCATAAACGGCAAGGCCCGCGCGCACTTCTGACGCGCTCATCGGTTGGGTGTTCTGCCGCAGTTCGACTTCGAACAGCGCCTCTGCGGCGGCAACGGTGGCGGGCGGCATCGGCCGGGACAACAGGATCCGCATCAGTGCATCCTTGCGCCATCGGGCACCGGTTTGTCCGGCCCGATCAGGACGACACCGCCGGTGTCATCCGACAGACCCAACACCAGCACCTCGGACATGACCTTGCCAATCTGGCGCGGCGGGAAATTCACCACCGCCATCACCTGTTTGCCCACCAGCGCAGCAGGATCGTAATGCGCGGTGATCTGTGCTGAGGATTTCTTTTCCCCGATCTCGGGGCCGAAATCGACCCAGAGCTTGATCGCGGGGGTACGGGCCTCCGGATAAGGTTCGGCGCGGGTCACACGGCCGACGCGGATATCGACCTTGAGGAAATCGTCATAGGTAATCTCAGCCACGCGATAACTCCCGCGATCTGTCAGAAGCCGCCGCAACGGCGCGCCGCAACAACGGCGGAAACCCGGTTTCGGGATCCATCAGCACCTCCAGCGCGGCCTGTGTCGTGCCATTGGGGCTGGTGACATTGATGCGCAGCTGCTCTGGGCTTTCCTTGGCCGCTTCGGCCAGCGCCCCGGCCCCGGCCACCGTGGCCTTGGCCAGCTTCATCGCCAGTTCGGCGGGCAACCCCTGAGCCTCGCCCGCCGCCGCCAGTGTTTCGATCAGGTGAAAGACATAGGCCGGCCCCGAGCCGCTGACGCCGGTCACCGCGTCGATCTGGCTCTCACGTTCCAGCCGCACGGTCTGCCCGACGGCCGAGAGAAGGTCTTCGGCGATATCCAGATCCTCGGCATCCGCGCGCCCGTTGCCGATCAGCGCGGTGATCCCCCGGCCAATCGCAGCGGGCGTGTTGGGCATCGCGCGCACGATCGGCGTCGCCTCGCCCAGCATCTCTTCATAAGTCGCGATCGGTGTGCCAGCGGCGACCGAGATGAACAACGTCGCACCCCCGCCCAGCTGTTTCAGTCCCGGCAGCGCCTCGCGCATCATCTGCGGTTTCACCGCCACCAATACGATGGCCGGGCTTTCCGGCAGCGGCGCATTCAGGTTCACGCCCTGCGCCAAAACCCACTCCGAGGGATGCGGATCGACCACCCAGACCTCGGCCGCAGGCAACCCACGATCCAGCCAACCGGCCAGCATCGCCGAGCCCATCTTGCCGCAGCCCAGAAGCACCAGCCCCTGATCTGCAATGCGCGAGAAATCCATTGATCGCCCCTTCCCGTCCATTTTCCGGTTCGGGGCTAGGTTTACGCGCGGCCGTAGGCCTCTGCAATGGCGGCCTGCATCGCCTGACGTGGGCTACGCCCGCCCCAGACCAACAGCTGGATCGCCGGGTAATAGCGCTCGGCATTCAGCACGGCGGCATTGATCATGGTATCGATCTGCTCCGGGCTGGCGATCTGCCCGCCGGTCAGAACCAGCCCATAGCGATAGACCATCAGCTTCTGGTCGGCCCAATATGTAAAGGCCCCGGCCCAGCACTGATCATTCATCGCATTGAGAAGCTCATACAACCGACCAAGCTGATCCTCGGGCGGGTCCATCTCGAAGGTGCAGACCATTCGCAGCGTCTCGTCATAAGAAGACCAGGCCAAGGTGATCGAATAGGTGCGCCATTGTCCTTCGACCGCCATCGCGATCTGATCATCCCCAATCCGGTCGAAATCCCAATCGTGGGACTCGGCAATATGCTCGACGATGTCGATCGGGTGAATGTCTTCCTCCAGGAAGTGCTCGGAAAGGGCCATGGTGCCACCTCATTTATGGTAGCGGCTGGGGCCTGTAGCGCCCCAAGCGCTAGGTGCCTGCTCAATAGACCGGGGCCAACCCCCTCGCCTATACAAGATATGGTGCGGCCACAGAGCGCGTCTGGCAACCACTAATTTGGGGATAACCCCAATAACTTGTGGAGGAATGCGTATTGGCGTCAAAATATGGCCAGCCCCGCGCCCTTGCCGAGCAATTGGCCCTGTCCCCATGGAAAACGCCGCCCCGCATCGGATCTTCCGGCGCTATTCTGCCCCCCGGCGGCAAGAACCCGACGGGGGGCACAGACGTTTTACCTTGAATTTCAGCCCTTTCACCGACCGACCCCGAGACGGTAGCCAAAACTATAGCCAAGACGGCGGCCGCGCAGCAGCTACTCCAGACTGGCCCGCCGCATCAGGTCGATTACATCCCGCCCCCAGGCTTCCCATGTCAGGCGGGTCTGCGCGTGCTCAAAGCTGGACCGACACAGCGCGCCATAGCGGTGCGGATCATCGCTCAGCGCAAGAATCGCACCAGCCCAGTCCTGCGGCCCCGCCTCCATCGGCATCATTTGCCCATTTTGCCCCTCGACCATCAGCGATCCGATCCCGCCGGTCTGGGTGATCAGCACCGGCGTGGCGTTCGCATTGGCCTCGGCCACCACCATCGGCGTGCAATCTGCACGGGTTGGCAGCACAAACAGATGCGCCTCGGCAAAAAGCTGGTCCAGCCGCGCCGCATCCTGCGGACGGTTCTTGTCCAGATAGCCCAGCCGCTCTGCTCCGGGTGGCAGCGTGAGATGTTGCGGCACATCCCCGACCAGCGACAGCGTCGCCGCCTGCCCGGCGTCGCGCAGGACCGACAGCGTGTCGAGCGCGATCTGACCGCCCTTGCGCGCCCAGTCGTTGCCGACCCAAAGCAGGCGCAAAGGGGCAAGCGGTGGCTTGACGGGCGGGACCGCCGGCATCACCTCCAGATTGACCCCGAAAGGGACCGCCGCGATGCGGGCCGGGTCGGGGCCAAATTCGCTCAGCGCCCGATCCGCCATATAGCGCGAGGAATAGACCGACAGCGCCGCATTGCGCACCAGCTCGCCTTCCCGACGCTCGGCCTCGTCCGAGACCTCAGCGCCATAGAAGGAGCGGATGAAACTGGGGGTCGCATCGGTGACATGAACCATCCCGGGCCCGTTTCGGGGCAGCAGCGCATGCAGCAGATCCGTCGCGGCAAGGCCGATGATCCAATCGAGTCCTGATAGATCAAGCGTGTCCGGATCAAGGGGCCTGTCCCGCCCGAAACCAAACCGGCGCAACAGCGCGCGGCCCGGCGAGGGCGGCCTGTGCGGCCCCAAAACGCGCATTTCAATATCGCTCCGCCGTGCCAAAGCGTGAAACAGATGAAACGCCGTCCCGCTGAACGCGTGGCGATCATAGGGATTATGCTGAGAGAGAAATCCAATCGTAAGACGCGGCTGCACCTGAAACCCTTTTTAGCCCCCAGACGCGCATCGCGCCCGCCTGATCCGCCCACAGTATCCACACCAACGTCGGCGGCAATACATATGCCGGCCGCTCGGTTGATCAGGAGGGCGTCAAAAGGGCGAGGGCCGGGCGTCAGCTCGTTTCAGGGGCCACGCCAGCCTGCAACTCGCGCGTCAAAACCGGCGGATCACTTGTCCAACTTTCCCTCAAGCGCGGCGATGCGGGCGGCAAGCGCCACGTTCTCTTCGCGCGCCTTCTGCGCCATGGTGCGCACGGCGTCGAATTCCTCGCGCGTGACGAAATCACGGTCGGCGAGCCAGCGGTCCATCAGGGACTTCACCGCTGTCTCGGCCTCGTCCTTGGCGCCCTGTGCGACCCCCATCGCATTGGTCATGAGGTGCGAAATGTCGTCCAAGATCTTGTTGCGGGTCTGCATCTGTCGTCTCCGTATCGGGTCCGTATCGAGGTTGCCCCTTATATGGGCCTTGCGCGGCGGCGCGGCAAGGTTGACTTCACACCGCGCTGCCGGGCAAGGAGTCTCCCATGCAGGCTGTACTTCAATTCCCCGATCTCTCGCCCGAGCTTTTCTCCTTCTCCGTGTTCGGGATGGAGTTTGCGCTTCGCTGGTATGCGCTGGCCTATATCGCCGGCATCCTGACCGCCTGGCGGCTGGCGGTGGCCGCTGTGCGGCGCGCCACGCTCTGGGCCGGGGCCACCCCGCCGATGACGCCGCAGCAGATCGAGGATTTGCTGACCTGGATCATCCTGGGGGTGATTCTGGGCGGGCGGCTGGGCTTTGTGCTGTTCTATCAACCGGCGTATTACCTGCAACACCCGGCCGAGATCGTGATGGTCTGGCAGGGCGGCATGGCGTTCCACGGCGGCCTGCTGGGAGTGATCGTAGCCGCTTGGGCCTTTACCGCGCGGCACGGCATTTCCCGGATCGGTGCCGCCGATCTGATCGCCCACACGGTGGCGCCGGGGCTGATGTTGGGCCGGTTGGCCAATTTCATCAATGCCGAGCTTTGGGGCCGCCCCACCACCCTGCCCTGGGGCGTGATCTTTCCCGGAGCGGCAGCGCAGGACTGCCCCGGTGTCGTGGGGCTTTGCGCACGCCATCCGTCGCAACTGTACGAGGCCGGGCTGGAAGGGCTGGTGCTGGGCACGCTGCTGCTCTGGCTGGTCTATCGCCGGGGCGCGCTAAAACGGCCCGGTCTGGTCCTTGGCACCTTTCTGTCAGGCTATGGGCTGGTGCGTTTCGTGGTCGAGTTCGCCCGCCAGCCGGACGCGCAATTCGTCACGCCCGGCAATCCGCTGGGTCTGGCGCTGGAGATGAACGGCTGGGGGCTGACCATGGGGCAGCTGCTGTCGCTGCCGATGATCGCGCTGGGGCTTTATTTCATCCAACGGGCGCGGCGGCGGGACACGCAATGAACTTGGCCGAGCACCTGATCGCCCGCATCCGCGCGGCCGGACCGTTGAGCGTCGCCGACTACATGGCCGACTGCCTGTTGCATCCAGACTACGGCTATTACACCACCCGCGATCCGCTGGGGGCCGGGGGCGATTTCACCACTGCCCCGGAAATCAGCCAGATCTTCGGAGAGTTGCTGGGGCTGGCGCTGGCGCAAAGCTGGCTGGATCAGGGGCGCCCCGCCGCCTTTACCCTGGCCGAACTGGGGCCGGGGCGCGGCACGCTGATGGCCGACCTGCTGCGCGCTGCGCGCGCGGTTCCGGGATTCTGTGATGCCGCCGACCTCTGCCTTGTCGAAGCCTCCCCCCCCCTGCGCGCGGTGCAGGCGGGCACGCTGAAGGATCACAGCCCCAGATGGCTCGACCGGGTGGAGGATCTGCCCGACGACCGCCCGATGTTTGTCATCGCCAACGAATTCTTCGACGCCCTGCCGGTGCGCCAGTTCCTGCGCCGAGGCGACGGCTGGTGCGAACGGCTGGTCGGGCTGCGGGACGGAACGCTCGCCTTCGGGCTGGGGGCCAAAGCCGCGCAACCGGCGCTGGCGCACCGGCTGGAGGACACGCGCGAGGGCGATCTGGTCGAGATTTGCGAACTCGCCGCGCCGATCACCGCCGGTCTGGCGGCCCGAATCACCGCCCATGGCGGCGCCGCGCTGATCGTGGATTACGGTGACTGGCACAGCCTTGGGGACACGCTGCAAGCGGTGCGCGCCCATGAACCGGCCCAGGTGCTGGCCGATCCCGGCACCGCCGATCTGACCACGCATGTGGATTTCGAAGTGCTGGCACAGGCCGCCCGCACCGTAGGCTGCAGCCATAGCCGGTTGACCCCTCAGGGGGTTTTTCTGGAGCGACTGGGCATCACCGCGCGGGCGCAGGCGCTGTCGCGCGGGCTGACCGGTGCGGCGCTTGATGATCTGGTGCGGGCACATCGCAGGTTGACGCACCCGGAGGAAATGGGAAACCTGTTCAAGGTGCTGGGTCTCTACCCGACCCAGGCCACCCCACCGCCCGGACTGGACTCATGACACTGGAAATTCTCACCTCAGACAGCCTTGCCCCGTTGCAGCACGGGTTCTTCACCCGTCGTGGCGGTGCCTCGTCAGGCGTGTTCACCGGGCTCAATTGCGGCGCCGGTTCGTCCGATCAGGCACATGCGGTTGCGATCAACCGCGCCCGCGCCGCCACCGCCTTGGGGATCGACCCCGAGTCGCTGGTGGGGGTGCATCAGGTGCATTCCGCCGATGTCCTGCCCGTCACCGGCCCGCTAAAGGACAAGCCGCGCGCCGATGCGCTGGTGACCGCGACGCCGGGGCTGGCGCTTTCGGTGCTGACAGCGGATTGCCAGCCGGTGCTGTTTGCTGATCCAGACGCCGGTGTGATCGGGGCCGCCCATGCCGGCTGGCGCGGGGCGCTGGACGGGATTCTTGAGGCCACGCTGGACGCGATGGAAGCCTTGGGCGCCACCCGCGCCAATACCGTCGCGGTGATTGGTCCGACCATATCCCAAGCCGCCTACGAGGTCGGGCCAGAGTTTCTCGACACCTTTGTGATGGCCGATCAGGACAACACCCGTTTCTTCGCCAACGGGACCGGGGGCCGCTATCAGTTCGACCTTCCGGCCTATGGGCTGCACCGGTTGCGCCAAGCTGGCATCGGCGAAGCCGAGTGGATTCGCCACTGCACCTATGGCGAGCCGGACCGCTTTTATTCCTATCGGCGCACCACCCACGCTGGCGAGGCCGATTACGGCCGGCTGCTCTCGGCCATCCGCCTCTGAGCCTCGGCGCGCGGCCCCGTCACCGCCCGCCCGCATGAGCAAACACAGCATCCCCAAACCGCCGCATTTGCCCCGGCTCCGCCTCAATATGGCGCGGTATTTCCACGGCTTGGCCCAATGGTTGCCCGAATGGCAACGGATACTCCTCGCAACGAACATGCCGCCCCGGCGGTCTAAGGCAGGAGCATCAGAGCCATGAAACAGAAGTCGCGCTTCATCAAATCCGTCATCGAAACCTCCAAGAGCAGCGCCCCGCGCCTGCCCTGGACCCGCGACAGCCGGACACCGCGCGCCTCTGAAACCCGTGCGAGCGCGTAACGCCCCGAAGGACAGGGCCGCACCTCGGACAGCCAGAATCGGTTACGGCCGAATTGTGGCGGCTTTGTCCAAATTGTGGCGGACTACTCTAGTCCCGGGAAACAATGCGAAGCCCTGCCATGCGATTGACCCCGGCAGGCGCGGAATAGTGGCAATTTTTTGACAATTCTATCCAGATATTGGCATCTCCCCACTTGTACAGATGTTGATCACGATTTTTTCCGTGTCCGTCTGTCGTTGTCGGTGGGGGCCGACGCAGATGCGACCCGTTTAGAAAGGGCCGATGTATGACGATCCCCGCCTCGCTTGCGCGCGCTGCCCGCAATGCCGTTGAGACCAGCCCGATTCTGCAAGACCCTGCCGCGCTGCGCGCCCACGCGCGGCCGCAGCTTCGCCGCTATGAGGTCAGCGTGCTTGCCGCCAATGGCGACATCATCGACAGCCGCCACATCGCCCCGGCGCTGCCACTGTTCGAAACCGCCTTCTCTGCCTTTACCCGTGGTTCGCAGATCGAGACCGAGGCCGGCCCGATCGCCGTCGAGGATCTGCTGCCCGGAGACCGAATCCTGACCCGCACCGGCATCACCCGGACCCTGATGTGGAAAGGCAGCACCCAGATCGTGCCCGGTCGCCCGGACGCCAAGGGCCGCTATCACCCGCTGGTGCGGATCATGGCCGACAGTTTCGGCATGCAATTGCCGATGACCGACATTCTGGCAGGCCCCGCAGCCCGCCTCCTCAAAACCCCGGGACACCTGCGCGAACTGGCGGGCGACGCCCCGCTACTGACCCCGGTGCGCGAATTTCTGGACGGGAACCATGTGATCGAAACCGCGCCGCCGACCGCGGTGCAGCTGTATCATCTTTGCCTTGAACGGCATTCGGTGATCCGGGTTGCCGGTCTCGAATTCGAGACCTATCACCCGGGCACCAACGCGCTACGTCTGGTCAGCCCGACCATGCGCGATGTTTTTCTGAAACTGTTCCCGCATATTTCTGCGATCTGCGATTTCGGGCCTCAGATCCATGCCCGTGCCGGCGACGGCCAGATCGACGCGATCAGCGCCTGATCCCGCTCAGGCAGACCGGCTCAGCCGCTCTTCCAACACATCAAAGGGCACGCCCGGTTCGTCCTTGGCGCCCCGGATCACCAGCGAGGTCTTGACGCTGGCCACGTTCGGCGTGGTCAGCAACTCGCCGGTCAGAAAACTCTGGAACGAGCTCAGGTCAGGGGCGACGCATTTCAGGATGAAGTCGACTTCGCCGTTCAGCATGTGACACTCCCGAACCAGCGGCCAGTCGCGACAGCGCGCCTCAAACGCGCTCAGCTCCGCCTCGGCCTGACTGTCGAGCCCGACCATCGCAAAGACCTGTACCTCGAATCCCAGTTCGCGCGCATTCACATCCGCATGATAGCCACGGATCAGCCCGGACTCCTCCAACGTGCGCACCCGTCGCAAACAGGGAGGCGCAGATATCCCAACGCGTCGGGCCAATTCGACGTTGGTCATTCTGCCATCGCTCTGCAGCTCCGACAGGATCTTGCGATCAATCGGATCAAGTCGTGTTGTCGCCATTGCTAGCACCCCTCGTGTTGCGTTTCTTATAGCAGCGCACCGGCGACGCGCAATAATGTTTCGCCAAAGCGCAGCTCCCTATAACGCTTTGCCCGAATAGACGGCACAAAGCGCTGTGGCGAATAGCCCAAGATGGAGGGGTTTAAGCCCCCGGGTCCGAAGGCTATATGCTGAACCTAACTGCGGCGGCACCGGCTGCCGCGCTGACGATATGCGGGGATATCATGTCTGAGACGCGCCACACCAAGGTTCTGATCATCGGCTCCGGCCCGGCCGGCTATACCGCCGGCATTTATGCCAGCCGCGCCATGCTGGAGCCGATCCTCGTACAGGGGATCGAACCGGGTGGTCAGTTGACCACCACCACCGAGGTCGAGAACTGGCCCGGCCATAGCGAAATTCAGGGCCCCGACCTGATGGTCAACATGGAAGCCCATGCCCGCGCGATGGGGACCGAAATCATCGGTGACATCATCTCTGATCTGGACCTCTCGCAGCGCCCCTTCACCGCCAAGGGCGACAGCGGCACGACCTATACCGCCGACGCGGTGATCCTGGCCACCGGCGCGCGCGCCAAATGGCTGGGCCTACCCTCGGAAGAGGCGTTCAAGGGCTTTGGCGTCTCGGCCTGCGCCACCTGTGACGGGTTCTTCTATCGCGGACAGGAAATCGTGGTGATCGGCGGCGGCAATACCGCCGTGGAAGAGGCACTGTTCCTGACCAATTTCGCCTCCAAGGTCACGCTGATCCACCGCCGCGACGAGTTGCGCGCCGAAAAGATCCTGATCGACCGGCTGATGAAGAACGAAAAGATCGTGCCGCTTTGGCATCATGCGCTGGACGAGGTCGTGGGCGAGGACACCCCCAAGGGTGTGACCGGTGTCAGGGTCAAGGACGTGCGCAGCGGCGACATCACCGAGATCCCTTGCAAGGGCGTCTTTGTCGCCATCGGCCACGCCCCGGCAAGCGAGCTGGTCAAGGATCAGCTTGAGCTGCACAATGGCGGCTACGTCACGGTCAAACCGGGCAGCACCGAAACCAGCGTTCCGGGCGTGTTTGCTGCTGGCGACCTGACCGACCATAAATACCGCCAAGCGGTGACCAGCGCCGGCATGGGCTGCATGGCCGCGCTGGATGCCGAACACTGGCTGGCGGCGCAAGACGACTAAACCCGTTTGCCGCGGTCCGATGGGTCGCGGCGGCGCCTCTCCTTTGCTCGCCACACGCCATAAAGGCTGTGCAGCCCCGGTCGCAGCCACGGTCTCTGTACCGGGCCGCCCTTGACCGCCCGGCGCATCCCACCCAGTCTGGTCCCGGAACACGCGCGAAGGGGGTGGACCTGTGGCAAGCATGCTCTGGCGGGGCAACTGGATCACGCGTGCCCGGATCGGCTCTGGCCTGATCCTGTTCACCTTCGCCGTATTCCACTTTCTCAATATTGGCCTTGGCCTGATTTCCCCGCGCGCGATGGAGGCGATGCAGGACGCGCGCCAGATGATCACCCGAACCGCAGTGGGCGGTGTGATCCTGCATGGCGCATTGCTGACCCACGCGGCGCTTGCGCTCTATAGTCTGGCCAACCGCCGCACCCTGCGCATGCCCCTGTGGAACGCGCTGCAATTCGGCTTCGGTCTGCTGATCCCGGTGCTTTTGATCGCGCACGTGGTGCACACCCGGCTCGCGCATGAGTTGTTCGGCGTCAACGACCGGATGAGCTATATCCCCGTTCTGATCTGGAACACCCCGGATGGCTGGAAACAGGCGCTGTTGCTGCTGCTGGTCTGGACCCACGGCTGTATCGGGCTGCATTTCTGGCTGCGGCTGACCCCATGGTGGCGGCGCAATACCCCTGCACTGGTCGGGATCGCGACCCTGATCCCCGCCTTTGCGCTGGCTGGCTTCATGACCGAAGGGCGGCGGATGCAGGCGCTGTTTGCCGATCCCGCCGCCCGCGCCACCGCGATGGCAGAATTCCACTGGCCCGATGCGGCCACCTTTGGAACACTGATCGCGATCTCGCGCGCCGGGCTGTGGATTTTTCTGGCGCTGCTGGCGCTGGCCGCGATCGTACATTTCGGGCGTCGAAGTCTCCGGCGACGGCGCGCGGTCCGTATCCGCTATGCCGACGGCCCCGAGGTCACCTCGCCGCGCGGATTGACGCTGTTGGAAATGTCGCGGCTGCATGGGGTGCCCCATACCGCGCTGTGTGGCGGGCGCGGCCGTTGCACCACCTGCCGCGTGGTGATCGAGGCCGGCGAAGACCATCTACCGCCGCCGGAACCGGCCGAACGGAACAGCCTGCGCGCCGTGAACGCCGGTCCGGGGACACGGCTCGCCTGCCAGATCCGCCCCACCAACGCCGCCACGGTGTTTCGCGTGTTCCTGCCCGACGGGCGGCGTGGACGCGCCCATTCCAGCCAAGGGCAGGAGCGGCGCCTTGCAATCTTGTTTCTGGACATGCGCGGCTTTACCGCCCGGACCACCGGACAGCTCCCCTATGACGTGGTGTTTCTGCTCAACCGGTTCTTTGACGCCATCGTGCCGCCGATCCTCGCCGAGGGCGGCAGCGTCGACAAATACCTCGGCGACGGGCTGCTGGCGGTGTTCGAGACCGCAGATGAGGGCAGTTCGGCCCGCGCCGCCCTGCGCGCCACATCCCGGCTCAGCGCGGCATTGGCCAAGTTCAATCTGCGGCTCGCAGACGAGGGCATCCCCGCCATCCGCATCGGCGCGGGTCTGCATCTGGGCGAATTGGTGCTGGGCGAAATCGGCGCCGCAGGCAACGCGCCGCGCACCATCATCGGCGATACCGTCAATGCCGCCAGCCGGTTGGAAGGCAAGACCAAGGAGTTGGGTGTCGAAGTGCTGGTGTCGCAGACCGTCCTGCACAGCGCCGGCATCGATACCGACGCGCTGGATTTCGTCACATTGGACCTGCGCGGAGTGGCCACCCCGGTGATCGCCCTGTCGATGGCCAGCGGTCAGGATCTGGCCCCCCTGCTGGTCGATACGGCCCCAGCAGCATGACCCCCTCGCCCCTAGGTCCGACCGCTTTCCGCGGATTGGCGAAATGGTACCACTCCGGCAAAAAATCTCCGCAATATCAGAAATCGGCAAGCATCACTGGACTTTTAACGCCAACCGAGGCTATGCCGCGCGCGACCGGACCAACGGGACCCCGCCCAAAACTGAAACCGAAAGATTTGAAATGACAATGCTTAGTAACCTTACTCCGATCCCGGAGTTGTACGTTTCCTATGATTCAGCCCAAAAACTCAAAGTCGAAGCTGGCGACCTGAAAAGCCTGGATCTGACCCCGCGTCAGATTTGCGACCTCGAACTGCTGATGAACGGCGGCTTCAACCCGCTGAAAGGGTTCCTGAGCGAAGCCGATTACAACGGCGTTGTCGACAACATGCGTCTGGCCGACGGCCAGCTTTGGCCGATGCCGATCACCCTGGACGTGTCGGACGCCTTTGCCGAAAAGCTGGAGCTGGGTGAAGACATCGCCCTGCGCGACCAAGAGGGCGTGATCCTCGCCACCATGACCGTGACCGACCGCTGGGAGCCGAACAAATCGCGCGAGGCCGAAAAGGTCTTTGGTGCCGACGACAGCGCGCACCCGGCCGTCAACTATCTGCACAACACGGCTGGCAAGATCTATCTTGGTGGCCCGGTGACCGGCATCCAGCAGCCCGTACACTATGATTTCCGCGGCCGCCGCGACACCCCGAACGAGCTGCGCGCCTATTTCCGCAAGCTGGGCTGGCGTCGCATCGTCGCGTTCCAGACCCGCAACCCGCTGCACCGCGCGCACCAGGAGCTGACCTTTCGCGCCGCGAAAGAGGCACAGGCAAACCTGCTGATCCACCCGGTGGTCGGCATGACCAAACCGGGCGACGTCGATCACTTCACCCGCGTGCGCTGCTATGAGGCCGTGCTGGACAAATACCCGGCGGCGACCACCACCATGAGCCTGCTGAACCTTGCCATGCGCATGGCCGGCCCGCGTGAAGCTGTCTGGCACGGCCTGATCCGCGCCAATCACGGCTGCACCCACTTCATCGTCGGGCGCGATCATGCCGGCCCCGGCAAGAATTCGGCGGGCGAGGATTTCTACGGCCCCTATGACGCGCAGGATCTGTACCGTGCGAACCAGTCGGAAATCGGCTGCGAAATGGTCGACTTCAAGCACATGGTCTATGTGCAGGAACGCGCCCAGTATGAACCCAACGACGAGATCGCCGACAAGGATGACGTCACCGTCCTGAACATCTCGGGCACCGAGCTGCGCCGCCGTCTGGCGGAAGGGCTGGAGATCCCGGAATGGTTCTCGTTCCCCGAGGTGGTCAAAGAGCTGCGCCGCACCAAGCCGCCGCGCAGCCAGCAGGGCTTTACCGTGTTCTTCACCGGCTTCTCCGGGTCGGGAAAATCCACCATCGCCAACGCGCTGATGGTCAAGCTGATGGAAATGGGCGGGCGTCCGGTAACGCTTTTGGATGGCGATATCGTGCGCAAGAACCTGTCCAGCGAGCTGGGCTTCTCGAAAGAGCACCGCGACCTGAACATCCGTCGCATCGGCTATGTCGCCAGCGAGATCACCAAGAATGGCGGCATCGCCATCTGTGCCCCGATCGCGCCCTATGCCACCACCCGTCGCGCCGTGCGTGAAGATGTCGAAGCTTATGGTGCCTTTGTCGAGGTCCATGTGGCGACCACCATCGAAGAATGCGAACGCCGCGACCGCAAGGGGCTCTACAAGCTGGCGCGCGAAGGCAAAATCAAGGAGTTCACCGGTATCTCGGACCCCTATGATGTGCCCGAGGGGTCCGAACTGCGGATCGAGACCGAGAATGTCGATGTCGACAACTGCGCCCATCAGGTACTGTTGAAGCTGGAACAGATGGGCCTGATCGGCCTGAGCTGATCCACCCAGCAGCGATAGAATCGGAGACGGCCCGGATGAAATGTCTGGGCCGTTTTTCGTTGTGGCCGCGCAGGGCATGTCCGGAGACATGCGCGCCCTGCGGACATAAAATAATGCAGAGCAACACGGCGAGATTGGCCTCAGGCCTCTGCGCCCCTGTCAGAGACTGTTCATAATCGCCTGAGCCGCGCGCCGGTCAATGTCGATATAGGGCTCCAATTCCCCCTGCAAACGGCGCAGATGCGGCAGACGCGCCCGGAAGTCCTCCTCCGAGATGGCCTTGATCGCACGGCGCAGATCCGCCTCGGACTGGCACTGGATGATCCCTTCGGGATCCATGAACCGTTCAAGATTGGGGCAGCCCCAATAGATCGGCACCGTGTTGCACAGCACCGCATCCATCAGTTTTTCAGTAAAGTAATTGGTCTCGCGCACGTTCTCGATCACGACGGAAAAGCGATACGGGGCGAGCCCATCCGCCTTGTGCTCGAACGGGATATACCCGCGCCCCATCACCGCCACGTCCTGCCCCGTGCTGCGCGCCCAATCGACCACCCCATGGCGCAGTTTGTGCCCGCTCGAATCCCGCTTGGCCGAGGCAATCAGCGAACACATCGCGATCTTGTCCAACGGCAGATCGCGCCATTCCGGCACCCATGTGGTGCCCAGCGGGAACAACACCGCGTTGGGAACCGCCTGCAACAATCCCTCGTTGAAGGTCAGGATACGATGAAACCGCCGCCAGGTCAGGCGCAACAGCTTCATATGGCGGCCATGAATGACCTCGGGCTCCGCCATGATCAACGAGACCCGCGCCCGCGTGCCCCAGCGGCGACGAAAATGCATATCGGTGCGCGGATAGACCAGCAGATGGTCGGTGTCCGTCAACTCGCCCACGCGACCGCCGCGCAACCGTTCGGGACAGCCCAGCGGCCAGATCAGGTCGCTCACCGGCACCGTGGACAGTGCCGGCCCCAGTCGGCGGCCATAGGGCAGGATGGCGACAGCAGGGTGTGACATCGCGGCCTCAGTCCATTGCAGCGGGCAAATCGACCTCGCCCGTCATCAATACGAACCCCGCCCCGGCGACACGGATGCCGGTCATCGCCTCAACCGGGCCAAGGCGGCTGACCCGCGCCTGTCCGGGGCGGCCCAGCCAGTGGCCCTGTTCGGCGGTAAAACTCTCGCCCGGCATCAGACCATGGCGCCAAAGATAGGCGGCCATCGCGCCGGTGGCCGAGCCGGTAAAGGGATCCTCGGGCGGGCTGGGCGGCGCCAGAATCAGCCGGGAAAACGTATCGCCCACCTCTGTCGCGCCCTGCAGGGTGACAAGGAAAGGCTCCATCAGGGGGGCACCAGCTTGACCTATTGCAGTGGCCAATGCGGCCATCCCGTCCAGATCAAGGCGCGCCGCACGCAGCGCCTCATGGTCGCGCAATACAGTGATAACAAAGGGCAGCCCGGTCGACACCAGTTGCGGCGGCGCAATGATATCGGCGGGCGAAAGACCGACGGCGGCCGCCACCCGCGCCGGATCGACCTCTGCGCCAAAGTCAGGGGCAATCTGGGTCATTGCGATCCGATCGCCGTCAAGCTGGACAGGCACCAGCCCGGCCCCGGTCTCAAGCGTGATCTCACCGCCTGCGATCATCCCGCGCGCCCGCATTGCGGCCACGGTGGCAATGGTCGGGTGTCCGGCAAAGGGAATCTCGCGATCGGCCAGAAAATAGCGCACCCGCACATCCGCCACGTCGGACGGGCCGGTAAATGTGCATTCCACCAGTGATGTTTCGCGCACAAAACCGGTGCAGACATCCGTGTCCAGATCTGCGCCGCCATGCACGACGGCGCAGCCGTTTCCTCCGAACGCGCGGGTGGTGAACGCGTCGACCCAGTCGAATGGATAGCGACTCAATGCACCGCGACCGGCGCCAGATCGTTCTGTCGTGCCAGCACAAAGGCCATGTGCCGATCCGCCACCAACGCAAGCTGCTGACCCTCGGAATCATGCACCGCATACAGGTGTTCACGACCGCCCGCCTCTGCCTGAACCTCTTCCGGCAGATCGGCGACATCGACCTCCTTCACATAAACGATCCGGTGGCCATCCTGATTGAAATCAAAAGGCGTGTTCATGCCCGTTACCCCTTTCTGATGTTGATGGTCTGCACCACGGTTTCCGGTCTGGCGCGGGTCAGGTCCACATGCAGCAGACCGTTCTCCATGATGGCCTCGCCAACCTCGACACCGTCAGCCAGCACGAACATGCGCTGGAATTGACGGCTGGCAATACCTCGATGAAGGAACACGCGCCCTTCGCTGTCATCGCCTTGGCGGCCGCGGATCACCAGTTGGCGATCCTCGACGGTGATCGACAGATCCTCCTCGGCAAACCCGGCGACAGCCAGGGTGATGCGATAGGAATGGTCCGAGGTCTGCTCGATATTATACGGGGGATAGCCTTCATTCCCCGACTTGGCCGAGCGTTCCAACAGGCGTTCCAACTGCTCGAATCCCAACAGTTGCGGGTATGACCCCAGGGTAAGTTTCGACACGTTTTTCGTCCTTTTTCACCAAAGCGACGGTTCATACGGCCCCGTCAGGCGACCGCATGAGGTAAATATGGGCAGAATGGCGTGGATTAACAAGGGCTAGGCGAACCACTCAGATCGGCGTAGTCTGAACGCGACCAAGGACACAACCCGCGAGTGCCGCATGAACGCCAGAACCGACATCTCGATGAAAACCGACGAGGTGCTGCGCGTCGAGTTGCAGGAGTTCCGCCGCCAGCACCGCGATCTGGACGAGGCCATCTCGGCCTTGGTCGAACGCGCCACCGGCGATCAGATCACCATCAGGCGTCTGAAAAAGCAAAAGCTGCGCCTCAAGGACCAGATCGCCCAGATCGAAGACCGGCTGACCCCAGACATCATTGCCTGATATCATCGTCTAAGCGTCCCAAAGCGCAGATCCCACCGCCCGGCCAAAGCCGCATTGCCTGAGGCTATGATTTGGCTATAGTGCGCGCTCTTTCGCAGCAGACGCGCAGCAAGGGGCGATACATGGCCAAACCTTCCGTGGGCATCATCATGGGCAGCCAGTCAGACTGGTCCACCATGAAAGAGGCCGCCGATATCCTCGACACACTGGAGATCGCCTATGAGGCGCGGATCGTCTCGGCGCATCGTACGCCGGACCGGCTGTGGGACTATGGCAAGACCGCCGTCAGTCGCGGGTTGCAGGTGATCATCGCCGGCGCTGGCGGCGCCGCGCATCTGCCCGGCATGATGGCGTCCAAGACCCGCGTGCCGGTGATCGGCGTGCCGGTGCAGACCCGCGCGCTGTCCGGGGTTGATTCGCTGTATTCCATCGTGCAGATGCCCAAGGGGTTTCCGGTGGCGACCATGGCGATCGGCGCAGCGGGTGCCGCCAATGGCGGGCTGATGGCCGCCGGTATCCTGGCCCTTCACGACGCCGCGCTGGCGCAACGACTCGACGCCTGGCGCGCCGCGCTCTCGGCCTCGATCCCCGAGGAGCCGGTCGATGAGTGAACCCCTTCAACCCGGGGCCGTGATTGGCATTCTCGGTGGCGGCCAACTGGGTCGCATGCTCTCCATCGCGGCCAGCCGCCTGGGATTTTCCACCCATATCTTTGAACCCGGCGCCAACCCACCCGCTGGCCAGGTCGCAGCCCAGGTCACGACCGCCAGCTATGACGACGCGGCGGCGCTCACTGCTTTTGCCGAAACCGTCGATGTGATCACCTATGAGTTCGAGAACATCCCGACCGCGGCGCTCGACCTGCTCGAACCGCTGCGCCCGATCCGGCCCGGTCGGCGCGCCCTGAAGATCAGCCAGGACCGGCTGGTGGAAAAGGCGTTTCTCTCTGATCTGGGGCTGAAAACCGCCCCCTTCGCCGCCGTCGATGACGCCGTGGATCTGACCGAGGCGCTGGCCGAGATTGGCGCGCCCGCGATCCTCAAGACCCGCCGCTTCGGCTATGACGGCAAGGGGCAAGCCCGGATCATGGCCCCCGAGGACAGCGCGCAGGCACTGGCCGACATGGCCGGTGCGCCCGCGATCCTTGAGGGCTTCGTCACCTTCAGCCACGAGGTTTCAGTGATTGCCGCGCGCGGGGCCGACGGATCTGTCGCCTGCTTCGATCCCGGCGAGAACGTTCACAACGACGGCATCCTGCACAGCACCACGGTGCCCGCACGGCTCAGCCCGTCGCAGCGCAGCGACGCGGTGCTGCTGGCCGCCAACATCCTCAACGCGCTGCACTACGTGGGCGTGATGGGGGTCGAGCTTTTCGTCACGCCCGCCGGTCTCGTGGTCAACGAGATCGCCCCAAGGGTGCATAATTCCGGCCATTGGACCCAGACCGGCTGCGCCGTGGATCAGTTTGAGCAGCATATCCGCGCCGTCGCCGGATGGCCGCTGGGCGATGGCCAGCGCCACGCGGACGTGGTGATGGAGAACCTGATCGGCGCCGATATGGACCGGCTGCCAGACCTGGCACGCGAAAGCGATACCGCGATCCACCTCTATGGCAAGGCCGAGGTCAAGCCGGGCCGCAAGATGGGCCATGTGAACCGGGTGATCCGACCACCGCGCTGACTCCCCCCGCCAGGAAGAGAGATCCAGCCCCAACTTCTTCTTGTCCCAAATACTCAAAATCCGCCGCGCGCCCGCCATACTCTCTCTGTGCGGCGGAGCATCAGACCAGGAACCGCGCTGCCATCTCGCCCGCCATATAGGCCACCTGCCCGCCGGAAAAGACCGCGACAACGCGCTGCGTCTGCTCTTCCAGCACCAGAAAATCGGCGCGCTTGCCGGTCGTGAGCGTGCCGCGATCGGCCAGCCCCAGCACCCGCGCAGGCCCGGTTGAAACCAGATCCCAAGCCGCCTCAAACGACAGCACGCCGGTTTGCGCCAGCCGCAGCGCCGCGCGGCGTGGGCTGGGGTAATGATAATCCGAGGCCAGCGCGTCACACAGCCCCTCTGTCACCAGATCCAGCGCACTGACATTGCCCTTGTGCGAGCCGCCGCGCACCACATTGGGCGCGCCCAGAATAATTGCGTCGCCCCCCGCGCGCGCCGCCTCGGCCGCCGCCCGCGTTTCAGGAAATTCCGCAATCCGCACCCCGCGCGCGCGCCACGCCGCGCGGTCCTCGGCGGTCTGGTCATCATGGCTCCCCATCCGCAGCCCCTGCGCCGCCAGCCGGGCACAAAGCGCATCAAGCGCCGCCGGAACATCGCCCCCCCGCGCATGCAGATCCAAAAGCAACTCGAAATGGCGATCTGGGTTGCGCCCGGCCTTCAACGCCTGCCCGGTCAACTGTTTTGGCCTGCGCCCTTCGGCCAGCCGGCTATGCGGCAGATGATCGTTGAACACCACATAGGGCACCTGCCACGCCGCCAGTTGCGCGGGCAGATCGGCGTAGGCGTCCAGCAGATGGGTCTCAAACCGCAGCTGCGGGATCAGGTCGGGCACCACCCGCGCCCGCGCGGCGGCGATAGCGGGCATCACCCGCGCCGCGAACTCCGGCCCGCGCAGCCCCCCCTCCCAGCTGTGAAACTGGGCCATGACGGCGGTGGTGATACCATGGGCAGCCAGCTCTGCCGCCGCCGCCGCGATCCCTTCTTCCAGATCGGTCATCGCGCCCCGGCGGGGGGCGACGTGGCGCTCGAACCCGTCGCCGTGCAGATCGACGATGCCGGGCAGGATCAGGCACCCGCTCAGATCAACCGCGCGCCCGCCACGCTCCTCCACGATCCGGCCTTCGGCGAAAGAGAGCCGCGCGGGCACCAACCCCTGCCCCGGCAGCAGCACCTTTGCTCCGGTCATATCCAACGCCAGCGCGCTCATCGGGTCGGCTCCGACTGTGGGGCGGGCGGACAGTCTCCGGTCAGGCAGATCTCGTCAATCTCGCCCAACAGCGCCTCCAGCCATGTGATCTCGGGGTCGAACCGCCCGGTTTCGATGAAATGCAGCGCCTGTGCGATCACGCGCGGATTGTTCATCATGAAGGTATGGGTCACCGGCAGGGTCAGATGCGCCGCCATGCCGTCCACCCGGGTCTCGGCCACCGCGACCTTGCCATCATCCGGCCCGTCGATCAGCGCGCTGAAGATCGGGTTGAGCGTGTCGGCGCCAGCGATCACGCCAAGCACGAAATCCACCGGCGGCAGGGCACGCGGAATGCTGTCCGGCCCGGTGCCCAGTTGATGGCCTGCGGGGCCATTGATCAGGCCAAAAACCTGCCAGTCATCCAGCTCATCCACCAATTGGCTGCCCTGATTGGGCGGGCCCAGCATCACGACCCGACCCAGATGTTCTGGCCAATGATCAGGCCGGTGATCGCGCAGCCAATAGCGCAGCAGAATACCGCCCATGGAATGGGTCACGAAATGCACCGTTTCTCCGTCACAGTCCGCCACCGCCGCCGGAATGGTCTGCGCCGCCAGCGCCGGGATCGGCAGATCGGTCGAGGGATATCCGGGGCGCACCACCCGATAGCCGCGCCCGCGCAGCACCTCGTCCATGATGGTGAAAGAGGCTTCGGTGCGCGCCAGCCCGTGCAACAGCACGACGCAATCGGCCAGTGCCGGGACCGGCCAGAACAGGAGAAGGAAAAGCAGATGTCGCATGGCCGCCAGATAGGCGCTTTGATGGCGGGAGAAAAGTGCCAAGCGTCTCAGTCGCGCGCCCGGCGCGGCAGGGCCAGCGCGATGCCGCCCAGCACCACCGCCGCGCCAAGAATCAGCCGCACGCCCGGCACCTCGCCCAGCAGCGCCGCGCCCGCCGCCAGCGCGATCACCGGCACGCTCAACTGCACCGTGGCCGCCGTTGCCGGGTTCAGCCGCGGCACCAGCGCGTACCACAAGGCATAGCCCATACCCGAGGTCACCGCCCCCGCAACCGCCGCCAACAAGACGCCCGGAGCCGTCACCGGGGCGGCCGCCTGCCCCCAGAGCAACGGCAGCGCCGTGAGCGGCAGGGCAAGACAGAAATTTGCCGCCGTGGCCGAAAGCGCCGCCGGCTCGCCGCGCCCGCTCAGGCTATAGACCCCCCAACCGATCCCCGCCGCAACCATCCACAGCCCACCGCTCAGCGACACCGGCGCGCCACCGGCGGGCCAAAGGACCCAACCCAGACCGGCAAAGGCGACCCCCGCCCCCGCCACCTGCCGCGTTGAGAGCCGGGCCCCGCCCAATGCGCTCAACGTGAACATGGTGATCTGCACCACCCCGAACAGGATCAGCGCCCCCACCCCCGCATCCAGCGTCAGGTAGGCCGCCGAGAACCCCACCATATAGGCCGCCAGCGACAGTGCCCCGGCCCAGCGCCGCCGGTTCCACAGCGGCAGCGCGTGGCGCCGGATCAGAACCAAGGCGACCAGCGTCGCGGCCCCCGCCCCCACCCGAACGACGGCAAAGGCGGCGGGGCCGATGGCGCCACTGTCCACGGCGGCGCGGTTCAGCAACGAGTTAGCGGCAAAGGCCACCATGGTCAGGGCGACCAGCGCGATCAGGCGGTACATCGACGCGCCCCGCTCAGTATCGCGGCGCCCCCATGACATGATCGGGCAGCAGCCGAATCGCCAGCGCCCCCAACCCGGTCAGCAGCACCAGCAGGACGAACAGCCAACCAAGGAAAGGCACCAGCCCGATCACCCCGGCCGCCAGCGCGCCCACACCCGCCGCCAACGCCCGGTCCGCGATCCCGTCCGGCAAGGCCCGCCCCGCCGCCGAGAGCAACGCAACGCCAAAGGCATAGGCCCCGACCACATAGCCAAAGAACCCGGCCAGCACCGCCAGCAGGAAAAAGGCCGGGGTCAGCAAGATACCAATGCCGGTCAAGGCCACCACCAGCCCGGCCCCCGAGATCGCCGAAAGCGCGACAAAGCCCGCGCCCAGCGTGCGCCCGGGCCGATCAAGGATGCGCCGCCGCATCGCCGCCAGCGCCTCGGGCACCAGCGCCGCGATCAGCGCGGCAACTGCCGCCACCACCAGCACGCCGAACACGAATCCCCCCAGCACCCCGCGCCATGACATCATCTGCGGCCCGTGCCAGTCGCCGCCCCAGTCCTCGCTTTGGCGGCGCTCAATGCGATCTGCCGGGGCGACCGAGGCTGGCACCGTCACGCTTCCCGGATGCGCCTCGTACAGGGTCAACATCCCGGCAACGCGGGCATTGGGGCCAAACGTCACCTGCCGCGCCGTCAGCGCCAGATCGCCGCCGATCGCACTGTCCAGCTCAACCCGTTCTCCGGCCAGCATGGCATAGCCGCCAATATCGCCGACAATCTCCACTTCGGACCCCGAGGCACGCAGATTTCCCGCGACCGGCCCGCGCAGCGTGATCTCTTGCCCGAACAGCGTCGCATTTCCCGCCACAGCCCCGGTCACCGCGACTTGCTGTCCCATCGCATAGGCATTGCCGCCGATATCGCCCGACAGGGTCAACCAGCGCCCCGCCACATGCGCCGTGCCGGCGATGTCAGCGGTTGCGCTCACCCGTTCACCACCCAGAAACAGATCGGCGCGCCCCTCCTCAGAAAAGGTCAGGGTCTGCGCTGCGCGAAAGGCATCGCTGCCAATGGCATAGCGACCGCCCTCTTCATCGGCCAGCGCCGCTGTCGTCAGCAGCACCGTGGTCAGAATGGAAATGAAAAACCGCATATCGAACTCCCCGCAAACACGTCACTCAGGTTAGGCTATACTCAGGTTAGGCTATCCGGCAGATATGACAATTGCGATTGCCGGTTCACGATCACGTCAATCAGGCGGGCACGCGCCGATCCGGGCACACACACCGATTCGGGCAACGGACCGCGCCAAACGCAGCAAAGGCGCCCCAAGGGACGCCTTTGCCTGATTTTCGGTAAGATTAGGGGCGCGGCGCCCCCGGCAGAATTCGCTGACGCGAGTTCGCCGTCTTACATCATGCCGCCCATGCCGCCCATGCCGCCCATGTCGGGCATGCCGCCGCCAGCGCCTGCGCCGTCTTTGGCGGGCTTGTCAGCAACCATGGCTTCGGTGGTGATCAGCAGACCAGCAATCGAGGCCGCATCCTGCAGCGCGTGACGCACTACTTTGGCGGGGTCAATCACACCGAATTTGAACATGTCGCCATATTCGTCGGTCTGAGCGTTGTAGCCAAAGGTCACGTCGTCGCTTTCGCGGACTTTGCCAGCCACCACGGCACCGTCAACACCGGCGTTCTCGGCGATCTGACGCAGCGGCGCTTCCAGCGACTTGCGAATGATAGCGATGCCATTGGTCTGGTCAGCGTTTGCGCCTTCCATACCGATCAGCGCCTTGCCGGCCTGAACGAGGGCAACGCCGCCACCGACAACGATACCTTCTTGCACGGCCGCACGGGTCGCGTTCAGGGCGTCATCAACACGGTCTTTGCGCTCTTTGACTTCGGTTTCGGTCATGCCACCGACGCGGATCACGGCAACACCGCCGGCCAGTTTGGCCACGCGCTCTTGCAGTTTTTCACGGTCGTAGTCGCTGGTGGTTTCTTCGATCTGGGTGCGGATCTGGGCAACACGTGCTTCGATCTCGGCCTTGTCGCCAGCGCCGTCAACGATGGTGGTCTCGTCTTTGGTGATCTGGATTTTCTTGGCGGTGCCGAGCATGTCCATGGTGACATTCTCAAGCTTCATGCCCAGATCTTCGCTGATCACCTGACCACCGGTCAGGATAGCGATGTCTTGCAGCATCGATTTACGACGATCGCCAAAGCCCGGAGCTTTGACAGCCGCAATTTTCAGGCCGCCGCGCAGTTTGTTGACAACCAGGGTTGCCAGCGCTTCGCCTTCAACGTCCTCGGCAATGATCAGCAGCGGCTTTTGCGACTGGATCACCGACTCGAGCAGCGGAACCATGGCTTGCAGCGACGAGAGTTTTTTCTCGTGCAGCAGGATCATGCAGTCTTCCAGCTCGGCAATCATCTTGTCCGGGTTGGTGACAAAATAGGGGCTCAGGTAGCCGCGATCGAACTGCATGCCTTCGACAACAGTGGTCTCGGTTTCCAGACCCTTGTTCTCTTCGACGGTGATCACGCCTTCGTTGCCGACTTTCTGCATCGCGTCAGCAATTTGCTGGCCGATCTCGGATTCGCCGTTGGCGGAGATGGTGCCAACCTGCGCAACTTCGGCGCTGTCGGTCACGTCGCGGGCTGCGGCTTTGATGCCGGCAACCACTTTCGCAGTGGCCAGATCGATCCCGCGCTTGAGATCCATCGGGTTCATGCCCGCGGCCACGGCCTTCATGCCTTCGCGCACGATGGCTTGTGCCAGAACGGTGGCAGTGGTGGTGCCGTCGCCTGCTTCGTCATTGGTGCGGCTGGCGACTTCTTTCACCATCTGCGCGCCCATGTTCTCGAACTTGTCTTCAAGTTCGATTTCCTTGGCAACCGACACACCGTCTTTGGTGATGCGCGGGGCGCCGAAGGATTTGTCCAGGACCACGTTGCGGCCTTTCGGGCCCAGGGTCACTTTCACCGCGTTTGCCAGGATGTTCACACCCTTGAGCATCTTGTTGCGGGCTTCGGTGTCAAATTTGACGTCTTTTGCAGCCATTGCTGTTTTCCTCGTCTAAATTGGTTTCAGGGAAAGGACGATCTCAGGCGATGATGCCGAGAATGTCGCTTTCCTTCATGATCAGCATGTCTTCGCCTTCGACAGAGACTTCGGTGCCGGACCACTTGCCGAACAGCACTTTGTCGCCAACGCTGACCGCCATCGGGATCAGCTCGCCGCTGTCCTTGCGGGCGCCTTCGCCACAAGCTGTGACGATACCTTCAGCGGGCTTTTCTTTCGCGCTATCGGGAATGATCAGGCCGCCGGCGGTTTTTTCTTCGCCTTCTAAACGGCGCACCAGCACCCGGTCATGAAGTGGTTTGAATGCCATCTTTGCAGCTCCTTGAGGCTCAAAGTTCGTTATTGATTTGGGCTCCCCTCGTCTTGGGGGCCGTTAGCACTCACTAAGAACGAGTGCTGACGAGGCATAGCTAGGAAGAGCGCTGGCCCATGTCAATACGAGTCTTTGCGAAAGCCATGTCAGAAAGTCACGTCACGAAGCCACGTCATCCCGTGCCCCAGCTATAGGCCCAGTGCACCAAACCATCGGACCCCGCCGGGGTCAGCGCATAGACCCCCTTCTCCACCCGCTCGAACCAGCCATAGTGATTGTCGGCCATCAGCCGGGTCGCCCCGGCCACGCCGGTGGCGCGGGCAACCAAGGCGCCCTTTTGCGCCCCATGCTCGGCCAGATGCGCCGCGCAGCGCAGCGCATCCTGACGATAGGCGGTGACGATCCCGTGCCGGGTTGCACCGCCCGCATTCGGGTCCCCCTCCAGCCGGTCGAATTCGCGCAGCAAACGCGCAGTACGCGCCTTGGACTTGCGCGGGGCATAGGGGCCGGGATCGCAATGCACCTCGGCCCGGCCATCGCTGCGCACCGTGATCAGCCCGACACCCAGCCGACGGCACAGCGCCAGATTGTCCCGCAGTGCACCGCGCGCGGTGCGCCCGGTGGGACGCGGCACGGCGATATAGACAAGGTCGCTCACCGACTGGCGGGCAATCGCCTGGTGAAACAGGCTCAACGAAAACCGCAGCTTCAGTTCGACGATGACCGGCGGTTCATCGCCGCGCCGCGCCATCACATCGACCGGGCCCACCTCGCCCTTGACGCAATAGCCCTGCCGCTCTAGCAGCGCCTTGATCGGCGGATAAAGATCTTGTTCCCGGCTCATCGCGGCGCACCCTATCCGATCAGATTTCGCGCGTCCAACGCACAGCCGCGCAGGGCAAGAAACCCCACGTGACAAGCGCGGGAGCCCCGATTATAAGCGCGCAAAATCCACCCTCATTGAACAGGACGCGATTATGAGCATTCAAGTCTTTGGCCACAAATCCCCCGATACCGATTCCACCGGCTCTCCGATCCTCTGGGCCTGGTACCTGAACGAGGTAAAGGGCGAAGCCGCCACGCCAAAGCTTCTGGGCGAGCCCAACACCGAGGCCGCCTTTGTTCTGAAACGCTGGAACCTGGACAAGCCCGAAATCATTTCCGCCGTCGCCACCGATGCGCCCGTGGTCATCGTCGATACCAACAACCCCGCCGAACTGCCCGCTGACATCAACGGTGCCGACATCCGTGCCATCATCGACCACCACAAGCTGGTCGGCGGCATCGAAACCAAGGGTCCGATCGACATCACCGTGCGCCCGCTGGCCTGTACCGCAACCATCATGATCGACCTGATGGGCGACGACGCCGCCAAGATGCCCGACGCGATCAAAGGCGCGGCGCTGTCGTGCATCCTGTCCGACACGCTGGAATTCCGCAGCCCGACCACCACCGATCATGACCGCGCCGTGGCGGAAAAGCTGGCCACCGATCTGGGCATCGACATCGCCGCCTATGCCGCCGAGATGTTCGAGGCGAAATCCGATGTTTCCGCCTTCTCCGATGCCGAACTTCTGCGGATGGATTCCAAGGAATACACCATCGACGGCAAGGACTTCCGCATCTCCGTGCTGGAAACCACCGCGCCGAAAATCGTGCTCGACCGCAAGGTCAGCCTGATGGACTCGATGGTCGATGTCGCCAAGGAAGACGGTGCCGATCAGGTGCTGCTGTTCGTCATCGACATTCTGAACGAAGAGGCCACGCTGCTGGTGCCCAACGATCTGGTCAAGACCGTGGCCGAGAAAAGCTTTGGCGCCACCGTTTCAGGCGACACCGTGGTCCTGCCCGGCATCATGAGCCGGAAAAAGCAGATCATCCCGAACCTCAAGGTCTGAACGTCGTTTAAGCGGAGGCGTCCCCAAAGGCGCCTCCGTTCGGTTTTCAACTGTTGTTCCTCCAATGATTATTGTTTTCCTCTTCCTCCTGAACCTCTTTGCCCTCTTCCTGTTCGACTGGGACAAGACCCAGGCCGCCCGCCAAGGGTGGCGCGTCTCGGAGCGCAATCTGCTGTTTCTCGCCCTCTGCGGCGGCTGGCCGGCGCTCAAACTCGGGCAACGGTGGTTTCGCCACAAGACCCGCAAGCAGCCTTTCAAATCCCGACTGAACCTGATGATCGCCCTCAATCTGGTGGCCGTCGCGGCGATCGGGTATGTCGCCGGACCCGAACTGCGGGCGCAGGCCTTTGGCTGGCCCGAGACTTCACTCTCCACCCTGCTGCGCGAATCGCACCCGCAACGCCCCAAGGTCGGGTTTGGACAAGACCGCCCCTCGCAGGGAACGCACCGGTTTTTCCAGCCAGCGCGGAACTGAGCCGCCCCCGCGACAAGCGGCAGGCAGATCAGGATCGGCCACCCCAACAGCCTCAGCACCGACCCAGCAACCCGCCCCTTGCTCGCATCGGCGTCCCAAACTCTTTGGGGGGGCTCCCAACTTTTTCGCTGGAATCCCCACCTTCGATAGGGCACCACAAATCGAAACAAATTAACCGTCGCAGAAGCGCACGTCGGGTCTGAAAAACATCACCGGGCCAGAAACCCAGTCTTTCCAAAGGATTAAAATGCTCAAAAAACTCATTCTCGCCGGGGTGATCGTTCTCCCCGTCGCCGCCTGCGACACTTGGGACACCACCAATATCGACAGGGACTTGCGCAAGGCCCCCGTAGAGGCTGTGCGCGCAGAACAGGTGGAGCTGACCAGCGCGCCGTTCGATGCCGCCCACCAGCAGAAACTGGCGGATCTCAAGGTAACTGTGAACAAGACGACGGCCTTCCATCCGGCCCCGACCGTGGCGATGGTGGAAACCAAACTGCGCGAAGACGCCTCCAAACTCGGGGCAACCAAAGTTGTCGATGTGCGGATTTCCGAACCCCAGATCTCGGCCCTCAGCTGGGGCACCCGGACCGGCAGCGGGGTTGCAGTGAAGCCAAACTAGGCCTTCACAGCGCTCCGCCGCCCACCCTATTCAGGCAATGGCCAAACCGGAACGCGTGGGGCATAAGTGCGGAGAAACACCGCCCCCCACCATCCGCAGGCCCCCATGACCCAGATCATCAACGCCCTTTCCGACATTTCCGACCGCTACGACGTTCTGTTCGTCGATCTCTGGGGCTGTGTGCATGACGGGGTGCGTGCCTATCCGGCGGCGGTTGCGGCGCTGCAGGCCTATCGCAAGGGCGGCGGCACCGTGGTGCTGGTTACCAATTCGCCCAAGCCCCGCGTTGGCGTCGCCACCCAGATGCGTACATTCGGCGTGCCAGACGACGCCTATGACACCATCGCCACCAGCGGCGACAGCGCCCGCGCCGCCATGTTCGAAGGCGTGGTCGGCGAAAAGGTCTGGTTCATGGGCGAATGGGAGCGCGACCACGAATTCTTCGAGCCGATGCACGTGATCCACGATCCCGCCCCGATCACCCGCGTGCCGCTGAACGAGGCCGAGGGCATCGTCTGCTGTGGCCCGTTCGACCCGATGGCCGACCCGGCGGTGAACCGGCCGGAATTCCTGCTGGCCAAGACAAAGGGGCTGAAACTGCTCTGCGCCAACCCCGACATCGTGGTCGACCGGGGCGAAACCCGCGAATGGTGCGCCGGTGCCTTGGCCCGTCTTTATACCGAGATGGGCGGCGAAAGCCTGTATTTCGGCAAGCCGCACCCGCCGATCTATGACCTCGCCCGCCGCCGTTTGATCGAGATGGGCAAGGATGTGCCCAACGCCGCGATCCTCGCCATCGGCGATGGTATCCACACGGATATCGCCGGTGCCATGGGCGAGGATATCGATTCCCTCTTCATCACCGGCGGGCTGTCGGCGCGCGACACCCAGACCACGCAGCAACCGGACCCGCAGGCCCTGAGCGCCTTTCTGGAAACCGAGAAAGCCGCGCCCAGCTTTGCCATCGGACAATTGCGCTAACATAAAAACCGCTTGATTTTCTGCACCTGCAAAGTAATAAAGTTGCCGTGACCTCCAGTTATGGCGCATATTTATTGCGGCTCAGATGAGACAAGAGGACGATATGTTGGACAACCTGCCCCGCGGCACGATCTGTATCGAAGACATCGAGATGGGCATGACCCGCCACCTTCGCAAAGTGGTAACGGACGCGGATATCGAGATGTTCGCGCAGGTCTCCACCGACCGGAACCCGGTGCATCTGGACGACGCCTACGCGCAGGACACCATCTTTGAGGGGCGAATCGCCCACGGCATGCTGACCGCCGGGCTGATCTCGGCCGTGATCGGTGAACAGCTGCCGGGGCATGGCACCATCTATATGGGCCAAACCCTGAAATTCCTTGCCCCCGTGCGCCCCGGCGACACGGTCTATGCCGAGGTCAAGGTGATCGATTTCGACGTCGCCAAACGTCGGGTCAAGCTGGATTGCTTTTGCTCGGTGGATGGCAAGAAGGTTCTGGCGGGCGAGGCCACCGTGCTCGCCCCCAGCCGCAAGTTCGACTGATCCCAGCGCGCCCAAGCGCGTCTTGCGCCCGGCGGCGCGGGACGCTAGGCATCGCCTATGCGGATCATTCGGGACTATCAGTTTGTCGAGCCTCAAGATCGTGGTGCCAGCGCCGCGATCGGCAATTTCGACGGCGTCCACATCGGCCACCAATCGGTGATCCAATTGGCGCGCGCGGCGGCACCACAGGCGCCGCTGGGCATCATCACGTTCGAGCCGCATCCACGCGAATACTTCGCCCCGCAAAGCCCGCCCTTCCGGCTGATGCGTCGCGGCGCACGGGCGCACCGGCTGGAAAAGCTGGGGGTCGAAAAGCTCTATGAGCTGAATTTCAACGCCGCCCTTGCCGGGCTCACGCCCGAGGATTTTGCCCGCACCGTGCTGGCCGAGGGGCTGGGCGTGGCGCATGTGGTTGTCGGGGCGGATTTCTGTTTTGGCAAAGGCCGCGCTGGCACCGCCGACGATCTGGTCCGCTTTGGACAACAGATGGGGTTTGGCGTCACCGTCGCGCCGCTGCTGGAACAGTCCGACAACACCATCTCCTCCACCGCGATCCGCACCGCGCTCAGCGAAGGCCGACCGCGCGAGGCGGCGGCGATGCTGGGCCATTGGCACCGGATCGAGGGGGTCGTCATCGGCGGCGAACAGCGTGGGCGCGATCTGGGCTTTCCGACCGCCAACATGTCGATCGAGGGGCTGCACCCGCCCGCCTTCGGCGTCTATGCGGTGCTGGTCGACGTGCTCGACGGGCCACACAAGGGCAGCTATCAGGGCGCGGCGTCGCTGGGTGTGCGGCCCATGTTCGGCGGCGAGGTTCCCAATATCGAAACCTATATCTTTGATTTTTCCGGCGACCTCTACGGCGCCACCCTTTCGGTCGGGCTGGTGGAGTATCTGCGCCCTGAAATGCAGTTCGAAAGCCTTGATGCGCTGATCGCGCAGATGGATGGCGATTGCGCCCGGTCCCGCGACATTCTGGACAAACGATGAGCGACCCTATCGACAGATCCGGCCTGTCCCCGCGCTTTTGGGAACACAAGCCGCTGCGCAAGATGACCGCCCCCGAGTGGGAGGCGCTGTGTGATGGCTGCGGCAAATGCTGCCTGAACAAACTGGAAGACGAGGACACCGGCGAGGTCGAGCTGACCCGCGTTGCCTGTCGGCTGCTTGACGACACCACCTGCCGCTGCGCGCAATACGAGATCCGGCACCAGTTCGTGCCCGAATGCATCGTGCTGCGTCCTGAAAACATTGACGAGCACGCCTATTGGATGCCGCAGACCTGCGCCTATCGCCTGCTTTGGGAGGGCAAGCCGCTTTTCGACTGGCACCCGCTGATCTCGGGCACGGCGGAAAGCGTACATTCCGCCGGCGTTTCTGTACGGAACCGAACGGTGCCGGAATTCGAGATCCCGGAAGAAGACTGGGACGACTACATCATTGAGGAGCCGACCTGATGTTTTTTGCCTCCGACAATACCGGCCCGGTCCACCCCAAGGTGATGGCAGCCCTGGCGCAAGCCAATACCGGCTATGCCTTGGGCTATGGCGCCGATGCGCTGATGGATCAGGTCCGCGACCGTATCCGCACGCTGTTTGAGGCCCCCGAGGCCGCGGTCTTTCTGGTGGCAACCGGAACGGCGGCGAATTCACTGGCTCTGGCGACCCTCGCCAACCCGTGGGACACCATCTTTTGCTCGCCCGTCGCCCATATCCACGAGGATGAATGCAACGCGCCGGAATTCTATTCCGGTGGCGCCAAGCTGACGCTGGTGGGTGACAGCGACAAGATGACAGCAGAAACCTTGCGCGCCGCGATCGAGGCCGAAGAAACCCGTGGCGTACACGGGCCGCAGCGCGGGCCGGTGTCGATCACGCAGGTGACCGAGCGCGGCTCGGTCTATTCGCTGGACGAATTGCAGGGCCTTACCGCTATCGCAAAGGCGTATGAGCTGCCGGTGCATCTGGACGGCGCGCGCTTTGCCAATGCGCTGGTGGCGCTGGGATGCAGCCCGGCAGAGATGACATGGAAGGCGGGCGTTGACGCGGTGTCCTTTGGCGGCACCAAGAACGGGTTGATGGGGGCCGAGGCGGTGGTGTTCTTTGATCCGGCCAAGGCCTGGGAATTCGAGTTGCGCCGCAAGCGGGGCGCGCATCTGTTTTCCAAGCACCGCTATCTTTCGGCACAGATGGACAGCTATCTGCGCGACGATCTGTGGCTGGAGATGGCGCGGCAGGCCAATGCCAACTGCGCGCGGCTGGTTGCGGGGCTGCGCGCGGCCGGCGCGACGTTCCAGCATACACCGCAGGCGAACATGATCTATGTCGCCCTGCCCCGGAGCACGCACCAGCGGCTCAAGGCCGAGGGCGCACAGTATTACCTCAACGATGGTCCGCTTGAGACCGGCGACGGTGCCGAACTGCTGGGATGTCGTCTGGTGTGTGACTGGTCGATCGGTGCCGATCTGATCGACCGCTTTGTCGCCTTGTTGAAGGACTGACCGAGGGTTAGTTAGTCCCCCGCGCGGGCGAACAGCGCCCGCAGATGCGCGGCCACCTCCGCCGGATGGGTGATCGGCAACATATGCCCCGCGCCCTCGACCACGATGTTTTGCGCATCCGGCAGGCGGCCGGCGATGGCATCATTGATCGCTTTCGTCACCCTATGGCTTTCGGTTCCCCGAAGCAGCAGCGTCGGCATCGTCACCCGGTCAAGCTGGCCCGGCTCCAAGATGCCCGCCAAATCGTCATAGAGCGGCGGGCGGCAGACCTGCACAAAGCGGATGCTGCGGATCATTCCGGCGCGGGCGGCTTCGGGCATCTCGTCCCAGCTGGGCCCTGCCCCGCCCCACATCTCGTTGAAAAGCCGCGCCCCCTCGCCGTAGGCGCCGCGGTCCAACTGCTCTGTGAAAGCGGCGGCATCCGCATCGTGTGCGGCAACGCTCTCGGGGTCGTCCTGCATCGCGAAACAGAAATAGACCGGCTCGAGCAAGGTGAGAGAGCGCACCCGCTCCGGATGGGCGACCGCCAACCGCAGCGCCACCGTGGCCCCAAAGGAATGGCCGATCACATCCATCTGATCGGCCATCTGATCGGTAAGAAAACTCTCTGCGATCTCGGTGATGCGGTCCTGCGGATCGCCGCGCCCGTCCCAGTCAGGGCTGCGGCCGTGGCCCAGCATGTCGAAGGCGGTAAATGTCGCCTCCTCCTCCAGTTGCGCCGCCAGCCCGCGCCAGGCCCCGGACTGCGCCAAGGTGCAATGGATCGCCAGAACCTGACGCGAGCCGTGGCCGAAGTGGCGGGAAAAGACCGGCTGAATCCCCCCCTGCCCGTCCATTACAGCCGCCCGGCGAGCGAGGCGCCCAGATCCTCCAACCGGTCCTGTCCCCAGAACTTCTGCCCCGTATCGGTGATATAGAACGGCGAGCCAAACACGCCGCGCGCGGCAGCCTCTTCGAGATTGGCGCCATAGGTTTCGGCCCCGGCCAGCAGCCCGCTATCGCTCAACGCCGGATCAAACCCCGCCTGCTCCAGCGCGTCGCGAATCACAGCATCGTCGGCGATGTCCTTTTCCTCGGCCCAAGAGGCGCACATGATGTTCTGCACCAATGCGCCCAGATCGCCGCCCCCGGCATTTTGCGCCGCAATGATCGCATAAGAGGAAGGCGCCGGGTTGGTCGGCCAATGCGCCGGCTTGAGATGAAAGGGCAGGCCCAGCTTTTTTGCCTGACGCGGCAATTCCTGCGCGCGATAGTCCAACCGCGCCGGGTGCCGTTCGGCCGGGCTGGTTCCGCCGGTCCGCGGGAACAGCGCCATCAGGTCCACGGGTTTATAGGTGATCGTGGCGCCGTTTTCAGCGGCAATTGCTTCCAGACGCGTCCCTGCAAGATAGACATACGGCGAAAGGGTCGAAAAGAAGTAGTCAATATGGTGTGGCATCTTTGCATTTCTCCTGCCGAAATCTTTGCGCGACCGTAAGGCCATGCTAAGCCATGTCAACATCACGATTCTGTCACACAGACCTTGCTCCCCGAGGAAATCAGCCCATGGCCACTTTGAACGAACCCAAGCTTATCGCTGGGAACGCAAACCTTCCTCTGGCAGAAGCGATAGCGCGCCGCATGAGCATGCACCGGGGTGTCAACCTCGGGCTGGTCGATGCCCGCGTCGAACGCTTCAACGACGGCGAGATCTTCGTCGAAGTCTACGAGAACGTGCGCGGCGAGGACATGTTCCTGATCCAGCCAACCTCGAACCCGGCCAATGACAACCTCATGGAACTGCTGATCATGTCCGACGCGCTGCGCCGGTCCTCGGCATCGCGCATCACCGCCGTGATCCCCTATTTCGGCTATGCCCGTCAGGATCGCCGCACCAAGGCGCGCACGCCGATCAGCGCCAAGCTGGTGGCCAACCTGCTGACCGAGGCCGGGATCGAACGGGTGCTGACCATGGATCTGCACGCGGCACAAATCCAGGGCTTCTTCGACATTCCTGTTGATAACCTCTATGCCTCGCCGATCTTCGCGCTCGACATCAAGGCGAATTTCAAGGAGCAGATGAGCGATCTGATGATCGTCTCGCCGGATGTGGGCGGCGTCGCCCGTGCGCGTGAACTGGCCAAACGGATCAATTCGCCGCTGGCAATCGTGGACAAGCGCCGCGAAAAACCCGGCGAAATCGCCGAGATGACGGTGATCGGCGATGTCACCGACAAGGTTTGCGTCATCGTGGATGACATGTGCGATACCGCCGGTACCCTGTGCAAGGCCGCCGAAGTGCTGCTGGAAAAGGGCGCGAAAGAGGTTCACGCCTATATCACCCACGGGGTGATGAGTGGCCCGGCGGTGGAACGAGTGACCAATTCGGTGATGAAAACCTTGGTCCTGACCGACACGATCGAGCCCACGGCAGCAGTGCTCGCGGCGCCCAATATCCGCATCGTGCCAACCGCGCCGATCTTTGCGCAGGCGATCCTGAACATCTGGTACGGCACCTCGGTCTCGTCCCTGTTCGAGGACAAGACCCTGTCGCCGATCTATGAGTCGCTTTACACGATGGACTGAACCACTTGGCGACGGGCGGTCAGTTGATCGCCCAGTCGTCATCGTGATTGAGCGAACCAATCGCCATCCATGCGACGCGAATACGCGCGATACGCGTGTTCATCCAGGTCCGGAAAACGATCTCGCACCCGTCGGGGGTGATGGTGTCCACCGTCAGTTCGGCGCGGATCGCCGCATCGGTATCCGCGTCCAGCAATGAGATCGAGACCTGTACCGCAGGCGGTGCCCGAAAGGGTTCGCTGAACCGGATGGCCCGACGCCGTTCCCGGGGCCCCGCGCCAGTCCACATTTCACCGCCATCCTCAAAATCGGAAAACAGCGGCACATCGCCCTGGTCGATGCCGATGAGGTGATTTTCAAGTCTTTTCATACCGGTCCGCAGTATTGTTCGCAGTGTTGGTCGCACATCAACACAGCAAGCCTGTTTGAACCGCTGTTGTCAAAATAAAACCGGCCCCAAGACGGGGCCGGTTCAAATAGTGGTCAGGCTGCAAAGCCGTCAGGGGGTCACAGGCTCATGTGATCGCCCAAAGCCTCCATGTCAGCCAGAAGCTTGGCCGCGTCGTCCACGATGCTGGGCGCTGTGCCCGAGGCCGCCTTGGCAGCCTCATGCGCGGTGCGGGCCTCGGCAACCATCTCATCAAGATGAGAACGGGTTACTTCGGTCACCGGGATCGCCTTTTCGGCCAGCACCGACATGGTGTCGGTCCCGATCTCAGCAAAACCACCGGTCACGAGAAACTCGGAATTGCCTTCCGGGCTCTCGATCCGCAGCACGCCCGGACGCAGCGTGGTGATAAGCGGAGCATGATCAGGCATTGCCGTCATGTCGCCATCGGCGCCGGGGATCTGGACCGCGCTCACCTGAAGCGACGCGAGGCGGCGCTCCGGGCTGACGAGGTCAAATTGCATTGTATCTGCCATGAGGGCGCTCCTTAAGCGGCGTCAGCCGCCATCTTTTCGGCCTTGGCGATCACGTCATCGATGCCGCCGACCATGTAGAAGGCGCCTTCCGGCAAATGGTCGTATTCACCGGCGACAACCGCCTTGAACGATTTGATGGTGTCCTCCAGCGGAACCTGCACACCGTCAGAGCCGGTGAACACTTTGGCCACGTCGAAGGGCTGGGAGAGGAAACGCTGGATTTTCCGGGCACGGGCCACGGTCAGCTTGTCCTCTTCGCTCAGTTCATCCATGCCGAGAATGGCGATGATGTCCTGAAGCGATTTGTAACGCTGCAGGATCCCCTGCACGTCACGCGCCACCTGATAATGCTCTTCACCAACGATCTGCGGGTCCATTAGACGCGAGGTCGAATCGAGCGGGTCAACGGCCGGGTAGATACCCAGCTCAGAGATCGCACGGTTCAACACGGTTGTTGCGTCAAGGTGGGCAAACGTGGTTGCAGGCGCCGGGTCGGTCAAGTCATCCGCAGGCACGTAGACGGCCTGAATCGAGGTGATAGATCCGTTTTTCGTGGAGGTAATGCGTTCCTGCATCGTGCCCATGTCGGTGGCCAGCGTCGGCTGGTAGCCCACAGCAGAGGGGATACGACCCAACAGCGCCGACACTTCGGAACCGGCTTGGGTAAAGCGG
Source organism: Antarcticimicrobium sediminis (assembly GCF_004348975.1). Classification (GTDB taxonomy): domain Bacteria; phylum Pseudomonadota; class Alphaproteobacteria; order Rhodobacterales; family Rhodobacteraceae; genus Antarcticimicrobium; species Antarcticimicrobium sediminis. The sequence continues at coordinate 64,183 of NZ_SMFP01000009.1, read as the reverse complement.
AAGATGTTGTCCACGAAGAACAGAACATCGGCGCCGGTGGCGTCGCGGAACTGTTCGGCCATGGTCAGGCCGGTCAGGGCAATCCGCATGCGGGCACCCGGAGGCTCGTTCATCTGGCCGTACACCAGCGCGATCTTGGAATCGGGCAGGTTGTCCGGGGTCAGAACGCCGGATTCGATCATCTCGTGGTAAAGGTCGTTGCCCTCACGGGTCCGTTCCCCAACCCCGGCGAAGACCGAGAGGCCCGAGTGCACTTTGGCGATGTTGTTGATCAGTTCCTGAATCAGAACCGTCTTGCCCACGCCGGCACCGCCGAACAGGCCGATTTTACCGCCCTTGGCATAGGGGGCGAGAAGGTCAACCACCTTGATGCCGGTGACCAGAACTTCGGCCTCGGTTGCCTGTTCCGAGAATTCCGGAGCGGGCTGGTGGATGGAGCGGTATTCTTCCGCTTCGATCGGGCCTTTTTCGTCAACCGGGTTACCGGTCACGTTAACGATGCGGCCGAGCGTGGCAGTGCCGACCGGAACCGAGATCGGTTTGCCGGTATCGGTCACAGCCTGACCACGGACCAGACCTTCGGTCGCGTCCATGGCGATGGTGCGCACGGTGCCCTCGCCAAGGTGCTGTGCCACTTCCAGCACCAGCCCCTTGCCATTGTTCACGGTTTCCAGCGCGTTCAGAATTTCGGGAAGGGCGTCGTCGAACTGAACGTCCACGACGGCACCAATCACCTGAGTGATTTTGCCTTGTATCTTTGCCATGTTTCGTCTCCGGTTCTTTTTTTACAGGGCTTCCGCGCCCGAAATGATTTCAATCAGCTCGTTGGTGATAACGGCCTGACGCGAGCGGTTGTACTGGATGGTCAGCCTGTCGATCATATCGCCCGCGTTGCGGGTGGCATTGTCCATCGCGCTCATCCGTGCGCCCTGTTCCGAGGCCCCGTTTTCCAGCAGCGCGCTGAAAATCGCGGTGGCCACACCCTTGGGCAGAAGATCAGCCAGAATGGCCTCTTCGTCGGGCTCGTAATCATAGAGCGTGCTTTCGCCCTCGGCCGTCGCATCGAACTTGGCCGGGATGATCTGCTGCGCGGTCGGCACCTGTGTCACAACGTTGATGAATTCGGCGAAAAAGATCGTCGCTACGTCGAATTCTTCCGCGTCGAAACGGTCGAGGATGTCCTTGGCGATGCCCTGCGCGTCGGCATAGCCCACCCGCTTGACCTCGCCCAGGTCCACATGGCCAACGAAGTACTTGCCGAAATCGCGCTTGATGGCGTCCCGACCCTTCTTGCCAACGGTCAGGATCTTGACCGTCTTGCCCTGGGCCGTGAGCTTTTCAGCATGACCACGGGCCAGTTTGGCGATGTTGCCGTTGAACCCGCCGCACAGCCCCCGTTCGGCCGTCAGAACGACCAGGAGATGAACCTGGTCGCTGCCGGTGCCGCGCAGAAGCTTGGGCGCGCTGTCACTGCCCCCGACCGACGCGGCCAACCCCGCCATCACGGCATTGAACCGTTCAGCATAGGGCCGGGCCTCGACAGCGGATTCCTGGGCGCGGCGAAGTTTCGCCGCGGCCACCATCTGCATGGCTTTTGTGATCTTGCGGGTCGATTTGACCGACTCGATCCGATTTTTAAGGTCTTTGAGACTTGGCATTGCCTTATCTCTCCTTAAGCGAAATCAGCGGCGAACTCGTCGAGCGCGGCTTTGACACGATCAGCGGCTTCGCCTTTGATCTTGGGATCTTCGGTGGTGATCCAGTCCAGCACATCCTGACGCTTGCCGCGCAGATAGGCCAGCAGGCCCGCTTCGTAACGACCCACGTCCTTGACGTCGACTTTGTCAAGATACCCGTTGGTGCCAGCGAAGATCACGCAGACGATCTCGGCGTTGGACAGCGGCGAATACTGCGGCTGCTTCATCAGCTCGGTCAGACGCGCACCACGGGCCAGCAGCTGCTGGGTTGCGGCGTCAAGGTCAGAGCCGAACTGCGCAAAGGCCGCCATCTCGCGATACTGGGCCAGCGACAGTTTCACCGGGCCAGCAACCGAGGACATCGCCTTGGTCTGGGCCGAAGACCCCACCCGCGACACCGACAGACCAGTGTTCACAGCAGGACGGATGCCTTGATAGAACAGTTCGGTTTCCAGAAAGATCTGGCCGTCGGTGATCGAGATCACGTTGGTCGGAATGAACGCCGAAACGTCGCCACCTTGGGTTTCGATGATCGGCAGCGCGGTCAACGAGCCCGAGCCGAAATCTTCGTTCAGCTTGGCCGAACGCTCCAGCAGGCGGGAGTGCAGATAGAACACGTCACCCGGATAGGCTTCACGCCCCGGCGGACGACGCAGCAACAGCGACATCTGACGATACGACACGGCCTGTTTGGACAGGTCATCATAGATGATCAGCGCGTGTTTGCCGTTGTCGCGGAAATATTCGGCCATCGCGGTGGCGGTATAGGGCGCCAGATACTGCATCGGCGCCGGCTCGGACGCGGTTGCGGCAACGATGATCGTGTAATCAATTGCGCCGGTCTCTTCCAGCTTCTTCACCAGCTGCGCAACGGTCGAGCGCTTCTGACCGATCGCGACGTAGACACAATAGAGCTTCTTGCTCTCGTCGTCGCCGGCTGCATCGTTGTACGATTTCTGGTTCAGAATGGCGTCGAGCGCCACGGCGGTCTTGCCGGTCTGACGGTCGCCAATGATCAGCTCGCGCTGGCCACGGCCGATCGGGATCATGGCGTCGACCGATTTCAGGCCGGTTGCCATCGGCTCATGCACCGATTTACGCGGGATGATGCCGGGTGCCTTGACGTCGGCAACGCCGCGGGCTTCGGTCTTGATCGGACCCTTGCCGTCAATCGGGTTGCCCAGACCGTCAACAACGCGGCCCAACATGGCTGCGCCGATCGGAACGTCCACGATGGAGTTGGTCCGCTTGACGGTGTCGCCTTCCTTGATGTCCCGGTCAGAGCCGAAGATCACGATACCGACGTTGTCGGCCTCAAGGTTCAGCGCCATGCCCATGATGCCGCCGGGAAATTCGACCATCTCGCCGGCTTGAACATTGTCGAGACCATAGACGCGGGCAATACCATCCCCCACGCTGAGCACGCGGCCGATTTCCGCGACCTCGGCATCTTGACCAAAATTCTTGATCTGGTCCTTTAGGATTGCAGAAATCTCTGCAGCTTGGATACCCATTTATCCGACCTCTTTCATTGCATTCTGGAGGGAGTCGAGCTTGGAGCGGATCGAGGTATCGATCATCTTCGAGCCGACTTTAACGACAAGACCGCCAATGAGGCTTTCATCGACGGTCGCATTCACATTCACGGTTTTGCCAACGCGTGCGGTCAGGGTCTTGGCCAGCTTGTCGGCCTGCGCCTTGGTCAGCGCCTTGGCCGAGATCACGTCCGCGGTCACTTCGCCACGCTCTTCAGCGACCAGATCGCGCAGCGCGACGATCAGCTGGGGCACAACGAACAGGCGACGTTTCTGCGCCATTAGCGCCAGAGACTTGCGCAACACCTCGGTGACGCCCATCTTTTGCGCCACAGCGGTGATCGCCGCTTCCTGTTCTGCGCGCGCATAGAGCGGCGACGCCATCAGGTCGCGAAGATCGGCACTGTCATCCAGCGCGGCGGCCAGATCGTTCACGCCGGCCTCAAGACCGGCAAGGTCGTTGTTCTCTTTCGCGATCTCGAAGATCGCTTTGGCATAGCGCTCGGCGATACCTGCGGAAATCGAAGCTGGTTCGGACACGTCCACCCTTCCGACAATTGGCCCCGGTTGGCCGCGAGACGGGCGTCCGGGGGCGTGAAAAACGACCCGCCTTTCGGCAGGTCGGAGAAATCAGCGTCGAGATAACAGAGCGCACCCAACCCCGCAACAACCTATAGCGATAACAGCCGATCCCATTCTGTTATTTTTTTCATGTAGTTAGCCAAACTAGAGCCGTTTGCCCGAAAACCGGACAAAAAAAAATGCGGCTTTTGGCTGATTCCTGAGTGAAATTGCAGGCCGATTGGGCACGGATGGCACCCGATCAGGCCGGTTTGGCCAGCCCATCCAGCGCCTTGACCGGACGCCGCGCCAGATCCTTGACCACGGTTCCGCGTGGCGTCGGCACCCGCTTGGAAACCTCGACCATGAGCACACCGCCGACCAGCACCGTCGGCAACCGCCGCCCCATCCGCTCCAACAGCGGGCCAGAGCGCAGCCAGAACCGCCGGGCCGAGGGCGGCTGGTACAGCGCGGCGCGATAGCGCTCGGGCAGGAACTGGTGTTGTTTCAGCTGCACCTCCAACTGGCCCAGCGTATAGGGTCGGCCATAGCCAAAAGGCGTGCGATCACTGCGCGACCACAGACCCGCCCGGTTTGGCACGATGAACAGCGCCTTGCCGCCCGGCCCCAACACCCGGAAACATTCATCCAACAGCTGCGCCGGGCGATCCGAGGTCTCAAGCCCGTGCATCACCACCAGCTTGTCCACATGCCCCGTCTCAAGCGGCCAGAGCGTTTCTTCGGACAGGACCGAAACATTGGGCATCCCCGCAGGCCATGGCATCACCCCCTGCGGTCCGGGCATCAGCGCCACAACCCGGCGGGCCTCCGCCAGATAGGGGCGCAACAACGGCACCGCGAATCCGAATCCCGCAACGGATCGTCCCTTGGCCTCGGGCCACAGATCAAGCATCGCCATGCGGATCGTAGCCTGCGCCGCCCGGCCCAGAGTACTGCGGTAGTAGAAATTGCGCAGATCCTGCACATCGAGATGCATTGCGGGTGCCCGTTCGATCAGCCAATCTGGGGCAGAATAGCAATGACACCCAGCATTGAAAGGGCGAAAGCTCATGCCTTTGGAGATCCTCACCATTCCCTGCCTGTCGGACAACTATGCGTTTCTGGCGCATGACGCGGCCAGCGGCGAGACCGCGCTGATCGACGCCCCCGAGGCGGCCCCGATTCTTGCGGCATTGGCAGACACCGGATGGCGGCTGACACAGGTACTGCTGACGCATCATCACTGGGACCATGTCGAGGGGCTGGCCGAAATCCTCGCAGCCCATCCGGCCAAGGTCACGGGGGCCGCCGCCGACGCCCACCGCCTGCCGCCGCTGGGGGCGCAGGTGTCAGAAGGGGATTGTGTACAGATCGGGGCCGAAACCGGACAGGTGATCGACGTCTCGGGTCACACGGTGGGCCATATCGCCTATTTCTTCCCCGACACCCCCGCGGTCTTTACCGCCGACAGCCTGATGGCGCTGGGATGCGGCCGGGTGTTCGAGGGCACCATGGCACAGATGTGGGCCTCGCTGTCCAAGCTCGCCGCCCTGCCCCCGGAAACCGTGGTCTATTCCGGCCACGAATACACCCAGGCCAACGGGCGCTTTGCCGCGACCATCGATCCGGACAACCCCGCGCTGCAACAGCGGATTCGCGCCATTGCAGCCGCGCGCGAGGCCGGGCGGCCCACCGTGCCCTCGACGCTGGAGCTGGAATTGGCGACCAACCCCTTCCTGCGCGCCGCTGACGCCCGAATTCAGGCGAATCTGGGCATGACGGGGGCTGATGCGGCAGATGTTTTCGCGGAAATTCGCGCGCGCAAGGACAGGTTTTAAGGCGGCACAAAGGCTCAGCGCAGCGTGCTTTCGGCGAAAAGTGATGGCAAAAATGCAGAAAAACCTTGAAGCTGGGGCCCGATCAACCAAACTCTAATACTATAAAGACATGGTTGGCCTTGGAGATCAGGCGCAAGCGCGATCTCCCACCCGACCCAGATAAGAGGAGCACCAACGTGCCTTCATTCTCGAGCACCCTAGAACAGGCCATCCACGCAGCCCTCGCACTCGCCAACGAGCGGCGGCATGAATTCGCGACGCTGGAGCATCTGCTGCTGGCGTTGCTGGACGAACCCGACGCCATCCGTGTCATGAAGGCCTGCAGCGTTGATCTGGGCGATTTGCGCAACACGCTTGTCGACTTCATCGACGAGGATCTGTCGAATCTGGTCACGGATGTCGACGGCTCCGAAGCGGTGCCGACTGCCGCCTTTCAGCGCGTCATTCAGCGCGCCGCGATCCACGTCCAAAGCTCGGGTCGCACCGAGGTCACCGGTGCCAATGTCCTTGTCGCCATCTTTGCCGAGCGGGAATCGAACGCCGCCTATTTCCTGCAAGAGCAGGACATGACCCGCTATGACGCGGTGAACTTCATCGCACATGGTGTTGCAAAAGACCCCGCTTTTGGCGAATCGCGCCCGCTTCAGGGCTCGAACGAAGACGAAGACGACGTGCACAGCACCGCCCCCGAGGTGGACAAAAAGGAAAGTGCCCTTGGCAAATATTGCGTCGATCTGAACGCAAAATCGCGCGAGGGCGAAATCGACCCGCTGATCGGGCGCGATCTTGAGGTGGAGCGCTGCATTCAGGTGCTGTGCCGCCGGCGCAAGAACAACCCGCTGCTGGTGGGCGATCCCGGTGTCGGCAAGACCGCCATCGCGGAAGGGCTTGCGCGCAAGATCGTCAAAGGCGAGGTGCCGGAAGTCCTGTCCAAGACCACGATCTATTCGCTCGACATGGGCGCACTTTTGGCCGGAACCCGCTATCGCGGCGATTTCGAAGAACGCCTCAAGGCCGTCGTGACCGAGTTGGAGGAACATCCCGACGCGGTGCTTTTCATCGACGAAATCCATACCGTGATCGGCGCTGGCGCAACCTCTGGCGGGGCAATGGATGCCTCCAACCTGCTGAAACCTGCCTTGCAGGGCGGCAAGCTGCGCACCATGGGGTCAACCACCTACAAGGAATTCCGCCAGCATTTCGAAAAAGACCGTGCGCTGGCGCGCCGGTTCCAGAAGATCGACGTGAACGAACCCACCGTCGATGACACCGTCAAGATCCTCAAGGGGCTGAAACCCTATTTCGAGGAACACCACGGGGTGAAATACACCGCCGATGCGATCAAGACGGCGGTGGAACTCTCGGCGCGCTATATCAACGACCGCAAACTGCCCGACAAGGCGATCGACGTGATCGACGAGGCCGGTGCGGCGCAGCATCTGTTGCCCGAAAGCAAACGGCGCAAGACAATCGGCACCAAAGAGATCGAAGCCGTGGTGGCCAAGATCGCCCGCATCCCGTCCAAGAGCGTGTCCAAGGATGACGCCGCGGTGCTCAGGGATCTGGAGAAATCGCTCAAGCGGGTGGTGTTCGGCCAGGATCAGGCGATCGAGGCACTTTCCAGCGCGATCAAGCTGGCACGCGCCGGCCTGCGCGAGCCCGAAAAGCCGATCGGCAACTATCTGTTTGCCGGGCCGACCGGCGTCGGCAAGACCGAGGTCGCCAAACAACTGGCCGATACGCTAGGGGTGGAGCTGCTGCGCTTTGACATGTCGGAGTATATGGAAAAGCACGCTGTTTCCCGCCTGATCGGCGCGCCCCCGGGCTATGTCGGGTTCGATCAGGGTGGCATGTTGACCGATGGGGTCGATCAGAACCCCCATTGCGTGCTGCTGCTGGACGAGATGGAAAAGGCGCATCCGGATGTCTACAACATCCTGTTGCAGGTGATGGACCACGGCAAGCTGACCGACCACAATGGCCGGACGGTGGATTTCCGCAACGTGATCCTGATCATGACCTCGAACGCCGGGGCCGTTGAACAGGCCAAATCCGCCATCGGGTTCGGCCGCGACCGCCGCGAAGGCGAGGATACCGCCGCAATCGAGCGGGCCTTCACGCCGGAATTCCGCAACCGTCTGGATGCTGTGATCTCCTTTGCGCCGCTGCCGAAAGAGGTGATCCTGCAGGTGGTCGAAAAGTTCGTGCTGCAACTGGAGGCGCAGCTTCTGGATCGTGGCGTGGCCATCGAACTGACCCGGCCCGCAGCCGAATGGCTGGCCAACAAGGGCTATGATGACAAGATGGGTGCGCGCCCGCTGGGCCGCGTGATTCAGGAGTACATCAAGAAGCCGCTGGCCGAAGAATTGCTGTTTGGCAAGCTGGCCAAGGGCGGGGTGGTCAAGGTGGGAGTCAAGGACGGCAAGCTGGATCTGCGCATCGACGGCCCCGACAAACCCCGTCTGTCGGGCGACAAGCCGCCGTTGCTGACTGCAGAATGATGCGGGCAGCGCTGACCGTCCTTTGTCTTTCGCTCGCCGCGCCCGTCGCGGCGAGCGACCTCGCTTTGACCCTGCCGCTGACCTGCGATCTGGGCGAGGATTGCCATATTCAACAATACGTCGATGCCGATCCCGGCCCCGATGCCCCGGATTACCGCTGCGGCACGCTCAGCTATGAGGCCCACAAGGGCACTGACTTCGCGTTGCGCGATCTCTCGGCGATGGCTGCCGGAGTGCCGGTTCTGGCCGCCGCCCCCGGCGTCGTGATCGCCCTGCGCGATGGCATGGAGGACGGGGTCTATGCCCGCGGCGACACGGCGGCCGTTGCGGACCGCGAATGCGGCAACGGCATGGTGATCAGCCATGGCGACGGCTGGGAGACCCAGTATTGCCACCTGCGGCGCGGCTCGGTTCAGGTCACCAAGGGGCAACGTGTTGCGCGCGGCGCAGTGCTGGGCACGGTAGGGATGAGCGGCAAGAGCCAGTTTCCCCATGTGCATCTCTCGGTGCGCCAAGATGGCAAGGTCATCGATCCCTTTGCGCCAAAGGCCGCACAGTGCGGCGCGACGGTCGGGCCGGATCTGTGGCAGGACACCCCCGTCTATGAACCGGGCGGGCTGATCGCCGCCGGATTCTCGGACAGCATACCCAGCTTTGATGCGATCAAGGCCGGGCGAGCGGCGGTTGATGGGCTGGCCCCGGACGCACCGGCGCTGGTGCTTTATGGCTATGCCTTTGGCGGGCAGACCGGCGACGTGGTCGAGATTGCAATCGACGGACCGGACGGACGGATCATCGCCCATGACATCCAGCTTGAAAAAAATCAGGCACAGCTGTTCCGCGCGGCGGGCAAACGTCAGCCGCAGGGCGGCTGGCCCGCTGGCCGCTATAGCGGCACGGTCCGGATGCTGCGCGATGGCCAGGTGATTGACCGCGAAGAGGTCGCGATCACCATCGACTAAACAGGCTTCAGCACCTGCGCAGCTGTTCCCATCGCAACGGAACAGGTGAACGCCCTATTTCTCGGTCAGTTTCAGCTCGATCCGGCGGTTCTGCGCCCGCGCCTCGGGCGTGTTGGCGGGGTTGATCGGCTGGTATTCCCCGAACCCGTTGGCCGCAAGCCGCCCCGGAGAAATGCCTTGGGCGTCAACCAGATAGCGCACAACGGAGAGCGCACGGGCCTGGCTTAGTTCCCAGTTGTCGGCAAAGTCGGCGCCGGGGCGCACCGGCACGGTATCGGTATGGCCATCGACGCGGATCACCCAGTTGATCTCGGGCGGAATCTCGGCCGCGATGCTGCGCAGGATGCGGGCAATCTTGGCGATCTCGGCCTTGCCGGCTGGGGCCAACTCGGTCTCGCCGGGGGCGAACAGCACCTCGGAGGAGAACACAAAGCGGTCACCCTGAATCCGCACCCCCTCTTGCGTGCCCAACACCTCGCGCAGGCGCCCGAAGAAGTCCGAACGATAGCGCTCCAGATCCTTGGCCTGTTCCTTGAGCTGGTCCGTCTCTGCGATGCGCAGCTTGGCCTCGACCTCAAGCCGCTTGCGTTCCGCCTCTTCCAGCAGACGGCGACGGCGTTCTTCTGAGGCGGCGCGGGCCAGTGCGGTGTTCAGATCCTGACCGAGATTCTGCAACTGCACTTGCTGCGACGTGTCGCGATCCTTGTAGTCATCCAACAGCGCCTGCAGGCTGCCAAGTTGGCCCCGCAAGGCCGCGACCTGCTGGTTGAGCAGCGCGGTCTGCCGCTGCGCCTCGGTCGAAATCGCTTCCTGTTCCGAGAGTTGATCGCGTGCCTTGGCCAACAGGATATCGCGCGCCTCACTCTCCGACATCTGCTCGGCGGCTTGCTGTTCTGCGGTGTCTTTGGCGGCCAGTGCGACAAGCAGACGGCGCTGCAATTCGGCGCGGTCGCTGCCGGCGGATTGTGCCTGTTCAAGCGCCTCCAGCGCCTGCGCCAGCCGTGCCTCGACGGTGGCGCGATCCTGCCCCGCCTGATCGGTCGCCATCTGCGCCGCGCTTAGGTCTGCTTTGGCCTGCGCCAACTCGGCCGCCAGCGCGTTCACCTTATCGTCGCCCTGCGCCTTCACCGTCTCCATCTGCGCCAGCACACGCTCCAACCGCGCCGCCAACGCGTCGCGATCGGCGGCACCGGTCTTTGCGCTGTCCAGATCGGACAGCGTCGTGAGCAGTTCTTGGTCCAGCGCATCGCGCGCCGCCTCGGCGGCGGCCAGCAGGGTCAAGGTATCCTCTGCCGCCTTGCGCTGGCGTTCCAGATCCATCGTCATGGCGGTCAGTTCAGCATCTGAGGTCTTCAACTTGTCGCGCAATGCTTCGGCGGCGGCGGCCTCGGCCAAGCGGGCCTGCTCCTCATCGCTGAGTTGGCTTTCCAATTCGGTCAGCCGTCCGGTCAGCGCCTGCGCCTCGGCCGCCTGATCCGCGCCCTGCTGGCGCAGATCGGCCACCATGGCCTCAAGCGCCTCGCGCCGGGCGGCGGCGAGACGGGCGGCCTCGACCTGTGCGTCGATTTCCGCGCGATGGCTGGCCAGCGCGAGGTTCAGCGCCTCTTGTTGCGACACCAGAGTCGCCTTTTCATCCGTCAGGGCGGCGATCTGGCCTTGGGATCGGGTCTGCTCCGCCAAGAGGCTAGCGACCTGCTCCTCAAAGCTGGCGATGCGGCCCTGCGCCGCGTCGAGCGCCGCGCTTTGCTGGTCGCGCTCAGCGGTGAGCGTGGTGATGAGCGAGGCGCGCTGGTCCAGCTCGGCCTTGGCCTGATTTAGACCGTTGCGGGTTTCGTTCAACGTCGCAGTCAACGCCCCCATCCGCGCAGAAAGCTGGGCGTTGGTCCGCTCTTCAAGCCCCAGCGCCGACGCCAGCGCATTGACCTCGGCCGAGAGCGCGTCCAACTCGGTTTCCTGTCCGGTAATGGTTTCGCGCAAAACGAACATCACCATCATGAAGATGGTCAGAACGAACATCAGGACCAGCAGCAGCCCGGTCATCGCATCGACGAACCCGGGCCAGATCGACCCTTGGAAGCGTTGACCCGTGCGGCGCGACAGGGCCATGCCCTAGGCCTCTGACTCGTCGGTCTTGATCGGCCGTCCGGGGCGGCCCGGTCGAGCCCCCGGCACGCGCGACGGGGCCAGAGACGGCGCCAACGCCTTGATCAGAATGTCGATATCCTTGCGCAGCTCGGCCATGCTTTCCTGACGACCGGCGGAAATTTCTTCGAGGATGCGCAGCATCTGCACGTCGATCGAGCGCAGCCGCATCCGGCTTTCGGCGTCCATCCCCTCGCCCGTGCTCTGTTCACGCATCACCTCGATCAGGGTTTCTTGCCCCAGCGCGACCCGTTCCAACGCGGCCGAGGTGCTTTCGCCCTGATCAAGACGCTCGTTCATCTGCCCGATGGCGTCCACCAGATCGCCCAGTTTGCGATCCACCACGGCGCGGCTTTCGTCGGACTGCGTGAAGGTCTGTTGCAGCGCTTCTATCTGGCCGGACATATGATCGATCACCCCCTCCATCACAGTGGACGCGCTCTCGCCCTCTTCGCCCGAGGAAAAGCCCAGCCGCGTGATCGTGGACAGCCATTCCTCCAGCTCGCGATAAAAGCGGTTCTGGCCGTGCCCTGCAAACAGCTCCAGCAAGCCCACCAAAAGCGACCCGGCCAGCCCCAGCAGCGAGGACGAGAACGCCACGCCCATGCCGCCCAGTTGCGCCTCCAGCCCGGTCATCAGCCGGTTGAATACCGCGACCCCCTCCTCTCCGTCTTGCGGGGCAAGGCTGCGGATGGTGTCAACGACGGCGGGAACGGTGGTGGCAAGACCATAGAATGTCCCAAGAAGACCGAGGAATATCAAGAGATTGACGATATATCTGGTAATCTCGCGCGCTTCGTCGATCCGCTCTGCAACTGAATCCAGGATCGAACGCGTCGAGCTTGAGTTCAGCTGCATCCGCGCCCCGCGCGAGCGCAGCAGCGAGGCCAGCGGCGCCAAAAGCTGCGGCGGGCCAGCTTTCTGGTTGAGATCCCCGGCGGCGAAGCTTTCGATCCAGCGCACCGATCCGATAAGCTGGAACACCTGCCAGAAACAGGCCAGCACACCGATCAGAAAGACCCCGGCGATAAACCCGTTGAGATAAAGGTTGGCCAAAAATACCGGCAGCACCCGCGGCAACGCGACAAAGGCGCCGAAGCCTGCGAGCCCGAAGGCGGTCAGCATCAATATGATCTGACGCACCGGCTGTGAGAATTGGGGCCGGGCTTGGCGGTCTCGCTGCACCATCTTGCGGGCGTCCTGGTTTTCTCTGCTCTGCGGCAAGCCTATATAAAAACAACAGGCAAGGCCAAGGGTTTATGCAGTCAGGGCCCGCACCCGCCCGGCCAACCAGTCCAGATCCGGGTCATTCAGCCCGATTTCGGCCAAATGACTGGCGGTATTGAAAAGATACTCGGTATTCGGCCCGCGCCCGCCCACCGCACGGGCGATGATCCGCGCCTGATCCTCCAGCGGCAGACCGCCGCAATATTGATCATGGTCGGGGTCAATCACATAGGTCACCGCCCGCGCCGTGCCGCCGCAGCGCAGATGCACGTCGAGCTGTTTTTCCAGATAGGCCGAAGAGATCAACTCGCGTTCGCGCAGATAGGCGAGCGTGCGCTCTTCCTCTCCTTCGGCGACGGCGAGCGCCAGCCCGCTACATTGTGCGCCCGCAGCGGCGTCCAGCGCCAGCACCAGCCCCGGCTCCTCCTCGGTGCCGCGATGATGGATCGAGCGCATGCAGAAGGAGCGGTGGTACTCAGGCAACAGCGCCACCTCGCGCCGGGCCACCTGAAACCCCGGATTCCACAGCAGCGAGCCATAGCCGAACACCCACATGGTCATGCGTTTTTCCCTTGCCGAATTCGACCCGTTCCAAGCCTCGAACCACGGACGCGAAAAGAGCGTATTTTGGGGCGTGCTAACGGCAATAGGGGCCGCCGCGATAGCGGGCGATATCAACGTGAAAATGATCCCGGTGATAGCCATTGGCCTCTGGCCCCAGAACGGTGCCGAACGGGCCGCAGGCCGCTTTCCAGACTTTGCGCAGGGGGCGCAGCGTGGTGCCCTTCTGCCAGCCTTTCAGCACGGTGATCACTTCGCCGTCGCGCATGGTAAAGGCCGAAATGTCGATCGCCTGCGCGTGACCATGTTCCGACAGTTTGGCGCCGGGCTTGTTATTGCGGGTGCGGCAGGAATAATGCGCCGCAACCCGCATCTCAACCACCGGGCCACGCTTGCGAAAGGCGGGTTTCACGCCCCGTTCCACCCATGTTTTGAGCGCGCGGGCAGTGTCGCAGGTCATGATCGACTGTTGGCTCAGCCGCACGCCGGCCACTTCACGCACCCGCACCGCATCGCGGGCCCCACAGCCGCGCAGCTTGCCCGTCACGCGACCAATCTCGTCGCCCTGAATGTCGATATCGCCGCAGACCGATCCCTTGCGTCGCCGGAGCCGTTTGAGAAACACCTTTTGCTCCAGCCCTTCGGGACGCAACACCGGCAGCGGTGAGGCCTCCGGGCTCAGGAACGGAAGGTTGGCCGGGCGCGCGGCAGCGCTTGTTACCTGCGCCGAGGGCGGGCGCGGTTTCGGGGCGCGACGGGTCACGCTGAGCGGCGTGGCGGGCGGCTCGCCAACAGCAGCACCGCGCGCCAGCGGGCGCAGCGAATGATCAGGCGCGCGGGCGGTGGCGGGCAGAGCCAGCAGCGCCAGCCCCAGCACAGCGGCCATGCCCAGACCTCTCATGTCCCGGCCTTCTTGGCGCGGCCGAAATCGGGCGCATCAGTGTCCTGTCCGGCCTCGATAATGCCGCGCCGGATGGCGCGGGTGCGGGTGAAATAGTCGAACAGATGCTGGCCGTCACCGATACGAATGGCGCGTTGCAACGCGAACAGCTCTTCGGTGAAGCGCCCGAGAATTTCCAGCGTCGCCTCCTTGTTGGTCAGAAACACGTCGCGCCACATGGTCGGGTCGGAGGCCGCGATCCGGGTGAAATCCCGAAAGCCAGCGGCGGAGTATTTGATCACCTCGCTGTCGGTGACCCGGCGCAGGTCGTCGGCCACCCCGACCATCGTATAGGCGATCAGGTGCGGCGCGTGGCTGGTGACGGCAAGGACCAGATCATGATGCTCCGGGTCCATCTCATCGACATTCGCGCCCATCCGCTCCCACAGGGTCCGCAACCGCGCCAAGGGTTCGGGGGCGCAGTTTTCGACCGGCACCAATAGGCACCAGCGATTGTCGAACAGTTCGGCAAAGCCGCTTTCGGGGCCCGAATGCTCGGTTCCTGCCAGCGGGTGGGCGGGGATGAAATGCACATCCTTTGGCAGTTCCGGTCCCACCACCTCGATCACATGCTTTTTGACCGAGCCCACATCGGTCACCGTGGCGCCGGGTTTCAGGGCCTTGGCGATCTCACGCGCGACCGTGCCCATGGCCCCGACCGGCACCGCCAGAACCACAAGGTCTGCGCCTTCGACCGCCTCGACGGCACTGTCACAGACCCGGTCGCACAGCCCGATCCGGCGGGCGGTGTTGCGGGTCTCCTCACTGCGGGCATAGCCTGTCACTTCGCCCGCCAGCCCGGCCCGTTTGATCGCCCAGAACATCGACGAGGCGATCAGCCCCAGACCGATCAGGGCGATGCGGTCGTAGATCGGCGCGCTCATGTCCGTTCCCGCCATTTTGTCAGGGTTGCGATCACGCGGCCGGTCTGTTCCGCGTCGCCCACGGTGATGCGCAGCGCCTCGGGGAACCCATAGCCGATGACCCGGCGCACGATGATCCCGTCCGCCTGAAACACCTGGTCGAGCGCCGCCGCCTCAGCCGCGTCGGCAAAGCGGGCCAGCACGAAATTGGTCTGGCTGTCATCGCAGGCCACGCCCAGTTGCCGCAGCGCGCCGACAAGCCGCGCCCGTTGCTGCACGTTCAGCGCGGCGCAGGTCTCGACCCAATCGCGGTCACGCACGGCGGCCTCGGCGGCGGCAAGCTGCACCACCGACAGGTTGAAGGGTTGGCGGATACGGGTCATCACGTCGATCAAATTCTTCGGGCCATAGCCCCAACCGATCCGCAGCCCGCCCAGACCATAGATCTTGGAGAACGTCCGCGTCATGATCACGTTGGGCTGATCCGAGGCCAGACGTGTGCCACCGTCAAAGCCTTTGGCATATTCAGTATAGGCCCCGTCGATCACCAGCAGCACATCCTCGGGCAACCCATCTGCCAGCCGTTGCAGATCCGCATCGGGCAGAAGGGTGCCGGTCGGGTTGCCGGGGTTGGTCAACAGCACAATGCGGGTCTTGTCGGACACCGCCGCCAGAATGGCGTCCACATCCACCACCCGTTCGGCCTCGGGCACGCAGACCGGGGTCGCCCCGACCATATGGATCAGCACCGGATACATGGAGAATCCATGCGCGGTATGGATGATCTCATCCCCCGGACCGGAAAACGCCTGACAGATGAATTGCAGAACCTCGTCCGAACCGACGCCGCAGATGATCCGCGCCGGATCAAGTCCGTGCACCTCGCCAATCGCCTCGCGCAGCGCGGCATGATCGGTCGAAGGATAGCGGTGCAGGTTGCGGGCCGCCTCGGCCAAGGCGAGCTGCGCCGAAGGCGGCGCCCCCAGTGGGTTTTCGTTCGAGGACAGCTTGAGAACGTCGTCCCGACCGTCGATCGTGGCCTTGCCGCCCTCATACAGGGCGATCTCCATAATACCGGGTTGCGGGGCGATTTTCGTCATCTCGGGGCTCCTTATCGGGCCTGTTCTATCGCCCCCACCGATCAGAGGAAAGCGATTTAGGCCCCACCGCAGCCCCCCCGGGCAAGCGCAAGCGCGCAGTAGCCGAAGGGGGGAGCGTCCGAACATGGCGCGCACATCCCAGACCGGGAAGCTCTTGGCGCACAGGCACATCACTGCAACAGATGTGAGCCAGCCCAAAATGCAGAAAAGCCGCCCCGACAGGGCGGCTTTCCAATATCTGTCTTGCAGACGTCCGAGGCCCGGAGAACCGGGCCGTCCGGATCAGTTCTGCGCGTAAAATTCGATGACCAAATGGGGTTCCATCTGGACCGGGTAGGGAACATCGCTCAGACCCGGGGTGCGCACGAAGGTCGCTTTCATCTTCGAGTGGTCGGCCTCGACATAATCGGGCACGTCGCGCTCGGGCAGTTGGGTGGCCTCAAGCAGAACGGCCATCTGGCGGGACTTCTCACGAACCTCGATCACGTCGCCCTCTTTCACACGGTAAGAGGGGATGTTCACGCGGTTGCCGTTCACCAGCACATGGCCGTGGTTCACGAACTGACGTGCGGCAAAGACGGTGGGCACGAATTTGGCGCGGTACACGACAGCGTCGAGGCGACGCTCCAGCAGGCCAATAAGGTTCTCACCGGTATCGCCTTTGACCCGCTCGGCCTCGGCAAAGATGCGGCGGAACTGCTTTTCGGTCAGATCGCCGTAATAGCCCTTCAGCTTTTGCTTGGCGCGCAGCTGGATGCCGAAATCGGACAGTTTGCCCTTGCGGCGCTGGCCGTGTTGGCCCGGGCCATATTCGCGGCGATTGACCGGGGATTTCGGACGACCCCAGATGTTTTCACCCATCCGGCGGTCAATTTTGTACTTGGCAGAGGTGCGTTTGGTCACCGTCTGATCTCCTTCTTTGGACGAGGCCCAAGGGCCACTATGAAGGGCGTTGTCCTTTTGGGGCTTCCCCCATGACAGGCGTCCCCTTGCGGGGGCCACCAACACCAATGAAGCCGCGCTTATAGCGGGGGTGCGGGGGGAGTCAATGGGCAGGAGCCGGTCCCTTGGCGATCCGGTGCCAAACGAGGCCAAAGAAGAGCCTGCGCCGGGTTCTGGACACGGCTTGGCCCGAAACACCCGATGACCTTATGCCGCCTCATGCATCAGGATCGCGGCTTCTGACTGGCTGAGATTGCGCCGTGCAAAGGGTCCATAACGATGCGGATCGTCCTCCAGCCCCGGCTGATGCCCCAACAGGCGCGCCCGGTCCTGTGGGCCCAAGGTGCCCAAATCGGCATTGGCGGGATGAAAGCTTTCGGTTTCCACCCCATTGGCCACAAGGATCTCGTGCGTGGGCAACAGGAGGTGCACATAGGTCACCTCGCGCACGGCGTGATCCTCGATCACCGTGGTGCCGTTGACCAGATCGCGGGCGGCGACCAGCACCTCGTCGGTATTGAACAGCGCATGTGCCGCCCTGCCCCGCACCAGCATCCGATGATCGGGCGACACCAGCAGTTCCTGATCCGGGCGCTCGATCCCCAGCGCTCCGGGCCGCAACCGTACCGGGCGGAGATGCGGCATCACCTGCAACCGCGCGCCGCTGATCCGCCGGCTTCCGACCCACATCACCGGCTGTGCGCCGTTGTCGCGGGTCAGCACATGTTCGCCCTCGCGCAGATCCTCGACCCGGCGCAGCCCCTTGGGCGTTTCCAACCGGGTGCCCGGCGTGAAACAGATCACCCCGCCACGGGTATCAACCACCGGGCGCGGCATCTGCCCGGACAAAGTATGGCGCACCACCCAGAGATCGGTGTGGCGCGGCGGCATCATGTCGAGGAACATCAATAACGGCGGCCGCCCCGGCCCCGATTCAATCACGGTGATCGTATAGCTGCGGGCCCCATCGGTCACGACGAAATACCGCTCCATCAGCGGGTCGTCGACCTCCACAGCCGACAGATCGGTGATGTTGCGCACAACAGCACCGACCAAGCGCCGCACTGTGCGCGCCGCACGTTTTCGGATCTCGGCTTCTCCGTCCGCCCCGTCCAGTCGCAACAGCCCATTTGGCCCGTCCACGCGCACGGTATCCCCGCGCCACGACCACGCCGCACCCACATCGAGCGCCCCCACGGGCGCATCTTCAAGCCCGTCAATCTCTGTCTGCGACCAGGAAATGACAAACGTGCCGCGAAAGCCCGTCTTCATCTGCCTATATGCCTGCCTTAGTTTTTTAATTGCCCAAAGACTAACAAACCGGTTTCATCATAGGAAGGCATTTTGATTTCCAAGGCTTAGACTGTGTTCTTTAAGTGTCAGATCGCTTGCGGCAAGGCCAGCTCTGCGCTCTGATGGGCGGGCTGGCTGCTCTGGCACAGAGAGCCATGAGCGACAGATGAAGGGAGACATGAGATGAGCAAGCCCCCCACCCTGCACGCGCAGATGACCAGCTGGCGCCATGACCTGCACCGCCATCCGGAATTCGGATTCGAAGAGATCCGCACCGCGGCCTTTGTCGCGCAGACCCTGCGCGGCTTCGGGTTGGAGGTGGCCGAAGGTGTCGGCGGGACCGGCGTTGTCGCCACGCTCAAACGCGGCACATCCAACCGGGCCATTGCCCTGCGCGCCGATATGGACGCGCTGCGCATTACGGAAGCGACCGGTGCGGGTTGGACCTCGCAAAGCCCGGGTTTGATGCACGCCTGTGGCCATGACGGCCATACCGCCATGCTGCTGGGCGCGGCGCGGCTGCTGGCCGAAGACGGCGGCTTTGACGGCACCCTTCGGTTCCTGTTCCAACCGGCCGAGGAATGGGGGCGCGGCGCGCTGGCGATGTTGGACGACGGGCTGTTGCAGCGATTTCCCTTTGACGAGATCTATGGGTTGCACAACATGCCGGGCCTGCCGGTGGGCCATGTGGAGACCGGCCCCGGCCCCATCATGTCGGCTGAGGACAATTTCGAGATCGTGCTGCGTGGTCAGGGTGGTCATGCCGCGCGCCCACAGGCCGGGCGCGAGGTTCTGTTGCCCGCCTGTGCACTGGTGATGGAGTTGCAGACCATCGTCTCCCGCCGTCTCAGCCCCGCCGACATCGCCGTGGTCTCGGTCACCGAGTTGTTGACAGACGGTACCCGCAACGCGCTGCCGGGTCTGGCGCGCATTCTGGGCGACGCGCGCAGTTTCCGCGCGCAGGTCTCGGACCGGATCGAACAGGAGATGCGCCGCATCGCTCAAGGCATCGCGACGCTGCACGCGCTGGAGGCCACGCTCAGCTATACCCGCGAGTTCGTGCCGCTGGTGAATGACGCAGCCCTTGCGCAAGAGGTGCTGGAGGCTGCGGCCACAGTCGCGGATCATGTGGCGCAACCGGACCAGCCGGTGACCGCGTCAGAGGATTTCGCGCGGTTTCTCGACCATGTGCCCGGCTGCTTTGCCTTCATCGGCAATGGCGAGGGGTCGGCCCCGCTGCACAGCCCGACCTATGATTTCAACGATGCTGCCCTGCCCTATGGGGCGCAATTGCTTGCGGCGATTGCACGGCGGCGGCTGCCCGAGGGGTAATCGGCCAACCGCACCGGGAGATATGTACGAGGACAAGGCCAAGGGCGCAGTCAGAAATCCCAGTCGTCGTCCTCGGTCGCCACCGCCTTGCCAATGACATAGGAAGAACCGCTGCCAGAAAAGAAATCGTGGTTCTCGCTATCGGGCGACAGGGCGGCAAGGATCGCGGGGTTTACCTCGCAGGCCGGCGCCGGGAACAGCGCCTCGTAACCGAGATTTTGCAGCGCCTTGTTGGCGTTGTAATGCAGAAACGCCTTTACGTCCTCGGTCAGGCCGAGATCGTCATAAAGTTCTGCCGTATACTGCGCCTCGATATCATAGAGGTCGAACATCAGGGCAAAGGCGAAATCCTTTAGGGCCGCGCGCTCTGCTTCGGGCAGACGTTCGGTTGCGCGCTGGAACTTGTAGCCGATGTAATAGCCGTGGATCGCCTCGTCGCGGATGATGAGCCGGATCAGATCGGCGGTATTGGTCAGCTTGGCGTGGCTGGACCAATACATCGGCAAGTAAAAGCCGGAATAGAACAGGAAGCTTTCCAGAAACACCGAGGCAATCTTGCGTTTCAGCGGGTCGGCGGTGGCGTTGTATTCCTGCAGGATCAGGCGGGATTTGGCCTGAAGATGCGGGTTCTCTTCGGACCAACGGAAGGCATCGTCCACCTCTTTGGTGGAGCAAAGCGTCGAGAAGATCGAGGAGTAGGACCGCGCATGAACCGCCTCCATGAAGGCGATATTGGTCAGCACCGCCTCTTCATGGGGGGTTTGGGCATCGGGCAGAAGCGCGGGCGCTCCAACCGTATTCTGAATCGTGTCCAACAGGGTAAGGCCGGTGAACACACGAATGGTCAGCGCGCGCTCGTCATCGGTCAAGGTGGCCCAGCTTTGCACGTCATTGGACAGCGGCACCTTTTCGGGCAGCCAGAAATTGACGGTCAGGCGATTCCAGACCTCAAGATCCTTGTCGTCCTGAATACGGTTCCAGTTGATGGCACGGGGTATGGCGGCGGCGGGCATGGCGGCGGCGGTCTGGTCTTTCATGTCGGTCTCACAATGTGCAGGAAACGCAGCCATCGACTTCGGTGCCCTCAAGGGCACTCTGGCGCAGGCGGATGTAATAGATCGTCTTGATGCCCTTCTTCCACGCATAGATCTGGGCGCGGTTGATATCGCGGGTCGTGGCATCCGCAGGAAAGAACAGGGTCAGCGACAGCCCCTGATCCACATGCGGGGTTGCGGCGGCATAGGTGTCGATGATCGCCTCGGGGCCGATTTCATAGGCATCGCGGTAGAAGTCCAGATTGTCGTTATTCATGAACGGTGCGGGATAGTAGACGCGGCCGATCTTGCCCTCTTTGCGGATCTCGATCTTTGAGGCGATCGGGTGGATCGAAGAGGTCGAGTTGTTGATGTAGCTGATCGAACCGGTGGGCGGCACGGCCTGAAGATTGCGATTGTACAGCCCGTGCTGGATCACCAAGGCGCGCAGCTTGTCCCAATCGTCACGGTCGGGAAGCTCGATGCCATCGAACAGCCGCTTCACCGTCTCGCTTTGGGGCAGCCAGTCGCGGGTCGTATAGGTGTCAAAGAAACGGCCATCGGCGTAACGCGACGCTGCAAACCCTTTGAAGCTGTGCCCGTGCTCCTGCGCCAAAAGGTTGGAGGCGCGGATCGCGTGATAGGCCACGGCGGCAAAATAGACCGAGGTGAATTCGACCCCCTCGGGGCTGCCATAGTGGATGCGTTCGCGCGCCAGATAGCCATGCAGGTTCATCTGGCCCAGCCCGATGGCGTGGCTTTCATCATTGCCGCGCCGGACCGAGGGCACGGAGTCGATCGCCGACATTTCCGACACCGCCGTGAGCACCCGAATGGCGGATTCCACGGTCTGGCCGAAATCGGGGCCGTCCATGGTTTTCGCGATATTGAGCGACCCAAGATTGCAGGAAATATCGGTGCCCATGTGATCATAGCTCAGATCATCATGAAACGTGCTCGCCTCGCTTACCTGCAGGATTTCCGAGCACAGGTTGGACATGGTGATGCGGCCCGCGATGGGGTTGGCGCGATTCACCGTGTCTTCGAACATGATATAGGGATAGCCGCTTTCGAACTGGATCTCGGCCAGCGTCTGAAAGAATGCCCGCGCGTTGATCTTTTTCTTTCGGATCCGTTTGTTGTCGACCATCTCGGCGTATTTTTCCGTGATCGATATCTCGGAAAACGGCACGCCATAGACACGTTCGACGTCGTGGGGAGAGAACAGATACATGTCCTCGTTGTTCTTGGCCAATTCGAAGGTGATGTCGGGGATTACCACGCCAAGGCTCAGGGTCTTGATGCGGATTTTCTCGTCTGCGTTCTCGCGCTTGGTATCGAGAAACTGCATGATGTCCGGGTGGTGCGCGTTGAGGTACACCGCCCCCGCGCCTTGCCGCGCGCCCAACTGATTGGCGTAGGAGAACGAATCCTCAAGCAACTTCATCACCGGGATCACGCCCGAGGACTGGTTTTCGATGCCCTTGATCGGGGCGCCGTGTTCGCGGATGTTGGTCAGCATCAAAGCCACACCGCCCCCACGTTTGCTGAGTTGCAGCGCCGAATTGATGCCGCGCCCGATGCTCTCCATGTTGTCTTCCAACCGCAGCAGGAAGCAGGAGATCAGCTCGCCACGGCTTTGCTTTCCGGCGTTGAGAAAGGTCGGCGTTGCGGGCTGAAACCGACCCGACAAGATCTCATCCATGACGCGCATGGCCAGATCCTGATCGCCGCGCGCCAAGGTCAGCGCCACCATCACCACGCGATCCTCATAGCGTTCAAGATAGCGTTGCCCGTCGCGGGTTTTCAGCGTGTAGGAGGTGTAATATTTGAACGCGCCCAGAAAGGTCGGAAAGCGGAATTTGCGGGCAAAGGCGGCCTCCCAGATCTGGTGCAGGAAGGGGCGTGGATAGGCCTCGAGGACTGAGGCCTCGTAATAGCCTTCGTCCACCAGATAGCCCAGTTTTTCATCAAGCGAGTGAAAGAACACCGTGTTCTGGTTCACATGTTGCAGAAAATACTGCCGCGCGGCCGTCTTGTCGGCGTCGAAACGGATGCGTCCTTCGTCGTCGTACAGGTTCAGCATCGCGTTCAGCGCATGGTAATCCAGCGCTATGTTCACACCATCGTCGAGCATTCTGCCCTCCAAAATTCATCAAGCCCGGCGCGCATGCGGGCAACGTCAGTTTCAGTTCCGGCCAGTTCAAAGCGGTAAAGCACAGGCACGTTGCATTTGGTGGCAATCACATCGCCAGACCGCGCAAAGGTCACGCCGAAATTGCGGTTTCCAGCGGCAATGACACCGCGCAACAAGGCGCGGCGCGCTGGATCGTTGAGAAACCGGATCACCTGTTTCGGCACCGCCCCGCGCCCTTCACCGTCGGCATAGGTGGGGCAAATCAACACAAAGGGGCGAAGGGGCGCGGGCATCACATCGTCCGGTCGGATCGGAATGCGCTTTGCCGGTAGCCCAAGCGCAGCGACCAGACGCGCGGTATTGCCCGAAGCCGAGGAATAAAAGACCAGCCCGGCCATTTTCGTCAGCCAAGTTGGCTGATCATGTCGGGACGAAAGCCCGCCCAATGCGCATCGCCCGCCACGACCACAGGGGCTTGGCGATACCCCATCTCGGTGACTTCCTGCATGGCGGTCGCGTCCTGCGTCAGGTCAATGACGCGATACTCCAACCCGCGCATGTCCAACGCGCGCGTGGTCGCGGTGCATTGGACGCAAGCGGGTTTCGAATAGACGGTGATAGCCATGCTCTTTTCCTCGTTTTGTGTGCAGCAAGGAAACAGGGACGCGCCGGTTTTGACCCAGACAGGGACTTGACCGTAAACACGCCCCCGGACCCTCCGTCCGCGGTTGTCGCATCGTGCTTGGGCAGGTCTCCTGGCTTACGGCTCGATCATTCTGGCCCGCCTTCCCGGCGCATCTGCACCAGTGGGTTTCGGGCCATCATTTGCCGCTTACAGTTGCGGGGGCAGCGCCGGTATCACACCGGTTTCCCTCTTAGCCTGCGACTCACGCCGCAAGACCCAAAGCAACTACATATTGGGGCACAGGGCGGTCGAGTGTCAATATGGAGCTTTGCTCGCCAGATATTTTTACACCCCCGTCCGTTTCTGACCGGCATTATTGGTCGGCATTATTGGCCGGCAAGGTCAGCCTGTGGCCCCAAATCGGATCGCGCCGGAGCGATCAGCGCTGTGTCAAAGACACAAGGATGCACCGCAGGTCATTGCTAGCTGAAACATCCGGCGCCCCATCTCGCAATAGACATGTATCGCCAGCCGTCGCCATGGCGTCCGGCCCCAAGGACAGCGTCCCCTCCAGCAGGTGAACGGCATAGGTTGTATCAGTCGCACAGCTCAGGTCAGCAGAGGACAGACCCGATACGACCCGCATTTCAGCCACGATCCGGTCGGGATCGTAAATCAGGTTGAAATCCTCGATCGGGCCATCCAGACAATATCCCATGATCTCGGTCTCACCGGAAAAACGAACCGGCTGAAATGGCAGGGCAGCGATCTCGGCCTCCGGACTGACCAGTCGCAGGCCCTGACCTTTGATGACCGTCAGAATACGCTCCAGACCTTCGAACTTTGAAAACGGGCCGTCGACCTTCACGGCCGCAAGACTCAGGCGCCAGACCAGCTTGTCGCCGGTGCGAACGCAATGCACTTCCCGCGTTGTACCCTGCCCGTTCTTCCACGGCATGGTCTCATAGTCTTTTTGCGCTATCACTTGCATATCGAGCGTCACCCGTTCCGTTTCGAGTCTCTGCGCACGTGTTAGCTTGGCTTGGCGCTGATGCACACATCAAATGATGGAGGCGTGACGCCTTGAGGATGCAGAGCGTCGCCCCCGAACCGGAGGCCTTGGTTCAGCACCCCCTGCAAAAGCTCTGCTTCAATCGCAGTTGGCCCTGAGCGCGCAATCGCATCGTTTCTCAGCGCCCGCGCTTTTTGCCACCATCAAGCAAAGCAAACGACGCATTGGAGCGAAAGTTATGAAAGTCGGATTCATCGGCCTTGGAAACGTGGGCGGCAAGCTGGGGGGAAGCCTGTTGCGCAACGGACTCGATGTGACGGTATTTGACCGCAAGCCAGAGCTGGTGGCAGACTTCGTGGCGCGGGGCGCGACGCGGGCGGCTGACGCGAAGGCGATGATGCGCGACTGTGACGTGGTCATCACCTGCCTGCCCTCGCCTGCGGCCTCTGCCGCCGTGATGGACGAAATGCTGCCGGAAGTCGGCCCCGGCAAAATCTGGCTTGAGATGTCCACCACCGACGATGCCGAAATCCGCCGTTTGGCCGCGCTGGTCGACGCGCGTGGCGGCACCGCCGTTGACTGCCCGGTCTCGGGTGGGTGTCACCGGGCGGACACCGGCAATATCTCGATCTTTGCAGGCTGCGACCGCGAGACCTTTGAACGTGTCGTGCCATTGCTCAAGACGCTCGGGCGCCGGGTCCTGCATACCGGTCCGGTCGGGTCCGCGTCGATCCTGAAGGTGATCACCAACTATCTCGCCACCGCGAACCTCGTGTCGGTCTGCGAGGCGCTTGTCACCGCCAAGGCGGCGGGGATGGACCTCAACACCGCTTACGAGGCGATCAAGATTTCCTCAGGCACGTCTTTTGTGCACGAAACCGAAAGTCAGGTCATCCTCAACGGATCGCGCGACATCTCCTTCACCATGGACCTTGTCGCCAAGGACATCGGGTTGTTCCAGTCGATCGCTGATCGCACCGGTGTTCCGCTCGAAATTTCCCCACTGCTGAACGAGATCTTCCGAGATGGTCAGGACCGCTATGGCCCGCGCGAGTTGTCGCCCAACATCATCCGCCGCCTTGAAGACGCCACCGGCCTCGACATCCGCGCCCCCGGCTTTCCGCCCGAAATGGTGGACGACGAGCCCGAGGAGCTGGGCTATGAAGTCGTTCCGACCGGAGCCATTCGCCCGACAGCGGGTTAACCCGGCGCGAGGCGCGCATGCGCCCTTTCGGTATGACCCGTCGCGCCATCCTCAAGGATCATCTCTGCCGCCCGCATCGCCAGCATCATGGTCGGCGCATTGGTGTTGCCAGAGGTCAGCGACGGGAAGGCCGAAGCGTCGACGACCCTAAGCCCGGCGACCCCGTGAACCCGCAGCCGGGAATCGAGCACGGAGTCCGTCGGCCCGCGCCCCATCCGGCAGGTCGATGTCGGGTGAAACACGGTGGAGGCACGGTCGCGAAAATCCTGCATCAGCTCTTCGGGGTCGGTTTGCCCCGTCGCGGGCAGCAGCCGTTCGCAGGTAACGCTGGCCAACGACGGCGCAGCGGCAAGGCGATTGAGGATCTCCAGCGCCCGGCGGGCTCCGGCGCGGTCGTGTTCGGTGGCCAGCGAATTGGCGTGGATGATCGGCGCGGCATCGGGATCGTTCGAGCGGATGGCGATTTCGCCCCGGCTGTCGGGGCGACAAAGCTGCGCGCTGAGAAGAAAGCCGGGATCGCGATCCAGCACCGGCTGGCCCGAGGGCGACATCCCGTAAGAGACAGGATTGCAATAAATCTGCAGATCGGGCGTCGCTCGATCCGGGCTTGACCTGACGAAGCCGCCGACCTGATTCACCGGCACGCTGAGCGGCCCGCGCCGCGTCAGGACATAGCGCAGCCCGGCCCAGAGCCGGGGCATCCTGCGCCCCAGCACATTGTTCAACGTGGGCTCGGTCGCGCGAAAGAGATGCGATATTGCCAGATGATCCTGCAAGCCCTTGCCAACCTGACCCAGCGCATGACACACCTCGATCCCGTGATCGCGCAAAAGCGCCGCCGGGCCGATCCCCGAGAGCTGCAGCAGTTTCGGCGAATTGACCGCGCCCGCGCTCAGGATCACTTCACGCCCGGCGCGCAGCGCGGCGGTTTTGCCCCGGTGGCGCACTATGATGCCGGTGGCGCGGCGCCCGTCAAAGGTGAGGCGCAGGACCGTGGCCTGCGACATGACCCGCAAGTTCGACCGGCGTCGCGCCGGGGCGAGGAAGGCGTCCGCCGCAGAAAAGCGCAGGCCGCGCCGCACGGTGCTGCGATAATATCCGACCCCTTCGGCTGTGGTTGCGCTGAGATCTTCGCACTGCGCCCAGCCGCATTCAGCGGCCGCCGCGAGGAAGCGTTTGGAAAACGGGTTCATCTGCGCGCGCAGGTCGCTGACGCAGAGCGGCCCCTCGCCACGTTGGCGCGGCACACCTGTCGCGTCGGGCTCAAGGTGGCGCTCCATCCGCTCGAACGCCGGGCGAACGGCCTCCCACGACCAGCCATCAGCGCCTTGACGGTCCCAACCGTCGAAATCTTGCGGCAGGCCACGGATATAGGCCATGGCGTTGATCGAACTGGAACCGCCGATGACCTTTCCGCGCGGCCAATAGACGGCGCGCCCGTTCAGCGCCGCGTCCGGTTCGGCATGATAGCCCCAGTTCACCCGTGGATTGGCGAAGTTCACGCCATAGCCAATCGGCACCTTGATCCAGAACCGCTTGTCAGAGCCGCCGGCCTCGACCAGCAAGACCCTGTTGCGCCCGTCTCGGGTCAGCGCTTCGGCAAGGGCGCAGCCAGCAGAGCCTGCGCCGACGATAATGTAGTCGTAGATCGTTTCATCCATGCCGTCGCAAGCCCCGTTTTGACCGCCAGATGACACCGCAAAGCGCCCGCGCGTTCAAACAACCGCTGTTGCGGCAATGGGGCGGTTTCCCTTGAGGCTTGCGATGCTTGATGCGCTTTGGCGCCCGGATTAGACTGCCGCCATAAGCGACACCGCCCGCGTTCGGCGAAATTCCATAGGTGCCCTATCCGAATTCCCCATGTCACATGGTTGCGCGCCTTCGAAGCGGCGGCCCGTCACAGCAGTTTTTCCGACGCTGCGGGCGAGTTGCACCTGACGCCGGCTGCCGTCAGTCAGCAGATCCGCCTGCTTGAGCAGCACTTGGGGGTGCAGCTGTTTCACCGCCTGCCGCGCGGCGTCGCCCTGACCGATATGGGGCAGGCTTATGCGCTGCCGATCCGCAAATCCTTCAGCGAGATGCAGGAGGCGACCGAGGGGCTTTTCACGGTTCGACGCAAACGCAAGGTACGCGTACGCGCCTCGATCAGCTATGCGACGTTGATCCTCGCCCCCCGGCTCAAGGGCTTTCACGATCGCCATCCCGATATCGAGATCGAGCTGTCGACGGCGGTCTGGTCCGACCGGATGGACGACGAGACGATCGATCTTGATATCCGCTATGGCACCGGCCACTGGGACGAGCGCGACATCTGGCAGCTGAGCCATGAGGTCGCCATGGTGGTCTGCCATCCCGACCACGCGCGCGCCTTCGGCGATACCCCGCAGCTTCAGGATCTGCTTGGGGCCGGGATCGTGCCCGTTCTGGGCTCCGAGGTCGAATGGAGCCGGTTTGCGGATTATTTCGGTCTCGACCTGTGTCCACCGCCCATCTGGATGAAGGCGGAT
Organism: Antarcticimicrobium sediminis; assembly: GCF_004348975.1. Classification (GTDB taxonomy): domain Bacteria; phylum Pseudomonadota; class Alphaproteobacteria; order Rhodobacterales; family Rhodobacteraceae; genus Antarcticimicrobium; species Antarcticimicrobium sediminis. The sequence goes on along the minus strand of NZ_SMFP01000009.1, from coordinate 36,170 downwards.
TCCTCGCTGATCGCCTTGCAGACGATCTCGGCCGGGTTCGGGACCGCGCTGATCCACGAAAGCTTTGCGCAGCCCTTCCTTGACCGGGGGGATCTGGTCTCGCCCTTTGAATACCGCCTGCCGATCCGGCAGGCGTATTTCCTCGTGGCGCGGGAGGGCTACCGGAAGCATGACGAGGTGGAGGCATTTCGCAACTGGATCCTCGACCCTGACGCCGCTGGGGAGGTGCCGGATCTGCCCGCCGAGGGGTGACGCGTTTGCCATCGCATGACGAAAGTGGGTAACCCCCGGTTGCGTCTTCATCCGGGGCCTATGACTGAGCACAGAAGCCGATTATGGGCACAGCCGCAGTGCCGTGACCTTGGCCATGCACCCGGGTTTCATCCCTTTCGCCGGATGCTCCCGACCAGTTCGACCGCCTCGGCCAGCGTGTTGGAAATGGTGCCATACTTGCGCAGGTTGCGGTGCAGCAGGTCAAGCCGTTGGTCGGTCTCGTCAGTATCGACCACGATTTCATAGTCGATCCGCACCATCTTGGGCGGGCTATCCTGCCGCACCCCATGCAGGCTGATCTCCATCCCGCGCAGGTCGAACTCCAACATCGGCACTACCCGTTCCGTCCCCTTCAGCATACAGGCAGCAAGGCTCGCCAGCAGCATTTCAGCCGGGTTGAAGGCATCAACACGGCCCGCCATATCGGTGTCGAGCACGATCCGCGCCTCTTTCGCGCGCGCCTCGGAACCATGGCTGTCGATGCGGCGGGCCGTGACGGTATATTCAAGCATGTTTTGTGGTCCTTGAAGGGATGTTCGGGGCGGTGCAGCCATGCCGCCGTACGTCAGCGGGCAAGGGGCGCACCGCCCCGCTGGCTCATGCGGTAAGCCATTGCTCCAGCTTGGTCTCGTCTGGCAGGCCACCGGCATGCACCAGTTTCCCGTCCACCGAGACCCCCGGCGTGGACATGACACCCGCCATGGCGATGGATTTGGCATCGGTGACCTTTTCCACGTCGAGCTCAACGCCCAGCTTGGCACCTGCTGCGCGCACCATGGCTTCGGTGGCTTCACAGCGTTTGCAGCCGGGGCCGTAGATCTTGATGGTTTTCATGATGTGTCCTTTCAGGAGATTGGGTCGACCGGAAGACCGGTCGTCAGAATGTGAACCTGACCAGAGGCGTCAGAGAAGAAAGTTGAACAGAAAGCCGGTGGCAAGGATGCCCGAGGCAACAACCGCGATGAAGATGGCGATCAACCGAAGCGTCAGCACCTGCTTGAGGATAATCATTTCCGGCAGCGACAGCGCGATCACCGACATCATGAAGGCCAGCGTTGTGCCAAGCGCCGCGCCCTTGCCCAAAAGCGCCTCGACGATGGGAATGACACCGGCGGCGTTGGTGTACATCGGCACGCCGATCACCACGGCCGCAGGCACCGACCACCAAGCGTCGCCGCCCATGATCTTGAGCATCATCGCCTCGGGGACATAGCCATGGATCGCCGCGCCCAGCGCGATACCGGCAAGCACCCAGATCCAGACCTTCCCGACAATTTCCCGCACCTGCTCAAGCCCGACCTTCAGCCGATCGACCAAAGTCATCTTTTCGTCCAGAAGATCGCCGACAGGGCCGGCATTCATCTCGCGCACCCAGTCTTGCAGATACCGCTCCAACCCCATCTTGCCCATCACATAGCCCGCCAAGGTGGCGATGGAGAATCCGAACACCAGATAGATCGTGGCGATTTTCCAGCCAACCAGACCATACAGCAGCCCAAGGCCCACCGGCCCGACCATCGGCCCGGCGATCAGGAACGAAAACGTCACCCCCAGCGGAATGCCCGCCGAGACGAAGCCGATGAACAACGGCACGGAAGAGCAGGAGCAGAACGGCGTCAGCACGCCCAGAAATGCCGCCAGCGGATAGCCCCAGATTTGACGTTTGCCCGCCAGAATGGCGCGGGTCTTTTCCGGGCTGAACCAACTGCGCAGCACGCCGGTGACAAAGACGATACCGGTCAGCAACAACAGCACCTTGGGCACGTCATAGGCGAAAAACGCGATGGCCTGCCCGGTGTGACTGTTACGCTCAACCGGAAACAGCGAGGTGACCCATTCCGAGACCGGGATCAATTGCCCGTAGACCAGCCACAAGACGACAGCCGCGACGGGAACCCCCACATACCAGAGCCAGTCCGGCACGCCGCGTTGAGGGGGGATATTGTGGGTTTCTGTGGTCATGCCATTTCCTGTTCGAGTGATTTTTCAGCTGCCAACACGGCGGTAATGACCGTCATGATTTCTGGGGCAAGATCGGGATTGCGCCGAAAGCGCACCCATTGCGCATCACGCCGGTCAAGAACGAGGCCCGCTTCGCGCAGCACTTTCATATGGCGCGACATGCGGCTCTGACTGACGTCAAGGCGCTCCATCAGTTCACAGACGCAATGCTCGCCCCCGTCCCAGATGATGGCAAGGGCGGCGCGGCGGGTCGACTCACAAAGGGCGTTCAGAATCTCTTGCATAGGTTTACTTATGCGCTAATCAGCATATGCGCCTTGATCCATATCAAATAGGTCAGCGCCGAACCCTTCTCACCGGAAGGGTATCGACGGAAGATCCGGCGCCCCCTTGATGACCTGCGTGGCGGGGGTCGCATTGCCAGCCCGTGCCATCATGAAGGTCTATCGCGGGGCGGTCGCTCCAAATGGTCCAACGACATCAGGAACGCGGGCACCTGTCGGCTGGCCGTTGGCACAGGTCGCGCCCCGGTCTTTGCCCCTCTCGGTATTTACCTTTCCCGATCCTTTGCGCCTCGGCAGCCCCGTTCTTTCGCGCGCGTCTGCTCCGTCGCGGTGAGAGCCCCCTCTTCAGACGAACGGATTTTACAGGCAAGACGGGTCAGAAGCTGGCGATGGGTCGCCCTTGAAGGCGATGTGCAAAACCCTGTTTTAACTCCAGTATTTTCAAAAACAGCCCGGGTTTCGAAGCTTCACCAAAGCGGGCGCAAAAAGGCCCGAAAATATTAGTCCATTCAAAAATTTGTTTTATCTAACAATTTATTGTATCTAGCTTCAAACGACGGGTCTGGGGACATGTTCCGGATCCGATGCGCACCTTGAAAAGCCACGGAGAACGCCCCTTGACCGAGACCATGCTGGCCGCCGTCCTTCACGACTACGGATCACCGCTAAAGGTAGAGCGGGTTCCCAAACCCCGCCCCGGCCCCGGTCAATTGCTCCTCCGTCTGGAGGCCTCGGGCGTCTGTCATTCGGACGTCCACGTCTGGGCCGGCCGCTACCCCCTCAACACCCGGCCAGACCCGTTCATCCTTGGTCACGAAGGGGTCGGCGTTGTCGAGGCGATAGGGGCCGAGGTCACAGGCTGGTCGATCGGCGAAAGAGCTGGGGCCGCCTGGCTTCACGACACCTGCGGAACCTGCGCCGAATGTCGCGCGGGGCTGGTGAACTTCTGTCAGTCGCAACGGGCGCACGGGCTGGATGTGCCCGGCACCTACGCGCAATACGTCGTCACCAATGCAAAGTTCACCGCCCGTGTGCCAGATGGCGACGCTGCCAAGCTGGCGCCGCTGATGTGCGCCGGGCTGACCGCGTATGGCGCAATCGAGCGGGCCGCGTTGGGGCCGGACGAATGCTGCGCCGTTTTCGGCTGCGGTGGTCTGGGCCAATATGCGATCCAACTTGCCAAGCGGCGGGGCGCGCGCGTGATCGCGGTGGACCGCGATCCGGCCAAACGGACCCTTTCACAGGAAAACGGGGCGTCGATCACCGTCGACGCATCGAATGCCGCCGAGATCGACAAGCTGAGAGCCAGCGCGGATGTGTGCATAAACTTTGCGCCGACAACCGCGACCTGGCAGCCAATGCTGGACATGGTGCGCCCTCTCGGACGGGTGATCGCTGCGGCAATGGTCTCCGATCCGGTGTCGCTCAATCAGGAATGGCTGACCGGTTCTGGGATCACCATCACCGGAACCTCGGTCGGGACGATGCCGCAGATGGATGCGGTGATGCAGGCGCAAAAGACCGATCCGCTCAGCTCTACAGTCACAGAGATACTGCTTGGCGAGGCCAGCCGCGCGCTGCGTGAACTGGCCGACGGCACAGCCCCGGCCCGCTACGTGATCCGATTTTGATCCTTTGGGCCCAAAATCGCGATCCCATGAAAACACACCAACAGGAATTGGAAAACATGCGTAAGATTTCGAAACCACGTGCCGCCACCTCTGCTATCGCCTTGGCCGCCATGCTTGCCGCAGGGGGCGCGTCCGCCGCCGAGCTTGGCGATGTCGACACCCCCATCAAGCTTGCCGTGCTGGAATGGACCGGGGCGCAGTTGTCAACGCAACTGGCCGGCATGGTGCTGACCAAGGCCGGCTATTCGGTCGAATACGTGCCGGCAGGCAGCTTTCCGCAATATTCGGGGCTGTCAGACGGCACCCTGAGCGCCACCATCGAGATCTGGAGCAACAACGTCGGAGATATCTATCCGCGGGCGCTCGAGGCTGGCGATATCGAGAACATAGGCTCGCTTGGGCTCGAAACCCGCGAAGGCTGGGCCTATCCCAAGTTCATGGAACAGATCTGTCCCGGGCTGCCGGACTGGACCGCGCTGCAGGACCCTGCCTGTGTCACCGCGCTGACAACCACCGACACGCTGCCAAACGGGCGCTTGCTGGACTATCCCGCCGACTGGGGTTCGCGGAGTGGGGAAATCATCGCCGACAACGCCCTCCCCCTGACCGCGATCCCGGCCGGGTCTGAAGGTGCGATGCTGGCCGAACTGCGCGCCGCCGAGGCGACGCAAAGCCCGCTGTTGCTTATGTTCTGGGCGCCGCACCACGTTCTGTCCGAGATCAAGGTCGGTTGGGTCGATATGCCCCCCTGCACCAGCGATGATCCGGACGACTGCATCCAGCCGCCCGAGGTCGAAAAGGTGGTCTGGTCTGGGTTCAAGGACAAGTGGCCGGCCGGCTATGAGATCCTGAAACAGTTTCAGGTGATGTCCCCAGATCAGGAGCGGATGATGGCTGCAGTCCTTGAAAAAGGCGACTCTCTAGAAGACGTCGCCGCCGGTTGGATTGCGGAAAACCAGGACGTCTGGCAGCCTTGGCTCGACGCCGCGCTCGACTAAGGCGATCATCCTTCGCCCGACCCGCGTCCCCACGAACGGAGCCCCAATGCGTCCCTCTCTCGCTGCGAAACCAGGCCCACAGCCCGTCAAGATCGCTTGCCGGAACCTTTGGAAAATCTACGGCCCCCCGCTGAAGCGCGACTTGGCGCCAGGCCCGGGGGCCGATCCCGAAGATTTTGCGCAAGCCTTGCGGGCGACCGGTCGTATTCCAGCTTTGATGGATGCCAGCTTTGAGGTTCACGAGGGCGAGATATTCGTCATCATGGGGCTGTCCGGGTCGGGCAAATCGACGCTGATCCGCTGTCTCACGCGGCTGATCGACGCCGAGTTCGGCGAGGTGCGGCTGGACGGTGAAGACCTGATGGCGGCCAAGCCCCGGGATCTGATCAACATCCGTCGCCACAAAATGGGGATGGTGTTCCAGAACTTCGGTCTGATGCCGCACCTGAACGTTCTGGACAACGTGGCCTATCCGCTGAAGCTTCAGGGGCTGACCCGATCAGAGCGCGAGGCGCGCGCCCGGCAGATGATTTCTCTTGTTGGCCTCGAGGGGCGGGAAGACGCCCTGCCCCACCGACTGTCCGGCGGCCAGCAGCAGCGCGTCGGCATCGCGCGCAGCTTGGCGGTGGAGCCCGACCTCTGGTTTCTGGACGAGCCCTTTTCGGCGCTCGACCCCATGATCCGGCGCCAGATGCAGGATGAATTCCTCGACCTGCAGCGGCGCCTGCACAAGACCATCGTTTTCATCACCCACGACATCGCCGAAGCCTGCCGTCTGGCCGACCGGATTGCGATCCTGCGCGACGGTCGCATCATCCAGATCGGGACTCCGGCGGATCTTTTGCTGCGGCCCGCCGATGACTATGTCGCCAAGTTCACCGCGGATATCTCACCGTCCAGCATCCTGCGCGTCGGCGATATCGCCGAACCAGGGCAAGACACCACCGGCGCGCGCGAGGTCGCCGCAGACCAGCCGGTGGAGGCTTTGCTGGCCGATATCGCCACCGGAACAACCGAGTTCTCTGTCCTGCCTGCCGGAAAATATGGTGGTGGCACCCTGTCCGCCGCCCGCGTTCTGCGCATTCTGGCGCGGCAAAACGATGGGACGGATGGGGCCTGACATGATGTCCAGACTCCGCCTTTCGGGCACCGCGCTCTGGAGCCTTGCGCTCTTCGTCTGCCTCGCCTTGGTCCTGCTGGCGCCGCTGTTGCCCTGGATCGCCGCCTTTCCCCGCGACCTGCAATTGCCGCTGGCCGACTGGGCGAACCTTGTCCTGAACCCGGTGTTCTCGACACTCCAGCCGCTGGGTCGGGGGTTCGCCTCGGGGATTGATATTCCGCTCAGGTGGCTGCGCGATTTCCTGCTGTTTGTGCCTTGGCCCGCCTTCGCATTCCTGCTGTTTCTGGTCGCACTGCGCATGGCCGGGCCGGGGTTTGCGGTGTTTGCCATGGTGACGCAGATCTACATCGTCGCGGTCGGTTATTGGCCGCAAACGATGAATACCTTCGCCATCGTACTGCTGTCGCTGCCGCCCGCGATCCTGATCGGTTTCGCCCTTGGTGCTGCGGGGCATCGCTGGCCACGGCTGGAGGGCCCGTTGACTGCGCTGCTTGACCTGATGCAGACCTTTCCCGCCTTTGCCTACCTGATCCCGCTGCTGATCGTCTTCGGCTTCGGCCCCGCAGCGGGCATGATCGCAAGCGTCATCTTCGCGATCCCGCCGATGGCGCGCAACACCATCGTCGGCCTGCGCGAGGTGCCCGTGGTCACCTTGGAAGCCGCCGTGATGAGTGGGGCGACCCCAACCCAGTTGTTCTGGACCGCAAAGCTCCCCGCCGCGGCGCGTCAGCTTCTGGTCGGCGTCAACCAGACGACCATGGCCTCGCTGAGCATGGTGATCATCGTGGCGATCATCGGTGGCTTCAACGATATCGGCTGGGAAGTGCTGTCCGCCATGCGCTCGGCAGAGCTTGGCCGCAGCCTTCTGGCCGGTGTTGTCATCGTCGCTCTGGCTGTCACGCTGGACCGGATCACCCGCGCTTTGGCGACTGGGTCCCCCAATGGTGTGCAACTGCTGCCTGACCGCGCCTTGGCAGCTGTCTTGGGCGTGGTGCTCTGCCTTGCCGTGGTTTTGCGGCTGGCGCTGCCCGGGCTGGACCTGTTGCCGCCGGGGGTGGGATTTGCCACGGCGAAAGCCTTGGACGCTCAACTGCTGGACTTCGTGCGCTGGAGCGATCCGGTCTTCTCGGCCCTGCGCGACGCGCTGAACTATGGCGTCATCCTGCCGCTGAGGATCGGATTTGCCGCATCGGCGAGCCCGATGGTCTGGGGCTTCACGCTGCAGCCCTGGATGATTGCGGTGTATTGCATCGCAATAGCCGGGACCGCCCTGCTGCTGTTTCGCCGTCCGGCCTGGGCTCTGCTGGCCCTTTTCGCCGGGCTTGTATGCTATACCGGGCTGGCGCAGTTTCCCTGGCCCTGCGTGGTGATCATCGCACTGTTGGGGGCCGCTCAGGTTCGGGGCCTTGGCCTTGTCGCGGTGGTGCTCATCGCGACCCTGATGATCCTGCTGTCGGGCATGTGGCAGCCCTTTGTGCAGTCGCTCTACCTGACCGCAATCGCGGTATCGATCTGCGTCGTGATCGGCGGCATGATCGGCATCGCAGCGGCCGAGAATGACCGGGTTTCAAGGATCGTTCGCCCCATCAGCGACACGCTGCAAACCCTGCCGCAGTTTGTCTTCCTGATCCCGGCGCTGATGCTGTTCCGGGTCGGCGAGTTCACCGCGCTGATCGCGATTGTACTTTACGCGATCGTGCCGCCGATCAGATACGTGGAACACGGCCTGCGAGGTGTCCCCGGACACCTGACGGAAGCGGCGGTGCAGATGGGGGCCAACCGCTGGCAATTACTGCGCGACGTCAAGCTGCCGCTGGCGGGGCCGGCGATCCGGCTCGGGATCAACCAGACCATCATGTACGCGATCTCGATGCTGGTCATTGCGGCCCTTGTCGGAACCCGCGATCTGGGGCAACAGGTTTATGTCGCGCTCGGGAACGCAAACTCTGGTCTCGGTTTCGTCTCGGGCCTGTCAATCGCCTTGCTTGCCATTATCGCGGACCGGATGCTGAGAAAAAGCTGAATTTGTTGAGGACTGCCATGCGCGACAAGATCATCCCTGCGGCCCGCAGGCCCATCGGCCGGACGCGCATCGAGGATCTGCGACGTCAGGAACTTATCGACGCCGCGCACCGGGTGTTCCTGCAGCATGGGCTCGGCGGTCTAACGACCACCCGGATCTGCAAGGAAGCCGGGATGTCGCAGGGGATTCTGGCCTATTACTTCTCGGGCAAGGACGAGGTGCTCTTTGCCATGGTCCGCAAGAACAACCGGGTCCTGTTGGCGCAGGTGGTCGCGAACATGCGCGATGCAAAGACCCGCTGGGATCGGTTGAACGGGATTATCGAGGGCAACTTTCCCCTCAGCCATTTTGAGAGCGCGACAGCCTCGGCCTGGCTGTCGATCTGTGCCGCCTCGCGACAGGACCCACGCTTTGCGCGCCTGCAGCAGGTGTTCTATGCGCGGCTCGCCTCCAATGTCATCTCGGCTGTGGTGCCGGTTCTCGATCATGGGACCGCGGAACAGCTGAGCTATATCATCGGCGCGCAGATCGACGGGCTTTGGCTGCGCCGCGCAAGCGATGAAAACATGGCGCGGGAAAAGGCCGTCGCGCTTGTCCGATGGGGCGTCAGCACCATCATCGGGCCCGAGAAGGTCGCCGCATTGAAAGCCGCCGGGACTCAATAGGCCCGCCCGACCCAGCGCCTGAGGGGTCTGCAAGCGACCTGCCCTCCAGCCGTGACCGGGGGTTACTGCGCTTCAACCTCTGCGGTGACCCACTCCAGAAAGGTATGCGTATCCTGAGACGGATGGGTGGGGGTGGTGACGTAATAGGCGGTGCCAAGATCGATCTCTCCGCCCGGCCAGCAGCGCAGCGCCCCCTCGCGCACGGCGCGTCCGGTGATCGATTTCCAGCCCAGCATGAGCCCGCGCCCGGCCAACACGGTCTGCGCCGCCTGCACATAATTGTTGAAGCTCTGCCCGCCACTGCGCGGCAGCTCGATGCCACGGGCTTGCAGATAATCCTCCCAGCCGGCCCAGTGCTGGCTGTGCGGGCTGCGCACATGAATAAGCGGCGCGGTTTCCATCCGCGCGCCCTCGGCCAGCAACCGCTCGATCAGCGCCGGTGCGCCGACCGGGCAGACCCGTTCATCAAAAAGCTTTGTGGTGCGCCCCTCGCGCCAGCCTCCGGTGCCATAGCGAAAGGCCACATCCACCCCCGGGGCCAGCACCGGCAGATCGGTGGCGGGGGCTTGCACATTCACGGTGATGTCCGGATGGCAGGCATAAAACCCCGGCAGCCGCGGCATCAGCCAATAGGTCGCCACGCCCAAGGTGCAGGACACCGTGACCTGACGTTCCCCACCCGCATGCAAGGCCCGGATATCCTCCAGCGTTGTCGCGATCCGGCCAAGCCCTTCGCGCACCGCCCGCGCCAACAGATCGCCGGTCTCGGTTAGCCCCGCAGGGCGGACAGACCGGTCGATCAGCGGCACCTCGACGTAGTCTTCCAATGCGCGCAAGGCCTGACTGACCGCCGGTTGCGTCACATTCAGATAGGCCGCAGCCTCCCGCATGGAGCCATGACGAGAGAACGCCTCGAACGTGACGAGCAAACGAAGGGGCGGCAGGCGTTTCATGCGGCGATAACTTAATCAGTGGGTTATATTGAGTTCATCGTAACAGATCTGCCTGCGCGGGGAAATTCGTGAAATCATCCGGGGCGCGACCCCCTTTCATCCCCTCAGTCAGATGCGATCAACCAGATGAATACAATCACTTATCCCGTAGCAGCCTCGCCCCTTGTCACCCTCGGCGAGCGCGGACTCGACATCACCCTCGGGGATGGCAAGACGCATTACTTCAACTACTATTGGCTGCGGGACAATTGCCCCAGTTCGTTCAGCCCGGTTACCCGCGAGCGCAGCTTTGACATCTTCCACCTGGACAGCGCGCCGGTTCCGGCCCGCGCCGAGGTCGAGGGCGACGTTCTGGTGATCGATTGGACGGGCGAGGATCATGTCACCCGGATGCCGCTGGGTTGGCTTGAAACCTATAGCACCGGCAACTCGCGCCCCGATCCGGCCGACTTGCCGCGCCAAGCCTGGTATGGCGACCACTACGCGGATGTGCCGCGGTTTTCGCAGCCCCGGCTGCTTGCCGACCCAACCACCCGCGCCGCCTGGATGGAGGCGATGCTGGTGCATGGGTTCACCATTCTCACCGATATGCCGGACAGCGATCAGGGCCTGACCGAGACCGCCGAGATCATGGGCAGCGTGCGCCCGACGTTCTTTGGCACCTATTTCGATGTGAAGACCCATATCAACCCGACCAATACGGCCTATACCGCTGCCGCGCTGGAGCTGCACACCGACACCCCGGCCGAGGAATACGCCCCCGGGGTGCAGTTCCTGCATTGCCGCGCCAATAGCGTCGCCGGCGGCGAGAGCCTGTATGCCGACGGTGTCGCCGTGGCCAATGACTTTCGCACCCGCGACCCCGAGGGGTTCCGCCTGCTGAGCGAGGTCTCGATCCCGTTCTTTTGCGAACATGATACCTATGATGCCAGATCGCGTCAGACGGTGATTGAGCTTGATCAGCATGGCGAAGTCTCGGGCCTGACCATCAGCCAGCACATGGCCGATATCTTTGATCTCGACCAAAAGCTGCTTGATGAGTATTACCCGGCGTTCTGCCGTTTCGGTCGGATGCTTCAGGAAGATCGCTACATGATGCGGTTCCTGATGAACGCCGGGGAATGCATGGTGTTTGACAACCACCGCATCGTGCATGGCCGCGCCGCCTATCAGGCCACAAGCGGCGATCGCTATCTGCGCGGCTGCTACGTGGATCGGGGCGAGATGCGCTCGACCTATCGGGCGCTGGTGAGCGAGGGGCGGTTCAAGGCATGAATGCTCCCGCGATACGGGCTGATCCCACCAGCGCGCTGCGGCAGGATCTGTCGGACGCCCTGCGCATCTGTCACGCCCTTGGCTGGAGCGAGAGCGTTGGAAACCATTTCAGCGCCGCAGTCTCAACCGATGGGCAGCAGTTCCTTCTGAACCCGCGTTGGCTGCATTTTGCCACCGTTGCGCCGCAGGATCTGCTGTATCTGGACAGTCGCGATACAGACGTCCTGTCCCGACCCGACGCGCCGGATGCTTCGGCTTGGTGCGTTCACGGAACGCTGCACCGGCGCGCCCCGAACGCGCGGGTGATCCTGCACGCGCATTCGCCTTATGCCACGGCTCTGGCCTGCCTGAAGGACCCCACCGTGGTGCCCATCGACAACAACACGGCGCGGTTTTACGGGCGGACCGCCTATGATCTGTCCTTCGGCGGCATCGCCGATGCCGAAGAAGAAGGCGAGCGGCTGGCAGACGCCTTGGGCGACAAGCAGGTGCTGGTGATGGGCAATCACGGCATCACCATCGTGGGCGAGACCGTGGCCGATGCGTTCGAAGATCTCTATTTTTTCGAGAAGGCGGCGCAGACCCTGATCCTCGCGCGTTCCAGCGGTGCGCCGCTGGCGGTGTTGTCGGATGCGGTGGCGCAGAACACGGCCGATGGCTGGCGCGCCTATCGCGGCATGGCAGAGCAGCATTTCACCTATCTTCGCAGCGTACTGCCGGACCTGCCCAGCGCGCCACACTAGGGAAGAACGATAAAGGCCGGCACAAAGGTGCCGGCCTAAAGTCGAAACAGCAGCCGTTCACGAAGGCCCCTTCCCGCATCGGGGATCGGAATTCAGGGACGCTCCCCCACGGCACCGCCGCAGCCTTCTGCGATACGCCCGTCATGGGCCCGGGCAAGGCGAGTCAGCGCCGCGGCCACCTCAGGCTCGGGCGGGCAACTCCGCCGGGTTGTCAGATCGGTATGAAGCAGCAGGGTCTCGATCGTAGCGACCAGCCCATCGCCGGTCATGATCCGGTGGAACAACCGCATCTTCTTTCCCTCTGCGGCGATCACCTGCGTGGTCACGCTCAACCTCTCGCCGCACTGCACCTCGTCGAGATAGCGGATGCGACTGTCCACGGTGAAAAAGCTTTTGCCCGCCGCGATATAATCGGGGCCTGCGCCGACGATACGCATCAACCCATCGGTGGCCCAGCTGCCCAGTTCCAGATAGGCGGCCTCGTTCATGTGGCCGTTGTAATCGGTCCAGGTGACCGGCACGCAACGGCTTGCTGTGACCGGCAGCCCGTCGATTTCACCGCCCTCCGGCAAGGTTGCCTCATGCGCCAGGATCACCTCTCCGGCGCCGCTGCCCTGCTGGCGCAGGCCGCGCAGGATGGCGACGAGGTTGTCGTCCCTGAGGCGTTCCAGCTCTGGCACGCTGCGCCCTGCGGCCTGCTTATCCGATTGCGCTGCGATGGTGGCGACCAAGGCATCATCGAGGTCGGGCACATCCGTAAGGCGCGACCAAGGCCACGACAACGACGGGCCGAATTGTTCCAGATAGCTGGCCATGCCGGCCTCACCCCCGGCGATGCGATAGGTCTCGAACAGACCCATCTGCGCCCATCTCAGCCCGAAGCCCATGTGGATTGCCGCATCAATCTGTCCGGTGGTCGCAATGCCATCGCGCACCATCCACAGCGCTTCGCGCCAGACCGCTTCTTGAAAGCGGTTGGCGATAAAGGCGTCGATCTCGACCTCCATCTGCAGCGGGTACATGCCAAGGGCGCGCACCACCGGTTCAGCGCGCAGGCGCAGATCAGCCGGGCCTGACAGCTCCACCAGCGGCAGCAAATAGACCGGGTTGAACGGATGCACGACCACCACCGATGCGCCCTTGGCCCCCAGATCAACCGCTTTGAATCCTGAGGTCGACGAGGCGATAAAACCGCCCTCGCGCAACGCGGGGACAATCTCGGCATAGACAGCGTGCTTGAGATCAAGCCGTTCAGAGACGCTCTCCTGCACCCAGTCGGCGCCTTCGACCGCAGCCGCGATGGTGTCGTGGAAGGTCAGCTTGCCTTTTGCCGGCAGCGCCCGGTCGTAAATCCCCGGAAGCGACCGGCTGGCATTGTCGAGAACCGAGGCGATCTTGCGGGCGGCGTCCGGGGCCGGGTCGAACACCGCCACGTCCCAGCCGTTCAGAAGAAACCGCGCCGCCCAACCGCCACCGATGACACCGCCGCCGATGATTGCAACCCGGCTCATGCCAGATCCTCCGGCACCCGTTTGACCAGTCCAAGCTCGGCGCGCACCTCGTCCGGGCCCATCAGGCCCACCCCCATGCGATCGAGAATACCGACCGCTTTTTCAACCAGTTGCGCATTGGTGGCCAGAACGCCGCGTTCGAGATAGATATTATCCTCCAACCCCACGCGCACATTGCCACCCGCCAAAGCCGCCGCCGCCACATAAGGCATTTGATCGCGCCCCAGGCTAAAGGCGGACCAGGTCCAGCCCGCAGGCACGTTCTGCACCATCGACAGAAGCGTCAGAAGGTCATTGGGCGCGCCCCATGGAATGCCCATGCAAAGCTGGACCAACGCCGGATCGGCAAGAATGCCCTCTTTCACAAGCTGCGTCGCAAACCACAGATGACCGGTATCGAAGGCCTCGATTTCAGGCTTCACCCCCAGTTCGGTCATCTGCCGCCCCATGGCACGCAGCATGTTGGTGGTGTTGGTCATCACGTAATCGCCATCGCCGAAATTCATCGATCCGCAATCAAGCGTGCACACCTCGGGCAGGCAGGCCCGGATATGGGCAAGCCGTTCGGTGGCACCGATCATGTCGGTGCCGGAGGCATCCAGATCCATCGGGGTTTCGGCATCGCCAAAGGTCAGATCCCCGCCGATCCCCGCGGTCAGGTTCAGCACCACATCGACATCCGCGTTGCGGATTCGACGGGTCAGATCGCGATAAAGCTCGACATCACGCACCGCCGCCCCGGTCTCGGGATCGCGCACATGGCAATGCACCACCGCGGCCCCGGCTTTGGCGGCGGCGATAGCCGCCTCTGCGATCTCTTGCGGCGAGCGCGGCACCAGGCGGCTTTTGTCCTGGGTTGCCCCTGCCCCGGTGATGGCGGCGGTGATGAAGACCTTGCGGCGCATCTTGAGTGGCATCTGACGTCTTTCCCTGATCTTAGCGGCCTTTCCAGACCGGATCGCGTTTCTCGGCAAAGGCGCGGGCGCCTTCCTTTTGGTCTTCGGATCGATACAGCCGTTCTACGGTTTCGAACTGGCTGGTCGTGATGCGGTTCATGGCGTCCTGAAACTTCATGTCCTCAGCCGCGCACACGATCTCTTTGATCGCGGCGAAAACCAAGGGCGGGCCTGCGGCAAGATCATCGGCCATCTTGCGGGCCTCGCTCATCAGCGCATCCGCCGGCAGAACGCGGTTGATCAACCCCCACCCCTTGGCCTCACCCACATCGAACCAGCGCCCGGTGAACAACAGCTCCATCGCGATGTGATAGGGGATGCGCTTGGGCAGTTTCAGCGTTGCAGCATCGGCCACGGTGCCAGAGCGGATTTCGGGCAAGGCAAAGGTGGCATGCTCCGCCGCAAGGATAATATCGGCCCCCAAGGCCAGCTCCAGCCCGCCGCCACAGCAAATCCCGTTCACCGCAGCGATCACCGGCTTGTTGAGCCGGGGCAGCTCTTGCAAGCCGCCAAAGCCACCGGGGCCATAATCGGAATCCGGCGCCTCGCCCTCTGCGGCCGCTTTCAGATCCCAACCCGGACAGAAAAACTTGTCGCCCGCCGCCGTAAGGATCGCCACCCGCAGGTCGGGATCGTCGCGAAACGCCAGAAACGTGTCGCCCAACTCGCGGCTGGTGGCTGCGTCGATGGCATTGGCCTTGGGCCGATCAAGCGTCACCTCCAGCACCGCGCCTCGGCGCTCCACACGGATATTCTTGGTCATGTGATGTCTCCCATCCGGATGAGGGCATCCGCAGCAACGGCACCGGAGGGCCGACACATGAGCGGATTGATTTCGAGTTCCTGAAGCCTTGTACAATGGGTTTCGGCAAATCCCTGCAAAATCATCACCGCATCAAGCACGGCCTCGATATCCGCCGCCTTGCGGCCCCTGTAGCCGCTCAGCAATGCGCCGGTGCGCAACCGGGCCAGCGCCAGACGCACCTCGTCCCGGGTGGACGGGATCAGCAAGGACACCGTATCGTTGATAAGCTCGGTCAAAATCCCACCAAGCCCCAGGGTCAGAACGAATCCATGCGCCGGATCGCGTGTGATCCCCACGAGCAGCTCGGCCACCGTGTCGGTTACCATTTCCTCGATCAGATAGCCGTCGCAGCGCATGGCAAGCGCCGCAGCCTCGACCGCGTCCGCGCTCATCAGGTCCAGCGCCACGGCCCCGGCCTCGGTCTTGTGCGCGACCCCCTCGCCCTTGAGCACCACGGGGAAGCCGATTTCGATCGCCCGCTGCCCGGCCTCTTGCGCTGAGGTGGCGCGACAGGCACGCGGCACGGCCAACCCTGCCCCGGAAAGCAACGCCTTGGCCTCGGCCTCGCCATGCAACCGCACGGCGCTGTCGGGCCCCGGCAAAAGCACTTTACGCGCAAGCGGGCCCACCTCAGCGGTCTCGCCGCCGAACACCGCGGCGGCGGCAATGGCCTGCACCGCCTCGCGTATTCCGCAAAGCGGCACGACGCCGTTGGCGATAAGCGTCTCACAGACCTCTTCGGGCAGCCCCTCAGACAGCAGCGACACCGCTGCCATCGGGCGCCCGTTTGTCGCGCGCGCCGCCGCCAGCGCATGGATAACCATGTCATAATCGGGCGCGGTAAAACGGTCAGGACGCGGCAGATCAAGCACGACACAGGTCAACGCCTGATCGCCCAGCCCCAAGGCCGTGAAACAGGCCGTCAGGGCCGCCTCGTCGCCCCAGATATAGGTGTTGTAATCGAGCGGATTGGCCAGCGCGACTTTCGGCCCAAGCACCGCACGCAGCGCCTTGGCCTGTGCGGGGGTGAGCGGCGGGAATTCAAGCCCGGCACGTTCCCCGAGATCGGCCATCAGCGAGGCCTCGCCCCCGGAGCAGGAAGCAGAGGCCACGGTTCCGCTTGGCAGCCCGCCGGTCAGGTGACAAAGCTTCAGTGTTTCCACCAGTTCGGCGGGGGTCTCGACCTGTGCGATACCAAACCGTGTCAGCAGCGCCCTTGCGCCCGCGTCACTGCCCACCAAAGACGCCGTATGGGACACCACCGCCGCCTGCGCCTGTTTCGAACTGCCGACCTTGAGCGCGACGATAGGCTTGCCCAGCGCGCGCGCATGCTCTGCCAGCGCCTCGAATGCGGCCAGATCCGTGATCCCCTCGATGTGCAGCCCAAGCGCCGTAATGCGCGTATCGTCCAACAGCGCCCGGCCAAGATCGGCCATCGAAGATTGGGCCTGATTGCCCACGGCCACGACGCAGGCCAAGGGAAGGCCGCGCTGCTGCATGGTCAGGTTGATCAACACGTTCGAGGACTGCCCGATCACCGCCACCCCGCTGTCCACGGGGGACAGCCCGTGCCGATCCGGCCAAAGCGCCGCGCCATCAAGCATATTGACGAAGCCATAGCAGTTCGGCCCCAAGATGCGCATGGGGCCCGCCGCCGCGACCAGCTGCGCCTGCAACGTGGCTGCGTCGGCAAGCTCGGCGCTGGCCTCGGCATATCCGGCAGCAAAGCAGACAGCGCCGCCACAGCCCATGTCCGCAAGCGCGTTCACCACCTCGATCGTTGCCACCCGATTGACACCGACAAAGGCCGCATCCGGCACACCGGGCAAGTCCGCGAGCGAAGGATAGGCGGGCACCCCCGCCACTTCGGTGCGGGTTGGATGCACCGGCCAGACCGGTCCGGTGAACCCGGTTTGACGGCATTGCGCGACCACCGCCGCGCACCAGGCGCCGCCGCCGATCACCACGATGGCCTGCGGAGACAGCAGCCGGGACAGCGGCTCCATCTCAGGCTCCCAACGGTCGGAAGATTTCCCGGCTGATGATATGACGCTGAATTTCCGAGGTGCCGTCCCAGATCCGCTCGACCCGCGCATCGCGCCAGAACCGCTCGATCGGGAAATCCTCCATCAGCCCCATGCCGCCATGGATTTGCAGCGTGGCGTCTGTGACCCGCGCCAACATCTCCGAGGCGTAGACCTTGGCCGAGGCAATCTCTCGGTTGGCGGGCAATCCCTGATCAAGGCGCCAGGCGGCCCCCAACGTCAGGAAATCCGCAGCGTCGATCTCGGTGATCATGTCGGCGATCTGAAAGCTCACGCCCTGAAACTTGGCAATAGGTTGCCCGAACTGGTTGCGCCCGGCGGCATAGTCCACCGCATGATCGAACACACGCCGCGCCCGACCAACCGCCATGGTGGCCACCGTGATGCGGGTGGCATAAAGCCATTCGTTCATCACATCAAAGCCACCGTCGACCACGCCCAACACCTGCGCATCCGACAGGCGGCAGTTGTCGAAATAGAGAATACAATTCTTGTACCCCCGGTGCGACACCGAGGTATAGCCCTTGGCCACCTCGAACCCCGGCGTCCCGCGATCCACCAGAAAGCAGGTGATGCGTTTCTTGGGGCCGCGCGGGGTTTCATCCACGCCCGTCGCCACGAATACGATGAAGAAATCCGCGTGATCCGCGCCAGAGATGAAATGCTTGGAGCCATTCAGCACCCAGTCCCCACCGTCCCGCACCGCCGAACATTTCATGCCCCGCACATCCGATCCCGCATCCGGTTCGGTCATCGCCAGCGCATCCATGCGTTCGCCGCGCACCGCAGGCATGAGATAGCGCTCGATCTGATCCCCTTGGCACGCCATGAGGATATTCTGCGGCCGTCCAAAGAAATGGGTCAGCGCCATGGAACCACGGCCCAACTCGCGCTCGACCAGCGCAAATTCCAGATGGCTCAATCCGGGTCCACCGACGCTTTCAGGAAAATTCGACGCATAAAAGCCAAGGTCAATGACCTTGCGCTTGATCTCCTGCGCGATTTCCTGCGGCACTTCACCGGTTTTCTCAACCAGCGCCTCATGTGGGTAAATCTCGTTTTCCACGAAGCCGCGCACCGTCGAGACGATCATCTCTTGCTCGTCAGTCAGTCCGAAATTCATCTTCATCCCCTTGAATGACTGCCGCTAAGTTGAGAGGTTTCGTTTGGACAGATCATGCAGAACAGGCCCCAAATCATGCAGAAGAGAACAAAATCTTCGACGCCCTTCGAAATCGGCGTTCTTCTTCTTCCGGCGTTCTCAAATCACTGCCTTGCCAACGTGATCGAGCCGCTGCGGGCGGTGAATTTCCTGAGCGGCGAGATCCGCTATCGCTGGCGCTATTTCGGGCTGCAAGACGGGGAGGTGCGCTCGTCGAGCGGCTTGACCGTGCGGGTGGACAGTGCGCTCGATCGGGCCGAAGGGGGGGATTACCTTTTCGTGATGCCAAGTTACGATGTCCGGACCCATGACACCTCGGTTTGTCATCGCGCCCTTCGGAGCGCGCGCAAGCGTTTTGTGCATCTGGTCGGTCTGGATACCGGCAGTTGGCTGCTGGCGGGCGCGGGGCTTTTGGACGGGCGGCGGGCAACGATCCACCGCGAAGAGCAGATCGCGCTGGCCGAACGGTTTCCCGAGGTTTCGGTGCTGCCTGACCGGGTGGTCGAGGATGGGGACATCCTGTCGTGCGGCGGTGCGCTGACCAGTTTCGAGCTGGTCTTGCGCCTGATCGAACAGCATTTCGGCGCCTTGATGCGGCTGGAGGTGGGGGCGCTGTTTCTCGACGGCAGCACCGAGGTGCCGGGGACTGGCCCCACCCCGACTGGCCCCACCCCCCTGCCCGGCCGCACCGCAGAAGCCGCCATGGCGCTGATGCTGCGACGGATCGAAGCGCCGGTCCGGATCGAAGAAATCGCGGCCGAACTTGGCATCTCGCGCAAAGCCTTGGAGCAGCGCTGCCGGGCCCGCTATGGCATCAGCCCGCGCGCGCTTTACCGGGCGGTGCGTCTGCGCGAGGTCCGCCGGCTTGTCGAGACTACGGTGCTGTCGGTGGCCGAGATCGCCGTGCGCTGCGGCTATGGCGATCCTAGCGCCATGACCCGTGCCTTCAGAATGGAATTCGGCCTACCCCCCCGGGCCCTCCGGGCGCAGCGGGATCTGTCGCAAGGCTGATCTCGCTCACCCGCCTTTCTTCATCCCACCATAAAGACATCGTAACGCGTTGTTTTCCCCAATATCTGGTGGGAACACTTGCGTATGCCTGCGATCGGATCGGCCTTCGCGGGCCATTTCAAAACCACCCGATTGCGCGCCACCTCAAGCGCCACCCGCATCAGATCAACGGCATCCTCATCCGTCCCGACAATCTCGCGGACTTGGCGCAATTCAAGCTTCACCAGCGCCGAGGTTTTGCGTTCGGGATGCATCGGATCGACTAGGATCGCCTCCGCAGACAGCTCGGGCAACAGGTCCTTGGCATCCCCTTGCAAGAGAGTCATGCGGCCGATGATCTCGCGCAGCTCGCCGCCCTCTTGTGCGGCCCGGTCCATGCCGTCTGCCAACAACGCATACATCTTTTCTGACCGCTCGATCATCGTGACCTGTACGCCCAGTGACGCCAATAAAAACGAGTCACGGCCCAAGCCCGCCGTTGCATCGATGATCGTCGGCGTCTTGCCCGCACGCAGCCCCATCGCCTTTGCCAGCGCTTGCCCGCGCCCGCCGCCAAAGCGGAGCCGGTGCGCGACCGCGCCGCTGACGAAATCGACCCGCAATTCCCCCGCATCCCGCTTCATGCTGTGTTCATCGTGCTGTCTGGCTCATGCTGCAAAATTCACAAAAATGTCGCGCCAATCTTCCAGAATTCCTTGCTCCGATAAAGGGGCGGATTACACAAGATCGGCTTTGATGCACAAATCGGAGAATGCCCCTGCGCCCCCCTTCCCCGGCCAGACCTCTCCCACGGCCTTTGTGAGGGGTATGGCAAGTGCCCAGTCGCTGTTGCGCGCGGCGCGGCGTGCCATCCGCACCCCACACGGGCCTCGCGACCGGCAAATGAGCGACAGGTCTCGCATCATAGTGTGGACCGGTTTTACATCCGAACGAGAGTACCTTAATCCTGTAGCAGAAGCTTTTGGGAGATATCGTCAATGAACGCTCGGATTTGGGTTTTGGGGTGCGCAGCCTTGTTCATTGCTGCCTGTGATGATTTCCAGGGCACGAACAGCTCTCCAGCAGATGGCATTCTCAGAGAGCTGCCAGAGGGCGTTCGGGCGATCGCGGCCCCGAACCAGAACTTGTCCGCTGTGCGCGTGGATCCGGCAGATGGGTGCTATGTCTATCGTTATGCGGGCCCGGTCGAAACAACGTACCTGCCACTGCGAACCGTCGAAGGCAGCCCGATCTGCACCCGTGCCAGCGATGCGCCGGTGGCGGAGTAATCGGCCAAGGCTTTTGCCTGTGTGCCGGCCAGCACGGCGGCGCTGGCCGTCTCAGCTTTTCGCAGAAACCATTTCTTCGGGCGGGTACAGAAACGCCGTGGCCCCGGTGTTCACGTGATCGTAAAGACCGTTTATGTGGGCCATGATCATCCGCACACAGCCAGAACTCGCCCGGCCACCAATCGACCTTGGGCTGGGCGTGCCGTGGATACGCAAGTAGGTGTCGCGATTGCCGACATAAAGATAGAAAGCGCGTGACCCAAGCGGGTTTGACGGCCCGGCGTTCATCCCGTCTTCGTGTTGCGCATATAAATGCGGGTCGCGCTTGATCATCGCGGGCGTCGGTGTCCATGTTGGCCACTTCGCCTTGCGCCGGATTGAATACGTGCCCGGTTCGTACAGATCGCCGCGCGCAATGGCGACGCCATACCGCATCGCGGTGCCATCGCTACGGATATGATAGAGATAGCGCGCTACGGCATCGACATGAATGTCCCCCGGCGTCAGGCCCGGATTGGCTTCGACGAGCCGGGGCAAGAACCTGTCCGGAACCCCCCAGGGGTTCGACGTCCCGGGATCATAATTTGCCGGTGTTATGCGCGCGTCCCATGCGCTCCACTTTGACCTGTCCGTCGTGGCGGCCGCCGCAGACGACACGGCAAGCGGCGCTGAAAACAAGGCCGCCGTCGACCCAATAAAGTGGCGTCTGGTCAACATGGATTCGCACTCCTATCCTAGTTTCGGTTAGGCAAGTCCCCGGTTGCGATTTAACGCCCGGTTCCCTGCAAGGCCAGTAACATACATGTGTATGCGCGGCGGTGTTGCAAGTTTCGCCCGGAATGCCCGTCTCGACAGCAGGGGTGTCCCAAGCGCGATCAGGTCATCAACTGCAACGGCTTAGCACCCCCTGCGGCTGGCGATCCGGTCTTTGCAACGCAGCGGGTTTTCGGGGGCGCACCTGCCGCGCGGCAATAAGGCTTGCACAAATCCGATGTTGTCGCCATGCAAGTTGGGGTGAGCCATTCAATAGATCCTGCATCCCCGTCCTTGACGACCCTCGGCTGGTCGCCGTTTTTTGCCGACCAGCTTGACCCTGACGAGGCCGGTCTGGCCGGGATGCGCATTGCAACCGTCCATCGCTCCAGACTGACGGCTGAATCCGAAACCGGCCCGGTGCGGCTGACCCTTCCGACAAGCGTCAAAACGACGGATTTTGCTGTTGGGGATTGGGTTTTGGTAGAACCCAAGACGCAGACACTGGTCCGGCGGCTCGACAGGCAGACGCTATTGCAGCGGCGCACCGAAGGCGGGCGGCCCCAGCAACTGATCGCGGCGAATGTGGATACGCTGTTTGTTGTCACCTCATGCAATGACGACTTCAACCCTGCGCGGCTTGAACGCTATCTGGCCCTTGCGAATGAGGCCGGAACGAAACCGGTGATCGTCCTGACCAAGATCGACCAGGCGGCGGATACGGCCCCCTATGTTGCGCAGGCAGCCGCGCTTCAACGCGGGTTGGACGTGGTTCAGGTCAATGCAAAGACCCCGGAGGCGGCACTGGTACTGGCGCCATGGTGCGGCCCGGGACAGACGGTTGCCCTTGTCGGATCATCCGGGGTGGGAAAATCAACGCTTTTGAATACGCTGTCGTCCAAATCGCCCGAGGACGCACAGGCGACGGGAGGCATTCGCGAGGACGATGCCAAAGGGCGCCACACGACCACGTCACGCTCGCTCCATGCGATCAAGGGCGGAGGAATGGTGATCGACACGCCGGGAATGCGCACCCTGCATGTCAGCAACATTTCGGACGGGCTCGACATGGTGTTTGCCGAGATCTCTGAACTTGCGCCCGCTTGCCGCTTCAGCGATTGCACCCATGACCACGAGCCGGGCTGTGCGGTTCAGGCCGCGATCGCAGCCGGAACGCTTGATCCGGCGCGCCTTGATCGGTGGCGCAAACTTTTGGAAGAAAACCGAACCAATACCCCGGTCGAAACAGGCCCCCGCGGCAACAAGATCCTGAAGACGCGCGGCAAACGCCGCTGATGCGACCTGTATTTGATGGTGAACGGACCTGAGCACACTTGGGGTCGTGTGCGGCTATCGTGGGGCCGGTGCAAGCCTCAGATGGCACGCGCGCTCGCTGCCGCACGCAAGTTGAGAGGTCACCGCGATGGGTTTTACAAATCAGCGATTTTGCGTCCAAAGTGTACCATCAACCGCGCGCCGGTACCCGTGTCGATAAAGCGCGTTCATATAGACAGACGAAAAACGTTTCGATGGATCATAGACGATACCGGAATTCGGATTGATCGACGTGACTGAACACTGCAACCCATTTTCGCGCGCGAACAGTTGTGTCGCGTTCACGGCAAGCAGGGCGTTTGCCCGCCCCGTTGTCGTGAGGGCTTGCTGCGAAATACTCAGGGCGGATCGTGCTACGGTCACAGGGGCGGGGTTGAGCGTGTTGTTGATCAGCAGAAAAATGCGCCCCCCCTCCAGCTTTTCATTGGGGGTCGTGAAGGCAAAACTCGGAACGGCGAGAAACTGCATATGAACGCCACCGTCGATGTGCGTTTCGGTATAGGTCTGCCCGTTCGAGACATACCTCAGATTGACCGGCGGAAAGAGCCCGGGGAGCGCGGCAGACGCGCGCAGGATGCTGCGAAACAGATCGTAATATCCAGCTTCGGCAATGGCCCCCATATCCCAGACCGAGGCCCGCGCGGACTCAAGCTCTGACGTCACGATAAAGAGGCTGTTGCCCGCTGCGTGCCGATCCGCAATGGCCCGCAAGAACGAGGGCGGCGTATAGTCCAGGATCAGTTCGACAAGAGGCGTTGTGTCGTAAAGCGCGTCACTGAAAACCGCCTGCAAAGGCCGCATGCGCATAATATCACTTGCATCATGTTCCGTGAAAATCCGTCGGAGATCATCGTCATGATCCGGCCCCAGAAATGCGAACGGGGCGATCAGCGCCCCGGTGGAGACCCCCGTCACCAAGTCGAAATCGGGTCTGTCACCGCGCACGGACCAGCCGACAAGCGCCCCGGCGCCAAAGGCCCCATCCTCGCCGCCGCCGGACAGCGCGAGCACGTTGGGTCCGCCAGAGGATTGGGGTCTGCCCAGATGTTGCTGCCATTTTTCTGACGGATCATCGGCAAACAGGCGAAACCGCGACAGCGGATCTGTCTTCGGGGTTGCGCTCAGCAGGGAGGACGATGGAGCGCCGCCAGTGCAGGCCATAAGCGTACTTGCCCCGAGGCCCAGCAGAAAGTGTCGCCGCCCAAGACTGCCAGAGGTTTTATCTCGTTCGGTCATTGTGGTTTTCCGATCCAAGCCGGGCAATTGGATTTGCCCGGCGGTATCTTTTGCCTGCGGATTGCATCAGGCCTGAAATGGCGCGTCCGGTGTGTCCCCTTCGACAATACCGAGAGGCATTTCCGGACGCGCTTTCACCGGGCTGTGGTGGGTCACCGTGTCCATCAAAGAAGGCGGGTCTCGGCCAGCGAAAAGACGATGGTCGAGGCAAACAGATCCACGGGCGACTCTATGAGGGGACCCACGAGCTTGCCTTTCGAGGTGTTTGCAAACCTCTAACCGGGGACGCGGATTAGCCCTTTTTCGGCCCGTCTGCGGGAACGCAGGCCAAAGGCACATCAGACTTGGGGGACATGCATTTGCCTTGCACCGCACCGCCGTCGCGATCTTTGAACGAACAGGCCGATTGCGACTTTGCAGACTTGCACGCGTCAAGGGCTTCGCGTGGCGGGCGATTGCCGCGCGCCCCCTGTTCGGACGGGGCGGATTGGGCAAGCATGATGCCTTGATCCACCGCAGAATCCCCCTCGGCGCGGACGCCCGAAATGTTGAGAACGCCTATGAAAATTGCCCCCAAGGTCAGCACAAGAAGGGCATTTTTATTGCCCTTGATGCGGGGGGCCGTCGATCTGTAGATGGGAATTTTGCGGTTGGCAGCAGACTGCGCACGGATCGATCTGAACTTCTCAATAAACATCATCGTCTCCTGTATTGGCGTTGATTCGCCATTCACAAGACGATTTTCCACGTTCTTTGAGGAGTGCGTTTGCAGCAATTATGCAGCGAGAATGCAGGCGGCGGAAAAACCCCCGCTGTCCCATTTTTAGCTCAATACCCAGACGGGAAAAGTATGTGACCGCTTAGCCGTCATAGGCATACCCCACGCCATAAACGGAGCGGATCGGGTCCCACGTGCTGACCAATGCAATTTTTCGACGCATGTTGCGGATGTGGCTATCGACCGTTCGATCGAACACCTCGGTGTCATCGGGAAAGGCCAGCGACAGCAGTTGATCGCGCGAAAACACGCGGCCCGGACGCGCGACAAGCGATTGCAGCAACGCGAATTCCCGCCGCGTCAGGTCAAGCTGGGCACCATCGATTGTCGCCTGCCATTTGTCGGGATCGATTTTCAACCGGGCGTCGGTCTTGGACAGATCGGCTTGCCCCCCAGCGGGCCGTCGTCGCAATACCGCTCTTATCCGGGCAACCAGCTCGCGCGGGGAATAGGGTTTGCACATGTAGTCGTCCGCGCCCAGTTCAAGCCCGAGCAAGCGGTCGATCTCTTCTACCTTGGCGGTTGTCATGATGATCGGCACGTCTGATATCCGGCGCAGCTCGCGGCAAATCGTCAAACCGTCCACCCCAGGCAGCATCAGGTCGAGGATTACCAAGTCATAGTGTTGCGCATGCGCCATCTCGACGGCACCTGTGCCTTCGGCAAGCATGTCGACCCCCATGCCCGCCGCGATCAGGTAGTCGCGCACGACTTCGGCAAGCGTGATTTCATCTTCCACAATCAATATGCGCGCCGCAGTCATGCAACCCCCTTCGGCAGGCGTATGGCAATTTGCAACCCGCCCATATCAGATCGTCCGGCAGAGATGGTACCGCCATGCGCCTCGATTATGGTCTTGCAGACCGAAAGCCCCAATCCGGACCCGCCATATGCCCGCGATCTTGAGCCTTCGACGCGGTAAAAGCGGTCAAACAACCGCGGCAGATCGGCGTCAGGCGGTGTGGGCGGGGTATCATCGACGGTGAGGCGTGCGAACCCCTTATCCAGATGCAGGCTCAGACGCACCCGGCCCGGCGCATCCGTATATCTGCACGCATTCTCAAGCAGGTTATCAATGACCTGTCCGATCTGCCCCCGGTCGCAGGCAACCCGCATCTGTGGCGGCAGATCAAGCTCCAGATCAATTCCTTTTGCCGCCAACTTCGATCGCGCCGTCTCGGCGGACTGTCGGGCAATCTGCGACAGGTTTTCCAAAGAACGCTCCGGCGCCAACTCGGCCTCGCGTGCATAAGACAGGGTTTTGAGATCCTGCACGAGGCGCGACAGCCGCATGAGGGCCGCATGCATTTCGGTCAGTGTCTTGTCATCCGGCTGGCGGATTCCGTCCTGAAGCGCTTCGATCTGGGCACGCAGCACCGCGAGGGGTGTCTGCAACTCATGGCTGGTGTTTGAAACCCATTCCCGCTCGGCCTTGGCCGTCTGTTCCAGCGTCGCGGCCAAGGTGTTGTAGTGGCCGATCAACTGCCCCAATTCGTCGGTGCGGTCCTGCTTGATCCTTGATGCGTAATTGCCCGACGCGAGGGTTTTGGCGCCGGTCTCCAACCGCCGGATCGGCACCAGCAACTGGCGCGCAACCCCGTAAGCCGCTACCGCAGAAATGCCGATAGCAATCAAGGCGGACAAGAAAAGAGAGAGATACTGACCGCGCAGGAAAAAGGTGCTGCTTGCATTTTCCGAATTTATGGGCGCGTACAATCCGATGTATCCCAGCAGCCCCGCGCCGGTACACCCTTTGTCTGCGCAGATGGGACGGCTTTCAAACCGTGCAGACCGTTCAACCGGCCCCGCAATCTGGACGCCAGTCGCGTCAAGCAAAACGAGCCGATCTTCAAGCCGCATGTGGCCGCCGCGGGGGCCCGGCGGGGGCCGCCGCCCCAACATCGGTCCGGGAGGTGGACCGAGGGGCAAGCCAAAATCCAAATTGGCGGGCGTAACATGTGCATGCACAAAATCACTCCACCGCCTTGGATCGCCGACAAAATCGGGCCAGCCGCCGTCTTTCTCGGCAACCAAGGCGGCCGCCAAATCATCGAACCGCGCCAGTTCCCCTTTGAGCAGATACTGCGAGAACCCCTCGCGCATCGAAAACGCGACCATCAACGCCATCACCATGACGACCAGAACAGCGGTCGCCCCGATGGCCGCGAATATCTTGGCGAACAAGGACTTACGAATAAGGTTCATATCAATATTATGACATGAAATTATGCAGATAGAATGCAGAGATTTCGTGATCGCGGCAAGCGGTCCTGCGGCGCCCCATACAGGCTGGCTTGGTCGCTCGAGCAACGATAGATTGTTCCACGATCAAACACTGACCTATCGCAAAATCGGCTTTGTCTCGCACATGGGTCAACGGGGTCAGTTTATGCTGCAATTTGTATGAACGCCAGGAGTGTGCCGGGTGTTCGCCCCCCCACCGTTCAACTTGGAAAATCTACGCCCAACTTGACGGATCAAGCCGGAACAGGCTTACCAACTGCTGGTAAACCGCGGCCTCTTCGTGCTTGAGGAATGCCGGTCGTTCGAAAAACACCTCGACCGCGACCGCAAAGAACTCTTCAGGTCCAACCGTGCCGTAAGCGTCAAATGCTGTCTTGTGTCCGTTATCGACATTTCGAACGTGTCTTTTGAACGCACTGACAAAGACACGCTCCCAAGCTGCAAAACTTTGATCCATGTTCAGGACCGGAACCCCGTCTGTATGGCCTGACAAGTCGTCGATTTGATGCGCGAATTCATGGAAGACGACGTTGTGACCGTCTTTGGGGTCGCTGGCGCCGTGTTCCGCATCCGCCCAGGACAGAACCACAGGGCCGCGCGGCCAGCTTTCGCCCACGCGCACCGTTTCGCCCTCGGTCACGACATAGCCGTTGTGTCTTTTTGTTTTCGATTTGAAGGCGCTTGGATAGACTAGAATGGTGTGAAGGTTCTCGTACCAGGTGTCGGTATTCGCGACGAGAAGGCAGGCTTGCGCCGCAATCGACAGCCGCATCTCTTCAGTCACCTCCAGCCCGTTGCACCCGACGAATTCGATCTGGTCCAGAAAGACGTTGATCTTGCCTTCGAGCTTCTCGCGCAAGTCGGTCGGAAGTTTTCGCAGCAGAGGAACCGATGTTTCGACGATGCCTCGTTGATCGGCAGACAGCGCCGAGGCCAAAAGCCGCGCGCGGGCCCGTCGTCTCGACCAGAAACGAAAACCAAGAGCACCCGCGCCGAGAAGCAAAAGGACGATGAAGATCAGCATGGGCTCTTGGTACGATGACCTCACATCTTGGGGAAGCACAATAGCGTTCGGGGCGTGGCAAAAAGTGGTGAGGGCGCCCCGCCCTGAATCCGACAAGAAGCGCGGTTCACCTATCGCCCACCAAGGCGCCCAAACGCGCGTCAGTGGAAATCGCGGCTCGGGAACAATCGCTTGGCCTGATCTCGCGGGTGCATGGCGCGGGGTTGTGGCCGTGATCTGGGGGCGTCGTCGGCTTGCGGGACCGTGAGGCCCACGGCGTCATCCATCGGGTGGCCGAGATCGCTAAGGGCGTGCGACACGTCCTCGACGCTCTGCGCGATGATATGTACGATAATGCCTTCGCGTTGTACTGTGCCGGTGACGCGCAACAACCGCCCGCCCATGACCGCGCGGCGGAATTTTTTGTAAATCTTGGGCCAGACCACCACGTTCGAGACGCCGGTTTCATCCTCAAGCGTCAGGAAGACCACGCCCGAGGCCGTGCCGGGACGTTGGCGGGTGATGACCAGGCCGCAGACCGAAATCCGCGCCCCAGAACCCTGCCCCCCTGCCCCCCGCCCCAAAGACACGTCAGGCAGCGCGGCGTGAGGCGTCAGCCCGGCCATCTGGGGGCGCAAAAGCTCCATCGGGTGCGCTTTGAGCGAGAGCCGCATGGCGACGTAATCCTCGACCACCTCTTCGCCCAGATGCATCGCGGGAAGATCGACGGCAGGTTCCCGGATGCCCTCGCCCTCGATCGGATCATTGAACAACGGCAAGGGCGCGTTGCCCTTGATCGCCTTGACCGCCCAAAGCGCATCCCGGCGCCCCAGCCCCAGACCGGTATAGGCGTCGGCTTCGGCCAAACGCTCCAACACGGCGGGGCCAATCCCCGCACGCAGCCACAGCGCCTCGGGGTCGGGATAGCCATTGCCCCGCGCCGCCACGATCCATGCAGCATCTTCCTCGCGAAAGCCTTTGATCTGGCGAAATCCAAGACGCAGGGCCAAACGGCCATCCGAGCGGCGCACCAATGTGTTGTCCCATTCACTGGCATTCACGCAGATCGGGCGCACCTCGATCTGATGTTCGCGGGCGTCGCGGACAATCTGGGCGGGGGCGTAAAACCCCATCGGCTGCGCGTTCAGCAACGCACAGGCAAAGGCGGCGGGATGGTGACGTTTCAGCCATGCCGAGACATAGGCAAGCATGGCAAAGGCGGCGGCATGGCTTTCGGGAAACCCGTATTCGCCAAAGCCCTCGATCTGGGAAAAGCAGCTCTCGGAAAAGGCGCGGTCATAGCCGCGCTCCACCATGCCGCTGATGAATTTGTCGCGCAACTGGCCGATCGTGCCCATCCGCCGAAACGTCGCCATCGACCGGCGCAGCCTGTCTGCCTCGGAGGGTGAAAACCCCGCAGCGACCACTGCGATCTGCATGGCCTGCTCTTGAAAAAGCGGCACACCAAGGGTTTTGCCAAGCACCTTTTCAAGCGCCGCAGAGGGGAACGACACCGCCTCCTTGCCCTGCCTGCGATTGATATAGGGATGCACCATGCCGCCTTGGATCGGTCCGGGGCGCACGATGGCCACCTCGATCACCAGGTCGTAGAACGTGCGGGGTTTCATCCGTGGCAGAAAGTTCATCTGTGCGCGGCTCTCGACCTGAAACACCCCGATGGCATCGGCGACACAGAGCATATCAAAGGTTGGCGTATCCGCTTGCGGCACGGTCGCGATGCTGTAGCGCGGGCCGCCGTGTTGCGCGATCAGATCAAAGCTTTTGCGGATGCAGGTCAACATGCCGAGGGACAGAATGTCGACCTTGAGAATGCCGAGCGCGTCGATGTCGTCCTTGTCCCACTCGATGATGGTGCGATCCTCCATGGCGGCATTCTCGATCGGGCACAGATCATCCAATCGATCCTTGGTGATGATAAAACCGCCGACATGTTGGCTCAGATGACGGGGAAAGCCGATGATCTCGCCGATCAACTTGATGGTCAGCGCCAGACGCGGATCAGACATATCAAGGCCAAGCTCTTTGACTCGCTCAGGGTCCGCGCCGCCATTGCCCGAGCCCCAAATCTGCCCTGACAGATTGGCGGTGACGTCCTGCGACAGCCCCATGACCTTGCCCACCTCGCTGATCGCGGCGCGCGTGCGAAAATGGATCACCGTGGCACAAAGCCCAGCCCGGTGACGGCCATATTTGGCGTAGATATGCTGAATGACCTCTTCGCGGCGCTCATGCTCAAAGTCGACGTCGATATCGGGCGGCTCGCCGCGATGCTCGGACACGAACCGCTCCACCACCATGGTGATGGTCTCCGGGCTGACATCGGTGATGCCAAGGAGATAGCACAGGATCGAATTGGCGGCAGACCCGCGCCCCTGGCACAAGATCCCCTGCCCGCGGGCGAATTGCACGATGTCATGCACCGTGAGGAAATAGGCGGGAAAGTTGAGCAATTTGACCAAGGCCAGTTCCTTGGTCATCTGCGCGATAGCGCTATCGGGTGCCCCGTTTGGATAGCGGGTTGCAAGGCCCGCGCGGGCCAGTCGCGCCAGACGGTCTTGCGGCGGCTCATCCCCCGCGATCTCGTCGGGGTATTCAAAGCTTAACTCACTTAGGCAAAAGCTTGATCTGGCCGCGATCTCAACCGTGCGGCGCAGGGCGGCGGGATGACGGGAAAACAGCCGCTGCATGTCGGCCTCGCCTTTCAGGCGGCGCTCGGCGTTGGGCAGCGCGCGTGTGCCGATGTCGTCGATGGTGATGTGGTTGCGCATACAGGTCAGCACATCCGCCAATTGGCGACGCGCGGCGTGATGCATAAGGACGTCCCCCACGGCCACCATCGGGGCCGCGGTGCGCTGCGCAAGGCTGGCGCAGGCGTCAAAGTAGTGCTGATCGCTGCCGTCATAGCGCGGGGCCGCGCCCAAGAAGACATGCGCGGGAAAGCATTTCTTGAGCGCGAGGATATCCGCCTTGCTGCCGTGCACTGTCGTTTGCGGCAGGGCGATCAGGGTCATGCCTGCGCAGCCCTGCTGAAGATCGTGCAGGTCCAGATAACACGCGCCCTTGGGCGCGCGCCGTTTGCCAAGGGTCAAAAGCCGGGTCAGCCGGGCATAGCCCGCGCGGTCTTGCGGCAGGGCGATCCAATGGGTGTCGCTGTCGCGCAGGATAAGCCGCGCGCCTACGATCAGCTTGGGCAGCGGCACGGTCTCCCCCAACTCGCGTCGCAATTCCTTGAGCGCCGAATAGGCCCGCACCACCCCCGCGAGCGAATTGTGGTCGGTAAGCGCCACCCCCGCCAACCCAAGGGCCGCCGCCCGTGTGATCAATTCCTCGGGGTGCGACGCGCCGCGCAGAAAGGTGAAGTTCGACGTGACGCAAAGTTCGGCATAGCCCGGATCAAGCGAGGGATTGCGCGTGGTCATGCGAACTCTCCCTGCACAAACCAACCGGGATTTTGTGGCGTGTAAAACACCCACAAACGCCGCCCCTGCGCGGTGTCCAGCTTCCAATAATCGCGCAGGCCAGAGCGCCAATTGTCGTCGGGCAACCACCATTCGGGCGCGATGCGTTCCGGCCCCGTGGACCGCCGCGTGGTCAAAGCCATGCGCCGCCATCGAAAGTGGCGTGGCGGGCGCGGGCCTGTCGCGGTGATGGCTTCGGGGGCAAACAGACGCAAAGGGCGCGGGCGCAATGTCACCCACGGCCCCTGCGCGGTGCTATAGGCGGCCGGGGCAATCTGAAAGCTGCGCTCGGGGATGTGGCTGTCGGCAGGCAGAAACCGTTGGATGTTCTCCAACCCGATACGGTTGCCCAGACGCGTGATGAGATCCTCCAACCCGTCGCTCCGCGAGGGTGTGGCGGAGGTGATTTGTGTCTGCAGCAAGCGCTCGACTTGCGTGGCCTCAAGGCGCAGGTGATCAATACCAAAGCCGGCATCGACGGCACCGACACCGCGCTCAAACAGCGGCAAAATTCGCGTGGCGTCGCGCATCGGGGCGGCAAGGCGCAGCTCGATTTGCTGGGTGCCTTGGTCCACCAGGCGCAGGCTCAACTGCAGACGCCGCGCGCCCATGTCCTGATCTTTGAGTTTGGCACAGAGCCGCTCCAACAGCCGCGCGGTGCCCGCCATCACATCGCCGCTCAGACCAATCGGTTCGGGCAGCGTCATGCGCACCCCGTAGTGCGGCGGCTCCGTGAGCGGAGAAATCACCTCATCCCGCGCGCCCATGGCCTGATCAAGGCGCAGCGTAACATCGGGGCCAAAGCGGCGGGCGATCGTGGCGCGGGGCAAGGCCATGAGATCCCCAATGGTGCGCAGACCGAGCCGTTGAAGCGCGGTGTCGGATTTGGCATCCAGCCGCAAGGCCGCAACCGGCAAGGATGTCAGACCTTCGCTGGCGCGGGTGGTCGCACCGTAGTGGGTCAAGGCCCAAGCCGCGCCACGTGTCTCCGCCGCCGCGATCTGAACGCTCAACCCGGCGCGCTCAAGACGGTGACGCATATCGTCAAGCATCGCCGCCTCGCCATTGAACAGATGCTCCGCCCCCGCGATGTTGAGCATCAGCCCGTCAGTGCCATCCAACCCCACCCAGGGACAGTAGCGCTTGCTCCACCGTGCGAGCATCTGCAAAAACCGCGCATCTGCCTGCGGGGTGGCGGGGCGGCTTTGCATGTCGGGGCAATAGGCCCGCGCATCAGAAACCCCCATACCGCGATGCAGGCCCCGGGCCTCGGCGGCGCGGTTCAGGCAATAGATGCGATCGGTGTTCTTTTCGTGATGCGTGAGAACAAAGGGGCGGCTGTCGCCTGCGGCCCCGATCGCACAGGCGCGCAGAACCCTGTCACTGGGCAACCGAGGAAACCACATTGATACGACGCGTTTGCGCATCCCACTTCACAGTCCACGCTGTTAATGTTCCTGATTTGTTCTTTATAATTTCCCACCGCTGCAGAGTCGAGTCCGGCGCATGGGGATCGGCATCAAAAACGGGGGTGCAGCGCCAACGGGTCTGCGCGGCATTGCTGCCCATGCCTTCGGGGATGAGACACACCCCGGTGGACTTGCCCTGTTGCGCGGCCAGTTGCAGACGCCGCCCTTCCGTAAGGCCAATCGGCTGCGTGAGCTCCAGCACGACCAAGGTGACGCTGCCTGAACGCAAAGCCTCTTCGGCGGCGGCAAGGACATCGATGTGACTGGGCGCAAGCGCCACGAGGACATTTTGCGGGTCCATATAGGAGGCAAAGCCCATGGGGTTGATCTGGTCCCCAAGCCATGCCTCACGCACCCAAAGCACCGCCCCCCCCAAGCGCGCCCCAAGCGCAAAGGCAAACGCCGATGCCGACGGCCCGCACACCTCATGGGTGCGGGTGGTCATGGGGGGGAAGTGGGTGTGGAGGTCAAGCATGGCGCAGATCATACACCATGCGATGCGGGATGCACGTTCTGGACTGTTGCCTGACGCTGACCGACCCGAACCGCACCGAATTGATGGCGCGCTTTAAATCCGCCTGATCGGTCTTTGAAAGGAAACGGACGATGGCCATGACCCAATCCCGGGCGCGGGCTCTGTTGCTGACACTGGCGGGGCTTTGGTATGCGGCCCTGTTGCTGCTGCCGCAGGCCGTCGTCCTGACCGGGTCCATGCTGGTGTTCATCCTGCTGATGGGCGAGTTTCTGATCCCCGGGATCCTTGGCGGCGGCAAGGTGTTCTTTGTCGGCAACGCGCTGGTCGATCTGTTCCTGCAATCGCGCAACTGGGCCTTCGGGTCCGCAGTGGCGGTGGCGCTGGTGGTCATCATGCTGATCATTGCGGCGTTCTATACCAAGGCGATGAATCGCTTTTCTGCCAGCCGCGACGATGTCGCCTTGATGTGAGATGCCTATGAAACTTTATGCCCTGGCGGTCTACGCCTTTCTCTACCTGCCAATCGGCATCATCGCACTGTTCTTCCTTCTCGGCCGACCGCTCGGCCTCGTCGATGCAGGGGTTCTCGCTGCACTGGTAGCCTCAACATGGCACGCTCTGCGCACCCGGTTAGAAAGTTCCACAGAATACATCTCCCGGCCCTCAGCTTCCGCCTCGGGCATCAGAATGGCGGACTTTTACTCCGCGACGGTCAGATAATTCGACCGTTTCCATGGCCCAGTTTGCCTCCGGGATTCACATCCCCTGGCCTCGGAACTTTCAGCCCCCGGCGCTCACCAAGCACCGCCATCCCCGAAGAGATACGGCAACTTCTTGATCGCCGCAGACAAGGGCGCCAAGGGTTTTTCGACGCGACGGTAACTGTGGCTCTGGAGACATTTTGCTCTTGCTCGCGCATGGACACCGGAGAAGGAGGTGTGAGAAACCGACGACCCCATGGGAAAAAAGAACAAACGATTCGGATCAGCAAAACCAGATAGCAGCTGCGAGCACTTGAGCGCGAGACCCAGATTTGGACCCGCTTCGCTGATCACCATCCCGGCCAGCGCCCTCTGGAAAGCGCAGCATGAATAGGCCTGAAAGAAGACCGCGCTCGCTCAGCAAGCCCAGAAGTCAGAGGCCCTTGCACAGTGAACGGCCACTACAGAAGTTGCTACACGAACAGGAAGTGGTCTGCGTCCCGCAACACATCAATGGTTGTATTCAGAACAGTGATTTCTGTTTCTGCAAAGTGCAGAACGACATCGTCCCCGACCTGTGCGAATTCAATCTGACCGAGGCGCCCTGCGCCGTTGACGATTTCAATCACGTCCTCTCCCTTGCCGAAATCCGTGATGACATCTGCCCCCGAGGTCCGCGCAAAGATAAAGACATCAGCTCCCTTGCCACCCGTCAGGGTATCATCGCCCTTGCCGCCTTTCAGGCGATCATCTCCCAGCCCTCCGAAAAGCCTGTCATCGTTCTTTCTACCGAACAGCGCGTCGTTGTCCGCCCCGCCGCGCAGAATGTCATCCCCCTTGCCGGCAAAGATTTGGTCATTGCCCTGCACGCCGACAAGCCGGTCGTCACCTCTCCAGCCGTGCAGCGTGTCATCGCCCGTGCCGCCGAAGAGAATGTCGTCGTTGAAGCCGCCGATCAGGACGTCATCCCCTTCCAGACCAAAGATCTGATCCGCGCCACCGCGCCCCCGTAGATAGTCATCCCCGCTGGTCCCCGACAGTATCTTGTCGGCCCAGATCACCGCATCGGTCGTTGCGCTGATTACGGACTCTGCCGTGCCTTGCGCATCGGTATAGCTGGCGGTGACGGAAAGCGCCGCGCCGACATCGGCCTGGGTCAGCGTATAGCTGGCCGCCGTTGCGCCGGTGATCGCGGAACCGTCGCGCAGCCATTGGTAGGCGACGAGGCCGAGCCCATCCTCATCGGCCAGGGTGTTGCCAGCGGTGAGGGTCTCATCCTCGACCGGTGTGCCAGTGATGGTCAGATCACCGGTGGGGGCATCATTGAGGTTGGTGACGGCGGCGGTGGCAGCACTTGTGATTGTTTCCAGCGCGCCAAGTTCGTTGGTATAGTGAGCGACTAGAGTGATTGCAGTGCCAACATCTGCCTGGACCAAGGTATAGGTGCTGGCGGTAGCGTCAGTAATGGTAGTGCCGTTGCGCATCCACTGATAGGAAATCGGCCCGAAACCGCCGTCATCTGAAAGCGTCGGAACAGCGGTGAGGATCTGATCTTCGGTCGGTGTGCCGATGATGCTCAACGTCCCGGGCGCCGCGCCGTCCACCCGCAGGGCGAACTCCGACGACAGCCCCGAGAGGCTCCCGGCCGCATCGCGCGCCTGCGCCGTCACCGCATAGCTGCCGTCCGACAAGGCCGTGCCGCTGTGATCCAGGTTCCAGTCGCCCGCGCCATCCACCGTCACCGTGCCAATCGACGCCGCGTCGAGGAACACCTCGACCTGCGCCCCGGCCTCGCCCGTGCCGCGGATCACCAGCGTGGCGTCCGAGGTCACCCCGTCGCCCGCCGTCCCGGTATCATCGCTAATGCCGGTGACCACGGGCACCCCGGGGACCGCGCCGTCCACCCGCAGGGCGAACTCCGACGACAGCCCCGAGAGGCTCCCGGCCGCATCGCGCGCCTGCGCCGTCACCGCATAGCTGCCGTCCGACAAGGCCGTGCCGCTGTGATCCAG
>NZ_SMFP01000008.1 GCF_004348975.1 Antarcticimicrobium sediminis | reverse complement strand
ACCAACATCCCACACTGTGCTCCCCGATAGCCTCGGGGGCATTATCCACATCAGTGTAAGGGGGTCATTTTTGGACGCCGATCACCCCGCTACGGGGTCAATTTTGCATGCCTGTTCACAACCTTGCGGCGATGATGTTCGACGGCCAGCACACCAAGGGCTGTCGCGACATGAGTTTTGCCGGTGCCGGGGCCCCCGATCAGCACGACGTTCTGGGCACCGTCCATGAACTCGCAGCGGTGTAGCTGCCTAACGGTGGCCTCGTTGATCTCACTGGCCGTAAAGTCGAAGCCAGAGAGGTCTTTGTAGGCCGGGAAGCGTGCGGCCTTCATGTGGTAGGCAATGGAGCGCACCTCCCGTTCTGCGACCTCAGCCTTTAGCAACTGGGCGAGCATCGGCACAGCGGCATCAAAGGCCGGCGCGCCTTGCTCCATGAGGTTCGGTGACGGGTCACGCCAGAGGCGTGCCTTCGGCACGACCGCCATGCCGTGCATCTGCAAACTGCGCAGCATGATGATGATGGCACCGCTGGCGGGATCATGACGCATGGCGGCCTCCGACGGTCCGGGCCCGCAGGCCATCATAGCGTTCGACATTGGCTTCTGGTTCGCGCTGAAGGATCAGTGCCTGTGGCGTATCCCCTCTCATGCATGCAAACATTCCACTGCCGGGCAGTGGATGTCCGGTCCACCGATCGTCTTTCCGTCGATCAGACGGTGCAGAAGGTTCAGCACATGGGTCTTGGTCGCGCCCCCCTCGGCCAGGGCCATTTCCACGGCGACCAGCACAGCCTGTTCGTCGTGATGCAGGACCAGCGCCAGGATATCGACCATTCACTGCCCGGCAGGGCATTGCGAAGCAATGTCCCGAGAGGGTCCCGATCGCCGCCAAGACGGCGCAACATGATGTCTTGCAGCTGTTTGAAGGCCGGAGGGAATTCGGC
This sequence comes from Antarcticimicrobium sediminis, assembly GCF_004348975.1. Lineage (GTDB taxonomy): Bacteria > Pseudomonadota > Alphaproteobacteria > Rhodobacterales > Rhodobacteraceae > Antarcticimicrobium > Antarcticimicrobium sediminis. Next base: position 225,104 of record NZ_SMFP01000008.1, on the reverse strand, counting down.
AAAGGGCGCTCCGTTACGCAATGCACCCGGCTTGCGCTGGAGGACGGCCAGGTAATGGCGCCAATCGTAGATTGTCTGCGGTGGGAGGTGATGGCTGCGCTGGATCACTCGCGCATGCTCGCACAGGATCTGACCCTCGGCGGCCACCACCAGCTTGTCCGGATAAACGCGGAGACTGACGGGGCGGTTCGCAAATGACGCCGGAACGCTGTAGCGGTTGCGCTCGAAGCTGATCAGGCAGGTCGGCGACACCCTCTTGCTATGCTCGACAAAGCCATCGAAGGCGGGGGGCAGCGGCATCAGAGCGACCCGCTCAGCAGCCCAGACGTCAGCAACGCTCCCGGGCAATGCTGCGTGCGGGATCTCGCTCCACAATGCGACACAGCGCTGTTCCAGCCAGTCGTTCAGGGCCGCGAAATCGGGGAAGTCCGGCATGGGCTGCCACAGACGTCGTACCGGAGGCACGCTTTTAGCGTGATGTCGGGAATCCTGCACATTCTTCTCGATCTGACCGCCGCCATTGTCGCTCGGACCAATGGCGCAACAATGGCTTGCCCCAGCCGGCGGCCGGATTGCAAAACGCTGGCTCGAACACGTAGTGGTTGGCCATCGCAAGGAAACGCATGTTGACCTGTCGCACCTTACCGCGACCCACGCGGTCAACTGCGGTGCGCGTTCGGCTTGGCCTCGGACCCATGGCGGCCCAGCCTCACTGTCGTAAATCCCGCGCTCGGGGATACCGCCGAAGACTCGGAACCCGTGCCAATGGGCATCGAACAGCATCCATTGACCGGCAGTGCATTTCCGCAGGAAATGTCACGAGAGGGACGTGGGTTTGCAGCAGATACGCCCGGACCAGAAAGGCCCGGCTGTGCGACAGCTTGATGTGGGCGACTTGTAGCTTTGTGCGCTCACCGCCCAGAACGGCAAAATCCTCGCTCCAGTCGAACTGGAAGGCTTCCCCCGGGCGAAACGACAGGGGCACAAAGGTGCCGCGTCCTGTCGTCTGCTGTTCTCTCTGCCGCTCGATGTGCCAGTCACGCGCAAAAGCCGCGACCCGGCCGTAGGACCCGGTAAATCCGAGAACCACCAGATCGGCATGCAATTGCTTCAGCGTGCGCCGCTGCTTGCGCGACTTGCCGGCCTCCGTCTTCAGCCACCCGGTCAGCTTGGCGGCGAACGGATCGAGCTTGCTATGGCGCTCCGGTGTCGTGAACTGCGGCTCGATCGTGCCCGCATTCAGATATTTTGTAATGGTATTGCGCGACAAACCAGTGCGCCGCGCAATCTCGCGGAGAGGCAACTTCTCTCGTAAAGCCATATGTCTGATGATGTTCAAAAGTCCCATGTGTATCACTCCAATGTCCCCCGCTGCGCATGGCGCTGGGGGAAGGGTCACATGGGTCAATTCTCAATGGAAATTTTACCGCTACCTGGGTCACTTCCGCATGGAAATCTACACTTAGGGCATTCGTAGTATCAGCGTGCTGCAAAATACAGAAATGGCAGCTTTGAGGCACACGTTTCGTCGGCTCCTAAGGTCAGCTGCGGGCCGTTCGTGTACTTCGACACGTCCGGCGGCTTCCGGTCATTCGCTGCGGCCAACACGAACGTCAGCGATGCGCAGGGGAGCGGGCTTTGCAAGGTTCGGGTCGTTGAGCATGGTAGAAGGGACGCGACCGACCCACAGTCGCCGCTTGTTGCGTCGATTTTTGCTGCAATGCAGCAATTTCAATCCATATCCTGCGCCGCCGCTTCGACCGAGACGACATGGCTGACAAGTGGCTCTCCGGGGCGCGCGATATGCATCATGTATTGCGCAGGCTCATCGGAGAAGGCGAATGGCACGTCAGCGCGCAGGTCGAACGCAATCTGATGCGAGGCGGAGGGGGCCACGCGAACCGGAGCACCGCCGCACGCCCCCTGAATGGCCCGGTGCATATGGCCGCAGAGGATTCCCTGAACCCTGCCGTGATGTGAGACGAGTTGGGCGAATGCTTCTCTCCCGGCAAGAAAGCCCATCGAATCCATATCCTGCAAGCCGGTGGTCAGGGGCGGGTGATGCATGAAGATCACCACATCCTGGTCCTTGCAGCGCCGCAGCGCCGCCTCCAGCCATGACAACCGGTCGGCGCAAAGCTCTCCATGCGGGGCCCCCTCAACCAAGGTATCAAGGCCGATCACGGCAAGATCGAACCGCGTATCGCAAAGGCACAGGTGCCCGCTGTCCGTTTTGTTCAGCATGTCCGGCAATGCCGCGAACATCGGCGCCCGCGCGTCATGATTGCCGGGCACGGCAAGCACGGGAATGCGGAGACGACGCAACCCCTCCCCGACATGATCATATTCTTCTCCTGTCGCATCCTCGCCCAGATCGCCGGAAAACAGGATCAGATCGGGACGCACCGGCTGGCGCGCAAGGCTTGCAACAAGACGATCAAAGGCCGCGCCAGTGTCAAACCGCCCGGCGAGCTTGCGACCGCCAGACAGAACGTGGGAATCACTGATTTGCGCAATCAACATCTTTGGGCCTCCTGATGGAATGCGAGGTTTCGCCTCGCCTCCTGCTCTGGATAGCTGAAACCTGCCGAGAAATTTGTGAACTTTTTACGTCAAATCCACTCCCGCCGTCGGTTTGTGTGATTTTTCGGAAGCCATAACCACAAAAATACCAGCCATCGCCTTGGATGCCCCACCTCAAGCGTTCGGCAGAGACAGCGCCAAACCTTCATATTTTTGTGATTTACCAAAGATATGAGGAAAAATGTGGTTTGGGCGCCGCTGCATGACTGGGGTCCAAACATACGGAACGCCCTAGCGAATCCACATTTGGAAGATGTAAGAATATGAAATCCACAAAATCCAACCTGACGCGTCGGCGACTGCTGGCCTCTGGTCTGGCCGCCCCCTTCGTCAGCATGATGCCGGGCGTCCTGACCCCGGCCCGCGCAAACGAAACCGTAAAGCTTCAGTTCATGTACCCGGTGGGGGTGTCTGGTGACATCAACACCATTATTTCGGGCATGATCTCGGACTTCAACGCGACCCATGACGGGATCGAGGTCGAGGCGATCTACGCCGGCTCCTACGACAATACCGAGCAAAAGGTGATCACCGCACTTGGTGTCGGCGAACCGCCCGCCCTGTGGCTTCCGATCAACTCTTCGCTTCAGACCTTTCTGGGGCTCGACGCGCTCGAGGACATCACAGAACAGGCCAAATCCGATGACATCTATGACGACTTCATCGGTGGCTTCCTGAACACCGCCGTCTCTGATGATCGCCTTTACGGGTTGTCCTATCAGCCCTCGACCCCGGTGCTGTACTACAACAAGGATGCCTTTGGGGCCCTTGGTATCGCCAAGGCGCCGGAAACCTGGGACGAGCTGTTTGAAACCGCCAAAGCGCTAACCATCCGGGATGGCGACGAGCTGAAACGCTGGGGGCTGACCATCGGCGGCGGCTGGCATGACTGGATGTTCGAGGGCTATTGCCGCCAAAACGGTCTGGTGCCGTGGGAAAAAGACAAGGTGCTGTGGGATCGCCCCGAAGCGATCGAGGCGCTGAGCTTTTGGAAAACCATGGTGGATGCGGGCTGCATGGCGCCGGCCTCGACCTGGCAAGGGTCTGCCAACGACTTCATGGCGGGGTCCACCGCGATGCTGTACCACTCGACCGGCTCGCTGACCAACCTGCGCAAATCTTCGCCTTTTGAAGTCGGTGTCGCCTTCATGCCGAAGAAAAAGCAATGGGGCGCGTCCCAAGGTGGCGGCCCCATCATGATCGCCAAGAAGCAGTCGGACGCCAAGAAAGAGGCCGCATGGACCTTTGCGCGCTGGATGACCAACACCGAGAACCAAGCCGCATGGAGCCGGGCGACCGGCTATCTCGCCGTTCGCAAATCCTCGTGGGAACAACCCGAGATGCAGCAGTATCTCGCCGAGGTTCCACAGGCCGAGGTCGCGATGAAACAGGCGCAATATTCCGGTGCCTTCCTTCAGGTTCCGGCCTATTCCCGCGCCCGCGACTCGCTGAAAAGCGCGATTGACCGGACGTTGGCGGGCGAAATCGCCCCCGCAGCCGCGCTCACCGATGCCACGGCCGAGGTGAACCGCGAGATCACCCGCGTTCTGCGCCGCCAGAAGGGCTGAACACACCTTCTCCTGAGGGACGCGGGTTTTTGCCCGCGTCCTTTTCCGTTTTCACGAGGATCCCCTCATGTCCCATGCTTTCGCCCGCGCGCGCCGAAACGAGATGCTGCTGGCCTATGCGCTGCTGCTTCCATCGCTCGTCTTTCTTGCCATCTTCACCTATTGGCCGATCCTTCGCTCGGTCTGGTTCAGCCTGCATGATGTGCTTCTGGGCGATCCCGACATCTACTGGCTCGGGGCCGAAAACTACCTACGACTGCTCGAGGATCGGCTGTTCTGGAAGGTGCTTGGCAATACCGCCTTCTATACATTGACGACGATCCCGCTTTCGATTGCCGCCGCCTTGTTGTTGGCCGTCGCGCTGGACAGCAAGCTGCGCGGCATGGCGATCTATCGCTCGGCGTTTTTCTATCCGGTCATGATCCCCTCGGTTGCCGCGGGCATGCTCTGGGTGTTCCTCTACGCCCCGGGCTACGGGCCGATCAATGAGGCGCTGACAAGCTTGGGCCTGCCGCGGCTGGATTGGCTTTACGACAGCAAATGGGCCTTGCCCGCCATCGTGATCATGAGCATCTGGAAATACTCGGGCTATTTCATGCTGATCCTGTTGGCGGCACTGAAACTCGTGCCCTCGGATCTGTACGAGGCGGCGCGCCTTGACGGCGTCAGCGCCCGGCATCGGTTGCTGCACATTACCATTCCGCTGATCTCGCCCACGCTCTATTTCGTCATCATCATCGGCACGCTGCACAGCTACCAGATCTTTGACTACGTCTATGTGATGACTCAGGGCGGCCCGGCCGACAGCACGAACGTGCTGACCTATTATATCTACCAGAACGGCTTTCAGTATCAGGACATCGGCTATGCTTCGGCGCTGGCCAATGCGCTGCTGGTCTTTGTTCTGGGCCTGATCGGCCTCGTCGCGGTGACATTGGGCCGCAAGGTCCACTATCTCGGAGAACGCTGATGAGCGACGTGACCCAAGCAAAGCTTTCAACATCGCGCAGACGGGCCCACTGGCAGCGGCACCTGCGGGCGAATTGGCTGCATCTGATCATGGCGCCGCTGGCACTGCTCTGGCTCAGCCCGTTGGTCTGGATTCTCGTGACCTCGCTCAAGACAAACGTCGAGGTGTTCGATCAGGCGGCAGGGTTCTGGCCGCAAAGCCTGAATTTCTCGAACTACCCCAGCACCCTGTCGGTTGCGCCGTTCGGAACCTATCTGGTCAACTCCGTGATCGTCACAAGTTCGATCCTGACCGGCCAGATGATCACGATCACCTTGGCGGCCTATGCCTTTGCGCGGCTGACGTTTCCGGGCAAAAACCTTCTGTTCACGCTGTTCCTGCTGCAGGTGATGTTCCCGATCTATGCGATCTTTCTGACCAACTTCATCACCCTGCGGGAAATGGGGCTGGTGAACACGATCCTGGCCATGATCGTGCCTTTCATCGCCTCGGGTTATGGCACCTTCATGCTGAGACAGAGCTTTCGCCAAGTGCCGTCCGAGCTTTCGGACGCAGCCCGGCTGGACGGCTGCAACCATCTGGAAATCCTGTGGCACGTTTTCCTGCCGCTGGTGAAACCGACGCTGATTGCCTTTGGCATCATCTCGGTCGTGACCCACTGGAACGATTACATGTGGCCGCTGCTGGTGACGAATTCCGAAGGCATCCGCACCCTCCCCATCGGCTTGGGGCTTTTGGCCAAGGCCGACAGCGGGGCCGACTGGCCGCGTTTGATGGCGGGCACGACCATCGTCGTTTCGCCGCTGCTGCTGCTCTTCGTGATCTTCCAGCGCCGCTTCATCGACAGCTTCATGCATACCGGCGTCAAGTGACGCCCGATACCGGAGACCCAAAATGGCGACTGTTCAACTGAACAACATTTGCAAATCCTATGGCGAGCGCAAAACCGTGCATGACATCAACCTGACCATCGAGGACCGCGAGTTCATGGTCATGGTCGGCCCCTCGGGCTGCGGCAAATCCACCACGCTGCGCATGATCGCGGGGCTGGAGGAGATCACCGGCGGCCAGCTTCTGATCGACGGGCAAGATGTCACCGACGCCCAGCCCCAGAAGCGCGACATCGCGATGGTGTTCCAAAGCTATGCGCTTTACCCGCATATGACCGCCTATCGGAACATGGCGTTCGGCCTGATGAAGACCACTCGGCTGTCAAAGGCCGAGATCGACACCCGCATCCGCGATGCGGCCGAGATCCTGCGCATTGGCGACCTGCTGGATCGCCGGCCAAAGGAATTGTCGGGTGGCGAGCGCCAACGCGTCGCCATCGGGCGTGCATTGGTGCGTCAACCCAAGGTCTTTCTGTTCGACGAACCGCTGTCGAACCTGGACGCAAAGCTGCGCAACCGGATGCGCGCCGAGTTGAAGCGGCTTCATCAGGAGTTGGGGCTGACGGTGATCTACGTCACCCATGACCAGATCGAAGCGATGACGCTGGGCACCCGCGTGGCCATGATGTCAAACGGGAAACTGCAACAGGTCGGGGCCCCGATGGACATCTATATGAAGCCCGCCAATACCTTTGTTGCCACCTTCATCGGCAGCCCGGAAATGGCGCTGATTCCGTGCCGGGCCGCAAACGGCAAGGTCGGGCATGCCAGCTTCATGGGTGAATTGGCTCTGGGCCTCAACCTCCCGCCGGATGTGCTGATCGGCCTGCGCCCTGAAGAGGTAACCCTCTCGAGCGATGGCATGGCCCGCGCACGGGTCGAGCGGACCGAACTGATCGGTGCCGAAGCCTTGGTCGAGGTCGCCCTTGGCGCGGATCGGATGGTTGTCAAAAGCCCTGTTTTGGGCGCCCCCTCTGTCGGGGACGAGGTTGGGTTGAATTTCGACCTTGATCGACTGAGGCTCTTCGATACCGGCAGCGGTCAGGCTATCGTGAACTGGGCCTGACCCGGGCCGGACAAGGAGGAGACATGGCACGCACTCGCAGAAAGGAACAGATCCTTGCGCGGCTCACGACGCAGGGAAGGGCGACGATCTCTTTCTTGGCTGAAGAATTCGAAGTTTCGGACGAGACCATCCGGCGTGATCTGAAGGCCCTCTCGTTAGAGGGGCTGGTTGAGAAATTTCACGGCGGTGTCCGCCTGCCCATGCCGCGCGCCGAGGCGCCCTTTGACCGGCGCTTGTCGGAAAATTCCGCCGCCAAGGCCGCCATTGCGGCGCGTACCGCCCGCCACATCCGGGAAGGGGCAACGCTGCTGTTGGACAATTCGACAACCGCCTGTTTCCTCGCAAGGGAGTTGGCCCGGCGCGAACCGATGACGATCCTGACCATTTCGCTGGAAATCGCGCAAATCCTGAATTCCGGCGCCAGCCCGCATCGCATCATCCTGCCGGGCGGAGAGTTGCGCAAAGCCGACCGGACCCTGACCGGGGCGGGCACGATCAGCTATCTCTCAAGCTTCTCACCCAGCTATTTCGTCATGTCCGTCGTGGCGGGGGCGTCTGGCGGATGTCAGGATTTCGATCTCTTCGAGGTCGAGTTCAAACGCGCCATGATCGCGCGCGCGGATGAAACAATCCTGATGATGGATTCCAGCAAGTTCAGCAAATCTGGCCTGATTCATGTTTGTGACTGGTCAGAGGTCGATGTTCTGGTCACCGATGGCGCACCGCCAGAGATTGCCGAGCAAATCGACCACTGCCATTTGTTGCTGGCCCCAACGCTGAACGGAAACATCGCATGAACGAATTGCTACGGCTTTGATGCGCGAATCGGGTTTTGAGCGAAAGCCGCTTTCCGCCCCACGCGCCGGCGCAGCACCCGATGCTGCGCACCGCGCGAATGTCCACCAAGGGCTGCGGAGCTGGCATTAGACACATTTTCGATGAGCGGCCGGCCTGGGCCGGACCTACGATTCGACCAAGCGCCAGAACCCGTATTTTCGCCCGTGGGCTTGCTTGAGCCTCTCAAGGAACTGCGCGTGGGTGGGGTGGTCGCCATACTCCTCGATGGCGGCATCGCAGGACCGACACTCGGCAAGATGGCGCGCTGCGTGGCGGTAGCGCTTGGACTTTGCGCCGTTCAAGGTGTCCAGCACCATGGCGCGGCGCATCAGCGTGGCGGCGAGCGGATGCTCGGCCTCGAGCGCGTCTGCCGCGCTGGTGAGGGTGTGATAGGAATCCCCGTTCAGCTCATCGGCCCGGGTCCCCACGACCCGCGCTGCGCGGTCGTGAGCGGACCAGTTCACCAGGAAACTGATCGCCGCCCCCAGGTGCGGATAGGCCTCCGCAAAGTCCAGGGCGGCCTCTTCCGCCTCGATGTCTTCGAAATCTGGAAGCAGTTTTAGGTACTTTCGGAGACAGGGTGCGCTGAGGGTCTGCTCGAAGGTGCTCCGCAGATGCGCCATCAACTCTTCCGTCTTGTCCTGCTTTTCGAGGCATTCCTCATAGACCGCGTCGAGATCATAGCGGAACATCCGGATTGACTTACCGTCCTCGGCGGCGCGGGCTCGGGTGACGATGTCGAACGCCTCGTGAACGCGCCCTGCATCCAGCAACCTGCGCGCGACGTCCGGGGCGATGGTGCCATAGGTCAGCTGTTCCTCGGAATAGCGGGCCATGTAGGCATCGACATCCCCCTGGCCGTCCGCCACATCCGCAAGGATGATCGACCGCGTCACCTGCTTGTTGCGCCGCACGCTGTCCTCGGGAGAAGACCTGAGGCCGTAGCCCCGGTATTGCTCGAGGTCGTGCTCGGTCGGCGGGGCCTCCGCCCAAGCTTGCGTGATCTGCTTGAGATGCTCCAGCCCCTCTTGCCCCAGCGCCTCGGCCGTCGCTGGGATGATCCCGTCGAACTCTCCGTAGCCGGCATCTGCGACAGCGTCGAGAACACGTTCCGCCAGGGCGGCGGGGTCCTGGGAAACGGCGGGCGATAGTTTCGCGATCAACTCCACCGCGTCGCTCAAGACAGCACCAACCGCGCCGTTGCTGTCATCGGTGCGTTCGTGGATCGAGGGGGCCAGTTGCAGGAACGACCAGAGCAGTTCGAAGGCCTCATCCGCGTCATGGGGGGCGATGGTGTTTTCGATCATGCCCAAGAGCCCTGCGAGATCCTTGACCAGCGCCTTTTGCTTGCGCCAATCGACGAAGCTGGTCGCACGGCGCAGCGAGGCGAAGCGTTTGCGGAGATCGGCAGCCACCTCCTTGGGCCCCTGGGCGGCGCTGAGCTCCATCCTCGCGCGGCGCTGAAGGGCCGCGCTCCCCTGGACCAGGTCCATGACCAGCGCGGCGAGTGTCTTCGCGCCGAGCTTTTCAAGGTTGGCCTGGTTCAGGGTTTTCTTTGACATAGTAAGGCGCCGGAATTCGTTGCGGTGGGATCCGCGGACAATGTCGCACTGGTCGTGCCGCAGCAAGCCCCGATGGCGGGGTGCTGGAGGCCGCCCGAGAAAACCGGATGGCGGCTCTGGGTCGGCTGCGCCAGTTGGCTTGGCTCGGCCACCCCGACACTAAACCGGATTCTGACGATAACGACCGGAAAACGACACACTGGATATGGTCGTAGGCGTCCATTGCTGATGTTTGAGTTTATCCGATTTTACAGCGCCATCGGGAACAACGTCCCGGCGGCACTGATGAAATCAGCAGGCGCATCCAGCCCGTCGGCATGATCGAGGCGCGGAAAATCCGGCCCTGACCGAGATCACGCCGGGTAGCACATCAGGCTGGCTACTCCAGTTCGACCCTTACCAACGAGACTCGCTCTCCCGATCCAATGACCGTCAGCATCCTCCACGGCAGGCTTACCCCTGACAGCGGCTATTGCTGCTCGGTCCGAAGATACTGCCCGATCTCCAACCCGCAAACCTTTGGGCAATTCGCGCAAACTTATGGGGACCGCGCATGATTACACGCGATCCTACAAAACCTTAGAAATCCAGATTTTCCACGTTCAGCGCATTTTGCTGGATGAACTCGCGGCGCGGTTCCACCACGTCGCCCATCAGCTTGGTAAAGATGTCGTCGGCCTCGGCCATATCATCGACCTTGACCTGCAACAGCGTGCGCGCATCCGGGTCCAGCGTGGTTTCCCACAGCTGCTCGGGGTTCATCTCACCCAAGCCTTTGTAGCGCTGCAGCGTCAGCCCCTTTTCGCCCTCGTCCAGGATCGCCTTCAACAGGCCCAGCGGGCCGTAGATGACCTGCGAGCGGTCCTTGCGCACCAATTGCGCGGCGCTGCCATAGATCTCTTGCAGCGACTGGGTCAGGGTGCCGGTGCGGCGCGCCTCGCCCGAGCGCAGCATCTTGCCATCAAGCGTGCGCACCTCTTCGACCCCGCGCAGGATACGTGCCAGACGCACACCCTTGTCCTGGGTGATCCGGCCTTGCCAGCCGCGCTCATATTCCAGCGCGATCAGATCAAGCCGCGCCGCCACCCGATCCGCCACGCCCTGCAGGTCGCTATCCACCGCGCCGGGCACAAAGGCCCCGGCGATCGCCGCCTGTTCCAGAATGTGACGCGGATAGTGTGTCGGGAATACATCGATCACCCGGCGCAACTGGCGCGCCTCTTCCACCACGCGTTTGAGATCATGGCCCACGATCTCTTCGCCGTTGCCCAGACGCAGGACCGCGCCGTCGATCCCCATCTCGATCAGGTATTCGTCCAGCGCCGCCTGATCCTTGAGATAGACCTCGGACTTGCCGCGCGCGACTTTGTACAAAGGCGGCTGCGCAATGTACAAAAATCCGCCTTCGATCAGCTCCGGCATCTGCCGGAAGAAAAAGGTCAGCAGCAGCGTCCGGATATGCGCACCGTCGACGTCGGCGTCGGTCATGATGACAATCTTGTGGTAGCGCAGCTTGGCAATGTTGAACTCGTCGCGCCCAATGCCGGTGCCCAGCGCCATCACCAGGTTACCGATTTCCTGGCTCGACAGCATCTTGTCAAACCGCGCCCGCTCCACGTTCAGGATCTTGCCCCGCAGCGGCAGGATCGCCTGGGTACGCCGGTCGCGTCCGGTCTGCGCCGAGCCGCCGGCGCTGTCCCCTTCGACGAGGAACACTTCGGTCTTGGACGGATCCTTTTCGGAGCAATCCTTGAGCTTGCCCGCAAGGAAGTTCACATCCATTGCCGTCTTGCGCCGGGTCAGATCGCGCGCCTTGCGCGCCGCCTCGCGCGCCACCGCCGCCTCGACGATCTTGCCGACGATCACCTTGGCTTCGTTCGGATGCTCGCCCAGCCATTCCGACAGCTTTTCGCTCACCAGGTTTTCCACCGCCGGGCGCACTTCGGAGCTGACCAGCTTGTCCTTGGTCTGGCTAGAGAATTTCGGATCCGGCACCTTGACCGACAACACACAGGTCAGCCCCTCGCGGGCATCATCACCGGTAAAGTTGATCTTTTCCCGTTTGGCGATGCCGCTTTCCTGCGCGTATTTGGTCAGCGTCCGGGTCAGCGCACCACGAAAGCCCGCCATATGGCTGCCACCGTCGCGTTGCGGAATGTTGTTGGTAAAGGGCAGAACATTCTCGTGATAGCTGTCGTTCCACCACATCGCGACTTCGATCCCGATATCGTCCCGCTCCCCGATGACATAGATCGGATCTGCCATGATCGACGACTTGGATCGGTCGAGGTATTTGACGAATTCCTTGACCCCACCCTCATAGAACAGCTCGCTTTTCAGCGGTTCCGCCGGGCGCTCGTCCTCAAGCAGGATCCGCACACCGGAATTCAGAAACGCCAGTTCGCGCAGGCGTTTTTCCAGCGTCTCAAAGGAATACTCGAGATTGGAAAACGTCTCGGTCGAGGCGAGAAAGCGCACCTCGGTCCCGGTACGATCACCGCAATCGCCCACGACCCTCAGATGCTCGGTGCATTCGCCATGCTCAAAGCGCGCGAAATGCTCCTTGCCCTTGCGCCAGACGCGCAGTTCCAGCCAGACCGACAGCGCGTTCACCACCGACACGCCAACCCCGTGCAGACCGCCCGACACCTTGTAGGAATTGCTGTCGAACTTGCCGCCCGCGTGCAGCTGGGTCATGATCACCTCGGCCGCCGAGACCCCCTCTTCGCGGTGGATATCCACCGGGATGCCGCGGCCGTTGTCGGACACCGAAACGCTGGAATCGGCGTGGATCTTGACCGACACATGGTCGGCGTGACCCGCCAATGCCTCGTCAATCCCGTTGTCGACAACCTCATAGACCATATGGTGCAGACCCGAGCCATCGTCGGTATCACCGATATACATGCCGGGGCGCTTGCGGACAGCATCCAACCCCTTGAGAACCTTGATGGATTCGGCGCCATATTCGGCTGGCGCCTGATTGCCTTCGGCCATCGGGAAGTTCCTTTATATTTTTGTCATTTTATACGATTTCTGGGGGGGAATGTCACGTCCCAGCCCCATATTTTGTGTCAGGCGAAGGGCAGGATCAGACCCACGAAAATCATCAGCCCGCCAGCGGCCAGATTAAGCCGACGCAGCGCCGCCGGGGCGGCGAGAACCCGCCGCATCCGGTCCACGACAAGGGCAAAGCAAAGGTTGCCCACGAACGGCACCACAGCCGACAGACTGACGATCGCTGCGATGTCCGCACCGGTGACACGGCCCAGATCGAAAAAGCCAGGCAGCACGCCCATATAGAACAGGATCGCCTTGGGGTTCCCCAAAATCGCGGCGACCCCCGCCAGAAATCCGGCCCAGCGCCCCGGACGGGTCAATCGCCGGTCTGCCGCGATCACCGCATCGGCGCGGCGGATCGTGGACCATCCCATATACAGAAATACCGCGCAGGCCAGCCAGCGCATCACGGTCAGAACGCCGTCATACTCCGTCACCACCCAGCTGACCCCGAGGATGGCAACGAACGGCCAGACCATATCGCCCGCCGCCACGCCAACGGCCAGCGGCCAGGCCGAGGCGAAGCCGCCGGAAATCGCCCGTGCCATCACCGCCAGCCAGACCGGCCCCGGTGTCAGGAACAGGACGAATAGCGCGCCCGCATAAAGCAGCAGATCAACCGGCGAGAGGGTCATCGCGCGATGACCTCCGAAACGCCGTCCCGTTCACTCACCTCAAGATGTTGCGCCCGCTCACCCAGGTCGGCAAACATCTCGGGGCCCGTCCCGGTCATCCAGGCCTGGGTGCCCAGCGCGCAGATCTCATCGAACAGCGCCGCACGGCGTCCGGCGTCCAGATGCGCCGCCACCTCGTCCAGCAGCAGGATCGGCGCAGAGCCGTCACGAGCCGCCAGCGCGCGTGCATTGGCAAGGATCAGCGAGATCAGCAGCGCCTTTTGTTCCCCGGTCGAGCACGCCTTGGCCGGCACACCCTTGGCAGCATAGACCGCCTGTAGATCGGCGCGGTGCGGCCCGACCAGCGTTCGCCCCGCGCTCAGATCGCGCGGGCGGCTCTCGGCCAGTGCTGCGCGCAGCTCTGCCTGTGTCTGCGCCATCTCGCCCTCGGCCTGCATCAGGGTCAGGTCTGCGGTGGGAAAGGCGGTCTCGGCCCCGGCCTGCGCCGCGATCAGATTGCTCAAGGCTGCCCGCCGCGCCTGATCGATTCGGTGCCCGGCCTCGGCCATCTGCCCTTCTAGCGCCGCATACCAATGGGCGTCCCGCACCTGGTCCTTCAGCAGCCGGTTGCGTTCCCGCATCGCCTTTTCGTAGATGAGCGAGGCCTCTGCATGGGCGGGGTCAAAGCTCATCACCATCCGGTCGAGAAACCGCCGCCTGCCATCCGCCCCTTCAGTCCACAGCCGGTCCATCGCCGGGATCAGCCAGACCACCTGTGAGAGGCGCCCCAGATCAAGCTGCGTCGCCGATTTGCCGTCGATCCGCACCTGCCGCGCCGCACCGCTCTCGGACCAGGTTTCAACCTCATGCGTTCGATCCCCCGCGCGCATGTGCCCGGTCAGTTTCCAGCCCAGACTTTCGGGGCGGCGTGCCATCTCTTCCGCGCTGGCCCGGCGCAGACCACGCCCGGGCGAGAACAGAGAAACCGCCTCAAGGATATTGGTCTTGCCGGCACCGTTGAGCCCGTAAATGGCAACCGGCCGCCCGTCGCCCGCGATGCGCGCGTGCCGGTGCGACCGGAAATGCGACAGGGTCAGTTCGATCAGGGCCAGGGACATGGCGGCCCCTTTTTCTCGTTCAGGACTAACACCGCAGGGCGGTGCCCGGCAGCGCGGGTCAGACGCGCATCGGCATGACCACATAGACCGCGCTCAGGTCGTTGCCTTCACGCATCAGGGTCGGATCACCGGACGAATTAAACATGAAGACCGCGTTCTCGCGATCCACCTGACTGGCGATCTCCAGCAGGTATTTCGCGTTGAACCCGATTTCCAGCCGCTCGTCGTTATAGGCGACGGCCAGCTCTTCTTCGGCGGCACCGCTATCTGGGGCGTTGACCGACAGGATCAGCCGATCTTCCTCAAGCTGCAGCTTCACCGCGCGCGAGCGTTCCGAACTGACCGTGGCAACGCGATCAACCGCCCGTGCGAAATCGGCGGCGTCCACTTCCATCCGGCGGGTGTTGTTCTGCGGAATCACGCGGGAATAGTCGGGGAATGTGCCGTCAATCACCTTGGAGGTCAGGGTGATTTCGGGGGTGGCAAACCGCACCTTGGTTTCGCTTACCGATACCGCGATTTGCATCTCGTCGTCGTCCAGTAGCTTGCGAAGCTCGCCCACGGTCTTGCGCGGCACGATCACGCCGGGCATGTCTTCGGCGCCCGCCGGCAGATCGGCGTCGATCCGGGCCAGGCGATGACCATCGGTGGCCACACAGCGCAGCACCTTGCCGCCCTCGCCGTCGGCCACATGCATATAGACCCCGTTGAGGTAATAACGGGTCTCTTCGGTCGAGATGGCAAATTTCGATTTGTCGAACAGCCGACGCAGCATCGCAGCGGGGGCCGCAAAGTTCGACTGATATTCCGACGAGGCCATGACCGGGAAATCTTCCTTGGGCAGCGTCGCAAGCGAAAAGTTCGAGCGCCCGGCCTCGACCGTCAGCCGCCCTGCGGCACTGTCGGCGGTCAGCGTCACCAACGCCCCATCGGGGAGTTTGCGGACGATTTCGTGCAATGTGGTGGCCGAAACCGTGGTCGCGCCTGCGCGTTCGACCTGGGCGGCGGCCTTGTCCACCACCTCCACATCCAGATCGGTGGCGCGGAACTGAACCTGATCGCCCTCTGCCTCGATCAGCACGTTGGCAAGGATCGGAATCGTGTTGCGACGCTCCACCACGGACTGGGCCTGAGCCACTGCCTTCAGGAGTGCACCACGTTCGATGCTGATCTTCATGTCCCTAACCCTCCGCAACTGCCGGGAAGGGCACACTAGCTGTTTGCCCCTGCTGCACAAGTTTTTTATGGATTTTTCTGCCGGAATGCGCGGGACGTCAAGGCCCCAAGGGCCGCTCAGTCAGCATCCGAACGCAAACGTCACCCCTTTGCCCGGCATTCCGGCGCGGCCCTGCGCACCGGATCTGCTCTGGCTGCCACGCCGCCTCACGCTTCAAGCGCGCGGCGCAGCATCTCCACATCCTCGGCGATCTGTCCGTCGGTCACCTTCAGCTCTTCAATGCGGCGCACCCCATGCATGACCGTGGTGTGGTCGCGCCCGCCAAAACGGCGCCCGATTTCGGGCAGCGAGCGGCTGGTAAGCTGCTTGCACAGGTACATCGCCACCTGACGTGGCCGGGCATAGGAGCGCACCCGCTTGGGCCCGATAATATCGCTGAAGCGGATATTGTAGTAATCCGAAACCCGGCGCTGAATCTCCTCGATGGAAATCTTGCGCTCGGAGGCCCGCAGAACATCGGCCAGACAATCCTGCGTCAGCTCCATGTCGATTTCGCGCCCGACAAGCGAGGCGAAGGCGAACAGACGGGTCAGCGCCCCTTCCAGCACGCGCACGTTGGTGCTGATCCGGTGGGCAAGAAATTCCAGCACCCCGTCGGCGATCTGCAGATCGGGATAGGTGTGGCGATACTGCTGCTGCTTGCTTTGCAGAATGCCCAGTCGCAGCTCGTAATCGGTGGGGTGAAGATCCACCACCAAGCCGCATTGCAGGCGCGATCTCACGCGATCCTCAAGATCCTTGATTTCGCCCGGGGCGCGGTCGGCAGAGATGATAATCTGCTTGTTCTGGTCCACCAACGCATTGAAGGTATGAAAGAATTCCTCTTGTGTGGAATCCTTGCCAGCGATGAACTGCACGTCATCGACCATCAGCACATCGACCGAGCGGAACAGGTGCTTGAAATCCATCATCTTGCGTTCGCGCAGCGCCTGCACAAAGCGGTACATGAACTGTTCGGCAGAGAGGTAGAGCACGTTCAATTCAGGCCGTCTGGCGCGCAATTCCCAAGCGATGGCGTGCATCAGGTGGGTTTTACCCAGACCGACGCCGCCATACAGCACCAGCGGATTGAAGGTGACCGGGCCGCCTTCGCTGACGCGGCGCGCGGCGGCATGGGCCAGCTCGTTCGGCTTGCCGACGACGAAGGCATCAAAGGTGAACCGCGCATCCAGCGGCGCCGCCTGAAGCGCCTCGGTCAGGCCATTCGCATCGTCACTGGCGGGAGCCGAAGCCGAACCGGTCCGACCCTGAGCAGAACTCGTCGTGCCGGCAGGGACCTTGGCAGCGGTCTTGGTCGCGGTCTTGGCTGTGGCATTGACGGCGACCGGCTTGCGCGCCGGGCGCGTGCCGGAATTTGCAGCAACCCGAAAGGTCACCCGCTGCACCGTTTCGCCCGAGGAGCTCAGCTCGTACAGAATCAGGTCAGAAAAGTTCTGGTTGACGTAATTTCCCACGAAGGTCGTCGGCACGTTGAATACCGCGACTCCATCCTGAAGCTCGGCGAATTCCAGCGGCTCGATCCAAGTCTTGAAATTGTTCTGTCCAACCGTCTTCAGAAGACGTTGTCTGAGCTGTCCCCATTTGTCTTGCGTCATCCAGCGTCATGTCCCGTGTCCGCGGCCTTACGGCCTGTTCCTTTTCATTGACCGGGTTTCCCCGGCGAGATTCACACACAAGACCATCGTGCGCCTGTCGCCCATCCGACAGGCGCCACCCCAAACGGGGCAGCATCGCAGCGCAATAAAAACCAGAACCAACTTACCATAAGACGGGCTACCGCCTCAGCGCCGCTATGCACTCTTTGTCATGACAGGGCCGCGCAGCAAAAAGCTGTCACACAGCAGTCCGTCAGGAATGGTTCCCCATTCCCCCGGAAATGCTCCGAAACGTCCCGATCCCATCGGTCCGATCCGAAAGCCGCCTGTCCCCCCAAGCGAGTGAATCGCATGGGTAGAGATAGCAAGAGGCGGCGCCGAGCGGCAATGAAACTCTGATGTTGACTCGGAGTTTCCTGACAAAGAATCTCTCGCACCTGCGGAAAGACTCAGCCCCTTGCCAGAACGCGAAAAGGCGTTGCGAACCGCAACGCCTTAACAGCAAACAATTTTAGGTTGTTGGTCGCTCGCTTCAGCCCAGCGCTTTAACGCGGGACGACAGGCGGGATATTTTCCGGGCAGCGGTGTTCTTGTGGAACACGCCTTTGGTAACGCCGCGCATCAATTCGGGCTGAGCCGCGCGCAGGGCGGATTGTGCGGCATCTTTGTCACCCGAGGCGATCGCCTCTTCGACAGCGCGCAGATAGGTGCGAATCCGCGACCGGCGTGCCTTGTTGATGGCAAAGCGATTCTCGTTCTGGCGGGCGCGTTTCTTGGCTTGGGGCGAATTTGCCATTTGGGTCTGACCTCTTTCGGATTCGGTTTATGTCGAAAAGCGCACAGCCGGACCCAGCCCCGACATCCCCCAAATCTTGCCGGGGATGTGATTCTGGCCTGAGCGGGCCGCACGCGCATGTATAGCGGCGCTCACTATCCAAGTTGGCGGGCTTTGCCAACCGGAAAATGCGCGCCGGGGCCATTGCACCAAAGGGCGCGCCATTTCGGCACGCCCTTTGTCGTTGTCGCATTACACGCGCCGCCCTGCGCCCCGACAGGACACAGGCCGGCGCCGGGCGCGACCTTATTTGTCGCGGAACTGTGGCTGCCGTTTTTCGAGGAAGGCACCCATGCCTTCCTTTTGGTCCTCGGTGGCGAACATCGAGTGGAACACGCGACGCTCGAACAACAGCCCTTCGGAGAGGGTCAGCTCATAACTGCGGTTCACCGCCTCTTTCGCGGCCAGTGTCGAAGGCCGGGATTTCTCGGCGATCTTCTGCGCCGCGCCCATCGCCTCTTCCAGCAGTTTCTTGGCTGGAACGACGCGACTCACCAGACCGGCGCGCTCGGCCTCTTCGGCATCCATGAAACGCCCGGTCAGGTTCATGTCCATCGCCTTGGACTTGCCCACCGCACGGGTCAGACGCTGGGTACCGCCCATACCGGCGATCACACCCAGATTGATTTCGGGCTGGCCGAACTTGGCGGTCTCGGCGGCGATGATGAAATCGCAGGCCATCGCCACTTCGCAGCCGCCGCCCAGTGCATAGCCCGCGACGGCGGCGATGATCGGCTTGCGGGTGCCCGCCAGGCAGTCAATCGCGCCGGCGAACAGGTTTTCGCTAAAGACGTCGACAAAGCTTTTCTCCGACATCTCCTTGATGTCGGCACCGGCGGCAAACGCCTTTTCCGAGCCGGTAATGACGATGCAGCGCACCTTGTCGTTGGCGTCCGCCTCTTCCAGCGCGGTGCACAGCTCTCCCAAGAGCTGGTTGTTCAGGGCGTTCAAAGCCTCGGGGCGGTTCAGCTTAATTAGGGCGACGTGGTCGTCCACTTCGACGTTGATCGTCTCGAAGGCCATGGGCATTCCGCTTTCGCTAGTTGCTGTCAGGTGCGATTCCTTACCATGCGCGCGCGCCGGTTCAAGCTATCTTTGGCAGGTCGGGCAATAGAAGGTCGACCGCCCGGCCTGCACCTTGCGGTGGATCGTCGCGGTGCATCCCGGGGTTCGACACGGGTCCCCCTCGCGCCCGTAGACGTCAAAGGAGTGCTGAAAATACCCAAGCTCTCCATCAGCTTGGCGGAAATCCTTGAGCGATGACCCGCCCGCCGCAATCGCCCGTTCCAGCACGTTTCGGATCGCCGGAACCAGTGTTGCGACGCGCGGCGCGGCAATCTGGCCCGCCTTGCGCAAGGGCGATATTTTGCTGTGAAACAAGGCCTCGCAGACATAGATATTGCCCAGACCGGCAATGATTCCCTGATCCAAGAGCGCGGATTTCACCGGCGTGTTCTTTCCCCGCAAGGCGGCGACCAGATAGGCCTCGTCGAATTCATTGCCCAGCGGCTCTGGCCCCAGGGCGCTGAGCAACTTATGCGCCTCGGCCCCGGTCGTGGGCATCAGATCCATCGCCCCGAACCGGCGTGGGTCATTGAAGGTAACGCGCGCACCGTTGCCCATGTGAAAGATGACGTGATCGTGTTTCTGGCGCGCCGGGTGGTCATGCACGAACCGGCCCAAGGGATCGCCTGACACCGTCATCCGCCCCGACATGCCCAGATGGATCAGCAGCGTTTCCCCACTGTCGAGATCGCAAAGCAGGTATTTCGCCCGCCGCCGAAGCTGCAGCACCCGGCACCCGGTCAGCCGCTCGGCCATCCGGTCCGGGAACGGCCAGCGCAAATCGGGGCGGTTGACCTCGGCCTTGGCGATCACCTGCCCCTCCATCGCGGGGGCCAGCCCGCGACGGACTGTCTCAACCTCGGGCAATTCGGGCATCTTGGCGCTCCTCAATCACCGGGCCGCATTGTGCCTGCCCGTGTGCGCCCTATAACAAGGGCGGATCGCAAGGAACGGCAAGACCCCATGGCAGACCAGACGGACAAGACCACCCATTTCGGATTTCAGACCGTACCCGAGGACGAAAAGGCCGGGCGCGTGCAAGGCGTGTTCAATTCGGTCGCCTCGAAATACGACATTATGAACGATGTGATGAGCATGGGCATCCACCGCGTCTGGAAGGACGCGATGATGGATTGGCTGGCACCGCGTCCGGGGCAGACCCTGCTGGACGTGGCCGGGGGCACCGGCGACATCTCGTTCCGCTTTCTCAAACGCGCGGGCCACGGCCATGCCACCGTTCTGGATCTGACCGAACCGATGCTGGTCGAGGGGCGCAAGCGGGCCGAGGCCGACCAGATGGTCGAAAGCCTTGATTGGGTGGTGGGGGACGCCATGGCGCTGCCCTTTGCCGACAATACCTTCGATGTCTATACGATCAGCTTTGGCATCCGCAACGTGACCCGCCCCGCCGATGCGCTGGCCGAAGCCTATCGCGTGCTGAAACCCGGTGGCCGGCTGATGGTGCTGGAGTTCAGCCAGCTTCCCAACGCCGGGATGCAAAAGCTTTACGACCTTTACAGCTTCAACGTGATTCCGCGGATGGGCAAACTGATCGCCAATGACCACGACAGCTATCAGTATCTGGTCGAATCGATCCGCAAATTCCCCGATCAGGAGACGTTCCTGGCGATGATCCGTGCCGCCGGCTTTGACAACGCGAAATACCGCAACCTGTCGCTGGGCATCGCGGCGCTGCATTCGGGCTGGAAACTGTGAGGGGGCCGCACAACATCTGGCGGCTGATTCGCACCGGCGCGACGCTGGAGCGGACCGGCGCCATGGGCGTGGTGCTCGACGCATTCGAGGCCCCGCGCGCGCTGCGCATCCTCGCCCATGGTCTGGGCAAGCCCTTCATGTGGCTGGGCTACAAGGGCGATCCCGCGATGCCACCGGCGACCCGCGCGCTGACCGCACTTGGCCCCGCCTATATCAAGTTCGGCCAGGTGCTCTCGACCCGTCCCGACGTGGTGGGCGGCGATCTGGCGCAACAGCTTCGCGTGCTGCAGGACAAGCTGCCGCCGTTCTCTCGCGATGTGGCCAAGGCCGAGGTCGAGCGTGAGCTGGGGCGCCCGGTCGAAGAGATCTTTTCCGAATTCTCCGAACCGATCGCCGCCGCCTCTATCGCGCAGGTGCATCGGGCGCGGCTGGCCGAGACCGGGCAAGACGTGGCGGTCAAGGTGCTGCGCCCGGGGATCGAGCGCGCCTTCCGTCGCGACATCGACGCCTTTTACTTTGCCGCCCGCATTGTCGATCTGTTCGCACCGGGCGCGCGGCGGTTGCGCCCGATGGAGGTCATCACCCATTTCGACGGTGTCGTGCGCGGCGAGCTGGACCTGCGGCTGGAAAGCTCTGCGGCGTCTGAATTCGCCGCCAATACCGGCGAGGATGCCGGCTTTCGCCTGCCCGCGATCCTGTGGAACTATTCCGCGCGCCGCGTGATGACGCTGGACTGGGCCGACGGCATGCCACTGGGCGACAATGACGCCATCGACGCGGCCGGACTTGATCGCGCCGAGCTTGCCGAGCGGGTGCTGCAACTGTTCCTGAAACATGCGCTGCGCGACGGCTTCTTTCACGCCGACATGCATCAGGGCAATCTTAAGGTCGCGACCGATGGTGACATCATCGCCTATGACTTCGGGATCATGGGCCATATCGACGAATATACCCGCCGGGTCTATGCCGAGATTCTTTATGGCTTCATCCAGCGCGACTATAAACGCGTGGCCGAGGTGCATTTCGAGGCAGGCTATGTCCCTGCCGACCGCGATGTCGAGGAATTTGCCCGGGCGCTGCGCGCGGTGGGCGAGCCGATCTTCGGCATGGACGCCACCCATATCTCCATGGGGCGGCTGCTGTCCTATCTGTTCGAGGTGACCGAACGCTTTGGCATGGAAACCCGGACCGAGCTGATCCTGCTGCAACGCACCATGGTGGTGGTCGAGGGGGTTTCGCGCTCGCTCGACCCGCAGATCAATATCTGGCAGGCCGCCCGCCCGGTGGTCGAGGATTACATCAAGCAGTCGATCGGCCCGCGCGCGGTTCTGTCCGACCTGTTCAAGACCGCGCGGGTGTTGTCGCGCTTTGGTCCCCGCCTGCCCGGTCTGGTCGAATCCGCGCTGATCGCCCAGACCCATGACGGCGATCAACGCCCCAAAAGCAATCGCGGCGCGATCCTTGGGGCTGGATTTCTGGGTCTGGTGCTGGGCGCAGCGGCGGCGACGGTTGCGGTCCTTCTACTAGTCTAAGACCACTTCCCAATGAAAAGGCGCGCCGCAGATGTTGCGTCGCGCCCAGTCTCTTTTCAGCCGCTGTTCAGACTGTAAATGTCTTCGGGGGGAGCGTTGGGCATAACACCCATCGCTCCCCCCGAAGCAATCAGATCCGCTCGATTGCCAGCGCGATGCCCTGACCGCCGCCGATGCACATGGTGATCAATGCGCGTTTGCCGCCGGTGCGTTCCAACTCGTACATCGCCTTGACGGTGAGCAGCGAGCCAGTGGCGCCAACCGGATGGCCCAGCGCGATGGCGCCGCCATTGGGGTTCACCTTGGCCGGGTCAAAGCCAAGCTCGTTGCCGACTGCCAGCGCTTGGGCGGCGAAGGCTTCGTTGCTTTCGATCACGTCAAAGTCGCTGACCGAAAGCCCGGTCCGCGCCAACAGGTTGCGCACAGCCGGGATCGGGCCAACGCCCATCACCTCGGGGCGAACACCGGCATGGGCATAACCCAACACGCGCGCCTTGGGCTTCAGCCCGGCATGTTCGGCTGCTGCAGCCGTGGCCAGCACCACCGCCGAGCCACCATCGTTGATGCCGCTGGCATTGCCGGCGGTGACGGTGCCGTCCTTCTTGAACACCGGACGCAGCCCCGCCAATGCCTCGGCCGTGGTCTGTTTCAGGTGCTCGTCCACCTTGAATTCGACCATGTCGCGCTTGACCTTGACTTCAACCGGCACGATCTCGGCGTCAAAATATCCGGCCTCGATGGCGCGGGCGGCGCGAAGCTGGCTTTCCAGCGCAAAGGCGTCCTGTGCTTCGCGGCTGATGCCATGCTCTTCGGCGACGTTCTCGGCGGTGACGCCCATATGACCGTTGCCGAACGGGCAGTTCAGCGTGCCCAGCATCATGTCGAGCGATTTCACATCGCCCATTTTCGCACCCCAGCGCGCCTGCGGCATGATGAAGGGGCTGCGCGACATGCATTCGGCACCGCCGGCCAGCGCAAATTCCGCATCGCCCAGCATCAGGGATTGAACGGCGGAGACAATGGCTTGCGCGCCAGATCCGCAAAGGCGGTTGACGTTCATCGCCGGCGTGCCGCTGGGAACGCCCGCCTGCATCGCGACCACCCGCGACAAGTACATGTCGCGCGGCTCGGTGTTGATCACATGGCCGAACACCACATGACCGATCTGTGCGCCTTCAACGCCAGAGCGTTCCAGCGCTGCCTTGGCCGCCACGGTGCCAAGCTCGATCGGCGGGGTGCCGACCAGCGCGCCGCCAAAAGTGCCGATGGCGGTGCGGGCACCGTCCAGAATTACGATGTCGCTCATGTATCTCTCCCAAGTCTTCGAATTTGGCGCAGTATGCAGCCCTGGAATGCTGCTGTCTGCCGAAACGTTCCGTAACGAAACGCCGCGATGAAGCCCATGCGCCGGGTGGTCACACGGCAGCACACGGCGGCACCGGGTGTGGCACCGAGGGCAACGCAGGGGGCAGCATAAGAGGCGGCATAGCGGCAGCACCGGAGGAGGATTGACAGACGCACCCTGTCCGGTCACAAATTCCACCATGACGGAAACCGCTGCCGATATCCTGTCCCGCCTGCCCGCCCGCCTGAAACAGGCCCGGCGTGACAAAGGCCTTTCGCTGGAGGCGGTGGCGCGGCTTTCAGGCGTATCGCGTTCAATGGTCAGCCAGATCGAGCGCGGCGAATCCAGCCCCACCATCGCCACCCTGTGGAATCTGACCCGTGCCTTGCAGGTGGATTTCGCCGGCCTGCTCGACCAAGACCGCAGCGCCGAGCAGATCACCGTGCTGCGCGCCGGTGCGGTGCCCCAGATCAACAATATGGGGGCTGGCTGCCACATCCGCATTCTGTCGCCGCCGGAAGAGGCAGGGCAGCATGAGGTTTATGACATCCGATTTGATCGCGACGGCAAACTGGTGAGCCAGCCGCACCAGCGTGGCGCGCAAGAGGCGTTGACCGTGTTGAAGGGGCGCGTGCGCGTGACCTCTGGCGCGGCGGAGGATGTGCTGGAGGAAGGTGACACCGCCCGATATGCCGCCGATACGGCCCATGCCATCATGGCCGAAGGTGGCCCGGCCCGGGTGTTTCTGATCGTCAAGGATGCTTGAGTTAGGCGGCATCCTAATCCTGTAAATCGGACATACGTCCGTTATATTGTATTTTTTCTTTGACGCATTCCCATTGCTGTGCCAGTCTTTTGGTTAGCAAGGAGAGCGCCATGTCAGACCGATTCCTAGAAGAGATCTCTGCAACCCTGGCCCAAATTGACCGCGACGGGCTGTACAAGCGGGAGCGGTTGATAATCTCGGCCCAAGGCGGCGAAATCGATGTGGGCGGCGCCCATGTGATCAACCTGTGCGCCAACAACTACCTTGGCCTTGCCGATCACCCGGCCCTGATCGCGGCGGCCAAACAGGCGCTGGACGACAAGGGATTCGGGATGGCCAGCGTGCGGTTCATCTGTGGCACGCAGGACATCCACCGCGCGTTGGAGGAACGGCTGGCCGCCTTCCTCGGGATGGAGGATGCGATCCTTTACGCCGCCTGTTTCGACGCCAATGGCGGGCTGTTCGAACCGCTGCTGGGACCAGAGGATGCGATCATCTCGGATGCGCTGAACCATGCCTCGATCATCGACGGTGTCCGGCTGTGCAAGGCGAAACGCTATCGCTATGCCAATTCCGACATGGCGGATCTGGAGCGGCAGTTGCAAGCGGCACGGGCTGCGGGCGCGCGCCATATCATGATCGCCACCGACGGGGTGTTCAGCATGGACGGCTATCTGGCGCGGCTGCCCGAGATCCGCACGCTGGCGGATCAATACGGCGCGGTGATGATGGTGGATGATTGCCACGCCACCGGCTTCATGGGGCCGAACGGGGCTGGCACGCCGGATCACTTCGGCACCAGTGTGGACATCTTGACCGGCACGCTGGGCAAGGCGCTGGGGGGCGCGATCGGCGGCTATACCGCCGGGCCGCAACCGGTGATCGACCTGCTGCGACAACGCTCGCGCCCCTACCTGTTTTCCAATTCGCTACCCCCTGCCGTGGTCGCCGCCGGGATCGAAGCAATCGGGCTGATCGAACAGGGCGCCACGCTGCGCCGCCAACTGCACGGTAACGCCGCCTATTGGCGCGCCGGGCTGGACCGGCTGGGGTTTGACCTGCTGCCGGGCGAGCACCCGATCGTGCCGGTGATGCTGGGCGAGGCAAAGCTGGCGCAAGAGATGGCAGCGCGGCTGTTTGATGAGGGGGTCTATGTCTCGGGCTTTTTCTATCCGGTGGTGCCCGAGGGACAGGCGCGCATCCGCACCCAGATGAACGCCGCCCTGACGCGCGCGGAACTGGACCGCGCGCTGGGCGCCTTTGCGACGGCGGGCAAGGCCTGCGGTGTGATCCGATGAACCCCCGGAGCATGAAAGCGCTGGAGAAATCCCACCCGCGCGAAGGGCTGTGGATGATCAAAGCCCCCGTGCCCGAGATCGGCCCGGATGACGTGCTGATCAAGGTGCACAAGACCGGCATCTGCGGCACCGATGTGCATATCTGGAATTGGGACGACTGGGCCCAGCGCACGGTGCCGGTGCCGCTGATCACCGGGCACGAGTTCGCCGGCGAGATTGTCGAGCTTGGGCGCAATGTGGACGACCTGGAGATCGGCCAGCGCTGTTCCGGCGAAGGGCATCTGATCGGCCACCATTCTCGGCAGGCCCGCTCCGGGCGGTTCCATCTGGACCCGGAAACGCGCGGCATCGGGGTGAACGAACAGGGCTGTTTCGCGCAATACCTGAAACTGCCAGCCTTCAACGTCGTTCCCCTGCCCGATGCAATCCCCGACGAGATCGGCGCGATCCTCGATCCGCTCGGCAACGCCGTGCACACCGCGCTGAGCTTCGATCTGGTGGGCGAGGATGTGCTGATCACCGGCGCCGGTCCTATCGGCATCATGGCCGCCGCCGTGGCCCAGCATGTGGGCGCGCGCCATGTGGTGATCACGGATGTGAATCCCTATCGCTTGGCGCTGGCGGAAACGGTCACCGATGTGATCGCCGTGAACACGGCCGAGACCGATCTGCGCGACGTGATCTCGGATCTGGGGATGAAACAGGGTTTTGATGTCGGTTTGGAGATGTCGGGCAACCAGATCGCGCTGGAACAGATGGTCGAAGCACTGGTGATGGGCGGTCGCATCGCCATGCTGGGGCTGCCACCGGGCAAATCGCAGGTCGACTGGCGGCGCATCGTGTTCAAGGCGCTGACGATCAAAGGCGTCTATGGGCGCGAGATCTTTGAGACATGGTACAAGATGATCGCCATGCTGGAGGACGGGCTGGATATCTCGCGCATCATCACGCATCGTTTTGCGGCGGACGCGTTCGAGGCCGGGTTCGAGGCCATGCGCTCGGGCCAGAGCGGCAAGGTGGTGCTGGACTGGACCGGGTAAGGGGGCGCTGCCCCGTCTCCTGCGGAGACTCCCCGGGATATTTTGAGTGAAAGGAAGATCCGAGACATGGCATTGACGTCGATCCTTGGGGCCATCGGGAATACACCGGCGGTGTGGCTTGACCGGATGGTTGCGGCACGCGGGTTGGAGGGACGCATCTTGGCCAAGCTGGAGTACCTCAACCCCGGCTTTTCCAAGAAAGACCGCGCGGCGATGGGCATCATCGAGGCCGCTGAAGCCAGCGGTGCGCTGGTGCCGGGGCAGGTGGTCGTGGAACTGACCAGCGGCAACATGGGCACCGGGCTGGCCATCGTCTGCGCGATCAAGGGCTATCCTTTCGTTGCGGTGATGAGCCGGGGCAATTCGCCCGAACGCGCGCGGATGATGGCGGCGCTGGGGGCCGAGGTGGTGCTGGTCGATCAGGCCCCCGGATCGGTGCCGGGCGAGGTTTCGGGCATTGATCTGGCGCAGGTCGAGACAGAGGCGCAGCGCATAACGCAGGCGCGCGGGGCCTTTCGCGCCGATCAGTTCGGCCATCCGGGCAATGCGGCGGCGCATGAGGATGGCACCGGGCCCGAGCTTTGGGCCGATTCGGACGGCACGCTGACCGCCTTTGCCGATTTCGCCGGCTCGGGTGGCACCTATGGCGGCACGATCCGGGCGCTAAAGGCACGCAACCCGGATCTGCGCGGCTATCTGTTGGAGCCTGAGGGGGCGGCGGTGCTGGCGGGGCAGACGCTGCGCCAGCCGGGGCATCCGATTCAGGGCGGTGGCTACGGGATGGAGCGCCTTGTGCAACTGTCCGGCGCGCCTGTGGATGGCTATCTCGCCATCAGCGGAGAAGCCGCGCGGGACACCGCCCGCGTGCTGGCCCGTGAAGAGGGGATCTTTGGCGGGTTCTCCGGCGGTGCCAACGTGGCCGCCGCGCTGGAGTTGCTGGCGGGGCCGGAAAAGGGCGGCGTAATCGGCGTGATCATCTGCGACAGCGGGTTGAAGTACCTATCGACCGACCTCTGGCCTTAGGGGGTCAGCGGCACCCGCCCCGTGTCGGTGAGCAGCCAGCAGTCGCGCCCCTCGAACACCGCCGGATGCACCGGGCGGCCATAGCCGCCACCGCCATCCAGATCGACGCGGTTGCCGAAATGCTGCGGATGCTCCAGCGCGGTATGGCCATGCACCACCAGCCAAGGATGCGGGCGCGGATCCGTGAGAAAAGGATCGCGGATCCAGATCAGATCTTCGGCGTCCTGCGCCTTGAGCGGGACACCGGGGCGGATGCCGGCATGGACAAAAAGCAGTTCCTCCCGTTCGATCCGGCGCGGCAACCCGTCGAGAAAGGCCAAATGCTCTGACGGCACAGCCGCCCGGGCGGCGGCGCAGAGATCAGCGGCAGCTGCCCCCTCCTCGACCGTGACACCATAGGAGGCCAGCGTCGCCAGCCCGCCAATGCGCGGATGCGGCCAGAGCAGCCCGGATTTGATCCGCGCGTTATGCACCGCCCCTTCGGACAGAACCCGGCGGAACATGTCGTCGTGATTGCCGCGCAGCACCTGCCACGACCGTCCCGCCGCCTGCCCCTGCATCAAACGCTCGATCACACCGCGACTATCAGGGCCGCGATCCACCAGATCGCCGAGAAAGACGATCTGCGCACCGGACCCGCCATCGGCCTCGATGAGGGAGAGCGCGCGGTCAAGTTGGTCGAGATGGCCGTGGATATCGCCCACGGCATAGATCGGATCGGTCATCGGGAGAGTCCTTTCGCCCGCTTGATGCCCTATGCGCCCCCTGAGGAAAAGGGGCGAAGGGCCGCAACCCTGTCGCGCAGCCCATGACGGGGTTGCGGAGTTGGAATTCGTAGCCGCCATCCTGCCAGCCGATCCGGGGGCCACGCCAGCCTGCAGGACGTCGACCACATATTGACGGGCGCAATATGGTATCATCCGAAATTCACAGGGCCGCAGGTAGACGGCTGATCAACGGGAAGGAACAACAATGAAGGGAATTGCACGCTATTTCATGTTGCTGGCGCTGATTTGGGTCATCCTCGGGATGGTCTGGGGCCTTCAGATGGCGGCCACGCACGATCACACGCTGGCGCCGGCGCATGCACATTTGAATCTGGTGGGATGGGTGACCTTCGCGATTTTCGCGTTTTACTACCACCTGGTGCCGGCGGCGGCCTCGGGTCTGTTGCCAAAGCTGCACCTTGCATTGGCAGTGTCCGGCGTTGTGCTGATGATCCCGGGAATCGCAATGGTGCTCACCCGGAAAGGCGAGACGCTGGCCCAGATTGGATCGCTGCTGACGCTGTTTTCAATGATGCTCTTTGCCCTTGTGGTCTGGCGCAGTGCAGCGAAATCGACACCGGGCGGCGCGATCTGAGCCGCCAAGCCCGCACGAGCCTCGGTGTAAAAACGAAAACGGGCGCCGCACCTTGTGATGCGACGCCCGGATCAATGCAGACGGGTAGCGATCAGGCCACGTCGAAGGCCAGCGGGCGCACCTGCCGGAACAGACCGGTGTCCTTGAGCTTGGCCGCCACCGCGTCGGGCAGTTCTGCGTCGACGTAAAGCAGCGCAATCGCCTCACCGCCGGCCTGTTTGCGGCCAAGGGTGAAGTTGGCGATGTTGACGCCGCTCTCGCCCAGAGTTTTGCCCAAGGTGCCGATGATGCCCGGCACGTCCTCATTGGTGGTATAGATCATATGCGAGCCGATCTCGGCGTCGATATTGATGCCCTTGATCTGGATAAAGCGCGGCTTGCCGTCGCTGAACACGGTGCCCGCAATCGAACGTTCGCGGGTTTCGGTCGCGATTGTCAGCTTGATATAGCCATCAAAAGTGCCCGTTTTATCCTGATTGGTGGTGCTGATCTTGATGCCGCGTTCCTTGGCGATCACCGGCGCGCTGACCATGTTCACCTCGGGGTTCACGCTTTTCATGATGCCGGCCACGGTCGCGCAGTTCAGCGCGTCGAGGTTCATCTCGGCGGCAACACCGTCATACAGGATGTTGATCGCCTTGATCGGCTCGTCGGTCATCTGGCCGATAAAGGCCCCGAGATGGCCGGCCAGCTTGATCCAGGGGCCCATCACCTTGGCCTCTTCGGCGGTCACCGACGGCATGTTGAGCGCGTTCTGCACGGCCCCGGTCAGCAGATAGTCGGACATTTGTTCCGCCACCTGCAGGGCGACGTTTTCCTGTGCCTCGGTGGTGGCGGCGCCCAGGTGCGGGGTGCAGACCACGTTGGGCAGACCGAACAGCGGGTTCTCGGTCGCCGGTTCCTTGGAGAACACGTCAAAACCCGCACCCGCGACATGACCCGATTTCAGCAGTTCGGCCAGCGCCTCTTCGTCGACCAGACCGCCACGGGCACAGTTGATGATGCGCACGCCCTTCTTGGTCTTGGCTAGGTTTTCCTTGCCCAGAATGTTGCGGGTCTGGTCGGTCAGCGGCACGTGCAGGGTGATGAAATCGGCGCGTTTGAGCAGCTCGTCCAGATCCTCGATCTTTTCGACACCCATCTTGTCGGCCTTTTCCTCGCCGAGGAAGGGATCATAGGCGATGACCTTCATCTTCAGCCCGCGGGCGCGGTCGCAGACGATCCCGCCGATATTGCCAGCCCCGATTACGCCCAGCGTCTTGCCGGTCAGCTCGGAGCCCATGAATTTCGACTTTTCCCATTTGCCGGCCTGGGTGGAGGCGCTGGCTTCGGGGATCTGGCGGGCGACGGCGAACATCATCGCAATCGCATGTTCGGCGGTGGTGATCATGTTGCCGAACGGCGTGTTCATCACGATCACGCCCTTTTTCGACGCGGCTTCCTTGTCGACATTGTCGGTGCCGATCCCGGCCCGGCCGATCACCTTGAGGTTGGTGGCGTTCTCAAGGATCTTTTCAGTCACCTTGGTCGCCGAGCGGATCGCAAGGCCGTCATACTGACCGATGATTTCGGCCAGTTTATCTTTGTCCTTGCCCAGGTCGGGCTGGAAATCCACCTCGATGCCGCGATCTTTGAAGATCTGCACAGCGGCGGGAGAAAGCTTGTCGGAGATGAGAACTTTGGGGGCCATCTGTCTGGTCCTTTGCATATGAATATGGGGAACGCGCACCCCGGATCGGTTCCGGGGCGGCTGGGATCTGGGAAACGCGGGGGCGCGGTTACGCCTGAGCGGCGAGCGCTTCCTGGAAGGCCCATTTGAGCCAGAGCGTCAGCTTTTCGACATCCGCCGACTCGATCGTCGCACCACACCAGATGCGCAGACCTGCCGGGGCGTCACGATAGGCGCCGACGTCATAGGCCGCGTCATAGGTTTCCAGCTTTTTGGCAACCGCCTTGGCAAAACCCGCCGGATCGGTGATCCGATCATCGGTGAACTTCAGGCAAACGCTGGTGTTCGACCGCGTTGCCGGATCTTCGGCCAGATTGGCGATCCAGTCGTTGCGGTCACAGAAATCCCACAGCACCTTGGCGTTGGTATCCGCGCGCTTCATCAGTTCGGGCAGGCCGCCGATCTTGCGGGCCCAGTCCAGCGCGACGAGATAATCCTCGACCGCGAGCATGGAGGGTGTGTTGATCGTGGCACCGGTAAAGATGCCGTCGATCAGCTTGCCGCCCTTGGTCAGACGAAAGATCTTGGGCAGCGGCCATGCGGGGGTATAGCTTTCCAGCCGTTCCACCGCGCGCGGCGACAGGATCAGCATACCATGAGCCGCTTCGCCGCCCATCACCTTCTGCCAGGAGAAGGTGGTCACATCCAGCTTATCCCAAGGCAGGTCCTGGGCAAAAGCGGCAGAGGTGGCGTCGCAGATGGTCAGGCCAGCGCGGTTGGCCGGGATCGCATCGCCATTGGGAACCCGCACACCCGAGGTGGTGCCGTTCCAGGTAAAGACGACGTCATTGTCGAAATCGACCGTCGCAAGATCAACGATCTGGCCATAGTCGGCGGTTTTCACCTCGGCGTCGATCTTGAGCTGTTTCACCACATCGGTGACCCAGCCAGAGCCAAAGCTTTCCCATGCCAGCATCTCGGCCTTGCGGGCGCCCAGCATGGACCACAGCGCCATTTCGACAGCGCCGGTGTCCGAGGCGGGCACGATGCCGATTTTATAGTCGGCGGGGATCCCGAGAATCTCGCGCGTGCCCTCGATGGCCGCCTTCAGCTTGTCCTTGCCGACAGCGGCACGGTGCGACCGACCGAGTGCGGCGTCAGCAAGCATATCAAGGGAAAAATGGGGGATCTTGGCGCAGGGGCCAGAAGAAAAACGCGGATTCGTCGGCCGCGATGCCGGTTTGGTCATAGCCATTTAAGCTACCCTTCCAGATAAATGCCCCTCGTTGGGGAGGGGTGTCCCACTGGCCGGATTAAGCAGATGCCTTGGGTTCCACAAGCGCAAAAATGACGCTAGAGCGCCACTTGAGCAAACAAACACGACATTCCTGCCGCCTATCGGAAACCTTTGGCAAAAGCCCGGTGAAACAACAGCACCATTGCCGCCAGCGCCCCGGACTGATTTTCTGGCAGCTGTGAAACCGGGCGCAACAGGGGAACGGCATATGCAAACACGGGGCCTCAACAGATTGCTGGCGGTGACCTGTTCCGTTGCCTTGCTGCTGATGATCGGCTGGCTGCTCAAGGCGGGGCAGTCGATTCTGCTGCCGGTGCTGGTGGCGATCATCGTGGTCTATATCCTGACCACAGCTGCCGACTCGATGGCGCGGCTGCCGGTGCTTGGTCGGTTGCAGCGGCGCTGGCGGCGGCTGATCGTGCTGGCCGGGATGGTTACTGGCGTGTTGATCCTGGCCGCCTTCGTCACCTCGAACGCCACCGCGATCTCGGCCGCGATCCCGCGCTATGCCCAGAACTTCGACGTGCTGCAAACGCAGTTCCTCCATATTCTGGGGGTTGATGAGCTACCCAACTGGGCGCGGCTGTCCGAAGGGCTTCTCGATCTGGTGGACATCACGACGCTGATGCCCACCGTGCTGAGCACGATCACCAATGCCGGCTCGATCGTGGTCGCCGCCGCGCTTTACGCCGCCTTTATCATTGCTGAGCTGGACGGATTTCCGGCAAAGACGCGCCGCGCCTTAGACCAAAGCGAACAGGCCGAGCGCACGCTGGAAGTCGTCCATCAGATCAACGAAAAGATCGGCGGCTATCTGGCGGCAAAGACGCTGGTCAACGTGGTTCTGGGGCTGGTGTCGCTGGGCGTTCTGTGGCTGCTTGGCATCGATTTTCCGGTCTTCTGGGCCATCGTAATCGCGCTGTTGAACTACATCCCCTATATCGGGTCGGTCATCGCGGTAGCCTTTCCGGTGACCACGGGCTTGGTGCAATATGCCTCGTTCGGACACGCGGCGCTGACCTTGGTGGCCTTGATGGTCCCGCAAATGGTGGTGGCCTATTACATCGAACCGAAATTCCTGGGCCATTCGGTGAACCTCAGCCCGTTCACCGTGCTGTTGTCGCTGGCGATCTGGTCCGGGCTTTGGGGGATGATGGGGGCGCTGCTGGCCATCCCGTTGACGGCCATGGTGATGATCATTCTGGCCGAACTGCCCAGCGCCCGCTTCATCGCCGTTCTGATGTCGCAAACCGGCGATCCGTGACCCCGCGTGCAGGCAGGGCTGGCCCTTTGCCCATTGTGGGCGCTATTACCGGCGCGAATCTGCATCTCTGACCGGAGCCGCCCCATGTATATCGCCACCCTGCTGACCGCCCCGACCGGGCCCGAGATCGACCCGGCGCTCCTGTCGTCGCTGCGCAATGCATGGGGTGGGGGCGATGTGATCTGGCTGGCCCCCGGACGGGCGGCAGAATTCACCGTGCCCGAGATCCCCGGCAACCGCTGGGAGGTCTGGGACGAGCTGCAAAAGATGCGAATCGATCTGGTGGTCCAGCCCGCCCAAGGGCGCCGGAAACAGATGCTGATCGCCGATATGGACAGCACCATGATCGAGCAGGAATGCATCGACGAGCTGGCCGACATGGCCGGGGTCGGCGACCGGGTCAAGGACATCACCGCACGGGCGATGAATGGCGAACTGGATTTTGAGGGCGCCCTGACCGAGCGGGTTGGCCTGCTCAAAGGGTTGCCCGAGGCGGTGATCGAACAAGTGCTGAAAGAGCGGATCACCTTGATGCCCGGCGGGCAGGTGCTGCTGGCGACGATGCGGGCGAACGGGGCCTATGCGTTGCTGGTTTCAGGCGGGTTCACCGCCTTCACCGGGGCGGTGGCGGCGAAACTCGGCTTTCACGAGAATCGCGCCAACACGCTGCTGGTGGAAAACGGCGCGCTCACCGGCGATGTGCAACGCCCGATTCTGGGCCGCGCGGCCAAGGTCGAGGCGCTGGAACAGGTCACCGCGCGACTGGAGATCGCCAAGGAAGATGTGATCGCGGTCGGCGATGGCGCCAATGATCTGGGCATGCTGGGGCTGGCCGGAACCGGCGTGGCGCTGCACGCCAAGCCCACGGTCGCGGCGCAATGCGACGTGCGGGTGAATTTCGGCGACCTGACCGCGCTGCTTTACCTTCAGGGCTATGCGCAGGGTGATTTCGTCGCGGGTTAGCCGGGCCGGCGCGCCACCACGAACAGCGATTCCGGCGCCCCGGTAAAGGTGCGCGACTGCTCCAGTTCGAACCCGGCGCGGGTGATCGCGGCCTCAAGATCCTGTTTCGACAGGATCTTGATATAGGGCGCGCGACCGACCATCTGCATCACCCGGATCAGCGGACGGAACAACCAGTTCATCTCGGCGATGCAGCCGGACTTGGAAATGAACAGCCCGCCCGGTTTGACCCGGGCGTGAATCGCCTCCAGCGCCACATCAAGATCCGCGATCAGATGCAAAAGGTTGAACGCCAGCACCGCATCAAAGGGCACCGCCTCTGGGGCGGGGGGCGCGAGAGCATCGGCGACAAAGCACAGGTTGGCGATGCCCGCCGCCTGTCTTTTACCCTCGGCGATGGCGATCATCTCGGGCGAGATATCGCTGGCAGTCAGGGTCTTTACATGCGCTGCGAGGTGCAACGCCGTTGTCCCGGTGCCGCAGCCCAATTCCTGCACCCGATCACGCGGTGTCAGCAGGGCAATGGTCGCGCTCAAGGTTTCGGCATAGGCGGTCGGGTTGCGCACGGGTCGCTTGGCATATTTTGCCGCGATCCCGTCCCAGAAGGTGGCGTGGGCAATCATCGTTAAATCCTGTCACTCATATACCCTTGGCACATAGGGACAGGAGGCATTTTTTGAATTGCCCGAAACCGCATCCGTCGTATACGTTTTTGCATGCATTGGAGCAGCATCCGTTTCGACTGGAATCAGGCGCGCGCCTTTCTGGTGACCGCCGAAGAGGGCTCTCTCTCGGCTGCGGCGCGGGCGTTGGGCATGACCCAGCCGACGCTGGGCCGTCAGGTCGCAGCGCTGGAAGAGACGCTTGGCGTGCAGCTGTTCGACCGGACCGGGCGGGCGCTGCAACTGACCACGGCCGGGCAGGATCTGTTGGAACAGGTGCGCCGCATGGGCGAGGCCGCCGGACAGTTTTCGCTGATCGCCACCGGCCAGAGCAAATCCATCGAAGGCCATGTGACGATCACGGCGAGCGATGTCGTCGCCACCTCTCTGCTGCCTCCGGCGCTGACACGGCTGGCGCGGCTGGCCCCCGGCATCACGATCGAGGTGGTCGCCTCGAACGAAGTGCAGAACCTGCGCCGGCGCGAGGCCGATATCGCCATTCGCCATGTACGACCGGACCAGCCCGACCTGATCGCGCGCAAGCTCAAGGACGACGCGGCGCGCTGCTATGCCACCGGGGCCTATCTCGACCGCTTTGGCGAGCCGACAGATCTGGGCGATCTGAGTGGCGCAATCTTTGCCGGGTACGAACCGGTTGATCGATTCCTGTGCGAAATGCAGACGCGCGGGCTGGCCATCACGCGCAAGAATATCCGCTTTTCGTCCGCCAGTGGCGTGATGCTGTTCGAGATGGTCCGACGCGGCGAGGCCATCGGGGTAATGACGCAGGAACTGGCCAGCCTGATCCGCGATGCGCGCCCGATCCTGCCCGCGTTTCCCCCGATCCCGGTGCCATTCTGGCTGGTCAGCCACCGCGAGTTGCGCACCAACCGTCGAATCCGGCTGGTGTTCAACCTGCTGGCGAAAGAGCTTAGCCGTTGATCAGGGCCGAAGCCGGGCGAATCTGACCGACCTCGATCTTGCGGCGGTTCAGCTGCGGCGGGGCCATCCGTTTCAGCGTTGCCGGGTGGTTGGCATCAAGCACGCCCAGACCGCTCAGAATCGTGGTGATGGCGCATTCGCTGCCCCGCGTCGCCCCGTCAGTGATCTTGATCGCCACGCCCATCCGCTTTTCGGGGATGATCGCCACGAACACCCCCTCTGCCCCGGTCTTGACCGCAACGCGGCCGTCCATCGCGCGCATCAGCTCGGTGCAGGCCCGGCCCTCGCCCGCGACCAGATCGGGGTGCGCGACCATTGCGCCAACAAGCTGCTGCGCCGCCAGACTGGAGCGGTCGCTGCGATCGCCCGCACTGGCAAACCAAGCCATCGCGCGGGCCAGCCCGTGCAAGGTGGTCTGGAAATTCGGGGCCGAACATCCATCGATGCCATAGCCGGGGCTGGTCTCGCCGGTGACCTCTTCAAAGGCGTCGCGCACGGCGCGCTGCACCGGGTGGTCAATCTCGACATAGTCAGGGCCCGCGCCCATATGCTGCGCCAGCGTCAGGAACCCGCAATGCTTGCCCGAACAATTGTTGTGATACTGACAGGGCTGCTCATCGCCGCGAATCAGCGCATAGCGCTCGTCATGGTCATCGGGCACCTGCGGGCCGCAGCGAAAATCGCTGTCGCTCAACCCCAGATCGCCCAGCCAGGCCCGCACCCGAGAGGTGTGAATCGCAGCCCCGTTGTGCGAGGAGCAAGACAGCGCCAACTGCTCGGTGCTGAGCCCGTATTTCGCCGCCGCCCCCGAGGTCACCAGCGGCAGCGCCTGGATCATCTTGCACGAGCTGCGCGGATAAATCAGCGCCTCCGGATCGCCCCAGGCGCGCACGATCTGACCGCTGTCATCGCAGATTACGGCATGTCCAAGATGCTGGCTTTCGAGCAAATCGCTGCGCCAGAGTTCGGCCATCGGTACAGGGTCGGTCATGAATCGCTCCGGATTTTGGCGAAATCCCGCCAATCGCTCTTTCGCCCGTGGCGCAAGTTACGTTACTGTGGCTATGTCGGCAAGCGACGGGTGCGCGATGACAGACGGCAAACAAAGGCCGCGTGCGCCCCTGAAAATTGAGGTAGAGGGCAGTCTAGGAGGCTGGACAGATGGCATCGAAACACGTCCGCGCGCTGGCGGGCCTGTGCCTGGCCGGAATGGCCGCAATCACCATGGCACCAACCGCATTCGCACAGGAAGAAAGCACCAACCGCGTCGCCGCTGAGACCGATTGGAGCGTCTTTGTCGAGAACGACCCCAAGGAGTGCTGGAGCGTTTCAGCACCCAAGGAGACCGTAAACACCCGCGACGGACGCGTGGTGGCGGTGCGGCGCGGCGATATTCTTTTGTTCGTGTTCTACCGCCCCGGTGCGGATGTTGACGGACAGGTCACCTTTACCGGCGGCTATCCGTTTGCCGGTGGTTCGACCGTGAATCTGGATATCGGCGGCACCGAATTTGAACTGTTTTCCGAGGGCGAATGGGCTTGGCCCGCGACCGAGGCTGACGACGCCAAGATCATCACCGCGATGAAGCGCGGCTCGTCTGCGATTCTGACCGCGCGATCAAGCCGCGGCACCCAGACCAAGGACACCTTCTCGCTGCTGGGCTTCACCGCCGCGGTCGAGGATGCCGAGAAACGCTGCGCCAACTAAGGCGTCGCACTTGGGTCTGTGACTGGCTGCGCCCCCTGCGGGCGTGGCCGAATCCCTTTTGAATTTGGCGAAAACCCCTATATAGGGGCCACTCTGTCCGATAGATTTGAAAGCCACCGACCATGTCAGCCCCCATCTCTGCGCCAATCACCCAGGATGTCATGACGATCCCCCGCAAGCTGCCGGAGGGGCCGATCAACCTTGTCGGGCTGACTCGCGATCAGATGCACGCGGCGCTGATCGCGGTGGGCACGCCCGAAAAACAGACCAAGATGCGCGTGAACCAGCTTTGGCAGTGGATCTATCAATGGGGCGCGCGCGATTTCGCGCAGATGACGAATCTGTCCAAACCCTATCGCGCCCTGCTGGCCGAACATTTCACCATCGCGATCCCCGAAGTCGTCAGCAAGCAGGTCAGCAGCGACGGCACCCGGAAATACCTGGTGCGCATCGCGGGCGGCCATGAGGTCGAGGTTGTCTATATCCCGGAAGAGGATCGCGGCACGCTCTGCGTCTCAAGCCAGGTTGGCTGCACCCTGACCTGTTCCTTTTGCCATACCGGGACGCAGAAACTGGTGCGCAACCTGACCGCCGGTGAAATCGTGGGCCAGGTGATGATGGCGCGCGACGATCTGGACGAATGGCCAGTGCCCGGTGCGCGTAACGACGAGAGCCGGCTTTTGTCCAATGTCGTGCTGATGGGCATGGGCGAACCGCTGTACAACTTTGACAACGTGCGCGACGCGATGAAAATCGCGATGGACCCCGAAGGCATCCAACTGTCACGCCGCCGGATCACCCTGTCCACCTCCGGCGTGGTGCCGGAAATCGCCCGCACCGCTGAAGAGATCGGGTGCCAACTGGCCATTTCCTTCCACGCCACCACGGACGAGGTGCGCGATTTTCTGGTGCCGATCAACAAGCGCTGGAACATCGAGGTGTTGCTGGCCGCGCTGGCGAGCTATCCCAAGGTGTCAAATTCCGAACGGATCACCTTTGAATACGTGATGCTGAACGGGGTGAACGACACCGACGCAGATGCCCACCGGCTGGTCAAACTGATTCGCGATCACAAGATCCCGGCCAAGATCAACCTGATCCCGTTCAACGAATGGCCCGGTGCACCCTACAAGCGCTCGTCGAACAACCGGATTCGGGCCTTTGCCGACATCCTTTACCAAGCCGGTTTTGCCAGCCCGGTCCGCACCCCGCGCGGCGAGGATATCATGGCCGCCTGTGGCCAGTTGAAATCGGCCACCGAACGCGCCCGCAAGTCGCGCAAACAGATCGAGGCCGAGGCCGGGCTCGGGGGGTAAACCGCGCCCGATCGTTCCCGAAAACGCGAACAATCGCGCGACCTGCCCCGAAAAGATCACATTTCAGATACAATTAAGCCGCGGTCAACAATCAGTTTCCATACTGCAAACAATGGTACGAGTGCAGGAGGACTTTAAGATGGCCCATGTAATTTGTCGGCAACCCGTTGAGACCCCGGTTCTGGATCTGCTGGTGCGTGAACGCGCCATGGCGGTCAGCGCGCGGGAATGGAAATTCCGGCTGGCCGGATATGGCTATGCGATCAAGGACGTAGCGGGCGCGCAGGTCGTGACCAAGCTGCCGCAGAACATCGAACTGGGTGTCCTGACGACGCAAATCCACTGACGCACATCCACTGACGCAACGCCGCAAGCGGCACCCTGTGGCGCTTTCCGCGCTGGATCAGCCAACCCCCTTGGGCAGGTGGATCCAGCGGAGATCGGCGGCAGCGAAAGGGGGCAGCCCTTTCAGATGGATGTCACGCTCAGCCGGGCCAATACCGCGCTGACAGATCGGATCACATTCCCCTCGACGGCTTTGACCGGCAAGGGGCTATCGCTGCTGGGATCGACCTGATCGCCTTCAGGAGTCAGTCGCGTCCGGGGATGGCGTCTCGCGGCGGTGCGGGTTCCCAGTTCTCGATGATCTCGACCGCCTCTTCGGCGCTGTCGACAAAGCGGAACAGGTTCAGATCCTCGTCCGAGATCGTGCCGGCATCGGCCAGTGCCTGCCAGTTGACCACCCGCTCCCAGAACGCGCGCCCGAACAGCAGGAACGGCACCCGGTCCATCCGTCCGGTCTGGATCAGGGTCAGCGATTCGAACATCTCATCCATTGTTCCAAAACCGCCGGGAAATACCGCGATGGCACGCGCGCGCATCAGGAAATGCATTTTGCGGATCGCGAAATAGTGGAAGTTGAAGCTCAACTCGGGCGTCACATACTGGTTCGGCGCCTGTTCATGCGGCAGCACGATGGACAGGCCAAGCGAAATTCCCCCCGCCTCATGCGCGCCGCGATTGCCGGCCTCCATCACGCCCGGACCACCGCCGGTGGTGATCACATATTCGCGATTTCCGCTGGCCAGCGACTTTTCCGTCATAAGCCGGGAAAATTCGCGCGCAACCTCGTAATAGGCGGACAGCTCGGCCAGGGTTTTTGTCCGCGCCGTGTGCTTGTGCGCCGGGTCGGGGATGCGCGCGCCACCGAACAGCACGATGGTGCTTTCGATCTGGCGCTCGTCCAGCAGCAGCTGCGGTTTCAGCAATTCCAGCTGGAGCCGCACCGGGCGCAATTCGTCCCGACACATGAATTCTTCGTCGGTAAAGGCCAGCCGGTAAGAGGGCGAGCGGCTTTGCGGGGTGTCAGGAACCCCCCGCGCTGCGGTGGTGTCCGAATGCGCGTCGCGCAAGACGCTATTGCGATCATCATCCATAAAACTGACCCCGAAAATGGCTTCAGGCCAGCCTTATCGCGTTCCCCCGGCAGTGGCCAGACACCCCGGCTTTCAGACCGGGAAAACCGGGATCAGGCGAAATCGACTCCGTCGCGCCCGATCGGCCAGCTGGGCTTGCCGCCAGGGATCGCCTTCTGTCCACCATGTCCGGTATCGCGCCAAGGGAGTGTGTCGCGGGCCGTTGCCCTGCCCGGTAAAGCCCGGTTATCTGGGACAAACGCGAACCGGGAAGGACAGGCTATGGTGGATCGTCAGGATATCGACGCGGCGGCGGCGCGGATTGCCCCCCATGTGGTGCGCACCCCGGTGATGGATGTCGCGGGGTTTGGCCTGCCTTGGTCGGTCGAGTTCAAGCTGGAGCAGGTCCAGCATACCGGCAGCTTCAAGGCGCGTGGCGCCTTCAACACGATGCTGGGCGGCCCCGTGCCAAAGGCTGGGCTGGTCGCGGCCTCGGGCGGCAATCACGGCGCGGCGGTGGCCTTTGCGGCGCGGGCGCTGGGGCACCGCGCGGCGATCTTCGTGCCAAAAATGGCGGGGCCAGCCAAAATCGGTCTGATCGAACGAACCGGGGCCGACCTGTATGTGGTCGACGGGGAATACGCCAATGCGCTTCAGGCCGCCCAAGCCTATGAGGCCGAGACCGGCGCGATGCAGATTCACGCCTATGATGCGCCCGCCACGGTGGCGGGTCAGGGCACCTGCCTGCGCGAATGGGAGGACCAGGGGCTGCGCGCCGAGACCGTGCTGATCGCGGTGGGCGGCGGCGGGCTGATCGCCGGTGCGATGGCGTGGCTGCGCGGCGCGCGCAAGGTGGTGGCGGTAGAGCCTGAAACCTCCTGCGCGCTGAACGCCGCGCTCGGCGCCGGCGCACCCGTGGATGTGGAGGTCTCGGGGATCGCCGCGAATGCCTTGGGGGCGCGTCGGATCGGGCAGATCTGTTTCGATCTGGCGCGAACGTTCAAGGCCGAGTCGGTTCTGGTCAGCGACGAGGCCATCGCCACCGCCCAGCGCGCGCTTTGGCAAGAGCGGCGACAGTTGGTGGAACCGGCGGGCGCTACGGCACTGGCCGCGCTGATGTCGGGGGCCTATGTGCCCGCGCCCGGGGAACGGGTGGCGGTGCTGGTCTGCGGCGGCAATGTCGCGCCCGATCCGCTGGGGTGACAGGCCATGCCAAGCGCGCGGCCCGGCATGGCGAAACAGGCGGGGTAGCCGTTACAAATACCGCCCACCGCGCTGCAACACCTCGATCTGATAGCCGTCCGGGTCGGCGATGAAAAAGAACTGTGCGATCACCTCACCGGCGGGCGCAAAAGCCACGATATCGCGCGGAGCGAGCCCGGCCGCTTTGATCCTTGCGTGTTCCGCCTCCAGATCCGCGACCGAAACCGCCAGATGGCCATAGCCGTCTCCCAGATCATAGGGTTCGGTGCGGTCCTTGTTCACCGTCAGTTCCAACTCGAACCCGGTCTCGTCGTTGCTGAGATAGATCAGCGTGAATGTGGGATACTCCAGCCGGTCGGCGATCTTGAGGCCAAAGGCCATGTCATAGAAGGCGACCGAACGTGCCTCGTTCAGGACGCGGATCATGCTGTGAATGGCTTTGGCCATGGGTATCTCTCCTTGCAGGGGGGCTGACGGATTGTCGCCAAGCGGCGCGCCCGCTATAGGGCATGAAACCCGATCCGACGAGGAGAGAAAAGATGTCTAACGCCCAACTGGAAGCCGCCATCGAAGCCGCGTGGGAAACCCGCGATACCATTACCCCCTCGACCGGAGGCGAGACCCGCGACGCCATCGAAGACACGCTGAACGCGCTGGATTCGGGTACGCTGCGCGTCGCCGAGAAACAGGCCGACGGATCGTGGCATGTGAACCAATGGGCCAAAAAGGCGGTTCTTCTAGGATTCCGCATCAAGGACATGGAAGTGCACGACAACGGCCCGCAAGGCTCGGGCTGGTGGGACAAGGTCGACAGCAAGTTCAAAGGCTGGGGTAGCAAGGAATGGCAAGCCGCCGGGTTCCGCGCGGTTCCCAACTGCGTGGTGCGCAAATCGGCCTATATCGCGCCCGGCGTGGTGCTGATGCCGTCGTTCGTGAACCTGGGCGCCTATGTGGACGAGGGCACCATGGTCGACACCTGGGCCACCGTGGGCAGCTGCGCCCAGATCGGCAAGGGCGTGCACCTGTCCGGCGGCGTCGGGATCGGCGGCGTGCTGGAACCGATGCAGGCCGGCCCGACGATCATCGAGGACAATTGCTTTATCGGTGCCCGCTCCGAAGTGGTCGAAGGCGTGATCGTCCGCGAAGGCTCGGTGCTGGGCATGGGCGTGTTCCTCGGCCAGTCCACCAAGATCGTCGACCGCGAAACCGGCGAAGTGATGTATGGCGAGGTGCCGCCCTATTCCGTCGTTGTCGCGGGCACCATGCCCTCGAAGAACGGCATCAACCTGTATTGCGCGGTAATCGTGAAGCGGGTGGATGCGCGGACGCGGTCCAAGACCGGCATCAACGAGTTGCTGCGCGATTGACTTCGCGGATCATCCGAAACGCGAAAGGGCGGCCCCGGTGGCCGCCCTTTTATATTTTGCCGTCAAGGCTGGCGTCAGGCGTCCAGCAAAGCACGGCTTTCATAGCTTTTCAGCGACGGGCGTGCCGCAGGGCCATAGCCGAAATCGGCAGCGGCGCGGGCATCCGGCATCAGGCGCAGGATCTCGTCACGGGTGTCGGCATCGAAGCTGCCGATGGTTTCCTGCCCCGGATGATAGCTTTCGCTGTCCAGCCCGTTGCCGCGAATGATCTGGTGACTGTCGAACATCACATGCACGTAAGTCACCTGCGCCCCATCGCCGCGCAGACGGATGGTAGCGCCGTTCACCAGATCCTTGGCCTTGACCAGAACCTCGCCCTCGCCGAACAGCAATTCGGCCTGCGGTGAGCGCATCAGAACGCGGTGGTTCTGCGACAGCTCGGCGGTGCCATGATCGCCCAGCGTACCCGCGGCAATCACCACCGGCGCATCCTGTCCGCTTGCCCGGCGGGTGCTGCTCCCGCACCAAC
This sequence comes from Antarcticimicrobium sediminis, assembly GCF_004348975.1. GTDB lineage: Bacteria > Pseudomonadota > Alphaproteobacteria > Rhodobacterales > Rhodobacteraceae > Antarcticimicrobium > Antarcticimicrobium sediminis. The sequence continues at coordinate 181,688 of NZ_SMFP01000008.1, read as the reverse complement.
GCACCGGCTGCGGGCCGTCGTCGCGGGTCATCACCAGATCGCCGGGAACCAGATCCTCGACCGCGACCATGCCATTCGGGGTCTCCACCATCGTGCCCGCCACCAGGCAGGGGAGCGTCTTCATCTCGACAAAGGCGGTGTCGGTATTGCCGTCCTCGTCCTCGACCTCGTAGGTGAACACATTGGTTTCGGCATCGTCATCGGTAAAGACGGTGATGGTGCCATCGGCGTTCAGTTGCACCTCCTCCCCCGAAGGGAGCGTGATGGTATCACCCGCCACAACATCCTGACCGTTGATCTGGGTGATGGTCAGCGTTCCGCCAACCGAACTGGAATCGTTTGCGAGCAGGTCGAACGTGCCGGTTTCGCCGACCACTTCGATCTCGTCATCGCCAGCGATCAGCGCGGTCTGGATCGAATCGCCCGCGATCAGCAGGTTACTGTCGTAGATTGCGTCGCCCGCATCGGCGATGCCAATCTTGATCGTGTTTTCCTCGCCCGCGTTGACCGGCGCCTTGAGCGTCAGCGTCACGGTCAGCCCGTCCATCTCGGTATTGTAGGTGTCATCATCGCGCGGGTTGTCGAGATAGAGGTTCTCGTTGTCCACGTCGTTGATGTTGTCGATCGAGATATCACCGGTCCCGACCGTCATTTCGGCCTGCACCCCGTTCACCCAGATCCCAACCGTATCGTTGAAACCGGAATGGACATATTCCAGATATTCTTCGGACGAGAACGTCACCTGCATGGTCAGGGTGTCGCCATCGGGCACGAAGGTGGCTTCGAACACGGCGGCGTCATAGGTCTGATACCCGGCCAGAGCGGTGAGATCGGAATCCCCCGGATCGTAGTTGTTGGTCGAGGTGTTGGTCGAGGTATTCGCGTCGCCGGAGGAATTCGTAACATCCTCGGCCTCACCCGTCGACAGGATGACACCGGTGTCCGACGGCGTCAGGTCCGGCGCATCCGCATCGCCGTTTGTATAGATGCCCGAGGCATCGCTATCACCGGTATAGCTGGCTGAGACAATGTTGATCCCGCTGCCGAACATGGACTCTGCCATGTCCATCGCGGATGCGGACGTGTCGATAGAAAGCTCAGAAGCTGTAACCATAACTCTGCCTCAATATAAATTGGTGGCAACTTTTCGCCGCCTGTTCTTATGCTCAAGGTATGAATAAAGAATTGGGCGAAAATATGCACTTTTCTCAGTATTTGCAGAAACTTTTCCGGATCACCGCGTCAGATCGGCCACGCTTGACCAGGCCAAGGCAAAGGGGATAAGGCCCGCAGGATGACACACAAGGATAAACCCTCCCGCCAGCAGGTCTATACGCTGCTGGTTCAGATCGGCCGCAAATCCGGCGACGGCCTGCCCAAAGGCGCGACTGGCGCGGCGCTCATGTGCTTTGCCTCTGGCGTAGACGAGGCCGAGGCGGTGCGCGAAACCGTGGCGATCCTGAAACACGCCGAGACCGCGCCGCTTGATGTCACGGGTTATGGCACGTTGGACGAACGGCTTGAGGCCGGGCACGAAATCGACGACGAGGAACGCGGGCTGATGCAGCGGGCGCTGGACGAAAATTCGGTGATCGTGGCGCAGATGACGCCGTTTTTCGACGATGCCCCCGAACCGGACTCCTTCATCCTGCACTGATTGGCGGTTGCTGATCCAAGACGGCGCTGTCGGTCAGACCTCAGCGCCGCACACCGAACCACTTGCGATAGATCCGGTCATAGGTTCCGTCCTCGCGCAGGGCCAGCAGCGCCTGATTGACGTCTTCGACCAACCGGCTGCCGGTGGGAAAGGCGATGCCGTAATTCTCGCGCAAAAAGATCGGCCCGGCCAGCCGGGCCACGTCGCGCCCGGCGTGATTGGCGTAATGCGACAGGATCGGCGCATCGAAAACCACCACATCGGCCCGGCCGTCTTCAAAGGCCCGCAGCATCGGGTCCAACCCGTCAAACGCGTCATAGCCCACTTCGCGCCGGTCAAGGAATCCGGCGGCCGTCGAGCCCTGGATCGTGGCCACCCGCCGGCCATAAAGGTCGTTGACCGAATTCACCGATCCGCTGATCGCCTCGACTGTCATGACCGAGGTGATCTTGGCGACAAAGACCGACACGATGAACAGCGACGAGATCACCAGGATCACGCCCAGAAACCGCCCCAGCAGGGTGCGCGGCACCCGCTCTTCAAAGCCGCCATTTACCACCAGATTCAGCGCCCACCAGAACGAGGGAAACCAGGCCTCGTGCACAGGGCGGTCGAAATAGGGCTGCGCACGACGCTCAAACGCCCACATCAGCATTCCGCCGCCAAGCAGCAGCAGAAAGGCCGCGCCGATCGCCAGCAACAGATCGCGCGACAGGATCGTCCGCCACAGCGACGATCCCGACGACTCATCGGCGGGCACCATCATCTGCAACCCGGCCTCAAAGATCGGCTGGCTGAAATCCAGCACGCTTTCGCGCGCGGCGGTGATCGAGATATTGGCGATGGCCAGATCGGCCCGACCGTCGGTCACGGCCCCCAGCATCTCGCTGAACTGACCCACCCGATCGACGCGATAGTCCCAGCCCAAGGCCTCGGACAGGGCAACCAGAAGATCCATCGAGAATCCGCTCTCGTCCTCCCCCTCGACCATCGAAAAGGGGGGGCGGGTGACCGTGGTCACCGTCAGGGTCTGGGCGGCGGCGCATTGCACCCACAGCGTCAACCCCACCGCGAAAGCAGCAAATAATCTTTTCATCTGTCCCGGTTTTTTCTTTTTTGCTTACGCAGAAACGATGCAAACGGCAAGACAACCGTGGCGGCAAGCGCCCGGCGGGGTTGGCATCGCCTGTGTTTGCGCCCAAATTGACGCGGCTCAACGCCACCACCCCCCAAAGGACCACGACCCATGACTCAAACCGACCCCGCACGCCTGACTGCCGACCTGATTCGCTGCCCCTCGGTCACGCCAGAGGAGGGCGGCGCGCTGGTGCTGCTGGAAACGCTTCTGGGCGCGGCGGGATTCGACTGCACCCGCGTTGATCGCGGCGGGGTGGCCAACCTTTTTGCCCGCTGGGGCAAGAAGGGGCATGCGCGCAGCTTCGGCTTCAACGGCCATACCGATGTTGTGCCGGTGGGGGACGAGGCCGCCTGGAGCGTGCCGCCGTTTGGCGCGGTGGAACGCGATGGGGTGCTGTATGGGCGCGGCGCGACCGACATGAAATCAGGCGTTGCCGCCTTTGCCGCCGCCGCCATCGACTTTGTCACCGCCACGCCCCCTGACGGGGCGGTTCTCCTTGCCATCACCGGCGATGAAGAGGGCGACGCCGTCGACGGCACCGTGGCGTTGCTCGACTACATGACGCAGACGGGTGAGACGATGTCGGCGTGTCTGGTGGGCGAACCCACCTGCCCCGAGACCATGGGCGAGATGATCAAGATCGGGCGGCGCGGATCAATGACCGCGTGGTTTACCGTGGTGGGCAAGCAGGGGCATTCGGCCTATCCGCACCGGGCCAGAAACCCGCTTCCTGCGATGGCGCGGCTGATGGATCGGCTGGCCGGCCATGAGCTGGATCGCGGCACCGATCATTTCGATCCCTCGACGCTGGCAGTGGTGACCATCGACACCGGCAACCCCGCCACCAACGTAATCCCGGCGCACTGCAACGGCACCGTCAATATCCGCTTCAACGACACCCATACTGGCGCGGGCCTGACTGGCTGGCTGCGGGCCGAGGCCGATCAGGTGGCAGAAGAATTTGGCGTCACGGTCGAGATGAAGGTCAAGATCTCCGGCGAAAGCTTCCTGACCCCACCGGGCGCGCTCTCTGATCTGGTCTCGGCGGCGGTGGCGGCCGAGACCAGCGTGACACCGGAGCTGTCGACAACCGGCGGCACCTCGGACGCCCGGTTCGTCAAGGACCACTGCCCGGTGGTGGAATTCGGGCTGGTCGGTAAGACCATGCACCAGGTCGATGAATGCGTGCCGGTGGAGCAGATCCACCAGCTCAAGGCGATCTATACCCGCATCCTGAAAGACTATTTCACCTGAGGCCCGGCGCATGCGCGCCACCTTGATCGTGATGGTGAAACAGCCGCGCCCGGGCCAGGTAAAAACCCGGCTGGGGCGAGAGATCGGCCACGTGCCGGCGGCGTGGTGGTACCGGCATCAATGCGCGCGGTTACTGCGCCGTCTGCGCGACCCGAGATGGCAGATCGTGCTGGCTGTGGCGCCGGATCGGGCCCTGCGCGCACGGGTCTGGCCATGGGATTTGGCACGCCTGCCGCAAGGCGGCGGCGATCTGGGCGCGCGGATGTCGCGACTGTTGCGCAGCTGCCCCGGCCCCACCTGCCTGATCGGGTCGGACATTCCCGATGTCACGCCCCGCCACATCGCCCGCGCATTCGCGCTGCTGGGCACGCAGGATGCGGTCTTTGCCCCGGCGGCGGATGGCGGCTTCTGGTTGGTTGGTGCGCGACATCCCCACCGCCTGCCCCGCACGGCGTTTCATGGCGCGCGCTGGTCCAGCGAAACTGCGCTTGCCGATAGTCTCGCCACCCTGCCCGGGCTGCGCATCGCGCTTGCTGATACGCTGAGGGATGTGGATCAAGCCGCCGATCTGCACCACGGCTGAGCGCATCGCTTTTTCGTCATGACGCGGCGCGCGCGCCGTGCTAGGCCGGACCCATGACGCGCATTCCCTCAAAACAGGAAATCCTTGACTGGATTTCAGCCCACCCCACCCAATCGTCCAAACGCGATATCGCAAGGGCGTTCGGGATCAAAGGCTCCGACCGGATCGACCTGAAACGGATCCTGAAAGAGCTCGAAGCCGAAGGCCATCTGGAAAAGCGCAAGAAAACCTATCGCGATGCCGACAGCCTGCCGCCCGTCACCGTGTTGCAGGTCAAGGCACCGGACAGCGATGGCGACCTGTTCGCGCGGCCGCTGGAATGGCATGGCGAGGGGGTCGAGCCGATCGTCTTGGTCGTGCCGCGCGCCTCTGACCCTGCACTGGGCGAGGGCGACCGCATTCTGGCGCGGGTGAACGCCGTGCATGAAGAAGATCACAATTACGAGGCGCGGCTGATCCGCCGCATCGGCACCAATCCAAAGCGCATTCTGGGCGTCTTTCGCAAAGGGGCCGAGGGCGGGCGTATCGTGCCCATCGACAAGGGCACCGGCACCGAATGGACCGTCCCCGAGGACGCCCGCCATGGCGCCAAGGACGGCGAGCTGGTCGAGGCCGAGCAGTCGGGGCCAAAGGGCCGCATGGGCCTGCCGCGTGCGCGCATCACCGACCGGTTGGGCGACCCCAGCGCACCCAAGGCGGTGTCGCTGATCGCAATCCACCAGCACGGCATTCCCGATGCCTTTCCCGACGAGGTCATCGCCGAGGCCGACGCCTGCAAACCCGTTGGGCTGAACGGGCGCGAGGATCTGCGCGATCTGCCCCTGATCACCATCGACCCCGCAGATGCGCGCGACCGCGATGACGCCTGTCTCGCCCAGTTGGACGACGACCCGAAGAACCCCGGGGGATTCGTGATCTGGGTGGCGATTGCCGATGTGGCGGCCTTTGTCCGCCCCGGCAGCGTGCTGGATCGCGAAGCGCGCAAGCGCGGCAACTCCTCCTATTTCCCGGACCGGGTGGTGCCGATGCTGCCCGACCGGCTGTCGGGCGACCTGTGTTCGCTGCATGAAAACGTGCCGCGCGCCTGTGTCGCCGTGCGGATGCAGATCGACGCCGAGGGCAAGAAGATCGGCCATCGCTTTGCGCGCGGGTTGATGCGCTCGATCGCCGCCTTGCATTACGGCGAGGTGCAGGAGGCCATTGACGGCACCCCCAACGAGCTGACCGAACCGCTGTTGGAGCCGGTGCTCAAACCGCTTTATGCCGCCTACCACGCCCTGCGCAAAGCGCGGGAAAAGCGCCAACCGCTCGATCTCGACCTGCCTGAACGGCGCATCATCCTGACCGAGGACGGCAAGGTCGGTTCGGTCAATTTCCGCGACCGGCTGGATGCGCACCGTTTGATCGAGGAATTCATGGTTCTGGCCAACGTGGCCGCCGCCGAGACCTTGATCGCCAAACGCTCGCCGCTGCTGTTCCGTGTGCACGAAGAACCCGCACCAGAAAAGCTGGAGGCGCTGCGCGAAACCGCGCAGGCGGCCGGGTACACGTTGGCCAAGGGGCAGGTGCTGCAAACCCGCCATCTCAACGCGCTGCTGAATCAGGCTGCGGGCAGCGACGATGCCGAACTGATCAACATCTCAACCCTACGCTCGATGGCGCAGGCCTATTACAGCCCCGAGAATTTCGGCCACTTCGGTCTGGCACTGGCGCAATACGCGCATTTCACCTCGCCGATCCGCCGCTATGCCGACCTGATCGTGCACCGGGCGCTGATCGCCGCGCACGGATGGGGCGACGACGGGCTGAAAGCCGACGAGATCGAGCAACTGGAACAAACCGCCGTGCATATCTCGGAGACCGAGCGACGCTCGATGATCGCCGAGCGCGACACCACCGACCGCTATCTCGCCGCTTATCTGAGCGAACGGGTGGGCAATGAATTCCCCGGACGGATCAGCGGCATCGCGCGCTTTGGCGCCTTTGTGAAACTGGACGAAACCGGCGCCGACGGGCTGATCCCGATCCGCACGTTGGGGCGCGAATACTTCCATTTCGACAGCGAGGCCGGCACGTTGATGGGGTCTGACACCGGGCTGACCATCGCCATCGGCCAACGCGTCACCGTGCGTTTGGTCGAGGCCGCACCGGTGACCGGCGGGCTGGAGCTGGAGTTGCTGACACTTGAGGACAAGGCACTGCCGCGCGGCACCCGTGGGGGCGGCGCGGGCCGGAGTGCGCCACCCCGGCGCAAGTCGGTGCGGGCCAAGAAGAAGGCTGACAAGACCAAGCGCAAATTGCGCCGCAGCTAAGCGGACGCGCACCGGCACAAAGGCGCCGTCTCGGGCCACCCGCCGATTGCCCGCTTTCGCGATTCCCGCTTTCGCGCTAGATTCAGCTTGAGCAGTCTAGCAGGACAACAGGACATGCGTGTTTGGATATATGCGGCGGGCCTCGCCCTGATCGGGACGGGCCCCGGTATCGCAGAGGCCGTTGACCGGTCGCCGCGGCCAGTGCACCGCGCCTTTGACGCCCCCGAAACGGTGGGGCGCGCCTCGTCTTCCGTCTTGATTTCGCTGCGGCCCAGCCTGCGGCCCGACACCGTTGGATCAGCTACGCCCCCCATCGACACCCGCGCCGAGAACGCCCGTTTCCAGAACTGGATTGGTGCATTCAAGCAACGTGCAATTGCCCAAGGCATCCGCGCCGATGTGCTGGAGCGCGCCTTTGAAGGGGTGAGCTTTGATGCGGATGTAATCCGGCGCGATCGCACCCAATCGGAATTCAGCAAACCGATCTGGGAGTATCTGGACAGCGCCGCCTCGGACGAGCGGGTCGCCAACGGGCGCGCCGCGCTGCAGCAGCATCGCGCAACGCTGGACCGGATCGAACGGCGCTTTGGTGTCGACAAGGAAGTCGTCGTCGCGATCTGGGGAATGGAAAGCGCCTTTGGCAGCTATCGTGGAAGAAACAACGTGGTGCGGTCGCTGTCGACGCTGGCCTTCGAGGGGCGGCGGGCGGCGTTTTTCGAGGCCCAGCTGATCGCGGCGCTGCGCATCCTGCAAAGCGGCGACACCACCCCCGAGAATATGACCGGGAGCTGGGCCGGTGCGATGGGTCATACCCAGTTCATGCCGACCTCTTATCTGGATCATGCGGTTGATCTTACCGGCGATGGGCGGCGCGATATCTGGTCCGACAATCCAAGCGATGCGCTGGCCTCGACCGCTGCCTATCTCAAGCATTTCGGATGGACCAAGGACCAGCCCTGGGGGGTCGAAGTGCGACTTCCACAAGATTTTGATTACGCACTGGCGCAGCGACAAATCAAGAAGACCCCCGGCGACTGGGCGCGGTTGGGGGTGCGCGGCGTCAATGGACGGGCGGTTCCAGATCATGGCAAGGCGGCGATCTTGTTGCCCGCAGGCGGGCACGGGGCGGCCTTCATGGTGTTTGACAATTTCCGTGTGATCGAACGCTACAACGCCGCCGATGCCTATGTGATCGGGGTGGGTCATCTGGCCGACCGTATCGCGGGCGGCGAACCGATCCAGGCAGCCTGGCCACAGGGTGACCGGGGGCTGAGCTTTACCGAGCGCAAGGAGATGCAGCAGCGTCTGACGGCAAGGGGATTCCCGACCGCCGGGGTCGACGGCCGGATCGGGCCGAAAACCATGGCGGCGGTGCGCGCCTATCAGGTGGCGAACGGACTGTTGCCGGATGGCTATGCCTCGCTCGGTCTGTTGAAGCGGTTGCGCTAGAGACGCGCGCCGCGTTTACCCAGGGCATATGGCCTGAGTCGGGGGCCGTGGTCAGGCCCCTGCCCGCCCGTGAACCGGGGAGTCTCGGGGCGGTTTCGTACAGTTTGCCCTGCTGCCCCCGGCCCGCTTTTCGCTGGATTGGGGAGGTTTGACCGCGAAATGTACAAAAGGTGCCGCAGCCCCTGTTTGCGCCCCGCAAAAGGGTTAATTCGCGCGCGATTGTGATCGGGGCGTGGCAAAGTGACGAGGCCCTGCGGGCCCCGGCCTCCGGCGGGGATATTTCCGGTGAAAGGAAAAGCGAGGGCGCCGGTCCCCTTCGGATCGGCGCCCATCGTTTTCAACTCGCGGATGTCCGGCGACCCCAGTGTCGGGGCAGCCCCGTCACTCTGGCGACATGCCGCGCAGGCGTTCGGAGCGGCGGCGCAGCATTTCAACCACGGTGAGCAGGCAGATCGAGATCCCCACAAGGATCGTTGCCACCGCCAGAATCGTCGGGCTGATCTGTTCGCGCAACCCGGTGAACATCTGCCAAGGCAGCGTCTTTTGCCCGGCCGAGCCAACGAACAGCACCACCACCACCTCGTCAAAGGAGGTGATGAAGGCGAACAACCCGCCAGAGACCACACCGGGCAGGATCAACGGCATCTGCACCCGGAAGAAGGTGGTGACCGGGTCGGCCCCCATATTGGCCGCCGCACGGGTCAGCGAGCGGTCAAAGCCCACCAGCGTGGCGGTCACGGTGATGATGACAAAGGGGATGCCCAGCGCGGCATGGGCCAAGACAACACCGAAATACGTGCCCTGCAACCCGATGCGGGAATAGAAGAAATACATCCCCGCCGCCGAGATGATCAGCGGCACGATCATCGGCGAAATCAGGATCGCCATGATCAAACGGCGGAACGGCACATGTTCCGAACTGAGCCCGATCGCGGCCAGCGTGCCGAAGCTGACCGACAGCAGCGTTGCCACCGGCGCGATCATAACCGAGTTGCGCAGCGCCTGTTGCCAGTCGTCGCTGGTGAAGAAATCGCGGTAGTGCCGGAGCGAATAGCCGGCCGGGTCGAACCGCAGCATTTCGGGCGTAAAGGTAAAGAAGTTCTGGGAGTTGAAGCTGAGCGGCATCACCACCAGAATCGGGGTGATCAGGAACACGAGGATCGCGCCGCAGATCACCCGAAACGCGAAATGCCACAGCACCTGTCCCTGGGTCAGATAGGGCGGCAGCTTGGCCCGGTAGCGGCCCTCGTACAGCCAATAGGTGAACCAGCCGAAGAACCAGCCGAAAGCGCCGCCCATGACGGCACCGGGGATCCCCCCCAACAGGTAGCCGCCGGCCAGAAAGAGCGCGGCGATCGCCCAGCGCATCGTCTTTTCGTTTTCGATCACCCGGGTCATGGCCAGCGCCAGCACCGCCATCAGCGCCGCACCGGCGATGATGCCAAGCAGGCCGCTGCCTTGGGCCGTGCCGACAAAGAGCCCGGCAAAGGCCCCGGCGGCGGCGACCACTGGCACGTAAAAGGTGACGGGTGTACGGGAAATCGGGGTCAGTGCAGCCACGTCTCAGTCTCCCTTTCCAAAGGTGCCGATCGATACGGCGGGGCGAGGACGGTTATGTTTCGCGGTGTTCATGGCCCTATCCCAGCTTCACGTTGTCGATGCCGACGACCTTGTCATAGGCCCAGTACAGCAGCATCACGGCGGCGAGCAGGATCGCGCCAAGCGCGGCGCCAAGCCCCCAGTTGAGCGAGGACGAGATGTGATAGGCGATCCGGTTCGAGATGAATGTCCCGGTGGTGCCGCCAACGATCTCGGGGGTGATGTAATAGCCGATCGACAGGATGAAGACGAGGATCGAGCCCGCGCCAATCCCCGGCACGCTTTGCGGGAAATAGACCCGCCAGAACGCCGTCCAATTGGTCGCGCCCAGCGATTTCGCCGCGCGCAGATAGGTTGGCTGGATCGTCTGCATCACCGAATACAGCGGCAGGATCATGAACGGCAGCAGGATATGTGTCATCGCCACGATAGTGCCGAACTGGTTGTTGATCATCACCAGCCGGTCGGCATCGTCGACGATCCCCAGCCAGACCAGCGTGTCGTTGATCACGCCCTGCTGTTGCAGCATCACCTTCCACGCCGAGGTCCGTACCAAGAGCGAGGTCCAGAACGGCAGCAGCACAAGGATCATCAACAGGTTGGCGGTGCGCGTCGGCAGGTTGGCCAGAATCCACGCCACCGGATAGCCCAGCATCACGCAGGACAGCGTAATCACCAGCGACATGAAGATGGTCCGCTTGAACAGCATCATATAGATCTGCTGGTTCTCGGGCCGGGTTTCGATGCCATGCGGGGTTTTCTGCATATCCACGGAATTGAGGAAATAGCCGGGGGTATAGCGCGGCGAGAACGCCTTGATCGTGCCCCAGACCTCCGGGTCCATCCAGTTCTTGTCGGCATCGGCGAATTGATCGCGCAGGCTGACGGTTTCGAACCCGGCGGCGGCCTGCGCCGCCTGGGTGATGCGGGCGTCGCTGGCACCGCTGCCATTGGTTGCGCGCAGATCGAGATAGAGGGTGGTAAAGAGGACATCCTCGATCTTGGTCTTGGCGGGGTCGTCGCCTTCGGTCGCAAGATAGGCGACCCAGCGATCCCAGGTCCGGGCGGTGAAGGGCAGCGCGGCGCGGTCGCCGCTGTCCGCCATCATCGCGACCCATGTGGCCGGGTCTTTCCAGCTTGGGTCCAGCGCGATGAGCTGATCAGTATAGATATCGGTGTCGAACTTGCCCACGCGGCGTCCCGATTTGCGGAACAGCGAGGACATGCCGGTCTTTTCATAGTTCAGGCGGGAGCCGAGCCGGGTGTGCAGTTTTTGTTCCTGCGCGAGGAACAGATCGACATAGAAGGCGTCAAACACCGGTTCGGCGGGCGCTTCGCCGCTCTCGCTATCCCAGCTGTGCAGCACCACGACAGTTTCAGGCAGCGTTTCAGAGACGATCTGGTTCTCGACCGAGCGGAACAACATGTCGGCGATCGGCGCGATAAAGGTCAGCAGCACAAACAGCAGCAGCGGCGCGATCAGCATCAATGCGCGTAACTTCTGCCGTCTGAGGGCGCGGTTGAGGCTGCGTTTGAGCGGCGTACCGTCAGCGGCCAGAACCGGGCCGCCCGGTTCGCCTGCGGGGGGGGGTGCGGCGGCCGCCTGTGGACCGGTGCTCTTGAGATCGCTCATGTCTGTGCCCTCCGCCACGTTGATGACGCTGTCGGCCGCGCGGCGTTCAAGTTCCCTGCCCCGGATATGGTGGTCGGGGCGTTTGTCCTGCGCGGATCGGCGTCATCGCCTTTCGGCGTGCCACCCCGGCAGGGCGGGGGATGGGCCCGGTGACCGGGCCCACCCATCAATCGTTGCAACGGGGCCTTATTTGGCCAGCCACGCCTGGAACTTGGCGTCGATGTCGTCACGATAGTCAGCCCAGAACTCGTAGTTATAAAGGAACGTGTTCGTGGCGTTGTTGGGGTCGGTCGGCATATGCGGCGCCATGTCGATACCCAGATCGGCATGTTTGCCAACCAGCGGTGCCGAGGAGTCACGGGCCGGACCATAGGAGATGTACTTGGCCTGATCTGCCAGACGCTGGGTGTCGGTGGCGAACATCACGAAATCCTTCACCCGGGCCAGACGGTCCGCAGGCAGACCGGCGGGGATGATCCAGCCGTCCAGATCGAACACCTGTGCGTCCCACAGCATGGCGACCGGTTGTTTCTGCTCGACGATCACCGAGAACAGGCGCCCGTTATAGGTCGAGCCCATCACTACCTCGCCATCGGCGAGCAGCTGCGGCGTGTCAGCACCGGCAGACCACCAGATGACGCTGTCCTTGATGGTGTCCAGCTTGGCCAGGGCCTTTTCCTGACCTTCCGGCGTGGCCAGCACGTCATAGACCTCGTCCTTGGCAACGCCGTCACAGAGCAGCGCCCATTCCATGTTGTTGATCGGACGCTTTTCCAGCGCGCGCTTGCCCGGATAGGCTTCGAGGTCGAACACGTCGCAGATCTTGGTCGGCGGGGTGTCGCCCACCAGATCGGTGCGATAGCCAAACGTGGTGGAATAGACGATCTGCGGGATGAAGCAGTCGGAGACCAGCAGGTCGCCGAAATCATCCGCAGCCGAGGTGCCGTCGGGCGCAGCGGCCAGATCGGTGTCCGGGTCGATTTCCATCGCCAGACCTTCGTCGCACAGACGGATGGCGTCGGAGGCGACCACGTCGACCAGATCCCAGGTGACATTGCCGGCCTCGTTCATGGCGCGCAGCTTGGCCACGGCCTCGTTCGAGCTTTCGTCCCAGACCACCTTAACGTCGGGGTGCATGTCCATATAGGGCACGGCATAGGCGTTGACCTGAGACTTTTGATATGCGCCGCCCCAGCTGACCAGGGTCATGTCAGTTGCCATGTCTTCGGCCATCGCCATCGGGGCGAGCAGGGCGGTACTGGCAGCAAGTGCAGCAATAAATTTGGTTTTCATATGTCAGACTCTCCTTGTGGTTATCGCGATTTAGGGTCGCGTTTTCTTGAACACCCCCGGTCTGGTCGCCGGGGTTGCGGCACATTCGTGCCTTAAGCGTCGAGCGCCCGGCAATCTTCGTGAAGCCAGCCGATCTCGATCTGTTGTCCCGGTTTCAAGCGAACCTGATCCGGGGCGTTGCGCGACTTGATGATGAAATCATCATTGCCGGCGACGCTGAGGCGGGTGCGGAACACGTCGCCCATATAGATGAACTCCTTGACCGTCGCCTTGAGCATATGCGCGCCTTCTTTCAGACGCTCTTTCTGGAATTCGACCCGTTCGGGGCGGATCGACACCTTGGTACGCTCGCCCACTTTGGACACGTTGACGGGCATGCAATCAACCATCTCGCCATCGTCGAGCTGGACCAGGGCCAGCCCTTCGCTCAGTTCCTTCACGGTGCCTTCAAGCGTATTGTTCTCGCCGATAAACTGGGCGACGAAACTGTTCTGCGGGCTCTCGTAAAGCTCATCCGGCGGTGCGATCTGCTGGATGCGACCATCATCGAACACGGCGACGCGGTCGGACATGGTCAAGGCCTCGGTCTGGTCGTGGGTCACATAGACCACGGTGATGCCCAGACGGTGCGCCAGGTCGGTGATCTCGAACTGCATCTTTTCGCGCAGCTGCTTGTCGAGCGCGCCCAGCGGTTCATCCATCAACACCAACTCGGGTTCGAACACAAGCGCCCGGGCCAGCGCGATCCGCTGTTGCTGACCGCCCGAAAGCTGTGCCGGACGCCGACCGCCGAAATCGCCCATCTCGACCATGTCGAGCGCACGCTTGACCTTGGCCTCGCGGTCGGACTTGCCGATCTTGCGCACCTCGAGCGGAAAGCTCAGGTTTTCGTTGATCGTCATATGCGGGAACAGGGCGTAGTTCTGGAACACCATGCCAATGCCGCGTTTGTGCGGTGGGATGTTATTGATTGGCCGACCATCGAGTTTGATTTCGCCATGGGTGGCGGTTTCGAACCCGGCCAGCATCATCAGGCAGGTGGTCTTGCCAGAGCCCGAGGGGCCAAGCATTGTCAGAAACTCGCCCTTCGGTATTTGCAGGTTGAGATCTTTGACGACTAGAATTTCGCCATCATAGCTTTTCTGCACACGTTCGAATTCGACGAACGCATCGTTGCTTGATGTATCGGCCAAAGGTGGCTCCCCGTGTAATCGTTAAGTTCGCGATCTGCGCCGCTTTCTATAATGAAATAAACCCTGTTAGCGCCCGTTGTGCAACCCGTTTACTAAAAATGGCCAATTCGGTTTTATTCTCCGGCTCCCACAACAGGCTCTATAGTGGTTGAAATATTCCACGCCACAACATGATGCGACGCCGCTTAATTAGGCAGTTGCAGAGGGCGTTTCGCGCGCTCTGCATTAGGTGAGAAAGTTATTTGTCCGGGCCGTAGCTTGTGCCCTTATGGGCCGACTCCCTGTCTGTTTAACGAGGCGCGAAATGACTGCGAATGACCTGCCGTTTTCCCTTTCCGAATACCAGCGCCGTCTGGATCTGACCCGTCATGAGATGACCGAACGGGGTCTGGATGCGTTGTTTGTCACCGATCCGTCGAATCAGGCTTGGCTGACCGGATATGACGGCTGGTCGTTTTATGTGCATCAGGGCGTGATCATCCTGCCGGATGCCGATCCGATCTGGTGGGGCCGCAATCAGGACGCAAATGGCGCGCTGCGCACCGTCTGGATGGCGGAAGACCGGATCTGGAGCTATGCCGACAATTACGTGCAATCAACGGAACGCCACCCGATGCAGGATCTGTCGGCGCGATTGGCCGGGCTGGGGTTGGAGCAGGCCCGGATCGGCGTCGAGATGGACAATTACTATTTCTCGGCCAAGGCGTTCGAGACCCTCTCGTCGACGCTGTCGCAGGTGTTCTGGGTCGATGCGACCGCGCTGGTGAACTGGCAGCGCGCGGTGAAATCGGCGCCCGAAATCGCCTTCATGCGCAAATCGGCGCAGATTTCGGAAAAGATCATCGACGGGCTGTTGGAACGGGTCGAGCCCGGCGCGCCGAAGAACGAGGTGGTGGCGGAAATCTTTCGCGATGCGATTCGCGGCGTCGAGGGGGCCTGGGGCGATTACCCGGCGATCGTGCCGCTGTTGCCCTCGGGGCCGGACGCCGCCGCGCCGCACCTGACATGGGACGGTCGCCCGTTCGAAACCGGGCATGCCACCTTCTTCGAGGTTTCCGGCTGCTATCGACGCTATCACACGCCGTTTTGCCGCACGATCTTCCTTGGCACGCCACCGGATTTCCTGTTGCGGGCCGAGGCGGCGCTGATCGAAGGGCTGGAAGCCGGGTTAGAGGCCGCGCGGCCGGGCAACCGCGCCTGTGACATCGCCAATGCGCTGGCCGAACCGCTGGAGCGCGCCGGGATCGAGCGCAGTGCGCGCTGTGGCTATCCTATCGGGCTGAGCTATCCGCCCGACTGGGGCGAGCGGACGATTTCGCTGCGTCCGGAGGATGAAACCGTGCTGGAACCGGGCATGACCTTTCATTTCATGCCGGGGCTGTGGATGTTCGACTGGGGGCTTGAGATCACCGAAAGCATCCTGATCCGCGACGAGGGCGCGGCCGAGACCTTTTGCAACCGCCCCAGAAAGATGTTCGTCAAACCATGAGCGCGCGACTGGCCGAAAGCGTGGCGCTGCTGGAGCGTCTGATCGCCTATCCGACCGTTTCGGCGGACAGCAATCTGGCGTTGATCGCCGAATTGGCGCAGCGGCTGGAGGCCTGTGGCGCGCGGGTCGAGCTGTTCAGCGACCGAACCGGGAAAAAGGCCAATCTTTTCGCCAGTATCGGGCCGGACGTGCCCGGTGGCATCGTGCTGTCAGGGCATACCGACGTGGTGCCGGTGGCGGATCAGGACTGGAGCAGCGATCCCTTCACCCTGCGCGAAACCGACGGGCTGCTGTACGGGCGTGGCAGTTGCGACATGAAGGGGTTCATCGCCGCCGCCACGGTGATGGCGCAGGACTTTGCACAGGCAAATCTGCGCCGCCCGGTGCATTTCGCCTTCACCTATGACGAAGAGGTCGGCTGCCTTGGTGCCCGCGCCTTGGTGCCCGAGTTGGAGCGGCGCGGGCTGCGCCCGGCGATGGCCATCATCGGCGAGCCGACCTCGATGCAGGTGATCGAAGGGCACAAGGGCTGTTGCGAATATACCGTGCGGTTTTCCGGGCTCGAGGGGCACGGCTCGTCACCTGAACGCGGGGTGAACGCGGCGGAATATGCGGCGCGCTATGTCACCCGGCTGATCGAGCTGCGCCAGGCGCTGATGCTGCGCGCCCCCGATCCCAGCCGGTTCGATCCGCCCTGGACCACGCTGAACGTCGGACGAATCGCGGGCGGGGTGGCCCATAACGTGATCGCCGGCAAGGCCGAGATCGACTGGGAAATGCGCCCGGTTCAGGACAGCGACGTGGATTTCATCAAAGAGGCGGTGGCGGCCTATGTCGATCATGAACTGCTGCCGGCGATGCGCGCGGTCAGCGAAGAGGCATGGATCGAAACCGAGGTGATCGGCGAGGTCGCCGGGCTGATCCCGATGGAGGAGAACGCGGCGCGCGATCTGGTGGCGCGGCTGGTCGGGGCGAACGGGGCGCATGTGGTGCCGTTCGGCACCGAGGCCGGGTTGTTCCAGAAATTCGGCATGTCGGTGGTGGTCTGTGGGCCGGGCTCGATTGATCAGGCGCACAAGCCGGACGAATTCGTCAGCCTGGATCAGATGCAGGC
Organism: Antarcticimicrobium sediminis; assembly: GCF_004348975.1. Classification (GTDB taxonomy): domain Bacteria; phylum Pseudomonadota; class Alphaproteobacteria; order Rhodobacterales; family Rhodobacteraceae; genus Antarcticimicrobium; species Antarcticimicrobium sediminis. The sequence goes on along the minus strand of NZ_SMFP01000008.1, from coordinate 164,974 downwards.
CTGTCTGGACATGCTGGCGCGGCTCGGCCGGTCGGCAGCGCTGCTCGGCAACGACGGGCAGGCGTAACACTCCCGACCGAGAGCAAACGACAGGGGGGCGCAAAACCGCCCCCCTGCTTCTTCTTGTTAAAAATACTCAAATTCCGCGCTGAATATCAGCTCCGCACCAATTTTTCATAGCTCGCGGAGATGTCGCGGGTCAGCGCGCCGACCTCAAAGGTATAATCGCCGATCTGGCCCACGGCGGTGACCTCGGCGGCGGTGCCGGTCAGCCAGCATTGCTCGAAGCCTTCCAACTCATAGGGTTCGATGTGACGCTCATAGACCCGGATGCCCTTTTCCTTGAGCAGAGCGATCACGGTCTGGCGGGTGATCCCGTTCAGGAAACTGTCGGGCAGCGGTGTGTGCACCTCGCCATCCTTGACGAAAAAGATGTTGGCGCCGGTGCATTCGGCCACATAGCCGCGATAATCCATGAACAGCGCGTCAGAACAGCCTTTGGCCTCGGCCGCATGTTTCGACATGGTGCAGATCATGTAAAGACCGGCGGCCTTGGCGTGCACCGGGATCGTTTCGGGGCTGGGGCGTTTCCATTTCGCGATGTCGAGCTTGGCGCCCGTCATCTTGGCATCGCCATAGTAGTTGCCCCATTCCCAACCGGCCACCGCCAGACGCACCGGGTTGCGGGCCGCCGAAACGCCCATGTCCTCGCCCGCGCCGCGCCAGGCCACCGCCCGCACATAGGCATCGGTCCAGCCGTTGGCCTTGAGCATGGCATATTTCGCCGCCTCGATCTCTTCGACCGAAAACGGGATATCCATATCCAGAAGCTGCGCCGAATTGCGCAGGCGATGGGAATGCTCGACCCCTTTGAAGATCTTGCCGTTGTAACAGCGCTCGCCCTCGAAGACGGCGCTGGCATAGTGCAGGGCGTGGGTCAGAATATGGACGTTCGCCTCGCGCCAGTCGATCAGTTTGCCATCCATCCAGATCTTGCCGTCGCGGTCATCATATCCCGACATGTCACGCTCTCCATTTTCTTGCGTGGTTTCTATTTGTTGCATTGTTACGTCCGAAACGGACATAAAGTTGCGCGAAAGATGCGATTCGATATCGGTTCGGTCTTGGAATGTCAATAAGACTGACGTAAAGTCGGAGCAGGCCAACACCGGGGCCCGCAACAAGGATGGAAAACCAATGACGGCAGGGCGCACGGCGCAGATCCACAGCGGTGAAAGCCTGCTGTTCCTCACCGACGAGCAACTGCGTCAGGGCATCGAGGCGATGTTCTTTGCCTATCGCGGCTTTACCGCCGACCCGGATCGCATTCTGGCCGATATGTCCTATGGCCGGGCGCATCACCGGGCGATCCACTTCATCAACCGCGCGCCGGGCACCACGGTGAACAACCTGCTGACGATCCTTGGCGTCACAAAACAGTCGCTGAACCGGGTGCTGCGCACGCTGATCGCCGACGGGCTGGTCGAAAGCCGGGTCGGGAATCTGGACAAGCGTGAGCGTCATCTCTACCTGACCGAGGCGGGTCATGAGCTGGAATCGAAGCTGTCCGACGCCCAGCGCGCCCGGATGCGCGCCGCCTTTCGCGACACCGGACCCGAGGCGGTGGCCGGATTTCGCAAGGTGCTGGAGGCGATGATGGATACCGATATGCGCCGCAGCTATGCGCGCCTGCGGGACAGCGCGGGATGAGCCGGATGGACGCACACCTGTTGATCGTGGACGACGATGAGCGGATCCGGGATCTGCTGCGCAAATTTCTGATGCGGCACGGGTTTCTGGTCAGCACTGCCCGCGATGCGGCGCATGCGCGCCGGGTGCTGGCGGGGTTGGAGTTTGACCTGATCGTGATGGATGTGATGATGCCGGGCGAGGATGGGGTCAGCCTGACCCGATCGCTGCGCGACACCATCACCACGCCGATCCTGCTGCTGACCGCGCGCGGCGAGACCGAGCATCGTATCGCCGGGCTGGAAGCGGGCGCCGACGACTATCTTGCCAAGCCCTTCGAGCCCAAGGAGCTGCTGTTGCGGATCAACGCGATCCTGCGGCGGATGCCCGACACGCCGGTGGCGCAGACGGTGCCCAAGATCCTGCATCTGGGTCCGATCCGCTATGACATCGAACGCAGCGAGATGTGGCGAGGGGATCAACTGGTGCGCCTGACCGCCACCGAAAGTCAATTGATGCGGATCTTTTCCGCCTGCCCCGGCGAGCCGGTGAACCGGGCCAAGCTGGTCGAGGATCTGGGCCGCGACCGGGGGCAGGCACAGGAACGCGCGGTGGATGTGCAGATCACGCGGTTGCGGCGCAAGATCGAGCCCGACCCGAAACAGCCGCGCTATTTGCAGACCGTGCGCGGCGCGGGCTATATGCTGGCGCCGGACTGAGCGTCACGGTGCCGCTGGGTGGCCCGTTTCGCCTTCGGCGAGAGTATTTTCCGCCAGAAAAAGGGCGCCGGATCGCGCGTACCCTTGGGAGCCTTGATGACCACCGCATTGATCACCCACGCCGACTGTCTGCGGCATGAAACCCCGGAAGGCCACGCCGAGCAGGTAGCGCGGCTTGAGCATGTGCTGGCCGCGCTGGAGCCTTTGGACCTGTTGCGGGTGCGCGCGCCGCTGGCGGCGGACGACGATATTCTGCGGCTGCATCCGAAATCCTATCTGGACGAATTGCGCGAAAAGCTGCCCGAAGAGGGGGCCGAGCCAAGGCTTTTGCAGCTGGACGAGGACACCTGGATGTCGCCCGGATCGCTGAATGCCGCCTATCGCGGGGTCGGCGCGGCGCTGCGGGCGGTTGACATGGTGTTGGCTGGCGAGGTCGGCAACGCGTTCTGCGCCACCCGCCCGCCGGGGCATCACGCCGAGGCCGAGAAACCGATGGGGTTTTGCCTGTTCGGGACCGCCGCGCTGGCGGCGCAATATGCGTTGGACCATCACCGGCTGGCGCGCGTCGCCATCGTGGATTTCGACGTGCATCACGGCAATGGCTCGCAGGAACTGCTGAGCGGTGAGCCGCGCGCGCTGGTGATTACCTCCCAGCAGGTGCCGCTTTGGCCCGGCACCGGCGCGGCGGATGAGACCGGCGGACACAATAACGTGCTGAACCTGCCGTTGCCGCCGGGCAGCGGCAGCGCCGAGATGCGCGCCGTCTGGGGCGGGGCCGCCACCGAGCGGCTGCGCGCGTTCCGGCCTGATCTGATCGTGATCTCGGCCGGGTTCGACGCCCATGCCAACGACCCGCTGGCCCAGCTGGAATGGGAAGACGAGGATTACAGCTGGCTTAGCGCGCATCTGTGCGCCTTGGCGGATGAGCTTTGTGGCGGGCGCATCGTCTCGACTCTTGAAGGCGGGTATGATCTGAACACGCTTGCCAGACTGGCAAGGCGCCATGTGGAAGAATTGATAAAGGCCGCGACATGACTGACACCCCCCCGAGCACCCCCGTCGAAAAGATGAGCTTTGAACAGGCGATGAAAGAGCTGGAGTCGGTGGTTGACCGGCTGGAGCGCGGCGATGTCGCGCTGGAGGAATCGATCGCGCTGTATGACCGCGGCGCCAAGCTGAAGAAACGCTGCGAGGACGAGTTGAAGCGCGCCGAGGAAAAGGTCGCGGCAATCACGCTGGATGGCGAGGGCAACCCGACGGGGACCAAGCCGGTCGAAGGCGCGTAAATGTTTGCCAGGCGGCTGGCCGAGGATGCCGCGCGCATCCAGGCGCATTTTGATCACGTATTGGCCGGGGCCGATCCGCTGCCGGTGACGCAGGCCATGGCCTATGCCACCGAGGGCGGCAAGCGGCTGCGCGGCTTTCTGGTGCTGGAGAGCGCGCGGCTGCACGAGGTGGCCCCGGATCGGTCGATCTGGCCCGCGACGGCGATCGAGGCGCTGCATGCCTATAGTCTGGTGCATGACGACCTGCCCTGCATGGATGACGACGATCTGCGCCGGGGGCGCGCCACGGTGCATCGGCGCTGGGACGAGGGCACGGCGGTTCTGGCCGGGGATGCCTTGCAGGCGCTGGCCTTTGAGCTGGCGGCGCATCCCGACTGCGGCCCCGCATCGGTGCGGGCCGATCTGGCGCTGAGCCTCGCGCGCGCCTCGGGGGCGCAGGGCATGGTGCTGGGTCAGGCGCTGGACATGGCCGCCGAACAGGCCCCCGAGCCGCTGACACTGGCACAGATCACCCGGTTGCAGGCGGGCAAGACCGGGGCGCTGATCGGATGGGCGGCCTGCGCGGGGGCCCGGCTTGCCGGGGCCGAGATCGCGCCGCTTGCCCGATACGCAAGCGCGCTGGGCCTTGCTTTTCAAATCGCCGACGACATCCTTGATGAAGAGGGTGACATGGAAAAGGCCGGCAAACGCCTGCGCAAGGATGCCGAGGCGGGCAAGGCGACCTTTGTCTCGCTGCTGGGGCTGGAGGGCGCCCGGGCGCGCGCGAATGAATTGGTGGCCAAGGCCGAAGCCGCGCTTGACCCTTATGGCCTGCGGGCCGATGCCTTGCGGGAGGCTGCGCGCTTCGTTATCTCGCGCGACAGCTAAACCCCTGCTGCCGGAGGAGGCGCAGATGTCAAACCGACCGAATACACCGCTGCTGGACGAGATCCATAGCCCGGCAGACCTGAAGCGGCTGAGCGACAACCAGCTGATCCAGCTGGCCGCGGAGCTGCGCGCCGAGACCATCTCGGCGGTCAGCGAGACCGGCGGCCATCTGGGCGCCGGGCTGGGCGTGGTCGAGTTGACCGTGGCGCTGCACGCGGTGTTCGATACCCCGCGCGACAAGGTGATCTGGGACGTCGGGCACCAATGTTACCCGCACAAGATCTTGACCGGGCGGCGCGACCGCATCCGCACCCTGCGGCAGAAAAACGGGCTGAGCGGCTTCACCAAACGCAGCGAAAGCCCCTATGACCCGTTCGGGGCGGCGCATAGTTCGACCTCGATCAGTGCCGCGCTGGGCTTTGCCGTGGCGCGCGATCTGGGCGGCGTGGTGCCCGAGGGGCTGGGCGATGCGATTGCCGTGATCGGGGATGGCGCGATGAGCGCCGGCATGGCCTTCGAGGCGATGAACAACGCCGGGCATCTGAAAAAGCGCATGATCGTCATCCTGAACGACAACGAGATGAGCATCGCGCCCCCGGTTGGCGCGCTGTCGTCCTATCTGTCGCGCCTTTATGCAGAAGAACCGTTTCAAGAGCTGAAAGCGGCGGCCAAAGGCGCGGTGTCGCTGCTGCCCGGACCGTTCCGCGAGGGGGCCAAGCGCGCCAAGGACATGCTTAAAGGCATGGCGATGGGCGGCACCTTGTTCGAGGAGATGGGGTTTTCCTATATCGGGCCGATCGACGGCCATGACCTGCACCAGATCCTGCCGATCCTGCGCATGGTCAAAGCACGCGGCACCGGGCCGATCCTGATCCATGCGCTGACCAAAAAGGGCAAGGGCTACGCGCCGGCAGAAGCAGCGCGCGACAAGGGCCACGCGACCGCCAAATTCGACGTTGTGACCGGTGTGCAGAAAAAGACGCCGTCGAACGCGCCCAGCTATACCTCGGTTTTCGGTGAGACGTTGGTGGACGAGGCCGCGCGCGACGACAAGATCGTGGCGGTGACGGCGGCAATGCCGGATGGCACCGGGCTGAACCTGTTTGCGGAACGCTATCCGTCGCGCTGTTTCGATGTCGGGATTGCCGAGCAGCACGGGGTGACGTTTTCCGCCGCGCTGGCAGCGGGCGGGATGAAGCCCTTTTGCACCATGTATTCGACGTTCTTGCAGCGCGGCTATGATCAGGTGGTGCATGACGTCGCGATCCAGCGGTTGCCGGTGCGGTTTGCCATCGACCGGGCCGGGTTGGTCGGGGCCGATGGCGCCACCCATGCCGGGGCGTTCGATGTCGCCTTTCTGGCCAATCTGCCGGGCATGGTGGTGATGGCCGCCGCCGACGAGGCCGAGCTGAAGCACATGATCGCCACCGCCGTCGCCCATGATTCAGGGCCGATCGCCTTTCGCTATCCACGTGGCGAAGGTGTCGGGGTGGAGCTGCCCGAGCGCGGCGAGGTGCTGGAGATCGGCAAGGGCCGGATGATCCGCGAGGGCAGCCGCGTGGCGCTGCTGTCCTTTGGCACCCGGCTGGCCGAGGTTCAGAAGGCCGCCGAGGCGCTGGCGGCACGGGGAATCGCGCCGAGCGTGGCCGATGCCCGATTCGCCAAGCCGCTGGATCGAGATCTGATCCTGTCGCTGGCCGCCGAGCATGAAGCGTTGATCACCATAGAGGAAGGTGCGGTCGGCGGCTTTGGCAGCCATGTGGCGCAGCTTTTGGCCGAAGAGGGCGTGTTCGACACCGGGTTGAAATTCCGCTCCATGGTGCTGCCGGATATCTTTATCGACCAATCCAGCCCCGAAGACATGTATGCGGTGGCCGGGATGAACGCGGCGCAGATCGAAGCCAAGGTGCTGGAGGTTCTGGGCGTGGCCTCGATCGCGGGCAAGCGAGCGTAAGGCGGCGACCGGGCGTCAGCGCCTCACACCAGCGCCATGACCGCCGCCACCCCGGCGCCGCACATGACATAGCCCAGCAGCACATAAAGCCCGTCTCGGGTGAGCAGGCCAAAGGCGATCAGCGCCACCGCCCCCGCGCCGATGGAGGTGACAAAGGGCACCAGTTCCAGCGCCGGCCACATCATCGGGATCACCACGCAAAGCGTAAAGGCCACCAGCCGCGCCGGCCCCCATGTCAGCCCGCGCAGGCGGGCGTGGGAATGCCGGTCGATCCAGCCCGCCGGGCGGCGCAGCCAGCCAATCGCGCTGCGGAACCGCTCGGACCCGATCTGTCGGCGCATCAGTACGCCAGGCAGCCACAGATGCCGCCGCCTCGCCAGACCCTGAACCCCCACCAGCACGATCAAAAACGCCGAGAGCGTCGGCACACCGGGAATGCCCGAGGCGGGCGAGACCAACAGCAGCGCAACGGCCAGGATTACCGGGGTGAAGGATCGCTCGCCCACATGGGTGAGCACGTCAGCCACGCTGACGCTGGGGCCGGTCGCGGCCGCGTCCAGCGCATCGAGCAGGCCGGTCAGGCTGCGGGGCTGGCCCGCGCTGCTCATCCGGTTTGCTCCTGCGCAAGCAGGGCCGCCAACCCCTCGCGGTAGCTTGGGTACAGCAGGCGCACAGCCAGATCGCGCTTGATCCGCTCATTTCTAACCCGCTTGTTCTCGGCATAAAAGCTGCGCGCCATGTCGGACATTTCGGCGGTCTCGAACCGCTCCTCCTGGGGGATCTCCTGCCCCAGCAGGCGGGCGGCCTCGGCGATCACGTCCTCGGGCGGGGCCGGGTCATCATCGCAGACGTTATAGATCGCGCCAGGGTCGGGATGCGCGATGGAGGCGGCGAGCACCTGCGCGATATCGTCCACATGGGCGCGGCTGAACACCTGTCCCGGCTTGACGATACGGCGCGCGGTGCCGGCGCGAACCTTGGCAAAGGGGCCACGTCCGAGGCCATAGATCCCGGCGAGGCGAAAGATATGCAGCGCCAGATTCGGGACGGCAGCCCATTGCGCCTCGGCCCGCACCCGCATCTTGCCACGCGCGGTGGACGGGACGAGCGGGGTTTGCTCATCGACCCAGCCGCCGTGATGGTCGCCATAGACCCCGGTGGTGGAGAGATAACCAACCCATGTCAGGCGCGGGGCAACGCGCGAAATCTCATCCCCCAGCGCGGCCAGCACCGGATCGCCCTCTTGTCCCGGGGATGCGGAAATCAGAAGATGGCTGGCCTCTCGCAGCGCCGGCAGCGGGTCCGTGCCGGACCAGATCAACGGCTCGATCCCCAGCCGGGCCAGCGCGGCGGCGTTTTCCCCGCTCCGCGTGGTGCCACGAATGCGCCAGCCCTGCGCCATCAGGGGGTGACGCGCCAGCGCGCGCGCGCAGTATCCCGCGCCAAGACAAAGAAGCGTGTTGCTCATACCCCCCTAGATGCGTGGCACGGGGGCCGCTTGCAAGCCCCGGCGCGGGGGGTTGATTTTCACCGCGCACTGGGCCCTTTTGGCGCGACACGCGGTGCGCCCGATCCCGACGAGGTGAGCTTGGAACATGATCCGACATATGAGGTGAAAGCCCGCTTGCTGGCGCAGGCGCGGGAAGAGGGATTCGTCGCGGCGCGGATCTGCCGCCCTTGGGACGTGCCCGAGGTGCCCGCGCGGCTCGCCCGTTTTGTCGAGGCCGGGTATCATGGGCAAATGGGCTGGATGGAAGAGCGGATGCACTGGCGCGGCGATCCGCATGCGCTCTGGCCCGAGGCGCGCTCGGTCCTGATGCTTGCCGAAAGTTATACGCCCGGACATGATCCGACAGCGGTTTTGGGTCTGCGCGATCGCGGCGCGATCTCGGTCTATGCGCAGAACCGCGATTATCATGACATCGTCAAGAAACGGCTCAAGCGGTTGGCGCGCTGGCTAATAGACACTGTGGAAAAGGGCGGCAACCGCGACAGCACGACCGGCAAGTGGAGCCCCCTGCCCCAAGGCGGCGACGCGCGGCCAGAGGTCAAGGTCTTTGTCGATACCGCCCCGGTGCCGGAAAAGGCGCTGGCGCAGGCCGCCGGGCTGGGCTGGCAAGGCAAGCACACCAATCTTGTCAGTCGGGATTTTGGCAACTGGGCCTTTTTAGGGTCTATTTTTACAACGCTGGAACTGCCGGTGGATGCGCCGGAACAGGACAATTGCGGATCATGTCGGGCCTGTCTGACGGCCTGTCCGACCGATGCCTTTCCGGCGCCCTATCGGCTCGATGCGCGGCGCTGTATTTCGTATCTTACGATCGAACATCACGGACCGGTGGCGGAAGATCTGCGCGAAAAGCTCGGCAACCGGATCTATGGCTGTGACGATTGTCTGGCCGCCTGCCCGTGGAACAAATTCGCGGTCGCCGCCAGCGACATACGCTATGCCGCGCGGGCAGAGTTGGAAGCCCCACGCCTGGCAGACCTGGCGCAGTTGGATGATGCCGCATTCCGGGCGCTGTTTTCCGGCAGCCCGGTCAAACGGATCGGCCGCGACCGGTTTGTGCGCAATGTGCTTTATGCCATTGGCAATTCGGGGGATGTGGCATTGACCGAGGTCGCGCAGGGCCTGATGGGCGATCCTGACGCGGCGGTGGCCGACGCCGCGCAGTGGGCGGCACGACGGCTTGCGCGATGACGCAAACGGGCGCGACGCAGCGCGAACGCCCCGTTTAGAGATCGAATTCAGAGACAAACATTGGAGGATCTGGCATGGCGCTGGCGTTGGGTGTGGATACGGGCGGAACCTATACCGATGCGGTGCTGATCCGCGACGAGGCCGTCGTCGTGGCAAGTGCCAAGGCCCTGACCACCCGCCACGATCTGGCGCTGGGGGTCGGCGCGGCGGTGCGCGCGGTTCTGGCCGAGGCCGGGGTGGGCCCGGGCGACATCGGGCTGGCCGCGCTGTCGACCACATTGGCCACCAATGCGCTGGTCGAAGGCCAAGGCGGGCGCGTGGCGCTGATCCTTGTCGGGTTTCGCCCCACGGACCCCGAACGCCCCGACCTGCGCGAGGCACTGGCGGGAGATCCCGCATGTGTCATCGCGGGCGGGCACAGCCACGCCGGAACCGAGGCCGCGCCCTTGGATGTTGCGACTCTGAATGAATTTTTAGAGACTGAATCCGGCATTTCCGGATATGCCGTTGCCGGGCTGTTCGCCACCCGCAACCCAGCGCATGAACAGGCCGTCGCGCAGATCATTTCCGAGCGAACCGGCCGCCCAGTCACCTGTTCGCACCAGCTTTCTGCGCGGCTGAACGGGCCGAAACGGGCGGTGACGGCGGTGCTGAACGCCCGGTTGATTGGCATGATCGACCGGCTGATCGGGCGCGCGAGCGATGTGCTGCGCGAGATCGGGGTAACGGCGCCGCTGATGGTGGTGCGCGGCGATGGCGCGTTGATGAGCGCGCAACAGGCCCGAACCCGGCCAATAGAGACGATTCTAAGCGGACCGGCGGCCTCGATCGTGGGCGCGCGCTGGTTGACCGGCGCGCAAGAGGCCATCGTGTCCGACATCGGGGGCACCACCACGGATGTCGCGGTGATTCGGAACGGACGGCCCGCGATCGACCCGGACGGGGCGCAGGTTGGCGGGCACCGCACCATGGTCGAAGCGGTGGCGATGCGCACCACCGGTCTGGGCGGCGACAGCGAGGTGCGGATGCGCGCCATGGGGTTGGCAGGGGGCGTCACGCTTGGCCCGCGCCGCGTGCTTCCTATCGCGCTGATCGCGACAGAGACGGGCGCAGAGGTTTTTGCAACACTGGAGGCACAATTGCGCAATCCGGTTGCGGGCGAGCACGACGCCCGCTTTGCTCGCGCGGTGCCCGGCATGGAGGCGGAGCGGCTGGGACCGCGCGAGGCGCTGCTACTGGAGCGTTTGGGCGATACGGTGCTGCCGCTGTCGCGATTGTTGCGCACACGCATGGATCAGAGCGCGTTGGACCGGCTGGTGAACCGGGGTCTGGTGCAGCTTGCCGGCGTCACCCCGACGGACGCGAGCCATGTACTGGGCCAGCTCGACAGCTGGGACGGCACCGCGGCGCGGGTGGCGCTGGAACTGATGGCGCGCAAGCGCACCGGCGATGGTGGGCAGCTAGCCGACGGGGCAGAGCCGCTCGCCCGGATGATTGTCGATCAGCTTACCGAACAGACTGTATTGGCCCTGTTAGAGACTTCTTTTTCCGAGGAGGGCGAGAGCTTTTCCCAGGCTCCGGCGGATCTGGCGCGCCATGTGCTGCTGCGCAAAGGGCTGGACGGGCATCGCGGTTTGCTGGCGCTGGATGCCCGGCTAAACTGCGACGTGATCGGGCTGGGGGCCTCGGCCGCCTGTTATTACCCGGCGGTGGGCACGCGCCTGCGCTGCACGATGGTGCTACCACCCCATGCGGGCGTGGCCAATGCCATCGGCGCAGTGGTTGGGCGGGTGACGGTGCGGCGCAGCGGTACGATCACGGTGCCGTCCGAAGGGCGGTTTCGCGCCCATCTGGAGACGGGGCCGGAAGATTTCCCGGACCCGGAGGCGGCACTGGCCCATCTTGAAGCCGCCCTGCGGGCCGAGGCCGCGCGTGCCGCGCGTGCCGCTGGGGCGCAAGGAGTCCATGTCAGCGTCGCCCACGACATCCGCACCGCGCAGGTAGAGGCGCGCGCCGTCTTCGTCGAGGCGACCCTCACGGCCGAGGCCAGCGGGCGGCCACGGGTGGCGACAGAGTAAGCCCCAGACAAAGAAAACCCCCGCCCAATGGGCAGGGGTTCAAACCGTGTGCGTCGTAGCGACCCTGATCAGTGGTCGTTGCGCTTGCCCTTGATCGGGGCCCAGATCCGCTTGTTGGTCAGGTAAAGCAGAACCGACAGGATGGTCAGGAACAATACGCCAACAAGGCCAGCTTGTTTGCGCGCCATCATCTTGGGCTCTGCCGCCCACATCAGGAACGCTGCGACGTCCTGTGTCTCATGGTGCAGCTCGTTCGAGTGACCATCGGCGAAATCGATATCCTCGCCCGAAAGGGGCGGCGCCATTGCGATCCACGATCCCGGTGCCTTGCGGCCGATCTCGATCCCGTGCTCGTCATAGATCTTGCACTCGTCAGGATAGCCACCGGGGGCAAAAACAGTGTTGTAATAGCCGGTGAAATCCTCAGGTGCGCAATCCGGGGCGTCCGCATAGCCGTTCAGGATCGAGGCGATGTACTCCGGCCCGCCGATCCCCCTGAGGAACTGGTTGATCCCGGTGCCGTAAGGGCCGTGGAACCCGGCGCGGGCCTTGGCCATCATGCTGAGATCCGGAGCGCCGGCCGAGGTATTGGCCGGGAAGTGGTCGACCGGTTTGGCCGGACGGAAATCGTCAAGCTCGGCGTCGAACACTTCAAAGTTCTGCGCCGCATAGGCGCGGACCTGATCCGCGGGCAGGTTCGGCCCGCCCGCATCAGACAGCGACCGGATCGGAACCTGTTTCATCCCATGGCAGGCGGCGCAGACCTCGGTATAGATCTGCAACCCGCGCTGGAGTTGGTTCTGGTCGTATTTGCCGAACGGCCCCTCGAACGAGAAGGCGAAATCTTCGACGTGGCCACCCGCGCCGGCCGCGATAGACGCGGCCGGGGCAAGAGCCAAGGCAAAGGCGGCACCGATTGCAAGTTTCTTGAACATTTTAGTCGGTCCCTTTTCTTACTCGGCGGCGGTGACTTCGGGCGCTGAAGCGTCCGACGACTTGCCATAATGAGCCGCGAAATCATCTTCGATCGTGGCCGGGATTGCGCTTGGCTTTTCGATCACGCCGAGGATCGGCAGAATGACCAGGAAGTAGGCGAACCAATAGCCCGAAGCGATCAGGGAGATCGAGGCATAGGGTTCCTCTGCCGGCATGGACCCGAGCCACATCAGCGTGATGAAGTCGATGACCAGCAGATAGAACCACCATTTGAACATCGGCCGATAGGACCCGGACCGCACCGAAGAGGTGTCGAGCCAAGGCGTCAGCGCCATTGCCAAAATCGCACCGAACATCGCGATCACACCAAAGAACTTGGCGTCGACGATACCGCCGGTGATGAACGAGGCGAATTGAACCACCCAGACTTCAGAGGTGAAGGCCCGCAGGATTGCGTAGAACGGCAGGAAGTACCATTCCGGCACGATGTGCGACGGCGTCACCAACGGGTTTGCCTCGATATAGTTATCGGGGTGGCCCAGATAGTTCGGCATGAAGCCCACGACCGCCCAGAAGATCACCAGCACGATCGACAGGCCGACAAGATCCTTGATCACGAAATACGGCCAGAACGGCAGCGTGTCTTTCTTGACCTCTTCCTTCGAGCCGCGGCGCACTTCGACCCCGGTGGGGTTGTTGTTGCCGGTGGTGTGGAAGGCCCAGATATGCACGACAACCAGCGCCGCGATCACAAAGGGCAGGAGATAGTGCAGCGAGAAGAAGCGGTTCAGCGTGGCGTTGTCCACGGCTGGCCCACCCAGCAACCAGGTCTGGATCGATTCGCCGACCAGCGGGATCGCCCCGAACAGGCCGGTGATCACGGTGGCGCCCCAGAACGACATCTGACCCCAAGGCAGCACATAACCCATGAAGGCGGTGCCCATCATCGCCAGATAGATCAACATGCCGATGATCCAGGTGATCTCACGCGGGGCTTTGTACGAGCCGTAGAACAGGCCGCGGAACAGGTGGATATAGACGGCAACAAAGAACAGCGACGCGCCGTTGGCATGCAGATACCGCAGCATGTGGCCGCCATTCACGTCGCGCATGATATGCTCGACACTGGCAAAGGCCATGTCCACGTGCGGGGTGTAGTGCATCACCAGAACGATGCCGGTGACAATTTGCAGCACCAGGCAGAATGCCAGAACGATGCCCCAGATCCACCACCAGTTCAGGTTTTTCGGGGTCGGGATCATGATGGTGTTGTAAAGCAGCCCGACGATCGGCAGGCGGCTGTCCAGCCACTTTTCGCCTTTGGTCTTGGGCTCGTAATGGTCGTGCGGAATTCCGGACATATTTGCGTTCCCTTAACCCAGCTTAATCGTGGTGTCGTCGACGAACTCGGTCATCGGTATATGCAGGTTTTGCGGCGCCGGCCCTTTGCGGATACGCCCCGCAGTGTCGTAGTGCGAGCCGTGGCAGGGGCAGAACCAGCCATTGAAGTCGCCCGAGTTATCGCCCAGCGGCACACAGCCCAGATGGGTGCAGACCCCCATCATCACCAGCCATTCGCCCGCCTCGTCGAGGGTGCGGTTCTGGTCCGAGGCATCGGTGCCCGGCTTGTTCGGGTTTTCAGACAGCGGATCGACCAGATCGGCCAGCGCCACTTCGCGGCCTTGCGCGATCTCTTCCTCGGTGCGGCGGCGAATAAACACCGGCTTGCCAAGGAATTTCACGCTGATCTGGGTGCCGGTCTCGACGCCGCTCACATCGACGCGGATCGACGACATCGCCTGCACATCAGCTGAAGGGTTCATTTGGTTGACCAGCGGCCAGATGGCAGCCCCGGCGGTCACGGCACCAGCGCCTGCAGTGGCGTAATAGAGGAAATCCCTCCGGGTGCCTTCGTGGTCTTCTGCGTGGGACACGAGGTTTTCTCCGATTCCTGCGCCCGCAAGGGGCAAATATGCGCGTACACCGCTGCATACCCATGCTTAAGGACGGTGTCTCACCGCGGGTATCTAACGCTGTGAAACCGGTTCGTCCAGCGTGTTTGGCGGTTCAAGAAGTCGCATACGTGGCCGTTTGACGCAGTTTGGTCACACCATTGGCACCGCATTGGCAGCATCCCGGCCCGGCGCATCAGGTCTCGGGCCCCCGAATGAGCCCCGAACACGCCGGAAAACTAGCCCGCCTGCCCCGGCGGTGGTTGGGGAATCTGCGTGCTGTATTCGACCAGGCTGGGGATGCCCGCGGCCCCCAGAACAAGGATCGGGCAGCGCGCGGCGGCCAGCAGCGCGCGGATCTGCGCGGCGGTGCGAAATGGCCCGGCACCGGCGTCGATCACTACCGCAGCGGCATGGACCCGTTCTAGCCGCGCCAGAATGTCGGCCTCGGGCAGGGTATCCGCGATCAACTCGGCCCCGGTGCCCAGCGATCGCGCCAAGCCTTCGGTCAACTCCCCGACACCGTCGCCGCCCGCAGCGGCACCGTGAAAGACGCCGACCACCCGGCCCGCATGCGCGCCCGAGGGCAGATGGCCGATCAACAGCCAGTCCCAGCTATGGGCAACATTGCAAAGCCCGGCAACCGGTTCCCCCGGCGCGCGCTCAAAGCTCCAGCGCAGGGCGCGGCGTGCGGCGAGTTGGATCAGTCGGTCGCGAAAGGCACGGGCATCGCTGCGCCACATCAGGCGCAGAACCTGACGCGACGGGGCGGTGCCGATTGCCCCGCGCGGGCTGACCAACGCGCTCGTCCGTGGGGTGGCGGCCTCCATCACCTCGCGATCCTCAAGGAACAGCCCGCCGATATCGGTGATGCCGACGCCGGACAACAGATCGAGGATCGCCAGCGCGGCGCGGGCGTCGGCGAAACTGCCTGCCCCCACCAGAATGCGTTTATGACCCGGGCCCGGCGCCGCCATGATCAGCCCCCCTGCCCCGTCGGCTTGGCGGATTGGCTGAATTTCAACCGCTGCTCGGCAAAGCCACGCAACCGGGCCTCGGCCAGCCCGTTGACCGTGTCGGGCGGAAAGCCCCCGTCCGGCCCCCGTGCGCCCGGATCGCGTCCGGTCAGCACCCCCAGCCCCTCGTCTATGGTTGAAATGGCAATCACCCGGAACTGGCCGTCGCGCACCGCCTCGACCACATCCTGACGCAACATCAGATGATCGACATTCGCCGCAGGAATCATCACCCCCTGATCGCCGGTCAGCCCCTGATCAAGGCAGGTTTCAAAAAAGCCCTCGATCTTTTCGTTGACCCCGCCAATGGCCTGAATCTGGCCATTCTGGTTGACCGATCCGGTCACGCCAAAGCCCTGATGGATCGGCACGCCCGACAGCGAGGAAATCAGCGCGAACAGTTCCGCCGCCGAGGCGCTGTCGCCGTCGACGCCGCCATAGCTTTGTTCGAACACCAGACTGGCCTGCAACGAAAACGGCACGTCGAGCGCATAGGTCGAACTCAGGTAGCCCGACAGGATCAACACCCCCTTGGAATGTAGCGGCCCGCCCAGCTCGACCTCGCGTTCGATGTCGATCAGCTTGCCGCTGCCCATACGGGTGCGGGCGGTGATTCGCGCCGGTCGCCCGAACAGGTATCCGCCCAGCCCGATCACCGACAGCCCGTTGACCTGACCAACCGCCTCGCCCGAAGTGTCGATCAGGAGGGTCTTGCGGCGCACCATCTCGCGCATCCGGTCCTTGATCCGCGAGGCGCGACGGTCGGCCTGCTGCACCGCGTGCTCCACATCCTCGGCGATGACGATGTCCCGCGCGCCCTCACCGGCATAATGGTCGGCCTCGCGCAGCAGATCCGCCAGCGCGCCCAGATGCAGGCTGAGCTTGCTGGCGTCCTCGGCCCGTCGCACCGCCTCGTCCATCAGCCGCGCCACCCCCCCGGCCGAGACCGGGCGCAACCCGTTCCTAGCGGCGCGCGTCCCGATCACCCGGGCAAACAGCGCCTGAGTATCATCGCTGCGCGCGATGCTTTCCTCGAAATCGGCCTGCAGCTTGAACAGTTCGCCGAAATCCGGGTCCAGCGTGATCAGCATCGCATAAAGCATCCGATCCCCGATCAGCACGACGCGCACGTTCATCGGAATCGGGTCCGGCTCCAGCGAGGTGGTGGAGATCAGGCTGAGCCGTTCCCCCAGCGAGGTGATGGGAATCGATTCGCTTTGCAGACATTGCTTCAGCGTCGGCCATGCCATCGGCTCGGACAGCAGGCGGCGCGCGTCCAAAATCAGATAACCCCCATTGGCACGATGCAGCGCACCGGGCTTTATCATGGTGAAATCGGTCATCAGCGCGCCCATCTGCGAGACATGCTCGATCCTGCCCGCCAGTCGGTCGAGCGTGGGCAGATCCTCGGTCTCCAGCGGTGCGCCGCGCGGCGCGTCCCCCTCGCGGGTGACCATGACGTTTACCATATAACGCTGGAACGCCGGATTGCTGTGCGCCTTGTGCACTGATTCGGGGAACGGCCCGTCGGGCTGTTGCTGGGTCACAGCAAGGAACATCTCGGCATTGCCGATCATGTCCTCCTCGACCGTGGCCAGATAGGCCTGCACCACCTCGATATCGGCAAAGGCGTCGCGCGCCTCGCGCAGGCGCGACGACACCACTTCGCCCACCATCCCGGCATTCAGCGCCTCGATCCGGCGGCGGCGTTCGCGGTCAAGCTTGGGGGCGTTGCGCAGGATTTCCGAAAGCTCGACTTGCAACCGGTTGATCTTTTCCTCGATCGTTTTGCGTTCGTCCTCCGGCAGCGCATCGAACCGGTCGGTCTTGACCACCTCGCCATCCTTGATCGCGGTCAGCATGATGCCCATCGGCGTGCGCATCATCGCCACATCTTCGGACTTGGCCTTTTCCGCAAAGGCCGCCATCGTGTGTTCCTGCTGTTCGCCGAATTCCTCGTTTATGACGCGGCTGGCGGCCTGATAATCGTCGGATTCGAACAGTGCCGCGATGTCGATCGCCAGATCATCCACCACGTCCTGCATTTCCAACGCCAGCTTGCGCGCGACCCCCGGCGGCAGGCGCAGCGCGCAGGGCTTGTGCGGTGCGTCGAAGTTGTTGACGTAGGCCCAGTCGTCGGGCTCCGCCAAAGTGGCGGCATGTTCGCGAAGATAGGTCGTCACCGAATCATGCCGCCCCATCCCCGGCGGCCCCTGCACGAACAGGTTGAAATCGCTGGCGCGCATGCCCGCGGCAAGGCGGATCGCCTCCATCGCCCGGTCCTGCCCGATCAGCCCGTCGAGCGGCTCCAGCTCTGCCGTGGTGGCAAAGCCGAGGCTGGCGGGATCGCAGGACGACCGCAGCTTTTCGACGCCGACCAGCTGGCCGTGTTCGGTTTGCGCTTTCTCAGACATCGGCGATCTCCCCTTGTCTTGCTATCCTCGCCCCGACAGCCGGGGGCGGAACATGACCTGTGTCAAACCCCGACCAAGACCCCCCGCACGACTCAGGTGCGACTCAGACGCGACTCAGACGGGGGGACGCGTCGCCACCATGGCAGGGCGCGCTTCAAACCGGGCGTACCACTCGGCCAGCGCAGCGTTGCCTTTGCGCCAATCGCGGTCGGAATGGCGAAAGTCGAGATAGCCCAGCGCGCAGCCCATAGCGATCTGCGCAATATCGAGCGGTCCCTCCAACTGCGCCAGCCAGCGGTCGTTCACCGCCTTGAGCGCCGTCATCGCCTTGGTCCACTGCGCCTCGACCCAGAGGTCAGAGCGCAATTCCGGCGGGCGCACCCGGCCCTCATAGACCATCAGCACCGCCGCTTCGAGAATGCCATCCGCCGTGGCCTCCAGCGTCAGCACATCCCACAGCCGATCTTCGGGATAGAGCCCGGCTTTGACGCGGTCGTCGAGAAACCGGGTGATCACGCGGCTGTCATACAGAGCACGGCCATCCTCCAGCACCAGCGCCGGGATCTTGCCCAGCGGGTTGGCGGCCCAGACCGCCTCGGCGGTGTTGACCGGTGTGGTGGCCACCTCCACCTGCTCGATATCGCCCTGCTGGCCGGTTTCCAGAATCAGCACCGCCACCTTGCGGACAAAGGGCGAAGCAGGGGACATGATCAGTTTCATTATGGCTCTCCGGTTGCTGGTATCAGCGGTAGCCTAGGCGCGCGCGCGGCACCTGTCCATCACCCCCGAGGACCCGGGCCGCCGCCGTTTCGTCAGCCCTGCTTTATACTGGCGGTGACGTAGTTCACGCTCAGATCGCGGTCGGACAGGCTCCAGCGCCAGCTGACCGGGTTGAACACGAACCCCTTGCGATCCACCGGCGTGACGCCAGAGTTTTTCAGCAATTCGATCAGCTCGTCCGGGGTTATGAATTTCGACCACTCATGGGTGCCACGCGGCAGCCAGCGCATCACCACCTCGGCCCCCAGAATGGCGACGGCAAAGGATTTCGGATTGCGGTTGATGGTCGAACAGATGTGCAGCCCGCCCGGCTTAAGAAGCTGGCGGCAGGCGGTGAGATAGGACAGCGGGTCGGCCACATGTTCGACCACCTCCATGTTCAGCACCACGTCGAACTGTTCGCCCGCCTCGGCCAGCGCCTCGGCCGTGGTATGGCGATAATCGATCTCCAGCCCCGACTGTTCGGCATGGATGCGGGCGACCGGCAGGTTGCCCCCGGCGGCATCCGCCCCCACCACCTCGGCCCCGAGCCGCGCCATCGGTTCGGACAGCAACCCGCCACCACAGCCTATATCCAGCAGCCGCAGCCCGGCAAAGGGCCGTTGCGCTGACAGGTCGCGGTCGAATTCGGCGGCGATCTGGCCGGTTATATAGTCCAGCCGACAAGGATTGAGCATGTGCAAAGGCTTGAACTTGCCCGAGGGATCCCACCATTCGGCGGCCATCGCCTCGAATTTTGCGATTTCCGAGGGGTCAACCGTGGTTTGAGACACTTGCATTCCGTTCACCATTCGCTCTTTTATCCTGAGAGGTTATATAGGTCAGTAATGGACAAGTCCCCCGATCAAAAGCGCGCGGTGCAATATCTTCATCCGCCCTTCGAACCATTCGACCGGCGAATGGTCGACGTCGGGCAGGGTCACAGCATCTATGTCGAGCAATGCGGCAACCCTCAGGGCATCCCCGTCGTGGTGCTGCATGGCGGTCCGGGCGGCGGCAGCAGCCCGATCATGCGGCGTTTTTTCGACCCAAACATCTATCGCGTGGTGCTGTTTGATCAGCGCGGCTGCGGACGCTCGCAACCGCATGCCTCGGTCACCGACAATACCACTTGGCATCTGGTCGCCGATATCGAGCGGATCCGGCGGCTGTTGGGAATCGACGACTGGATCGTCTTTGGCGGAAGCTGGGGCGCGACGCTGGCGTTGATCTATGCCCAGACCCATCCCGACCGGGTGACACAACTGGTGCTGCGCGGCGTGTTCCTGATGACCCAGGCCGAGCTGGACTGGTTCTATGGCGGCGGCGCCGGTCGGTTCTGGCCGGAAACATGGGCGCGCTTCGTGGCGCCGATCCCAGAGAACGAACGCGGTGACCTGATCAAAGCGTACAACAAACGGCTGTTTTCCGGGGATCTGGCGGAAGAGACGAAATATGCCCGCGCTTGGTCGGCTTGGGAAAATGCGCTGGCCTCGATCCTGTCCAACGGCCATTCGGGCGAAAGCCCCGGCCATTACGCCCACGCCTTTGCCCGGTTGGAGAATCATTATTTCGTCAATGCCGGCTTTCTGGAATTCGACGGGCAGATTCTGGCCAATATGGGCCGGATTTCGCACATTCCCGGCGTGATCGTCCAAGGCCGCTATGACATGATCTGCCCCCCCAGCGCCGCGTGGAAGCTGAGCGAACTCTGGCCGATGGCAGAGCTGACGATGGTGCGCAATGCGGGCCATGCGCTGTCCGAACCGGGAATCACCGCCGAACTGGTGCGGGTGATGAACCACATCGCAAAGGCTGCGGCATGACCCGGTTGGACCGACGCGCGCTGTTTACCTCGGGTGCCGCGGCGGCACTGCTGGCGGCGACCGGCGTCTCGCTGGATGCCGCGCCGCGTCCGGGTGGACGGCTGCGGCTAGCGGTGCCGCGCGACGGCAGCCTTGAGCAGGTGGCCCGCGGCGCCGTGTTCGACGGCTTGACCGAGATCGGCCCCGACGGGGTGCTGCGCCCGGAGCTGGCGACAGGTTGGACCGGCAGCGCCGATGCACGCCAGTGGCGATTCGAGCTGCGCGACGGGGTGGTGTTTCATGACGGCACAGCGCTTGGCATCACTGATGCGCTGGCCTCGGTCCGGGCGTGGGAGGTTCCCGGCCTGATCCGGGTGGAGGCCGAACGCCCCCGCACGCTGTTGTTGGAACTGGCCACCGGCGACCCCGATCTGCCCTATCATCTGGCGGCCCCCGAACGTGTGATCGCCGCGGCGGGCCGGATCGACAGGACGCCCGGTGAGGCCATGGGCACCGGTGCCTATCGCCCCGACAGCGCCCGCGACAGCCGCCATTTCCGCGCCAGCAAGGTCGCGGACCATTACAAGCAAGGTCAGGCCGGCTGGGCCGACAGCATTGAAATCATCGTGATCCCCGACGCGACCGTGCGCGCCGAAGCCCTGCGCGACGGGTTCGTCGATATCGCCGCCCTGCCACAGCCCGAGGGGCTGCTGGAGCGCGGTGCGTTCCGCTATCACCCTTCGGCCGAAAACATGGCGCTCGCCGCCCGCCGGGGCGTTGGCGTGCCGTCCAAGATCGGCACCCGTGCCGCGCTTGATGATGGGCGAATCGCCGAGCGCTGGTGGATCGGGTAGCGGTAAATCCGAACGCGCCCACGCAAGGGGTTGAAGACTCAAGTCCTACGTCGTATATGGCCCTCAACAGCGGCGCGTCAGGCTCTGGCCTGGGGCTCCTCCGGATGATTTATGACGGGCCGTGTGCCCGTTTTTTTGTGTTTGGACGATATGAACAACGACCTGATAGCAAAAGCTGCGATTGACCGGCGTCTTGCCGAGATCATCACCCCCGTGATCGAGGATCTTGGGTTCGAATTGGTGCGCGTGCGCCTGATGTCGGGCAAGTCCACCGTCTTGCAGGTGATGGCCGACAAGGAAAGCGGCGGCATCGAGGTGGATGACTGCGCCGCGATCTCCCATGCGGTCAGTGCGGTTCTGGATGTCGAGGACCCGATCCTTGACACCTATACGCTTGAGGTTTCCAGCCCCGGCATCGACCGCCCCCTGACCCGGCCAAAGGATTTCGACACCTTTGAGGGGTATGAGGCCAAGATCGAAACCACCGAGCTGATTGAGGGCCGCCGCCGCTTCAAGGGCATGCTGGCCGGACTTGAAGGCAACGAGGTGCTGATCAATATCGACAAGGACGGCGAAGAGGTCACCATCGGCCTTGATTTCGACTGGCTGAGCGATGCCAAGTTGGTGCTGACCGAAGACCTGATCAAGGAGATGCTGCGCCAACGCAAGGCGGCCGGCACCCTGAACGAAGACAAGTTTGACGAAATAGAGACCGAAGGGTCCGTTGAGGAGGACATGTGATGGCTATCACTTCCGCAAACCAGCTTGAGCTTTTGCAGACCGCCGAGGCAGTGGCCCGCGAAAAGATGATTGAACCCGGCCTCGTGGTCGAGGCCATGGAAGAGAGCCTCTCACGTGCCGCGAAAAGCCGCTATGGCGCCGAGATGGACATCCGTGTCCACATCGACCGCAAGACCGGCAAGGCCACCTTTACCCGGGTGCGCACCGTGGTCGAGGATGACGATCTGGAGAATTACCAGTCGGAATTCACGGTCCAGCAGGCCAAGCAATACATGGCCGAGCCCAAAGTGGGCGATGAGTTCGTCGAAGAGGTTCCGCCGGTCGAAATGGGCCGCATCGCGGCGCAATCGGCCAAGCAGGTGATCTTGCAAAAGGTTCGCGAAGCCGAGCGGGATCGTCAATACGAAGAATTCAAGGACCGCGCCGGCACCATCATCAACGGCGTCGTCAAGCGCGAAGAATACGGCAACGTCATCGTCGATGTCGGCTCGGGCGAAGCGATCCTGCGTCGCAACGAAAAGATCGGCCGCGAAAGCTATCGTCCGAACGATCGCATCCGCTGCTATATCAAGGATGTGCGCCGCGAACCGCGCGGGCCCCAGATCTTCCTCAGCCGTACCGCACCGGAATTCATGGCCGAGCTGTTCAAGATGGAAGTTCCGGAGATCTACGACAACATCATCGAGATCAAGGCCGTGGCCCGCGACCCGGGCAGCCGCGCCAAGATCGCCGTGATTTCCTATGACGGCTCGATCGACCCGGTCGGCGCCTGCGTTGGTATGCGCGGCAGCCGTGTGCAGGCCGTGGTGAACGAACTGCAAGGCGAAAAGATCGACATCATCCCGTGGTCCGAAGACATGCCGACCTTCCTGGTGAACGCGCTGCAACCGGCCGAAGTGTCGAAAGTGGTGTTGGACGAGGAAGCCGGCAAGATCGAGGTCGTGGTTCCCGAGGAACAGCTGAGCCTGGCCATCGGCCGGCGCGGTCAGAACGTGCGGCTTGCATCGCAGCTGACCGGGCTGGATATCGACATCATGACCGAGGAAGAGGAAAGCGGGCGCCGCCAGAAGGAATTCGAAGCGCGCACCGGTCTCTTCATGGAAACCCTCGATCTGGACGAATTCTTTGCCCAGCTTCTGGTCTCGGAAGGGTTCACCAACCTTGAAGAGGTCGCTTATGTCGATCGCGACGAGCTGCTGGTGATCGACGGTGTCGACGAAAGCACCGCCGAAGAGCTGCAGGCCCGCGCCAGCGATTACCTTGAAGCCCAGGCCAAGGCGGCGCTCGACAACGCCCGCGCGCTGGGTGTCGAGGACAGCCTGATTGATTTCGAAGGCCTGACACCCCAGATGATCGAGGCGCTGGCCAAGGACGACGTCCGCACGCTGGAAGATTTCGCCACCTGCGCCGACTGGGAGCTGGCCGGCGGCTGGACCACGGTCGATGGCGAACGGGTCAAGGATGACGGTATCCTCGAACCCTTCGACATGACGCTGGAAGAGGCACAGACCCTGGTCATGACCGCGCGCATTCAGCTTGGCTGGGTTGATCCCGCCGAACTTGACGCCGGAACAGAGGACGACGCCGAAGGCGAAGACGAAATCGACGAAACAAACGAGGAGGCCGGGGCCTGAATGCAGGCCCCGGGGGGTTCGACATGAGTCGCGGTGGCGCCTCGAAAGACCGGCAGGACGGTCCCGAACGGAAGTGTATCGCCACGGGCGAGACGCAGCCCAAGGGCGGCCTGATCCGGTTCGTAGCCGGCCCCGACGGCATGGTGGTGCCCGATATACTGGGCAAGCTGCCAGGCCATGGTGTGTATGTTGCCGCGGACCGCGCGGCGTTGCAGCGGGCAGAGGACAAGAACCTGTTTGCCCGTGCGCTGAAGCAACCGGTGAAAACGCCGCCGGATCTGGTCAATACCGTGGAACGGATGTTGGCCCGCCGGGTGGTTGATCTGATCAGCCTGGCGCGCAAATCCGGCGCTGCGGTCTCCGGATATGAAAAAGTGAAAGCCTGGCTCGACAGGGAAGACGCCAAAATTCTGATACAGGCAGTCGACGGATCGGGCCGGGGTAAATCGAAACTTAGTACACCGCATTTTGGCAGCTATATTGGATGGCTGACAACGGATGAACTGGGCATGGCCTTTGGCCGCGAAACTGTGGTACATGCGGCGCTCGCCTCTGGTGGACTCAGCAAACGTGTTGTAGAGGAAGCCCAACGCTTGCGCGGAGTGCGTGAATCGAACGATGGCAACGGCCATCGGGAAGGAAATTGAGCTTTATGAGCGATAGTGACGGCAAAAAGACTTTGGGTCTGCATGGGGGTCCCCGCTCGGGGAACGTGAAACAAAGTTTCAGCCATGGGCGGACAAAGAATGTCGTGGTGGAAACCAAACGGAAGCGCGTTGTCGTGCCCAAGCCGGGTGGGACCAAATCGACTGGGCTTGGCTCTGCCAAGATCGGCGTTCCGTCGCGCCGCCCCGCAGGAATCACCGATGCCGAGATGGAGCGTCGTCTGAAGGCTCTGCAGGCCGCCAAGGCCCGCGAAGCCGGTGAAGCGCTCCAGCGCGAGGAAGACGAGCGCAAGCGTGCCGAAGACCGCGAACGCCGCCGGGCCGAAGCCGAGGCCAAGGAGCGCGAACAGCGCGAGGCCGAAGAGCGCGCCCGTGAAAAGGCCGAAGAAGAAGAACGCAAGCGGCGCGAGGCCGAAGATGCGGCCAAGCAGGCTGCCGCCGCGCCGACCGAACCGACCGCAGCGGCAGAGCCGTCTCGTGGCAAACCGGCGGCAACGCAGACACCGCGCAAGGTGGAACGCGAGCGGGAACAACCTGCACGCACCCCGCGCAACAAGACTCGCGACGATGGCGGCCGCCGTGCCGGCAAATTGACGCTGAACCAGGCACTGACCGGTGGCGAAGGCGGTCGGCAACGGTCGATGGCCGCCATGAAACGCAAGCAAGAGCGCGCCCGGCAAAAAGCCATGGGCGGCAATGTTGAGCGTGAAAAGGTTGTCCGTGGCGTACAGTTACCCGAAACCATCGTGGTCAGCGAATTGGCCAACCGGATGGCGGAACGTGTCTCTGACGTGGTGAAATCGCTGATGAACATGGGCATGATGGTCACGCAGAATCAGACCATCGATGCCGACACCGCCGAATTGATCATCGAGGAATTCGGCCACCGGGTCGTGCGTGTTTCCGATGCCGATGTCGAATCCGTGATCAAAGAGGTCGAGGAAAACCCCGACGATCTGAAATCGCGTCCGCCGGTCATCACCATCATGGGCCACGTGGACCACGGCAAGACCTCGCTGCTGGACGCCATCCGCGACACCAGCGTGACCAGCGGAGAAGCTGGCGGGATCACCCAACATATCGGCGCCTATCAGGTGCAGACCAAGGACGGCGCAAAGCTGACCTTCCTCGATACGCCGGGTCACGCCGCCTTTACCTCGATGCGCTCGCGCGGGGCGCAGGTGACGGATATCGTCATTCTGGTGGTGGCTGCCGACGACTCGGTGATGCCGCAGACCATCGAGGCGATCAATCACGCCAAGGCGGCCGGTGTTCCGATGATCGTTGCGATCAACAAGGTCGACAAACCTGCCGCCGATCCTGACAAGGTACGGGCCCAGTTGCTTCAGTATGAAGTGCTCGTCGAAAAGATGTCCGGCGAAGTTCAGGATGTCGAAGTTTCTGCGAAGACTGGCCAGGGTCTGGATGAGCTGCTTGAAGCGATCGCGCTGCAGGCTGAGATCCTTGAGCTCAAGGTCAACCCGGATCGCGCGGCCCAAGGTGCCGTGATCGAGGCCAAGCTGGATGTGGGCCGCGGGCCCGTGGCCACGGTTCTGATTCAACACGGCACCCTGCGCCAGGGCGACATCTTTGTCGTCGGCGAACAATGGGGCAAGGTCCGTGCGATGGAGAACGACAAGGGCGAGCGCGTCAAAGAAGCTGGTCCGTCGGTTCCGGTCGAGGTTCTGGGCCTGAATGGCACGCCAGAGGCCGGCGACGTGTTGAACGTTGTCGACACCGAGGCGCAGGCGCGTGAAATCGCCGAATATCGCCAGGAAAAGGCCAAGGAAAAGCGCGCGGTTGCAGGTGCGGCCACGACGCTGGAACAGCTGATGCAAAAGGCCAAGGACGATCAGAACGTGGCCGAGCTGCCCATTCTGGTGAAGGCCGACGTGCAGGGCTCTGCCGAGGCCATCGTTCAGGCGCTGGAAAAAGTCGGCAACGACGAGGTGCGTGTGCGCGTACTGCATTCGGGCGTCGGCGCCATCACCGAGAGCGATATCGGCCTTGCCGAAGCCTCGGGGGCGCCGGTGATCGGCTTCAACGTGCGGGCAAATGCACCGGCGCGGAACTCGGCCAACCAAAAAGGCGTGGAGATCCGGTATTATTCGGTGATCTATGATCTTGTGGACGATGTGAAAGCGGCGGCTTCTGGCCTGCTGTCGGCCGAGGTTCGCGAGAAGTTCATCGGCTATGCCGAGATCAAGGAAGTGTTCAAAGTTACCGGCGTTGGCAAAGTGGCTGGTTGTCTGGTCACCGAAGGCATCGCCCGCCGCTCGGCCGGTGTGCGCCTGCTGCGCGACAACGTGGTGATCCACGAAGGCACGCTGAAGACGCTGAAACGCTTCAAGGACGAGGTTGCCGAGGTGCAGTCCGGTCAGGAATGCGGCATGGCGTTCGAAAGCTACGACGATATCCGTCCCGCCGATGTGATCGAGATCTTCGAGCGCGAAGAAGTGACCCGCACGCTGGAGTGATCCGCGCAAGCTTGCAGAAACAGAAAAGGGACGGCGCATTGCGTCGTCCCTTTTTTACGTTCTATGGGGCACGGTCACTAAGCCGCGGTCTTGACGGGCGTGCCCTCATAAATACTGCGACCAACCCGGACGACAATTTTGCCGTTGGGCAATGATCGGACAAACACGCCTTGTACCGATACATAACTTCCAACTGTGATGGTCCGGAGCATGTCAGATCCTCCTCATACACGCTGAGGCTTCATCATACATCGGGTTAACGAATCTACCTATACACAGAACGCCCAAAGTTTCGCCAATTGACCGTGTGGACCAACAAAATATGGTGTTTTTTTGTGCATCGACGTCAAAATAAGTGAGATTCCGTGGGCATTTCGGTAAATTTCGGCCCGGATCAGAGCCAATCACGCAAAATCGGGATCAGTGGCAGGTCCGCTGGCGGCATCGGATAGTCGCGCAAATCGGCGGCGCGAACCCATTTCAAACGCTGACCTTCGCAGCCCTGCGGCTGCCCCTCCCACTTGCGGCAGGCGTAGAGCGGCATCAACAGATGGAAATCCTCATAGCTATGGCTCGCAAAGGTCAGCGGCGCCAAGCACGAGGACCAGGTGTTGATCCCCAACTCCTCGTCCAGCTCGCGAATCAAGGCGGCCTCCGGGGTTTCGCCGGGTTCGACCTTGCCGCCGGGAAACTCCCACAAACCGGCCAAGGACTTGCCCTCCGGGCGCTGCGCCAGCAGCACCCGGCCATCGACGTCAATCAGCGCAACCGCTGAAACAAGGAGCGTTTTCACGACCGGTAGTCCGCGTTGATCTCAATATAACCGTGGGTCAGATCACAGGTCCAGACGGTGGATGCGCCATCGCCCAAGCCCAGATCAACGGCGATGACAAGATCTTGCCCCTTCATATAGGCCGCAGCCTCATCTTCGCTGTACTCAGGGGAGACCCAGCCGTTTTCGGCCACCAGAATATCACCAAACCGGATCGTCAGACGGTCACGCTCCGCGGCGGCGCCGGATTTCCCGATCGCCATGACGACGCGGCCCCAGTTGGGGTCCTCGCCCGCGACAGCCGTCTTGACCAATGGGGAGTTGGCAATCGCCATCGCGTGGATCTTGGCGTCCGCATCGCTGGCGGCACCGGTGACGTGGATTTCCACGAATTTGGTTGCCCCCTCGCCGTCGCGCACCACCTGCTGCGCCAGATCCAGCATCACACCCTGCAGCGCCGCCTCGAACGCTGCGTTGCCGGTGGCATCCACCCCCGCCGCGCCAGTGGCGGCCAGCATCAAGCTGTCCGAGGTCGAAGTGTCGCTGTCCACCGTGATGCAGTTGAAAGTCTTGTCGGTAAGCCGTGCAAGCAGCGCCTGTAGCGCCGCCTGATCATGGGCGGCGTCGGTAAAGATATAGACCAGCATCGTCGCCATATCCGGCGCGATCATGCCAGAGCCTTTGGCGATGCCGGCGATCTGCACCGGCTGGCCCGCAATCTCGACCGTGGCGCAGGCCCCCTTGGCAAAGGTGTCGGTGGTCATGATGGCGCGCGCAGCCTGCTCGATGGCGGTGTCAGACAGCGCGCCGTTTAGCTCGTCCAGCTTCGCCACGATCCGCTCATGCGGCAACGGTTCACCGATCACCCCGGTCGAGGCGGTAAAGACCCGCGTCACCGGAACGCCCGTGGCGGCGGCGACTGCAGCAGTGATCGCCGCAACCGAGGCTTGACCGTAATGGCCTGTAAAGGCGTTGGAATTCCCGGAGTTCACTAGAACCGCCGCCGGACCTTCGGCCGCGCCGCCGATCTTGGCCTGACAATCCAGCACCGGCGCCGAGCGGGTGGCAGAGCGGGTGAAAACCCCCGCCACCGCCGTGCCCGGCTGCATCACCGCCAGCATGACATCCGTGCGCCCCGCATAGCGAACCCCGGCGGCGGCAGCGGCAAATCGCAATCCGCCGATCTGCGGCAGATCCGGAAACGCGGCGGGCGCCAAAGGCGAAACCTTGGTAATCTTGGCCATGGGTCAGTTCCTCAACAGGTCCAGATCTTTGATCATTGCGGGCTCCAGCCCGTCAACCTCGGGGCGCTCGACCTCGGCCTCGGCGACCAGTGCATCAACGCCATCAACCACGGCCTGCTGGCGCAATTCACCGGCAATCTCGTCGTGCACCTCGTCCAGCGTCGGCGGCGTCATGTCGCGGGTCTCGTTCAGTTTGACGATATGCCAGCCAAACTGCGTCTGCACCGGCTGCGAAATATCCCCCGCTGCCATGGTCTTCACGGCCTCTTCGAATTCCGGCACCATCATGCCTGCGCCGAACCAGCCCAGCTCGCCGCCATTGGGGCCAGAGGGGCCAGTGGATTTCTCTTTTGCCAGATCGGCAAAGTCGGCGCCGCCCTCAAGCTCGGCACGGATCGCTTTGGCTTCGTCCTCGGTCTCGACCAGAATATGCGAGGCGTTGTATTCCTTTGCCGCATAGCTTGCCCCGTATTTCGCGTCATAGGCGGCGTTGATGTCCTCGTCGCTGGCGGCGGCGGACATGATCGTTTCGATCTGCTCCCCCGCCAGAAGCGAGCGACGCTCATTTTCCAGCGTCAACTCGACACGGTGCGGCACCTCTGTGCCAAAGGCCTGCTGCAACGCGCTTTGCTGGATCAACTGCTCGACAATCGCGTCATAAAGCACCTCGTCGGGGAGCTGCTGATACTGTTGCGGTAGCGAGGTGCGGGCAATGATCACATGCCCCAGCGTGATGTCCTGACCGTTCACCCGGGCCACCACCGTGTCGGCGTCTGGCTCTTGGGCGAGGGCTGGCAGGGCCATCAGGGCAGTAACCGCCAGCGCGGGCAGGAAGGTGAGGCCTTTAAGCATTGAATCATCCTATCATGGGGCCGCGACAGGGCGCGGCGTTGACACTGTTTCCACCGCCCCTTACATCGCCTTAAGGCCGACGTCAGGACCGTCTTTCCCCCCGTATCTATGGGTTGTGTGCAGGGCGGGCAAGTCTGACAGAACCATCAGGAAGTCAGAGCCGCTGGAGAAAATATGCTGGGTATCGGAACACTCGCCAAAAAGGTCTTCGGCACACCGAACGACCGCAAAATCAAGGCGACGCGGCCGCTGGTCGAAAAGATCAACGCACTGGAACCCGAGTTTGAAAAACTCAGCGACGAGGGGCTCAAGGAAAAAACCGCCGAGCTGCGCGAACGCGCGCAGGGCGGCGAAAGCCTTGATGACCTGCTGCCCGAGGCCTTTGCCAATGTCCGCGAAGGCGCCCGCCGGGCGCTGGGGCTGCGCGCCTTCGACACCCAGTTGAAGGGCGGCATCTTTCTGCACCAAGGCAATATCTCGGAAATGAAGACCGGCGAAGGCAAGACGCTGGTCGCCACCTTCCCGGCCTATCTGAACGCGCTTGTGGGCAAAGGCGTTCATGTGGTCACGGTGAACGACTATCTGGCCACGCGCGACTCGGAATGGATGGGCAAGGTCTTTGAGATCCTCGGCATGCGCGCCGCGGTGATCTTTTCCGGCATGAGCAACGAGAGCAAGATCGCGGCCTATGAGGCCGACGTGACCTATGGCACCAACAACGAATTCGGCTTTGATTATCTGCGCGACAACATGAAGTCCGAGCTGAGCGAGCTGTTTCAGAAAGATCACTATTTCGCCATCGTGGACGAGGTCGACAGTATTCTGATCGACGAGGCGCGTACGCCGCTGATCATCTCGGGCCCTGCGGATGACCGCTCGGAACTCTATTCCACCATCGACGAGATTATCCCGCTGCTGTCGGATGACCATTTCGATCTGGACGAAAAGACCCGCGGCGTGACCTTCACCGAGGACGGCAACGAGTTCCTTGAGCAACAGTTGCATGCACGCGGTCTGCTGGAAGACGGGCAAACCCTTTATGACCCGGAAAGCACGACCATCGTGCACCACGTCAATCAGGGTCTGCGCGCGCACAAGGTGTTCCAGAAGGACAAGGATTACATCGTCCGCGACGGCGATGTGGTTCTGATCGACGAATTCACCGGCCGAATGATGGCGGGGCGGCGCCTGTCCGAGGGGCTGCATCAGGCCATCGAGGCCAAGGAGCATCTGGACATCAAGCCCGAGAACGTGACGCTTGCCAGCATCACCTTCCAGAACTTTTTCCGGCTGTACGACAAACTGGCCGGCATGACCGGCACCGCCAGCACCGAGGCAGAGGAATTCGCCGAAATCTACGGACTCGGCGTTGTCGAGGTGCCGACCAACCGGCCCATCGCACGGGTTGACGAAGACGATCAGGTGTTTCGCACCACGGTCGAGAAATACACAGCGATCATCAAAGAGATCCAGAAAGCCCACGAAAAGAACCAGCCGGTTCTGGTTGGCACCACCTCGATCGAAAAATCCGAGGTGCTGTCGGCGATGCTGGACAAGGAGGGGGTCGCGCATAACGTGCTGAATGCCCGCCAACACGAACGCGAGGCCGAGATCGTCGGTGATGCCGGTCGATTCGGCGCGGTGACCATCGCCACGAACATGGCCGGGCGCGGCACCGACATCCAGTTGGGCGGCAATATCGAAATGAAGGTCATGGCCGCGCTGGAACAGAACCCGGACGCCGACCCGGTCGAAATCCGCGCTTCGGAAGAGGCCAAGCACGCCGCAGAAAAGCAAAAGGTGATCGACGCCGGTGGCCTTTTTGTCATCGGCTCGGAACGCCATGAAAGCCGGCGCATCGACAACCAATTGCGTGGCCGTTCGGGCCGTCAGGGCGACCCGGGGCGCACCGTCTTCTTCCTCAGCCTTGAGGACGACCTGATGCGCATCTTCGGCTCTGAGCGGCTGGACAAGGTGCTCAAGACGCTTGGCATGAAAGAGGGCGAGGCGATCATTCACCCTTGGGTGAACAAGTCGCTGGAACGCGCGCAGGCCAAGGTCGAGGGGCGCAACTTTGACATGCGCAAGAACATCCTCAAATTCGACGATGTGATGAACGACCAGCGCAAGGTGATCTTTGGCCAGCGGCGCGAGATCATGGCAGCCAAAGACCTGTCCGACATCGCCGCCGACATGCGCCATCAGGTAATCGACGATCTGATCGACACCTACATGCCGCCGAAATCCTATGCCGACCAGTGGGACACCGCCGGGCTTTACGCGCAGGTGCTCGAAAAGATGGGGCTCGACGAACCGGTGATCGAATGGGCCGCCGAAGAGGGGGTCGACGACGAAGAAATCCGCGATCGTCTGGTCAAGGCCAGCGACGAGATGATGGCGCAAAAGGCGGTCGCTTTTGGCTCTGAGAACATGCGCCAGATCGAAAAACAGGTTCTGCTGCAAACCATCGACACCAAGTGGCGCGAACATCTGGTGACGCTGGAGCATCTGCGCTCGGTCATCGGCTTTCGCGGCTATGCGCAGCGCGACCCGCTGAACGAGTACAAGACAGAAAGCTTCCAGTTGTTCGAAAACATGCTGGACGGGCTGCGCGAAACGGTGACGCAACAATTGTCGCATGTGCGCCCGCTGAGCGAGGAAGAGCAGAACCAGATGCTGGCTCAGTTCGCCGCACAGCAAACGCAGTTGCAGCATCAGGCCGACGATGCCGAGGCCGCAATCGAAGCTGCCCCCGCCCCGAGCGAGGCGGACGCCGCCCCCGGTTTCGTCGAGGATGACCCCAGCACCTGGGGCACCCCCGGTCGGAACGAGAAATGCCCCTGCGGCAGTGGCAAAAAATTTAAGCATTGCCACGGTCGGATAGGCTGATCAGGCATGAAGATGCCCGAATGACACCCCCAGGCGGCCATGATCTGGCCGCCTTTCGGGGCCACATCTGACGCAACCCGAATGGTGACGGAGGATGTGATGTCCAGATTGCGTTTGATTGGCTTGACTGGCGGCACTTTGGCCTGTGCCTTGGGCATTGGCTATGGCATGCAGCACGGCCAACCCGCGCCGCCGCCGCACTCCACACCGGCGGTCAGCCCGGCCGAAGCCAATATGCCAGCGACCGAACCCCGCCAGACCGATCCGGCCCCGGCCCGGGTGCGTACCGCTGAAAGTGGCCCGCTGGAGATCGAAAAGATCGCCCTGACCTCGGCCGAAGCCGCCGGCCCGACTCCGGTTAGTGAGATGCACCAGCATCCCACAGTGTCGGAAGTGGCTGCGGCCCCGTCAGCCAATGCGGCCCTGCCAACGCCACCCGAGGACCCGGAAATGCCCGGCCTTGGCTGCGAGGTGACAGCCCAGGCCGTACCCGGCCCGATGGCCATGGTCGATTTCAGTGTTTCCGCGCCCTGCTTCGGCAATACCCGCATGGTCGTGCATCACAATGGGATGATCTTTTCCGCCGTCACCGATTCCGAGGGCTCCCTGAACGTCAAGATCCCGGCGCTGGCCGAACGGGCGGTTTTCATCGCCGCCTTTGACAATGGCGACGGCGCCGTCGCCACCGCGCGGGTGCCCGGTATCGCCGAGTTTGACCGCGTTGCGCTGCAATGGCAGGGCAACGCCGGGTTCCAGATCCACGCCCGCGAATTCGGTGCAAGTTATGGTGCGCCGGGCCATGTCTGGTCGGGCGCGACCGCCGCCGGGGCGACAGATCATGCCAGCGGCTCTGTTCTGCGGCTGGGCGAGGCCGATGTTCTTTCGCCGCTGATCGCCGAAATCTATACCTTCCCGGCCGGGGCGGCGGATCGCAGCGGCGCCATCGCGCTGAGCATCGAAGCCGAGGTCACCGCAGACAACTGTGGCCGCGACATTTCCGCCCAACTTCTTCAGCGTCAGGGCGCAAACCGCATCACGACCCGTGAACTGGACCTGTCCGTGCCGGATTGCGATGCTGTTGGTGATTTTCTGGTGTTGAATAATCTGCTCGATGACCTGAAGATCGCGGCGAAATAATCCGCATCTAAATTTAGGTCTCACATGTATTTATCTCGTGCGGCGGTCTTCGCCGCACTTTTTCTTTTTTCGATTGCCCGGCCGCTCGCGGCTCAGGATGTCACCCTGTCCTCGCCCGACGGCGCGGTTGAAATTTCCGGCACGCTTCTTGGGTTCGACGGTGAATTCTATCGCGTCGATACCAAATTCGGAGAGCTTACAGTTGATGGCTCTGGCGTGTCCTGTGGCGGACCGGGCTGCCCCAGCCTGACCGACTACGTCGCCGAACTGGCGCTGTCGGGCTCCTCGACCATGGTCGAGGTCCTGCTGCCCGCGCTGGTCGAGGGATTCGCCTT
This sequence comes from Antarcticimicrobium sediminis, assembly GCF_004348975.1. Lineage (GTDB taxonomy): Bacteria > Pseudomonadota > Alphaproteobacteria > Rhodobacterales > Rhodobacteraceae > Antarcticimicrobium > Antarcticimicrobium sediminis. The sequence continues at coordinate 131,198 of NZ_SMFP01000008.1, read as the reverse complement.
GCGCAACGGTTGGCACACCGCCCGCGAAACCATCGACGACAGCCATTTCCGCTATAGCCTGATCCATCCCAATACCGGTGCGGCGCTGGCGCATTTCACTTTTCGCGCCAGCAATACCGATGAGGGCTTTGCCGATCTTCTGGCCAATGAGGCCGATATCGTGCTCGCCCTGCGCGAAATCCGCGCCGAGGAACGGACCCGCGCGTTCGAGGCCGGCATGGGCGACATGACGGACGGCAATCGCAGCCGGGTTCTGGCACTGGATGCGATGGTTGCGGTCGTGGCGCGCGGCAACCCCGTTCAGCGCATCTCAACCCCCGACCTTGCCCGCATCTTTGCCGGGGAGATCACCAATTGGTCCGGTCTGGGCGGCCCGGATGCGCCCATCGACCTGCATCTTCCCGATGCCGGCTCCGGCTTGACGCAGGCGGTCGAGGACATGCTGTTGCGGCCTGCCGGGCTGACCCTTGCCGAAGGGATCGCCCGCCATCCACGCAGCAGCGCATTGGCCCGCGCGGTCAGCGCCGATCCCTTTGCCATCGGCATTGCCAGCTTTGCCGAAACCGGCACCGCGCGGGCGTTGACCCTGACCGGGGCTTGCGGATTTTCCCTTTCGGCCAGCCGCCGCACCATCAAGACCGAGGATTATCCGCTGACCTCGCCCATGTTCCTGTATCTTCCGGCGCGGCGTCTGCCCAAGGCGGCGCGCGAATTCCTGCTCTATGTGCAAAGCCCGGCGGCACAGATCGTGATCCGGCGCGCGGGCTTTGTCGATCAGGCCCCCGAGCGCATCGCGTTGAACGCCCAAGGCGACCGGCTGTCCAATGCCATCGCCTCTGCCGGGGAGGAGGTGCCGCTGGGTGAGTTGCAGCGCATGATCGCCACGCTGGGCCCGCTGACACGGCTGACCACGTCGTTCCGGTTCGAAACCGGCTCGACCCGCCCCGACGCCCAATCGCGCGCCAATATTACCCAACTCGCCCGCGCCATCGAAATCGGCGCCTATGACGCCCGGACGCTGTTCTTCGTCGGCTTCAGTGACGGCGAAGGCCCCGCCGAGGGCAACAAACGCATCGCCCTGAAGCGGGCCGAGGCGGTGCGCGACGCGGTTCAGGCGGCGGCCCAGACCCCCGGCGCGATCCGGGTGGAGATGGCCGTCGAGGCCTTTGGCGAGGTCCTGCCGATGGCCTGCGACGACAGCGACTGGGGCCGACAGGTGAACCGGCGAGTCGAAGTCTGGCTACGCTGAGCCGCTACAGGTAGCCCTCGGCGCGAAAGCTCAGCTCGCGCGATTTGCCGACGATCAGGTGATCGTGCAGCGTCAGCCCCAGCGCCGCGCAGGCGTCCTGCACCCGTTCGGTCATGCTGATATCGGCCTTGCTCGGGCTCGGGTCGCCCGAGGGGTGGTTGTGCACCAGAATCAACGCCGAGGCGTTCAGCTCCAGCGCGCGTTTGGCCACCTCGCGCGGATAGACCGGCACATGATCGACGGTGCCGCGCGCCTGTTCCTCATCCGCGATCAGCGTGTTCTTGGTGTCCAGAAACAGCACCCGAAACTGTTCGGTGTCGCGGTGAGACATAGTGGTGTGACAGTAGTCCAGAACCGCGTCCCAGCTTGAAATCACATGTCTTTTCAAGACCTTTGCCCGTGCCATCCGATGCGCGGCGGCCTCGACGATCTTGAGATCCGCAATCACCGCCGGGCCAATTCCGGCGACCTTGCTCAGCCGTTCCGGCGGGGCGGAGACGACGCGGTTGAAATCACCGAACTGGTCCAGCAGGGCGCGCGCCAAGGGCTTTACGTCGCGGCGCGGGATCGAGCGGAACAACACCAGCTCCAACAACTCATAATCCGGCATCGCCGCCGCGCCCCCGGCCATGAACCGGTCGCGCAGCCGCTGTCGATGGTCGCGGATATAGGACGGCAGCCGCCCGGCAGGCAATGCCATCTCTGGCGCCTCGTCAGGGGCGAAAAGAGAGCCGGAAGCTTCATCAAAGGCGTGCCGTTGGGTCATCGCCACAGGATGCGCCGCGAGGGTAAACGCCGGGTTAATGGGAGGGCGCGACCTTGGGTGCTGAGGCTGGGGGATAGGGAACGATGGGGTAAATAAGGAAAAAGGCGCCAATGGCGCCTTTTTCTTTGGGTACTCTGTGGCAGGGGGCCGGGGCTCCGCCCGTTCGGGCCTGAAAGGCTCCACCGGAGCCTTTCCAGAACGGCCCTCACCCCTTCATGCTGTCCCAAAAGGACTTTACCGAGGAGAAAAAGCTTTTGCTCTCGGGGTTGTTGTCCTCGCTCAGCTCGTCGAACTCGCGCAGCAACTCTTTCTGGCGACTTGTCAGGTTCACCGGGGTTTCCACCGCCAGTTCGATGAACATGTCGCCCGATCCGCCGCCGCGCAGCGCGGGCACACCCTTGCCCCGCAGGCGCATCTGCCGCCCCGACTGGCTGCCAGCCGGGATCTGCACCCGACCACGACCGCCGTCGATGGTGGGCACCTCGATCGCGCCCCCCAAGGCCGCTGTCAGCATGCTGACCGGCACCCGGCAATACAGATTCACGCCATCGCGTTCGAACAGCTCATGCGGCGCGACCTCGACAAAGATGTAAAGATCGCCCGACGGCCCGCCACGCATCCCCGCTTCACCCTCACCGGCAAGCCGGATGCGGGTGCCGGTTTCGACACCGGCCGGGATGTTCACACTCAGCGCGCGGTCTTTTTCGACCCGGCCAGCGCCACCGCAAGCCTTGCACGGGTTCTTGATGATCTGGCCCATGCCGGAACAGGTCGGACAGGTGCGCTCGACGGTAAAGAAGCCCTGTTGCGCCCGGACCTTGCCCATGCCGGAACAGGTTGGACATGTGGTCGGCTCGGCACCGCCTTCGGCACCGGAACCCTCACACACAGAACAGGCCACCGAGGTGGGCACATTGATGGTCTTGTGCACGCCGGAATAGGCATCTTCCAGAGTCACCCGCAGGTTATAGCGCAGGTCAGAGCCGCGCGTAGCGCGTTTCTGACCGCGTTGGCCGCCCATGAAATCGCCGAAGAGATCGTCGAACACATCCGAGAAAGCGCTGGAGAAATCGCCCCCACCAAAGCCGGGGCCGCCGGGGCGCTGCCCGCCGCCGCCCATGCCACCTTCAAAGGCGGCATGGCCGTACCGGTCATAGGCGGCCTTCTTCTCGGCATCCTTGAGAATCTCGTACGCCTCGTTGGCCTCTTTGAACTGCGCCTCGGCCTCCGGATTATCGGAATTTCGATCGGGGTGCAGTTCCTTGGCCTTCTTGCGATAGGCTTTCTTGATCTCATCCGCCGATGCGCCCTTGGACACGTCCAGAACGTCGTAGAAGTCACGTTTTGACATCGGTCTTTTCCTTTTGCCGGAACGACGGCGGGCCGGCCCGGAACCCGGACCGGCCCGCCGAGGCCCGGTGTTACACCTTAGGAGCGCTTGTCATTGTCCAAGTCTTCAAACTCGGCATCGACGATATCGTCCTCGGCGGGGCCCGCATCAGCCGCGGCCGGTTCATCGGCTGCCGCCTCGTCCTGACTGGACTTGTAGATGGCCTCACCCAGCTTCATCGCCGCTTCGCTCACGTTCTGAATGCCGGACTTGATCTTTTCGGCACCGATGTCGTCTTTTTCCAGATCGTCCCGCAGCGCGGCCAAGGCCAGCTCGATCGCCTCGACAGTTGTCGGGTCAACCTTGTCGCCATGCTCTTCCACCGATTTCTCGGTCGAATGGATCAGGCTTTCGGCCTGGTTCTTGGCTTCGATCAGCTCGCGACGCGCCTTGTCGGACTCGGCGTTTTCTTCGGCATCCTTGACCATCTTCTCGATGTCCGCGTCCGAAAGGCCGCCCGACGCCTGAATGGTGATCTGCTGCTCTTTGCCGGTGCCTTTGTCCTTGGCCCCAACCGAAACGATACCGTTGGCGTCGATGTCAAAAGTGACCTCGATCTGCGGCATGCCACGCGGTGCCGGCGGGATGTTTTCCAGATTGAACTGGCCCAACATCTTGTTGTCGGCGGCCATTTCCCGTTCGCCTTGGAACACGCGGATGGTCACGGCACCCTGATTGTCCTCGGCAGTCGAAAAGACCTGGCTTTTCTTGGTCGGGATCGTGGTGTTGCGGTCGATCAGCCGGGTGAACACGCCACCCAGGGTTTCGATACCCAAGCTCAGCGGGGTCACGTCGAGCAGGACCACGTCCTTGACGTCGCCTTGCAGAACGCCAGCCTGAATGGCGGCGCCCATGGCCACGACCTCGTCAGGGTTCACACCCTTGTGCGGCTCCTTGCCAAAGAACTTGGTCACCTCTTCGACGACTTTCGGCATCCGGGTCATACCACCGACCAGAACCACCTCGTCCACGTCCGAAGCCGAGAGACCGGCATCTTTCAACGCGGCGGCACAGGGCTTGAGCGAGGCTTTGATCAGGTCGTTCACCAGGCTTTCCAGCTTGGCACGGGTCAGTTTCATCACCATGTGCAGCGGCTGACCGTCCGTCCCCATCGAGATGAAGGGCTGGTTGATCTCGGTTTGCGACGAGCTCGACAGTTCGATCTTGGCTTTCTCGGCGGCTTCCTTCAGCCGTTGCAGCGCCATCTTGTCCTTGGTCAGGTCGACGCCATGCTCTTTCTTGAACTGCTCCGCCAGATAGTTGACGATGCGCATGTCAAAGTCTTCGCCACCCAGGAAGGTGTCGCCGTTGGTGGATTTCACCTCGAACAGACCGTCGTCGATTTCCAGAATGGTCACGTCAAAGGTGCCGCCGCCAAGGTCATAGACCGCGATGGTGTGGCTTTCTTGCTTGTCCAGACCATAGGCCAACGCGGCAGCTGTCGGTTCGTTGATGATCCGCAGCACTTCCAGCCCGGCGATCTTGCCGGCGTCCTTGGTGGCCTGACGCTGGGCGTCGTTGAAATAGGCGGGCACGGTGATCACGGCCTGCGTGACCTCTTCCCCGAGATAGCTTTCAGCGGTTTCTTTCATCTTGCCAAGGATGAAGGCCGAGATTTGCGACGGCGAATATTTCTCGCCCCTGGCTTTGACCCAGGCGTCACCATTGCCGCCATCGACCACGGCAAAAGGCATGTTCTTGTTGTCCTTGGCCAGATGCGCGTCGTCGGCCCGACGACCGATCAGGCGCTTGACGCCAAAGATGGTGTTTTCAGGGTTGGTGACGGCCTGGCGTTTCGCCGGCTGGCCAACCAACCGCTCGTCATCGGTAAAGGCGACGATCGACGGTGTCGTACGGGCCCCTTCGGCGTTTTCGATAACCTTGGGTTGCGCGCCGTCCATGATGGCGACACAGCTGTTTGTGGTCCCAAGGTCGATCCCAATAACTTTGCTCATGCGTTTCGATCCCTTTTGATGTTCAAGGCGATTACCCGAGACCCGAACCCGTTATGGCATCCCGGCCCCGATGATGTGGCGCGCCGATGGTCTGTCGCGCGTCTCGGCGTATATAGGGAGCGGGAAAAGACCCTGCAACCATCCTTGGTGGGTGGATTTCACGAATCCGTGAAGGTTTTTCGCGGGTGTTTCCAGAGTTTGGCACATCAATTGGCACATCAAAGGGAGTGTTGAGATGACGCGGTTGCTCGTCCGCGATTTCGTGATCCGGAAATCTTATCTGTCACCGGCGGCTCAGGCGGCGGTGATCGAAGCGCTGCGTCCGGTACTGAAAGCGGCCCCGCCCTTCACCCCCGAAACGCCACTGGGCAAGCCGATGTCGGTGCGCATGACATCGGCCGGGGCACTGGGCTGGATCGCGGACAAGACCGGCTATCGCTATGCGGCGCAACATCCCAAGGGCATCGACTGGCCAGCGATCCCGGATCCGGTTCTGGCGATCTGGCACGACCTTACCGGGCTGGCGCGGACCCCGGATTGCTGTCTGATCAACTATTACGGCGAAGGCGCGCGGATGGGCCTGCATCAGGACAAGGACGAGGCGGATTTCTCTTATCCCGTGGTGTCGGTCAGTCTGGGCGATGACGGGCTTTTTCGCATCGGCAATCCCACCCGGGGCGGTCGCACGGAATCGCTCTGGCTGAATTCGGGCGATGTCGTGGTGATGGGCGGTCCTGCTCGGCTCAGCTATCATGGGGTGGATCGGATCCGCTTCAAATCCTCGCGCCTGCTGCCCCGGGGCGGGCGGCTGAACCTGACGCTGCGGGTGGTGGAGTGAACGCGCCGCCTTAGCGCCGCGCACCCCAGCTTACCGACGCGTGACGACGGGTATAAAATTCGCCCATCAGACCGACCATCACCAGCACAATGCCAACCCATAGGGCATAGTGCCAGTTGCTGTTCAGCGGGTTGTAATTGAGAAAGACAAAGCCGCGCGACTGGTCGATGGTATGAAACAGCGGGTTCCATGAAAAGATCGGCAGCATGAAAGCGGGCAGCGTATTGGCCAGAAACATCTTGCCCGAGGCGATCATGTTAGCGCGCTGGTAAATGGTCGAGATCAGGCTGACCGCCGTGGGGAACCACGGGCGCACCGCAAACAGCACCAGCCCCACCGCGCATCCGGTGAACCAGGACAACAGCACCATGCCAAAGGCGGCAAGCGGCTGGTTGATGGTGATCGGGGTAAAGGCGACGTGATAGACGAACAGGATCACGAACATGGTCAGCGCCTGAATATATAGCGTCCCGAGCGCCGCAGCGGTGATGGTGATCACCGTATTCATCGGCGCGTGCTGCATCATTGGATGGTTCGGCCCCTCGGACCGCACGATCGCGCCGACGGCCTTGGTGTGGCACATGTACAGGAAGATGCCCGACATAACATACAGCAGGAAATCCCCCCGCACCGCCGATTTGCGCAAGCCCAACACCGAGAACATCACATAGAACGCCAGCACAAAGACGACCACCTGCAACATGTTCTTGCCGATGGCCAGAAAGGCATTGTTGTGCGCCGACCGCACGCTGCGCACGACCGAGTGAAAGATCAACTCAAGGATCGTGATCGCGCCGGCCAATTTTGATCGCTGCATGTGCTGTTGGAACATTCGACCTCGGCCTTGTGACTCTGTTTCGGTCTGCCACGGAATTCTTGCCGTTCGGCACTATCCGCAGCATAAGTGGCATCAGATTTAGCAGCAACCCGGCGCAAAAATGGAGCCTTTTTGTGAAATATGATGCCTTAATTCCAGTTATCCGCAAACTCGCAATCGAAGCGGGGGCGGAAATCATGGCGATTTACAACTCCGACGACTTCGAAGTGAAGGTCAAATCCGACGACAGCCCGGTGACCGCAGCGGACGAGGCAGCCGACGCGTTGATCTCTGCCGGGCTGCGCGCGGCCTTCCCCGATGTTATGCTGGTGACCGAGGAACAGGCGGCCTCTCACAAGCTGTCCGGCGACACCTTTCTGATCGTCGATCCGCTGGACGGGACCAAGGAATTCATCAACCGGCGCGGCGATTTCACCGTCAATATCGCATTGATCGAAGCCGGTGTTCCCACCCGTGGCGTGGTTTATGCCCCGGATCGCAACCGGATGTTCTTTACCCTCGCCGATGGCACCTCGGTCGAGGAAACCGGCGCGTTTGATCCCGACACGATGGGCGAGATCCGCCCGATCCATGTGGCCGACAGCGACAACGACGCCCTGCTGGTGGTGGCGTCGAAATCCCACCGCGATCAGGCCACCGACGATTACATCAACAAATATGCGGTCAAGGACAGCAAAAGCGCGGGCTCTTCGCTGAAATTCTGTCTGGTCGCCACCGGCGAGGCCGATCTTTACCCCCGCGTCGGGCGCACCATGGAATGGGACACCGCCGCCGGCCATGCGGTTCTGCTGGGCGCGGGCGGCAAAGTGGTGCGGTTCGACGATCACACCCCGCTGACCTATGGCAAGGAAGGCTATGCCAACCCGTTCTTCATCGCCCATGCCCCGGGCGTCGTGCTGAAGCAGGCGTAATGTCGGTTCTGGTCGCCATCCCGGCGCGCTTTGCCTCGACCCGCTATCCCGGCAAGCCGCTGGTCGAACTCAAGGGCGCCTCGGGCGCAAGCAAAAGCCTGATCCAGCGCAGCTGGGAGGCGGCCTGCGCCGTGCAGGGCGTGGACCGGGTGGTCGTCGCCACGGATGATGACCGCATCCGCAGCGCCGCCGAAGCGTTCGGGGCCGAGGTGGTGATGACCTCTTCGGACTGCGCCAACGGCACCGAACGCTGCGCCGAGGTGCTGGATGCGCTTGGCGGCGACTTTGACATCGTGGTCAACCTGCAAGGCGATGCGCCCCTGACACCGGCGTGGTTCGTCGAAGAGCTGATCGCGGGTCTTCGGGCCGATCCGATGTCCGAGGTCGCCACCCCGGTGCTGCGCTGCGACGGGCGGGCGTTGAACGGGTTTCTCGATGACCGCAAGGCCGGGCGCGTGGGGGGCACCACCGCCGTGTTCACCAAGGACAACCACGCGCTCTACTTCTCCAAAGAGGTGATCCCCTATACCCCCGCGCGCTATCCCGACACGGCGACGCAGACGCCGGTGTTCCACCATGTCGGCGTCTATGCCTATCGCCCCTCGGCGCTGGGGGCCTATCCGCGCTGGCCCGCCGGACCGCTGGAGCAGCTCGAAGGGTTGGAACAACTCCGCTTCATCGAACACGGCCACCGGATCCTTTGCGTCGAGGTAGAGTCGCGCGGGCGGCAATTCTGGGAGCTGAACAACCCGGAAGACGTCGCAAGGATCGAGGCGATGATGGCGCAAATGGGCGTCGCATGAGCGGCGCGCTGACGGTCTCTGTCGTGATCGTCAGCCGGGGCCGCCCCGACGCCCTGCGCCGCTGCCTGCTCGGGGTGTCGCAACTGCGCTATGACCCGTTCGAGGTGGTGGTGGTAGCAGACGCCGCCGGGCGCGCCGCGCTGCCCGGGGTGCCAGCCGCCGCGCATGTGAAACTGATCGCCTTCGACGCGGCCAACATCTCGGCCGCGCGCAATGCCGGGATCGCGGCGGCGGCGGGCGCGATCGTGGCCTTTATCGACGATGATTCCGTGCCCGAACCAACTTGGCTTTTGCATCTTGTGGCCGGGTTTCGCGATCCCGCCGTGGTGGCGGCGGGCGGTTTTGTGCGCGGGCGCAACGGTATCTCGTTCCAGTCGCGTGGCGCGATGGTGAACGCGGCGGGCCGCGAAACCCCGCTGCCCCTCGACCCCGCGCGCATCACACTGCTGAGAGCCGCGCCGGGCCACGCGATCAAGACCGAGGGCACCAATATGGCCTTTCGCAGATCAACCCTCGCCGCGCTGGGTGGGTTCGATCCCTGCTATCGCTTTTTCCTCGACGAAACCGATCTGAACCTGCGTCTGGCCGAACGCGGGGCCGTGACCGCGCTGGCGCCACTGGCGCAGGTGCATCACGGGTTTGACGCCAGCGCGACGCGGCGCGCCGACCGCGCCCCGCGCGACCTTAGCGAAATCGGCGCAAGCTGGGCGGTGTTCCTTGGCCGCCATTGCGCCAAGGCGCGCCGTGCACAGGTCTGGGCCGATATTCAGGCCAGCGAGCGCCGCCGCGCCCTGCGCCACATGGTGGCCGGTCGGCTGGAGCCGCGCGATGTGCGGCGGCTGATGGCGGGGTTGCACGCCGGGTATGCCGACGGACTTGCGCGGGCATCGAAGCCGCTGTCACCGCTGCCCGATCCAACCGCGCCGTTCCTGCCGTTCCCGCAGCGCCCGCAGGCGCGCTCGGTGTTGCTGACCGGCCGCCCGTGGTCACGCCAGCGCCTGCGCACAGCGGCGCGCACTGAGCGCGCAGCAGGCAACCGCGTCACCGTGTTCCGGTTCTCGCCCAGCGCGCTGTTCCACCGGGTTGCCTTTACCGACGAGGGGATCTGGGAACAGACCGGCGGTCTTTGGGGCAAAAGCGACCGCAGCCAGCCGCTGATCCGCCTCTGGTCCTTTGCCGGTCGCATCCGGGCCGAAGCCAAGCGTGTCAGCCGCCTGCGTGGGTTCGATGCCGCGACCTGAGCCTTGTCGTGAAATCCGCAGGATGGCGCGAAAATCCGCTTTCGCCCCATTTGCGAAGGCCCATTGCGGTGTAAAGATGCACCACGTTGGAAAGACTGGTTCTGTTGGGGGGTGAGCAATGCGCAAAAATGGAACGAAGGTGATTTTTCCGCTCGAACGCACCAAAGTGACCCCGCTCGACAAAGCCGCCCAATAGACAAAACTTCGACTGGCCCAGAAGACCACCATCGCATGGAGGAGCCCGCACTGCCCAGTCCCGAACATACCAGTCCGCAGATCCACCCACCTGCGCGCCTGCTTGACCTCACCCGGCTGATCCGCCGGGCGGGGCGGCGTCCGACCGGCATCGACCGGGTCGAACTGGCCTATCTGCATCACCTGCTGCGCACGCCTGTGCCGCTGTTCGCACTGGCGCGCAGTGCCTATGGCTATGTTCTGCTGGACGCGACCGGCATCGCCGATATCGCCGCGCGCCTTGATGGGACCCGCGACTGGGGGCGCGCCGATCTGCTGTCACGACTGGCCCGGCACCTGCCGCCGCAGATACGCCGCGCCGAAAGCGACCTGCGCCGCGCCGCCTGCGCCCGCTGTCGCCCCATGGCGCTTGCCCGGATGCTGCGGCGGCATCTGCCCGATGGCTTTGCCTATCTCAATGTCGGCCACTCCAACCTGAGCGCGCGCACGCTGCGCGGAGTGCGCCGGGGCGGGGCGGGACGTATCGCGGTTCTGGTCCATGACGTGATCCCGCTTGAATTTCCACAGTATCAGCGCCCCGGCACGCCAGATATCTTCCACGCCATGTTGGGTCGGGTCCGCACCCATGCCGACCTGATCATCTACAATTCCGCCGATACCTGCACGCGCGCCGAACAGCAGATGAGTGCTTGGGGGCCGGTGCCAGCCGGGGTGATCGCGCATCTGGGTGTGCCGCGTCCCCTGCCGGGCAAGCTGCCGCCGGGGATCGACCCGGCGCGCGCCTATTTCGTGGTGCTTGGCACCATCGAGCCACGCAAGGGCCATGATCTGCTGCTCGATCTCTGGGACGAGATGGGCGAGGCAGCAGACCGCCCCGGTCTTATCCTGTGCGGTGCGCGCGGCTGGGCCAACGAGGCCGTCTTCAACCGGCTCGACCGCCTGCCCCACGATAGCCCGATCCGCGAAATGTCGGGGCTGAGCGACGAACAAATCGCCGCGCTGCTGATCCAGTCCCGCGGGCTGCTCTTTCCCAGCCACGCCGAAGGCTATGGCCTGCCGCCGATCGAGGCGGTGGCGCTGGGGGTGCCGGTGATCAGCAATGATTTGCCCTCTATCCGCGAAATCCTGGGGAACATTCCAGTTTACGTAAAAGACTCTGAGCGGTATCAATGGCTCAGTGCCGTCAAGGCCCTGTCAATGGGTCCAGGCGCACCGCGAGAGGCAGCAAGTAACGCAGGATTTGTCCCCCCGAGTTGGGAGGACCACTTCAACATCGTCTTAAGGTTAACCTGATAGGCGCTGAAGGGACGGAACCTGCAATTGGGTGAAAAGGGCGCGCTTTGGGCGTATGGCAGACATATCGCCTGCGGGTGCAGCGGAAACGCTGGCGCATCCGTGCGTTCCGAAAGCGGCGCGAACTGACCCCTGTTGCGAACCGCACCGGCGCCATTCAGCGCGGCGACATCCTGTTGTTCTGCACCCAACGCAATGAACGCATCCGCCTGCCCTATTTCCTCGACTATTACCGCGACCTAGGCGTCAATCACTTCGTGATCGTCGACAACGACAGCAGCGATGACTCGGTGGCGTATCTACGCGATCAGGACGACGTGTCGCTTTGGCATACGCGCGCCGGGTACAAACGCGCCCGCTTCGGGGTCGACTGGCTGAACTGGTTGCAACGTAAATACGGCCATGGCCATTGGTGCCTTGTGGTCGATCCGGACGAATTCCTGATCTACCCGTTCTGCGACACCCGCCCCTTGCGCGCGTTGACCGACTGGCTTGATGCCTCGTCGATCAAATCCTTCTCGGCGATGCTGCTGGACATGTACCCCAAGGGGCGGCTTGATGCGCAGCCCTATCAAGAGGGACAGAACCCGATCGACATCGCCCGCTGGTTCGACAGCGGCAATTACACCCTGAAAAAGAACAAACGCTATGACAACCTGTGGATTCAGGGCGGACCGCGCAGCCGGGTGTTCTTTGCCGATGCCCCGGCCAAGGCCCCGGCGCTGAACAAGATCCCGCTGGTGAAATGGGACCGCAAGTACACCTATGTCAGCTCGACCCATATGCTGCTGCCGCGCGGGCTGAACCAGACCTATGACGAATGGGGCGGCGAAAAGGCCAGCGGCGTGTTGCTGCATGCCAAGTTTCTCGACACCTTTTCGACCAAGGCCGCCGAGGAGATGGAGCGCAAGCAGCACTATGCCGCCTCGCTCGAATATCGCGCCTATGCCGAAAGCCTCAAGGACGACCCCGAACTGTGGTGCAAATGGTCCGAGAAATACATCAACTGGCGCCAGCTTGAGATCCTTGGCCTGATGTCCAAGGGGAACTGGGCATGAGCGTCGGCATCGTCATGCTGGTGCACACCGCGCTGCACCGGGCCGAACAGGTGGCGCGGCATTGGCGCGCGGCTGGCTGCCCGGTGGTGATCCATGTCGACCAGAATGTCGCGCGCATCACCTATCAGCGGTTCAAGACCGCCCTGTCGGACGATCCCGGCATCCTGCTCAGCCCGCGCCACCGCTGCGAATGGGGCACTTGGGGGATCGTGGCGGCAACTCAGGAGGCCGCCGAGCTGATGCTGGAGCAGTTTGCGGATGTGCGCCACGTCTACCTTGCCTCGGGCTCCTGCCTGCCGCTGCGCCCGGTGCAGGAATTGATCGATTACCTCGCCGCCCGCCCACGCACCGATTTCATCGAAAGCGTGACCACAGCGGACGTGCCCTGGACCGTGGGCGGGCTCGACGCCGAACGCTTCACCCTGCGCTTTCCCTTCTCGTGGAAACGACAGCGGGCACTGTTCGACAAATATGTGGAGATCCAGCGCAAGATCGGCTTCAAACGCCGCATCCCCGCCGGGCTGGTGCCGCATATGGGCAGCCAGTGGTGGTGCCTGACGCGACAGACCCTGTCGGCAATCCTCGAAGACCCTGCCCGCGCCAGCTATGAACGCTACTTCCGCCGCGTCTGGATCCCCGACGAAAGCTATTTCCAGACCCTTGCACGGCACTATGCGACCAAGATCGAAAGCCGGTCCTTGACGCTGTCGAAGTTCGATTTTCAGGGCAAGCCGCATATCTTTTACGACGATCACCTGCAATTGCTGCGCCGCTCGGACTGTTTCGTCGCACGCAAGATCTGGCCGCGCGCCAATCGGCTGTATCAGGCGTTTCTGACCGACAGCGATGGCGCGATGAAACGGGCCGAACCCAACCCCGGCAAGATCGACCGCATCTTTGCCAAGGCGGTGGACCGGCGCACGCGCGGGCGGCCCGGGCTTTACATGCAAAGCCGGTTCCCCAATCCGGGCTGGGAAAACGGGCTAACCGCAACGCCCTATTCCGTGTTTCAGGGCTTTGCCGAACTGTTCGAGAATTTCGAGACCTGGCTGGCGCGCGCCACAGGTGCGCGGGTGCACGGCCATCTCTTTGCCCCCGAACGGGTCGAATTTTCCGGTGGCCAAAAGGTGATCAACGGCACGCTGTGTGACAGCGCGCTCAAGCGCGACTATGACCCGGTCGCCTTTCTGACCAGCCTGATCTGGAACACCCGGGGCGAACGGCAATGTTTCCAGTTCGGCCCGCGCGACACCCAGAAAATCAACTGGACCATCGCCCGCGATCCCAATGCGCAGGTCTCGGTCATCTCGGGCGCATGGGCGGTGCCGCTGTTCCGCTCCAACAGCAATTTCACCGATCTGCGCAAAGAAGCCGCCCGCCTGCAGCGGATCGAAAGCAAACATCTGGAGATCCTGCGCTCGACCCAGGTCAAGGCGCGTGTCCGCATCTGGAACATGGCCGAATTCATCGAGGCGCCGATGGAGCCGTTGCAAGCCATCCTGAGCGAGCTGGGCGCCGCCGCGCCGCGCCATCTTGCCGAAGCGCCCAAGATGGTCGATCTGGCCGGGTTCGGGCAATTCCTGCAAAACCTCAAGAACCAAGGGATGCACCCCTATCTGATGGGTGACTTCCCGGTGGAGCAAGGGCCGACACCCCCCTCGATCCCCACCCGAAAACCCTATCTGGTAAGGTGATCTGGCATGTCTGACTTTGACTATTTCACCGTCGTTGCCGAGATGCGCACAGGCTCCAACTTTCTTGAGACGAACCTGAATGCGCTCGACGGCGTCGCCTGTCATGGCGAGGCGTTCAATCCTCATTTCATCGGCTATCCCAACCGCGACGACATCCTTGGCGTCAACCGCGCGGCGCGCGATGACGACCCCCAGCGCCTGATTGCCGCCATCCGCGATCAGGCGGGGGTGCTGGGGGGCTTTCGCTATTTCCACGATCACGACCCGCGCGTGCTCGACGGGATGCTTGATGATCCGCGCTGTGCCAAGATCGTGCTGACGCGCAATCCGCTCGACAGCTATCTGTCGTGGAAGATCGCGCAGGAAACCGGGCAGTGGAAGCTGACGGATGTGAAACGGCGCAAGGCCGCGACGGCGCGGTTCGATGCCGAGGAATTCGCGCAGCATGTCGAGGCGCTGCAAACGTTTCAGCAACAGCTCCTGAACCGGCTTCAGACCAGCGGGCAAACCGCCTTTTATCTCGCCTATGAGGATCTTCAGGATCTGGCGGTGATGAACGGGCTGGCACAGTGGTTGGGGGTCGCGGCGCGACTCGACAAACTGGATCAAAGCCTCAAGCCACAGAACCCGGCCCCGGCCACCGACAAGGTCACCAACCCGGACGAGATGACGGCGGCGCTGGCCGGGCTTGACCGCTTCAACCTGACCCGAACGCCCAATTTCGAACCGCGCCGGGGGCCATCGGTGCCCGGCTATCTGGCCGCAGCCGAAACGCCGCTGCTGTACATGCCCCTGCGCGGCGGTCCCGAGGCCGAGATCGCCGCATGGCTGGCCGCGCTGGACGGCATCGCGCCCGAGGCGCTGCCAAGCAAGATGACCCAGAAGGATCTGCGCCAGTGGAAACGCCGCAACCCCGGACACCGCAGCTTTACCGTGCTGCGCCATCCGGTGGCGCGGGCGCATCACGTGTTCTGCACCCGTATCCTTAACGACGGTCCGGGCAGCCTGCGCCAGATCCGCGACACGCTGCGCCGCAAGTTCAAGCTGCCAATCCCGAAATCCAGCCCTGACAGCGGCTATACCCCGCAAGAACACCGCGCCGGCTTTGAAGGGTTTCTCGCCTTCGTCAAAATGAATCTGGCTGGCCAGACCGCGATCCGCTGCGACACCGCCTGGGGCAGTCAGGCACAGGCGCTGTCCGGCTTTGCCGAGTTCGCCGCCCCCGATCTGGTGCTGCGCGAGGAAGAGCTGAGCGAGTTGCTGCCCGATTTGGCGCGCCGCGTGGGCCACAACGCGCCGCCGCCCCCGCCACAGCCGCTGGCAGAGACCCCCATCGCGCTTGACGCCATCTATGACCCCGCGCTTGAGGCGCTGGTCTCCGAGATCTATCAGCGGGATTACATGATGTTCGGATTCGGCCCCTGGAAGGCAAGCTGAGCCGCAGCGTCACTGCGGCTCAGGCAAGACGTCAGGCCGCGACGGGCTGCGCTTCGGTCAGCAGGGTGTACAGCGTGGCAGCATCCGGGTTGGCACGCAGCTTGATGCACAGGGCCGGGTCGCGCAACGTCCGCGACACCAGCGCCAGTGCCTTGAGATGTTCGACGCCGCTTTCTTCAGGCGCGAACAGCGCAAAAGCGATATCCACCGGCTGGCGATCCACCGCGCCAAAGTCGATCGGCTTTTCCAGCATCAGGAATATGCCGATCACGGCATCGATCCCCGGCATCCGCGCATGTGGCAGGGCGACGCCATGGCCCACACCAGTGGGGCCAAGGCTTTCGCGTTCAAGCAGCGCTTCGACGGTGTCTTGCGGATCCAGCTGGTACGCACCGCTGGCGACATCGCCGATTTCCTGAAACAGGCGCTTTTTGCTGGACGCCGCGGAAAATACCTTCACAGCCTCAGGCTTGAGGATACTCGAAAGGGCCATCAATGTATTGCTCCGCTCTGGCGCCGCTTTGGGCATTTTTGTCCATTAACCGTCAGACTGCGGGTCGATCCAGCCGATATTGCCGTCGTCGCGGCGATACACGACGTTGACCCCATTCTTCTTCTCGTTGCGGAACACCAGAACCGGGGCACCCGTCAGCTCCATCTGCATCACCGCCTCGCCAACGCTAAGAGACGCGATCTTTGTCTCCATCTCGGCAATGATGATCGGCTGCAGTGTTTCTGGCTCGGCCTCCTCGGTCTGTTCGCCCGCGGCGAGGATATACGAGGACGCGCCAAAAAGTTCAACCGGTTCCGGCCGGTCGCGGTAATGGTCCTTGAGCCGCCGCTTGTACCGGCGCAGCTGTTTTTCCATCTTGTCTCGGCAGGCATCAAAGGCGGCATAGATTTCAGTCGCGCTCGCCTTGGCGCTCGCCGTCATCCCGGTCGACAGATGGACCGTCGCCTCGCAAACATATTCATGCGCGCTCCGGGAAAAAACCACGTTGGCATCGGTCGGACGCTCGGCGTATTTCTTGACCGCGACGTCCAATTCTTCCTGCACGTGATTTTGCAGGGCCATGCCAATATCAATCTGTTTTCCGCTGATCTGGTAACGCATGTGCTCTCCTTTTCATTTTACACCCGCCACTCCGGTTGACCCGGCCTGTATTAGTTGCGGGTGATGGGAAATGGCATCGCGGGCTGTTGCGCTGCACCGACTCCTGTGGCCAAGGCCGGTTTGTGAACTGCATTGAACTGCACGCGTACCATGGTTCCATTTGAGGCGAGATGCGGCCCAAGAGTCAACGTACCGCAGCATCGAAATGCATAAAAACAGGTCGTGCATTCTGCCCTGTTCGCGGCCAGACTCGCGCCCGCCGGACAATCCAGACTCGCGCCCTCTGGGCGATCACGAAATGCGGAACCCCTCGCCCAGATAGACGCGGCGAACGTTTTCGTTCTCCACTACCTCGCCCGGGGTGCCCGACATCAGCACCTGCCCGTCATGCAGGATATAGGCGCGATCGACGATCTCGAGCGTTTCGCGCACATTGTGGTCGGTGATCAGCACACCGATGCCGCGCTTTCTCAGATCGGCCACCAGATGACGGATATCGCCGACGCTGATCGGATCGACCCCGGCAAAGGGTTCGTCGAGCAGCAGATATTTCGGATCGGCGGCCAGACAACGGGCGATCTCGACCCGGCGGCGTTCGCCCCCCGACAGCGCCAGCGCCGGGGCCCGACGCAGATGTTCGATCGAGAAATCCGACAGCAGTTCTTCCAGCCGTTCGCGCCGCGCATGCGGATCACGCTCTGAAATATCCAGCACTGCCAGAATGTTATCCTCAACGCTCAACCCGCGAAAGATCGACATCTCTTGCGGGAGATAGCCAATACCCATCCGCGCGCGGCGATACATCGGAAGCGCAGTGACCGCCTGCCCGTCCAGCGTCACACTCCCCGCCTCGGGGAACACCAGCCCGGCGATGGCATAGAATGTCGTGGTCTTGCCCGATCCGTTGGGGCCCAACAGCGCCACCACCTCGCCGCGGCCCAGCTCCATCGACACGTCCCGGATCACCACCCGCTTGCGATAGGATTTGCGCACCCGCTCCACACGCAGGCCCAAGTTGCCCTCGGTCACGGTCAGGTCGGGGGGGGGCATCAGTCGTCGCCACGCGGAGTCGGATTCAGGATCGTCTTGACCCGACCGGCCATCTGCGCGGTGCCCGTGGTCAGGTTCACGGTCATCCGGTTCGAACTCATGGCACTGGGACCTTGGGTCAACAGCACATTCCCGGTCATCACGATTACGCCACTGTCGATGCTATAGACCGCGCTGTCGGATTCCGCCGCGTCCGGACCGTTTATCAACACCACCCCGCCGCTCGCCTCCAGACGGGCTATACGGCTGGCCTCCCGATCATAGACCACAAAGACCCGGTCTGCGGACATCCGCATCTCGCCCTGAATCACCAGCACATCCCCGGCGAATTCGGCCGAGCCATCGGCCTGGTTCACGTCAAGGTTTTCGGCTGTCACTTCAACGGGTTGACTAGGGTCCGCCGGCGTCGCGCCAAACGCGACCGTGGTTCCCTGAGCGGCGCTCGCGCCAGCGCTCAGAACAACAGGAAGGCACAGAAAAAGGACACGAAGATACGACAACTGTTATTGCTCCGGGGGTTTTTGGGGGTCGTATATCAGCTTCACTCCGTTTTTGAAAACCATATGCATCGGTTCGCCCGGGTTTTTCGCCCCGATCTCCATTTGTCCGGCGGTCAGATCCCCCACCGGGCCAAGCGCGCGCACCTCGCCAGGGGTGCTGGCGCGAAACGTGCCGATGGTGGCGTCCAGCCGTTCGGTCCGCACGACAAAGCCGGTCGACGTGGTGATTTCGACGCCGCCGATAAACTGCGCCGCGTCAGTGGCCGGATCGACCGCGCCGCTGTTCGAGCGCAGCACGATCAACCCGCCCTGCGCCATCTTCATCCGCGCGTGCAACTCCTCGGCCTCGGCCAGCCCGCCGCTGCCAAAGGGGCGCGCCAGCCGGGCGCTGACGGTAATCTCGTCGCCGTCCGCCGTGGTGCCGGAAAAGAACGGCGCGGTGATTTGCTGGGCGCGCACACGCTCCTCGATATCCTTGCGGGCAAAGGGCAGGGTCACCTCGGGATCAGAGCCCCGCGACAACAGGAACAGCGTCGACAACAGCGCCAGCGCCGCCAGCGGCAGGATGACCTTCAGATAGGCCACAAAGCGTGAATACCTGTCCATCGCGTCAGCTTACCCCAGACCGGCCCGCAGGCAGTCATGGATATGCAGCAACCCCTCGGCCCGGCCATTGCCCGCCGGATCAACCACGAACAGGCAGGTGATCCGGGGGCTGGGCAAGGTCATCAGCGCCACGGCCTCCTCGGCCAGCGCATCGGGTCCGATGGTGCGCGGGTCCGCCGTCATGACCTGATCCACCGTCAAGGACAACAGCCCCTCCATATTGCGACGCAGGTCGCCGTCGGTGATGATGCCGCGCAACCGGCCCTGCGCATCGGTCACGCCGACCACGCCAAACCCCTTTTGGCTCATGCTCAGCAGCGCCTCACCCATCGCGGTGCCGCTGGGCACGATCGGCAGGTCGCTATGCATCAGGTCCCGCACCTTGCTCAGCCGCGCGCCCAGCTTGCCGCCGGGGTGAAATTCGCGGAAATGCGCCGGGGTGAACTTGCGATGCTCCATCAACGCCACCGCCAGCGCATCGCCCAGCGCCAGCGTCATCGTGGTCGAGGTGGTGGGCACGATGCCGGTATTACAGGCCTCTTCCGCCTGCGGCAGCACCAGAGCCACATCGGATTGCTTCAACAGCGTCGACTCGGCCCGGCTTGCCACCCCGATCAGCGGAATGGCAAAGCGACGGGTATAGGCGACCAGATCGGCAAGCTCCGGCGTCTCGCCGGAATTGGACAGCACCAGCGCCACATCGCCCTGCGCCATCATGCCCAGATCGCCATGGCTGGCCTCGGCCGGGTGGACAAATTGTGCCGGCGTGCCAGTGCTGGCCAGCGTCGCCGCGATCTTGCGCCCGATATGGCCCGATTTGCCCATGCCGCTGACCACGACCCGGCCTTTCGCCTTGAGCAGGGTCTCGACCGCACGGTCGAAACTGTCATCCAGCCCCTCGGACAATTGCCGCAGCCCATCAACCTCGGTCGCAATGACCCGGCGGGCGATATCCTGAAAATCCGTACTCATGAATGCGCAAAGATGTCGGTTTCGGGCCATCCCTCTAGATCCAGACGCGCCCGCGCGGGCAGGAAATCGAAACAGGCCTGCGCCAACTCGCTGCGCCCCTCGCGGGCCAGCCGCTTGTCCAGCGCCGCGCGCAACCGATGCAGGTACAGCACGTCCGAGGCGGCATAATCGAGCTGCGCCTTGCTCAGCTTGTCGGCGCCCCAATCGCTCATCTGCTGCTGCTTGGAGATGTCGACACCGATCAGCTCCGAGGTCAGGTTCTTCAACCCGTGCCGATCCGTATAGGTGCGCACCAGCCGACTGGCGATCTTGGTGCAATAGACCGGCGCGGCCAGGGCGCCAAAGGCGTTGAACATCGCCGCGATGTCGAAGCGCCCGAAATGGAACAGTTTCAGAACGTTTGGGTCTTCCAACATCCGGCACAGGTTCGGGGCCTGAGTTTGCCCTTTGGCCACCTGCACAAGATGCGCATTGCCGTCGCCGCCCGACATCTGCACCACGCACAGCCGGTCGCGATGCGGGTGCAGCCCCATGGTTTCGCAGTCGATGGCCACGACGGGGCCAAGGTCGAGCCCGTCGGGCAGGTCATTCTGATAGAGGTGGTTCGCCACGTCGGGTTCCTTTGCTGCGGCCGGTCGCCCGTGCGGGCCGGTGTTCCTCGCCGAAATAGGCGCTTTGCCCGGCAAACTCAACTGTGGCGCCGCCGGGTCTTGTGCCGCCTGACGCGGCGGGCGATCCTGTCGCGATGTCCTGCCAGAGCCGGGCACCGAAACCAGAGAAAGCCCGACACCCTGCCCCACCGTCCTGCCCAGCCCCCCGCTGCCGCACCCGCGGACATGCTGCCGCCGCCGGAGCTGATCGCACTTCTGCACCGACGCGGGTTTGTCGCCGCCGATCCCCGGCCGGTGCCGCTGGCAGGGGGGCATACCAACCGGGTTTGGCGGCTGCGGGGGCAACTGTACGATCTGGTCCTCAAACTCTACGTTTCAGATGCGGCCACACCGCTTTTTGCCAATGATCCCCGGCGCGAAACGGCCTGCCTTGCAGCGCTGTCGGGCAGCGGCATCGCCCCCACCCCGGTCGCAGCCGATCCACAGGCGCAAACGCCGTGGATCCTTTATCGCCATCTGCCCGGCACAGGCTGGACCACCGGGGGAGAGGCCGTCGCCGAGTTGCTGGGCCGGGTGCACGCGCAGACCGCCCCTTCTGGGCTTCCGAACGCACCCGACGGCAGCGCGGAACTGGCGCGCCAAACCCTTGAAATCCTGTCACTTTGCCGCTCGTCGCAGACCCATGCGTTGCGCGTGCTGGAACCTGCGGGCACGGTCGCCCCCTCGGGCCAGCACAGACTGGTTCATGGCGACCCGGTGCCGGGGAATATCGTGATGCAAGGACCCCGCGCCACATTGATCGATTGGCAATGCCCTGCCTGCGGCGATCCGGCGGGTGATCTGGCGATCTTTACCTCTCCCGCAATGCAACTTGTCTATCGTGGCGCACCGCTCAGCACATGGGAAAAGGCCGCGTTTCTAGGGGCTTACCCGGATCTCGCCACAGTTGGGCGCGCCCTCGAGCTGCAGCCATGGTATCATTGGCGCATGGCGGCCTATTGCCTGTATCAGTCCGAACGCGGGCGCGCGGGCTATACCCAAGGGCTCGACCTTGAACGCGCCGCGCTGTCGGCTCAGTCCTCGGCGCTATAATCGCTGCGACCGATCGAAACATAGCGCCGGAACCCGGCGCGTTTCGCATCCTGTACCGAATAGATATTGCGCAGATCGGCCATCGCCGGAGTGGCCATCTTTTTCGCCAACCGCTTGAGATTCAACGCGCGAAATTCGTTCCACTCGGTCAGGATCACCAGCGCGTCGGCGTTTTGCGCGGCCTTATAGGCATCCTCGACCCATTGCACGCCGGGCAGCAGCGCCTCGCCCTCGCGCCGGCCTTGCGGATCGACCACCCGCACCCGGGCCCCGGCCCCGATCAGCGCAGGAATGACCGTAAGGCTGGGCGCCTCGCGCATATCGTCGGTATTGGGCTTGAAGGTCACACCCAGCACCGCCACCGTTTTTCCGGCAAGCTTCCCATCCATCATGT
The DNA here is from genome assembly GCF_004348975.1 of Antarcticimicrobium sediminis. Classification (GTDB taxonomy): domain Bacteria; phylum Pseudomonadota; class Alphaproteobacteria; order Rhodobacterales; family Rhodobacteraceae; genus Antarcticimicrobium; species Antarcticimicrobium sediminis. The sequence goes on along the minus strand of NZ_SMFP01000008.1, from coordinate 109,191 downwards.
CAGAGATCTTTTCAACCATGCGGCGGCGGGTTTCGTCGTTGACCTTGATGACCGTCTCGGTGATCTGCATGGATACCCCGTGATCTTGCCCGATCCGCGCCAAGGCCTTGGTATCTTTTGGAAAACACGACCCACCATAGCCGGGGCCCGCGTGCAGGAACTTGTCGCCGATGCGCCCGTCCCGGCCCATCCCCTTGCTCACCTGCTTGATATCCGCACCCACCCGTTCGCACAGCGCGGCGATCTCGTTGATAAAGGTGATCTTGGTCGCCAGAAACGCGTTGGCGGCGTATTTGATCATCTCGGCGCTTTCCAGATCGGTGGAAATGACCGGAAAGTCGCGCAGATAAAGCGGTCGGTAGATATCCGCCATGACTGCGGCGGCGCGATCATTCTGAACCCCGACGACAACGCGGTCGGGCTTCATGAAATCCTCGATCGCCGCACCCTCGCGCAGGAACTCCGGGTTCGAGGCGACGTCAAACTCGGCCCCCGGGTTCGCCTTGGCGATGGTCTGCTTGACCTGCCGGTTGGTACCAACCGGCACCGTCGATTTGGTCACCACCACGGTATAGGCGGTGATCGCTTGCGCGATCTCCTCGGCTGCGGCCATCACATAGGACAGATCCGCGTGCCCGTCGCCGCGCCGCGTCGGCGTGCCGACCGCAATAAACACCGCATCGGCGCCGTCCACCGCTGCCGGCAGATCGGTGGAAAAAGACAGCCGCCCGGCCTCGACGTTCTTTTGGATCAGCGCGTCCAGACCGGGCTCAAAGATCGGCACGTCGCCGCGCTCGAGCATCGCGATCTTGTCCGGGTTCTTGTCGACGCAGATGACATCATGGCCGAAATCCGAGAAACACACGCCCGATACCAGACCGACATAGCCTGTCCCGATCATTGCAATCTTCATATGCCCGTCCTCACAACCGAATTTTGCTCAGGGATGGGCGATCCGGCGGGCTCTGTCAACCGCACCGGGTGACGATTGCTCAGAGATCGCCCAGCGCCAGCGCGGCATAGGTCGGCGGCATCAACAACCGCCGTGCCCGGCCCATCGGAAAGACGCCCATCGGCGCGCGCATCGCCGCAGGATAGGGCAGATCCGACGCGCCCAGCACCAGATCGGCCAGCAATCGACCCGCATAGCTGCCCATCGCCACGCCATTGCCATGATAGGCGAGCCCGGCAAACATCCCCGCGCGACCCGGCACCGGCCCGACATAAGGCATGCGGTTGCGCGCCAGACAGACCATGCCGGACCAGTTGTGCGCGCTCTCGACCGCGCGCCAAGCCGGGAACATGCGTTCGAAATCACGCCGGTTGCGGGCGCGTGCGGCGGCCTCGGCCCGGGGCGACGACATCAACCCGCCGCGCATCCCGAACAGGAACCGGCGGTCCGGCATCAGCCGGAAATAATGCAGCAGGTTGCGGGTATCATAGGCCATCTGATCGCTGGTCCAGCCCTGCGCAGCAAGCTCGTCCTCGCGCAGCGGGCGGGTGACCAGCACGGTGGATTGCGCCGGCATATAGCGCCCGGCCAGCCAGTCCGGCACATCCTCGCTGGAATAGCCATTGGTGCAAATCAGCACGGTATCGGCGCGCAACTGGCCCTGCGGCAGCGCGATGCGATAGCCCTCGCCGGTCTTTTCGATCCGGCCCGCAGCGCTGTTCTGATAAATCCGCGCGCCGGCCTCCGCAGCCGCGCAGGCCAGCCCCAACACGTATTTGCGCGGGTTGAGACCAAATCCCACCGGCAGCGTAAGCGCGCCGTGAAACGGGCCGCTGAACCCCTCGGCGGCCAGATCGGCGCGTTCGGTCAGGGTCGCGCCATCCTTGCCCTCGGCGGCGCGGCGCAGCCGGGCCATCGCGCGCGGGCTGTGGGCAAGCTGGGTCTCGCCGTGCGAATGGGTATCGGCGTCGATCCCCAGCCGATCCAACAGACGGGCCACCAGATGCACTGCCTCGACCTCGGCGTCGTAAAAGTTCTGGGCAGCATCCGGTCCGTAACGATGGATGATTTTGCTGTCTTTCAGATGCCCGCCGCCAAGGCAGCAGAACCCGCCGTTGCGCCCCGAAGCCCCCCAGCCGGGATATTTCGCGTCAAGCACCACGACCGAGGCCCCGGCCTCGGCCAGATGCAGCGCGGCGGAAAGCCCGGTAAAACCGCCGCCGATCACCGCCACATCGGCGCGCAATTCGCCCCGCGCCTCGGGCCAGTCAGGCCGGGGTGCGGTTTCATCCCACCAACAGCTGTCGCGCGGGCCATCGGAATAGGCGAACGATCCGAAAATGCGTCTCATTGCGCGCGCTCGGCGGCTTGTTCGTCCTTTTTCTGCCGGACCAGACTTCGCTTTGACACCAGCGAGGCGGCGATCACGCCAACCGCCACGATGGCGATCATCACGGTGGACAGCGCGTTGATCTCGGGGCTGACCCCCAGTCGGATCGACGAAAAGATCTTGATCGGCAGCGTGGTCGCGGACGGTCCGGCGGTGAAGGAAGCGATCACCAGATCATCAAGCGACAGGGTAAAGGCCAGCAACCAGCCCGAGATCACCGCCGGCGCAATGATCGGCAGGGTGACCAGCCGAAACGCCTGTGCCGGGGAACAGCCCAGATCCAGCGCCGCCTCTTCCAGCGATTTATCAAAGGAAATCAACCGTGAGGACACCACCACCGAAACATAGCACATGGAAAAGGTGGTATGCGCCAGCACGATGGTCAGAACCCCGCGATCCAGCCCGATGCCGATGAACAGCAGCAGCAACGACAGGCCGGTGATCACCTCGGGCATCACCAGCGGGGCATAGATCATGCCGGAAAACAGCGTCCGCCCCGGAAACCGACTGCCGCGCACCAGCACATAGGCCGCCATCGTGCCCAGTACCGTCGCGATGGACGACGAGAAAACCGCCACCTTCAGCGTGACCCAGGCGGCATCCAGAAACGCCTCGTTGTGCAGCAACTCGCCATACCACCGGGTCGAGAACCCGGCCCAAACCGTGACCAGTTTGCTGGCGTTGAAGCTGTAGATCACAAGGATCAGCATCGGAATATAAAGGAACGCAAACCCCAGCGTCAGCGATACGGTGTTGAACCAGCTCAGCCTGTTCATTGTTCGGCCTCCGCCTGTTTTTGTTGGTTGCGCTGGAACAGCACGATCGGGATCACAAGGATTAGCAGCAGCACGATCGCGACCGCACCCGCCACCGGCCAATCCCGGTTGGAAAAGAATTCCTCCCACAGAACCTTGCCGATCATCAGCGTCCTCGATCCACCCAGCAGCGAGGGGATCACGAATTCACCCAGCGCCGGGATAAAGACCAGAAAACTGCCCGCCGCGATGCCGTTCTTGGACAGCGGCACCGTGATCAGCCAAAAGGCGGAAAGCCGCGAACAGCCCAGATCTTCGGCCGCCTCGATCAGCGATTCATCAAGCCGGTCAAGCGTGGCATAAATCGGCAGGATCATGAACGGCAGGTAGGTGTAAACGATGCCGATATAGACCGCGATACTGGTGTTGAGGATGATAAGCGGTTCGTTGATGAGGCCGGTCCACAGCAGGAACTGGTTCAGGAACCCCTCTTGGCTGAGAATACCCATCCAAGAATAGACCCGGATCAGGAAACTGGTCCAGAACGGCAAGATGATCAGCATCATCAGCGTCGGGCGCCATTCCTCGGGCGAGCGGGCCAGACCATAGGCGATCGGATAGCCGATCATCAGCGTGAACGCCGTGGAGATGACCGCGATCTTCAGGCTGCTGAGGTAGGCTTTCCAGTACAGATCGTCCTGCGTGAGCCAGACGAAATTCTCGAAATCCAGCCCCGAGAAAAACGTCTTGATTCCCTCCCAGCCGGCACCAAGATCCAGCGTCGGCGTATAGGGTGGGATCGCCAGCGCGATATCCGAGAGCGAAATCTTGAACACGATGACAAAGGGCGCAAGAAACAGCGCCAGAAGCCAAGTGTAGGGAACCGCGATCAGGAGGAAACGGCGCATCGCGTCACCCCGCCAAAAGAACGCCGCCGGTGACCGTCCAGGACAGCCAGACGGGATCTTCCCATGTAAAACTCCGGCGCGAGATCCGGCGCGTGTTCGCCGCCTGCGCCTTGATCACCGTGCCCGATGCCAACTCGACGTGATAGGTCGAGATATTGCCCAGATACGCGATGTCGAGCACCTTGCCATGCACCGCGTTCACCGCCCCCTCGGGGCGCTCGGGCGAGATCGTCACCTTTTCCGGTCGGATCGCCAGAAAACAGCTCTGACCGTTGTCGAGCCGGGTGGACGAGGTGGCCCGCAGCGGCGCTTCGCCCTCGGCCCAGTCGATGCGATAGGTCTCTTCGCCCTCAAGCGTGGCGCGTCCCTCGATGATGTTCACGTCGCCGATGAAATCGGCCACATAGACGTTTTCGGGGGATTCATAGATCCGGTCCGGTGTCGCCACCTGGATCAGCTTGCCTTCGTCCATCACCGCAACACGAGAGGCGACGGTCATCGCCTCTTCCTGATCATGGGTGACGATCACAAAGGTGGTGCCGGTCTTTTCCTGAATGTCCATCAGCTCGAACTGGGTGTCTTGCCGCAGTTTCTTGTCGAGCGCGCCCATCGGTTCATCGAGCAAAAGCAGTTTCGGCGCCTTGGCAAGGCTGCGGGCAAGCGCCACGCGCTGGCGCTGGCCGCCGGAAATCTGGTGTGGCTTACGGCGGCCGAATTTCTCCAGCCGGGTCAGTTTCAGCATCTCGGCGACGCGGGCTGCAACCTCGTCCTTGGGGCGGCCATCCCGGCGCAGGCCAAAGGCGATATTGTCCCAGACGCTCAGATGCGGAAACAACGCATAGGACTGGAACATCATGTTCACCGCGCGCTTGTTCGGCGGCACCCCCGAAATATCCTTGCCGGCCAGTTCGATCCGACCCTCAGTCGGGTTTTCGAACCCGCCCAGCATCCGCATCATCGTGGTCTTGCCACAGCCTGACGGCCCCAGCAGCGCAAAGAATTCCTTTTCATAGATGTCCAGCGACAGGTCGTCGATGGCGGTGAAGGTTCCGAACCGCTTGGTAACGTTCTGAAAACGGATCAGCGGTTTTGCCTCTGGGTCTTCCCATGGCGCGAATATAGTGGATTGCAACGTGGCCCCCCGTTGGTCTGAGCTTCGGTCGGGGCGGGCCGCAATCGGCCCGCCCGCGAAATCGGGGCTCAGGTGCCCGATTTGATCTTGGTCCACAGACGGGTAACGACCCGCTGCACCTTGGCCGGATAGGGCCGGGTGGTGAACAGGTTTTCAAGCGTCGCCGCATCAGGATAGATCGCCGGATCGCCGATCACGTCCTCGACCAGAAATTCCTGCGATGCCTTGTTGCCGTTGGCGTAGTAGACATAGTTCGACGCCGCCGCCATGTTCTGGGCATCCAGAATGAAGTTCAGGAACTTGTGCGCCGCGTCAGGGTTGGGCGCATCGACCGGAATCGCCATCTGGTCAAACCACATCTGCGCGCCTTCCTTGGGCGCGTGATAGGCGATCTCGACACCATTGTCGGCCTCGGCCGCACGGTCGCGCGCTTGCAGCACGTCTCCCGACCACCCCACGGCAACGCAGATGTCACCATTGGCCAGCCCGTTGATATATTCCGAGCTGTGGAACTTCTGGATATAGGGGCGCACGGCCATATAGACGGCCTCGGCCTTGGCGATCACATCGGGGTCCTGACTGTCGGGATTCTCGCCGATATATTTCAGCGCGGCAGGGATCATCTCGGCCGGTGCGTCAAGGAAATGAACGCCGCAATCTGCCAGTTTTTCCATGTTGGCGGGATCGAAAACCAGCGCCCAGCTGTCAATCGGGGCGTCTTCGCCCAGCCGCTCCTGCACCTTGCCGACATTCACGCCGATGCCAGTGGTGCCCCACATGTAGTTGATCGAATAGGCGTTGTCGGGGTCATATTGCGCGGTGCGCTTTTCGACCACGTCCCACACGTTCTTGTGGTTCGGCAGTTTCGACATGTCGAGTTTCTGGAACGCGCCCGCCGAAATCTGGCGCTGCAGGAAGGTGCCCGAAGGGACCACCACATCATAGCCCGATCCGCCGGCCAGCATCTTGGTCTCCAGAACCTCGTTGCTGTCGAACACGTCATAGATCAGGTCGATGCCGGTCTCTTCCTCGAACTTGGCCAGCAGTTCTTCGTCGATATAATCCGACCAGTTGTAAACGCGGACTTCTTCGGCCTGCGCGACGGTTGCGCCCAGCGCAAGAACCGCGGTCAGACTCAGCGATTTGAAGCTCATAGTAATCTCCCTGTGAAGGAGCGGGTTGATCCCGCATATTCTGATTTGATCAAGTTTTGCCTTCTGCGGCAACAGGGGATATGTTTTCACGCAGCTTCGGTTTGCGCAAGTAAAGTCACTCACATTGGAATGAGCTCGTTGAATTTGATCAAAAAATCGGCACCAAAACCCACGAAATCGGCAACGGACCCCCCGGTTCACGAACAGGTCTATCAGAAATTGCGGGCCCAAATTCTGTTCGGAGAGATGGCCCCGGGCCAGCCGGTGACCATTCAGGGGCTGACTGATTCGCTGGGTGCGGGCATGACTCCGGTCCGCGAGGCGATCCGCCGGTTGATCACGGACGGGGCGTTGATGTTTCAGGGCAACCGCCGCGTCAGCGTGCCGGTGCTTTCAGCCGCGGATGTGGAACAGCTGATTTTCGTCAGGAAATCAATAGAATCCGAACTGGCGCGGCGCGCCACATGCCATGTCACACCGGCCCTGATCGCCGAGCTTGAGGCGATCGACGCGGCGCTGGATATGGCCATCGTGGCGGGCGATGTTCCCGGCTATCTGCTGCAGAATTATCGCTTTCACTCTGCGCTTTACGCCCAGGCGCGGGCACCGGTGATGACCGATCTGTCCGACCGGCTTTGGCTGCGGTTCGGCCCCTCGCTGCGGGTCGTTTGCGGCCGCTTCGGCACCCAGAACCTGCCCGACCGCCACAAGGAGTTGCTTGCGGCGCTGCGCGCGGGGGATGGCGACGCGGCGGGCGCGGCAATGGCGCAGGATGTGGAACAAGGGATGCAGATGGTCGATGCGATGCTTGAGGATAGCGCCCCGCTTTCCTGATTCGATTGACACCAAAAAATTTGATCATATTCTACCGGCAACCATCGAAATCGCAGGAGTCGCCACGATGCCCGCCATCACCAACCACATGCCAACCGCCGAGCTTCAGGCGCTGGACAGCGCCCACCACATGCACCCGTTCACCACCGGCGACGAGCTGACGGCCAAGGGCGCCCGGGTCATCACCCGTGCCAATGGCGTCTATCTCACCGACAGCGAAGGGGTCGAAATCCTGGACGGCATGGCCGGGCTGTGGTGCGTCAATATCGGCTATGGCCGCGACGAACTGGCCGAGGTTGCCGCCCGCCAGATGCGCGAACTGCCGTATTACAACACCTTCTTCCAGACCACCCATGTGCCCGCGATCGCGCTGGCCAACAAGATCGCCGAACTGGCGCCGGGTGATCTGAACCACGTCTTCTTCGCCTCTGGCGGGTCCGAGGCGAACGACACCAATATCCGCATGGTACGCACCTATTGGGCGGCCAAGGGCAAGCCGGACAAGAATATCCTCATCAGCCGCCACAACGCCTATCACGGCTCGTCGATCGGCAGCGGCTCGCTGGGGGGCATGTCTGGCATGCATGCGCAGGGCGGCCTGCCGATCCCGGATATCCACCACATCAACCAGCCCGACTGGTGGGCCGAGGGCGGCGACATGACGCCCGAAGAATTCGGCCTCGCCCGCGCGCGCGAGCTGGAGCAGGCCATTCTGGATCTGGGCGAGGATCGCGTCGCCGCCTTCATCGCCGAACCCGTGCAAGGCGCCGGCGGCGTGATCGTGGCCCCCGACAGCTATTGGCCGGAAATCCAGCGGATCTGCGACAAATACGAAATCCTGCTGATCGTCGATGAGGTGATCTGTGGGTTCGGCCGCACCGGCAACTGGTTCGGCAGCCAGACCCTGAACATCCGCCCCGACATCATGACAATCGCCAAGGGGCTCAGCTCGGGCTATCAGCCGATCGGCGGCTCGGTGGTGAGCGACGAGGTCGCCAAGACGATCGACGGGCTCGAGTTCAACCACGGCTATACCTATTCCGGCCACCCGGTCGCGTCCGCCGTGGCGCTGGAAAACCTGCGTATCCTCGAAGAAGAGGGGATCGTCGACCGCGTGCGCGAGGAAACCGCCCCCTATCTGGCCGAGAAATGGCATGGTCTGGCCGATCACCCGCTGGTGGGGGAAACCCAAATCGTCGGCATGATGGCCTCTCTCGCGCTGACGCCGGACAAGGCGAGCCGGGCGAAATTCGCCTCGGATGCGGGCACTGTCGGCTTGATCTGCCGCGAACGCTGCTTTGCCAACAACCTGATCATGCGCCATGTGGGCGACCGCATGGTGATCTCTCCGCCGCTGGTCCTGTCGCTGGCCGAGGTCGACGTCCTGATCGAGCGGGCCCGCCGCGCGCTGGACGAATGCCATGCCCAACTCAAAGAGCAAGGCTTGATGAAAGCGGCCTCTTAAGCCGACATCGGGTTCAAGCGATCCAAAGCGGCGTCGGGCACACCCGGCGCCGCTTTTTCAGTCTGGGGCCGCGTCCCCGCCTTGCAGATCAGAAATCCAAGCCGCGCTGCGCCTTGATCCCGGCGTTGTAGGGGTGCTTCACCTCGGTCATCTCGGTCACCAGATCGGCATACTCGCAAATCTCCGGCAACGCGTCGCGCCCGGTCAGGATCACACTGGTGCGATCCGACCGCGCCTTGAGCCCGTCCAACACCTCTTGCGCGCTCAGATAGTCATAGCGCAGCGCGATATTGATCTCGTCCAGCACCACCAGATCAAGGTCGCCGCTCTCCATCATCTCGCGCGCGCGCTTGAATGCGGCCTTGGCGGCGGCGATATCGCGCTCCCGGTCCTGGGTGTCCCAGGTAAAGCCTTCGCCCATGGTGTGCCAATCGACCCCGCCCAGCCGATCAAAGAATTGCCGCTCTCCGGTGATCCAACTGCCCTTGATGAATTGCACCACACCGACCGACTTGCGCCAGCCCAGCGCGCGCACCACCACGCCAAAGGCAGACGAGGACTTGCCCTTGCCATTGCCGGTATGCACCAGCACCAGACCGCGTTCCGGATCCTCGGCCTCAGCCACCTTGGCCCGCTGCTTGGCTTGCAGGTCTTGCATGTTCTTCTTATGCGCGTCGGCGTCGGTCACATCATTTTCCTTTGACTGTTCAGGCGGATCATAGGACGGGTCGTGCCGGGGTAAAGATCACGCTTTCGGATCGCTCACCGCGCGGACGCGCGCCCGCTCCAGCCCAAGCTGATGTTCGCGCCAGATCACCAGAATATTGCCCGCGATCACCAGCGCCGCACCGGCCAGCATGATTGCGGTGGGCACCTCGTCAAACCAGACATAACCGATAAGGATCGCAAACAGCATCGAGGCGTATTCATAAGGCGCCAGCATCGAGGCCGGCGCAAAGCGATAAGAGGCGGTCATCAGGATCTGCGCCGTGCCGCCAACCAAACCCGCCAGCACCAGTATTGTGGCGGCCATCGGGCTGGGGATCACCCAGCCGAAGGGCAGCGAAAGCAAAGACAAGGCCGCCGCAGTCGCAGAGAAATAGAACACGATGGCCGATGTCGTTTCGGTGGCGACCATCTTGCGGATATGGATCTGCACCAGCGACCGAAGTGCGGTCGCGCCAAGGATCAAAATCGCCCCGAGCGTCGCCGTGCTTTGCCCGCTGAACCCGCCCCCCAGACGTGGCCAAAGCATGATCAGAACCCCGACCAGCCCGATCACGACCGCAGAAATCCGGATCAGCCGGATCCGTTCGCCCAACATCACCGCCGCCAGAATCAGGGTAAAGATCGGCGTGGCATAGCCGATCGCAGTGACCTCGGGCAGCGGCAGCAGGCCAAGCCCGGCAAAGGTCAGCCCCATGGAGGTGGTGCCGATCACCCCGCGCCAGAAATGCCCCATCGGCCGGCGCGCCACCAGCCCGGTGCGCAGCTCCCCCCGCATGGAGATCCAGACCAGAATGACAGGGATCGCAAAGAACGAGCGAAAGAACACCGCCTCGCCCGGCGGCACGTCGCCAGAGGTCGCCTTGATCAGCGCCGCCATGGTCGAAAACAGGAAAATGGCGCTGAGTTTCAGGGTCACGGCAAGGCCGGGTCGATGCGATGTTAACAATGTCGCCATGAGCGGGAGCCTGCCTCTTGCCATGAGAAAGATCAACGGGTTGATTTCGCCGCCCCGCAAGGCGCAGATAGGCCCGACAGCAGCGCAAGAGGCAAGCCATGTACGACGACAACCACCTGATTTCCCGCCTGCATGCGGCCTCGGTCGGCCATGAGACGCGAAATTTTGCAACTTTCCCGGCCCGCGCCAGCATGACCTTTGGCGAACTCTTCGCCGGGGCCGAACGCAACGCGGCGGCGCTGGTGGCGATGGGGGTGCAGCCGGGCGACCGGGTGGCGGTTCAGGTCGACAAGACCATCGAGGCGATCCAGTTGTACCTCGGCACGGTGATGGCCGGCGGCGTGTTCCTGCCGCTCAACACCGCCTATACCACGCCAGAGCTGGCCTATTTCCTGGGCGACGCCACCCCGCGCGTGGTGGTCTGCGATCCGGCGAAATATGACGCGATCTCGGAAATCGCCGGTGCGGCCCGCGTGGTCACGCTCGACGCCAAGGGGCTGGGCACGCTGATCGACGCGGTGGTCGGGCGCGGCGGCTTTACCCCCGTCAAGCGCGGGCCGGACGATTTGGCGGCAATTTTGTACACATCCGGCACCACGGGGCGTTCCAAGGGTGCGATGCTGAGCCATGCCAACCTCGCCTCCAATTCCGAAATGCTGCGCGACTATTGGAAGTTCACCGCGCAAGACGTGCTGATCCACGCGCTGCCGATCTTCCATACCCACGGGTTGTTCGTCGCCACCAACGTGGCGTTGCTGGCCGGCGCGCAGGTGATCTTCCTCAAGGGCTTTGACGTCGACGCGATCCTCGAAGCGATGCCGCGCGCCACCGCCCTGATGGGCGTGCCGACCTTCTACACCCGCCTGCTGGCCGACCCGCGCCTGACGAAAGAGCGCGCGGCCAACATGCGGCTGTTCATCTCCGGCTCGGCACCGCTGCTGGTGGAAACCCATGAACACTGGCAGGCCCGCACCGGCCATCGCATCCTTGAACGCTATGGCATGACCGAAACCAACATGAGCACCTCCAACCCCTATGACGGCGAGCGCCGCGCTGGCACCGTCGGCTTTCCGCTGCCGGGCGTCGAGGTGCGGGTGATGCAGGACGGTGCCGAGGTCCCCGCCGGTGAGATCGGCGGCCTCGAAGTGCGCGGCGCCAATGTTTTTCAGGGCTATTGGCAGATGCCCGAAAAAACGGCGGAAGAGTTGCGCCCGGACGGCTGGTTCATCACCGGCGACATGGCGATGATCGACGCCGACGGCTATGTCAGTATCGTTGGGCGTGAAAAGGACATGATCATCTCTGGCGGCTTCAACGTCTATCCGAAAGAGATCGAAAGCCTGATCGACGATCTGCCCGGCGTGCTGGAAAGCGCTGTGATCGGGGTGCCGCATCCCGATTTCGGCGAAGGCGTCGTCGCCGTGGTGGTGCCCGAGGGCGAAGGCACCACGCCAGAGGCCATCACCGCCGCGCTGCAAGGGCAACTGGCCAAGTTCAAACAGCCGAAACGGATCGTGATGGTCGACGCCCTGCCGCGCAACACCATGGGCAAGGTGCAGAAAAAGGCGCTGCGCGACACCTATGGCGCGCTGTTTACGTGAGCCGCCTCCAAGGGGCTGCACAAGGGATTTGAGTATTTTAGACAAGAAGAAGCAAAGCCGGTCCGCGTCTTCTTCTTGGTAAAAATACTCCCGCCGGAGGCCAGGCGCGCAGCGCCTTTCCTGCTCAGGTCAGCCAGAACAGAAATACACTGAGGGTAAAGAACGCGGCAGCGGTGGCAGCCAGCATGGCGATCGAAGCCGCACCGCCAAGGCCGCGTTCCTGTGCGAGCACCGTATAGATACCGAACATCGGCATCGCCGCCGACAGGATCGCGGCGCTGCGCATCTCTTCGCTCAGGCTGACAAACCCGAGCACAGGTAGGGCAAGCGCCGCCATGGCAACCGCCGCCGGATGCAGCAGCAGCTTGGCCGCGGCGATCTGGGTCGCCAGCGTCTTGTTTCCCTTCATTGGCAGCCCGACCAGCGAGCCGCCGATCACGATCAAGGACAGCGCCGCGGCAGAGGCCGCCAACATGCCCATCATCCGGGTGAGGGGGGCCGGGATCGCCACGCCAAGGGCCGAGACCGCCAGCCCCAGCAACAGACCGATCACCATCGGGCGCTTGAGCAAGCCAAGGAGCACGTCGCGCACCAGCCGCAACGGCGATACCCCGGCACGCCCGGCGGCAAGATCCATCAGGATCAGGCAGATCGGGATGATCAGCACGTTCTCAACCAGAAAATTCAGCGCCAGAACCACCCCGGCCAGATCGGGCAGCACCAGCAGCAGCACCGGATAGCCGACGAAGCCGGAATTGGGGCAACTGGCCCCCATCACCGCCAGGGCGCGGCGTGGCTTGTCGGGCGCGGTGGCGCTGAACCACAGCCAGGCGACCGCGATGGTCACCAACCCGCCAACCGCCATCACCAGCAGATAGCCGGGGCGCAGCACCTCACCCAGATCGCGCCCGGCGACCGCGTTGAACAACAGCGCCGGCAGCGCCACGTTCAGCACGTATTGCCCCAGAACGCGCATGTCCGCCGCTTTGAACCAGCCGATCCGCACCACCAAATAGCCGATGATCACGGCGGCATAGATCGGGAAGGTGATGCCGAGAATATCACTCATGTAACTGTCCAGTTGGAAGGAAGAGGTACCCCAATCTCATCGCCCAAATCGTTGAGAAAGACCACCATGCGCGCCGCGCGCGTTTGCGCCAGCGCCCGACCCCGCACCGTCAGCATGCGGCCCGGCAGCGCCAGCAGCTTGGTGCGGAAATGGTCAAGCGCATGGGCCTTGTCGTCCAGATCACGATGCCGGGCAAAGGGGTCGGCGGGATCATAAAGCCGCCGGTTCAGCGCACCGGACACCGAGAAACAGCGGGCGATGCCGATGGCGCCCAGCGCGTCGAGACGATCGGCATCGCGCAGGATGCGGGCCTCTTGCGTCTCGGGCGTGAGCCCGGCGGAAAAGCTGTGGGCGGCAATCGCGTGTTGGGTGGCCCGGATGCGCGGCGCGTCTAAACCCAGATCGCGCAGGATCGGCGCGGCCGCCTCTGCCGCCCGTGTCGAGGCGGCGGCCCGGTCAGGCGAATCCTTGGGCAGGTTCACCAGATCATGCAGATAGCAGGCCGCCAGCAGCACCGGGCGATCAAGGGGGTCGCCCGCGATTTGCTCGGCATTGGCCCAGACCCGGTCGAGATGGGCCAGATCATGGGCCGGGTCCGCCGCCATACGGGCCTGCGTAATCGCCCGCAACCGGCTCCGCAAAGCGCCAAGATCAGCCAATGCGCCCACGCGTCTCGCCCACCGCGCCGCCGATCTGGCCGCGATTGAGCAGGATATGATCGAGCAGGACGCAGGCCATCATCGCCTCGCCCACCGGCACCGCGCGGATGCCGACGCAGGGGTCATGACGGCCCTTGGTGATGATCTCGGCCGCCTCGCCCGATTTGGTGATGGTCTGGCGGGTCTTGAGGATCGACGAGGTGGGTTTCACCGCAAAGCGCACCACAACGTCCTGCCCGGTGGAGATGCCACCGAGAATGCCCCCCGAGTGGTTCGAGGAAAACACCGGGCGGCCATCGTTGCCCATGAAGATCTCATCGGCATTGTCCTCGCCGGTGAGCATGGCGGCCCCCATGCCTTCGCCGATTTCCACGCCCTTGACGGCGTTGATCGACATCATCGCGGCGGCGAGATCGGTGTCGAGCTTGCCATAGACCGGCGCGCCAAGCCCGGCGGGCACGCCGCGCGCCACCACTTCAACCACGGCCCCCACCGAATTGCCGGATTTGCGCAACGCCTTCATATAGGTCGCCCAGTCCTCTGCCGCCTGTGCATCGGGGCACCAGAACGGGTTCTGGGTGATGGTGTCCCAATCGAACCGCTCGCGGTCGATTTCCTGCGGGCCGATCCGGGTCATATAGCCGGTGATCTGCAGATCGGGGGCCAGCGTTGCCAGCGCCGCCCGCGCCAGCCCACCAGCCGCCACCCGCGCCGCCGTCTCGCGCGCCGAAGAGCGGCCACCGCCACGATAATCCCGGATGCCGTATTTCTGCCAATAGGTGATATCGGCATGGCCCGGGCGGAACTTTTCCATGATGTCGGAGTAATCCTTGGACCTCTGGTCGGTGTTCTCGATCATCAGCTGCACCGGGGTGCCGGTGGTCTGCCCCTCGAACACGCCCGACAGGATCCGCACCGCGTCAGGTTCCTGCCGCTGGGTGGTATAGCGGCTGGTACCCGGTTTGCGCCGATCAAGCCAGTGCTGGATCATCGCCGCGTCCACCGGCACGCCCGGCGGGCAGCCGTCGACCGTAGCGCCCAGCGCGGGCCCATGGCTTTCGCCCCATGTGGTGACGCGGAAAAGATGACCGAAGGTGTTGATGGACATGCGGGCGCTCCTTTGCCCTGCGGTCTAGCCGGGCCTGCCCGGTCGCTCAAGGGGTTTTGCCTTGCCGATGATGCGCCGCCCCACTAGGGTTTGCCCCACCTCGGGGTGCCTGAAAGGGCTGAGATGCATCGCGCGAACCCGTTGAACCTGACCCGGCTCATACCGGCGTAGGGAAGGTTAATGGACCTGCCTCCACCCTTGCCCTGTCGCCGCAATCGGAGGATGCCATGAAGTATCTAACATTTGCAGCGGGATTGTTTTCGGCCACGGCGGCCCTTGCCGAGGCCCCGACACTCACCGTTTACACCTATGACAGTTTCACCACCGAATGGGGCCCCGGCCCGCTGGTGGAAAAGGCGTTTGAAGCGCAGTGCGGCTGTGATCTCAAACTGGTTGCGGCTGGAGACGGCGCGGCGTTGCTGGCCCGGTTGAAACTGGAAGGCGCACGCAGCGACGCCGATGTCGTGCTGGGGCTGGACACCAACCTGATTCAGGCCGCGCGCGACACCGGGCTGTTCGCCCCCCATGCCGTCAGCGCCACGTTCGACATGCCGGTCGCGTGGGAGGATGCGGATTTCGTGCCCTATGACTGGGGCTATTTCGCCTTTGTTCAGAACAAGACGCTAAGTGCGCCGACGTCGTTTCGCGCACTGGCCGACAGCGATCTCAAGATCGTGATTCAGGATCCGCGCGCCTCCACTCCCGGGCTGGGGCTGCTGATGTGGGTCAAGGCCGCTTACGGCGATGAGGCGCCGGCGATCTGGGCGGGGCTGGCCGACAATATCGTGACCGTCACCAAGGGCTGGTCCGAATCCTATGGCCTGTTTCTGGACGGCGAGGCGGATATGGTGCTCTCCTACACCACCTCGCCCGCCTACCACCTGATCGCGGAAGAGGATGACAGCAAGACCGCCGCGCGGTTCGATGAGGGCCATTACATGCAGATCGAGGTCGCCGGAAAGCTCGCCACCAGCGACCAGCCGGAATTGGCGGATCAGTTCCTGCAATTCATGGTCTCCGACGCGTTCCAGTCGATCATTCCAACCACCAACTGGATGTATCCGGCCGTAACCCCCGAGGGCGGGCTGCCAGACGGGTTCGCCACGCTGATCGCGCCGGGCAAGGCATTGCTGTTGTCGCCTGAAGA
Source organism: Antarcticimicrobium sediminis (assembly GCF_004348975.1). Taxonomy (GTDB): domain Bacteria; phylum Pseudomonadota; class Alphaproteobacteria; order Rhodobacterales; family Rhodobacteraceae; genus Antarcticimicrobium; species Antarcticimicrobium sediminis. The sequence goes on along the minus strand of NZ_SMFP01000008.1, from coordinate 93,333 downwards.
GGCGGCAGCGCTGCGTGATCCGGCGCTGGCCGAATGGCTGACCGCGCTCAGCCGGTAAGCGGCGCACCGGGGATCGGCGCGGCGCTTTGCGTTGCCACGCTGATCCTCGGGGCGTTGGCCGCCGTGGTCTGGCGGGCCGAGCCCGGCTCTGGGTTGGGTCCGTCCGACTGGCAGGCGGTGCGGTTCACCCTGATACAGGCGGCGCTGTCGGCGGGGCTGAGCGTTGCACTCGCGGTGCCGGTGGCGCGCGCTTTGGCGCGGCGACGCTTTGTCGGGCGTGGCGCACTGATCACGTTATTGGGCGCGCCGTTCATCCTGCCGGTGATCGTGGCGGTGCTGGGGCTGCTGGCGGTGTTTGGCCGCGCCGGTTGGGTCAGTCAGGCGTTGGGCGCGCTCGGGCTGGAACCGCTGCGCATCTATGGGCTGCACGGGGTGGTGCTGGCGCATGTGTTTTTCAACCTGCCGCTGGCGACCCGGCTGATCCTGCAGGGCTGGCAAGAGATCCCCGGCGAACGCTTTCGTCTGGCCGCCCAACTGGGGGCCGGACCGGAGGCGATCTGGCGGCTGCTGGAACGTCCAATGCTGGCCCGCACCGCCCCCGGCGCGCTGGCGGTGGTGTTTGCCATTTGCCTGACCTCCTTTGCGGTGGCGCTGACGCTGGGCGGCGGGCCGCGCGCGACCACGGTCGAACTGGCGATCTATCAGGCGTTTCGGTTCGATTTCGACCTTGGCCGCGCCGCGCTGCTGTCGGGCATCCAAATCGTGTTGACCGCGCTGGCGGCGGGGCTGGCCCTGCGCGCGGCGCCGGGTGGTGGCTTTGGCGCCGGGCTGGACCGAGCGGTGCAACGCTGGGATGCCAATACTCCCACGCTGCGGCTGTTGGACGGCGCGGCAATCACCCTTGCGGCGCTGTTCCTGCTGCTGCCGCTGGCGGCGATCGCCATGGCCGGGCTGCCGGGGCTGACAGAGCTGCCCGCAAGCGTCTTTCGCGCCGCGCGCACCTCGGTCCTGATTGCGCTGCTCAGCACCGGCGTGCTGCTAGTGCTGGCGGTGCCGATGGCCGCGAGCATCGCCATGGTGCGCCGCGCCGCGTGGATCGAGATTGCCGGGCTGCTGGGGCTTGCCGTTTCGCCGCTGGTGATCGGCACCGGGCTGTTTATCGTGATCTATCCGCTGGCCGATCCCCGTGCGCTGGCCTTGCCGGTCACGGCGCTGGTCAACGCGGTGATGGCGCTGCCCTTCGCGCTGCGCATTCTGGTGCCGCGCGCACGGGCGGTGATCGGCGATTTTGGCCAGCTGGGGCTGAGCCTGAACATGGGCGGCGGCCCGTTCTTGCGGCTGGTACTGCTGCCCCGGATGCGGGCGCAGATCGGCTTTACCGCCGGGCTTGCCGCGGCCCTGTCGATGGGGGATCTTGGCGTTATCGCGCTGTTTGCCGATCAGGATATGGCAACGCTGCCGTTGCAGATCTATCGTCTGATGGGCGCCTACCGTATGGAGGCGGCAGCGGGGGCGGCGTTGTTGTTGCTGGGGCTGTCGATGCTGGCCTTCTGGATCTTTGACCGTGGAGGGCGCTGGCATGCTGAACCTTGAGGATGCGGTGATCCGCAACGGGGTATTCACCGTAACGGCGGATTTCGTGATCGACTCCGGCGCGAAAATCGCGGTGATCGGCCCCTCTGGCGCGGGCAAGACCACCTTGATCGAGGCGATCGCCGGGTTTCGTCCGCTGGAGCGGGGTCGCATCCTTTGGGACGGGCGCGACATCACCCACGACGCCCCCGGCGCGCGCCCCGTGGCCATGCTGTTTCAGGACGGCAACCTGTTTCCGCATCTGAGCGTGGAACAGAACGCCGGTCTTGGCCTGCGCCCCGATCTGCGGCTGACCTCCGAGCAAAAGAAGCGCGTGCACACGGCGCTCGCCCGCGTCGGCCTGCAAGGATTGGAAGAGCGAAAGCCCGGTGCGCTGTCTGGCGGGCAGCAAAGCCGCGCCGCACTGGCGCGGGTGTTGCTACAGGACCGCCCGTTACTGCTGCTGGACGAACCTTTCGCCGCGCTTGGCCCGGCCTTGAAAGCGGAAATGCTGGATCTGGTTGCCGCACTGGCGCAGGAGACCGGCGCGACGCTGATGATGATCAGCCATGATCCCGACGATGCCCGCCGGATCGCCGATCTGGCGATCCTTGTGGCCGAAGGCGTGGCGCATCCGCCGCAGCCCACCGCCGATCTGCTGGACACCCCGCCGCCCGCGCTGCGCGCCTATCTGGGCGCGGGTTAGGGACGGATCAAAGCCGCGTCACGATCGGTCAGCGGCTGGCTGCTCCGCACTGACGACCGGTCAATCCACCTGTTCCAGCCGCAGCCGAAGATCACGCAGCACCGGCAGCACTTCGCGCACCTTGGCCGCGCCCAATTCGCCCACCACCTGATTGATCATCGGGGTGATCGCCGCGACAGCCTGATCGCGCGCCTGTTTGCCCGCCGGGCTGATCGCCACCATCTTGCGCCGCGCATCGTCCCAATCGGGGCGAATATGCACGTAACCTGCCCATTCCAGCTTGTTCAACGTGTTGGTCATCGCGCCACGGGTCACGTGGAACGTATCCGCCAGCTGCGCCGGGCTGCGCTCGTCCTGCAAGAACGCAAGATGGTTCAACACCGAAAAATGCGAGATTTCCATCCCCTTGGGCAAGACCCGGCTAAGCCGGTTGCGCATCAGCTGATCGGCGGTCAAAAGCTCGCTGAACAGGGCCACCGCAAGAGGATTGTTGCTATCTTCGGTCATGCGGTCCCGCGCTTATGGCCCATGAAAGTCCCGGATATGGGTCAGGGAGGGCACCTTGGAGCGCGCATCCTCTACCAGCGACATGTCCATGTCAAAGACATGAATGCCCGGCTTGGTTCCAGCATCGACCAGAACCTCGCCCCAGGGCGAGATTGCCATGCTGTGGCCATGGGTGCGCCGTTGCTTGCCCCCACTGGTGGGGTGGGTGCCGGTCTGAGCGGGGGCGAGGACGAAACAGCCGGTTTCAATCGCGCGGGCACGCAACAGCGGCTCCCAATGGGCGGCACCGGTAACGGGAGAAAACGCCGCCGGTACGGTCAGGATCTGCGCCCCGGCGCGCGCCAGCGCCTGATGCAGATGCGGGAAGCGCACGTCATAGCACACCGTCATCCCCACCGCGCCAAACGGCGTTTGCGCCAGAACCGCACGATCCCCGGGCCGGAAGCCATCCGATTCGCGATAGGTTTCCTCGGCGGTGACCTGCACATCGAACATGTGGATCTTGTCATAGCGCGCGCGGATGCCGCCATCCGGCCCGATCAGGAAAGAGCGGTTGGCGAATCGTCCGTCGGGGTCGCCGGTCTTGAGCGCGAGCGAGCCGATCAACAGCCAGATGCCCAGTTCTTCGGCCTGCTGGCGCAGCGCGGCAAGCGTGGGGTCGTCGCCTTCCAGACACAAAACCTCGTTCTGGCGGGCGCGGCTGGAGGACAGGCAATTGGTCACCTCGGGCGTCAGGACGAATTCCGCACCCTCGGCTGCAGCCTCGGCCAACATCCATTGCACCTGCCGCAGATTGTCGCCCGGATCATCACCGGAGCAAAGTTGAACCAGCGCGGTCTTCATGACTCGGCCAGCAGCGCGTCAAGCTTGCCGCCCCTTTCCAGCGCGTACAGCTCGTCACAGCCGCCGACATGGGTCTCTCCGATAAAGATCTGCGGCACCGTGCGGCCGCCGTTGGCGCGCTGGATCATCTCGGGTTTGCGGTCCGGGCTGGCCCAGACATCGATTTCCGAAAAGGTGACACCCTTTTGGGTCAGCAGCCGCTTGGCCGCGTGACAAAAGCCGCAAAGCGGGGATGTATAAATCTCGACCGGTTTCATATCTGATCCTCTGGATATACTGCGTTGTGCTGGATTTAGTCATCCTTTGCAACGCGTGCCAGTACCACCACGTCAACCGAGGCCGCCCCAGCCGCATGGCAAGCCTCGGCGCAGGCGGTCAGGGTGGCGCCAGAAGTCATCACATCATCCACCAAAAGCACCGGACGCCCGATCATGCGATGCTGGCGTCGGGGATGCACAGAAATCGCCTCTCGCAGGATCGTCTTGCGCTGCTCGGCGGTGGCGTGGTCCAGCATCGGGGTGCGGTGCGGCCGGATCAGCAGGTCAGGACAACACGCCGCGCCCGTCTGTGCCGCAAGCGACTGTGCCAGCAGCGCCGCCTGATTATAGCGCCGGCGCAACAACCGCGACCAATGCAGCGGCACCGGCGCGATCACCGTTTCCGCCTGCAGCATCGGGCGCGCGGCACGGGCCAGCCAACGCCCGGCCGGGCGCGCGATATCGGATCTGTCGCCATGCTTCAGCGCCAAAACCAGACGTCGTGCCCGATCCGCATACAAAAGCGCCGCACGCCCTTGCCGCCACGGGCGCGGCTGGTCCATGCAGGCATCGCATTCGATCCGGTGCCCGTCTTCTGCCCCATCAAGCGGCAGGCCACAGCCGTCGCAGACCGTGCCGCCGATAAAGGGCGTCTCGCGCCAGCAGGCACCACAGAGGCCAAAATCGCTTTCGACCTGGGTGCCACAGCCAAGACAGCGCGGCGGGTAAATCAATGCAACAGCCGTTTGTAACCCCGCACGCAAAGGCTTAGTTTGCAACCATGACATCCGCGCCCCCCCTGTTCGACAGGCAAGCCCTGTCCGCCCGCCGCGCCCGTATGCGCGAAGACAGCCTGTTCCTGCACCATACGGCGCTGGACGAAGCTCAGGATCGCCTGTCGCTGGTTAACAGAACCTTCACGCAGCCCGCCATCGTCACCCCCTGCCCCGATCTGTGGCGCGCCGCCTTTCCAGAAGCGCGGATCGTTGCAGACGACGACACGCTGGATCTGACACCCGACACGCACGACCTTGTGATCCACGCCATGTGCCTGCACACGGCCAATGATCCGGTCGGACAGTTGATCCAATGCCGCCGGGCGTTGAAGGAAGACGGGTTCCTGCTTGTCTTTCTGCTCGGCGGAGAGACCCTGAGCGAGTTGCGCGCGACCCTTGGTCAGGCCGAAAGCGAAATCACCGGGGGGCTGTCCCCCCGGATCGCCCCGATGGGCGAGCTCCGCGAGCTGGGCGCGCTGCTGCAACGCGCCGGGCTAGCCCTGCCGGTGGCCGACAGCCTGAAACTGACCGCCGAATATCGCGATCTGCCCCATCTTATGCACGACCTGCGCGGCATGGGCGAAACCAACGTGCTGAGCAACCGGTTGCGCCGCCCGACCCGCCGCGCCGTGTTTGCCCGCGCCGCCGCGCTTTACGCCGAACATTTCGCCACCCCCGCAGGCCGATTGCGGGCCAGTTTCGAATTGGTCAGCCTGACCGGCTGGGCCCCGTCGGAAAGCCAGCCCAAACCGCTGCGTCCGGGATCGGCGCGAACGCGGCTGGCGGATGCCTTGAACACGACGGAAACCCCGCTGTCAGATTGACGAACGGGCGATTCCCTTTATCTGCGCCCATGACCCCAGAAATCAGGATGCTCCCATGACCGACGCCGCCCGCCCCGCGCATGCCCCTGCCGACCATCCGGAGATCCCGACACCCAAGATCGGCGTGCTACTGGCCAACCTCGGCACGCCCGATCACTATTCCTATTGGCCGATGCGCCGATATCTGAGCGAATTTTTGTCGGACCAGCGCGTGATCGACTATCCGGCATGGAAATGGCAACCGCTATTGCAGCTCGTTATCCTCAGCAAACGCCCGTTCTCCAGCGGTGCCAATTACAAGTCGATCTGGAACGAGGCGCGCAACGAAAGCCCGTTGATGACCATCACCAAGGACCAGACCGCCAAGGTCGAGCAGAGCCTCAAGGCCCGGTTTGGCGATCAGGTCATGGTCGATTTCTGCATGCGCTACGGCAACCCGTCGACCAAAAGCAAGGTCCGCGCGATGGTCAAGGCCGGTTGCCAGCGCATCCTGTTCTTTCCGCTCTATCCGCAATACGCTGGGGCCACATCCGCCACCGCCAACGACGCCTTCTTTCGCGCCCTGATGGACGAGCCATGGCAGCCCGCCAGTCGCACGGTGCCGGCCTATTTCGACCACCCAAGCTATATCGAGGCGCTGGCCCAATCGGTCGAGCGGGCCTATGCCACGGCGGCGCGCAAACCCGATATTCTGGTCTGTTCCTATCACGGCATGCCGCAGCGCTATCTGATGCAGGGCGATCCCTATCATTGTCAGTGTCAGAAAACGACGCGCCTGCTGAAACAGCGGCTGGGCTGGGCGGACAGCGATCTGATCACGACCTTCCAGTCGAAATTCGGCCCGGAAGAGTGGCTAAAACCCTATACCGTTGAGCATGTGGCCGAGCTGGCCCGGCAGGGCAAAACCAACATCGCGGTGATCGCGCCGGCGTTTTCCGCCGACTGCATCGAAACGCTGGAAGAGATCAACGGCGAGATCAGGGAAAGCTTTGAGGCCGCAGGCGGCAAGGATTTCACCTATATCCCCTGCCTGAACGACGATGATGCGCATATCGAGGCGCTGTGTACGGTGATCGGCGAAAATCTGTCGGGCTGGACCGCCTGACCGCGCCGGGACGCGAACGACCAATCAGAGCCGGGCATAAAAAAAGGCGATGGGAAAACCCATCGCCTTTTTCGTAGTCAAACGTGTAGCGATTAGCTACCGGCGACTGCGGCACCAACCAGTACCAGCAGCAGCAGGGGCAGCAGGATGCCATTCGACGAGCTGCTGGCTTCTTCAACGATAACCGGTGCTTCAACGATCGGCTCGGCCAGCGAACCAGCAGTTGCGGTCGAAGCGGCGCCAACCAGTGCAGCGGCGAGAACAAGTTTCTTCATAATTAACCTCCAGATTTAGCGCAGACCCAACACTCGGAATCTACGCACCCAAGACTTTACCTCGTGGACTTTTTTTAAGCAGCTTAACGGCACGATTGCAAACGCTTGTTTCTTCTTTTCGCGCTTGCAGCACCACCATGTCGTCAAATTAGCAACACTTGCGTGCCCACTTTGGCAAACGAGAACAGCTCGGCGATATGTTCATTATAAAGCCCGATGCAGCCATTCGACGACCGACGCCCGATCTTGCGCGTATCATGGGTCCCGTGGATGCGATAGAATTTCCAACTCAGATACAATGCATGCGTTCCCAGCGGATTGTCCGGCCCCGGTGGAATAAAGTTCGGCCATTCCGGATTGCGCTTTTTCATCGACGGCGTCGGCGCCCAGCTTGGGCCGACGACCTTGCGGATCACGCTGGTGCGTCCGCGTCGGGTCATCTCGTCGGTGAGCGGAACGCTTGACGGATACAATTTGTAGGTCGCGTGATCCTCTGCCCAGAAATGCAGCGCCCGCGACCGGGTATCGACCAGAATCGCCCCGTTGCGCAGGTTGCTGAAATAGGCTTGCCAATTCACCGAGCGGAAACTTGAGATGTTGTGGCGGACCGCCGGTTCGGCGGCCGGGGCCGGGCGCAGCGGATCGGGGGCCTCTGCCTCTTCGCTCGCCAGTGCGGGCGATCCGATCAGCGCCGCCCCCCCGACGAGAAAGCTGCGGCGCGAGGGCCTCATGAATGAAGATTTCGACATGATACAACCTACCCTTACTCTTCGCTCCCCAATATTAAGCATATTATGACGTGAAAGTCGCAGTCGCAAATCAAACCGACAAAACCGCCGACTCCGGCCCGCTGCGCATTTGCGCCCGTCGCCTTGGCGCGTTAAGTCCGGAGGGCAGAGTGATTTTCAGGGTGGAACATCGTGCGTATACTTTCGATACTGCTTGTCAGCCTTCTGGGGCTCGCGGCCTGTGACACCGGCTATGACGCCCAAAGCACCGGCTCCAGCGCCAGCGGGCTATCCACAAAGGTGTATCGCATCCGCGGCGGCGACACGTCGAAAGTACAGTACCGTATGCTGGATTCGATCAACGCCCTGCGTCAGGCGGCCGGCACCACCCCGGTGAAGCTGGACGCGCGGCTCAACGCCGCCGCCGCCACCCATTCGCGCGATATGTCAGTCCAGAACAGGCCTTGGCACTTCAGCTCTGACGGCTCCTCGCCGCTCGATCGGGTTCAGCGTGCCGGATATGACCGCGCGATGCTGGGCGAGAATATCTCGGAAACCTACGAAACCGAGCTTGAAACCCTCGCCGCCTGGATGGAAGAGCCGGGCACGCGCTCTGTCATCCTCGACAAGAAGGCGACGGATCTGGGGTTCGCCTGGTTCCAGGAAGGCAATGGCAAGATCTGGTGGACACTGGTGATGGGCGGCTGATCCAGCCCGTCCCGCTCAGGCTCCCGATCAGGCCCTGAGCGTGATCGGGGTACCGTCGCGTACCATGGCATAGATCTTTTCGATCTCGGGGTTTTTCACCGCGATACAGCCTGCGGTCCAATCGCCCCCCTTGGGCCGATAGGTCAACGGTTGCCCGTGAATGAAGATGTCGCCGCCCGGCTTCTTACCCAGCGCCGCCGCACGCGCCACATCTTCTCTGTTCGGATAGGAAATGCCCAGCGACAGATGAAATTCGCTGTTCGGGTTGCGCCGGTTGATGACATAGGTGCCCTCTGGCGTCCGTCCGTCGCCCTCATATTCCTTGTGACCCTCGGGGGCGAACCCCAGCCGCACATTGTACCCTTTGAGGATCTCGGTGTGATGCAACAAATACAGACTGCGCGCGCCCTTGTTCACCACGACGGAGGTGACCTCTGGCCCGCGATAAGTCTGGAATCGGTTGCTACTGCTGCATCCTGCCACGGCCAGCGCCGCGGTAGCCCCGAATGTAAATGTGCGTCGCTTCATTCCCGGATCTCCGCCTGATCGCCCCCCAAGGTCAATATCCTCGGGCGGCGGATTCTCAAAATCACTTTTTGCCGTTCAGCTCTGTATCGTCGGACAACCGTTGCTCGATCGCCAGCAATCGCGCCAACACCTCGTCCCGATAGGCGGCGGTGCGATCCCCGGCCTCTTGCTGGTGGGCATCCTGCATCGAATTCACGATCAGGCCCACCAACAGGTTTACCACCGCAAAGGTCGTGACGATGATGAAGGGCACGAAAAAGACCCAGGCATGGGGATGCACCTCCATCACCGGGCGTACGATGCCCATTGACCAGCTTTCCAGCGTCATGACCTGAAACAGCGTATAGGCGCTCAGCCCCAACGTGCCGAACCAGTCTGGGAAATCCGGACCGAACAGCTTGGTGGAGATCACAGACCCAATATAGAAGATGATCGCCATCAGAAAGAACACGCTGCCCATACCGGGCAGTGCGGTGATGAACCCCTCGACCACCCGGCGCAGACGCGGCGCCACGGAAATCACCCGCAACACCCGCAAAATCCGAAGCGCCCGCAGCACCGAAAGCCCCTGCGCCCCGGGCACCAGCGAAATGCCGACGATGAAAAAGTCGAACAGGTTCCAGCCATAGACAAAGAACCGCCAGCCCTGCGCCACCATCTTGAGCGCGATCTCGATCACGAAAATCGCCAGACACAGCTTGTCCAGCGCCTCGATCAGCGGTCCGATGCGCGACATCAGCGTTTCCGAGGTTTCCATCCCCAGCAGCACCGCGTTGACCACGATGACGCCGGTGATGAACCGGCCGAACGCCGGGAGCTCCAGAAAACCTTCAAGTCGGGTTCTGAATTGCATCTGCCCGTCTCCTGCCTGTTAGGCTTTTTTGATTTTATCCTTGGTTTTATCCAAGGTGAACGACGCCGCAAGCTCCACATGCGCCGACCAGCGGAACTGGTCCACCACCTGCACCCAATTCAGGCTATAGCCCGCCGCGATCAGACGCGCCGCATCGCGCGCGAAGGTCACCGGATTGCACGAGACATAGGCGATCACCGGCACCCGCGCCAAAGCAAGCTGCTCGACCTGCGCCTCGGCTCCCGCGCGCGGCGGGTCCAGAACGGCGGCGTCGAAGGGCGCTGTAAACGGGGCCAACTCATCCGGCATCAGCGGGCGACGGAACAGATCCCGCGCCTCGGAACTTACCGCCTTGAGGCCCTGCGCCTTGCGCCAACCAGCGTCCAGCGCAGCGATCATCGCCTTGTCGGCCTCGACCGCGTGCACCTCGGCCCGCTCGGCCAGCGGCAGCGAAAAGGTGCCGCAGCCCGCAAACAGGTCGACGATGCGCCGGGCCGGGCCAACGATCTCGCGCAGCGTCGCCAAAAGCGCCGCCTCGCCCTGTTGTGTGGCCTGAAGAAAGGCCCCCGACGGCGGCACCACGGCGGCGGCACCGAACCGCTGCACCGGACCTGCGCGCATGGCGATCACCTCACCATCCCAAGCAAGGCGGGCCAGCCCGTGGCGTTCGGTCAGCTGGGCCAGCACCACCTGCAACGGCCCGTCCAGCGGTTTGCCGCCGCTCGCCGCGATATCAAGCCCGACCTCTGACAACGTCGCGGTGACGGCCAGCACCGCCTTGCGACTGCCGCCCACCATGGCCAGCGCCTCGGCCACCGGCAAGGCGGCCAGCAGCCCCGGCAGCAACAGCTGACAGTCCGGAATCTCGACAATGCTGTCCGAGGCGCGACCGTGAAACCCGGCCAGCGCGCCCTTTTTGGTGCGCCGCGCGGCAAACGTGGCCCGCCGCCGCGATTGCGGTGGCGAGGTCAGGATCGGGCGGAACACCGTTTCGATCCGCTGCGCCATCAGCGCCCGGCGCACCACCTCCTGTTTCCAACCCGCGACAAAGGGCTCGGAAGCGTGCTGCAACTGGCAGCCACCGCACCCCTGATAATGCCGGCAAACCGGCTTCACCCGATCAGATGATGGCGTTTCGATCCGGATTTCGGTCAACCGGTCGCCTTCGACCACACCGCTGACCACCTCACCGGGAAGTGTCCGCGGCGCAAAGATCGACCCCTGCGCCACGCCGTCGCCCTGATGGCCCAACCGTTCTATCGTGAATTGCTTTGTCATATGCGCGTGATAGCCGCAGCGGCCCTGCGGCAACAGTCCCTATTCCGTTTCTTCGGTCCGTAAAAACCCGCCTGATTGCCGCGCCCAGAACTGGGCATACCGTCCATTGCGCGCCAAAAGCACCTCATGGCTGCCCTGTTCGACGATGCGCCCCGCCTCCAACACGATGATACGATCCATCTCGGACAGGGTTGAAAGCCGGTGCGCAATGGCCAGCACCGTCTTGCCCTGCATCACCCGTTCCAGCGCGGTCTGGATCGCCGCCTCGACCTCGGAATCCAGCGCCGAGGTCGCCTCGTCCAGAACCAGGATCGGCGCATCCTTGAGAATGGCGCGCGCCAAGGCCACCCGTTGCCGCTGCCCGCCCGAAAGCTTGACCCCGCGTTCGCCCAGATGCGCGTCATAGCCTTTGCGCCCCATATGATCGCCAAGGGTCTGGATGAACTCATGCGCCTCGGCCTTTTTGGCGGCGCGCATCACCTCGTCATCGGTGGCATCGGGCCAGCCATAGCGGATGTTGTCCATGGCCGAGCGGTTGAACATCGCGGTTTCCTGCGTGACCATGCCGATCTGGCGCCGCAGGCTTTCCTGCGTCACCGACTGGATCGGCTGGCCATCAATGCGGATTTCCCCATTTTCCGCTTGATAGAGCCGCAACAGCAGCGAAACCAAGGTCGATTTTCCCGCCCCCGAGGCGCCAACGATGCCCAGTTTTTCGCCCGCGTGAATGGTCAGATTGATGTCCGACACGCCGCCAACCTCGCGCCCATAGGCAAAGTTCACCTTGTCGAAAACGATCTCGCCCTCTGGTACCTGCAACGCCGTCGCCCCCGGCGCATCGTGCAAGCGCACCGGCGGGGTCAAGGTGCGCATACCATCCTCGATCTCGCCGATGTCGGAATAGATGCCCATCAGCGCGAAGCTGACCCAGCCGGTCATCTGCGACAGCCGGATCGCCACCGCGCCGGCGGCGACAATATTGCCCTCGCTTGCCAGCCCCTGCCGCCACAACAGCAACGTCGCGCCGATCAGCAGCACCGGCAAAACCCCGGCCAGCCCCATCAGGCAGAACCGGAACAGCGCCGCCAAACGGCCAAAGCGCAGCGCCCGATCGCGAAAGCCGCGCAATGCGCCCAGCGCCGCGCGATCCTCATGATCGGCATGGGCAAACAATTTCACCGTCTTGATATTGGTGATGGTGTCGACGATCTGGCCCGACACCACCGCCCGCGCCCCGGCCCGGCCCGCCGCACGTTCGCGCACCCGGGGCAGGAACCAGCGGATGATGATCAGATAGAGGACAAGCCAAAGCAGGAACAACAGCGTCACATGCCAGCTGATCGAGGTCATCAGAACCAGCGAGCCAAGGATCGAGGCCAGGGCAAAGGCCACGACATTGATTGATTCTACCGCCACATTGGTGACAGCCCCTGCCGCCTGCATCTGTTTCTGCGCAATCCGGCCGGCGAAATCATCGTCAAAGAACTGCACCGACTGGCCCAACGTCCAGCGATGCAGACGCGCCAGAACCATCGGGTTCACGTTCGGCCCCACCGCGATCGCGTTGGCCGCCGACGACAGCCCGAACAGCAGCGGCCGCAGGATCAGAAAAAACCCCACCGCGACCGCGAGCTTCACCATATTCGCCGGATCAAACAGGTGATCCGGCCCGCCGCTCACCGCCGTATCCACCACCAGCCCAAGGATATACGCGGTCCCAGCCTCCAGTGCGCCCGCGGCGCAGGATACCACCGTTGCGAAAATCAGCGTCGGCCCAGCGCCCTTGAGGCACCACAGGATAAACGCCAACAGCGTCTGCGGCGGCGCCCCCTCGGCCGGGCGAAACGGGTCGATCCAGTGCCCAAGCCTCATTCCACCGCCTCCGGGTTCAGAAACCCGCCCGATTGCCGCGCCCAGAACCGGGCATATAGCCCGCCCTTGGCCAGCAGGTCTGCATGGCTGCCCTGTTCCACGATACGGCCCCGGTCCATCACCAGAATTCTGTCCATCTCGGCGATGGTAGAAAGCCTGTGCGCGATGGCAATGACGGTCTTGCCCTGCATCATGCCATACAGGGTTTTCTGGATCGCAGCTTCGACCTCGGAATCCAGCGCCGAGGTTGCCTCGTCCAGCAGCAGGATCGGCGCATCCTTGAGGATCACCCGCGCCAGCGTCACCCGTTGCCGCTGCCCGCCCGACAGTTTCACGCCGCGTTCCCCGACATGGGCGTCATAGCCGCGCCGCCCCTGCGGATCGGCAAGATCAAGGATGAACTCATGCGCCTCGGCCTGTTTGGCGGCGGCGATCATCTCGTCCTCGCTCGCCTCGGGCCGCCCATACAGAAGATTGTCGCGCACCGAGCGATGCATCAGCGCGCTGTCCTGTTGCACCATGCCGATCTGGCTGCGCAGGCTGTCTTGCGTCAGCTTGGAGATATCCTGTCCGTCGATCAGGATTTGCCCGCTTTCCACGTCGTAGAATCGCAACAACAGCTTCACCAGCGACGATTTTCCCGCCCCCGAGCGCCCGATCAGCCCAACCTTTTCGCCCGGCCGGATCGTCAGGTCGAGGGAGTCGAGCCCGCCCGCCCCGCGCCCGTAATGGTGCGAAACGCCCCGCAACTCGATCTCGCCCTTGGTCAGGACCAACTCGCGCGCATCGGGTGCATCCACCAGATCAAGCGGCTGCGCGATGGTTTCCATCCCCTCGGCCACCACGCCGAGTTGGCGGAAAAACGTGGTTAGCGCCCACATGATCCAGCCGGTCATCGCATTCAGCCGCAGGGTCAGCGCAGTGGTGGCGGCGACCACCCCGACGCTCGCCTGCCCCTGCATCCAAAGCCAGATAGCCCAACCGACCACGCCGACGATCAGCAACCCGTTCAGCATCACCAATGTCGCATCCATGATGGTAAAGATCCGCATCTCGGCCTGAAAGGTGCGGCGCGATTCTTCAATCGCGTCCTTGGCATAGTTCAACTCACGATCATCATGGGCGAACATCTTGACCGAATGGATATTGGAATAGCTGTCGACCACCCGCCCGGTGATCGCCGAGCGCGCGTCCGAGGCCGCCTTGGACGCCGGGCCAACCCGGCGCACGGTCCAGCCGATCAGCACACCATATAGCACCAGCCAACCGAGCAGCGGCACCAGCAGCCGCGCATCTGCCGTGATCAGCAGCACACCGGCGCCGATGAAATAGGCGATAGAAAAGGAAATCGCGTCAAAGACCTGAAACACCACCTCGCCCGCTGCGGGCGGGGTCTGCATGATCCGGTTAGCGATGCGGCCGGCGAAATCGTTTTCGAACCAGCCGACCGACTGGCGCAACACATGTTTATGCGCGCGCCACCGGATCATCGTGCCGAAATTGGGCAGGATCGCATTGTTCAGAAACAACACGTCCAACAGCTGGATCAGCGGACGCAGGAACAGGATGAACCCTACGACCAGCAGCAGCTCCAGCCCGTGATCGGCCCAGACCTGCGCCGGGGTGCCGCCCAGAATATCGACCACCCGGCCCATATAATAGATCAGCCAGACCTCGATCGCCGCGACAGCAACTGACAACAGCCCGGCCCAGATGAACACCCGGCGAAACGGCCGGGCATAGGCGCGCAGGAACGGCCAAAGCCGGGTCGGGGGGCGATCCTCCTGCGTATAGGCGCAATAGGGGTCGACGAGATTTTCAAAGAAACGAAACATGTCGGACTACTCCGGCAGAGCGAAAAGAATGCAGATGCAATAAGGGCGGCACTGAACACCACCCGCACAAGGTCCGGTCGTTCAGCGTTAGCTGTTCCAGATCCCGTGATACATGCGCATCCTCCAACAAGGTTTCGATGCTTTGGCTAGCCAATCACGATCGGCTTGTCACCTATTACATGCCTTTGACATGTATTTAGTCGGCCCCGCTGTCACCCGAAAGCAACGCCACCTTGTCCCCGGTAAACCCTGCGGAGATCCAGATTTTTTCAAGATCGGCCAAGCGTTTACCCAGTGCCGCGCCGGTATATTCCGGCATCAGATCGCGCGCGATCACCGGGAATTTCGCCGCCGCGCCGTGGTCGATCTGCGCGCCCGCGCCCTCGGGCCAGTTCTGCTCCAACCAGGCACAGCGCAACAGCAGCGCATCGCGCCCGGCTGACCCTTTCAGCCGATAGCCCAGCTCACTCGGCCCGGCCGTATCCGCCGCCGCTTCGCGCATCGCCGCAAGCGCCCGCGCTTTCGCCTTGCTCAGCCGCAGCGCCTCGGCCACATCGACGCCGCCCAGCGCCGCCAGCCGCCGCAGCCCATCCGGTGCAACGCCCGCCTGACGCTCAAGATGCACCAAGGGTGCCAGCGCTCGGTCATCCGACCCGGGCAGAAACAGCCCCAGCGCCCCGGTCGAGCGCATCGCCGCCACCGAGGGCGCCGGATCAGGGGCTGCAAGCAGTTTCAACAGCTCGGCCCCCACCCGCTCACGCGACAGCGTGGCAAGCCCGTCCAGCGTGTCGGCAATCGCCGCCAGTGCCTCGGGGTCAAACCCCAGTGCGTCGCAGCCATACCAAGCGTGAAAACGGAAATAGCGCAGGCTGCGCAGATAATCCTCGCGGATGCGGTCGCGCGCCTCGCCGATGAAACGCACCCGCCGCGCGCGCAGATCGGGCAAGCCCCCCAACGGGTCCAACACGGTGCCGTCGGGCCGCGCATAAAGCGCGTTCATGGTGAAATCGCGCCGCGCCGCATCGTCCTCGATACGGGTGGAATAGGCCACCACCGCGCGCCGCCCGTCGGTCTCTATGTCCTTGCGAAAACTGGTCACCTCATGCGGGATGCCGTCCTTGACCAATGTTACCGTGCCATGGTCGATCCCCGTCGGCACCGCCTTGATCCCGGCCGCCTTGGCCAGCGCGATCACCCGCTCGGGCACCGCATCAGTGGAGATGTCGATATCGCTGACCGCCACCCCCATCAGCGCGTTGCGCACGCAGCCGCCCACGAACAAGGCCTGCGCGCCGCCCGCCTCGAGCGCGGCGCAGACCGCCTGTGTCGCGGGCTCGGACAGCCAGTCTTCGCTGATCCGGGTCATGCCTGCGCCCGCAGCGCCAGCCCGCGCAGCATCCGCGCGGTTGCGCCCCAGATATAATAGGGGCCGCAGGGCACCGTGAAGTAATAGCGCCGCCCGCCCTGCCATTGCCGCGATTCGATCAGATAGTTTTCCGGGTTCAGCACATGCGCCAGCGGTACCGAGAACACGTCTTCGACCTCGCCGGGTTCGGACACCGGGTCAAACGCCCGCTCCAGCACGGCCAGAACCGGCGTGACCTTGAACCCGGTCCCGGTCTCATGCTCGGACAGATGGCCAAGGATCTTGGGCAGCCCACGCGGCAGACCGATCTCTTCCTCGGCTTCGCGCAGGGCGGTGGCGGTCACGTCGGCGTCCGCCTCTTCCTGCTTGCCGCCGGGAAAGGCGATCTGGCCCGGATGATGCCTGAGCGCCGAGGAGCGTTTGGTCAGGATCAGCCGTGGCTCCGACCCGACCAGCGACACCGGGACAAGCACGCCCGCAGGACGCAACTTGCGCCCGGCAGGGGGCAAGAACCCCGGATTCAGCTCGAAATCCGAGGTTTCAGCGCCCGGTCGGGCCAAGGCGGCCTGCAAGATGTCGATCGGATCACGCATTCCCGGTCTGCTCGGCCTCGAACCCCACGGTGGCGGGGTCGAGAACATAATGGGCGCCGCAAAACTGGCAATCGGCGGTCACGGTCCCCTCGTCCGTGGTCATCGTCTTGATGTCCTTGGCAGAATAGATCGACAGGCTTTGGCGGACGCGATCCTCGGAACAGGTGCAGCCA
Organism: Antarcticimicrobium sediminis; assembly: GCF_004348975.1. Taxonomy (GTDB): domain Bacteria; phylum Pseudomonadota; class Alphaproteobacteria; order Rhodobacterales; family Rhodobacteraceae; genus Antarcticimicrobium; species Antarcticimicrobium sediminis. Next base: position 76,534 of record NZ_SMFP01000008.1, on the reverse strand, counting down.
AAACGCACCGGCTGCGCGTCAAACACCCGCGGCTGCTCTTCGTGGAACAGGCGCACCAGCAGGCTGGTGGGGGTGACCACCGGCCCGACCAGTTCCAGCTCTTCTACTGAATCCAGCAGGATATTCACCCGGTTCCAGTTCTCGCCCTCTTCCCCGTCAACCAGATCGGCGGGCCGCAGGATGTCGCCGCTGCCCTCCAACTTCGCCGCGAACGGCGACGCCTTGGGCATATGCTGCAACATCACGCCACCAGCGCGCCAATGCTCGCGACCGCCCTTTTCGGTGGATTTGCCAAAGTTCAGCTTGAACCGCGTCGGCAACTGTTCCGACTGGGCGAAATAGGCCTCGGCACAGCGCCGCAGCGAGTCCCCCTCCAGCGGTGTGATCCCCTGATAGGGCGTCATCCCCTTGCCCTGATCGATCAGGATGGCGAAATACCCCGTCCCGATCTGCGCAAAGGGCTCTGCCCCCGACAACCGGTCGGCGTCATAACTGGCATAGGCCCGGATCTTGGCCGGCTCGCCCTCTTCGGTGGGGGCATAGTAATCGGTGGCGATCATCCGCACCGGGCCTTTGGACTGGACCTGCAAAGACAGCTTCCAGCGCAGCTTTACGGTTTGCCCGATCAGCGCCGTCAGCAACGCCATTTCGGCCACCAGCGCCTCGACCTGAGGCGGGTAGTCGTGCTGTTTCAAGATCCCGTCCAAGACGCCGTCCAGCCGGGCCACGCGCCCGCGCATGTCCGAAACGTCCAGTTGGAAGGGCAGGACGGTATCGTCCCACGCGAGTTTCGATCCGATGGTCATGGGGTTTCCTTACGCGCCACGGGTTGGCATACCCGCGCAATATAGTCGGAACGCCTCGCGATAAAAGGGCCAGTTGCATGATCAGACGGTTTGGCGAAACACCCCGCCCCGATCAAACCTATCGCCGCCGCGTCGGCGCCTATGCGCTGCTGCCGCAAGCGGGCGGTCTTCTGGTGACCGAACAAAGCACCGAAACCGGCCCCGATCTGCAACTGCCGGGCGGCGGGATAGATCCCGGTGAGTCCCCCACCGCCGCGCTGCACCGAGAGGTATTCGAGGAAACCGGCTGGCGCATCGCCGCCCCGCGCCGGGTCGGGGCCTTTCGCCGCTTTGCCTATATGCCAGAGTATGATCTGTGGGCGGAAAAGATCTGCCTGATCTATGTCGCCCGCCCGATCCGCCCGATGGGCCCACCGACCGAGGCGGGTCATGCTGCGGTTTGGCTGGACACCGTCGACGCCGCACAGCGGCTGGGCAATGCTGGCGATCGCCATTTCGCCACCCGTCTGGCGTTGGGACAACTGCGCACGGGCTAAGGCCCGGTCAGGGCCCCCAATATTCAAACAAGGTGGCAGAGACGTCATCTTCCATGCCCTGCCCCGGCGCCATGATCTGGCGAAGCTGCCAGAACAGATCGTCGAGAAATTCCTGCCCGGTTTGCCCGGCGTCGCAGGATTGCACCAATTTCTGGAACCCGTCGCTGTCCAGCATCCCGCCACAGGCCAGATTGCATTCGGTGAACCCGTCGGAATAAAATAACAGCCGGTCGCCCGGCGCCAGCACGGTTTCGAACTGGTCATAGTCCAGATCGGGCAACAACCCGATCGGTACGCCCCCATCGCCCAGAAACGCCGCACTGCCGTCGCGCCGCAGGATCAACGGATGCGGATGCCCCGCCTGCACCATATCCACATGACCCGAGCGCAGATCGGCGGTGCCATAAATCATCGTGAAATATTCCTCGACCCCAGCATCGGCGGTGACCCGATCATTCAGGATCCGCGCCACCTCGGCCGGCGGGCGCAGGGCATAAAAGCTCTCGTGCCGCTTTTCCATTGCCACGTTCTGATCGAAATAGGTGCTGGACAGATAGCCGCCCAGTTTGGCCGTCATCATCGCCGAGGTAATACCGTGGCCGGACACGTCAATACAATAGAACCCGATCCGCGCCCCACCGGGCGAGAACATGCCAACCAGATCGCCGCCGATATGGCCGCAGGGTTTCAACAACAGGCTCACGCGCGAGGCGCCAAAGTCCCGCGTCAGTTCCGGCACCAGCGATTCCTGGATCTTGCGCGCCTGGATCAGGTCCTTGTCGATGGCATCATGCGCCTTGCGCAGCTTGTCCACCGTTTCCGAAATCACCCGGTTCTTCTCCGATAGTTCGCGCTGCATGCTCAGGATCCGCGCCCCGGCCGAGATCCGCGCCCTGAGTTCATGGGAGTTCACCGGCTTGATCAAGAAATCATCGGCCCCCGCATCCAGTCCTTTGGCGATGTCGTTCTTCTCGCTCTTGGAGGTCAGCAGGATGAAATAGACGTAACCCTCATTCGGCAGGGCGCGAAAGGCGCGGCAGAACTCCAGCCCGCTCATCCCCGGCATCATCCAGTCGCTCAGCACGACATCGGGGGGCGCGGTGCGGCAAATCTCCATCGCTTGCTCGCCGCTTTCCGCCTCGATCACCTCAACCCCCCATTTCTTGAGCGAGCTGATCAGAATATGGCGCTGCAACCGGCTGTCATCGACCACCAGAACCCGCTGGATCGCATCCGTGGCCGGACCTGTATCGCTCTTCACCAACATGCCCCGCAGAATCACCTTTCCATCTCATCATCCCCATCAGGCACTATCGGGCCAAGCGATTAACAGGGCGTGAAACCCGATGCTGCGGTTGCGCTCTCCCGGCTTAACCGGCTGTTTACCCCCCGGCCCTACCCTCGGTGCCGGGTTGGGGTTCAGATAAATGGGTGTGTCATGATTCGATGGTCACGCGTGAACGAATTGCGCGACGAAGTGGGGCCCGACGATTTCAAAGAGGTGGTCGACCTCTTTCTGGAAGAAGTCGAGGAGGTGATTGAGCGGCTGCGCGCGGATACCAACCGCAGCCAGTTGGAGCAGGATCTCCACTTTCTCAAGGGCAGCGCGCTCAATCTCGGCTTCTCGGCGTTTTCAGATCTTTGTCAGGATGGTGAACGGCTCTCGGCCGCAGGACAGGCCGACAGCGTTGATCTTGCCGCCATTGTCACCGGCTATGACCGCTCAAAGGTCTGCTTCTTTGACGGGATGCGCGAACATCTTGCGGCCTGAAACGCTGGCTCAGATCACGAACTGGGCCAGCGTTTCATTGTTGGTGATGTCGGTATAGGTATAGCCCCCCGCATCAAGCCGCGCGAACAGATGGGCGAAGTTGTCCGGGCGCTGCGTCTCGATCCCGATCAGGACCGAGCCAAAATTGCGCGCCGATTTCTTCATGTATTCAAACCGGCTGATATCGTCTTCCGGCCCCAGGATCTCAAGAAAATCCTTCAACGCGCCGGGCCGTTGCGGCAGGCGCAGGATAAAGTATTTCTTGACCCCGTTGAAGCGCTGCGCGCGTTCCTTGACCTCTGGCAGACGTTCGAAATCGAAATTCCCGCCCGAGGTGACGCACACCACCGTGCGCCCACGCACAAAGCTGGCGATATCGCCCACCGCCTCGACCGCCAGCGCCCCGGCGGGTTCCAGCACGATGCCCTCAAGGTTCAGCATTTCGATGATGGTGGTGCTGATGCGATCCTCGCTCAGCACCAGAACATCCGACAGTCGCGTGTTGCGCAACAGCTCGAATGTCTTCTCGCCGATCCGCCCCACCGCAGCGCCATCAACAAAGGTATCGACATGGTCCAGCGTCACCGGCTGCCGCGCCCCCAGCGCCGCGCGCAGACAGGCGCCCCCCGCCGGTTCAACGAAAACACAATGGGTCCGGTCCCCGAACCAGGTCGACACACCGGATGACATGCCACCACCACCCACCGGCAGGATCACGTGATCGGGCATCCGACCCAATTGGTCCTCAACCTCCACCCCGATCGAGGCCTGCCCCTCGATCACGTCCAGATCATCGAACGGCGACAGGAAATGCCCGCCCTCGCGGGCGCACCAGTCCTGCGCGGCCCTCAGCGTGTCGTCGAAATAATCGCCCACCAGATGGATCTCGATCTGATCGCCGCCAAAAATCCGGGTCTTTTGAATCTTTTGCTGCGGCGTCGTGACCGGCATGAAGATCACACCCTTCACGCCCATATGCTTGCACATGAAGGCCACGCCCTGGGCGTGGTTGCCAGCGCTGGCGCAGACGAACAGATCCTGTCCCTGCTGCTTGCGCATGGCGTTGAACGCCCCGCGCAGCTTGTAGGAACGGACCGGGCTCAGATCTTCGCGTTTAAGCCAGATATCCGCGCCGAATTTATCGGACAGATGCGCGTTGCGCTGCAACGGCGTGGGCGGGAATACCGCGCGCATGGCCTCTGTCGCGGCCCGCGCTCCGGTATGAAAGGCGTCATTCATGTCGGTCATATGCTTCTCTCGCCAAGATACGGGCCGGATGCAAGCCCGCTGTTTCCGCCACCTTGCCCCCCAGCACAAAACCCGGTAACCCCCGATGCGGTTCTCGCAGAAGGAAATTCGCATGTCCGCGCCCAAGAAAGTCGTCCTGGCCTATTCCGGTGGCCTCGACACCTCGATCATCCTGAAATGGCTGCAGACCGAATACGGCTGCGAAGTTGTGACCTTTACCGCCGATCTCGGTCAGGGAGAAGAGCTCGACCCCGCCCGCAAAAAGGCCGAGCTTCTGGGGATCAAACCCGAGAACATCTTTATCGAGGATGTCCGCGAGGAATTCGTCCGCGATTTCGTCTTCCCGATGTTCCGCGCCAATGCTGTTTATGAGGGGCTGTATCTGCTCGGCACCTCGATCGCACGGCCGCTGATTTCCAAGCGGCTGGTGGAAATCGCCAAGGAAACCGGCGCCGATGCCGTGGCCCATGGCGCCACCGGCAAGGGCAATGATCAGGTCCGGTTCGAACTCTGCGCCTATGCGCTGAACCCGGCCATCAAGGTGATCGCACCGTGGCGGGAATGGTCGCTGACCTCGCGCACGCGCTTGCTGGAATTTGCCGAACAGAACCAGATCCCGATCGCCAAGGACAAACGCGGCGAGGCGCCGTTCTCGGTCGACGCCAACCTGTTGCACACCTCGTCCGAGGGCAAGGTGTTGGAAGATCCGGGCCAGATGGCGCCTGATTACGTCTATCAGCGCACCGACGATCCGGTTACCGCCCCGGACACCCCGGAATACATCGAAGTCGGCTTTGAAAAGGGCGACGCGGTTTCGATCAACGGCGAGGCGATGTCGCCCGCCACGATCCTGACCAAGCTGAACGATTATGGTCGCAAGCACGGCATCGGGCGGCTGGATTTCGTCGAAAACCGCTTTGTCGGCATGAAATCGCGCGGCGTTTATGAGACCCCCGGCGGCACCATCCTGCTCGAGGCGCACCGCGGCATCGAACAGATCACGCTGGATTCCGGCGCCGGTCACCTCAAGGATTCGATCATGCCGCGCTATGCCGAGCTGATCTATAACGGCCTGTGGTTCTCGCCCGAGCGTGAAATGCTGCAAGCCCTGGTCGACAAAAGCCAGGAACATGTCACCGGCACCGTCAAGCTGATGCTGTTCAAGGGATCGGCACGTACCGTGGCGCGTTGGTCGGACCATTCGCTGTATTCCGAGGCCCATGTGACCTTTGAAGAGGATGCAGGCGCCTATGATCAGAAAGACGCGCAAGGGTTCATCAACCTCAATGCGTTGCGCCTGAAACTGATCGCGGTGCGCAACGCGCGGGTCAAAGGCTAACCCCTGCACCCACGTCACCATTGAAACGGATCGAGAATGCCTGCCTTTATCGAGGCGGGCATTTTCTTTTGCGGGGTGCGGGATGCACCCGTCTGATGTCCTGATTGCAGCCCCCACAGAACCGGAGACCAGACATGCTGGACAAGATCGCAGACGCCATCAACGAGGCCATCAACGGCAAAAGCTTTGACGGGTCGTTGAAATTCGACTGCGGCGCCGACGGGGTGCTGGTACTGGCCGACGGACGCGCCAGCACGCAAGACCGCGATGCCGATTGCACCATCAAACTCAGCCCCGAGAACCTGAAAAAGCTGCTCAAGGGCAAGCTGAACCCGATGACCGGCGTGATGATGGGAAAGCTGAAGGTCAGCGGTAATCCGGCTGTCGCCATGAAGCTGGGATCGCTGCTGAAATAGACTCTAATAAGGGGAAATTTGTCATTTTTCCCGCGCCTCATAGTAAAGGAAGCGCAACCCGGACTCCCACCCGCGCAGGGGCCCCCAAAGCCCCTCCCAAGCAGTAAAATCCTCTCACCTGTTCGTGACATTCGATGACAACGGCTTGCCCGGTTCACCCGACGGGGGCAGGCTACAGTCGAATTTTCGACACCTGAGGAGTGTTGTGTATGAAACCGCTCGAAATGCTCAAAACCTGCGCGCTGGTGTTTTTCATCGCCATCGGCACTTTGCTCAGCCACAGCGGCGCCCGCGCCGGCGGAACCGAAGTGATGGTCGTCGCTGGCGGCTGTTTCTGGTGCGTCGAGGCCGATTTCGAAACGGTCGCCGGGGTCAGCGATGCGGTCTCGGGCTATACCGGAGGAGATGTGGCGAACCCGACCTATAAACAGGTCACCCGTGGTGGCACCGGCCATTACGAGGCCGTCAAGATCACCTTTGATCCCGAAACGGTCAGTCGCGAAACCCTGTTGGCGCTGTTCCTGCGTTCGGTCGATCCCACCGATGCGGGGGGGCAGTTCTGTGATCGCGGCAACAGCTATCGCAGTGCCATTTTCGTCTCTAACCCAGAGGAAACAGCGCTGGCCAAATCCGCCATTGCACAGGCCGAGGCCGATTTGGGCCAAAAGATCGTCACCCCGATCCTGCCCGCCGTCCGGTTTTACCCCGCCGAGGCCTATCATCAGGATTACCACACGGGAACCAAACTGGTCCTGACCCGCTTTGGCCCAAAGCGACAGGATGTTGCGTATAAACTGTATCGCAAGGGCTGTGGGCGCGATGCCCGCGTGCGGGCGCTTTGGGGCGCGGCGGCCCCGTTCGCTGGCAGCTAGGGACCAGCCTGCACGTCCTTGAGATCCGGAATCACATCGGCGGTGCCATGCCGCGTCACCATGATGGCCGCCGCGCGCAGCGCCTGCGCAATGGCCTGCGCCATCGGCATCCCACGATCCAGCCCCGCCAGCACATAGCCGGTAAAGGTATCGCCCGCTCCGGTGCTGTCCACCGCCACCACCTTGAGCGCCGGATAATCGCGGGTTTCCCCTGTGTTCGTGTCGAAATGGCGCGCGCCCTGCGCCCCCAGCGTCACGATCACATCGCGCACCGGCAGTGCCTCGGGCGTCAGGCCGGTGGCCTGCTGCAACTGTGCGGCCTCAACCGCGTTCAGGATCAGAAAATCAAGAAACGGCAGCACCTCACACACCGCATCCGCATCAAACGGCGCCGCCGCATAGCAAACCCGCAGCCCCAAATCGCGCCCGATCCGGGCCGCGAGCGCTTGCGCATTGGTTTCGTTCTGGATCAACAGCGTATCGCCCGCGCCCGCCTCGGACAGCGCCGCCTGAACCAGCGACTGCGGGATCTCTCGGTTGGCGCCGGGATAGATCACGATCTGGTTCTCGCCGCCCGGCTCCACCATCACGATGGCATGCCCCGTCGCGGTGTCGACCTGCGCGATATGGCGGGTATCGACGCCATATTCCAACAACCGCTCGACCGCCCAGCCGCCATCCGGGCCGACGGCGCCCAGATGATGCACATGGGCCGCCGCGCGGGCCGCCGCGACCGACATGTTCGCCCCCTTGCCGCCAAGGAACTTCTGATATCGTACCGCCGCCAAGGTCTCGCCCGGTGCCGGCAGATGCGGCACCGCATAAACCATGTCGGCGTTGATCGACCCAAGGTTCCAGATCGCCACGGCTCAGCCGATCCCGCAGGCCGCCAGAACTGCCATGTTCACGATATCATTGGTGGTTGAAACCGTCGAACAGATCTGGATCGGCTTGTCGACGCCGGTCAGGATCGGCCCGATCACCGTGGCCTCGCCCATTTCCTGCATCAGCTTGACCGAAATGCTGGCCGAATGCCGCGCCGGCACGATCAGGATGTTTGCCGGCCCTGTCAGCCGCGAGAACGGATAGGATTTCTGCGCCTGCGTGTTCAGCGCGACATCCACGGTCATCTCGCCCTCATACTCAAAATCGACGCCACGCCGTTCCAGCACGTCCGAGGCCAGATGCATCTTTTCTGCCCGTTCCGACACCGGATAGCCAAAGGTCGAAAACGAAACAAAGGCGACCCGTGGCTCCAACCCCAAGCCGCGCGCGATCGACGCCGCACGTTCCGCGATATTGGCAAGATCTTCGGCCTCGGGCCATTCATGCACCAAGGTGTCACCGATCAGAACGATCCGACCATTGTGCAACAGCGCCGTCACCCCGGCCGCCCCATGTTCGGCGTCGGCATCGAACACGTGGTTGATCTGGGCCAGCACATGCGCCGATTTCCGCGTCGCCCCGGTCACCACAGCATCCCCATGCCCATGCGCCAGCATCAATGCCGAAAACACATGGCGGTCGCGCGCCGCCAGCCGGTGCACATCCTTCTGATCAAACCCTTTGCGCTGCAGCCGTTTATACAAAAACGCCTTGTAGCTGTCCAAATGCGAGGTGTTGGCGGCGTTCACCACCTCGATCTCGCGCACCGCGTCGCCCAGACCGGCGATTTCCAGTTTGGCTTTCACGTCCTCGGCCCGGCCGACCACCAGCGCCTTGCCAAAGCCCGACCGTTGATAGGTAACGGCCGCGCGCAGAACACGCGGGTCGTCGCCCTCGGCAAAAATCATCCGCGCCTGCGCCGCACGGGCCCGCGCGTTCAGGCTGCGCAGGATGCTGGCGGTCGGGTCCATCCGGCTTTTCAACGCCAACTCATAGGCATCCATGTCGATGATCGGGCGCCGCGCCGCGCCGGTATCCATCCCCGCCTTGGCCACCGCGACCGGGATCCGATGGATCAACCGGGGATCGAACGGCGTGGGAATGATATAATCTCGACCAAAGCTCAGGTTGCGGCCATAGGCCAGCGCCACCTCGTCCGGCACATCCTCGCGCGCCAGTTCGGCCAAGGCGTGGGCGCAGGCGATCTTCATCTCGTCATTGATCGCCCGGGCATGAATGTCCAACGCCCCGCGAAAGAGATAGGGAAATCCCAGCACGTTGTTGACCTGATTGGGATAATCGCTGCGCCCGGTGGCGACGATGGCGTCCATGCGCACCTCATGCGCCTCTTCTGGGGTGATCTCCGGATCAGGGTTGGCCATGGCGAAAATAACCGGATTGTCCGCCATCGAGGCAACCATGTCCTGCGTCACCGCGCCCTTGGCACTGACGCCAAGGAACACATCCGCACCCACCATCGCCTCGTCCAGAGACCGCAGCTCTGTCTTGACGGCATGGGCCGATTTCCACTGGTTCATCCCCTCGGTGCGCCCTTGGTAGATCACGCCCTTGGTGTCGCAGATGATGCAGTTGTCGTGCCGTGCGCCCATGCGCTTGAGCAGCTCAAGACAGGCGATGCCCGCCGCGCCGGCACCATTCAGCACGATCTTCACGTCTTCGATCTTTTTGCCCGAAAGGTGCAGCGCGTTGATCAGCCCGGCGGCACAGATCACCGCCGTGCCATGCTGGTCGTCGTGAAAGACGGGAATATCCATCTCTTCCTTGAGCCGCTGCTCGATGATGAAACATTCCGGCGCCTTGATATCCTCAAGATTGATGCCGCCAAAGGTCGGCCCCATCAATCGGACCGCCTGAATGATCTCGTCGGGGTCTTCGGTATCCAGCTCGATGTCGATCGCGTTCACATCGGCAAAGCGTTTGAACAGAACCGCCTTGCCCTCCATCACCGGTTTCGAGGCCAGCGCGCCCAGATTGCCAAGCCCCAGCACCGCCGTTCCGTTCGTGATCACCGCGACAAGATTGCCCTTGTTGGTGTAATCAAAGGCAGTTTCTGGGTTTGCCGCGATGGCCTCGCAGGGTACCGCGACACCGGGGGAATAGGCCAAGGACAGATCCCGCTGGGTTGTCATCGCGACCGTCGGGCGGATCTCGAATTTTCCCGGCGTGGGTTCGATATGATAGGCAAGCGCCTCATCATCGGTGATCTTCATCTTGGCCATGCTACCTGTCTCCTCGGGTGGGCGCAGACCTTCTAGCCTAGGGGCCAAAGCATCTCAACGGCAATGCGTTTTCGCCTTTCGCTGCGCCGGCGGCATTTGTAAGGTCGCGCCGGTCCATCAGCCGAGGGGAGGCCCGCCTTGTCCACCGTCACGCCGATGATGGCGCAATACCTTGAAATCAAGGCCCAGAATGCCGATGCGCTGTTGTTCTATCGCATGGGTGATTTCTATGAGATGTTCTTTGATGACGCCGCGGCCGCATCAGAGGCGCTTGATATCGCGCTGACCAAACGCGGCAAACATGCGGGCGAGGATATCCCGATGTGCGGCGTGCCGGTCCATGCCGCTGAAAACTATCTTCTAACGCTGATCCGCAAAGGGTTTCGCGTCGCCGTCTGCGAACAGATGGAAAGCCCGGCCGAGGCCAAGAAACGTGGCTCTAAATCGGTGGTTCACCGCGATGTGGTCCGGCTGGTCACCCCCGGCACGCTGACCGAGGAATCGCTGTTGGAGGCGCGGCGGCACAATTTCCTTGCCGCCTATTGCGAGATCCGCGATCAGGCCGCGCTGGCTTGGGCGGATATCTCGACCGGGGCGTTTCACGTGATGGCGATGACACCGGTGCGACTGTCGCCCGAACTGGCCCGCCTTGCCCCGTCCGAATTGATCGTGCCAGAGACGATCGAGCAGGAAAAGCACGGGTTAGTCTCTGATCTGGGCATCGCGCTGACACCGCTTCCCCGCACGAATTTCGACAGCACCTCGGCGGAAAAGCGCATTCTGGACTTGTTCAGCATCTCTGCGCTGGATGCCTTTGGCAGTTTCACCCGCGCCGAAATCTCGGCGATGGGGGCGCTGATCGCCTATCTGGACATCACCCAGAAAGGCAAGCTGCCGCTGCTGCAACCGCCCCAACGCGAGGCGCAGGATCGCATCGTCCAGATCGACGCCGCAACGCGGCGCAATCTGGAACTGACGCGGGCGTTGTCAGGGGGCAAGGCCGGGTCCTTGCTGGCGGTCATGGATCGCACCGTCACACCGGGGGGCGCGCGCCTTTTGGAACAACGGCTCTCCAGCCCCTCGCGCGACCTGAACGCGATCCATGCCCGACAGGATGGCATCGCGTTTTGCGTCGATGACAGCACCTTCACGGCCGATCTGCGCGACGCTCTGCGAAAAACACCCGATCTGGACCGCGCCCTGTCGCGCTTGGCACTGGAGCGGGGCGGCCCCCGCGATATGACCGCGATCCGGGGCGCGCTGGCGCAAGCCGCCGCCCTAGCCGAGACCTGCGCCGCGCGCACCTTGCCGCCGCTTCTGGCCGATGCGGTCCAAGGGCTGACCGGGTTCGACGATCTCTCGGCCCTGCTCGAGGCCGCGCTTGTCGCCGACCCGCCAATGCTCGCGCGGGACGGCGGTTTTATCGCCCCCGGCTATGACACAGATCTGGACGAGGCGCGCACCCTGCGGGACGAGGGCCGCTCGGTCATTGCGGCGCTGCAAAAGAAATACAGCGAACACACAGGTGTTTCCGCGCTGAAGATCAAACACAACAACGTGCTGGGCTATTTCATCGAGACCACGGCGGCCCACGCGGAAAAGATGCTGAAACCGCCGCTGTCAGAAACCTATATCCACCGCCAGACCACGGCGAACCAGATCCGCTTTACCACCGTCGAACTCTCCGAGATCGAGACCCGAATCCTGAACTCCGGAAATCGCGCGCTGGAGATCGAAAAGCGGCTCTACCAAGGGCTTTGTGAGGCGATTTTGCACCATGCGCCCCGCCTCAATGTCACCGCACGCGGGCTGGCAGAGCTGGACCTCGCCGCCGCGCTCGCCGATCTAGCGCGGGCCGAAAGCTGGTGCCGCCCCCGTGTCGATGACAGCCGCGCCTTCGATATTGTCGGCGGACGTCATCCGGTGGTGGAACAGGCTCTGCGGCAACAGGGCGGATCGCCCTTTGTCGCCAATGATTGCGACCTCTCCGCACAGAACGGTGCCGCGATCTGGTTGCTGACCGGCCCCAACATGGCCGGTAAATCGACCTTTCTGCGCCAGAACGCCCTGATCGCGCTTTTGGCGCAGATCGGCTGCTATGTCCCCGCCGACAGCGCCCATATCGGGCTTGTCAGCCAGATTTTCAGCCGTGTCGGCGCCTCCGACGATCTGGCGCGGGGGCGCTCCACCTTCATGGTCGAAATGGTCGAGACCGCCGCGATCCTGAATCAGGCCGATGATCGGGCGCTGGTGATCCTTGACGAGATCGGGCGCGGCACCGCAACCTATGACGGGCTGTCGATCGCCTGGGCAACGCTGGAGCATCTGCATGACGTCAATCGCTCCCGCGCCCTGTTCGCCACCCACTACCACGAGCTGACGGCGCTGGCAGGCAAGCTTGATCACGTGGAAAACGCCACCGTTGCCGTGCGCGAATGGGACGGCGAAGTTATTTTCCTGCATGAGGTACGCAAGGGCGCCGCCGACCGCTCCTATGGGGTGCAGGTGGCCCAGCTTGCCGGGCTGCCCGCCTCGGTCGTGGCACGGGCGCGCGTGGTGCTTGACGCGCTGGAGCAGGGCGAGCGCGAAGGCGGTGCAACCCAAAAGGCGCTGATCGACGATCTGCCGCTCTTTGCCGCGATGCCAGCCCCGGCCCCCGCTACGCCAAAACCAGCCGCACCCGTGGTGCAAATGCTGGAGGAGATCCACCCGGACGAGCTTACCCCCCGCGCCGCGCTGGATCTGCTGTACAAGCTGAAAGACGCGGCCAAGAGCTGAGCACGAGAAACGACAAATGGCGCCCCGACCCCAGTCGCGTGCGCCATTTCTTCTTGTTCCAAATACTCCCGCCGGAGGCACACGCCCCCAACGGGGGCGCGTTCAGATCACGTCGCCGGGGTTGACGAAACGCCCACCTGCGCCGGACGCAACAACCGGTCATGCAGCAGGAACCCTTCGGCGGCCACCTGAATGATGTCGCCGGATTTGGTTCCGGGAACCGGTGCCTCGAACATCGCCTGATGGACCTGCGGATCGAATTTTTCGCCAACCTCGGGCGCGATAAGCTCGATCCCGTGCTTGCCAAATACATTCAACAACTCGCGCAGCGTCAGTTCGACGCCCTCGATCAGCGCCCCGGCGCTGGCTTTTTGCTCGTCGGTGACCACTTCAAGCGCGCGCTTGAGGTTGTCATAAACCGGCAATACGTCACGGGCCAGTTTCGAACCGCCATATTGCTCCGCCTCGCGGCGTTGCTTCTCAGAGCGCTTGCGCGTGTTCTCGGTATCGGCCAAAGCGCGCATGAACCGGTCTTTCAGCTCATCCCGCTCGGCCCGCAATGCATCGATCTCGGCTGCCTCGGAATCAATCTCGGCCATCTCTTCCAACAGCTCCTCTGCCTCCGCAGCTTCGATATCGTCCAGAAAGTCGTCGTTCTTGGGCTCTGCCATATTTCACCTCTAACTCCGGTCAGCGATCAGCTTGCCGACCAGTTGCGCCGTATAATCCACGATGGGCACAATTCGTCCGTAATTCAGGCGGGTCGGGCCGATCACGCCGACCGCGCCGATGATTTTTCGATCTGCGTTCATATAGGGAGAGACAACCAAAGAGGAACCCGAAAGTGAGAAAAGTTTGTTCTCGGAGCCGATAAAAATTCGCACCCCCTCGCCCTCTTCAGTCAGGTCAAGGAACTGCTCGATATCGCGCTTGCGCTCCAGATCGTCAAACAGGGTGCGGATGCGATCCAGTTCGTCGCCATAGCCATTCTCGGCCAGAAGATTGGCGCGACCACGCACGATCAGGCGCGCCGAATCACCATCGCCCTCGTCCCAGACGGCAAAGCCGCTTTCGACCATCTCGCGCGCAAGGCTGTCGATTTCCTGTCGCCGCGCCGAAATCTCGGTGCGGATCACCGCGCGCGCATTGGTCAGCGTGCGGCCCTCGATCACGGTGTTCAGAAAATTCGCCGCCTCGCGCATCGAACTGGGCGTCTGTCCCGGCGGTGGCGTGAACAGACGGTTTTCCACATGACCATCCGCCAGCACCAACACCACAAGCGCCCGATCCTGCGCAAGCGAGACGAACTCGATATGCCGGATCTCAGCCTCGTGTTTGGGGGCCAGCACCAGCGACGCGCCATGAGTCACCCCCGAAAGCGCCGCGCCGATGCGATCAAGAACGCCGCCCACGTCATTGGAATTGCTGCTGGTCAGCGTGGCATCGATTTTCTGCCGGTCGCTCTGTGTCAGGTCGCCGACCTCCAGCAAGCCATCGACAAACATCCGCAGCCCCATCTGGGTCGGGATGCGCCCGGCGCTGACATGCGGACTGTCGAGCAAGCCCAGATATTCCAGATCCTGCATCACGTTGCGGATCGTGGCCGCGCTGATCTTTTCGTTCAGCGACCGCGTCAACGTCCGGCTGCCGACCGGATCGCCACTGTCGAGATACGACTCCACCACTAGGCGGAACACCTCGCGCGAACGGTCGTTCAGCTCTTGCAGTATGCTTTGTGTTTCGCTCATCTGCGTCACCTCTGGCGGTGCGCCATTAAAGACCACATATACAGAAGGTCAATCGGGGTTGCATCCCGGTCGGGCACAACTGTATCCCGACGCCGATCAGAAAAGGAATTCCCATGCGACCCTCTGGACGAGATTTAAGCGAACTACGGCCAGTTTCAATCGAAACGGACGTAACAAAACATGCTGAAGGCTCTTGCATGATCCGCATGGGCGACACCCATGTGCTGTGTACCGCGACCCTCGAAGCGCGCGTCCCCCCTTTTGTCAAAGGCTCTGGCCTCGGATGGGTCACCGCAGAGTACGGCATGTTGCCGCGCGCCACCAACACCCGCATGCGTCGAGAAGCCGCAGCAGGCAAGCAAGGCGGACGCACCGTTGAAATCCAGCGGCTGATCGGGCGCAGTCTGCGGGCCGGCGTCGATCGCGTGGCCCTGGGCGAACGGCAGATCACCATTGACTGCGACGTGATTCAGGCCGACGGCGGCACCCGCTGCGCCTCGATCACCGGCGGTTGGGTCGCGCTGCGGCTCGCGGTGAACAAGCTGATGAAGGCCGGCGATGTCATCTCTGATCCGCTGATAGACCCGGTTGCGGCGGTCAGCTGCGGTATCTATGCCGGACAAACCGTGCTTGATCTGGACTATCCCGAGGACAGCGAAGCCGGGGTTGATGGCAATTTCATCCTGACCGGATCGGGGCGCCTGATCGAAGTGCAGATGTCCGCCGAGGGCTCGACCTTCAACCGCGATCAGATGAACCAACTGATGGATCTCGCCGAAAAAGGTGTGAGTGAACTGGTCGCACTGCAAAAAGCCGCCTGCGCATGACCCGGAAATTCACCGGTGATCGGCTGCTGGTCGCGACCCATAACGCCGGCAAACTCGACGAGATGCGCGCGCTTCTCGCGCCGTTTGGCGTCTCGGTTGTGGGCGCCGGTGAATTGAACCTTCCCGAACCGGAAGAGACCGAAGATACATTCGTCGGCAATGCGCGGATCAAGGCGCATGCCGCGGCCAAGGCCACCAATCTGCCGGCGCTGTCGGACGATTCCGGCCTCAGCATCGACGCGTTGAACGGTGCGCCGGGGGTTTATACTGCGGATTGGGCCGAAACTCCCACTGGCCGCGATTTTATCATGGCCATGACCCGCACCCATGACGAGCTTGAAGCCTGCAACGCCCCCCACCCGCGCAGCGCGCAATTTCGCTGCACCTTGGTGCTGGCTTGGCCCGATGGTCATGACGAAGTGTTCGAGGGTGTGATGCCCGGTCAGGTCGTCTGGCCAATGCGCGGCGATCAGGGCCACGGCTATGACCCGATCTTTGTGCCGGACGGCTATGACACCACCTTTGGCGAAATGGACCGTTGGGAAAAGAACAAGATCAGTCACCGCGCCCGCGCGGTCGAGAAGTTCGTTGCCGGCTGTTTTGGTTGAAGATTGGCGCACTGGGGGCTTTGGTCTCTATGTGCATTGGCCGTTTTGTCAGGCCAAATGCCCCTATTGCGATTTCAACAGCCATGTTTCACGTGAAATCGACCAATCCGCCTGGGTTAGAGCCTATCTGAGGGAGCTAGAGCGCGCAGCAACCGAGACCCAGGGCCGGGTTTTAACCTCGATCTATTTTGGTGGTGGAACGCCAAGCTTGATGGCCCCCAACAGCGTCGCGGCCGTGATCGAATCCGCCCGTCACCACTGGTCTTTCGCCAACGACATCGAAATCACGCTGGAGGCCAATCCAGGATCTGTCGAAGCCGGACGCTTTGCCGGGTTCCGCGACGCTGGCGTCAACCGGGTGTCGATGGGCATCCAGGCGATGAATGACACCGACCTGCGCCGGCTGGGTCGAATCCATACAGTTGCAGAAGCCCGTGCTGCGTTTGATATCGCGCAGAACTGCTTTGATAGGGTCAGTTTCGACCTAATTTATGCCCGGCAAGAGCAAACACTGGCAGATTGGCGGGCAGAATTGACCGAGGCACTGTCGATGGCGGTCGATCACCTGTCGCTCTACCAACTCACCGTCGAACAAGGAACGGCGTTTGGCGATCGGTATAATGCCGGAAAACTGCACGGACTGCCCGATGACGACCTGTCTGCCGATATGTACTTCGCCACGCAGGAGATCTGCGAAGACCACGGAATGCCGTCCTATGAAGTGTCGAACCATGCGCGGCCGGGGTCAGAATCGCGACATAATCTGGTATACTGGCGCTATGGCGATTATGTCGGCGTCGGGCCGGGGGCTCACGGACGGATCTCGCGGAATTCAGCCCGATTTGCGACTGAATCAGTCCGAAACCCCACCGCATGGCTCGATTCAGTCGCCCGTGAGACCGGAGAATTGAAGCGATATAGCCTTTCACCACAAGATCAGGGGTGCGAATACGTCATGATGTGTCTTCGACTCACTGAAGGTATAGATATTGATCGGTACACAGCGATTACGGGCACCGCCCTGCCCGCTGCCCGGATCGCCGATCTTGAGGACTTGGGTATGACCCAGCTGTCTGGAAACCGGCTGACAGTCACAAAACAGGGTCGCCCGGTTTTGAACGCGATCCTTCGCGAGCTACTGGCGGTGTAAAACATGCGCTTTGTCTGGGCCGGTTTGGGAACACTCTGCGTCGGGCTCGCCCTGATCGGGGTGTTTTTGCCGCTGCTTCCGACCGTACCATTCCTGCTGCTGGCCAGTTTCTTGTTCGCGCGATCCTCGCCCCGCTTGCATACCTGGATCCTCAGCCACCCTCGTTTTGGGCCCGTGATCGAAGACTGGACGCGCAGCGGTGCAATTCACCCAAGGGCGAAACGCTTGGCTACGCTCTCCATCGTCGCCGTTTTCATGCTTTCGCTGCTATTCGGGCTCTCAATCACGCTCTTGGCGATTCAGGCGCTAGTTCTGAGCGGCGTCCTGATTTTTATCTGGACCCGCCCTAACGACTGAGTCGCCCACAAAGATCGTCCAGTTGATCCAACGTGGTATAGCGAATCGTAACGACCCCCGCCTCGCCGCCCGGTTCGTGGTTGATTGCCACGTTCATACCCAGCATCGCTGACAGATCCCCCTCAAGCGCGCGGGTATCTGCATCCTTTTCCGACGCTTTACCGGGCCGCGGTTTGGAGATGGACGGCGCGGCATCGCCTTGCTGTTGTTTTTTGACCAACGCTTCGGTCGCACGGACAGACAATCCGTCTCGCACCACGGTCTTGGCCAGTTCCGAAGGGTTATCGAGCGTGATCAGCGCCCGCGCATGGCCAGCCGAAAGCTCGCCATTTTTGACCAGAGATTGCACATCCTCGGGCAAAGACAACAGCCGCAACAGGTTAGCGATATGGCTTCGGCTTTTTCCAAGCGCCTCGGCCAGCTTTTCCTGCGTATGACCAAACTTGTCCATAAGCTGGCGGTATCCAGAGGCCTCCTCGACCGCGTTCAAGTCAGCGCGTTGGATATTCTCGATAATCGCGATTTCCAACACTTCGGTGTCGTCCAGGTCGCGAATCAGAACCGGAACCTGATGCAATTGCGCCTGCTGAGCGGCGCGCCAACGGCGTTCGCCAGCGACAATTTCATATCCACCGTTCGCATCCGGGCGCACAATCAAAGGCTGAAGGATGCCTTTTTCACGGATAGAGGCCGCGAGATCCTCCAAATTCTTGGGGTCGAAAGTCCGACGCGGCTGATTTGGATTTGGTTTGAGCTGTTCGATCGGCACCTGGCCATCGGCACGACGCAGCGCCTGATCCGCCGAATGTGCCGGATCAGAGGTGACGTCTGCCATCAGCGCCGACAATCCACGCCCAAGCCCACGGGGTCTATTCTTTTTCTCGGCCATTATGCTCCCCTCCGCGCCACTCAGGCGGCAATCTTTTCGTGCTTTCCAATCATTTCCCGCGCCAAAGCACGATAGGCAATCGCCCCTTGCGACCCGGTATCATAACTCAATACTGGCATCGCATATGAAGGCGCCTCGCTCACCCGGACGTTGCGGGGAATCACCGTCTTGAAAACCAAGTCACCCAGATATTCCCGCGCATCTTGCTCCACCTGTTGGGAAAGATTGTTGCGCCGGTCATACATGGTAAGAATCACACCTTCGATCCGAAGATTTGGATTGGCTGTTTGCCGCACCTCGCGAATCGTCAACATCAGCTGTGATAGCCCTTCGAGCGCAAAAAATTCACTTTGAAGCGGAACCAGAACAGAATGTGCGGCGACCATCGCGTTGACCGTCAGAAGATTCAGAGACGGCGGGCAGTCAATCAGGACATAATCGAGATTAAAGCCATCCATTGCCGGCTGTCGCAGGGCGTCATGAAGCAGAAAGCTGCGTTTTTCGTTCGACATCAGCTCGATATCCGCCGAACTAAGGTCGACCGTGGCCGGAATGATCGACAGGCCATCGATTTTTGTGGGTTGGATTACCTCGTCAAGCGGCAGGTCTTCCACCAAAAGCTCATACGTCGTCATGTCACGCTCTGACGGCTCAATCCCCAACCCGGTCGAGGCATTGCCCTGTGGGTCAATGTCCACAACCAGAACCCGCTTTCCAGTTTCGACCAGCGCTGCTGCCAAATTGATCGCCGTCGTCGTTTTGCCAACACCACCCTTTTGGTTGGCGACGGCGATAATTCTCGGCCCTCGTGGGCGGGACAGGTCAGGCACGCGACACTCCTTCGATTTTCAGGATCACGGCATCGGGATCTGTTTTACTGGTAATCTGCTCAGCGTTGAAATTCCATCTTTGGCGCGCCGCGACACACTCTTTTTTCCAGGTGACGCCTTTTGGAAACAGCGCCACGCCACCGGGTTTCAGGTGCCGCTGGGTATAGTCCATCAACGTCTCAAGATCGGCCAAGGCACGGGCGGATAGGATATCTGCCTCTTGCGGCTCCAAAGTTTCAATTCTTTCGGTAATCACTGTGCAACGGACCCCCGCTTCACGGGCCGCCGTCCGCAAAAAGGCTGATTTTCGCTGATCGCTTTCAACCAGCGTTACGCGCAAATCCGGGGCCATCTCTTGCGCGAGAATAGCGATAACAAGGCCCGGAAATCCACCGCCACTGCCCAGATCAACCCAATGCCCGATCGGGGTTGTGCATCGAAAAACCTGAAGAGAATCCGCAATATGGCGCGTCCAGACCTCTGAAATGCTGTTGCGCGAAACCAGATTGATTCGTGGATTCCACTTCTCAAGCACAGCCACAAATCGGTTCAAGCGATCCATTGTTTCACGTGAAACATCCAAGTTTGCAGAAGAACCGGCCTCGCCGCTCATGCTTGACGTGCCTCTGGAACACGTCGGATCCAGGTCAGGAGCAACGCGAGAGCAGCGGGTGTCATCCCATCAACACGCGCTGCCTGTGCAAGATTTCCGGGGCGTGCCAGAGAAAGCTTGGACTTCAGTTCATTCGACAAGCCTTCGATCCCCATATAGTTGAAATCCGCCGGAAATCGGCGCATTTCATCCCGCCGAACCGCATCGATGTCCTTTTGCTGCCGCTCGATATAGTTCGTATAAAGCGCCTCACGTTCCAACTGGCTCCGAACTTCGTCATCGACAGCACTCAAATCGAGGTCAAGTTCGATAAGATCGGCGAAGTTCACATCCGGAAAGGCCAGAACGTCCATTGCAGTGCGCCGCGTCCCATCCTGACTGATGCGAATACCGACTGCCGCGACCTGTTTTGGTGTATAGTCACGATCTGTTAGCCGCGTGCGCGCACGCTCCAACCTATCCATCTTGTCAAGGAATACAATCTTGCGCTCCTCGTTTACACATCCGACTTCTAGCCCCAAAGGCGTCAGTCTTTGATCCGCATTGTCCGCGCGAAGGGACAGCCGAAATTCTGCTCGCGAGGTAAACATACGGTATGGTTCCGAAACCCCCCGTGTCGTCAAATCGTCGATCATAACCCCGATATAACTATCAGAGCGCCGAAAAACTGCAGGGTCCCGTCCTTGAACCGCCCGCGCGGCATTAAGTCCGGCAACAAGGCCCTGAGCCGCCGCCTCCTCATATCCTGTGGTTCCGTTGATCTGACCCGCAAGATATAGACCCGGTATATCCTTAACGCCAAGTTCCATCGTCAACGCGCGGGGATCAACGTAGTCATACTCAATCGCATAGCCCGGCTGCAAGATCACCGCTCGTTCCAACCCGGCAATGGAGTGCACATACTCTTCCTGAACCGACTCAGGCAAAGAGGTCGAGATCCCATTTGGATAGACAGTGTGGCCGCTCACGCTTTCCGGTTCCAGAAATATCTGGTGCGAAGTCTTTTCGCTGAACCGAACGATTTTGTCCTCGATCGAAGGGCAATAGCGTGGCCCGATCCCCTCGATATGGCCCCCATACATAGCCGATCTCTTAAGGTTTTTTTCAATGATCTCATGGGTATGCGGGTTCGTATGCGTAATCCCACAAGAGATTTGCGGCGCTTCAACTCTACGTGAAAGAAACGAGAACATGACAGGGTCATCATCGCCCGGCTGCATCTGCAGCTCGTCCCAGTTGATCGTTCGCCCGTCAAGACGCGGCGGCGTCCCTGTTTTCAGGCGACCCAGTGGCAAGTTGAACGACTCAATGCGCTCTGCCAGTTTGATTGACGGCCTGTCTCCCATCCTCCCCCCGGGGTGAGAAATATCACCGATATGAATAACGCCGCGCAGAAAGGTGCCCGAGGTCAGGACGACGGCAGTGGCTGAAATCTCGGACCCGTCAGCAAGAACGACCCCCGTGACGGTATCCCCTGCCATCAGAAAATCGGTGACTTCCCCCTCCACGATTGTCAGACTTGGGCGGGCGACGGTCTCGGCTAGCATTGCGGTGCGATAGATCACGCGATCCGCCTGCGCCCGCGGCCCCTGAACCGCTGGGCCCTTGCGCCGGTTCAGCAGGCGAAACTGGATCCCCGCCTTGTCGGCCACCCGACCCATCACACCGTCTAGCGCGTCGATCTCACGAACCAGATGCCCCTTGCCCAACCCACCGATGGCCGGATTGCACGACATCACCCCAATTCCGTCGCGGGTCAATGTCACCAACGCAACCGACACACCCATTCGCGCTGCTGCATGCGCGGCTTCGGCCCCGGCGTGGCCACCACCGATCACGACGACATCAAACCCTGAATGTTTCACGTGAAACACTCCCTATTTTCCCAAGCAGAAACTGGCAAAGATTTCATCAAGTAAATTTTCCACATCGATGCGACCGACCAAAGATTCAAGGGCGCGAATCGCATTTCTGATTTCTTCCGCTGCGATATCATACATATCCGGCCCGGTGTTCAAAATGGCCCGCGCTGAGGAAAGCGATAACGAAGCCCGCTGCATCGCGGCCCTGTGCCTCTCCCGGGTCGCCAAACCCGCACTGGCAGAGCGATCAGTCAAGGTCTTCCCGATTTCCCGAGTCAACCAGTCCAGCCCCTCACCGGTTACACCGGACACCGCGCGCGATTTGTCCGACCGTTGATCGGCTTTCGGGCGTACATGGATATCCCCCGACTGCGCGGCGACGTCCAGATCTTCCTCATCCTCGGCCAGAAAAACGCGCAAATCCGCCGTCTCGGCTCGTTTTCGGGCAAGGGCAATCCCGATTCCCTCTACCGCGTCCGCTGTTTCTCTCAAGCCCGCGGTATCCAACAAGGTTACCGGCAGCCCCTCCAGGTCCATCCGAACCTCGATCACGTCCCGTGTTGTGCCTGCATGTTCCGATATGATTGCAGCGTCACGCCCTGCCAAAGCATTGAGAAGCGTTGATTTTCCAGCGTTCGGAGCGCCGATAATCGCCACCTCGAACCCTTCGCGGATGCGCTCAGCCATTCTGACGCCAGAGGTCTGCGCCTGCAATTCGCGCTCCACCCGGTCCAGCAACATCATCACCTCGGGCGTTACATCCGTGGGCACGTCTTCATCGGCGAAATCAATTACGGCCTCGATCAGGGCTGCCGCGCGTATCAGATCACGGCGCCAGCTTTCCGCCAACCGGCCCAACGCACCGTCCAACAGATCATGCGCCTGTTTCCGCTGTGCCTCGGTCTCTGCATCAATCAGATCGGCCAAACCCTCGACCTGGGCCAAGTCCAATTTCCCGTTTTCAAGTGCTCGGCGGGTAAACTCACCGGGCTCAGCCAATCGCAGCCCTTCAATTTTGCCAAGCGCCGCCAAAATACCGGCTATACCCGCCAAACTGCCATGCACCTGAAGCTCGGCAACATCCTCGCCCGTAAAGCTTGCAGGGTTCTTAAAGGTCAGGATAAGACCCTCATCCAGCGCTGCGCCGGTCTCATCGCGAAGCCTGCGCAACACCATACCGCGCGTGGGCAGCGGTCCACCCGCCAACTGAGATGCAGCGGAATGCGCCGCTGGCCCGGAAAGACGAATGACCGCCACGCCAGCCTTGCCGCGCGCAGTGGCCAACGCGAAAATCGTATCCATGGTTCGTCTCCGCGCGGTTGCCCTGCGCTCAGGTATTCATGGAGTCAAAGAACTCGGCGTTTGACTTGGTCTGCTTGAGCTTGCCCAGCAAAAACTCGACAGCGTCGGTCGTCCCCATCGGGTTCAGGATGCGGCGCAAGACAAAGGTTTTGTGCAAATCACCCTTCTCGATCAACAGCTCTTCTTTCCGGGTGCCGGATTTGAGGATGTCGATCGCCGGGAAGACCCGTTTGTCAGCAATTTTACGATCCAGAACGAGTTCAGAGTTACCAGTCCCTTTGAACTCTTCAAAAATCACCTCATCCATCCGGCTGCCCGTATCGATCAGCGCAGTGGCGATGATGGTGAGCGACCCACCTTCTTCGATGTTCCGCGCCGCACCAAAAAAGCGTTTCGGGCGCTGCAACGCATTGGCATCCACACCACCGGTCAAAACTTTCCCCGAGGACGGCACAACTGTGTTGAATGCCCTACCAAGTCTTGTGATTGAGTCGAGAAGAATAACAACATCCCGCTTGTGTTCGACAAGACGCTTGGCCTTTTCGATCACCATTTCAGACACTGCAACGTGCCGCGTCGCCGGTTCATCAAAGGTCGAGGACACAACCTCGCCCTTTACCGAGCGCTGCATGTCGGTCACTTCTTCGGGCCGCTCGTCAATCAGCAGCACGATCAGATAGCATTCCGGGTGGTTCTGCTCGATTGAGTGCGCAATATTCTGCAAGATCACGGTCTTACCGGTCCGCGGCGGCGCCACGATCAAAGACCGTTGCCCTTTGCCAATCGGCGCAACCAGATCAATCACCCGGGCAGAGCGGTCTTTGATGGTCGGATCCTCGATCTCCATCTTTAGCCGTTCATCGGGGTAAAGCGGGGTCAGGTTATCAAAGGCGATCTTGTGCCGGGCCTTTTCCGGGTCTTCAAAGTTGATCTTGGTGACATTGGTCAGCGCAAAATACCGCTCATTCTCAAGCGGTGCTTTCATCTGTCCATCCACCGTATCACCAGTGCGCAAGCTGTACTGCCGCAGCATCTCGGGCGAGACATAGATATCATCGGGGCCGGGCAAATAGTTCGCCTCTGGCGATCTCAAAAAACCAAACCCGTCCTGAAGCACTTCCAGCACACCATCACCGGAGATTTCCCAGCCCTCATCCGCGCGCTCGCGCAGGACTTGGAACATGATCTCACCCTTCCGCATGGTCGAGGCGTTCTCGATCTCCAGCTCTTCGGCCATCGAGAGCAGATCCTTGGGGCTTTTCGCCTTGAGATCAGAAAGAGTGAGGCATTCAACTGTCATGATGGTACGGCCCTTGGCTCCCGAAATACACGTGGAGCACTTTGCAAAGAATCTGGAAGGTACATCGCCCGGACGGGCGCGTCAGCCGCTTACATAGTCAAGCCATATGCCTGAGTCAAATCCAGATCAGAATTTCACCACCACCGAGAGGACGATGACGATCATCAAAATGGTGGGAACCTCGTTCATCATGCGAAAATGTCGACCGGTTAGGTGGATGCGCTCGGCCAGAAAATCTTTGCGTCGCCAATCCAGCCAGAAATGGAACCAGGTCATGGCGATCACGGCCACCCCCTTGGTCCAGGGCCAGATCCATGACCAATCGACCACCCCCGGCGTCGCCACCAGCATCAACCCCATGATCCACGTTGCGATCATCGCTGGGTGCATGATGTAGCGAAACAGCTTTTCTTCCATCACGAAAAAAATCGCAGGCGCCTCGGGCACCGCCTCGGCCTTTTCCAAATGATAGACGAACAGGCGTGGCAGATAGAACAGCCCTGCCATCCAGGACAACACTGCCATGATGTGGATCGCCTTGGTCCAAGGGTACAGCGTGATCAACAGGTCTGACATCTCTGGTCCCTTCGGTGATGCCTGTTACCTAATAATAAGAAAGAAAAGAATAAAGGATGATGATTTAGTAGGGGGGCCCTGAATCGGTGGATTATTGCCTTGTCCCGTTGCTTATCCCCTGTGTGGACAAAGTTTCGTCGTTTTTGTCCTCAGACGGAAAAAATGGAAATTATCATTATTTTACAGCGACGTAACATAGAACTTTCGCGGAGCCTTCTGGGGATAACTCGGGGAGAACTGGGTAAAACCGGGGTTGTCCCGGGTCGGCGACTTGTTCTTTTCCCCGCGGGAGATCTCTGGCACGGATTGCCCCAGATTACCCCTTTCTGTTGGCACCTTGCGCATCTGGATAAAGTTCCTAGAAAACGTACAGCTTCATCCGCCGTCCCATACCGGAGTTTTCCACATGGCTGTCCCGATCGTTCTTGCCTCAGGATCAGAAATTCGCGCGACCTTGCTGCGCAATGCCGGGGTTGAGGTCACAACCATCCGCCCCCGCGTGGATGAAGAGGCAATCAAACAGGCGCTGATCGCCGAGGCGGCCTCGCCCCGCGACATTGCCGATACGCTGGCCGAGATGAAAGCGCGCAAAGTGAGCGAAAAGACGCCCGGTGCATTGGTCATCGGCTGCGATCAGGTTCTGGATTTCCAAGGCACGCTGCTGTCCAAGCCGGAAACGCCTCAGGAGGCGCTGGAGCAGTTGCGTGCCTTGCGTGGCAAACGACACAAGCTGATGTCTGCTGCCGTGATCTGTCGCGACGGCAAACCCGAATGGCGTCACGTGGGGCAGGTTCGCCTGACCATGCGCGAGGCGAGTGACGCCTATCTCGAGGGCTATGTTGCGCGCAACTGGGACAGCATCCGTCACGCTGTCGGGGCCTATAAGCTTGAGGAAGAGGGCGTGCGCCTGTTTGCGGCGGTTGACGGGGATTACTTTACGGTTCTCGGTATGCCAATGTTGGAGCTGCTCAATTTCTTGATGGTTCGGGGGTCGATTGACTCATGACAGACACGCGAATTCCGCTCGCCGGGGTGATCGGCACACCGATCGCCCATTCCAAATCACCGCGCCTGCACCGGCATTGGCTCAACACCTATGGGATCAACGGCCATTACATCCCGATGGAGGTGCGCGCCGAAGACCTTGAACAGGTGCTTCGGACCTTGCCCAAAATGGGCTTTGTCGGCCTTAACGTCACCATTCCGCACAAGGAAAAGGTGCTGACGCTGGCCGATCAGGTCACCGACCGCGCCACGTTGATCGGGGCCGCCAACACGCTGATTTTTCGCCCGGATGGCAAGATTCATGCCGATAATACCGATGGGTTCGGTTTTATGGAGAACCTGCGTCGGGGCGCACCGTCATGGGATCCGGCCTCTGGCCCCGCTGCCGTTCTGGGCGCGGGCGGTGCAGCGCGGGCGGTGGTCTCGGCCTTGCTTGACGCCGGCGTGCCAGAGATCCTGCTTAGCAACCGCACCCGGGTAAGGGCGGAACAGTTGCGGCAGGATTTTGGTCAGCGTGTCCGCGTGATCGATTGGGTTCAGGCCGGAAATATTCTCGAAGAGGCGGCCCTTGTGGTGAATACCACCTCTCTCGGGATGCTTGGAAAGGCCGAGTTGCGGGTGCCCCTCGACGGGATCACCAGCAAAAGCGTGGTCACCGATCTTGTTTATAACCCCTTGAAAACACGTCTTTTGCAAGCGGCCGAGGCTGCAGGAGCAACCACCGTCGATGGGCTTGGCATGTTGATCTATCAGGCGGTTCCGGGGTTTGAACGTTGGTTCGGTGTGCGCCCAGATGTTGATGAGGCCACCCGCGCCGCGGTGCTGGCATGAGCTTCGCACTGGGTCTCACCGGCTCTATCGGTATGGGCAAAAGCACCACGGCAAAGCTGTTTGCCGAACAGGGCTGCGCCGTCTGGGATGCGGATGCGGCCGTCCATCGCCTGTATGCCCCCGGAGGCGCGGCGGTCGCGCCGATGCGCGCGGCCTTCCCCGAGGCGATCATCGACGGCGCGGTCAGCCGCGAGGCCCTGAAACGCATCATCATCGCGGATCCCTTGGCGCTTGGACGGATCGAACAGATCGTGCATCCCCTCGTGGCCGAGGATCGCGCAGAGTTCCGCACACAGGCCACGGCTGATATTCTGGTCTTTGACATCCCGCTTCTGTTTGAGGGCGGCGGAGAGACCCAGTTTGACGCCGTCGCCACGGTTTCCGCACCGCCCGAGGTCCAGGAATCGCGGGTGATGGAACGCGGCACCATGACATCCGCGCATTTTCACCATATCCGCAACAAACAGATGCCAGACGCAGACAAACATGCCCGGGCCGACTATGTGATCGTCACCGACACGCTGGAGCATGCGCGCGCGCAGGTCCTGCGGATCGTGACAGAGATACGGGAAAAGATACGGGCGGGGATGAAAAATGCGTGAAATCGTACTCGATACCGAAACCACCGGGCTCGACCCCAAGACGGGCGACCGTATTGTCGAGATCGGCGCGGTCGAGCTTTTCAACCACGTCGCCACCGGCACCACCTATCACCAATACATCAACCCCAAGCGTGATATGCCGCACGAGGCGTTTCAGGTGCACGGGCTGAGCGAGGAATTTCTGAGCGACAAGCCGGTGTTTGAACAGATCGGACAGGCGTTTCTGGATTTCGTCGGTGACTCCAAGATGATCATCCACAACGCCAGCTTTGACATGAAATTTCTCAACGCTGAACTGCGCTGGATGAACCTGCCCGAACTGCCTTGGGAACAAGCGATCGATACGCTTGCCATTGCCAGAAAGAAATTTCCCGGCGCGCAGGTCTCGCTTGATGCGCTGTGTCGTCGTTACGGCATCGACAACACGGCGCGAACCTTGCACGGGGCGCTGCTTGACTCCGAAATTCTGGCCGAGGTCTATCTGGAACTGATCGGCGGGCGGCAGCCTGATTTTGCCTTGCAGGTAGATCAGGGGCAAAGCGGCGTGTCAGCCGCGGATCTGAACTGGCGCCCGAAACCGCGTCCCACCCCCCTGGCTGGTCGGATTACGGCCCAAGAGCAGGCGGCGCATGATGCCTTTGTCGAAAAAATGGGCGAGAACGCCCTTTGGCGGCAGGGCTGAACCGCGCCGCGACCGCACTCGGCCAACCGCATGCAATGGATTGGATGACAGAACGGAAAAGGCCGCGATCCGGTGATCGCGGCCTTTCCCTGTTGGTCTGTTGTCTTGGATCAGATGCCCTGACTCAGGGGCCGCAGATCAGGCGTCGGCCTTGACTTCACCTTGGGCGGCCTGCTCGGCTTGGCGCCGGGCCAGCTCATTGCGGTACAGCGCGACAAAGTCGATCGTGTCCAGATTCAGCGGTGGGAAACCGCCATCGCGGGTCACGTCGCTGACGATGCGGCGCAGGAACGGGAACAACATCCGCGGGCATTCGATCAGCAGGAAGGGGTGCAGCTGCTCTTCCGGTACACCGGCCACCTGGAAGATGCCGACATATTCGACTTCCATCAGGAACAGAATGTCGTCCATGCCTTTGACCTTGGATTCGACGTTCAGCTTGATCGCCACCTCGTACTGGTCATCCGGGGTGCGCTTTTTCGCGTCCAGATTGACCCGAACGCTGACGTCGGGCTGAACATCGCCCGATGTGCGCTTTTGTGCCATCACGTTTTCAAAGGACAGGTCGCGGACATACTGACCCAGAATTTTCATCTGAATCTGCGGGGCTTGCTGCGCTTGTGCGCCTTCGTTCGTGGACGTTTCAGACATGGAATTCTCCCAAAAATCGCGTTTGGCGCTGCATATCACCTCGCCGGGATCATCTCAATGGTGGTCCGGTCCCTCGACCCAGCCTGATGGCCGCTGTCCGGGGCGGCGCGGCTCTGGCTTGACCTCGGTATAGTCAGCGTCGATCACATCATCGCGACCCGGCCTGTGGGGAGGACGGCCGGTGCCCATACCGCTGCCCATCTCGAACCGGGCCACGGTAATGCGGCTGCGCACATAGCGGAAAACTGCCAATCGAACCGGCGGCATCAAAAGAGCGAACCCCACCGCATCGGTAAAAAACCCTGGCGTCAGCAACAGCGCGCCGGCCAGCAGGATCATTGCGCCATGGGCCAACGGTTCGGTCGGGTCGTCCAATTCAGAAAAGGCGCGCTGCAATTGGCCCATCGCCACCCGCCCCTGGGTGCGCACCAACCAAGTGCCCAGCATGGCGGTCAACACCACGATTGCCAGCGTCGGCCATAGCCCGATCAGCCCGCCCACCTGGATGAACAGGGCGATTTCTATGACCGGTACGGCCAGAAAGGCCAGAAACAGATACATTCAGCGGCTCCTTTCGCTTAAGCGGAACAGTGGACTATACGCTGCCCCTCACCTACATAAGGGTCAAAGGCTCGCCTTACAAAGTCCAACGCCTGACACGAGGACCAAATGAATTCACCTTTGATCCAGCTTCTGGTGCTTGCCGGCATCGCAATTTTCCTGATTCTCCGCCTGAAAAATGTGCTGGGAACCCGGGATGGTTTCGAAAAGCCGGCCGCACCAGACCCCGCCGAAAAAAAGGCCCGCCCAGATTTCGAGGTGATCGAGGGCGGTCCTGATCGTGATATCACCGACCATGTCCCCGAGGACAGCCCGCAGGCCGACGCGCTGGCCTCCATGAAACGGATCGAACCCGCCTTTTCCGTATCGGAATTCGTGCAAGGTGCCCGTGGCGCTTACGAGATGATCCTGATGAGCTATGAACTGGGCAATCTTGACCAGATTCAGTCGTTCCTTGCCGAGGATATCTATGACAGCTTTGTCGATGGTGTCGCTGCGCGCGAAGACAAGGGCCTCAAGATCGAGGCAGAGTTCATTGGCGTGCGCGAGACGGCGATTTCCGACGTGCAGTTCGACAAGGACAGCAACCGCGCCGAGATCACCCTGCGGTTCGTCGGCGAGTTGACCTCGGTCGTGCGCGATCGCGGTGGCGATATCGTCGAGGGAAGCCCGACAACGGCCAAACGGCAAAAGGATACTTGGACCTTTGCCCGCGTCATGGGCAGCGCCGATCCCAACTGGCTGCTTGTCGCCACGGACGGATGATTGGCGCGCTCCGCTCGGCCGTTCTGGCGGGGGCCGTGTTGATGGCCCCCCTCTCCGGGGCCGGGGCGGAGCCGGTGCATGAGATTCTTGATTTTGACCAGCTTGACGGCTGGTCAAAAGATGACCACGCTGCGGCGTTGGCGGTGTTCGTGCAAACCTGCCCCGACATGGGCGATCCCGACTGGCACAACCTTTGTGCACTGGCGCAACAGCAACCGCCGGACAGTGCCCGCGCGTTTTTCGAGCTGTTCTTTCGCCCGGTTCTGATCCGCGACGGGGCCGATCCGCTTTTTACCGGCTATTATGAACCCGAACTGGATGGCTCGCGCTATCCCACCGCGCGCTATCGCTATCCGCTTTACCGCATGCCGCCCGAGGCGAAACAGCAAGCGCAATGGCTCACCCGGCGCGATATCCTGACCGGCGACGTGATGGCAAACCGCGGGCTGGAGATTGCCTGGGTCGATGACCCGGTCGAACTTTTCTTCCTTCAAATTCAAGGCTCTGGCCGCATCCGCTTGCCGGATGGCGGGGCGCTGCGGGTTGGCTATGGCGGGTCCAACGGGCACAGCTATCGCTCGGTCGGGGTGGAACTGGTCCGGCGTGGCACCTATGGCGCGCATCAGGTCAGCGCGCAGGTGATCAAGAATTGGGTGCGCCGCAATCCCGACGCCGGACGCGAGCTGTTGCTGCACAATCCGTCCTACGTCTTTTTCCGCGAAGTCAGCCATGTGGCCACTCATCTTGGGCCCTTGGGGGCGATGAATCGGTCGCTGACCCCGTTGCGCAGCATTGCGGTCGATCCCGATTTCGTGCCATTGGGCGCGCCGGTCTGGTTGGAAAAGGATGGTGCGGGCAAAATGCGACGGTTGATGGTGGCACAGGATACTGGCTCGGCGATCAAGGGCGCGCAGCGGGCCGATGTCTTTTTTGGCACCGGGGATGTCGCCGGGCAGGCCGCTGGACAGCTGCGCGATCGCGGCCGGATGCTGGTGCTATTGCCGATCCAGCGCGCCTATGCGCTGTTGCCGGACGGCGCGTGATGGCGCGCAGAAAACTCAGAAAGGATGAGTTGGATCTGTGGCGCAAGGTCACGGATCAGGCCGAACGCCTGCATCCGACCCGACCTCAGCCCCCGCTCCCCGCGCCCAAGCCCCGGACCAAGGCCGTGATCCCGCGCGAGCCGATGACGATAGAGCAGTTCGATCTGGGACAGGCGGCGAAACCCGCCCCCGCCCGACACAACCTGAAACCCTCGATGGCCGAGCAACTCCGAACCTCATCGGTCCAGATGGATCGCAAGGCCTTCACCCGGATGAAACGTGGCAAGCTCAAGCCCGAAGCGCGGCTTGATCTGCACGGGATGCGACAGGATCGCGCGCACCCGGCGCTGGTGCAGTTTATCCTGTCGTCGCAGGCGGGCGGTCGACGGTTGGTTCTGGTGATCACCGGCAAGGGTAAGCGCAGCGCGGATCACGGGCCGATCCCCACGCCACGAGGGGTGTTGAAACATCAGGTGCCGCAGTGGCTGTCGATGTCACCGCTCTCGCAGGCGGTGCTGCAAATCAGCGCGGCCCATGTCAGCCACGGCGGCGAGGGCGCCTATTACGTCTATCTGCGTCGCACGCGATAGCGCGCTACAGCTTGGAAAGCAGCAGATCGGGCGACAGGATCAATTGCGTCGCGTTGCGCACCGTCAGCACCGTCCCCGGCAACAACCCCGAACGCCCGGACCTGTCAGACTGAAACGCTACATCCATCGGCGCGCTGTTTGCCAACAATGAAATCAGCACCGGCGAGGTGCCAAGGGTGAAATGGCTGTTGCTGCTGCTGAATTCGCTGACATCCAGAATCGTGACCGGGAAATCGCCAAGCGCTTCGGGGTCTCTCAGATTGCCCAACCGGGCACCGGCGCCGTTGATCCGTGCTGACAGCGCCAGCGCCTTGTCCCGTTTCGAGACGAAAATCGCAAACGGTTGCGGCAGATTGCGGAACCGCTTGGCCTGCATCCGGAACACTTCGATATCCAGATCGGGCGAGATCAAAACAACCCCGCCAAGCGACCGCTTGCTCCAGCCCGGATCGGCAATCTCGATCTGGCGCAGCGTCTCCATCAACAGCATGGTGCCCAGAGAATGCGCCACCAGAACGATGCGTTTGGGATTCGCGGCGCGCAGATCGTTCAGAAGCTGTTCCAGCGCATCGCGGGAAAACAGCACGCTGTCGCGATCATAGGTATAGCCGAGCGGGTGCGTCGCGCTGGGCCATGAGAAATGCACGGCCGTCGCCGGGACGTCGAAATCGTGGATGATCTGCGTGGTGCGGAACACGCCGTCAAAGAAACTGTTGTTATACCCGTGGATATACACCGCGATTTCACGCCGGTTGGGCGGTGCGTTGCGGATCGTGTGGGCCAGCGCGGTGCGAAACCCCTGCCGTCCGTCCAGATCCCTGCGTGTGGCGATGGTGAAATCGGTCTGCGGGTCGGGATGGGCGAAGCCGTTTTTAATCCGCCCCTTCTTGTGGCTTGGCGGGATCGCCACCCCCAGAGTCATGTAGGTCAACTGTTCTGATCGTTGCGCGGTGAACCAGCCCTCCGGATCGGGGGCGCGGTTGGTGGCGACAAAAATCTGCCGCACAACCCCCACATCCGCGGCTTGTGGCATTAGCGGCGCATGGAACCGGTCGGCGCAGGCGGAAACACCTGTTGCCGTCATCAGCATCAACATCTGTCTACGCCGCATTGCGCCCCTCCCCCT
Source organism: Antarcticimicrobium sediminis (assembly GCF_004348975.1). GTDB lineage: Bacteria > Pseudomonadota > Alphaproteobacteria > Rhodobacterales > Rhodobacteraceae > Antarcticimicrobium > Antarcticimicrobium sediminis. The sequence continues at coordinate 43,725 of NZ_SMFP01000008.1, read as the reverse complement.
CCGGGGGGTTCTCCCCACCGTTGTTGCCGCAGGATAGCGGCTTGTGCCGCCGGGTCTAGAGCACGTAGCGACTGAGATCGGTGGACTTCACCAATTCGCCCAGGTTCAGGTCCACGAAGGCCGCATCCACAGTGATCGCCTCTCCGCTGCGGTCCGGGGCGGTAAAGGACAATTCCTCGAACACCCGCTCCATCACCGTATACAGCCGCCGCGCGCCGATGTTCTCGATCGTCTGGTTGACCTCGGCCGCGATCTTGGCCAGCGCTGCGATGCCGTCATCGGTAAAGGACACGGTGACCTCTTCGGTGCCCATCAGTGCGGTATATTGCCGGGTCAGCGCGTTGTCGGTTTCGGTCAGGATGCGCACGAAATCTTCTTCTGTCAGCGCCCGCAACTCCACCCGGATCGGCAATCGGCCCTGCAATTCGGGCAGCAGATCCGAAGGTTTGGCGATATGGAACGCGCCCGAGGCGATGAACAGGATATGGTCGGTCTTGACCGCCCCGTGCTTGGTGCTGACCGTGGTGCCCTCGATCAGCGGCAATAGATCGCGCTGCACGCCTTCACGTGAAACATCGCCGCCGCGCGCATCTGAACGGGCGCAAACCTTGTCGATCTCGTCGAGGAAAACGATCCCGTTCTGCTCCACCGCTTCCAGCGCGGCGCGCGTCACCGCCTCGTCATCCAGCAGCTTGTCGGCCTCTTCCCCGATCAACACGCCATAGCTGTCGGAAACGGTCATCTTCTTGCGCGTGGTGCGTCCGCCGAACGCCTTGCCGAACATATCGCCCAGATTCAGCATGCCCATCTGGCCGCCGGGCTGGCCGGGAATGTCGAACATCGGCGTCGGACTGGCGTTGTCGGCAACTTCCAACTCGATCTCGGTGTTGTCCAATTCCCCGGATTTGAGCTTGGCGCGGAACATATCGCGCGTGCCCTCCCGCGCGCCGTCGCCTGCGAGGACATCAATCACCCGCTTTTCGGCGGCCTGCTGCGCCCGCGCCTTGACCTCGTCGCGCATCCGTTCGCGGGTCTGCAGGATGGCGCTGTCCACCAGATCACGGATGATCTGCTCCACATCGCGCCCGACATAGCCGACTTCGGTGAACTTGGTCGCCTCGACCTTGATGAAGGGCGCGCGGGCAAGCTTGGCCAGCCGTCGGCTGATTTCGGTCTTGCCGACGCCGGTGGGCCCGATCATCAGGATGTTCTTGGGATAGACCTCATCCCTCAGATCATCCGACAGCTGTTTGCGCCGCCAGCGGTTGCGCAGCGCCACGGCCACAGCCCGTTTGGCGTCATTCTGGCCGATGATGTAGCGGTCCAGCTCGGACACGATTTCACGGGGGGTCAGGTCGGTCATGTTGGTCCTTCCGGCGTCACAAGTCTTGGGGGGGGGAAGTGGCGGGTCAGATCGCGGGGATCTAGCCCTTGATCGTCTCCACCGTCACATTTCCATTGGTAAAGACACAGATGTCGGCGGCAATCGCCATCGCCTTGCGCGCGATTTCCTCGGCCGACAGATCGGTTTCCATCAGCCCCCGCGCGGCGGCGAGCGCAAAGTTGCCGCCCGATCCGATTGCGGCGACGTCATGTTCCGGCTCCAGCACATCACCCGCGCCGGTGATCACATAGATCTCGCGCCCGTCACTGACGATCAGCATCGCCTCCAGCTTTTGCAGGTATTTGTCGGTGCGCCAGTCTTTCGCCAGCTCGACCGCTGCGCGCTGCAACTGGCCCGGCGTCGCCTCCAGCTTGGTTTCCAGCCGTTCCAGCAGGGTAAAGGCATCGGCCGTTGATCCGGCAAAGCCCGCCACCACATCGGTGCCGCCGGGGGACAGGCGGCGCACCTTGCGCGCGGTGCCCTTGATCACCGTGTTGCCCAAGGATACCTGACCGTCGCCCGCGATCACCACCTGTCCGCCCTTGCGGACGCCGATGATCGTGGTGCCGTGCCAGCCGGGAAAGGAATTTTCGCTCATCTGCGCCTCCTGATCGTTGCCTGTCTATATGGACGGGGCGTCTCTTGCACACAAGGGTGGCTGCCTGCGCTTGCCCGGCCTGCCAACCCCCACTAGCGTGCGGGCATGAGCGAAGCAGCCCGCGTCACATTCTATCTTGAAGACGGTCTGCGTCAGAGCGCGCAGGCCGGACAGCATAATTTTCTGCGTCTCGTTGGCGAGGTATTGCGCGGGGCCGGCTTTGCTCTCGCCTATCGCCCGGACACTGACGCCGAGCGCGCCGCCTCGGCCACCCGGCCCGGTTACGCCCTGTTTCATATGGCCGAGCCGAGCCATGACCGCGCCCTGACCCTGCGCCGGGTCTATCACTATCCGTTCTGGGCGATCGAACCCAGCGGCCAACGCTGGGACTGGCATGTGGCAAAAACCGTCTTTCCCACCGATGCCGTGCCGCGCAAAGAGGCGGATCGCTTTTATCGCTTCTGGCAACAGCGGCTGTTTTCCGACGCGCCGCAAACCGCCACGCGCGACGGCTTTGTCTATGTGCCGCTGCAAGGGCGGCTGTTGCAACATCGCTCGTTCCAAAGCTGTTCGCCGCTCGACATGCTGCGCGCGGTCTTGGCCCATGATCCCCGTCCGGTCATAGCGGCTTTGCACCCAAAGGAGAGCTACTCCGAAGGTGAGCTTGTCGCGCTGGAGCGATTGGAGCGGGACAGCCCCCGTCTGACCGTCACGCTGGGTGAGATGGAGCGCTGGCTGAGGGGCTGTGATTACGTGGCGACGCAGAATTCCAGCGCCGCGTTCAACGGGTTCTTCTTTGGTAAACCCGCCGTGCTTTTCGCCCTTGCGGATTTCCACCACATCACCGCAGATGCCGCGCGGTTGGGGGCGGAACAGGCGTTGCACGCCGCGCCCCTCATGCGGCCTGACTATGCCGGCTACCTGCACTGGTTCTGGCAGAAGATGGCGATCAATGCCGGACGGCCCGAGGCGAAAGGGAAAATTCACGCCGCATTTCAACGGGCGGGCTGGCCGGTTTAAGCCACAAAGAAAAAGGGGCGCCCGAAGGCACCCCTTTGAAATTTAACGCGAAAATCAGATCAGATCGATTCGTCGATCCAGCTTTGCAGCGCCGCTTTCGGGGCCGCGCCAGCGCGGTTCGAAATCACCTGACCGTCCTTGAAGATGAACAGCGCGGGGATGCCACGCACGCCCATGGCGGCGGCGGTGTTGGGGTTGGAGTCCACGTCCACCTTGGCCACCTTGATCTTGTCGCCATATTCCGCAGCCAGCTCTTCAAGCGCCGGGCCGATCTGCTTGCAGGGGCCGCACCATTCGGCCCAGAAATCCACCACGACGGGGACGGCGGATTGTTTGACTTCCTTGTCGAAGGTGTCATCGGTAACGGCAACGGTGGCCATGGTCATTCTCCTGATGCGAAAGGCTTGGTGCGAAGTTAGGCAGCGCCACCTGTATCGTCAAGGTGACCCGCCCGCGCAAGCGCCGCTGTCACAAGATCGTGCGGCAGTGCCATAAGCTGTGCCGAGCGGGTCCAAAGCAGCGCGGTTTCGACCGGAATGCCGGGATAGATCTGCGCCAGCGCAGCGGCATAGGCGCCCATTTGCCGCAACAGCCCTTCGGGGCAGTCTTCGGCCCGCATCGGCACCGTGGCGTTGGTTTTGAAATCCACCGCCAAAATCCGCTCAGGCGAAATGATCAGCCGGTCGATCACCCCATGCAACCGCCGCTCACCCAGCGGCGCGCTTACCGGCACCTCGGTCAACGCATCGGGTGCAAAGACGGCGGACAGCTCCGGCGCGCGCAACACGCCGCGCGCCTCGGCCAGCAGCTCGGCGCGCTCTACCTCGGGCAGCTCGGACAGCAGATGTTGCGCTGCCGCCTCCCACTCTGCCTCGGGCATTCCCGGCAGATGTTCCAGCAACAGGTGAATCCGCGTCCCGCGCGCCTTCGCGATCTCTTCGTCCTGCCCGGCCTCACCCGGCAGCGCCTTGGCCCCGCCCAGATCCGAGGGCCCCAGCGTCGGCATGATATCCGCGGGCGGCGCGGCGTCTTGCAGCAGAAAGCCCGGCAGCGGAACGCAATGTTTCACCGGCTGCTCGATCGCGATCAGTTCCGGCCCGGTCCAGTCGCCGACCTCATAGCGCAGACCGGAGCCGCCCTCGAACCTCTGCGGCACCGCCCCGGCGCGGGTCATCGCGGCCTCCACCATCTGGTACCAACTGTCGCCGTTCTTATCCAAATCGCCCGCAGCGGCGACGATCAGCCATTTCTCGGCCCGGGTCAGCGCAACGTACAAAAGCCGCTGCCTTTCGTTCATTTGCTTGGCCAGCGCGGTATCTCGCGCCCGGGTCAGCGCCGGTGGCATGTCGGTCGCTGCTGCGCGCCACAGCGGCACGCCCTCGGCCATCATCACCTGCGCCATGTTGGGTGGCCGTCGCTTGCCGGTATCGGGCAGGATGACAATCGGAGATTCCAGCCCCTTGGCGCCATGCACCGTCATCACCCGGATCATGTTCCCGGCGCTGCCCATCTGGCGTTTGATTTCCAGATCGTCGGTTTCCATCCACACCAGAAACCCGGTCAGGCTGGGGATCGCGCTGCGTTCATAGGCCAGCGCCTGACTGAGCAGCGCATTGATCCCGTCCTCGGCCTCGGCGCCCAGCCGCGCCAATAGGCGGCGGCGGCCATCGTGGCGGGTCAGGATGCGTTCGATCAGATCATAGGGGCGCAGGAAATCGGTCTGGTTGCGCAGATCGTTCAGCAGCGCCAGCGTTTCGGGAAATTCGGAGGCCCGGTCGCGCAACGCCTGCCAGAGAAAGCGTTTTTCGCGCCGATGCGCCAGATCGAACAGCCCTTGTTCGCCCCAACCCAGCAGCGGGGATTTCAACACCGTCGCCAGCGACAGGTCATCTTCCGGCGTGGCGAGAAAGCGCAGCAGCGCCGCCAGATCCTTGACCGCCAGTTCTGCCCCGACCTTGAGCCGGTCGGCCCCCGCGATCGGCAGCCGCGCGGATTTGCAGGCGCGGATGATCTCGGCAAACAGATCAGAGCGGCGTTGCACAAGGATCAGGAAATCGCCGGCCTGCACCGGGCGGCGGCGAAATGTGCCGGGTTCGGCCCCATCCACCGGCACGGTTTCCCCGCCGTCGATCATCGCCTTGATACCGGCGGCGATGCGTTCGGCCAGCACCACGGTGTGATGGCGCGCGCCGGGTCGGTCCACCGGGTTGGTCCAGTCGCCTTCGACGTCATCCTCGACCTTTTCCACCACCGGCCAGAGATCGACGCGCCCGGGCAGATCGGATTTGAACGCCCGGTGCAGCGAACCCTTGGGAAACCCGGCCTCGGCCCGGCCCTCGAACACCAGATCGACAAGCTGCAGGATCGCCTGCGCCGAGCGAAAGGAATATTCCAGCGTCAGATCCTGCAATCCCGCGCCGGTATCCTCAAGACGTTTGGAAAATTCGGCCTGCATCCGGTCAAAGGCGTCCGGATCGGCGCCTTGGAACGAATAGATCGACTGTTTCTTGTCGCCGACCACGAAAATCGTGCGCTCGACATCCGCCCGCGCGCCCTGACCAGAGGTGAACTCCTGCGCTAGTTTCTCGATCACGTCCCATTGTTCCGGGCTGGTATCCTGCGCCTCGTCCACAAGGATATGATCAATGCCACCATCCAGCCGGTACAGCACCCAGGCGGCGACGCCGGGGTCGTTCAAAAGCTGCCGGGTCTTCAGGATCAGGTCGTCGAAATCGAGCCAGCCGCGCAGCTGTTTGCGGCGTTCGTACTCGGGCAGGAACGCGGCGGCAAAGGCGTGAAGCGCCTGCGATTTTCGCGCCGCTGCCAGCCCCAGCCGCCGCGCGCGGGCGGCCTCGACGCGCAGCATCAAGGGTTCCACCCGGTTCATCAGTTCGGGGTGGTCGTTGCGCAGATCCTTGGTGGGAAAAGACCCTAACTTGGCCGAAAACGGCTCCTTCGCGCCAGCACCGGTGAGAAAGACCCCCTCCAACAGGGGCAAATCGGAGAGGCCCGGATCAGAAATCGGGGCAAGCTTTGCCGCCGCCTTTTGATCGGTGCTCTTGCCACTGGCGAGCACGGTGCACAACTGCGCCAACAGCTCGCCCTCGCCGCCCAGAAACACCTCGGCGCTCAGCGCGTCTTCGTCAAAGCCCGGCGGCAGATCGAACAGCGCCAGCAGCGCGGTCATCTCCAGCGGTTGCGCAAAGGCCGCGCGCTTGCCGGTCACGGCGGCGGTCAAGGCGCTGAAATCCGTATCGGTCAGGTGCTGCGCCAGCGTGGCGATCAAGGCGGCCTGCGGCCCGTCGGCGAAATCCTCGATGATTTCCTCGCGCAGCAGCGCGGCGGCCCGGTCCTCCATCTCGGAAAACTGCGGGCTCACCCCCGCCTCCAGCGGGAAGCGGCGCAGCAGCGAGGCGCAGAACGAGTGGATCGTCTGGATCTTCAGCCCGCCCGGGGTTTCGATGGCGCGGGCGAACAGGGTGCGGGCATGGGCCAGCCGCTCTGGCGTGATCGCCCCCTCGGCGCCCAGCCCCTCCAACTGGCCGCGCAACGCCTTGTCTTCCAGCATTGCCCATTCGCCAAGACGCTTGAACAGCCGGTTCTGCATCTCGCTTGCCGCCGCCTTGGTATAGGTGAGGCACAGGATGTGCTGCGGCTCCACATCCGCCAGCAACAGCCGCGCCACCCGGTCGGTCAGCACCCGCGTCTTGCCCGAGCCGGCGTTGGCCGCCAACCATGTCGAGGCATCGGGTCGTGCCGCTTGCACCTGTCGTTCGGTGGCGTCGTCCCGTGGGCTCATGTCAGATCCTCCGGGGTGGGGGCGGTCGCGCGGTCCCATTCTCCGAACCGTGCGAGGTGGTCGTAATCGCCGACATCGCTGTCCTTGAACAGCATCCGGCGCGCGGTATAGCCCTGATCGGGCCGGGCATAGGCGGTGAGCAATTCGCGCAGATCCTCAAGCACCTGCGCCGGCGGCTCATCCCCTAGCGGCGCCGGCACTTCCTTGTAGCTGCTGCCGATCCCGATAAAGCTGGCCCCGGCCACCGGCGCGGCGGCGATCTTGCCAAACCCGACCTGTTCGATCATCGCTGCCTCGATCAAAAGCTGCTTGTCGAACTTGGCCTGCTGGTCGCGGCTCGGCGGTGCGCCGGTCTTGTAGTCATAGATGTACATCGCGCCGCGCGTGTCCATGTCGATCCGGTCGGCGCGGCCCACCAGCGTGACGCCCGGCGGGTCGATCCGCATTTGTCCCGAGGCCTCAAAGGCCAGCGGGCGCGCGATGTCCTGACGCGCCGCCTCGCCTTCCAGAAAGGCCGGGGCGATCCGGCCCAGCCGCGCCAGCCAAAGCGCGCGGGCGGTGGGCCAGGGCACATGCTCGTCCAGAACCTCTTTGGCGCGGGCGAGCAGCGTGGCGCGATCCATCGGTGCGCCGCCGCCCAGATCGTCGCGAATGAAGCGCTCGAACACCTCATGCAGCACGGTTCCGCGCAGCAGCGAGTCGGCCTCCTGCACCAGCGGGTCCAGCGGGTGCAACCGCAGCACGCGTCGGGCATAAACGGCGTAAGGATCGCGGATCAGCCGCTTGATCTCGGTCACGCTAAGCCGGTCCGGACGTGCCGTCACCGGCGGGCGCGGCGAGGGGCGCGGCGCCGAGGGCACCGGCGTGGTTTCCTCCAGCGCCCCGGCCCAGTCCAGCCATGTGCGCCCGCGCGCGCGCATGTCGCTCAGCGCCTGCGGCCCACCCTGCCCCGGCAGCCCGGCGAGCAGGTTGGTCAGCCGGTTGAGCCAGCGCGAGGGCACGGTTTCGGCGTCGTCCGAGCGTTTTGCGCGGGTCAGCCAGACCTCGGGCGCGGCGATTGCTTGTTGGAAATCATGCGCCGAAAGGCCGATGCGCCGTTCCGGCAGCAACAGCCCCGCACGATCGCGCATCTGTCGGTTCAACCACGGATCGGGGCGCGCCGGTTCCGGCCAGCTGCCCTCGTTCAAGCCGCCGAGGATCAGCAGATCGGCGCCCATCACCCGCGCCTCCAGCGTGCCCCAGATCATGATGCCACGGAACCCGGCGTCGCGGTCGCGCACCTCTTCGCCCTGCAACAGCGCCCCCAGCAGATCGGCAAAGTCGCGCGCGCTCATGGCGCCGCCGTGCTCGGCCTCGCGCTCCAGCGTGGTGATCACCGCAAGCGCCTTTTGACCGGCGTTCTTTTGCCAGAGCGTGCCGCTGTCGCCGGTCTGGGTGGTGTCTGTCTGGCTGCCTGCCGCGATCCTTTCGGCCAAGGCGCGCAGATCGGCAACCCAATCGCAGAGCGCGCGCTCGCCCGGTCGTGCCCGGTCGCAGAAACAATCGGTAAGCCAGTCGAGCCACGGGCCGAAGCTGTTGCCATCTTGGCGGGCGGCAAAACGGGAAAGCCCCGCCGCATCGGGAAAGGCCGGTCCGTGTCGGCGCAGGTCAAGCTCCAGATCGCGGGCATGGCGCAGGTGATCGCCGCGCCCACCGCCGTCATGGCACAGCGGGTGTTTCAGGAGGGTGAGCAGGGTTTCGCTGGTCAACCGTCCGCTGAACAGCTCGGCCACATGGCGCAGAAACCGGCCCGGCGGGGATAGGTGCAGCGGTTGCCCGGCGCTGTCGTCGGGGATGATGTTCCAGCGTTCCAGCGCGGCGGTGACCTGTCGCGTCAGCATCCGGTCGGGGGTGATCAGCGCCGCCGATTGCCCGGTTTGTGCCGCCTCGCGCAGCCGCAGCGCGATCGCCAGCGCCTCGTCGCGGGGTGAGGCGGCCTCGATCAAGGTCAGATCGGCGGTGGCGGCGTCCAGCCCGGTAAGACTTGGCCCTTCGGCCATCCAGGCATCGGTCACCGGCGCCGGGCGCAGCGCCAGCGAGACCAGCCGGTTGCGGGTGGGTGCGGGCGGCGCGGTGTCGGCCCAACGGCGGATCTCGCCCGGCGCAACCTCCAACCGATCCATCAGTTTGCGAAACCGGTATTGCGGGTGATCTTCCGAGGTTAGCGCCCGGTCGAGCCCACCCCAGACCGCGTCCGGTTGGTCGAAGTCATAGCCGGGCAGCACCACCGCGCCTTGCGGCAGCCGCGCGATCGCCTGCATCAGCATCAGCGTGGTGCCGCGCGATCCGGTAGACCCGGCAAGGATCACCGGGTGCTGTGGCGGCACATCCTGCCAGCGCGCGATCAGCCCTTCGACCACGCGGCGCTGACGCGCCTGCATGTCCAGTTCGTCTTCGTCGCTGGCGAGCAGATCGTCGGCGATCCCGATAAAGGTCTGCGCGCGCGCCCAGTGGCCAGACAGGTCGCTGACATCCAGATTGCGGATATCGGCGGGCGAGACGCCCTCGCCCTGCATTTCGTCGATCAACCCGGCAAGGCTGTCGGCCAGATCATAAAGCGAGGCGCGCGCGGCCAGATCCGGCTGTTGGTCTAGCAGCTTGGCGATCAGCTGCGTCAGTTCCAGCCGTCGGCGCAGGGGCGGGATCGCGGGTGGTAGGTGGTCCATCGCGCCGCTTTCGCCCAGATCGGTGACCAGCGAAAGCTGCGGCAAAAGGCAGGGCGGGCCGCCATCAAAGATGTCGCGGATGCGCCGGGCCATGCGGCGGGTGTTGACCACCAGTTGCACCCGCGCCAGCGCCTCGGGCGGCTGGCCCGCCATGCGGGTTCTCAGCCCGGCGATCAGCGCGTCGGGAAAATCCACGCCCGGAGGCAGGGCAAAGACGCGGGCGGTCGTGTCAGGATCAAACATCAGGGGCCTCTGCCAGCAGGGTTTCGGCCAGCGCGATGCCGTCCGGATGGCCAACGTCGCACCAGCGCCCGGGATATTCCAGTGCGAACAGGCGGTTACGCGCCAGCATCTTGTCCCATACGCGGTTCAGCGAAAACACGTCTTCGTCGATCTCGTCCAGCAACTCGGTGCGCAGGATCTGCGCGCCGCCATAGATCACGCCGGGCCCGCGCGTGATGTGACCGGTGTCGCCCAGCGCGAAATCGCCCGCCCCTGTGTGGCCAAGTGCCCGGTCGGGGCGGATGCAGATCAGCAGCGCATCCATTGCCCCCTCGTCCCACGCCGCGCTCAGCAGCTCCAGCGGGTTCGGCCCGGACCAGATGGCATCGGTGTTCAGCGTAAAGACCGGCCCCGGCCCGAGCAGCGGCAAGGCGGCGCGCAGCCCGCCGCCGGTGTCGAGGATCTCGGGCTGCTCCAGCGACAGTGCAACGCCGAGCGGTTCCAGATGGGCGCGCAGCATATCGGGTTTGTAATGCAGGTTCGCCACCACCCGTGGCAGGGACAGCGGGCGCAGCAGATCCAGCGCATGATCAATCAGCGGTCGCCCCGCCACCTCGACCAGTGGTTTGGGCCGGTCCCGGGTCAACGCCCCCATCCTTGTGCCAAAGCCGGCGGCGAACAGCATGGCGGCCTGTGGGCGGCAGTTCATGCCGGTCGCAGCGCGGTGAGCGCCTCGGGCGTGGGGGCGGGCAGCGCTTCCAGCAGCAGATCGGCGACGGGGGCGAGCGCCGGGTGATCAAGGCCGCGTTTCAGATGCGCCCAGACCGCCGGGATCAGATCAAGATAGTGCGGTTTGCCATAATCGGTGGCGAGCCGGGCAAAGACCCCGAGGATGCGCAAATTGCGCTGGACGCCGAGCACGGCATAGGCGGTGCGAAAGGCGTGATCGTCCACTCCGGTGGCCGAAATGTACAGATCGGTCATCGCGATCTCGATTCCCGCCGGCACGTCGCGGCGGATGTCTTGCAACAGCGAGACCAGATCATAGGCCGGGTGCCCCAGCATCGCGTCCTGAAAATCCAGCAGACCGACGCGCGCCGGCCCGCTCCGCTCTGGCAGCCAGATCAGGTTTTCGGCGTGGTAGTCGCGCAGGATCACCACCTGTTTGCCGCCGGCGGTGGCGCGCAGGATATCCTCGAACCGGGTCAGGAACCGGGCATAGGCTTCGCCGCCGTCATCGCCGGTGATGCCAAGGCGATATTTGCTGAAGGCAAGGCCGGACAGCTGCGCCATCAGAGGCGGGGAATAGGGCGACAACTCTGGCGGGGGGAGTTCATGCAGCGCGACCAGTACATGGGTTGCGGCCTCATAAAGCTGGCGTTCGGGCGTCGGGTCGGCGGCGAGCACGCGGGCGAACAGCGCATCGCCCAGATCCTCCAGCAGAAGGAAACCGGTTTCGGCATCCTCTGCATAGATTTCGGGGGCGCTCAGCCCCTTGTCGCGCAGAAAGCGGGCGATGGTGACGAAGGGGCGGACATCTTCGCCCTTGTCGGGGGGGGCGTCCATCAACACGGCGCTGCGCCCGGTGACGGGGTCGGTCAGCCGCTCGTACCGGCGGTTGGAGGCATCCCCGGCCAGTGGGGCGCGGGGGACGCCGGCCCAGTCGGTGGTGGCCAGAAAGCTGTCGATCAATGTTGCGCGGTCAGGCATGGGCAAGCTCGTCCAGTTGCGCCAGAAGCACCGTCCAGCGCGGCGCGCTCCAGCTAAGCGTCAGGTGACGGCTGTCTTCGTCCGCGTCAATCGGGGCAAAGCGCAGCCTTAGGGCATCCGGCGGGGTCAGCGGGCCCAGCCGGTCGGGCCATTCGATCAGGCAGATCGCGGTTTCCATCGCCTCGCCCAGGCCCAGCTCTTCGATCTCTTCGGGAGAGGACAGGCGGTAAAGATCGGCATGCCAAAGCTCTCCTGCCCGGGTGTCATAGGTCTGGACCAGCGTGAAAGTCGGCGAGGGCACGTCCTCGGGCAGATCCATCAGCGATTGAACCATGTGGCGGGAGAAATGGGTCTTGCCCGCCCCGATCGGCCCGTCAAGTAGCAGGCAATCACCCGGGCGCAGCAGCGCACCAAGATGTTGCGCCAGCCGGGCGGTGGCATCGGGGGTCGCTAGGGTCAGGGACAGGGGGGATCGGATCATGGCGCCACAATGGCCGCGCCGCCGCGCCGCTGCAAGCCGGATCAGAGCGGTTGGGTGGGAGCGGGTGCGGCTGTTTCGGACCCGGTTTCGGTGTCGACGGCGGCGGGCGGCACCAAGGCGGGAGTGAATTCCACCATGGTCGCTCCCTTCTGGATCGGCCGCACCGTGCAATCCAGCCGCGCCCCGCTGCGCAACCGCACCTCGGCCTGCCATTCCGTGCGGTTCTCGCGCGAGGAGACGAAATCGCGCAGCTCGCCCCAGAGCGGGGTGGCTAGGCACTGATCCTGCCAGTTCCGCGTTGCGTCGACCACGGTGTACTGGGCAAAGCTGCTGTCCGGGTCGATCCCCCAAAGGGAGCGGTGGGCGGCGTTGCAGAAGGTCAGCGCGCCATCGGGGGCAAAGACCGCAATCGCGCCCCCCAGCGCGTCGAGCACTGCCTGACTTTGTTCCAGATCGGCCCGGAAGCGGCGGGTCAGGGTGATCTCGGCGGTGATATCCTCGAACAGAAAGGCTACGGCCCCATCGGGGTGGGGCCGGCCGCTGACCGAATAGACCGAACCAGAGGCGAGCGACCAGGTTTCCTGATACTGGCCACTGGCGGCGGCCTCGACCAGGTCGGCAAGCTCTTGGCGCCAGCTGTTGTAATCGTCGGGTTCGGGCATCATCGCGCTGTCGCGCAGCCGGTCGAAAAAGCTGAGAAGGCTGGGCCGGGCACTGAGGAAATCGGCGGGCAGCGAAGTCAGGTCGATCAGGGCCGGGTTGAACAGCGCCAGTTGCCGGTTGCGGTCAAAGATCGCCAGCCCGATCGAGAGTTGGGCAAAGGTCTTGGTCAGGGTCTGGACGAAATTGCGCTGCGCGGCCTCGGCATCGACCACCGCGTTCATGTCCATGGCATAACACAGATGCCCGCCCTTCTGCGGGATCGTCCAGACGTCGTACCAAAGCCTTTGCTTGCCCGGGCCAAGGAGGACGGCTTGTCGCTGTTTGCGCCGCGCTGGTGTATCGGGCCCCACCTCGGGGAACAGGGTTTCGGCGGTGTCGGCATCACGCCCGCGCACCTTGCGGACCAGTGTGGCATAGGCGCTGTTGCACCAGGTGACCTGACCCTGATCGTCGACCCGCCAGGCTGGATAGGGCGCGGCATTGGTGGCGGTGCGCAGGATATCAAGTTCCTTTGCCAAGGGCGGCAGGTCCACCGTTGACAGCGGCGTGCCCGAGCGCAGATGCACCCGCGTGATGCCGTCGATCCATTCGCACATCGCCTCGCCCGGTGGTTCCCGGTCGAGCGACGGCACCGAGAGGCGGCCCGAGTCGCGGACCTGATCGGGGTCTGGCGGAAAGCTGGGGAAATTGGGCAACAGCGCTTCGCGCAGCGTGTTCCAGGTTACGTCGTCACTGGAATCGCCGGCAATCGCGCGGGCCGCAGCCGAGGCATCGATCAGTTCGCGCCCCTCGAACAGAAAGACCGGATCCTGGTTCAGGCTGGCGCCGGGCGGGGTCTTGCGTGTGGACAGGGGCGCCCGCGTCGGCGGCGAAAGCCACAGAACCGCCAGCATCGCGGTGCTCAGGCAGATCGCGGCAAGCGCGGCCCATTCGCCGAGGGTGATGTCAAACATGGTGGCCGTCCCAAGTCAGTCACGATGATCCCCAGAATGGGGATCAAAAGGTTAACGGAGGTTTACCTTCAGACTATCGCGCAGCAGCGTCGCGCCCAACCTTATATTTCGATCGGTTGATTGGCCCCCAGCGGCAGGGCAAATTCGCCGGTCTGGGCGTCAAGTTTGCTGCGGGGCCAGACCACCTCGACGATGGCGCCGCTTTGATCGGGGCGGATCGGCACCGTCTTGTAGGGGTCAAGCCCGTTGGAAAAGCTGAGCGTCGCGCCCGAGCGTTCCAGCAGCGTCTTGGCGATGAACAGGCCCAGCCCCATCCCCTCGTATTCCGGGCGGTCAGAGCTTTCCGGCTCGCCACCGCGACGGCGGCGCATGAAAGGATCGCCGATGCGGCCCATGACCTGCGGCGGAAATCCGTGGCCGTCATCGACGATGCGCACCCGGATCTGATCCTCGGTCCATGTCATCTCGACCCAGACATTGGCGTCGGCGAAATCGACCGCGTTCTGGATCAGGTTGCGCAGCCCGTGGATCACTTCGGGCAGGCGCAGGACCGCGGGTTGCTGTGGCGCGGCGCCCGCACCGGGCTCTTCCGAGAAATGCAGGGTCTTGCCGCGTTGCATATGCGGTTCGGCAGCTTCGTGCACCAAGGCGCTGAGCGGGGCCTGACGCAGGTGCAGATCATCTTTTCCGGCGCGCCCCATGCTGCGCAGGATGTCGCGGCAGCGGTCGGCCTGTTGCCGGATCAAAACGGCGTCCTCGCGCAATTCGGGTTGATCGTCGAGCTCTTCGATCAGCTCGGAGCTGGCCAGCTTGATGGTGGCCAGCGGTGTGCCCAGCTCATGCGCGGCGGCGGCGACGACCCCGCCCAGATCGGTCAGCTTCTGTTCTCGCGACAGCGCCAGATGCGTCGCCGAGAGCGCATCGGACATCGACTGCATTTCCGAGTTGATGCGATAGGAATAGGCCCCCATGAACACCGCCGCGATGATGATCGCCGCCCAGTTGCCAAAGACGAACATGTCGGGAACCCGCAGGACGACCCCCGCGTCCGTGTGCAGCGGCAGGTGGTACTGTGCCAGCAGCGTGACCAGCAAGATCGCGGTACCGCCGATGATCAGCGTGGCGCGTAACCCCAGAACATTGGCCGAGATGGTGACCGGCGCCAGCAACAGCAGCGCAAACGGGTTGTCCAGCCCGCCGGTGAGATACAGCAGAAAGGCCAATTGCAGCAGATCATAGAGCACCATCAGGAAGTTTTCGAATTCCGAAAGCCGCTTGTTCTCGGGAAACAGGAACATGGCGCTGATGTTGACGATGATCGAAATGCCGATGGCGAGATAACACAGCACCAGCTCTAGCTGCAGGTGATACATGCGTTGGGCAGCCGTGATCGCACTGATCTGGCCCGCGATGGCGACCCAGCGCAGCAATATCAGGGTGCGCAGCCGGATCCAGCTGCTACGCTCCTGGCCGCGCCAAATGCCCACATTGGATTCCGGCATGAAATCCCTAAGTCAGTTGCATCGGCTGGGGATGGTGATAGGTCTCTCGGTCGCAAGGTACAACACATCTTATGTCGAAGGCCCGCCCATGACCCGCATTTATGCCATTCTTGCCGCCGTTCTTGTTGCCGCCGCGCTGGGCGTCATCTGGTTTGTCTCTCAACCCGGAGCGGGGGACGATCGCTTTGCCCAGTGCCGCACCAGCAAGATTGCCGGCGGCACCAGCCAGATCGGCGGCCCGTTCGAACTGGTCAATGCCAAGGGCGAGACGGTGACTGACAAGGACGTGATCACCGGACCGTCGCTGCTGTATTTCGGCTATACCTATTGCCCGGATGTCTGCCCGCTGGACAATTCGCGCAATGTCGAGGCGATCGACGTGTTGGACAGCCGTGGCATGAGCGTGACGCCGGTCTTCATCTCGATCGACCCGGCGCGCGACACGCCCGAGGTTGTGGGCGATTTCGCCGCCAACCTGCATGAGCGCATGATCGGGTTGACCGGGTCGCCGGAACAGGTCAAGGCCGCCAGCCAGGCCTATAAAACCTATTTCAAGAAGCAGGAAGGCGATGAGGATTACTATCTGATCGACCATTCCACCTTTTCTTATCTGGTGCTGCCCGAGGACGGGTTCGTGGAGTTTTTCCGCCGCGACCTGAGCCCGGAACAGATGGCGGATCAGATCGGATGTTTCCTCGACAAGATGTAATCGAACCGGCGGGCAGTATTTTGGGCGTTTGACCTTTGTTTCTGCGCTGCTATTAGTCATTGACAACAAGATAATGTCGAACCTGCAAGGGAGTGCGCATGGCCGGGCCAGCTTTGAGCGAGATCGGGGAAGACAGATCGCTTCTTCTTGTAGATGACGATGAGCCGTTTCTGCGGCGGTTGGCCAAGGCGATGGAGAAGCGCGGGTTCGAGATCGAGATGGCCTCGTCCGTTGCCGGTGGCCGCGCCATCGCCACCGCACGGCCCCCCGCCTATGCGGTGGTCGATCTGCGGCTGGAGGACGGCAACGGGCTCGACGTGGTCGAGGTGCTGCGCGAAAAGCGCCCCGATTGCCGGGTCGTGGTGTTGACCGGGTATGGCGCCATTGCCACCGCCGTCGCGGCGGTCAAGATCGGGGCGACAGATTACTTGTCCAAGCCCGCCGATGCCACCGACATCACCAATGCGCTGCTGGCCAAGCCGGACGAGCTGCCGCCGCCGCCGGAAAACCCGATGAGCGCGGACCGCGTGCGCTGGGAACATATCCAGCGGGTTTATGAGCTGTGCGACCGCAACGTCAGCGAGACGGCGCGGCGGTTGAATATGCACCGGCGCACGTTGCAACGTATTCTTGCCAAACGCAGCCCGCGCTGAGGGGGCGGTCATGACACAGGCGGACCTGCTTGGGCCTGACAGCCAGCCACTGCCCGAAGGCGGCTGGTCAGAACAGATCATCACCTTGCAGGGCGCCACTGTCGTGCCCCCGGCTGAAAGCAGCTTCTTTCAGCCCGCCGGCGTGTTGGACAGCGACGGGCGCTATTGTCCGCAGGGGGCGCTGTGGCGCAAATACCGACCACTGACCACCGAACCCCCGGCCCCGAAACAGGTTGGGCCCCGCTTGAGCGGTCGCTGGCTTTGGGGCGGAGTGCTTTGGGCCCATTTCGGGCATTTTCTGGTGGAAAGCTCGTCCCGGCTTTGGGCGCTGGATGCGCTGGACAAGCCGGTTGATGGCATTCTGTTCATTCCCAAACGCCCCAGCGTCGGCGAGACGGTGCGCGGATTTCAGCGCGATTTCATCGACATGTTCGCGCCCGGCCTGCCCATCCGCGTTGCCACCGACCCGATGCAGGTCGAAGAACTGGTGGTGCCCGGTCAGGGCTTTGGTCTGGGCAAGATCACCACCGGGACGCAGAAATTCCGCGACGCGATCCACCGCGGCTTTGCCCGAGACGTGAAACCGGAAGGCCCGGACAAGATCTATATCTCGCGCTCGAAACTCGGGCTTGGCAAGGGCGGGCTGCTGGGCGAAGAGCGGCTGGAAGAGCTGCTGGAGGCCGAAGGCTACGAGATCTTTCATCCCCAAAGCCACGACATCGCGACCCAGCTTGCCCGCTACAAGGCGGCGAAACAGGTGATCGCGGCGGATGGATCGGCGTTGCATCTGTTCGCGATGGTCGGGCGCGCCGATCAGCCGGTTGCGATGATCCTGCGCCGCCGGTTGGGGGCCAACAACCTGCTGGCCCAGAACGTGGCACAGTTTTGCGGCTCCACCCCGGTGGTCATACAGGCGTTGCGCACCGAATGGGTCAAGGCCAAGCAGAAGAAATCCAACCGGCTGTCCTTTGGCGAGCTTAACCACGCGGTTCTGGGCCGGGCGCTGGGCGATGCGGGCTTCGTGCGCAAGGGGCTGGACTGGCCGGTTCTGAGCGAGGACGAGCGCCAGACAATCCTGACCGAAAAGGGGCTGGGCGGAAACGACGCTTTTGTCGAGTCGCCGTTTTACAAGAAACAACGCGTGCGTACGCTGCGCCGGGATCGTCGGGCCGCTCGTGCGGCAGCGGGCGATGAGACCACGACAGGCTAGCCCATCGCGTTCAGCAAGGTTTCGTGCCGCGCGGTATAGGCCGCGCGCACCTCTTTCGGCGGGCGCAGGCGGATATCAAGCCCCTCGGTCAGCGCCAGATCGGGCCTGCCAAAGAACTTGTTGGCCTCGCTGTCGGAAAATCCGGCGATTTGCGTCGCCTCCATCCAGGCGCTGATGCGATCGGCCTTCTTGATCTGTTGCTTGACCTTGACCGGGAGCGTTGCGGGCAGGCCAAAGCGGATATGGATCGCCGCCACCAACCGGGTATCCAGCTCTCCATAGCCGGGCCCAACCGCCGCCTTGACCGGCGAAATCATGTCCCCGATCACGTATTCCGGCGCATCGTGCAGCAGCGCGGCCAGCCGCCATTTGACCGGCGCGGCGGGGGCGATGCGGGAAAACAGCGTTTCGACCAGAAGCGAATGTTCGGCCACCGAATAGGCATAGTCGCCCCGCGTCTGCCCGTTCCAGCGCGCGACAAAGGCAAGCCCGTGGGCGATATCCTCGATCTCGATATCCACCGGCGTCGGGTCCAGCAGATCAAGCCGGCGGCCGGAAAGCATACGTTGCCAGGCGCGGGGCTGTTTCATTCATGTCACCGTCGGATTGGGAGTCGTTGTCGCGCGTTTTGACTGTTTGGGCGGCGCGGCGCAACGGCGGTTTGACCACCGCCGGCGCAAAGCTGCCACAGGTATTGTTCCTGTGGGGTGTGAATGCTATTTGCGCTGCAAGTACCACATTCAGGGAATTTGAAGACATGGCAACAGATTACATCGTCAAGGACATTGCGCTCGCCGATTTTGGCCGCAAAGAGCTGAACATCGCCGAAACCGAAATGCCGGGCCTGATGGCCCTGCGCGAAGAATACGGCGAGGCGCAGCCGCTGAAAGGCGCGCTGATCGCGGGCTCTTTGCACATGACGATCCAGACTGCCGTTCTGATCGAAACCCTGATCGCGCTGGGCGCGCAGGTGCGTTGGGCGTCCTGCAACATTTTCTCGACGCAGGATCACGCCGCCGCAGCAATCGCCGCCAGCGGCATTCCGGTGTTTGCCATCAAGGGCGAAACCCTTGAAGAATACTGGGACTATGCCGACCGCATCTTCCAATTCGAGGAAGGCGCCGCCAACATGATCTTGGACGATGGCGGCGACGCCACGCTTTACATCCTGATGGGGGCCCGCGTTGAAGAGGGCGAAACCGACCTGATCGAGACCCCGACCAGCGACGAAGAGGTCGCGCTGTTCGCGCAGATCAAGAAGCGGATGGCGCAAAGCCCGGGCTGGTTCGTCAAGCAGCGTCACCTGATCCAGGGCGTGTCGGAAGAGACCACCACCGGCGTGCATCGCCTGTACAAGATGATGGAAAAAGGCCACCTGCCCTTCCCCGCCATCAACGTGAACGATAGCGTCACCAAGTCGAAATTCGACAACAAATATGGCTGTAAGGAATCGCTGGTCGACGGTATCCGTCGCGCCACCGACACCATGATGGCCGGCAAGGTCGCCACCGTCTGCGGCTATGGCGATGTGGGCAAAGGTTGCGCCGCCTCGCTGAGCGGTGCGGGCGCCCGTGTGAAAGTGACCGAAGCCGATCCGATCTGCGCGCTGCAGGCGGCGATGGACGGCTATGAGGTGGTGTTGCTGGAGGATGTGATCGACTCCTCTGACATCTTCATTACCACCACCGGCAACAAGGACGTGATCCGCATCGAGCATATGCGCGCGATGAAGGACATGGCCATCGTCGGCAACATCGGCCATTTCGACAACGAAATTCAGGTCGCCGGGCTGAAGAACCACAAATGGACCAACATCAAGGACCAGGTGGACATGATCGAGATGCCCTCGGGCGCCCGCATCATCCTGTTGTCCGAAGGGCGTTTGCTGAACCTCGGCAATGCCACCGGGCACCCCTCGTTCGTGATGTCGGCAAGCTTTACCAACCAGGTTCTGGCCCAGATCGAGCTGTTCACCCATGGCGATCAGTACAAGAACGAGGTCTATATCCTGCCCAAGCATCTGGATGAAAAGGTTGCCCGCCTGCATCTGGCCAAGATCGGCGTGAAACTGACCGAGCTGAGCGTGGAACAGGCCGAGTATATCGGCGTGCCGCAGCAAGGCCCGTTCAAGCCGGACCATTACCGGTACTGATCGACCGGTTCGGTCGAGGATAGAAAGTTATGCGCCGCGCTGGGACACCAGCGCGGCGTTTTTCGTTGGCCCCTTGTCAGTCGGGCGAAACCCCGGCCAGATCACAGACGATGCGCCATTCTTCGTCCGTCACCGGCTGCACCGACAGGCGCGAATTTTGCACCAGAACCATGTTCTGCAACCTTGGGTTGGCCTTGATCTGATCCAGCGTCACGGGCGTTTTGACCGGGCGCAGCGCCTTGATGTCCACACAGTCCCAGCGGGGATCGTCGGTACTGCTGTCGGGATGTGCCTCGGCGCAGATCTCGACCAGCCCGACGATCGCCTTTTCCTTTTGCGAGTGATAGAAAAAGCCCTTGTCGCCGATCTTCATCACCCGCATGAAATTGCGCGCCTGATAGTTGCGCACGCCGTCCCATTCCTCGCCCGCGTCGCCCTTGGCCATCTGGTCGTCCCAGCCCCAGGTCGAAGGTTCGGATTTGAACAGCCAAAAGGCCATCAGCCGACGACCTTTTTCCATTCGATCAGCTCGACCTTGTCGAACAGACCGGCCTTGGCATAGGGATCATTGGCGGCCCAGTCTTCGGCGGCGGATTTGTCCGCCACATCAAGGATCACCAGAGATCCGGCCATCTCGCCGCCCTCAATCAGCGGACCGGCCTGAAAGACGACGCCGGTTTTCTCGATATAGGCCAGATGCTCGGTGCGATTCTCCTTGCGGATGGGCAGCGCACCGGGTTTGTCGCGGGCGATCAGGGCAATCAGCATGTCATTCCTCCTTCAGGGGTCTGGTCAACAGCGCGGTCATCGCCGCGTTCAGGGTAAGTCTTCCGTCCAGCAAACCGACCACACAGGCGGTGATCGGCAGATCCAGATTCATGTCGCGGGCCTTGGCGGCGACGGCATGGGCGGTGGCGGCGCCCTCGACCGTGACCGATGGATCAAACGCTACGCCCCGACCCAGTGACAGGCCCAGCCGATAGTTGCGTGACCCTTCCGAGGTGCAGGTCAGCGCCATATCGCCAAAGCCCGAAAGCCCGGCGAGCGTCTCTGGCTGCGCCCCCAGCGCCAGCGCCATGCGTTGCATCTCGGCATAGCCTCGCGTCATCAGCGCCGCGCGCGCGCTTTCGCCCAAGCCCGCCCCGATCACCGCACCGCAGGCGATGGCGATCACGTTTTTCAGCGCGCCGCCCTGTTCCGCGCCGATGGTATCGGTGCTGCGGTACAGGCGCAGATTGCCCGTATTCAGAGCCTGTTGCAGGGCTTTCCCCAGATCCGCATCGGCGCAGGCCAGCGTCAGCGCGGTGGGTAGCCCGGCGGCGATGTCATGGGCAAAGCTTGGTCCGGTCAGCAGTGCGGAGCGCGCCTCGGGCAGGCAATCGGCGATCACGGCGATTGGCCCCAACCCGGTGCTCAATTCAATGCCTTTGCAGCAGGCGACAAGGGTTTTTCCGCGCAGCATCTCACCATGGTCGAGCAGAAGATCCCGCAGCTTTTGCATCGGAACGGCCAGTAATAGGGTCTGATTTTGCGCAGCAACCGTGATTTCCGATGTCACCGTCAGCGATGGTGGCAGGGTGTGGCCGGGCAGCCGGGCGGCGTTTTCGCGGCTGGCGTTCATCGCGGCTGCCTGCTCGACCGAGCGCGCCCAAAGACAGACCGGCCCGCGCCCGGCAAGCGAGATTGCCAGCGCCGTGCCAAAGGCCCCCGCGCCGATCACCGACAGGGTCATGCCTTGGCCCCTTTCTTGCCGCCGCCGATCAGGGACGGGCTGGTGCGATCCAGCGGCCAGCGCGGTCGCGCGGCAAGGCTGAGATCGTCGCGCGCGCCCAACCGAAACCGTTCGATCCCGGCATAGGCAATCATCGCCGCGTTATCGGTGCAAAGCCGCAATGGCGGTGCGGTAAAGGTCACGCCCATCTCGGTGCAAACAGTCTCTAACCCGGCGCGAATGGCGGTGTTTGCCGCCACCCCGCCCGCCACGGCAAGCAGCGGTACGGCGGGGGTCTCCTGCAGATAAATCCGCAGGGCGCGTCGGGTCTTTTCAGCCAGTACATCGACAATTGCCTGTTGGAACCCGGTACAAAGATTGGCGCGGTCAGCGTGGGTCAGCCCGCCTTTTTGCGCGACGATCTGATCGCGCGCCCGCATCAAGGCGGTCTTGAGCCCGGAAAAGGACAGGTTGCAATCGTCCCGGTCCAGCAGCGGACGTGGAAAGCGGATGTGGGCGGGATCGCCCGCCTTGGCCTCTGCCTCGACCGAGGGGCCGCCCGGTTGCGGCAGGCCCAAAAGCCGCGCGGTCTTGTCAAAGGCTTCGCCCGGCGCATCGTCGATGGTGCCGCCAAGACGTTTGAAATCCTCAGCCCCTCGCACGATTAGGTATTGGCAATGCCCGCCAGAGACGAGCAGCATCAGATAGGGAAACGCCACCGCGTCGGTCAGCCGCGGCGTCAGCGCATGGCCCGCCAGATGGTTGACCCCGATCAGCGGCAGGCCGGTCGCCGCCGCAATCCCCTTGGCGCACATGACACCGGACAAGACGCCGCCGATCAGCCCCGGACCGGCGGTCACCGCCACCGCATCAAGATCCTCAAAGCTCACCCCGGCGCGTTGCATCGCCTCGGCGGCGCAAAGGTCGATCTTTTCGGCATGGGCGCGCGCGGCCAGTTCCGGCACCACGCCGCCAAAGGCGCTGTGCAGCTCGGTCTGGCCATAAATGATCGAGGACAGGATCTGTGCCGCGCCTTCACCCTGTCGCACCACCGCTGCCGCGGTATCGTCACAGCTGCTTTCCAGCCCGAGTATCGTTATCGTCTGTGCCATTTTGCCCGGCCGTTGCGTCCCATTGTCTTGGCAGGTAACACTCTGACCCTTGGCAAACAATCCCGGGGGCTGGATGCTGACGCTGTTGATGACACGCCCGCGCGCCGCGGCTGAACGGTTCGTGGCCCGACTTGCCCCGGATCTGCGGGACAGGCTGCGGGTGATCTATGCGCCGCTGCTGGACATCGTGGTTCTGCCCGACCCGGTGTCACTGGACGGGGTGCGCGGGGTGATCTTTACCTCGGCCAATGGTGTTGCTGCTGGTGTTGTTGCGGGGGTGCACCCTGCCCTGCCCGCCCGCACCCTGCCCGCCTATTGTGTCGGGGACGCCACCGCCGAGGCGGCGCGCCGGGCTGGCTGGACGGTAAACGACTGCTTTGAAACCGCCGATGCGCTGGTCGCCGCCTTGGGCGATCGTTGCCCGCAAGGCCCGCTGTTGCATCTGCGCGGGGTCCATGCGCGGGGCGATATTGCCGAACGACTGACGGCGGCGGGCATCAAGACGCGCGCCCAAGCGCTGTATGATCAGCGGCTTGTGGCGCTGAGCGATGCGGCCCACAGGGCGCTGCGGGGCGATGATCCGGTGATTGTGCCGTTGTTTTCGCCACGTACGGCGCGACAATTCGCCGATGCCGCGAGGGGGCCTGCGCCGCTCTATCTTGCCGCGATCAGCGAGGCGGCGGCAGAACCCCTTGTAAATATGACCCATAGCGCTTTGATCGTTGCGGATCGGCCCGATGGGGCGGCGATGGCCGCCGCCGTGGAACGCCTAAGTGATCAAGCGAGCCGGGTTGAGGGCCCCCGCACGGCGCAGTAGTGTAGCGCCAGCGCATTGGTTTAATCATTTGAGAATCGGAGGGGATTTCAGGGTGACCGACAAGACCGATCCGAAACCCGAGATGGACGCCGACACTGCACCGCAGGCCGAAGACTCCGGCCGCAGAGCAGAGGATCAGGCAGACGATCTTACCGCCCCGCGCCCTGACGACGGTGCAGGCGATGCAGATGTGACCCTTGACGAAACCTCCGAGAGCGACGCGGATCCTTCCGAAGCCGAAGCCGNCCGAAGCCGAAGCCGAAGCCGAAGCCGAAGCCGAAGCCGAAGCCGAAGCCGAAGCCGAAGCCGAAGCCGAAGCCGAAGCCGAAGCCGAAGCCGAAGCCGAAGCCGAAGCCGAAGCCGAAGCCGCACCAACGGTCGAGCGGATCATCGAGCGGCGCGGCGGCTTTTTCCCGGCGCTGATCGGCGGGGTTCTGGCGGCATCGCTGGGCTTTGTCGTCGCCCGGACCGAGATCCTTGATCCCTATCTCCCCGCTGCGCTGAAATCTGGAACCAGTGCCACCGCGATCGCCGCGCTGCAATCCGATGTGGCGATGACGGGCGCGGCAGTGAAACAGGTGCAAGACAGCGTTTCGGGTCTTGATGTGCCCGATCTGGCGCCGGTCAGTGCAAAACTCGACGATCTGTCGGGGCAACTGGCCAGCGGTCAGGGGGCGTTGGATAGCCTGCGCGCCGAGGTCACGGATCTGTCCGGCAAGATGACCACGCTGGACGCCCGGTTGAATGAGCTGGAAACACGCCCGCTGACCCAGGGCGCTGACCCCGAAGCGGTTGCGGCGTATGAACGCGAACTTGCGGCGGTGCAGGAGGCGATGGCCAAGCAGCGCGCCGAGGTCGAAAAGATGATCGCCGAGGCCCGTGAAACCGAGGGTCGCGCCACCGAGGCGGCGCAGGCCGCCGCCAACCGCAACGCGCTGGCCCGCCTGCGCGGTATGTTGGAGTCGGGCGCGCCCCTGGGCGGCATTCTGGACGAGTTGCGCGCCGGGGGCGTCGCGGTTCCCGATGCGCTGTCTGCCGCCGCCGATGGGGTGGCGACGATGGCGGCGCTGCGCGACAGCTACCCACCCGCCGCACGGGATGCGCTGGCCGCCGCCCGCGCCGGCACGGTTGAGACCGACCGAAGCCTTGGCGCGTTTCTGCGTCGCCAGCTTGGCGCGCGCTCGGTTGCGCCGCGTGAAGGCGGGGATGCCGATGCGGTGCTGTCGCGGGTCGAAGCGGACCTGACCGCCGGTCGCCTGTCACAGGCCTTGGACGAGATCGCCACCCTGCCCGATCCCGCGCGCAGCGCGCTGGCAGAGTGGACCGCACGTGCCGCACAGCGCCTTTCGGCGCTTGAGGCGGCCGAAACTTTGGCGCAAAGCCTGAACACCAATTGAGGGGCCTGCGATGCTGTGGTCACTTCTGAAAATCCTCGTCTTCGTGGCGATTGTCGCCCTGCTGGCCGTTGGCGCCGGTATGCTGCTCGAGATGCGCGGTGGCGTGCAGATCACCGTGGCGGGGACCGAATACACCCTGGGCCCGCTGCAATCGGTGATCGCGTTGGCGGCGCTTGTGCTGCTGCTTTGGCTGATGCTGAAATTGTTGTCTCTGCTGGTGGCAACTTGGCGGTTTCTCAATGGCGATGAAACCGCGCTGTCGCGGTTTTTCGACAAGGGGCGCGAGCGGCGTGGCTATAAGGCGCTGGCCGATGGCATGATGGCGCTGGCCTCGGGCGAGGGGCGGTTGGCGATGGCCAAGGCAAGCCGCGCGGCGCGTTATCTGGACAAGCCAGAGCTGACCGATCTGCTCACGGCCCAGGCTGCCGAAATGGCTGGCGACACCAAAAAGGCCGCCGATACCTACAAGAAATTGGTGGCAAACGAGGCGACCCGTTTTGTCGGTGTGCGCGGGATCATGAAACAGAAGCTGGCCGAGGGCGATACCGAGACCGCGCGCAAGCTGGCTGAAAAGGCGCTGGCGCTGCGCCCCCGCCACGAGGAAACGCAGGACGTTCTGCTTGATCTACAGGCGCGGGCGCAAGACTGGGCCGGGGCGCGCAGCACGCTCAGCGCCAAGCTCAAATCGGGGAGTTTGCCCCGCGATGTGTACAAACGGCGCGATGCGGTTCTGGCGCTGTCAGAAGCGCGCGAGGTGCTGGACGAAGAGATGTCGATCGAGGCGCGCGAACATGCCATCGAGGCCAATCGCCTGTCGCCCGATCTGGTGCCCGCCGCTGCGCTGGCCGCCCGCGCCCATATCGCGCAGGGCAAGCCGCGCCTCGCCGTGCGAGTGCTGAAAAAGGCGTGGGAGGCTCAGCCGCACCCCGACCTTGCCGCCGCCTTTGCCGAGATCGCCCCGAAAGAGACCCCGGCAGAGCGGTTGAAGCGGTTCCAGACGCTGACCCGGATCAACCCGCAGCACCCGGAAACCCGGTTGTTGCTGACCGAACTAAACATCGTCGCCGAGGATTTCCCCGAGGCGCGTCGCGCGCTGGGCGATCTGGCCGAAAAGGCCGCCGATGCGCGGTCGCTGACGCTGATGGCGGCGATCGAGAGGGGCGAGGGCGCCCCGGACGCGGTGGTGCAGGGCTGGCTGGCGCGCGCGCTGAATGCGCCGCGTGGGCCGCAATGGGTCTGCGACAACTGCAATCACATCCATGCCGAATGGGCGCCGTTCTGTGAATTCTGCCACAGCTTCGACACGTTGAGCTGGACCACCCCCAAGATGCCGGAGATTTCCAGCGCGATGGGTGGTGCGATGTTGCCGCTGATCACAGGAAAACCGGCAGAGCAACCGCGCGATCTGGTCGAGGAAATTCCCGATCTTGAAGTGGTCGCAGAGGACGATTCAGAGGGTGACATTGGGGACGACTCAGGAGCGGACGCGGCGGATGTGACCCCCGAGGCCGAGCTTCTGGAGGCCGAGGATGTTACCGAGGCGGAGGTGAGAGGAAAATAACCTCTTTCCCGCCCCGCGCGGCAGTGCTATGAGCGCTCCGCACCAGGGCCGCTGTAGCTCAGCTGGTAGAGCACGTCATTCGTAATGATGGGGTCGGAGGTTCGAGTCCTCTCAGCGGCACCACTGGTTTTTCCGAAAGTATTTGCGGGTCCAGGCGATTTACGCCCTGCCCAACCGCCATTGTGGAGTGCGTTCAAAAGCGTCGCGCGCGTGGATCGGTATGCGCGGGCGGTTGCGGTCTTGAGCTTTGCGTGCCGGTGGTGTGTGTGGGGACGGCGGATCGCCAGATTATCAGGATTTTCCAGCCAGTCCTTCTGCCTGTACCGATAGGGAAAGCGGTTGGAAATACCGGCTGCTTGGCGCTTTGATGGCGCAGTTTCACGAACCGCCCCGGAGGGCCCAAAATGAGCGAGCGCACCTATTACGCCCCGACCGGCGGCCTGCCGCCGCAAACCCAGATCCTGACGGATCGGGCGATGTTCACGGATGCCTATGCGGTGATCCCGAAGGGCTGCTTCAGTGATATCGTAACCAGCCTTTTGCCGTTCTGGGAGGGCGCGCGATTCTGGGTCATGGCGCGGCCCTTGTCCGGGTTTGCGGAAACCTTTTCGCAGTATATCGGCGAACTGGCCCCCGGTGGCGGCAGTGACCGCCCTGAAACCGACCCGCGTGCGCAGGCGGTGTTGTTCGTGGTCGCGGGGCAGATGACGCTGACGGTTGCGGGGGAACCCCATGAGATGGGGCCGGGCGGCTATGCCTATATCCCCGCCGGGACAGCTTGGGCGCTGCGCAACAGCGGCGATGCGCCGGTGCGGTTCCACTGGGTGCGCAAGGCGTACCAAAGCGTCGAGGGGATCGCGCCGCCAGAGCCCTTTGTCACCAACGAGGCCGATATCGCGCCGACCGCGATGCCGGGCACCGAGGGCAAATGGGCGACGACGCGGTTCGTTGATCCCACAGATCTGCGCTATGACATGCATGTGAATGTTGTCACCTTCGAGCCCGGCGCGGTGATCCCCTTTGCCGAGACCCATGTGATGGAGCATGGGCTTTATGTGCTGGAGGGGAAGGCCGTCTATCGGTTGAATCAGGACTGGGTCGAGGTCGAGGCCGGTGATTTCATGTGGCTGCGCGCCTTTTGCCCACAGGCTTGTTATGCGGGTGGGCCGGGGCGGTTCCGCTATCTGCTCTATAAGGACGTGAACCGGCATATGCCGTTGTAAGGCGCCTGCAGATCCTTAACGAACCAACGCCCGCCCTTTTTGAGAGGGCGGGCGTTGGTGTTTCTGATATCTGCTCGGGAAGATTACTCGCCCGACAGCGATCCCTTGCCGTGCCCGGACAGACCGCCGGTGACCTCGTCGGTGGATTCATCTGACAGATGCGCCGGCAGCACGAGGTTCAGCACGATGGCGATCAGCGCGGCGGGCAGGATGCCCGAGGCCCCGAGGATGCGCAGCGTGTCGGGTAGGTGTTGCAGTGCGTTGGGCGCACCCGGCGGCACATTCATCACCTCGAGCTGCAGCCCAAGCCCGACCGACAGCGCCACGGCAAAGATCACCATGTTGCGCCGGTTCCAGACGACATCGGACAACATCGAGATACCGGCGGCGACCACCATGCCGAACATCACGATCACACCGCCACCCAGCACTTCGATCGGGATGGTGCGGATCACGCCGCTGACCTTGGGGATCAGCCCGCAGATGATCAGGAAGATGGCGCCGATGGTCACCACGTGGCGGCTCATCACGCCGGTCATGGCGATCAGGCCGACGTTCTGGGAGAACGAGGTATTGGGCAGCGCGCCGAAGACCCCGGCTATGGCGGTGCCGAACCCGTCGGCAAAGGTCGCGCCCTGAATCTCCTTGTCGGTGGCCTCGCGTCCGGCGCCGCCCTTGGTGATGCCGCTGACGTCGCCGACTGTCTCGATCGCCGAGACGAAGGCCATCAGGCAGAACCCGATGACGGCGGCAAAGGAGAATTCGAACCCGTATTTGAACGGCTGCGGCAGGGCGAAGCTAGCAGAGCGCGCCCAGCTGGTTGCGATGGCGTCAAACGACAGCATCCCCATCGCCAGTGCATAGACATAGCCCACCGCGATGCCCACCAGCACCGCCGAGATCGACAGCATGCCACGGGCGAAGAATTTCAGCACCAGCGTGACAAGGATCACCACCAGCGCCGCCGACCAGCTGAGCAGCCCGCCATAGCTTGCGGCGCCGCTGGCCTTGGCCGGGACACCACCGGCGGCGTATTCGATGCCGACCTTGACCAGCGCCAGACCGATCATGGTGACCACCAGCCCGGTGACCAGCGGCGGCAGGGCAAAGCGGATCTTGCCGATCACGGTGCCAAGCGCGGCATGGAACAGCCCGCCGATCAGCACCCCGCCGAACAGCGCGGCGAGCGCATCGACCCCTTTGCCCGCCACCAGCGGGATCATGATCGGCAGAAAGGCGAAAGAGGTGCCCTGCACGATCGGCAGCGCCGCGCCGATTGGCCCCAGCGTGATGGTTTGCAGCAGCGTGGCGACACCGGCGAACAGCATCGACATCTGGATCATGTACAAAAGTTCGGGGAAATCGGGGGAATTGGAGCCGAACCCGAAGCCGGCGGCGCCGGCCACGATGATCGCCGGGGTCACATTGCTGACGAACATCGCCAGCACGTGCTGGATGCCCAGCGGCACCGCCACCGCTAGCGGCGGTGTGTAATTCGGATCGCGCAGCTGTTCCGGGCTGCCGATGGATGAATGTATCATGGTCTGTCCCTCCGTGTTGAGGCGTCGGCGTTTTTATTTTCTTGAGGCCGGCGACCTGTTCGTGTCAGCCCGACGTGACCTGAAACGGCGCGTCGAACCAGTGTTCTTCCAGATTATTGCCCGGTGTATCGGCCGGGGCGATCCGGTCGATCACCACGAACTGGCCGGGGGCGTGAAGCGGGGTGAGAACCCCGTGCCACGTGTTTCTCAGCAGATTGATCCCTTGTCCCGGAGCGGTCAAGAAGGCGCGCGGCGTGGCCGGTTTGCCGCCCGCATCTGGTGCGACAATGACCAGAAACGATGTCGGATTGAGCGGAATGAACGCCTGACTTCCCAGCGGGTGGCGTTCCATCATCTCCAAACAATAGGGCAGGGTGCGCGGCTGTGCGTCAAACAGGTTGATGCCAGCACGCCCGTCGCCCATATCCAACCGTGCGAGATCGTGATGCCGCCCGCACAGACCCTGATTGATGATCTGGTCGGGGGCATCCTTGAACGCGATCACGTCGCCAAAGGGGGCGAAGGCG
Source organism: Antarcticimicrobium sediminis (assembly GCF_004348975.1). Lineage (GTDB taxonomy): Bacteria > Pseudomonadota > Alphaproteobacteria > Rhodobacterales > Rhodobacteraceae > Antarcticimicrobium > Antarcticimicrobium sediminis. Next base: position 14,075 of record NZ_SMFP01000008.1, on the reverse strand, counting down.
GTGGCCGTGAGGGCCTCGGTGTGGATCTGGGTCACGGCAACATGTCCTGCAACCGGATCTTGGCGATGCGTTCGACCTGTTTGCAGGCCTCGCCGAACTCGGCCGCGCTGTCATTGGCTTGGCGCCGTTCAAAGGCGGCGAGGATCCCCGCCTTGTCATGGTCGCGCACGGCGATGATGAAGGGAAAGCCGTGCTTTTCCATGTAGAGGGTGTTGAGCCGGGTGAAGGTTTCCCGTTCTTCATCCGTGAGCGCATCAAGGCCGGCGCTGGCCTGTTCGTTGCTGCTCTCGGCGGTCAGGCGTTTGGCGCTTGCCAGTTTTCCGGCCAGATCGGGGTGCGCGCGCAACACGCCCAACCGCTCCTCCCGGCTGGCGGAGCGGAAGGCGCGGGCGAGCGCGTTTTGCAGCCCCACCGCGCTGTCATGGGCCGGGCCCAGTTCCAGCGCAAAGGCGCGCTCGGCGATCCATGGGGAATGCTCGAAAATGCTGCCGAAGGCCTCGACAAAGCGGGCGTGATCCATCCGGCTGGGGCGTTCCCAGCGCTGATGCGGATGGGTTTTCGCCCAATGCCGGGCAATGTCGATGCGGCGCGGGGTCCAGACATCCTCATACTCGCCAATGTAGTCGAGAAAGCGTTTCAGCCCAGCAAGCTTGCCCGGGCGTCCGATCAACCGGCAGTGAAGCCCGACGGACATCATCTTGGGCGCACCGTCCTGTCCCTCGGCATAAAGCGTATCGAACGCGTCGCGCAGATAGGTAAAGAACTGCTCGCCGGTGATATAGCCCGGCGCGGTGGCGAAGCGCATATCGTTGGCTTCAAGCGTATAGGGGATGATCAACTGGTCCTGATCGCCCACTTCCAGCCAATAGGGCAGGTCGTCGTCATAGGTGTCAGAGATATAGGCGAACCCACCTTCGCGGGCCACAAGCCGCACGGTATTGACGCTGCAGCGCCCGGTGTACCAGCCCAGCGGGCGTTCGCCGACCACCTCGGTATGCAGCCGGATCGCCTCGGCGATGGCCGCGCGCTCCTCCTCCTCGGGCATGTCCTTGTGTTCGACCCATTTCAGCCCGTGGCTGGCAATTTCCCAGCCCGCAGATTTCATCGCCGCCACCTGTTCGGGGCTGCGCGCCAATGCCGTAGCCACGCCATAGATGGTCAGCGGGATATTCTGGCCGGTGAACAGGCGATGCAGCCGCCAGAACCCGGCCCGGGCGCCGTAGTCATAGATCGATTCCATGTTCCAGTGGCGCTGGCCGGTCCAAGGGGCGGCGCCGGCAATGTCGGACAGAAACGCCTCGGACGCCGCATCGCCATGCAGGACGTTGTTTTCGCCGCCTTCTTCGTAATTGAGTACGAATTGCACCGCGACTTTGGCGCCGCAGGGCCATTTCGCATCGGGCGGGGTGGCCCCATAGCCGCGCATGTCGCGGGGGTAGCGTGTCATTCGGCGGTCTCCTGCTGATCCGGTTATGTTTTAGGACATTACAACAGCAAGCAGTTTCCTGTATTTCTTGAAGGAGTTGTAGTGAATTTCCGGGTGCGGCACGAAGTCGACGCGCGTAGAAATCAGGCAGGCAAGCAAAGGGGCCAAGATGACCGGCTATCTGACAACGCATGTTCTGGACACCGCGCGCGGCTGCCCGGCGGCGGGGGTGAAGATCGAGCTGTACCGGATCGACGGGGCGGGGCGCAGCCATCTGCGCAGCCTGTTCACCAATGCGGACGGGCGCACCGACACCCAGATCCTGCCGGCGGCAGAGTTCGAACCCGGCACCTATGAATTGGTGTTTCACGCCGGGGCCTATCTGGACGAGACCGGCCCGGCGCAGGAGCCGCCCCGGTTTCTTGACCTGATCCCGATCCGCTTTGGCATGGCAGAGGCGAGCCATTATCACGTGCCGCTGCTGCTGTCGCCGTTTGGCTATTCCACCTATCGCGGCAGTTGAGTGCCGGTTGAACGACAGTTCAGCGCCGTTTGAGAACAGGCCCGGACATCCGGGGCTTTGGTCCGGTGCGACCGTTTCGATTTGAGTATTTGGAACAAGAAGAAGCGGGCAGCGCGGGCTATTTCAGCGCGGTCTGGATGCGCTCGGCCATGAAGTCGATCAGCAGCCGCGTCTTGGGATCCTGTCGGCGGCGGTGCATGTAGAGACAGGCAAGCTGGATCGGCACCGGCGGTTCGGCCTTGGCCACCGGGACCAGCGCGCCGGTCGCCAAGTAGTCCGCCACCTCGAACACGGGTTTGAGGATGATCCCGTGCCCGTTCAGCGCCCAGCCGGTGAGCACATCGCCATCGTCGGATTCGAACGGGCCATGGACGGAAAACCGTCGCACCCCGTCTGGCGTTTGCAGCGGCCATTGGAATTCCGGCGCGCCGGGATAGCGCAGGTTCAGGCAGTCATGCTTGTCGCGCACCAACGCCTCGCCGCTTTCGGCCATGCCGCGCCGGGCGATATAGGCGGGCGCGGCGCAGAGCAGGCGGGGGCAATCGGCGATCTTGCGGATGCGCAGGGTCGAATCCTCGGGGATGCCAAGGAAGAAGGCGAGGTCGAGCCCCTCGGCGGCGAGATCGAGCTTGCGATCGGACAGCCGCAGCCGGATGTCGATCAGCGGGTACTGCGCCTTGAACGTCGGAACTGCGGGCGCGATCACCCGCCGACCCAGCCCTAGCGGCGCGGCAACGAAGAGCGAGCCGCGCGGTGTCATGGTGACATTGGAGATCTCGGCCTCGGCCGTATCCACCGCTTCGAGGATCTTGCAGGCGCCGCGATAGAACATATGGCCCTGTTCGGTGGCGTTCAATGTGCGCGTGGTGCGCTGGAACAGCCGGACGTTCAGATGTTCCTCGAGTTGGGAAATCCGCGCCGAGGCGACGGCGGCGGAAATCCTTTGGTCGCGCGCCGCCGCAGACATATTGCCTAATTCATAGACACGAACGAAGGTTTGGATGTTGTCCAGATAGGCCATTGGGGCTCATTATTCGTTTTTATTTGAAGCATCTTGGCGCTTTCCCCGGATACATGACAATACTGGAATAGGCTAGCACGGGACTGGAACAGGCTGGCGCGGGGTGAAATGCCCAAAGGAGAAACCGATGCAGGACGTGGCGATCATCTGGGACTGGTTGGCCTTTGCGGTGCGGTGGCTGCATGTGATTACCGCGATCGCCTGGATCGGATCCTCGTTTTATTTCATCGCGCTGGATCTGGGGTTGCGCAAGGCGCCGCATCTGCCCGTGGGCGCCCATGGCGAGGAATGGCAGGTTCACGGCGGTGGTTTTTATCATATCCAGAAATATCTGGTCGCGCCGGAGCATATGCCAGAGCACCTGACATGGTTCAAATGGGAAAGCTATTCGACCTGGTTGAGCGGCGCGGCGCTGTTGATGATCGTCTATTGGGCCGGTGGAGAGCTGTTTCTGATCGACGCGGGCAAGGCTGATCTTGCGCTGTGGCAGGGGATCGCGATTTCCGCCGCCTCGCTGACGGTGGGCTGGGTGATCTATGATTTCCTGTGCAAGTCAGGATTGGGAGAGCGCCCGACCTTGCTGATGGTGCTGTTGTTCGTGCTGCTGGTGGCGATGGGCTGGGGCTATAACCAGATCTTTACCGGCCGGGCGATGATGCTGCATCTGGGGGCCTTCACCGCGACGATCATGACGGCCAATGTGTTCTTTATCATCATCCCGAACCAGAAGATCGTGGTGGCCGATCTCAAGGCCGGGCGGGTGCCGGATGCGAAATACGGCAAGATCGCCAAGCTGCGCTCGACCCACAACAACTATCTGACCTTGCCGGTGGTGTTCTTGATGCTGTCGACCCACTATCCGCTGGCCTTTGCGACCCGCTACAACTGGGCGATCGCGGCGCTGGTGTTCTTGATGGGGGTGACGATCCGGCATTATTTCAACACCCGCCATGCCCGCAAGGGCAATCCGATCTGGACCTGGGTCGCGACGGCGGCGCTGTTCATCGCGATCATGGTCCTGTCGACCGCGGCGCCGGAACAGTCGAGCTATGAGGAGAGCGAGGCGCGCGCGCTGACCCCGACCGAGACCGTCTTTGCCGAGGCCGAGGGGTTTGACGAGGTCGCCGATATCGTGATGGGCCGCTGTTCCATGTGCCACACGCGCGAGCCGGCCTGGGACGGCGTTCACCGTGCGCCCAAGAACGTTCTGCTGGAAACCCGGCCCGAGATCGCCGCCGCGGCGCGCCAGATCTATCTGCAGGCCGGGGTGAGCGCGGCGATGCCGCCCGCGAATGTGAGCTGGATCGAACCGGAAGAACGGGCGCAGATCGCGGACTGGTATCGTGCCGGTGCGCAGGCCCTGCCGTTCAGGTTGGCGCAGAACTGAGACCGGGTCCGGTCTGAGCCGAGAAATCGCCCGGGGCTGTCGCCGGGCGATCCGTTGGTGTGACGGAGGTTAGCCCCGGGTCCAGCCCAGTGTCTTTGCCAGCCGGTCTTGCGCGGCGAGATATTCGCGCGCGATCCTCTCCACCAGATCCGCCGCCGGAACCACCTTGTCGACCGCACCGATGCCTTGGCCAGAGCCCCAGATTTCCTTCCAGCTTTTGGGTTTTTCCCGGTCTTGGCCAAAATTCATCTTTGAGGGGTCGGAGCGTTCGAGTCTGTCCGGGTCCATGCCCGCCGCCGCGATCGAGGGTTTCAGGTAGTTCCCCCAGACCCCGGTGAACAGATCGGAATAGACGATGTCATCGGCGCCGCTCTCGACGATCATCTGCTTGTAGCGATCCTCGGCGTTAGCCTCTTGCGTGGCGATAAAGGCTGATCCCATATAGCCGCCGTCGGCCCCCATGGCTTGGGCTGCCAACAGGCTGTCACCGCGCGCGATGGCACCGGACAGGAACAGCGGCCCGTCGAACCAGTCGCGGATTTCCTGCACCAGCGCAAAGGGCGACATGGCGCCGGCATGGCCCCCGGCACCGGCGGCCACCGCGATCAGCCCGTCCGCGCCTTTTTCCACGGCCTTTTTGGCAAAGCGGTTGTTGATCACGTCGTGCAGGGTAATCCCACCCGCCGAATGCGCCGCGTCATTGACCCAAGTTTGGGCCCCGAGCGAGGTGATCCAGACCGGCACCTTGTATTTGGTGCAAATCTCCACATCCCGTTCCAGCCGCGCGTTTGATCTGTGCACGATCTGGTTCACGGCAAAGGGCGCGGCGGGGTGATCGGGGTTGGCCTGATTGTGGCGGTCGAGTTCTTCGGTGATGCGGGTGAGCCAGCGTTCCAGCTCGATCGGCTCGCCTTCCTTTTCCCGCGCGTTCAGCGCCGGGAATGCGCCGACGATCCCCGCCTTGCACTGGGCGATCACCAGATCGGGGTTCGAGATGATGAAAAGCGGGCTGCCGATCAGGGGCAGGCGCAGATGTTCAAAAGCCGGGGGCATGGTCACGGGGGCATCCTTTCGTTCCTCACGGCGCGCGGCGGGGCAAGCCCCGACCACGCGTCCCGCCGTCGGTTTTGGCCATTGCGCCGGGCACACGCAAGTCGGACGTGGCGTGAGAGGTGCACCGCCGGGGGGGACAGGGCCCCCCGGCGAAGAGATCAATCGCAGTCAGACGCCGCTGACCTGCGGTAGCCAGGTTGACAGGAAAGGCACGAAGGTCAGCAGCAACAAGACGATGATGCCCGCCAGAAAGAACGGCGGCAGTTCACGGATCAGCGCCGCCGGGCGCATCTGGGTCGCCGAGGACACCACATAGATCAAGGCCCCCACGGGGGGCGTGGCAAGGCCCATGGTCAGGTTGACGATCACAACGATGGCGAAATGTTCCGGGGCGATCCCCAGCGCATGGCTGATCGGTGCGAGAATTGGCACCAAGATCATCACACCGGGCAGCGGATCCATGAACAGACCGAACACCAGCAGCAGCACATTGACCGCCAGCAAGAACATCACCGGGCTCAGATCCCAGCCAATGATGGTCTCGGCCAGTTCCTGCGGGATGCCCTCGATGATCAGAATCCAGGCAAAGGCCCGCGCCGCACCGAGGATTAACAGAACCGCCGAACTGATCAGGGCGGCGCGCAACAGGATTTGCGGCAGATCGCGCAAATGCAGCGTGCGGTACACGAACATGCCGCAGATCAGCGCATAGAAGACAGCGATCACCGAGGCCTCGGTCGGGGTGAACATGCCGAACCGGATACCGCCAACCACCAGCACGATCAGCATCAGAGCCGGCAGCGCCACCGCCGTGGTGCGGATCATTTCGGTCACGCCGGGGCGGCTTCCGACTCCGTGATAACCGCGCTTGCGTGCCATGATCGCGTTGGTGGCCAGCATCGCCGCGGTAATCAGCAAGCCCGGAACGATCCCGGCCATGAACAGCGATCCGACCGAGACCTCTTCGTCCTGCATGGCGTAAATGATCATCGTGATCGAGGGGGGAATGATCGGCCCGACTACGGCGCTGGAGATTGTCAGCGCCCCGGCATAGGCGCGGTCATATCCGCCCTTTTCCATCATCCGGATCATCATCGCGCCGGGACCGGCCGCATCGGCCAGTGCCGAGCCGGAAATCCCCGCGAACAGCGACGAGGAAATCACGTTGGCATGGCCCAGACCGCCGCGCAGATGGCCGACGAACTGTGCCGCGAAGCGCAACAGGTGATGGGTGATCGCGCCGCCGGTCATCAGTTCGGCGGCCAGCACAAAGAAGGGCACCGCCAGCAGCGGAAAGGAATCGAGACCGGCAAACATCTCCTTGACCACGACGATCTCGGGATAGGTGCTGGCCATCGTCAGGGCACAGAACACCGCGATCGCCATGGAGAAGGCGACCGGCAAGCCCAGCGCCATCAGCAGGAACAGGGCGGGAAAAAGGATCTCAGCCATTGGCGGCACCGGGCAGGGCATCGCCGGTCGGCGCATCCCGATAAGTGCCAGCCATGATGAACTGGCGCGCGATCAGCAGCAGATGCACGCTCATCAGCGCAAATCCGACCGGCATGGCCGCATAGACATATTTGAAAGACAGCCGCAAAGCGGGGCTTTTCTGATATTGCATCCGGGTCAGATACTCTTGTCCTGTTACGATCATGAACACGAAGAACGCCAGCAGGATCAGAACGATCCCGGCGCGCAGAACGATCTGTGCCCGGCGGGGCAGCGCATCCTGCAAATTTGTTATCGCGACATGGCCGCCGGTGCGCAGCGCGAGGCCCGCACCGATGAATGTCATCCAGATCATCAGATACCGCGCGACCTCGTCGGCCCAGGGTAGTGAATTATTGGTGGTGTAGCGCAGCGCGACATTGGCCCCGACGACCAGCGCCATGCCGGCGATCATAGCGATCACCGCCCATTTGTTGAGGGCGACAAAGCCCCGCTCCAACCTGCTCATGGGGTGTATCCTGTCTGCGCAGCGCGTGTCCCGGGGCCGGTGGTGTGTTTGAACCGGCCCCGGGAGCTTGAACGCAATGCTGCGATTACTTGGTTGCGATGATGCGGTCGATCAGCGCTTTGTCGTAGGTTTTATAGTAGGTCTCATAGGCACCTTGCACGGCCTGCTGGAACGCGGCTTTCTGCTCGGTGCTCAACTCGCCCACGATCATGCCACGTTCTTTCAAGGTTGCGACACCGCTGGTTTCCACATCGTCCACAAAGCCACGCATCGCGGTGGCAGCTTCGGTTGCGCCCTTTTCAAAGGCGGCCTTGTCCTCGTCGCTCAGCCCGTCCCAAAACGGTTTGGACACCAAAAGCATTGCGGGCGAATAGACATGGCCTGACAGGGTCAGGTATTTCTGCACTTCGTTCAGCTTGACCGAGACGATCACTGACAGCGGGTTTTCCTGACCGTCGATCACACCCTGTTGCAGCGACGAAATCACCTCGGGCCAGGCCATCGGGGTGGGCGCGGCGCCCAGCGTGTTGAAGGCTTCCAGGTGCACCGGGTTTTCCATGGTGCGGATCTTCAGGCCGGCGACATCTGCCGGCGTGGTGATCGGGTTGCGGTTGTTGGTGATGTGACGAAAGCCCTGCTCGCCCCAAGCCAAGGCATGCAGGCCAACAGCGTCGAACTTGGCCAGGATCTCCTGCCCGACGGGGCCGTCCAGAACGCGGCGCGCATGGCCAAGATCACGGAACAGGAACGGGATGTCGAACACGCCGGTTTCGGGCACGAAGTTGGCCAGCGTCCCCGAGGAAACGATGGTCGCCTCGATGGTGCCGATTTGCAGCCCTTCGATCACTTCACGCTCGCCACCAAGGCCAGAGGAGGGAAAATGCTTGAATTCGAATTTTCCATCGGTCTCGGCCGAGACGACCTCATCGAATTTCTCGGCGGCAACGCCGTAATGCGAATTGGGCGCGAGCGCATAGCCGATCTTGACCTCGGTCTGTGCGACAGCGGTACCCGCGATGCAGGCCAAGCTGAGCAGAGCTGCTGCGCCGCCGAGCATGGGAAAACGAATTGATTTAGACATGTGACCCCTCCTTTTGAACAATAACGAGGCGCCTTGCTAAACCGCTTGGTTCAAACTGGCAAGACAAGGCGCTCCCCCCTTCGGCGGCCGCTATGATCGAAAGCCAAGCCGACTTTCGATCAATGGATGCCGCCACCACGCGCGTTTGTGCGCCGTTTCTCGGGGCAGAAAAAGCAAAACCCTAAGAAATCGGGTGTCCAAGGGGTTTTGTGCGAGGCCTTGGCGCCCGGAAAAATCCATGAGGACGGTGAGAAATCTTTCCAGATACAGGTTTTAACTATTTGATTTAACGCAAAATTTACTATTTCCTCCCGTGGAGGTCGGTTCGGGGGCCCAGACCAGATGTGTGGCAGAAATGATAGTCGAAGAGAATACCTGTGCGGACGACATCAGGCGGGGCGGGCGCGCGCTCCACACCAAGGGGTTGCGGGGGGATTTCGCAGCTCTCCGATGCCGGGAGCAGGGGCTGCGCGGGGCGAGGCGCATGAAAGTTTGCCGATCGAGGGAGAGCAGTGGCTGTCGTCGCGCAGGATCGGCGTTTGGCCAAGGTCAGCGCCATGGGTGCGGGTAAAATTTCACCCGCCAGAACGGCCCTGTCGCGCACCCTAGCCGCGTCGAAGTCTGTGGGTTCGGGGCTTATACCGGCTCGGAAATACCAAGGCGTTTCCTAAGGATCGCCTGCCAGGATCATGCGGTTCACGTCCTGGATGTGCAGCTCCATCGCTTGGGCGGCTTCGCTGCTTTGACCAGAGGAGATACAGCGGAACAGGGACTGGTGCTGTTCACCAAAGCGGGTCATTGCCTCTGCCGTATGGCTTTCGCGGCGCAGGTTTCCCCAGGCCGCAAGCTTTCGCACGGTGCGAATGGATTCATAAACCTCAAGGAACAGGATATTCCCGGCCGCCTTGGCAACGTGATAGTGAAAGATGTCGTCGGCGACCTCGTACGCTGCTTGATCGCTTTGATCCAGCGTGGCCAACATCAGTTGTTCCAGACGGGCGATGTCGCCGGGGCTGGCCCGTACGGTGGCAAGGGCGGCAAGCGTCGGTTCGATATGTAACCGGACTTCCATGATCTCTTGCGGGCTCGCATGGCGCGCCAACCGGTTCAGGCCGTTGTAGCCGTTGTGGACCGGAGGTGCAGCAAAGGTCCCGCGACCCTGACGGCGATAGACGGCGCCTTCGGATTCCAGCTGGTCCAGCGCCTGTCGCAGCCGGGAGCGGCTGATACCGAACCGGGTCGCCAAAATGCGTTCCGGCGGCAATCGGCCGTCTGGTTCCAGCTCACCGAGCGCGATCAACGTCGCAAGGCGTTCGACGATGTCTGACGGGGCTGGTGATGTCGCAGGGGGTGTCATGGTTCCGATACCGTCGGTTTTGAAAGTGACGGACAGCCAGTAGGGTCCTCACGACGGGAGTCAAGTCCTCCCGCCTCTGATCCGGGGTGCGGCTGCGCGCAGGCCACGGCCTCTGTTGCCAAAGACCGCGTCAAAAGCCCTGCGGCACGGCGTCTGTCCTGTTCGGCCTGAATGCCCGCGTCGATCGGGGTGCGATCCGTCGCGCCGCAGAAGTTTCCGCTGGTGGCAAAGCTTCGGGCGACATGGGCATAGCGTTCGCGCGATACGTCGAGCAAGCGTTCCAGCTCCGACAGGGGATCGCCGTGATCGTCTGCCCGCAGATCAAGGTGCGCGTAATGTTCGCCTTGGTGAATTCGCAGACCCGCAGCCTGACGGCCCCGCTTGTCGCCGCCCATGGCCTCTCCTGCGCGCATCGCGAAGAGCAGCCGGTCTGCCAAGGGCAGGTCACCAGAGGCGTCAAAGGCATCAAAAGTGGCGCGCAGGACGGCCTCGTTCTTCAGCATATTTCCAGCGACAGAATGGGTATCCCCCTGAATATGCCCGCACCAGTCGACGCAGTCGGCGCCCGTATGCGCGGCAAAGCGCCCCGCCGCATCCATCATATGACATTGGCGGATATGCTGGCCCGCATCCCGCCGGATGCAATCCGCAAGCACGTCTTCGGCGGCCTCTCCCGCCTCCATCCGGGTGATCCCTTCGGTTCCCCACAAGGGATTCACAAATGCCTGCGTTGCGACGGCGCTGCGGGGACCGATATGCGGCACGATCGCGCCGCAAGCGAAGAAGCGTGACGCCACGGCGACGCCGATTTCGCCGGTTTCCGGGATGCGGGCAATCAGCGAATAGGTCATGTCAGCGGCCAACCGCATAGGCCTGCATCAGGCGCGGCGTGGCGGCGGCGGACAACGTCCCGTTGGCGCACCGATGCGCCGCAGTCAGACGACCCACGGTCCAGGGATCCGCCACGGTGACGATATGGCCACGCGCGCGCAATGCCTCGATGCAGGCGGCACCCACGTTGGGTTCGATCATCATTTCACCGGATTTGACGGCGCGGGGGAAGAACGAGCTTTGAAAGTGCATGGAGTGAAACAGCGGCGCATCGATGGCCTGTTGCAGGTCCATGCCGTGATGGACGAAGTGAAGGAACCAGATCAGTTGCCACTGGTCTTGCTGATCGCCACCGGGCGTGCCGAATGCCAGGAATGCGCCGTCTTTTTCGGCCAGGGTTGGTGTCAGTGTCGTGCGCGGTCGGCGACCCGGTGCAAGGGAGGTCGGCAAGCCCTCTTCCAGCCAGAACATCTGTGCGCGCGAATTGAGTGGGAATCCGAGCCCGGGGATCACCGGATTCGATTGCAACCAGCCGCCGGAGGGGGTGGCCGAGACACAGTTGCCCCATTTGTCGATCACGTCGAGATGGACGGTGTCGCCCTTCTTGTCGGTCAGGTGGGCCATCGTGGGTTCCTGCGCCACGATGGCGCCGACACCGAAATCCTGTTCGGCGCGCACGACATAGGCGTCGGCCAGATGTTCGAACCCGGGCACCCGCCCCGGACGCTGATCCATCGATGCCGTATCGCTGATAAGCTTGGCGCGCTCGCGATTGTAGTCGTCAGACAGCAGCACATCCATCGGGATCTCGCTGGTCTTCGGGTCGCCGTAATAGGCCTCTCTATCGGCGTAGGACAGCTTCATCGCCTCGATGACCGTGTGGACAAATGTGTCCCCCAACGGGTCCATGGCGGCCAGATCGAAGTGTTTCAGAATTGCCAGCGATTGCAGCAACACAGGGCCCTGACCCCAGGGGCCGGTCTTGTGAAGGGTCCAGCCGTGGTAAGTGTAAGACAGGGGAGTCTCGATCTCTGCCCGCCAGCCGGCCATGTCGGCGGGGGCCAGAACGGCGCGGTTCTTGCGTTCCGACACGTCGTGCACCTCGGCATCCTTGAGGTAGTCAAAGATCGCGTCGGCGACGAACCCTTCTGCCCATGCGGTGCGGGCGGCGTCGATCTGGGCCGCGCGGTCATCGCCCGCGGCCTCTGCGATGTCGACGAGGCGGTCGTAGGTCTGCGCAAGATCAGGATTGCGGAACAGGGCATGCGGAGCGGGCACTTCCCCTCCGGGCGTCCAGACCGCGGCAGACGTGGGCCATTCTGCGGCAAAGTAGTCCGCCAGATCGGCGATGGTGCCCGCCACACGCGGGAGCATCGGGTGACCGTCGCGGGCATAGTCGATAGCGGGCGTCATGACCTGACGCACCGTCATGGTGCCATGCCCCAGCAGCATCAGCATCCAGCCATCAAAAGCCCCCGGCACGACCGTGGACAGCAGACCCGAACCCGGAATCAGCTGAAGACCCTGCGCGCGGTAATGCGCAATCGTGGCCGCCGCCGGAACGGGGCCCTGGGCGGCAATCACGCCGGTACCGGACGTGACCGAATGAAAGATCGCCGGAAGATCGCCTGCCGGACCGTTCAGGTTGGGTTCAACCACTTGCAGGGTCAGCCCCGTCGCGACGGCGGCATCAAAGGCGTTGCCGCCCTTTTCAAGGATCGACATCCCAACCGCGGATGCGATCCAATGGGTCGAGGTGACGACACCGAATGTGCCACGGATCACGGGGCGGGTTGTAAAGTCAGACATGGACACTCCAGTTCTAGCGTTCGTGAGGGTCGAGCGCGTCGCGCAGCCCGTCGCCCAAAAGGTTGAAGCCCAGCACCACGAGAAAGATCGAAATGCCCGGCCAAAGCGCCATCCAGGGCGCCTGATTGAGAAAGTTCTTGGCGGTATTCAGCATGGATCCCCAAGAGGGCGAGGGGGGCTGTTGGCCAAGACCGAGAAAGCTGAGCGAGGCCTCTGCAATGATCGCTGTCGCGATGGTCAGGGTCGCTTGCACCAAAATCGGGGGCAGAATATTGGGCAGGATGTAGCGTGAGAGGATCTTGCGCGTCGGCAAGCCGATCGCGCGGGCGCTGTCGACGTAATCCTCGGCCGCGACCGACAGAACCTGACCCCGAGCCAAGCGCACGAAAAGCGGCGTCGCGGAAATGCCGATGGCGATCATCGCATTGGTCAGGGATGGCCCTAGAAAAGCGGCCAGCGCGATCGCGAGGATCAAAAAGGGGGCCGCCAGAAGCGCCTCGGTGCAGCGTGAGATAACGGCATCGATCCACCCGCCAAAATAGCCTGCAACGATGCCCAGTGGCACGCCGAGAGATACGGCGATCAGCACAGACACGACACCGGCCAGCAAGGACGCGCGGGCCCCCCAGATCATCCGCGACAGAACATCTCGGCCGATTTCATCGGTTCCGAACAGATGTGCCGCACTGGGGGCTTTGCGGACGCTCGCCCAGTCCGTCGCGGTCGGGTCGGGCACAGGCAGAACCGGTGCCAGCACCGCGATGGCAACGAAGAAAGCCACCAGAATGCCCCCCAGAACGGCGGATTTATGGGAGCGGAACTTTTTCCAGACGCGGCTTTGCGGTTTGCGCTCCAGCACCGGATCGGCGGCTGTCCCGGCGTCCACGGTCATGGGCTCTGTGGCATGGGCCATTATTGCTTCCTCAGGCGTGGGTTTAGAAGAACATAGGCAACGTCGGCCGCGAGGTTCATCATGATGAAGCCGACCGCCGTTACCAGAACGACGCCCTGCACCACGGCATAGTCCCGGTTGAACACGGCATCGACGATCAGCTTGCCAAAGCCCGGCACGGTGAAGATCTGCTCGGTCAGAACCGCGCCAGCGATCAATTCACCAAACAACAGGGCCGACAGGGTGACGATGGGTGTCAGGGCGTTGCGGAAAGCATGTTTCAGGATGACCTTGCGTTCTGACAGACCCTTGGCGCGGGCGGTGCGCACATAGTCTGACGTCAACACGGTCAGCATCGCCGAGCGTGTGTGACGCATCAGGGTCGCGGCAAGCGCGGTGCCAAGCACGAAGGCGGGCATGATCATCACTTGAATAGACCGCACTGGATCCTCATCGAACGGCACATAGCCCGAGGCCGGCAGAAGCTGCCATTTCACCGACACAAGCAGGATCAGCATGATCCCCAGCCAGAAATTCGGAATCGAAAGGCCGGACAGCGCCACGATGTTGGCAATATAATCGGTGATCGAGCCCTTCTTGATGGCGGACAGGATTGTGAATCGGCATGCGAAATTGACCCACTTGGGTGGGTTATGAGCGAGTAAAATTGACCCACCTGCCACGTTAGAATCCGCGCTGGATAGCGCGGAGGAATGAGCAGGTGATATTGATGGA
>NZ_SMFP01000068.1 GCF_004348975.1 Antarcticimicrobium sediminis | reverse complement strand
GAACAGCAGACGCGACGGGCAATCGACCGAAAAACGGGATCCGTTGCAGTGGGTGTCGTGTGGCATGGTTTCCTCCGGGTTACTTAGTGCATCTCAGGTGCGTTCTGGACACCAAGTATAAGAAGTATACCTAAGGCTTCGACGATAAAAAAGCGAATTAGGATACGACATGAAAACCGACACCCTCTTCCGCCCCTTCTCCCTCAAAGGGATGGAATTGGCCAACCGCATCGTTATGGCCCCCATGACCCGCAACATGGCCCCTGAAGGCATTCCTGGACAGGCGCAGGTAGGCTATTATAAACGCCGCGCGGCCGCGAACGTTGGCCTGATCCTGACCGAAGGTACTGTGGTAGACCGTCCCGCGTCGCGCAACTTGCCTGGCATTCCGTTCTTTCACGGAGACAAGGCGATGGCCGGCTGGGCCGATGTCGCCTCTGCCGTGCATTCGGCAGGCGGCAAAATCGCGCCGCAGATCTGGCACACTGGCTCGACTCGCGGCG
>NZ_SMFP01000067.1 GCF_004348975.1 Antarcticimicrobium sediminis | reverse complement strand
CCCATAAGACTGGGATAACTCCGGGAAACCGGGGCTAATACCGGATAACATTTTGAACCGCATGGTTCGAAATTGAAAGGCGGCTTCGGCTGTCACTTATGGATGGACCCGCGTCGCATTAGCTAGTTGGTGAGGTAACGGCTCACCAAGGCAACGATGCGTAGCCGACCTGAGAGGGTGATCGGCCACACTGGGACTGAGACACGGCCCAGACTCCTACGGGAGGCAGCAGTAGGGAATCTTCCGCAATGGACGAAAGTCTGACGGAGCAACGCCGCGTGAGTGATGAAGGCTTTCGGGTCGTAAAACTCTGTTGTTAGGGAAGAACAAGTGCTAGTTGAATAAGCTGGCACCTTGACGGTACCTAACCAGAAAGCCACGGCTAACTACGTGCCAGCAGCCGCGGTAATACGTAGGTGGCAAGCGTTATCCGGAATTATTGGGCGTAAAGCGCGCGCAGGTGGTTTCTTAAGTCTGATGTGAAAGCCCACGGCTCAACCGTGGAGGGTCATTGGAAACTGGGAGACTTGAGTGCAGAAGAGGAAAGT
>NZ_SMFP01000066.1 GCF_004348975.1 Antarcticimicrobium sediminis | reverse complement strand
GGCATTCCGTTCTTTCACGGAGACAAGGCGATGGCCGGCTGGGCCGATGTCGCCTCTGCCGTGCATTCGGCAGGCGGCAAAATCGCGCCGCAGATCTGGCACACTGGCTCGACTCGCGGCGGGAAATGGGAGCCCGAAGCCGAAGTGGAAAGCCCGTCCGGCCTTGTTGGCCCGAACGACCCCCGAGGCCGCGCGATGACCGAGGCGGACATTGCAGACACGATCGCGGCCTTCGCATCCTCGGCCAAGCTGGCCCGCGACGCAGGCTTTGACGCGGTCGAGGTGCACGGCGCACACGGCTACCTGATCGACCAGTTTTTCTGGTCCGGCACGAACCAGCGGGACGACAGCTGGAACGGCCCCACGATCAAAGAACGCTCTCGCTTTGCCGCAGAAATCGTGAAAGCCATCCGCGCCGCCGTTGGCCCGGACTTCCCGCTGATCCTGCGCGTTAGCCAATGGAAACAGCAGGACTATACCGCGCGGCTGGCCACGACCCCGGACGAGATGACAGACTGGCTTATGCCGCTCGTCGAGGCCGGCGTTGATATGCTGCACTG
>NZ_SMFP01000007.1 GCF_004348975.1 Antarcticimicrobium sediminis | reverse complement strand
CATCCCGAACCCGGAAGTTAAGCGCTGTCGCGCCAATGGTACTGCGTCTTAAGACGTGGGAGAGTAGGTCACCGCCAAACCTAATAAGGACTCCCATGATTTCTCTCTGACGGTATCAATACCAAAAATCACCCAAAACTTAGCGCCGTCAACTTGCTCCGACGCCCCCAGTGGCGCGTGCAGGCGTTCCGGTTCTGGCCGCCGACCCGGAACCAGTCCCGGCGGATACCTCTGCCAGGCAAGTCGGGCCCCAGCGCAAAACCACAGGCGATCCAGAGCCACAGATCCACCTCGAAGCAACGCCTGCATCACGCGCGTGTGGTGGTGAACGAGGATAACGGCCAGCTAAGTCTGGCGATCACGCTTGATTTAGAATCAACCACTTACAGTTGTGTGACTCGGGTCTGATCGGCGTGGCTGAAACCGGATTCGACCTCTTTGCGTCTGGTCCGAACAGTCCGGCGAAGGGGCTTTTTCTGTTCGGCGAAAGAAAGATGACAAAACTATGAAAAAGACCCCATTTGGCCCTTGAGGTTCCAGGGCGCTTTGACTAGGTAAGCATCACTGGCGCGGGATGGAGCAGTCCGGTAGCTCGTCAGGCTCATAACCTGAAGGTCGTAGGTTCAAATCCTACTCCCGCAACCAGTCCTACAGAGCCGCCCGTAGCAACGATGCTACGGGCGTTCCTGTTTTTCAGCCAGGGGCGATAACCGCCGGTTTTGCGTGCCCCTCAACACCCGATATACTTTGCCCTTCAGGGCAAAGACCTCGCGCCGCTCTGGCCGTTTCCCAGATCTTTCCGCCGCTCTTGAATGGATTTTCCCAGATATGATCACCCCCCTGTCCGAGGCGCTCGCTGAGCATGGTTTCGACAAGCTTACCCCTGTTCAGGAGGCTGTGATCGCACCGGAACTCGCGGCATCGGACCTTTTGGTGTCCGCTCAGACCGGGTCGGGTAAGACCGTTGGTTTCGGATTGGCGATCGCCGAGACGCTGCTTGGAACCGAGACGCAATTCGGTCCTGCGGCGACGCCTTTGGCGCTGGTCGTTGCGCCGACCCGTGAGTTGGCCTTTCAGGTTAAACGTGAGCTTGCTTGGCTCTATGCGCGGACCGGCGCGGTCGTCACCTCCTGTGTCGGTGGCATGGATGTGCGTCAAGAGCGCCGCTCGCTGGAGCGGGGGGCCCATATCGTTGTTGGCACCCCCGGGCGGCTGTGTGACCACATCAATCGCGGGGCGCTCGATCTGAGCGGGCTGCGCGCGGTCATCCTTGATGAGGCCGATGAGATGCTTGATCTCGGGTTCCGTGAGGATCTTGAGTATATTCTCGGCAAGTCCCCGGAAGAGCGGCGCACATTGCTGTTCTCGGCGACTGTGCCGCCGATGATTGCCAAGCTCGCGCAAAAGTACCAGCGCGATGCCAAACGGATCAGCACCCTGAGCGGCACCAGCCAGCATGCCGACATTTCCTATCAGGCGGTCCGGGTGGCTGCGTCTGACAGCGAACACGCGATCTTCAACTTGTTGCGGTTCCATCATGACGAAGGCGCCATCGTCTTTGCCAATACCCGGGCGGCGGTGAACCATTTGGCGGCGCGGCTGGCAAACCGTGGCTTTTCCACAGTGAGCCTGTCGGGCGAATTGAGCCAGGCCGAGCGGTCGCATGCCTTGCAAGCCATGCGCGATGGTCGGGCGCGAATCTGTGTGGCGACCGATGTGGCGGCGCGCGGTATCGACCTGCCGAACCTTAACTTGGTGATTCATGCCGATCTGCCGTCCAATGCCGAAAGCCTGCTGCACCGGTCGGGTCGGACCGGGCGTGCGGGCCGCAAGGGCATCTCGGCGCTGATCGTCCCGCCCAAGGCCGTCAATAAGGCCGAGCGGTTGCTCAAGTGGGCCAAGATTTCCGCGGAATGGACCGTGGCGCCCTCGGTCGAGGATATCGTGCACCAAGACGAGGAACGTCTTTTGAACGATCCGGCGTGGAGCGAGCCCGTGACCGAGGAGGAAGCGGCCTTTGCCGTGAAACTGCTGGCGCGTCACAGTGCCGAGGCCATTACCGCAGCCTATCTGCGCCTGTACCGGTCGCGCTATGCTGCGCCTGAGGAACTGTCGGCGCCGGATGCGAAACCCGCCGCCCGCTCCGAGCGGAGCTTTGGTCCGAGCGGTTGGATCGCGCTTTCCGTCGGACGTGGTGATCGGGCCGAGGCGCGCTGGATCCTGCCGCTGTTGTGCCGTGCCGGTAATTTGGACAAGTCCGGGATCGGCGCCATCCGGGTGCAGGACAGCGAAACCTTTGTCGAGCTTTCGAAACCCGTCATTGATGGATTCATGAAGAACCTTGGGGCGGACAACGTGTTGGAAGAGGGCGTTTCGGTCCGTCTTCTGGATGGCCCGCCCGAGTTGGGGCCGCAGAGCCGCCCACCGCGACAGGATACCGCAAGAGCCCGCCCGCCCCGGCCTTCTGGCAGCGAGGGCAAACCCCGACATGCCGGTGGTCCGCGCAAGGATAGCGCGGCAGGCGGCAAGCGGCGCGAGAGCGACGCTCCCCCGGCCAGTGCACCTGCCCCGAAGCCGGCGGCTGCGGAAAAGCCAGCACATACCGCAGCGCCTGCACGTAGTGCGGCCCCCGCTCCCGAGCGGGCCCCCGAGCGCGCCCCGCGCGCCAAGGGCAAGCCGAAGCCGGAAGAGCGCAAAGTGGTGGTCAAGCCTGTTGGTGCCTCGGCGCAAAAGCCCAAGGGCAAGCCAAAGAAGAAAGCGTCCGGGGCACCCGCCGATGCCCGCGATGTCTCCAAGCGGTTTGATCCCAAGGGCAAGCCGCCTCGGAAGCCGCGTAAACCGAAGTAAAATCGTAAGCAACGTGGCCCCGCGCCGGTCTGGCTGTCCTCGGTTGGCAGGTCAGTCCGGGCGGGGCCGCCTCTGTTCAGGGGCCAGCTTCACCTGGGCATCGACTCGGCTTTGATCCCGGTTTCGGTCAGGATGACGTCGAGCGCGATGTCATGCGGTTGCGGATAGAGGGTCGCGAGCTGCGCGGTCTCGAACCCAATGCCGATGGCGAAGGGGCGCGGTGTCAGCGCCGCCAAGGTCCGGTCGAAATAGCCCCCACCATAGCCAAGTCGATAGCCATCAAGGGTCCAGCCGACCAGCGGGGCCAGCGCGATATCAGGGGTGAGCGCGGGGGCCTCCGGCGGTGGCACGGGGATGTTCCAGTCGCCGCGCACCATGCGCATCTCGGGTGTCCAAAGTCGAAAGACCAGCGGGGCGGCTTTGGTTTCCACCACGGGCAAGGCGATCCTCACCCCGGTTTTGTGCAAGTCAGCCATCAGCGGGCGCAGGTCGGGTTCCCCCTTGATCGGCCAATAGGCCGAAAAGGTCAGGCCGCGGACGCCATCAAACCTGTCCTGCAAGAACCGGCGCAGATGCCGTGTCAGCGCGTCGCCGACGCTTTGACGATCGGCCACTGAAAGAGCTTGGCGTTCGGAGCGCAGCCGGTGCCGCTCGGCCTTGCGCCAGCGGGCGACGTCGTGGGCCTGTTCGGGATCGACGGCCAGCGGATCGAAATAGTCTGGCGCAATCTCGGCCGCATAGCAGGGCGGCGAGGAAAACCCGCTTTTGCATCTGAAGCTTTCGAAATCCTCACTCATGGCATCCCCCCTTGCAGCCTGCGAACTGTGCGCCCTCCGTGGGTGCGGTGAGCCCCGAGACTGTCGATCCGCTCTCACCCCCGCCCTCCCGCGCAATGCGATGGCGCAGATAGTCCCGCAGCACGACGGCGTTGTTGTGCGCCTCGTCTTTTGACGCGTAGAGCAGGGTGACGGTGCTGTCTTTCGCATATTCGACAAGCCTGCGGAGCAAATCGTCGTTGCTCGCCAGTTCATTCCGATAGCGGGCGCTGAATGCGCCCCACCGATCTGGATTGGCGTGAAACCAGTGGCGCAAATCGTCGCTTGGCGCGATGTCTTTTTCCCAGCCCTGCAGTCGCGCCCGATCCTTGGACATCCCGCGTGGCCAGATACGGTCTATCAGGATCCGTTTGCCGTCGGACGGGTGTGCGTCCTCGTAGATTCGCTTGATGCGGAGGCGATCAGCGGGTGTGCTGGCGAGAGGGGGGCTTGGCGGCATTTGCTGTCTCCTGAAGTATCGGGTCAGCCCGCCGCTGGTTGCATGGGTGTCATGGCCGTTGTCCCGTTCATTGCAGGGATGGAACCGTTTGGGGTTTCGCGTCCTCGATTGCCATGTGCAGCGAGCGTGCGATCCGCTCGGCCCGTACGACAACATAGGCGGCGCCCTCAGGGGAACAGGTCTCGGCGGCGGTTTCGCGAAACAGGTCTAGCCAGCGCTCGAACTCGGCCCAGCCAACCGGCAGGCCGACATGGGCGGGCACCGGCGCACCGTGATAACGCCCCGTCATCAGCGCGACCGAGGACCAGAACGCCACCATCCGTTCCAGATGCGGGGCCCAATCGGTAATGCGCGCGGCAAAGATCGGCCCCAGCACCGCATCCTTGCGGGCCTTGCCATAGAAACGGTGCACAAGGTTGGTCAGGACGGCCTCGTCAAGTCCGGTCCGCGCCATGATATCAGCGGTAAGTTTCGGGCGCGTGGATATGATTTCAGATGCAGTTGGTGACATCGGCGTCTCCGGTGTTAGGACTTGATTTCAGATCTACGCCTGATAATAGGTACTGTAAATACTCATTCAAGCCAGCGACGGGGCCATATGCGTCTGACATCTTTCACTGACTATGGGCTGCGTATGTTGATGCGGATGGCAAGCACGCCCAGCAAGGCGTTTTCGACCGCTGAACTGGCCGAGGAATTCAATCTGTCCAGAAACCACCTGAGCAAGATCATGCAGCAGCTTGCCCGGGGCGGGATCGTCGAAACCCGGCGCGGCAGCGGTGGCGGCGCGGTGTTGAGAGAGCCCCCCGAGGACATCAACCTTGGCGACGTCGTGCGATTGCTTGAACAGGGCCAGGCGCTGGTCGAGTGCTTTGGGCCCGAGGGTGGCGACTGTTCCATCACAGGGTGCTGTCGTTTACAGGCGCGTCTGCGTCACGCCGAGGCGCGGTTTCTGGAGGATCTGAACAACTCCACACTCGCCGATATCGCGCTGCCCGTCAGGGCCGCAGCGTAAGGCTGAACCGCAGCGCAAGGCATCTGCAGGGCCAGCCTCGATTTTTGCGATGATCGCGCGGTGCCGAAACGGGGGGGCTTGTCTGTTCGCGCCATTGATCTCGCGTCAGGAGGTCGTCTGACGTGCTGGGCTGGGCCAGTATGGCAATCAAGACTGCAGCCAGAACACCCGTTTTTGTAAGCTCCATTTCTCCTGTCGTTTCCCTGAGGCCCATGCTGGAACAGGTGGCATTGCAAAAGATAGTAATTGATTACTCTCTATCGGCGAGTCATACTGAGTTTGAAAAGGATTCTTGCTCCGCCATCAGAGTACGAGATTCGTCATGCTTGGCCGCTGATTTCGGGCGAAATGGAAAAGATGTGCGCCGCCGCGCCGCGCGCGTTCGCCATCTATCGGCGCGGTACGTCCACGTCGCAAACAAGTGAAAAGACGGGGGGAGCAACGGCATGAACATTCAGTTTTTAGGGGCCGCACGCGAGGTCACAGGATCGTGCTATCTGATCGAAGCGAACGGTCTGCAATTCTTGGTGGATTGCGGCATGGTGCAAGGCGGCCGCGACGCCCCGGAACGCAACCGCACACCGTTCGACTTCGATCCCAAGAAGATCAGTTTCGTGTTGTTGACCCACGCCCATATTGACCACAGCGGCCTGCTTCCCAAACTGACCTGTGCGGGGTTCAAGGGGCCGATCTATACGACATCGGCTACTGCAGATTTGCTCGGCGTCATGTTGCCGGACAGCGCCCACATTCAGGAATCCGATGCCGAGAGGGTCAAACGCAGGTCACATCGCGGAAAGACAACAGCCTCGTCCGAGCCGATCTATACGATGGCGGACACGCGGCAATGCCTGCGTCAGGTTCGGGCGATTGGCTACGATGACATGCTCGATCCGCACCCCGCGGTGCGTTGCCGTTTCCGTGATGCGGGCCATATCCTTGGCTCTGCCATCATCGAGGTCTGGATTACCGAAAACGGCAAAACCACAAAGATCGTGTTCAGCGGCGATCTGGGGCAGCCGGGGCGGCCAATCCTGCGCGACCCGACCGTCATCGAAGAGGCCGATTTTCTGCTGATCGAGTCCACCTATGGAAATCGCGATCACAAGGACCAGACGTCGACGCTGGACGAGTTGGTCGACATCGTCGAACACACCCGCCACGCCGGGGGCGGCAACATCATCGTGCCCGCCTTCGCGGTCGGGCGCACCCAAGAGATCCTGTATCACCTGCATCGGTTGACATGTGAGGGGCGGCTGCATGACCTGATGGTCTTCGTGGATTCGCCCATGGCCACCGAGGTGACGCGGATCACCCGCCAGCATCTGGAACTGTTCGATGAGCAGGCGACAAAACTGGCGGGCTGGCACAAGCTTGGCGCCGACCTGCCGTATTTGAAATTCACCGCCAGCGTCGATGAATCCAAGGCGCTCAACCTGATCAGTTCCGGCGCGATCATCATCTCGGCCAGCGGCATGTGCGATGCCGGGCGTATCCGCCACCATCTGCGTCAAAACCTTCCCCGCCGCGAATGCGTGGTTTTGATCACCGGCTTTCAGGCCAAGGGCACATTGGGCCGACGCCTTGTGGACGGGGCCCGGCAGGTGCGTTTGTTTGGTGAGGATGTGCCCGTGCGCGCCGCCATTCACACGCTGAACGGCTTTTCGGCCCATGCGGATCGCACCGCGCTTCTGGCTTGGGCAGACGGCTTTGCGACGCCACCGAAACAAACCTTTGTGGTGCATGGCGAGGCCGATACGGCGCTGGAATTTGCGGAAAAACTGCGCGCGGACAAGGGCTGGACTGTCTCCGTGCCAGAGCTTGGATCAAAGGTCGACCTTGAAGGCGGGCGCGATGATCAGCAATGAGGAACGCGCAGTATTGACCGACACGATCCGGCAGAATCCGGCATATCGGCTCGCCTACGCGGACGCGGATCTTATGGCGCATGATGATCTGCGGGCGGTGCGGTTGCAACTGGAGCTGATCAAGCCTGAGCGCGCCTTGCGTCACCACGCGATCCGCTCGACCGTTGTCGTGTTCGGCAGTGCCCGTATCGTGGCGCCGGATCGGGCGCAACAGCACCTGAAAGACGCCCGGGCGCAAGGCGACCCCGCTGATCCGAAAGCCCTGCGCGCCGTGGCCCACGCCGAACGTCAAGTCCGTCTGTCACGCTACTATACCGAGGCGCGACGCTTTGGCGAATTGGTTTCGTTGCGTTTTCAGTGCGAAGATCGGCGTGACTTTGTGGTTGTGACTGGCGGCGGCCCCGGGATCATGGAAGCGGCAAACCTTGGCGCCTTTGATGTCGGGGCGCGCTCGGCGGGGCTGAATATCACCTTGCCGCAGGAACCGGCGCCAAACCCCTTCATCACCCCGGATCTGGCCTTTCGGTTCCGCTATTTCGCCCTGCGCAAGATGCATTTCCTGATGCGGGCCAAGGCGCTTGTTGCATTTCCGGGCGGTTTTGGCACCTTGGACGAGCTGTTCGAAGTCCTGACGCTGGTGCAGACCGGCAAGATGCCGAGGCTGCCCATTGTGCTGTTCGGTCCGGACTTTTGGACCCGGGCAGTGGATTTCGATTTTCTCGTCGCCGAGGGCATGATCGCCCCGCAGGATCGCCAGTTGTTTACTCTGGTTGAAACCGCGGATCAGGCCATCGCTGCCCTTGTCGGGTTCTATCACGACCAGCCGCCGGACGCGCCGCAACCTGACTCCGAAGGAGTTTTCTAAGCCATGTCACGCAAAATTTCCATCGTTCTCGTCGTCGCTGTTCTGGCGGCTTTTCTGGGCTACGCCGCCTGGAAGGTCTTGTTGGCGCCCAGCGATCTGCCCCCTGACGGTTTCGCCCGTGGCAATGGCCGGATTGAGGCGGATCTGATTGACGTTTCCACGCGACTGGCCGGGCGGGTTTCAACCATTTCCGTGCGCGAGGGCGATCTGGTGCAGCCGGGGGATGTGCTGGCGGTGATGGATACCACGGAACTGGTGGCGCAGAAGATGCGGGCGGAGGCAGCGGTTGCCAGTGCCGAAGCGGCCGTGGCCGTGGCGCAGGCCGGTGTAACGGAAACCGAGGCCCGGCTTGCGCTGTCGCGAAGTGAGCTGGCCCGCGCCGAAACGCTGAATGAACGCGGCGTGGTCAGCGGCGAGGAGTTGGATATTCGCCGCACCGAGGCGCAACTGGCCGCGGCAGGCCGCACCGCAGCAGAGGCTGGCGTCGTGGCCAAGCAACGCGCGGTTGACGCCGAATCGGCTGCCCTGCGCGAGATCGAGGCGCGCATCGCTGACAGCACCCTGTATGCGCCGCAAGTCGGGCGCGTGCTTTACCGTCTTGCGCAGCCGGGCGAAGTGCTTGGCGGCGGTGGCAAGGTGCTGACGCTGGTCAGCCTTGGGGATGTCTATATGGAGTTCTTTCTGTCCGCCAGCGCCGCCCCAAGGGTGCGGCTGGGCGACGACGCGCGCATCGTTGTCGATGTCATGCCCGATGTCGCGGTGCCTGCTGTTGTCAGCTTTGTGGCCCCGCAGGCGCAGTTTACGCCGAAACAGGTAGAGACCATCGAAGAGCGTGAAAGCCTGATGTTCCGCATCCGCGTGCGGCTTCCGCAAGAGATGGTGGCCAAGCGCCTTGCTCAGGTCAAGACCGGCGTGCGCGGCGTGGCCTGGGTGCGACTGGCGGGGCCGGATGGCAGCGTTCCCGACTGGCCCGAGGGGCTGACGCCGCCCCTCGCCACAGGTCTGCCCGCGCCGCAGCATGGCGCGGCTGGCGGCGGCAACTAGGCGATGAATGCGACAGGCACCCCGGAGCTGATGGCGGCAAGGCTGACAGGGGTGAAACACCGCTATGGCAAGGTGCAGGCGCTGAAGGGTGTGACGCTGGACCTGCCGGTCGGAAAAATGGTCGGGCTGATCGGGCCGGACGGCGTGGGAAAGTCCACGTTGATGGGGCTGATCGCCGGCGCCAAGCGGTTGCAGTGGGGCGATGTCGAAACGCTGGGTGGCGACATGGCCAGCGCCCGCCACCGGGCAGATGTCGGGCAGCGGATCGCCTTCATGCCGCAGGGGCTGGGGCGCAATCTGTATCACGATCTCAGCCTGCAGGAGAATCTGGATTTCTTCGGCAAGCTGTTCGGGCTGGGAAAGGCCGAGCGTGCGGCGCAGATTTCCCGACTGACCCGCGCCACCGGCCTTGCGCCCTTTATGGATCGGCCTGCGGGCAAGCTTTCGGGCGGGATGAAACAAAAGCTGGGGCTCTGCGCCTCGCTGATCCATGACCCCGATTTCCTGCTGCTGGACGAGCCGACAACCGGGGTCGACCCGCTGTCGCGCCGCCAGTTCTGGGATCTGATCGACGCGATCCGGGCCGACCGCCCCGAGATGAGCGTGCTGGTTTCCACCGCTTATATGGAAGAGGCCGCGCGCTTTGGTCATCTGGTGGCGATGGATGCCGGTACCATTCTGGCCACAGGAAGCCCCGCCGAGCTTATGGAGCGGACCGAAACCGGGACGGTCGAGGCCGCCTATGTGGCACTGTTGGGGGGCAAATCCGGCGCCGCCCCGGAGCCCGCCTACACCGCCCCGGCCAAAGATGCTGACGCCGGGCCCCCTGCCATCCGGGCCCGGAACCTGACCAAACGATTTGGCGATTTCACCGCCGTAGACTCGGTCAGTTTCGAGATCGCGCGCGGCGAGATTTTCGGCTTTCTCGGCTCGAACGGCTGCGGCAAGACCACGACGATGAAGATGCTCACCGGGTTGACGCCCGCCACCGAGGGTGAGGCGTGGATCTTCGGCAAACCTGTGGATGCGCAAAACCTTGATGCGCGCCGCCGCGTTGGATTCATGTCGCAATCGTTCTCGCTCTATGGCGAGTTGACGGTGCGCGAGAACCTGGTGTTGCACGCGCGGCTGTTTCATCTGGGTGCTGAGTTGACCGCCGAGCGGATGGGCGAACTCGTGCCGCGCTTCGGGCTTGAACCCTATCTGGATCAGGGGGCGGCATCGCTGCCGCTTGGGGTGCGTCAGCGCCTGTCGCTGGCGGTTGCGGTGATCCACGCCCCTGACATCCTGATCCTTGACGAGCCGACCTCCGGCGTCGACCCACAGGCGCGCGATGCGTTCTGGGACATGCTGTTGGAACTGGCGCACCGGGATGGGGTGACGATCTTTATCTCGACCCATTTCATGGACGAAGGCATGCGCTGCGATCGCATCTCGCTGATGCATGCCGGAAAGGTTCTGGTGTCGGACGCGCCCAAGGCGCTGATCGCAGGGCGCGGAGTCGAGACGCTGGAGGATGCCTTTATCGCCTATATGATCGACGCCCAGCCCCCCGAGGCCCCGGCGGATGAGGGTCTGCTGGCCGTGGACGCCGGCAAGGCGCACAGTACATCCTCGTCGCGATTCAGCTTGCAGCGGCTGCTGGCCTTTACCACCCGCGAGGCGATGCAGGTGCGGCGCGATCCGGTGCGACTGGTGTTTTCCTTTGTCGGCAGCGCGCTTTTGCTGCTGATCATGTCCTTTGGCATCTCGCAGGAAGTGCGCAACATTCCTTTTGCGGCCTTCGATCTGGATCAAAGCCCGGAAAGCCGCGCCTACCTGTCGGGGTTCGAGGAATCGGTCTGGTTTTCCCAACGCCCCGCGATTTCAGACAACGAAGAACTAAACCGCCGTATGGCGAGTGGCGAACTGGCGCTGGCGATTCAGATTCCACCTGATTTTGGCAGGTCGGTGCGGCGGGGCGAGACAGCTGAAGTCTCGGCGCTTATCGATGGCTCTGACACCAATCGCGCGGGCACGGTGGAAAGCTATGTCGCGGGGGCACATGCAAACGTGTTGTCCAGCGATGCGCTTTCCAATCTGGCGCTGCGCACTCTGGCCACACCGCGCGCGCCGGATGCCGCGCCGCCCGCGCAGCTGATCCCACGCTTCCACTACAATCCGGCGATGGAAAGCCTGCCCGCGATCGGTCCGTCGATCCCGCCGCTTTTGCTGTTGCTGTTCCCGGCGATCCTGATGGCGGTCAGCGTGGCCCGCGAAAAAGAGATCGGGACGATCACCAATTTTTATGTCACCCCGACCAATCGGGTCGAATTCCTGATTGGCAAGCAACTGGTCTATATCGGGATCACGCTGCTTAATTTCGTGATCCTGACGGCGCTGGTGGTGACGGTTCTGGGGGTTCCGCTCAAGGGCGATCCGGTGGCGCTGGTGCTGGGGGCGCTGCTCTATGCGGTGGCGGCAACGGGGTACGGTCTTGTGGTCTCCATGCTGACCAAGACGCAGGTGACGGCCGTGTTCGCGGCGGCGATCCTGTCGGTGATGCCGACCTTGCAATTTTCCGGCATGATCACGCCGGTCTCGTCGCTGGAAGGGGCGGCGCGTATCATGGGTACGTTCTGGCCCACGACCTGGTACATGGGGATCAGCGTCGGCACCTTCACCAAAGGGCTGGGCCTGTCCGAGCTGTCTGGTCACCTGTTGCGTCTTGCCGCCTTTGGCCCGGTCCTGACCTTGTTGGCCGTGCTGGCCTTGCGCAAGCAGGAGACGTGATCATGCAGCGGCTGACAAATATCTTCTGGCTCATGGGAAAAGAGCTGAAAAGCGTGCTGGGCGATCCGGTGATGGTGATCCTGATCATGTGGTCCTTTGTCGTCGCTGTCATGCTCGAGGCCAGCGGTGCCGGTGACACGGTTTATAACGCCGCCATTGCCGTTCTGGACGAAGACAGCTCTGCCTTGACGCGGCAACTCACCGATGCGCTCGGGCCGCCATGGTTCCAGCCGCCGGTGCTGGTTACGCCCGATCAGGTGGCACTGAGAATGGATGCCGGGGAAATCATGTTCGTGCTCAGCTTCCCGCCCGGGTTCGAGGCCGATGTGATCGCTGGCCTGATGCCAGCCGCCCAGCTTGAAGTCGACGCCACGGCGGTCAGTCAGGCGCAGCTTGGCACGGATTACATCACCAATATCCTGACCACTGAAACGCGCGCCTTTCTTTCAGGCAGTCCGGATGCGCCCGAGGCTGCGTTGCGGCTGGAACTGCGCCGCGCCTTCAACCCCAATGGCAACCCGGTCTGGTTCAAGGCGGTGTCGTCGCTGCTGAACCAGCTTTCGCTGCTGACCATTGCGCTGACCGGGGCGGCGATGCTGCGCGAACGCGAACAGGGCACCATCGAGCATCTTATGGTGATGCCGCTGACCCCGTTCGAGATCGCGGTGTCCAAGGTGCTGGCCAATGTCGTCGTGGTGCTGGCGGCGTTCACGCTTTCGTTGCTTTTCGTCGTGCAGCAGGTGTTGCAGGTGCCGGTGGCGGGTTCGGTGCCCCTGCTCCTTGCGGGAACCGCGGTCTATCTGGCCGCCGCCGCCGCGATCGGGATGTTTCTGGGCACGATGGCGCGCAGCATGGCGCAGTTTGCGCTGCTGGTGATCATGGTCATCATCCCGATCATCATGCTCTCGGGTGGTATGGGGGCGATCGAAAGCCAGCCAGACCTTGTGCAACGGATGACGATGGCCTTGCCGTCGCGGCATTTTCTGGCCTTCGCCAAAGCGGTCGTATTTCGCGGGGCGGGGCCCGGTGCGGTCTGGATCGAATTGTCGCTGATGGCTGGCCTCGGGTTAAGTTTCTTCGCCGCAAGCCTGTTTCTGTTTCGCCGTTCGATGAGCGTTTCGGGATAACGGCGTCGGCTTGGAGCGCGCCTTATACTTGGCGAATGTCGCAGGTCGATCCTTGTGTGGCCTGCAGCAGGGCTTCGGGCAGGGTCCCGCCGCAAATCACCCGATCCAGTGACTCGAGCCGACCCCAACGGTGCGGGGCCTTGCGCCCGAATTTTGCATGATCGATGACGAGAGTGCACTCTTGTGCGCAGTCTGAAATCGCCTGACGGGCACGAATTTCATCAAGGTTGAAATCAAGCAGATCGCCGGTTTCCGACACACCGCCAACGGAAAAAATGGCGTGGTCAAACTGCAGCCCATCAAAAAACGCCAAGCTTTCCGCGCCAATGAAATCCATGTCGCGCAGGCGCACTTTTCCGCCCGCAAGCAGGATCGTGATGTCTTGGGCCATTCTCAGCGCCATCACCACATGAATGTTGTTGGTGGCGACGGTCAAACCCACGTGGCCGACAAGCGCCCGCGCGACAGCTTCGACCGTTGTGCCGGTCCCCAACGCCACTGTGGCGCCGTTCGGTATGATGTCGGCCATCGCCGCGCCGATCCGCGCTTTTTCGTCGCGAGAGGCGGTCGCGCGGGGTTGGTAATCTATGTTCTCGCTTGCCGTCGCCAGTGTGACACCGCCATGGCGACGCCGCACAATGCGCGCCTCATCCAGGGCGCGCAGATCTGCGCGCAGGGTCTGGACCGTGACGTCCAGCATGTCCGACAAGGCCGCGCTGGACAGCTCGCCATAGCTGGACAGCAGGTTGACAATGCGGTCTCGCCGACGCGCCGTTTCTGAAGGGGGCATATTCGTTCGAAGCCTCTATTTCCAAGGAAAGGATATGAAAGGCCTAGGGATGGCGCAATGATAATTGGGAAAATCATATAATTTATAGAGTGTCACGGAACTGTAATGTGCCGCGACTAGGTAGTCGGCGAAAGAGGCGATTCCCCTCTGTTTTCTTTCGAACGAAACCAAACGTATCAGGAGACTCTGATGTCCCGTTCCCTTTTGGCTGCCACCCTTGCGCTGGCGCTTCCGACCTTGGCCAGTGCCGAAACCCTGACCTTGTACACCTCGCAACCCAACGCCGATGCGCAGCAGACGGTCGATGCGTTTGAGGCGGCCAACCCCGATATCACGATCGAGTGGGTCCGCGATGGCACAACCAAGCTGATGGCGCGTGTCGCGGCCGAGATCGAGGCCGGCCAACCGCAGGCGGACGTCTTGCTGATCGCCGACATGGTGACATTGGAAGGCTTGGCGCAAGCCGACAAACTGGCCGCCTATCAGTCCCCCGAAGATGCGGCCTATGATGCCTCGCTCTACAGTGCGGATGGCTATTATCACTCCACCAAGCTGATCACGACCGGTATCGTCTATAACACCGGCGCAGACACGGTGCCGACCTCTTGGGCGGATCTGGCGAAACCGGAGATGGCGAATCTGGTTGCGATGCCCTCGCCGCTGTATTCCGGCGCCGCGCTGATCCATCTGGCGACGCTGACGGGCACTCCGGGCCTTGGCTGGGACTATTACGAGGCGCTGGCCGCCAACAACACCCGCGCCGAGGGTGGCAATGGCGGCACCTTCAAGGCGGTTGCCGCCGGTGAGAAACCCTATGGTGTTCTGGTCGACTTTCTGGCGATCCGGGCCAAGGCAAACGGCTCCCCGGTCGAGTTCGTCATTCCTGAAGAGGGCGTGTCCTATGTGACCGAACCGGTCGCCATCATGGCCGGCACCAAGCACATGGATGCGGCCGAGAAATTCGTCGATTTCCTGTTGAGCGAAGCCGGGCAGGGTCTGGTCGTTGACATGGGCTATATTCCGGCCCGCAACGGCATGGACAGCCCCGAAGGCTTCCCCGCACGCGGTGACATCACCCTGATGGCGTTTGATCCGGCCAAGGCGCTGGCCGATGCGACCGCGAACAAGGAACGCTTTGCGAAGGTGTTTAACGCCAAATGAACGCGTCCACGCCTGCGCGTGGTGGTGGCCGGTCTCTGGACCGGCTGCTGCCGTTTCTATTGCTGCCGGTGGCGCTGATCGCGCTGGGTCCGGTGGTGCGCTTGCTGCTTGAGGGGGTCACGGGCGGTGACGGCTTTACCACCGACCATCTGACGACCGTGCTGACACGCCCCTCGACCGGGACCGCGCTGCTGCATTCGCTGATCACCGCCGGCGGCGGCACGTTATTGTCGGTGCTGATTGGCGCCGCCTTTGCCTATCTCGTGGCGCTGACGGATATTCGCGGCAAGGGTGCCTTGGTCTTTTGCCTGATGGTCCCGATGATGATCCCGCCGCAGATCACGGCGCTGGCGTGGATGCAGATGGCCGGGCCGTCCTCGACCCTGCTCAAACTGCTGGGGATCGCCCCGCCATTGGGCAGCCCGCAACCGCTGCACTCTCCCGGCGGCATCATTCTGTTGCTGGGGATCCAACACGCCTCTCTGGTGTTCCTGACCCTGCGCGCCGGGCTGCGGATGATTCCTGCTGATCTGGTCGAGGCGGCACGCATGTCCGGTGCGGGGTCGTTTCGCGTCTGGATGCAAACCGTTTTGCCGCTGTCGATGCCCTCCCTGATTGCGGGCGGCGCAATGGCGTTTGTCACCGCCTTGGGGAATTTCGGCATCCCTGCGATGCTGGGTATTCCTGCGGGCTATGCGACCCTGCCGACGCTGATTTACCAGCGGCTTGTCGGCATGGGCCCCGCTGTTCTGCCCGAGGTCGCCGTTCTTGCGCTGTTGATCGGCGCGGTCGCGATCATCGGCGTGTTGTTCAGCCGGGCGGTTCTGTCGCGCCGTGGCTTCGGCCTTGTCGGTCTTTCGGGAAACCCCCTTGCGCTGACCCTTGGGGCGGCACGGCGGCCGGTCGAAATCGGCCTCTGGGCCTTTATCTTCGTGATCCTCGCCTTGCCATTGCTGGCGCTTTTGGCAACCTCGCTGATCCCGGCCTATGGCGTTCCGTTGACCTTTGCAAACGCCACGCTTGAGGCGTGGAAAGAGGTGCTGTTCACGCAACCGGTGACGCGGCGGGCCTATGGCAATTCCCTGATGCTTGCGACCTCGGCGGCGGCGATCTTGCTGGCGATCAGCCTGCCCTTGGCGTGGCTGATGGAGCGGCGATCCAACCGTCTGAGCCGTATTCTGGATGCCCTGATCGACCTGCCCTATGCCTTGCCGGGGGTTGTGCTTTCGATCGCCTGTATCCTGACATTCCTGAACCTGCCGTTCACCGATCTCACGCTTTATGGCACGATCTGGATCATCCTGATGGCCTATCTTGCGCGGTTCTTCGTCGTGATGCTGCGCCCGATTCAGGCCAGCATTGCCCAGCTTGATCCGGCGATGGAGGAAGCCGCCGCAAGCGTGGGGGCGCATCTGGGTCGGCGGTTGCGCGATATCGTTCTGCCGCTTGCCGCGCCCTCGGCCGCCGCCGGTGCGATCCTTGTTTTCCTGACCGCAGTGAACGAACTGACCGTTTCGGCGCTGCTATGGTCCTCGGGGACCGAAACGTTGGGCGTGGTCATCTACAATCTCGAAGACAGTGGCGAAACGATTATGGCCTCGGCCTTGGCGATGTCGATCGTGCTTCTCATCATCTTTCTGATGGGGCTGGTTCAGGCCGGTGCCAACAGATTTCCAAAGGGGGTCATCCCATGGCAGAGCTGAATTTTTCCAATTTGTCCAAAAAGTTCGACGGTGTGCCCGCGCTGCATGAAATCAACGCCCAGATCGCATCCGGCGAATTCGTGGCGCTGCTTGGGCCGTCGGGCTGTGGCAAGACAACGCTGTTGCGACTGACCGCCGGATTTGAACACCCCAGTTCGGGAACCATCCATCTGGGCGGGGACAAGGTGGCGGGTGATGGTCATTTCGTGCCCCCGGAAGAGCGTGGAGTCGGGATCGTGTTCCAGTCCTATGCGCTTTGGCCGCACAAGAGCGTCCATGCCAATGTGGCCTATCCGCTAGAGGTGCGGCGGGTGCCGCGTCCCGAGCGCGAGGCGCGCGTCGCCGAGGCGCTGGCCCTGACGGGGCTGAGCGCCTTTGCCAATCGCATGCCGTCGCAGCTTTCGGGGGGACAACGCCAGCGCGTCGCCCTTGCACGCTGTTTGGTGTTTGACCCGCGCGCCGTTCTGCTGGACGAACCCCTGGCCAATCTGGATCTCGCCCTGCGCGCCTCGATGCACGAGGTGTTTTCCCTGTTTCACCGCCGTACCAAGGCGACGATGCTGTATGTCACCCACGATCAGGGCGAGGCTTTGGCGCTTGCCGATCGGGTGGCGGTGATGGAGGCGGGCAAGATCCGGCAATTCGCCGCGCCCGAAGTGCTGTATCGCGAACCGGTGGATTGTTTCGTCGCGGGCTTCGTCGGGGATGGGGCGGTGGTGTCAGCCGGGATAACGGGACAGACCCGGGAAAACCGTCTGGTGGTGAATGTCTTTGGGCAAGAGGTTCTGTCGCGCAGCGCAACGACCGAGCCGAGCCATGTCTGCATCCGCCCCGAGTCGATCACGCTGTGTAACGACGCCCCGATCCGCGCACGCGTGCTGTCATGTACCTATCTTGGTGGCCGCTTTCGGCTGACCCTGGATGCGGCGGGCGAAACACTTGTCGCCTTTGCCAGCCAACGGGCCGCCATCGGAGAGACGCTTGGCGTCAAATTGAATGACCTCTGGGCGTTCCGGGATCCCGGGGCTGCGGTTGTGATGGCAAAGAGTTTGGCCCATGCGTGATAACATCGACGTAACGACCGCCTGGGTCGAGGTCTTGTCCGGTCTTGGGGAAAAGGGGCCCGCTTGCATCCGCCTTTGGACGGGGCGGGCGCTTTGGGTGCTTGATGTCGGTGTCGGGCCAGAGGCGACCTCGCCGTTCAAGCGGCACTGGCTGGACGGTGCGGATCGGGTTTTTGTCTCGCATGATCATATCGACCACATCGGCGGCGTGGCGCATGCGGTTTCCGCCGGTCTTCCGATCCATTGCACGGCACAGACAGCGCGCGAATTGCCGCCCGGTGCCAAGGTCGAATATCTGTCCGAAACCGGCCAGAGCGTGATTGATGGCGTGACGGTCACCACGGGCCGCAATGGCCATGCGCTGGGCGGGGTCTGGTTCCATTTCGATCTGGGCGACGGGCTGTTCTTTTCCGGCGACTGGTCCGAGGAAAGCGACTGGTTCGCCTTTGATGCGCCGCCGCCGGCGCGAACGGCGCTGATTGATGCGTCCTATCATCTGGATGACGTGCCACAGACACAGCGCCGGGCGGGGTTGGACCGGATGCTGGCGCAAAACGAGGGGCGCCAGATCCTGTTTCCGGTGCCGCCCTCCGGTCGCGCCGGCGAATTGGCGCTGCATCTGTTGCGCCATGGCGAGGTCTCGCTTGATGACACCTGCCAGCTGGCCATTTCCCGTGCCTTGCAAAGCGGGACACTGAACAGCTCTGCCTCCCAACTGGCGCCGCTGCTGGGGCGCAGCTTTGATCCGAGCGCGCGGTTTCTCGTGTGCGACACCCCGAATGCCGATGCCGGTATGGCGTGGCAGATGGTGCAGACGTGGCGCGATGCGGGGCGGCTGGGGCAAGATGCGATGGTCGTTTTCACCGGACACATGACGGCCCATGCTCGGGTGATCGCTGCTCAGGGTGGGGAGTTCCTGCGCTGGAATGTACATCCACCGCTGTCGGATCAGATCCATATGATCCGCAGCCTTGGCGCGCATCTGTACGCGCCGCTGTTTTGCGCAAATCCCGAAGACTATCTTCTTGAGTCGCGCATCGAGGCGGGGCTGTTGTTTCACGAACGGTGTGTCTTGTGATCCTTGCCAAAACCGCTTTCGTTCTGGTCCGCCATGGTCAGACCGACGCCAACCGGGACGGGCGCATCGCGGGCCGGATCGAGGCGCAGTTGACCCCGGCGGGCCGCAGTGCCGCCTGTGCCCTGTCCGACTGGATATGGCCGCGCAACCTTGTGCTGTTCGCCAGCCCGCAGCACCGCGCGCAGGACACGGCGCGCCTTGGCTTTCCGGGGCGCACGCCGGTCGTGCTCGAGGGGCTGCGCGAACGGGATTGGGGCGCGTTCGAGGGGCGCCCGGTGTCCGAACTACCGCCGCGTGAACAGACCCCGCCGGCGGGTGAGGCGTGGCTTGATATGCTCCAGCGCGTCGCCGCCGCGATCACCGCAGCGCAGGCGCAAGGCGCAGGTGGGCTGCCGGTCTTGGTCGCCCATTCAGGCGTCATTCGGGCCGCTCGCCACCTCACCGGCGGAACGGCGCACGGGCCATCGCCGGCCAACTCCACCCCCTATCTTTTCACACCCAGCACAGATGGCTGGCGCGAAATCATGCCAGCAAAGAAAGACAAAACATGGATTGCGTGATCTTCGACATAGACGGAACCCTTGCGGAATTCGATGCGGAGCGGTTGGGCCATCTGGTCCACGGGAAGACCAAGCAGTGGCAAGACTTCCACGAGGAAATGGCGAGCGCCCCGCTGATTGAACCTGTTGCGCGCCTGTTGCACAAGCTCAAGGCGCAGGGGGAGGCCGTCGTGCTTTGCACTGGCCGCCCCGAAGGGTGGCGCGGCTATACCCTCGCGTGGCTCGACGATATGGGCATCCCCTTTGATGCGCTTTATTTGCGCAGGCAGGACGAAGACCATGCCAGCGATCCAGATGTCAAACGCTCGGCGCTGGGGCGGATCCGCACGGATGGCTATCGGCCTTGGCTGGTTGTCGATGACCGCAGCTCGGTCGTCGCCTTCTGGCGCGAGGCCGGGCTGACCTGTCTGCAATGTGCGCCGGGAGACTTTTGACGGCGCAAGGCCCGTCGTGGCGTGCAGCGTTCGCCTGCCGATCTATCGCGTCGTGGCAGCGAGCGTGCGACAGGCCGGGGTCTTGACTCTTTCCTGCGCGCGCTTCCTTCTCGCGACAACTGAGAGGACGCCAGATGCAAAACAATTTCGCCAAAGAACTCGAAGATCGGCTGGTCCGATACGCCGCCATCGACAGCCAAAGCGACGAAGATTCCGCCACGTCGCCCAGCACCGACATTCAGTTCGACATTCTGCGCGTGCTGGAAGGGGAACTGAAAGGCATCGGGGCCACAGATGTGCAGCTTACCGAATATGGCACTGTTCTGGCGACGATACCGGGCACCCGTGCGGGCCCGAGCGTCGGTTTTCTGGCGCATGTCGATACCGCGCCACAATTCAACGCGACCGGGGTCAAACCGCGTGTTGTCCGTGGCTATAACGGCGGCGACATCACCTTTCCCGATGATCCGGCTCTGGTGCTGTCGCCCGAGGCCTACCCCTATCTGGCGACGAAACAGGGGCATGATATCATCACCGCCTCTGGCACCACGCTTCTGGGGGCTGATGACAAGGCGGGGGTTTCGATCTTGATGACCGCCGCGCGCCACCTGTTGGCGCATCCTGAAATTCCGCACGGGCCGATCCGCATTGCCTTTACCCCGGACGAGGAAATCGGCCGTGGCGTGGCCAAGGCGCTGCCCGCCGATCTGGGCGCGGATTTCGCCTATACGTTTGACGGCGGCAAGGTGGGCGAGATCGAATTCGAGACCTTCTCGGCCGATGCCGCCGAGATCACCGTCACCGGCGTGTCGATCCACCCCGGCTTTGCCAAGGACAAGATGGTGAACGCCATCCATCTGGCCGCGAAAATCATCCAGACCCTGCCGCAGGCGACCATGACGCCCGAGGTCACCGATGGGGTCGAAGGCTTCATCCATGCCACCGAGATGACCGGCGGTTCGTCCGAGATGAAGATCAAGCT
Source organism: Antarcticimicrobium sediminis (assembly GCF_004348975.1). Lineage (GTDB taxonomy): Bacteria > Pseudomonadota > Alphaproteobacteria > Rhodobacterales > Rhodobacteraceae > Antarcticimicrobium > Antarcticimicrobium sediminis. The sequence continues at coordinate 223,815 of NZ_SMFP01000007.1, read as the reverse complement.
GATCCTGCGCGATTTCGAACGCGATGGCCTTGCCGCCAAGGGCGACTTGGTGCGTCAGGTCTGTGCGGCGGTGCAGGCGACAGAACCGCGCGCCAGCATCACCTGCGACATCCATCCGCAATACCGCAACATGCGCTATTGGCTGGAAGAGGATATGACCCCGGTCGATCTGGCCCGCGACGCCTGCCGCAAGCTTGGGATCGACCCTGTTTCTGTCCCGATCCGCGGCGGCACAGATGGCTCGCGCCTGACCGAAATGGGGGTGCCGACGCCGAACCTGTTCACCGGGATGCAGAACATTCATGGCCCGCTGGAATGGATCTCGGTGCAGGATATGGCGGTCGCGACCGAGCTTTGCCTGACCCTTGCCGAACTGGCAGCAAAAGAGGCCAAATAGGCGGCCCTGAGCCGAGGTCTGATCCACAGTAAAAGAAGATCTGAAAAGATTGCAGAAGGCGGGTGCACGATCGAGAGTGTGCCCGCCTTTTTGCTGTGCCCGCCTTTTGATCGTGGCTGATCCTGTTCCGGCCCCTGTGAAATCACGCAGGAACGACCATGCCCAAAGGCCTGCCGGACAAGATTCAGCACTCGCAAAGCCCGACGGGCGGGCGAGTTTGACCCCCCGGGGCCACCTTGACACATGTCATTCCGTCCGCGCCGGATCGGGCGTAGTCAGAACGCGCCCCGAATTCTACAGCGAAAGTCGACACACCATGAAGAACATCAAGATCGCCTTGTGGGGAATATTGGCCATTCTCAGCGGTCTTTGGCTTATTGCCAATCTCCCCTTTCCTGACGCTCCCGGTGTTTTCGGGGTCCGAAAGCTGCTGGTGCAATTCTCTGGCGTGATCGCCCTTGGCGCCATGAGTGTCGCGATGATCCTTGCCACCCGCGCGAAATGGCTGGAGCCTTGGCTGAAAGGGCTGGATAAATCCTATCGGCTGCACAAATGGCTGGGGATCACGGCGCTGATCGTCGCGATTGCGCACTGGCTGGCCGTCAACGCCCCGAAATGGCTTGTCGATCTTGGCCTGTTGGAGCGCCCCAATCGCGGACCCCGATCCGGCAATGGGGCAGAGTTGGGCGGGCTTCAGACCTTTTTCAACAGCCAACGCGACACCGCCGAGATGATCGGCGAATGGGCGTTCTATGCCATCGTGCTTCTGATCGCGCTCGCGCTGATCAAACGCTTTCCGTACAAATATTTCGCCACCACCCATACGGTGATCGCGGTGGCCTATCTGACGCTGGTGTTTCACGGCGTGGTGCTGATGGATTTCGACGCATGGATGCAACCGGTCGGTCTGGTCACGGCGGCCTTGATGATCGGCGGCGTGATCTCGGCGGTGCTTGTGCTGAGCCGGCAGGTCGGGCGCAGCAAGACGGTCTCGGGCACCATCGAAAACGTGCGGACCTTCCCGAAGATGGGGGTTACAGAGGCCCAGATCAGGCTGGACGAGGGCTGGGCCGGGCACGAGGGCGGGCAGTTCGCCTTTGTCACCTTCGAGCGGCGCGAGGGGAAACACCCCTTTACCATAGCCTCGGCTTGGGATTCGGCCACGCGCAAGGTCATGTTCATCACCAAGGGGCTTGGCGATTATACCGCCCTGTTGCCTGAGCGGATCCACCCGGGCGACGCGGTGCGGGTTGAAGGCCCCTATGGGTGTTTCACCTTTGATGACAACAAAAAGCGGCAGATCTGGATCGGTGGCGGTATCGGCATCACGCCGTTTATCGCCCGGATGCAGCAGCTTGCCCAAGGCACGACACCGCAGAAGATCGACTTGATCCACAGCGTCAACGAGATCGAGCCAGAGGCGTTGGAGCTTTTGAAAGCCGACGCCGAGGCCGCCAACGTCACCCTGCATGTCATGCTGCCCGACCGGGACGGGTTTTTGAACGGGGACCGGCTGCGCGCGATGATCCCGGATTGGAAATCGGCCAGTGTCTGGTTCTGCGGCCCTGCGGGGTTCGGTCAGGCGATCCGCAAGGACATGATGGCCCATGGCCTGTCGGGGGATGCTTTCCATCAGGAGTTGTTCAACCTGCGTTGAGCGCGCATCGACCTGTCGTGTGATGTCACAGGGCGCCCGGAACCGAGTCCGGGCGCCTGCATATTCGAGTGCATAGGGGGGAGCCATGCCAGAAACTACAAGGAACGATCAACGGAGTGCGGCGAAGGGGGCGCTTGGCGCGGTCTTCGGGGCCATCGCTCTCGTGTCTGGGCTGAGTGCGACTCCGGTCGCTGCCGGGGCGCTGGAGATTCAACCGGTGGCGCCGGATGTCTGGGCGTTGGTCGGGCCGATGGACCAGCGAGACGCTGAAAATCTGGGAAATAACGCGACCTTTGGCGTGGTGGAGACGACGCAAGGTGTGGTGTTGATCGACCCGGGCGGGTCCTGGGCCGGGGCGGCGATGATTGATGCCACCATTGACCAGATCACCGATGCACCGGTCGCCTATGTCATCGACAGCGGCGGGCAGGATCACCGCTGGATCGGCAACGGCTATTGGCAGGCGCAGGGGGCAAAGGTCATCGCGTCCGAAGCCGCCGTGCGCGATCACAAGGATCGCGGCTCGATGCAGATGACGGCGCTCGCCGCCTTTCTGGGCGACGCGCTGGCCGGGACAGAGCCGTCCTATGCCGATATCACCTTTGCAGACAGCTATACGCTGGAACTGGGCGGTTTGAGCCTTGAGATCACCCATGCCGGGCAGGCCCATACCCCGGGGGACAGTTTTATCTGGCTCCCGGCGCGGGGCACGATGTTCACCGGGGATATCGTCTATGTCGACCGGGTGTTGGGGGTCGGGCCGCAATCCAACGTGCGCAGTTGGATCGCTGTGTTCGAGGCGATGGCGGCGCATGAGCCGGTGCATCTGGTGCCCGGGCACGGCATGGTGACGACGCTGGAACAGGCGCGGGGCGACACATATGCCTATCTCGTCAACCTGCGCCATCGCATCGGCGCGCTGCTCGAGGCGGGCGGAGATATCCTGCAAGCGCCAGAGATCGATCAGTCTGCCTTTGCCCATCTGGCGCAATTTGACGCGTTGGCCGGTCGCAATGCGCAGGCCACCTATGAACAGATGGAGTGGGAATAGGGCGCCAGTTCAGACCGGGGAGGGGGACCTGAGCTGGCCTATTCCGCCGCCATATGCCTTTCGCCCCGGGCATGGGCCAGCGCGATCTGTTTTTGCCGCTCGCGAAAGCGCGCCTTGTCCGCCTCGGAGGTCTCGTTGATGCAGTGATGACAGGAAACGCCGGCCTCGTACTCCGGGCGGGCCTTGTCCTGCGGCAGAATCGGGCGGCGGCAGCCGTGGCACAGCTCGTGCGGGCCCTCTTTCAGCCCGTGGCCGACCGAGACGCGGCTGTCGAAGACAAAGCATTCGCCCTGCCATGTGCTGTCCTGTTCGGGCATTTCCTCAAGATAGCGCAGGATGCCGCCTTTGAGGTGATAGACATCCTCGACCCCCTGTTCGAGCAGGAAGTTGGTGGATTTCTCGCAGCGGATGCCGCCGGTGCAGAACATCGCGATCCGCTTGTTGTGAAAGCGGTCCTTGTTCTTTTCCCACCAGGCGGGAAAGTCGCGGAAGGTGTCGGTTTCGGGATCGACCGCGCCTTCAAAGGTGCCGATGGCGACCTCGTAATCGTTGCGGGTGTCGATCACCGCCACATCGGGCGCGCGGATCAGGTCGTTCCACGCCTCGGGCTCGACATAGTGGCCGACGCGGGCGCGCGGATCGACATCGGGTTGCCCCATGGTCACGATCTCGCGCTTCAACCGCACCTTCATACGGGGAAAGGGCGGATGGTCGCTGGTTGCCTCTTTCCACTCCAGATCGGCACAGCCGGGCAGGGCGCGGATATGGGAAAGTACCGCATCGATCCCGGCGCGGGGACCGGCGATGGTGCCGTTGATCCCCTCCTGCGCCAACAGCAGGGTGCCCTTGACGGTCTGCGCGAGACAAAGATCCAGCAGCGCCGGTTTCAGCGCGGCGGGATCGGCGAAGCGGGTGAAGTGATACAGGGCGGCGATGGTATACATGGCGACGGATTTAAGCGCTTGGCTCGGGCGGAGCAAGGGTACAGATCGGCGCAGCCCCGGGTGCTATCGTTGGCGCTGTCGCCGGCACAGGTCCAGCCAGCGCGGCAGTTGCCATTGACTAGGCCGCGACGGGTTTCTACCCCTTGTACAAAGGAGAGTGCCCATGACCCATGCCCTGATCGTGATCGACGTCCAGACCGATTTCTGCCCCGGCGGCGCATTGGCGGTGCCCGAGGGTGATGCCGTGGTCGACCCGATCAACGCGATGATGCCCGATTTTGATGCGGTGATCCTGACCCAGGATTGGCATCCCTCGGGCCATTCCTCTTTCGCGTCCTCGCATCCGGGCAAGGTGCCCTATGACGTGATCGACATGCCCTATGGGCCGCAGGTTCTTTGGCCTGATCACTGCGTCAAGGGAACGCCGGGGGCCGAGTTCCAGGCCGGGCTGCGCACCGATGCGGATCTGATCCTGCGCAAGGGGTTTCGCCCCGCGATCGACAGCTATTCCGCGTTTTTCGAGAATGACCACGAGACCGCCACCGGGCTTGAAGGCTATCTGCGCGCCCGCGGAATCAACCAGCTGACGCTGGTCGGGCTGGCCACCGATTTCTGCGTGCATTTCTCGGCGATGGATGCCGCACGGCTGGGATTCGACGTGACCGTGCGGCTTGACGCCTGCCGCGCCATCGACCTTGAAGGATCGTTGCAACGGGCGCTGGACGAGATGAAAAACGCCGGTGTCGCGCTCGCCTGAAGAGTTTGTTAACGCTGCGGTGGCTTACTGGGCTGGAGACGGGTTCAGCCAACAGGGATCTACCGATGCCCAACGGGATTTTAGCGTCCTGCGACCCGCGTGCGGAGTTCGAGGCGCGCAATAGCAAATCCGGTCTGATGCGGCGCTATGCGCGTGGGCGGGTTGATAATTTCGGCAGCCGCCAGATCATGACCGTCGCGGGCGGGGTGTTCTTGTGGATGATGAACGGGCCGTTGCTTGGTCTCATCGCGATGTCGATCGCCCTGATCGGGGAAGCGGTGGATTGTCTGTATCTGCGCAGCGTCGCGGGGCGGCTGGAGGAGGGGGAGGCGCAGAAGCGGGTCTATGCGATCAGCACGGCGACCGCCGGGTTTCAGGCCGTCACCATCGCGATCTGCATCTGCCTGTCCTGGTTCGGCCCCGTTTCTGGCGCCTCGCCGTTGTTTGCCATCGCCTTTCTGACTGGCGCGGCGATCAACGGCGGGCTGGTCCTGCCCTATCACCGGGCGGCGGGGACGATCCGGTTGTCGGTCTACGCGGTGGTCGCCTTTGCTCTGTTCCTGCTAAGCGGGATTTTGCACGGTCCGCCTGACACCGAGTTTTCGATGAACGCCGCCGGAACGTTGATGCTGGGCTTCATGGTCTTTTCCTTTATCGATTACGTCGTCGGTGGGTTTCAAAGGCATAGGGTCGTCACCCGTGACGTGATCGAAAAAAGCGCGGAGCTTGAACAGGTGAACCGCGCGCTGGCGGCACGGCAGAAAGAGGCGCACAGGCTGTCTCTGGTTGCACGCAACGCCCATGACAGCGTGCTGCTGCTGGACCGCACCGGCCGGATCACATGGGTCAACGAGGCCTTCACCCGTATCACCGGCTATGCCTTGGAAGAGGCCGTCGGGCAATGGCCCGGTGATCTTCTGAACGCCCCGGAAACCGATCCCAAAGCCATTGCGGCGCTGAACGACTCGCTCGCGCTCGGGGTGCCGTTTCGCGGCGAAATCTTGAACCGCACCAAGGCGGGAGAGCTGATCTGGATCGAGACCAACCAAGTGCCGGTCGTCGACGAGGCCGGGCATGTGGACGTGATCGTAGCGATCGAACGCGACATTACCGCAGCCAAACGGCACCAGCGCGAGATGATCCTGGCCCGTCAGGCCGCCGAAGAGGGGGCGCGCGCCAAATCCGAATTCCTCGCAACCATGAGCCATGAAATCCGCACGCCGATGAACGGAGTGGTCGGGATGGCCGATCTGTTGGCTGAAACCGGTCTGTCGGCGGACCAGCGCGTCTATGCCGATACCATCCGCAGTTCGGCTCTGGCGCTGTTGACGATCATCAATGACGTGCTGGACCTGTCGCGACTGGATGCCCGCAGGGTGAAACTGGACCCGGTGGATTTCGACCTCAAGTCCTGCATGCAGGAGCCGGTTCGCCTGCTGCGTCCACAGGCCCGCGACAAGAATCTGTGGCTTCGCTTCGAGTATCAGGGATCGGGAGGGCAAGGATCGGAGGGGCAGGAACAGGGGGGCGCGCGGCTGCACGGGGATGACAGCCGGTTGCGCCAGATCCTGATCAACCTGATCGGCAATGCGATCAAGTTCACCCAGACCGGCGGCGTGACCGTGCGCGTGCGCAGCCGCAAGGTGGTCGCGGGGGCGGCCGATCTCAGGATCGAGGTCGCGGATACCGGCATTGGCATCCCCGAAGACAAGCAAGACCATATCTTTGAGCGTTTCGCGCAAGCCGATGCCTCGACCACCCGGCAATTCGGCGGCACTGGGCTGGGGCTGACCATTTCGCGGATGCTGATCGAAGAGATGGGGGGCACGATCTCGCTCAGCTCCGAACCGGGTCGGGGATCGTGTTTCGCCGTCGAGCTTCGCCTGCCGCGGGCCCAGGGCGCGCAGGGGGCCGCAATCGCGAATGCCCGGGGGCCGGACAAAAGTGGTCTTGCCCTGCTGGTGGGCAAACATGTCCTTGTGGCCGAAGATGCCGAGGTCAACCGTATCCTGATCAGCAAGTACCTTAAGGGTCTCGATCTCAGGCTTAGCTATGCCCATGACGGGCAGCAGGCGATTGACCAGACACTGGTTGAGCAGCCGGATATCGTGCTGATGGATATGTCCATGCCCTTGCTCAGCGGTATCGAGGCAACCCGACGCATCCGTGCCGAGGCAAAGAAACAGCCGGTCATCATCGCGCTGACCGCCAATGCCTTTGACACCGACAAGGCGGCGTGCCTTGAGGCCGGGATGAACGGGTTCCTGACCAAGCCGGTGCGCCGGGCAGAGCTGTTGTCAGGCATGGTGGCGCAGGTCGGCAGATTGCACCCGGAACCGGCGCAATAGGGCCGCGCACCGGATTTCCCTTGGCCAGAGGGGGTGGTGTGACGTATCAGGCGTGGACAGAAATTTACGAGGCCCGCCTTGGACATCGCAACCCGCGTCTATAATCACAAATGGAAGATCGACCCGATCGTCCGTTCCCTGATCGACACAGACTTTTACAAGCTGCTGATGTGCCAGTCGGTGTTTCGCAACAAACCCGACACCCGGGTGACCTTTTCGCTGATCAACCGCTCCGATCACGTGCCCTTGGCCAAGCTGATCGACGAGGGCGAGTTGCGCGAACAGCTTGATCATATCCGCTCGCTCAGCCTCAGCCGCGGAGAGAGCACATGGTTGCGCGGCAATACCTTCTACGGCAAGCGGCAGATGTTCCGCTCCGATTTCATGGAGTGGTTCGAAGGGTTGCGCCTCCCTCCCTATCATCTGGAACGGCGCGGCGATCAGTATGAGCTGACCTTCGAGGGCACCTGGCCCGAGGTGATGATGTGGGAAATCCCGGCGCTTGCAGTGCTGATGGAGCTGCGCGGCCGTGCGGTGCTGAACGAGATGCGCCGGTTCGAATTGCAGGTGCTTTATGCCCGCGCGATGACCCGGGTCTGGGAAAAGATCGAACGCCTGCGCTCGGTCGGTGGCCCGCTGATCGCCGATTTCGGCACCCGGCGGCGGCATTCCTTTCTGTGGCAGGATTGGTGCGTACGCGCCATGGTCGAAGGGCTGGGCAGCAGCTTTACCGGCACCTCGAACTGCCTGATCGCCAAGAACCGCGATCTCGAGGCGATTGGCACCAATGCGCATGAACTGCCCATGGTCTATGCCGCGCTGGCCGAAAACGATCAGGACTTGGCCCAGGCCCCCTACAAGGTGCTGGAAGATTGGCACGAAGAACACGATGGCAATCTGCGCATCATCCTGCCCGATACCTTCGGCTCGAAAGGGTTTTTTGACAACGCACCCGACTGGCTGGCCGGCTGGACCGGCATCCGCATCGACAGCGGCGATCCGGTCAAGGGCGGCGAGATGGCGATCAACTGGTGGAAATCCCGTGGCGAGGATCCGCGCGAGAAACGGATCATCTTCTCCGACGGGCTCGACGTCGAAAAGATCGTCGCGCTCCATGATCACTTCAAAGGCCGGGTAAAGATCAGCTTTGGCTGGGGCACGCTGCTGACCAATGATTTCCGGGGTCTGGTGCCCAATGACGCGCTGGCGCCGTTCTCTCTGGTCTGCAAGGCGGTCAGCGCCAATGGCAAGCCCACGGTAAAACTGTCGGACAACCCGGAAAAGGCGATGGGCCCGGAGGCCGAGATCGAGCGCTACAAGCGCATTTTCGAGGTCGGCGAACAGGAGCGGATCAAGGTCGAGGTGTAAGGCCCCCCGACCTTTGATTTCGCCTCGCGCGGCTCCCCCAAAACAAGCCCGTCCCGGCTTCTTCTTGTCCCAAATACTCCCGCCGGAGGCCTCGTCGCCGCAGGCGGCGATTTTCGCCCCTATTACGCGGCCCCCAGTTCGGGGAGCCGGGGCGCGGCGGCGATCAGCGTCTTTGTATAGTCATGCTGCGGATCGGCAAAGACGCGTTCGGTCTCGCCCTGTTCCACGATCTCGCCCGCCTGCATCACCAGCACCCGGTCGGTGACGGTGCGCACCACGCTCAGGTCGTGGCTGATGAACAGATAGCTCAGATCATAGGCGCGACACAGATCGGCCAGAAGATCGAGGATCTGGGCGCGCACAGAAACGTCCAGCGCGCTCACCGCTTCGTCGAACAGGATCAGATCGGGCCGGATGATCAGGGCGCGGGCGATGGCGATGCGCTGGCGTTGGCCACCGGAAAATTCGTGGATGAACTTGCTCGCGTCCTCGGGGCGCAGCCCGACGGCGCTCAGCGCGTCACCGATGGCGGTGCGCCGCGCCGCGCTGCGCGGCGGATCGTCGAGCAAATGGAACGGTTCGGTGATTAACCGCTCGACCCGATGGCGCGGGTTGAACGATCCGAACGGGTCCTGAAACACCACCTGCATCCGTCGGCGCACCTCCAGATTGGGCCGCTGTCCGGTAAAGACCGGCGCGCCGCCCATCAGGATTTCACCGCTCTGCAAGGGCTCCAGCCCCAGAATTGCGCGGGTCAGGGTGGATTTCCCGCAGCCCGATTCGCCCACCAACCCCAGTCGCTCGCCCCGATTGAGGGTAAAGCTGACCTCGTTCACCGCCCGGTAGTGGCCGGGCTCGCGGAACAGGTGGCGGCGCGGCAGGGTATAATCGCGCACCGCGTTGCGCACTTCCAGCAAGGGCACCGCCGGCGGCGGCGCGGGGAGCGCGACCTGATGCCCCGAGGCCTCGAACAGCGCGCGGGTATAGGGGTGTTTCATCTGCGCAAAAAGCTGCCGCGTCTCGCCCTGTTCGACCACCTCGCCCTGTCGCATCACCACGATGCGGTCGGCCAGATCCGAGACCACGGCAAGATCATGGGTGATCATCAGCAACCCCATGCCGGAATCCGCCACCAGCCCCTTCAAAAGGTCGAGGATCTGCGCCTGCGTCGTCACGTCCAGCGCCGTGGTCGGCTCGTCCGCGATCAGCAGCTTGGGGCGCAGCGCGATGGCCATGGCGATCACCACCCGCTGCCGCTGCCCGCCTGAAAGCTCATGCGGATAGCGCGACAGCGGAAACCGGTCTTGCGGCAGGCCGACCCGGTTCAGCACGTCGATGGCGCGGGCGCGGGCGGCGGTGGGGTCCATCGCCTTGTGGATCAGGATCGTCTCCATCACCTGATCGCCGATTGTCTTGACCGGGTTCAGCGCGGTCATCGGTTCCTGAAACACCATGCCGATTTCGCGGCCCCGGGTGGCGCACATTGCCGCCTCGGACTGGCTCAGCAGATCGCGCCCCTCCAGCATGATATGGCCGGTGGCCTGCATCTGCTCGGGCAACAATTGCATCACCGCCAGCGCGGTCATCGACTTGCCCGAGCCGCTTTCGCCGGTGACGGCCACGATCTCTCCCGGGGCGACGCAAAGGCTCACCCGGTCGAGGATCTTGAATGCCCCGATATGCAGGGACAGATCGGTGATCTCCAACAGGTTCATGGGCGTTTCTCCCGCAGTCGGGGGTCAAGCCAGTCGCGCAGCCCGTCGCCCATCAGATTCAGCCCCAGTACGGTCAGGATGATGGCCATTCCGGGGATCAGCGCCATATGCGGGGCAAAGCTGACCATGGTTTGCGCATCCGCCAGCATCCGCCCCCAACTTGGCACCGGCGGCTGTGCGCCCAGCCCGACATAGGACAGCCCGGCCTCGGCCAGGATCCCCAGTGAAAACTGGATGGTGCCCTGCACGATCAGCAGGTTGGCCAGATTCGGCAGGATATGTTCCGCCGAGATGCGCGCCGCGCCCTTGCCCGCCACCCGTGCGGCCATGATGAATTCGCGTTCCCAAAGGCTGAGCGCGGCGCCACGGGTGACGCGGGCAAACACCGGGATGTTGAAGATGCCGATGGCGATGATCGCATTGACCGCGCCGGGGCCAAAGACGGCGGTGATCAGAATGGCGATGACGAGCGAAGGAAAGGCAAAGACCAGATCGTTGCTGCGCATGATCAGCTCGTCGGCCCAGGTGCCCCTGCGGGCCGCCGCCGCCAGCCCCAGCGGGATCCCCAGCATCATGCCGATCCCGACCGCCAACAGCGCCACCGCGATCGAGGTGCGCGCACCGACCATGATCATGCTGAACATGTCGCGCCCGAAATGATCGGTGCCGAACCAATGCAGCGCATTGGGCGATTGCAGCTTGTCGGGGATGTTCATCGCCGCCTGGTCGAACGGGGTCCAGACGAAAGAGGTCAGCGCCGCCAGCAGCACCAGCGCGGACAGGAACCCGCCCAGAATCAGATTGCGGTTCATGTGCGCTGCCTCAGTCTCGGGTCGACCAGCGCATAGGCCAGATCAACCAGGAAATTCACCGCGATCACCGCAAAGACCAGCAGCATGACCACCGATTCGACCACGATCAGGTCGCGGGCGCTGATCGCCTGAAACACCAGCCGCCCGAGGCCGGGCAGATAGAACACCTGTTCGATGATGATCGAGCCGGCCAGCAGGAACGAGAATTGCAGCCCGATGATGGTCAGCACCGGGATCATCGCGTTGCGCACCGCGTGTCGCCACAGCGCCTGTCGCCGGCTCAGCCCCTTGGCGCGGGCGGTGCGCATGAAATCCTCGCCCAGAATGTCCAACAGCGCCGAGCGCATGACCCGCGCCAGAATCGCCGCTTGCGGCAGCGCCAGCGCGATCGCGGGCAGGGTCAGTGAATGCAGCCCGACCCAAAGCCCCTTGTCCCAGCCGGCAAAACCGCCCGCGCCGAACCAGCGCAGGTTGATGGCAAAGATCAGCACCAGCATCATCGCGAACCAGAAGTTCGGCACCGCCACCCCCAGCTGCGTGGCCCCCATCACGACGGCATCGCCGGGTTTGCCCCGGCGCGCGGCGGCATAGATACCGGCGGGAAAGGCGATCAGCGTGGACAGTGTCAGCGCATACAGCGCCAGCGGCAGCGATACCCACATCCGATCCATGATCATGCCCGCCACCGGCGTGCGATAGGTGTAAGAGGTGCCGAAATCGCCGGTGACCATGCCGCCGACCCAAGCGAGATAGCGCTCGACCGTGGGCAGATCGAGCCCCAGCTCGGTCCGCAACGCGGCCACGGTGTCGGGTTGGGCGTTGAGGCCCAGCATGAATGTGGCCGGGTCGCCCGGCGCGACCTCGATCACCGCAAAGATCACCAGACTGGCGACGGCCAGACTGAGGACAAGCGAGATGAGACGTTTGAGTGAATATCGAAGCATGGCCGGCACGTTAGGGATGGTTTTCGGGGGCGTCCATAGCCATCCGACCAATGATGTGCACGGTTATTCCGGGGCGCGCAAATAATCGGCGTCGCTGACCTGCTCCAGCCAGTCTGCGGCGCTGTCGCCCTGTTTCTCCTGGATCGCCAGGTGCACCATCGCGGTATCGGGGGCGGCGCCGTGCCAATGCTCTTCCCCCGGCGGAATCCAGACGGTGTCGCCGGCGCGGATGCGGCGCGGCGCGGCGTCGCGCAGCGCGACCAGCCCGGCGCCGGAGAGCACGTGCAGCGTCTGGCCCAGCGGATGCGTGTGCCAGGCGGTACGCGCGCCGGGTGCAAAGCTGACCCGCAGGGCGTTGACGCGGGCCGGGTCCGGCGCGTCGATCACCGGATCGAAGCTGACCGATCCGGTGAAGTAATCGGGGTTCGGGCCGGTGGTCGGGCGGCTGCCCACGGGGTGGATGTCCATCATGCTCTCCGGGTCAACGTCAGGTCGGTCAGTCAGGAAAAAGGGCCCCGGTCGGGGCCCTTTGCGGTTTCGGTCGCGGGCTCACTCTGCCCAGCTTACCCCGGTCAGGTCGACGGCCTGGGTCGGCGCATTGGGCCAAAGCCCCTGCACCCCGGCTTTGGCCACGCTCATCGCGGCAAACTGGAACAGGTATCCGTTGACGTAATCATCGGCGATGATCTTTTGCGCCTGCTGCAACATCTCGGTCCGTTTGGCCGGATCTGTGGTGGCGTCCAGCGTGGCCATCAACTCCTGAAAGGCCGGGTTGTCATACTGAAAATAGTATTCTGGCCGGGCATAGATCCCGATATCCATCGGCTCTGTATGGCTGACGATGGACAGGCCGAAACTCTTGCCGCGAAACACGGTTTCAAGCCATTGCGCCCATTCCACGTTAATGATCTCGGCCTTGATGCCGACTTGTGCCAGCTGGGCCGCGATGATCTCGCCGCCGCGCCGCGCATAGGAGGGGGGCGGCAGGTGCAGCGTGGTTTCGAACCCGTCGGGAAAGCCTGCCTCGGCCAGCAAGGCCTTGGACTTTTCCGGATCAAAGGCGGACTGCCCGGTCAGATCGACATAGGCCGGGTTATGCGGCGCGAAATGAGAGCCGATCGGCGTGCCATAGCCAAACATCGCCCCGTCGATGATCGCCTGCCGGTCGATGGCATGGGCCACCGCTTCACGCACCAAGACGTTGTCAAATGGCGGCTGCTTGTTGTTGATCGACAGGATGGTTTCGCCCTCGGTCGAACCGATCAGAACCTGGAACCGGGGATCTGCCTCGAACTGCGGCAGGTTTTCCGGTGCCGGAAAGCTGACGAACACGTCCACATCCTCGGCCATCATCGACGCAAAGGCGGCTGTGGGATCGGAAATGAACTTGAAAGTGGCGTGATCCAGCATTGCCGGGGTGCCCCAGTATGCGGGGTTCTTTTCCAGAACGATCTTGTCGCCCTGCACCCATTGGCTGAATTTGAAGGCCCCGGTGCCGACCGGAGTCTGTTTGATCGCGTCGATGCTTTCGGGCGCGACGATCACCGCATCGCCCCAGGCCATGTTGAACAGGAAACTGCCGTTGGGTTCGCTTAGCGTGACCTTGACTGTCAGCGGATCGACAACCTCGACATCCGCGATGCCGGCAAACAGCGCCTTTTGCGCGTTGGCGCTGTCTTCGGCGCGGGCGCGGTCCAGGCTGAATTTCACGTCCCCGGCATCCAGCGTGGTGCCGTCGTGGAATGTCACCCCATCGTGCAGATGAAAGGTATAGGTCAGCCCGTCTTCCGAGATGTCCCAGCTTTCGGCCAGCCCCGGCACGACAGAGCCGTCGCCCATGAACCGGGTCAGCCCTTCGAATACGTTTGAGTAGACGACGTTGTCGATGGCCCCGGCGGCGGCGCTGGTCGGGTCCATATGCGGCGGTTCCAACTGCATCGCCACGGTGATGTCGGACTGTGCCAGCGCTGCGCCAGCGCCGAGACTGGCGCTAAGTGCAATGGCCGATCCAAGGCCTCGAACGAACCGAATATGTTGCATGGTCTGAGTATACCTCCTGTTGGCCCCGCCTGTGTCGGGGCGTTCCAAACCAGTGTCTCCTCAAATGTGCCCCGTGATCAAGGGAATGTTGGCGCAATCAGGGTGGAACCGTGGGATTGGGGTTGTTACTGCCTGTCGACCTTGCCGCCCGTGGTTTTTCGGGTGGCGCGGCGAAGGACAAGGCGATGCGCGCGCGCCGATTTTCCGGCCCCGACCACGTCTTTTCCGATGCCGTGAACGGCCCATTGATGTGAAAGGCGCCTCGAAATGACTGCTCCGATCCTGCGAAAACTGGCTGATATGCGTGCAATGACGGCGCAATGGCGCGCCGAGGGCGCGCGCATCGGCGTGGTGCCCACCATGGGCGCGCTGCATTGCGGACATATGTCGCTGGTCAAGGCCGCCAAGGCGGACTGCGACCGGGTGATCGTCTGGATCTTTGTGAACCCCAAGCAGTTCAACAGCGCGCAGGATCTGGCGAATTATCCGCGCACCGAACATGAGGATGCGCAAAAGCTTGCCCCCTACGGCATCGACGCGGTCTATGCCCCCGATGTCGATCAGGTCTATCCCGACGGCTTTTCCACCACGGTGTCGGTCACGGGACTGACGGATGTGCTGTGCGGCGCGCACAGGTCGGGGCATTTCGACGGGGTCGCCACCGTGGTCAGCAAGATCTTTCTTCAGACCGGGGCGGACCGTGCCTATTTCGGCGAAAAGGATTTCCAGCAGCTTCAGGTGGTGCGCCGCATGGCGCGCGATCTGGATATCCCGATCGAGGTCGTGGCCTGCCCCACCGTGCGCGACCCCTCCGGGCTGGCGTTGTCGTCGCGCAACCTGCGGCTTTCGCCCGAGGGGTTGAAGCGGGCCGCCGGGCTCTATCCCGTGCTGCGGGATATGGCGGCCGAGCTGGCCGATGGCAGCCGCTTTGCCCCACTGGCCGAACGCGCCCGCGCACGTCTGGCCGAGGCCGGGTTCGACGAGGTGGAGTATCTGGAGCTGCGCAGCGAAGAGGGGCTGAGCGCCCTTGACCATGCCGACCGGCCCGCGCGCCTGTTCGCGGCGGTTTGGATCGATGGGGTGCGCCTGATCGACAATCTGGCGGTTCCGGCGGTCTGAGTGAGGCCGCGAAGGTCTGGGCAAGTTACCCTGTGCGGTTTGCCCTGAGGATCGGATGTGCCCACGCGCCTCTTGAGGCTGGCACCCGGCCGTCCGGCTGATACTCTGCGCCCAATGTCCGGGGGAGGGAGCACATGCGTTATATTCTTGCCATTGATCAGGGCACCACATCGACCCGCGCGATCTTGTTCGACGCGTCGATGACGCCGGTGCAGATTGCGCAGCGGGAATTCACCCAGCACTATCCGCAGGCGGGCTGGGTGGAGCATGACCCGGAAGAGATCTGGACGACCACCGTCGAGGTCTGTCGCGCCGCGCTGGCCAAGGCCGGGGTAGAAGCGGATCAGGTCGCCGGGATCGGCATCACCAACCAGCGCGAGACCACGGTGATCTGGGATCGCGACAGCGGCACCCCGATCCACAACGCCATCGTCTGGCAGGACCGGCGCACTGCGCCGATCTGCACCGCGCTGCGCGAGGCGGGGCATGGCGAGATGGTCCACGCCCGCACCGGGCTGCTGCTTGATCCCTATTTTTCGGGCACCAAGGTGAAATGGCTGCTCGACACGGTTCCCGGCGCCCGTGCTCGGGCGGACCGGGGCGAGCTGCTGTTCGGCACCATCGACAGCTTTCTGATCTGGCGGTTGACCGGCGGGCGGATCCATGCCACCGACGCCACCAATGCCGCCCGCACGCTGATGTATGACATCCACCGTGGCGCGTGGGACGACGAGATCTGCGGGTTGCTTGGTGTGCCCATGGCGATGCTGCCCGAGGTCCGTGACAGCGCCGCCGATTTCGGCGCGACCGAACTGGACATTCTCGGCGCGAAACTCCCCATTCTCGGGGTCGCGGGGGATCAGCAGGCGGCTACCATCGGGCAGGCCTGTTTCAGCCCCGGCATGATGAAATCGACCTATGGCACCGGCTGTTTCGCACTGCTCAACACCGGCGCGACGCCGGTCGCCTCGACCCACCGCATGCTGACCACCATCGCCTATCAGCTGGAGGGCAAACCCACCTATGCGCTGGAGGGGTCGATCTTTATCGCCGGGGCGGCGGTGCAATGGCTGCGCGACGGGCTCGGGATCATCGAGACCGCAGCGCAGTCGGGGGAGCTTGCGGCGCAGGCCGATCCGGGGCAATCGGTCACGCTGGTGCCTGCCTTTACCGGGCTGGGCGCGCCCTATTGGGCACCCGAGTGTCGCGGCGCGGTGTTTGGGCTGACGCGCAACTCCGGCCCCGCCGAATTCGCCAAGGCCGCGCTGGACAGCGTCGCGTTTCAGACCCGCGACTTGTGGGAAGCGATGCGCGCCGATTGGGAGGACGGGGCGCAGGTGGTGCTGCGGGTCGATGGCGGCATGAGCGCGAGCGATAGGACCATGCAGGGGCTGGCCGATCTGCTGGGGGCCCCGGTTGACCGCCCGGTGATGCAGGAAACCACGGCGCTGGGCGCGGCTTGGCTGGCCGGGATGCGCGCCGGGCTTTATCCCGGAATGCAGGCGTTCGCGGCCAACTGGGCGTTGGATCGGCGGTTTGAACCCGTGATGGCCCCAACAGATCGCGAAGCCGCCTATACGCGGTGGCGGCGTGCGGTCCGGGCGGCGATGGCGTTCTAGGCGGGGCGTATTTTCGGGCGGGACGTATTGCCCCGAAAATGGGCAAACCCCGGCGCCGCCCCTATTGGCAGCCCCCCGCCGCCCAGCTTTTCATTGCCTGCTTTACGCCGCCGCCAAACGGGTGCTTCTTGTCGAGAGAGCGCGCCTTTGATGCCTCCTGATAGACCCCGGCTTGGGCGCAGAGCCGCTCTTTCGACCATTGGTGGCAGTTGCTGCAGGTCTTGTCCTTCCAATAGCTCTCGGGCAGCCCGTCCATCGGTGGGAAAAGTGGGCTGGCCTTGATCAGCTCGGCCAGAGATTTGCCCGATATCGCCGGATCCGCCGACAACAGCGGGCTGGCAAAGGTGATCGGCCCGGCCTCCGGTGCCGGTTCGGCGGGGGCCTCGGCGGCCCGCGTGGGCGCGGCGGCGGGCGGGCCTGCGGGATCGGTTGTGGCGTTCTTTTCCAGCGCGGCGATCTCTTGCGTCACGAACTCGGCATAGACGCTGCCGGGGAAGCTGTCGAGAAAGGCGCGATACAGCACAACACTGCCCGCCTGCTGTGCCGCCGCCAGCTGCGTCTGTTCTTGCCCGGAAGGCCCGGCGCGGGACGGAGAGGGTGGTGTCTCTTTGCCGGTGGTCAATTCGTACTCCATCACCGAGCCCAGCAACCGCCGCGCCTCCTCGGCATAGGCGCTGTCGGGATAGGCGCGCAGGAACAGCATCAGCTGCACCGGATCACTGGCCGCCTGCACACTGCGCCAGACCTGAAGCTCTTGCAGCGTGTCGGTCGGTGTGGCGGCGGGGGCGAAGAAGAAATCGCTGGTCAACGACGAGGTGTCCCACGGCGTCTGCTGGTTGCCGGTCTGCTCCAGCACCGTGACCCGCACCTGTTTGAACAGCTGCTCGATCGGCTTGCCAGGTTCGCGCAACCCTTTTGCCAGCGCCTGGGTAAAGGGGCTGTTGCCGCCGGATCCATCCAGCGCCACGCCGCCCGGTTCGGTGGCATAGGCCAGAAAGGTCCCGGTGGGGGCCTGCATCTCGGCAAGGCCGCTGTCGTTGAACTCTGGCAGCGACGAGAACGGGTTGTTGCGGCAGGCGTCGAGGATCACGATATTGGTGCGGTTGCGCGCCGAATACATCTGGCGCAGCACCGATTGCGCCTCGACCGCCACCAGATCAAGATCGGCGGGATCGGCCAGCGCCACATCCACCGGCAGCAGGTAGTTGGTGCCAAAGCTCTGCACCCCGTGCCCGGCATAATAGAACAGGCCGGTGGCGTCTTTGCCGGCCTCGCGCAGGGCGCGGCCGAACTGGGCGATGCCGCGTTTCATTGCGATCTGATTGGCATCGGTGATCAACGAGACCTGAAACCCCAGCCCCTCCAGCGCGCCGGCGATCAGGTCGGCGTCATTTACCGGATTATCCAGCGCGGTGACACTGCCATAGGCGGAATTGCCGATGATCAGCGCCAGCCGTTCTTCGGCCCCGGCCGGTCGCGCCATCCCGATCGCCAGCATGAGAAGAAGCAGCGCACCGCGCAGAAGGGGGTAGACTTTGTTGTGCCAACGCATTCGGTGTTCCCGGTCCCGCCCGACCGTCCCGCAACCGGGGCCAAGGTCGACATGTCGCATCGAAATTATTTAATGCATTGAAACTATCGCTTTTTCCGTCGTCTCGGGCAAGATTGCTGTTACGCTGATTTCAACGCAACGGATAGCCTGCGAAAAGGAGGATCGCATGACGGCAGTGTCACGCCTTTGGTCCCTGGTGGTAAGGGGCCCGCTTATGGTGCCCGTTTTCGCATCGATTTTTGCGGTTGCTTTGGCACTCGCCTTTGTGCCGGCTGCGCGGGCTCAGGGGGTGCAGCCGTTTGTGGGTGGCTGGCACCTTGATCCTGCGGCGTCCGAGTTGCGGTTCCTGTCGATCAAGAACGGTGATCTGGCCGAAGCCAACCGGTTCGACACGATCAGCGGCCTGATCACCGATCAGGGCAAGGCGCAGATCCGCGTGCTGCTGGATTCGGTGGATACCGGCGTTGACCTGCGCAATGTGCGGCTGCGCTTCATGCTGTTCGAGAGCTTTCAACACCCCGAGGCGGTGATCACCGCCCAGCTTGACGCGGCCTTGCTGCGCGACCTGCCCGCGCTGACCCGCAAGGAGATCGACCTCAGCTATGCGCTGTCGCTGCACGGTATGACGTTGAGCAACCACGCACGGGTTTCTGTTGCCCTTCTGGGGGAGGATCGGGTCGAGGTTGCCTCGGTCGCGCCGATCCCGGTTTCGGCGGCCAAGCTCGGCATGGCACAGGGCATCGCCACGATGGAGCAGGCCGCCGGGGTGTCGATCGTGCCGGTCGGCATCGTCAGCTTTACCCTGGTGTTTGAGCGTGGCAGCCCCGACGCGCCCAATACGGCTGCGGATACGGCGTCAGCGCCGCAGGCAACCGCGCCTTCAGCGGCGGGGCGCGCGGGGTGCGCCGACAGCTTGGCAGAGGCATCGCGCGCCGGCGGCATCCAGTTTTCGCCCGGCAGCACGCGGCTACGCGCCAACAGCGGTCCGGCGCTTGATCGGGTGGCCGAGATCGCCAAGGGCTGTGCTGGCCTGCGTCTTTTGATCGCCGGGCACACCGATTCCGATGGTGCGGCACAGGCCAACCTGCGGCTTAGCCGGGCCCGCGCCGATGCTGTGGCCGCCGCGCTGGCCACGCGCGGCATCGCGCGGTCGCGGTTGCAAACGCGGGGGCTTGGCGAGGCCGAGCCGCTGGTGCCGAACAGCACCCCCGCCAACAAGGCGCGCAACCGGCGGATTGAATTCACACTGGCAGAGTGAGCGGGGGCAGAGTGAGCGGATTTTCCGCGCCCGCGCTTGCCCCGAATCAGTGGACCAGGTCACTCTGCATGAACGCATTGTTTGATTTACTTGTTTCTTTCGCCGGATTTCACGGTGAACATTTTTCTGGAGCCCGCGCCGATGCCCGATGGCCTTACCCCCGAGCAGATCGAATTCATCAACACGTATATTCGGGTGCCCAAGCGCATCGGCAAGAAAAAGGCCCGCAAACGGCGCGATGAGGCGGCGCGTGAATTCGGAAAGTTCAACGTACGTCGTGACGCGGTGGAGGAGCGCATTCTTCTGATCGAGGATCCGAACATGCGCGGCCCCCTGCTGGCCGAACTGGCGCGCGCCGAAGACATCATCGAGGCCAATCCGAAAAAGTTGAACTTCGAGGGCGGGCTCGAAAAGCTGTCCGAGGTGAACACGCTTGTCTGGATCCGGGTGCAGCAGAAAGAGGCCGGCAAAAAGGTCGACGCCATGCGGGATCGGGTTGAAGCCTTGCTGGGCGCGCTCCGCTCCGGCCCCGAGGCGCTGGCGCTCGACAATCAGGGTGACATCGCTTTGGTCTGGGGCTTTGCGCAGGACAAATATCAAAGCGGGGTTGATACCGACTCGGTCGCGGATCTCGACAGCGCGGGCAAGGCGCTGGACCGGTTGTCGGCCCTGTTGGAGGCGGCAGAGGTCGTCAGTCCCTTTGCTTTGCGCGTCGAGGTTCTGCAAGAGGTGCGCGAAAGCGCCGAAGAGGGGCTGGAGGACCGGGTGCAGCAGGCGCGCCGCGACCTGACCGAGGTGTTCAACGGGATGCTGCAACTGCGCGACCGGGCAACGCGGGCGTTTACCGCCGCTGCGATCCCCGACGATATTGCGGCGGTGCTGGACCGAGTCGACCGGCGGTTGGATACGGCGGGCGAGGCGGCGGCGCGGGATCTTCCGGCAGCGGCAACCGCGGCGCGAACGGCCTTTGAGGCAGCCACTGCCGCGGTCGACAGACGGATCGACGACAAGACCGCATGGCGTGAGCTGGAGCGCCGCTTTCTGCGCCCTTGGGATATGCTCACCGGTCACGCGCACAGGGACGAGCCGACCTTTGTAAAGCCGAAATTCGACGTCATCGCAGCCGCCTATGACAGCGCGCAGGGCAAGGCCGATCATGGCGATTTTGCTGGCGCGCATGCCGATCTATTGCCGCAGGCGGCGCGCGCGGTGACGCTGCTGGATATCGCCGATGATTACGGCCGCTACCTTGTGATCGAGGCAACCCGGCAGGCGATGCTGGATGATTTGCCAGCTCCCGGGGGCTATGCCGGGGCGCCGCAGATCAAGACGGCGATCGAGGCCGCGCTGCAGCTGATGGTGGATGCCAAGGCCGCGCGCGACACGGATGACATGGCCGAGGCCGTGCGCAATCTGGATGCGATCCCGGCGGCGGTTGGGGCTTGTGATCGGTTGTTGGTCGCATTGCGCAGCTACAACAGGAATTTGAAAGCGGTCGCCGCAAAGCTCAAGGCCTATGATAAGATGGACGCGGCGGTGACCGACAAGGTCGCAGATGAAATCGACCTGCTGCGCAGCACCCTGAGGGATGCCGTCCAGCTGGCCCGCACCGGCGACTTGCTGGGGGGATCGCATAGGCTGCAGGCGGCGCGGGGACATTTTGTTGCGCTGGACAGAAAGATCGCCCGCGTGACTGCCTTCAACACCGAATATCCGCTTTTCACTGCGCGCCGACGTGCAGCCCGCAGCCGGAAGGGGCCGGGCGGGCGGATCGCGATCGAGGACTACTATCAGCGGCTCAAGGATGACGCGGCGCGTATCAAGGATTACACCACCGGCACCGACAAGGATTTCGGCCTTGCGGTCGCGGCGGCCGTCGCGCTCAAGGACAAGCATGATGCGATGATGGCGCTGGCCGATCAGGCGCAGGATTATCTGCAGAGGCGACAGGATCTGGGCGACGAGATTGCCCGGCTGGAAGGCGGCGCACCGGGCGGCGAGCAGGCCGCCGAGGCCATCGCCATCGTCCGCCAAAGCATGGCAAACGCGCAAGCGGCCAGCCAGTCCGGCGATTGGGCCGACGCTGTGCGTTTGCTGGAGCATGGTGCCATAGAATTGGCCCGGGGCACCCGTGCCGCCGATATTGCCACGCAGATCGACGGCCTGCAGGACGCGACCAAGCTGGATAACATCGTCCGCGATTTTGATGCGGCACTGGCCGAGGTGCAAAACATCGCCCGCGCGGTTGCGACGCTGGATCCCGATAAGGTGTTCGCGGGCAAGCTGAAGGCCGCCGAGCAAACCGCCGCATCGGGCCGCGCCTTGCTGGGCGCGGTGCCGCCAGATGCCGCCGGGGCGCGCGCCTGTATCGAGCAGGGCATCGTCGCCTGCAAGGCGGTGGCGACGCAGATTGGCCAGCGCGAGTTGGTCCAGCAGAAACAAGAGCTGATCGAGCTGGATCGCGATATTCTCAAGGATGGCAATGTCGACAAAAGCCTTGATCCTGAACTGGACGAAGTCAAAACGCGGCTGCGCGCCGCCGGGCGGCTGGAACAGCGCGGCAATTACGCCGCTGCGCTGAACGAGCTGAGCGAGGCGAACCGCCAGATCGGCATCGCCGAGCAGGTGCGCGACGTCTATGCAAGCTGCTATAAACCCGCGCGCGACAGGATCAAGGATGGGCTCAGGGCGTTGCGAAAAGGCACTGTTGCACCCGGCTTGGGGGACGAAATAGCCCGGCTTGAGCGGATCAAGACAGACATGGACGCGGCGCTGGGCGCGCGCGACATTTCTCGCGTCAGGGCGCTGGCCAAGGAAGGAGATGGGCTGCTCATGCCCTATCTGGAACTGGCAGCGAGCTATAAGATGGCCGTTGCAGCGTATAAGACCCACTATACCGATACCGGCGCGAAAGACCTTCATCATCCGGCGATTGCCGAGCAGATCGCGCGCCTGCACGAGGTCATCGCGGGGGTTGATCGCCTGATGGAGCAGCACGCCTATCGCGCCGCCTATGTTCAGATCCTGCGGACCTCTTATCTGGTGGATCGGGTGGTCAAGGCGATTGCCGAGTATCCCGCCTATGAGAAGGCCAAAACCCCTGCCGAGGCTGCGATCCGGTCGCTGCAGGAGCGGGACGATGCGGTGATGGGGCCAGCACATGATCAGATCGATGCGCTCAAGCTGCGCTATGATGCGGCGCTCAAGGATGGCGAGATGACCCAGTTCGCTGGCGCCCTGCGCAAGCTGGAGGGGTTTGTCGCGGCCTGCGACGCGCTTGAGGATCAGGTCGATCACTTTGAACGTTTTGTCGCTGCGCGCGAGGCCGGTCTGGTCGCGCTGCAACGGATCACGGCGCGCGACACCGCCTCTATCGCGCCGCTGTTCGCAAGGTTGGAGGGCAAGCGCGACAATGCCCAGGCCAAGGCGGCTGCCTTTGATTTCACCATGGCCCGCGCCTTGTTCGAAGAGTTGCTCTCAGACTGTGCCACCGCCGCCAATACGATGGACGGGCAGGCGGCCTTTGGTGTGGTGATGGAGACGATCAAGGAGGTGGGGGAAGAGGATAGTGATGGGCTGAAAATGTCGATCAAGGCCGCCGATGCCACCTTCAAACAGCTGCGCGGTCGCCCCTCGGCCATGTATGTAAAGAGCCTGCTGGACGAGGTGCAGAACGCGCTGCAAGCGGCCCGTGACGCGGCCGAGGAAGACTTCGCGACCGCCCGCACCAAGGTCGGCGAGGCGGTCGATCACTGTCGCGCCATTGCCTCGGAAATGGGGCAGTTCGACCAGCTTTGCGATGCCGCCGATCTGGCGCGCGGGCTGGTTGCGACGCTGACGCAACACCCGGAGTATGACGCCAAGCGCGCTGCGGTGGAGGCCGAATCGGCCCGGGTCGAGACGGCGATGACCGAGGCCCGGCGCGATCGCGCCCGGCGCGCCGCCAGCACCGACACCATCGAGCAGGCGATCACGGCCTTGCGGGCCCTGCGCACCGAATTGGATCGGCACGCCACCTATACCGCCGAGCGTAACCAGATCCGGTTCGAGCTGGCCAATCGTCTGGAAAAACACCGCGACCGGCACCTGATCAAATCCGATATCGCCGCCGCCCGCACCGCGCTGGACGCGTCGGAAATCAAGGCGGCTGCCGATGATTACAAGGGCGCGGCAAGCGATCTGAAAACCGCCCGCGCCCAGATCCCGGCGGCCGAGCTGCGCCTGAAACTTGCCGCCAACGAGGTGCCCGATGGGGAAGATATCCGCGCCTTTCTCGGCGATGCGGAAAGCACCAAGGCGCTGGACCGGATCATCAACACGCTGGAGCCGGACATCCAGCGCAAGGTCGTCGCGGTCGCCTTCAAGGAGCGCTTTGGCTGCGATCTGACGCTGTCCAATGCGCGCTGGGTCCAGGGCGATGACGGCAAGTACAAAAAGAAATCGACCAAGGACGACGATTATGATCGGGCCGCCCCCAACCTGCGCCGGTTCTATGATCTGATGGCGGCGCTGCCGGGCAGTGACACGCTGGACAATGACAGTTTCCTGAGCTTTTCGCATCGTGGCGGGGTGCAGGACGGGTCCTATTTCAACTTCGTCTCCAAGGTCGTCGCCATGCATGAGGGCGAGGCCAAGACCAGCGCGATCTATGCCATCAGCCAGGAGGTCGAGTTGGGCCCGCAGGATGACAGGTACATGACCAAAGAGGACGAACCGGTCAGCTTCTTCAACTGGAACACCCTGCACGAGGTCGCCCATGCGGTTGACGACAAGATCGGCTTCATGACCCGGCATCTGGGCGAGGACAACGACACCTATGGCGGCTGGCGTCATTACCGCGCCGACGTGCGCCCGGTGGCCGAGGCGGTGTCGGGCAAGTTTGATTTCGACCCCGCCTATGTGGTCGAATACATGATCAAGGGCGAAAACTCGACGCCGCCGGTGCCCGAGCCGCGCGATTGCGACAGCGAGGAATGGGATCGCCGTCGGCGCGATTGCGAGATCTGGGTGGATCGCGCCCGCACCGGCAAAGCCCCGTGGAAAACCAAGGTGGCGGCGACGTCCTGCACCATCGGCAACCGGGCCTATCACGAAAGCCAGGAGGGGGACTGGGTCAGCTACCTTGCGTCGGCCCGGGGCAAGGGCGTGACCGGCTATCAGTTCCGCGCCCCTGCCGAATGGTTCTCAGAACTGTATGCCGCCTATCACAGCGGCAAGCTCAAGGATTCTCACCCGGCCATGGACTGGCTGAAAGACCTCTGATTCCCCGAAAGGACCGCCCGATATGTCCCTGTTCAGATCCACTGCGATTGGCTGCCCGTCCTGTGGCACCGATATCGCGTTCGAGGAATGCGACAGCGTCAATGCTGACCGCCGGCCCGACCTGCGCGACGAGATACTTGCCGCCACTTTTCAAAGCCTTGCCTGCCCGGCCTGCGCCAAAACGGTGCGGATGGAACCGCAGTTTAATTACCTCGAGGTCGGTGCGGGGCAGTGGATTGCCGTGTTCCCGGGCCGGATGCTGCCCGATTATATCGAGATCGAGGATGCGATCACCGAGGTGTTCGATACCTCCTACGGGGCGCGCGCCCTGCCTGCGGCGCGCGAGATCGGGGCCGATCTTGACGTGCGGCTGGTGTTCGGCTGGCCGGCGCTGGTGGAAAAGCTGGTGCTGCGTGCGGCGGGTCTGGATGATGTGACCATCGAGTTGCTCAAACTCGACCTGATGCGGCGGCTGCCTGAGGTGGAAATGGGGCCGGGGCGCGAATTGCGCGTGACCTCGGTCGAGGCCGATGCCCTGAATTTCAACTGGCTCCTGACTGAGGCAGAGGTGCCGATGGACGGGTTCGCCGCCAATCGGGCCCTTTATGACGCCATCGCCGATGCGCCCGAGCCTTGGGCCCCGATCCGCGCGCAGCTGAGCGACGGTCCTTTTGTGGACATGCAGAAGCTCTTTATCGGCGAGGGGCGCGCCGCCGCGGAATGAACCCGCGTCAGGCGGAGTCGAGGTCTTTCGAGGGGATGATGGGAAAGAACACGCCCGAGGACCACAGCCCGAACCAACCGTCGTGATGGCTGCCCAGATCGACCAGCCGATAAAAGCTTTTGCGGTCGATCAGCGCCTCCAGATCGGCGCGGATCAGGACATAGGGCGCGGGTTCGCCGGTGTCCGGATCGCGCACCACCCGGATCGGGTGCTCGGGGCCGGCTTCGGCCACATCGCCCACATGGGTGGTAAAGCTCAAAACCTGATCGGCGCCTTCGCCCGTCGCCTCAAAATCGACGGCGACGAAGGGCGCGTCATCGACGGTGATTCCCACCTTCTCCACCGGCGTGACGAGGAAATATTTCCCCTCCTCCCGCTTGAGAATCGAGGAAAACAGTTTGACCAGCGCCGGCCGCCCGATCGGGGTGCCAAGATAGAACCAGGTGCCATCGCGGGCGATGCGCATGTCCAGATCGCCGCAAAACGGTGGATTCCACAGGTGCACCGGCGGAAGACCGCGTGTTTTGCTGGCGCGCACCGCCTCGGCGATGCCTTCTGGCGAGGGTGTCACAGGTTTTTGTCCGCTCATCTGTTTTGCCATCTCTTTCCTGCGCTATAGTCTATCAGAACATAAGGCAGAACATATGCCCCCTGAAAGGAATGTCATGTCCGATCCTGACGATCTGCTTGCCGAGATTGAAGCGCTGGAAGCCAAGCTGGCCCAGGCCCGGGCCTCGATCACCCGCCGGTTCATCGGCCAGCAGCGGGTGGTGGACCTGACGCTGGCCGCGTTGTTGTGCGGGGGGCACGCCTTGCTGATCGGTCTGCCGGGGCTGGGCAAGACGCGGCTGGTCGAGACACTGTCGACGGTGATGGGGCTTCACGGCAGCCGCATCCAGTTCACGCCCGACCTGATGCCCGCCGATATTCTGGGCTCCGAGGTGCTGGATACCGCCGCCGATGGCAGCCGCAGCTTTCGCTTCGTGCCGGGACCGATCTTTTGCCAGTTGCTGATGGCCGATGAGATCAACCGCGCCAGCCCGCGCACGCAATCGGCGCTGTTGCAGGCGATGCAGGAACAGGTGGTGACCGTGGCGGGCCAAGATCGCCCGCTTGGTGCGCCGTTCCATGTGCTGGCGACCCAGAACCCGATCGAACAGGAGGGCACCTATCCGCTGCCCGAGGCGCAGCTGGACCGGTTTCTGGTGCAGGTCGATGTGCTTTATCCCGACCGCGAGACCGAGCGCGACATCCTGCTGGCCACCACCGGCGTCGCCGAGGATCGCGCGGTCGAGGTTTTCTCGGCCAAGGAATTGATCGCGGCGCAGACCCTGTTGCGCCGGATGCCGGTGGGAGAGTCGGTGGTCGATCTGATCCTTGATCTGGTGCGCGCCTTCCGCCCGGAGGAGCCGGGGGTGTCGGCACAGGTGGCCGAGACCGTGGCCTGGGGGCCGGGGCCACGCGCGGCACAGGCGTTGATGCTGATGGTGCGGGCGCGGGCGTTGTTGCAGGGGCGGCTGGCGCCCAATGCCGAGGATGTGATCGACATGGCCCGCCCGGTGCTGAGCCACCGCATGGCGCTGAATTTCGCCGCCCGTGCGCGCGGTGACAGCCTCGCCGATCTGATCGAAACAACCGCCGCCGCCCTGACCCGCAGCGAGGCGGCAGCGTGACATCACCCTCTGCCTTGCGCGAACGGGCCGAGGTCGAAGCGGCGCGGTTGCCGCCGCTGCTGGCGCGGGCCGAGCATCTGGCCGGCACCGTTCTGCTGGGCGAGCATGGCCGGCGGCGCGCCGGGCAGGGGGATGATTTCTGGCAATACCGCCCGGCCCAGCCCGGCGACAGTCGGCGGATGATCGACCACCGCCGCTCGGCGCGGGGGGATCAGCAATTCGTGCGCGAGCGGGAATGGCAGATCGCGCAGTCGGTGATGCTTTGGGTTGATCAGGGCGCTTCGATGCGGTTTGCCTCGGGCGACACCCTGCCGAGCAAGGCCGACCGTGCCCGGCTGTTGGCGCTGGCACTGTCGATCCTGCTGATACAGGGGGGCGAACGGGTGGGGCTGACCGGAAGCGCGCTGCCACCCCGGCGCGGGCGCGACCAGATCCTGCGCCTGACCGAGGCGTTCAGCCACGACGATCCGACCGATTACGCCCCGCCCGAACACCGGGCGATGATCCCACATGCCCGCGCCGTGTTCCTGTCTGATTTTCTTGGCGATCTGGGCGAGGTTGAACGCGCCCTGACCAAGGCCGCCGACCGGGGCGTGCGCGGGGTGCTGTTGCAAGTGCTTGACCCGGCCGAGGAAAGTTTTCCGTTTCAGGGGCGTACCATCTTTGAAAGTGTCGGCGGCACGCTGCGACATGAAACGCTCAAGGCGGGCGACTTGCGCGATCGCTACAAGGCGCGGTTGGCGGCGCGGCGCGACCGATTGGCGGCGCTTTGTCGCGTCACCGGCTGGCGGCTGAGCCAGCACCACACCGGCGACAGCGCGCAATCGGCGCTTTTGTGGCTGTACCGGGCGCTTGACGGGGGCACGGCATGACCGTTCTGGGCGGCATCGGCTTTTCCACACCTTGGCTGTTGCTGGGGCTTCTGGCCTTGCCGATCCTCTGGCTGATCCTGCGCGCGATTCCACCGGCGCCCGTGCGGCGGCGGTTCCCGGGGGTGTCCTTGCTGTTGGGGCTCAAGGATGACGAGGCGGTCTCGGATCGTACGCCGTGGTGGTTGTTGCTGCTGCGGATGCTGGCGCTGGCGGCGTTGATCGTCGGGCTGGCTGGCCCGGTGTTGAACCCGCAACAGGACAAGACCGGCAGCGGGCCGGTCCTGATCGTGCTGGATGCCAGCTGGGCCGGTGCGCCGCGCTGGGGCGCGCGGATGGATCTTCTGGATGCGTACCTGGCCGAGGCCGGGCGCGCCGGGCGGCTGGTGGCGTTGCTATCCCTGACCGCGCCGGAGGGGCTGAACTTTCAATCAGCTGATATCTGGCGCAGCCGGTTGCCGGGGGTGGTCCCGGCGCCGTGGCAGCCGACCGAAGCGCAGTTGCAGAGTGCTGGCACGGCGATCGCTGAGGTCGAGGGCGGTTTTGACACCCTGTGGCTGAGCGACGCGCTGGCCTATCCGGGGCGCGCGCCGCTGCTTGCGGCGCTGCAGGCGCGGGGCGCTCTGCGGGTGGTAGAGACCGGGCAACCGGTATTGGGGATCGCCCCGGTTGGGTTCGAGGATGGCGCGGTGCAGCTGACCCTGCAACGCTCGGATCCGGGCCCCGCGCGCGAGGTTACGATCCTGGCGCAGGGCCGCGATCCGGCGGGCACCGCGCGGGTGCTGGTCAGTCTGCCCACACGGTTTGACGATGGGGCAACGCAGGTCACCGCCGCCCTGTCGCTGCCTGCCGAACTGCGGGCGCGGATCACCCGGTTCGAGATTCAGGGCCAACAGTCCGCCGGGGCGATGACGCTGGCCGATGACCGGCTGCGGCGACGCGAGGTGGCGCTGATCGCCGGGCGTGAGGACCGCGAGGGATTGGAACTGTTGTCGCCGCTGCACTATCTCAAACAGGCGCTTGCCCCCACGGCCGATCTGTTGGAAGGGGCGCTGCTGGATCTGCTTCCGGCCAACCCGGATGTGATCGTGATGGCCGATGTCGCTACCCTGTCGCAGGCCGAGCAAGAGGCGCTGACAGGTTGGATCGAAAAGGGCGGCCTGTTGCTCCGTTTTGCCGGGCCGCGACTGGCCGCTAGCGATATGGGCCGCACCGAAGAACACCCGCTGATGCCGGTTCGGCTGCGCAGCGGCGGGCGCACCGTGGGCGGCGCGATGAGCTGGGGCGAACCGAAATCCCTTGCGCCGTTTTCGCCGGGTTCGCCCTTTGCCGGTCTGCCGATCCCCGAAGACGTGCGGGTGCGTGCGCAGGTGATGGCGCAGCCCGACCCGGTGCTGGCCGACCGGGTGATCGCCGCGCTCAGCGATGGTACGCCATTGGTCACGCGCAAGCGGCTGGGTCAGGGGCAGGTGGTGCTGTTTCATGTCACTGCCAATGCGGAATGGTCGAGCCTGCCGCTTTCGGGCCTGTTCGTGCAGATGCTGGAGCGGCTGGCGGTGTCCTCGTCCGCGAAACCGCCAGAGGCGGGCGATCTGGCGGGCACCACATGGCGACCGGTGCAGGTGATGGACGGGTTCGGCGTGCTGCGCGAGGCGGCAAACCTGCCCGGTGTCGCGGGCGAAGCCTTGGCCGGGGCGCCGCTTGGCCCCGATCTGCGCCCCGGCATTTATGACGATGGCGAACGGCGGCTGGCGCGCAATGTGCTGGGCGTCGAGGCTGTTCTGACGCCCGCCACCTGGCCCGATAACGTGCCGGTCGAGACCCTGAGCGGCACGCCAGAGCGACCGCTTGGCGGGCCGCTTCTGGCGCTGGCGCTGCTGCTGTTGGGGATCGATGTGATCGCCGCGTTGGCGCTGGGTGGGCGGTTGATGCCGTCGCGCGGGCGGATCGCGGCGCTGGCGGCGGCTTTGCTGCTGACAGGGCTGCTGGTGGGACTACCCGATGCACCCGCACTGGCGCAGGAGGCGCCGAGCGCGGCAGAAACCGATTTCGCCATCGCCGCCACGCAAGAATTGACGCTCGCCCATGTGCTGACTGGTAACGCGAAACTGGACGACATCGCGCAAGCCGGGTTGCGCGGGCTGTCCGACACGCTTTTCTTTCGCACCTCGGTCGAACCTGCCGCCCCGATCGGGGTGGATCTGGAGCGGGACGAACTGGCGTTCTTTCCGATCCTCTACTGGCCCATAACCCCGGAACAGCCGCGCCCCTCTGACGCGGCTTATGCGCGGTTGAACGCCTATCTGCGCTCGGGCGGGATGATCCTGTTCGACACCCGTGATGCGAATATCGCCAGCTTCGGCGCGGCAAGCCCGAATGGGCGCAAATTGCAGGATCTGGCCGCGCCGCTGGACATCCCCCCGTTGGAGCCGCTGCCGCGCGACCATGTCCTCACCCGCACCTTTTACCTGTTGCAGGATTTTCCGGGCCGTCATGCCGAGGGCCGGATCTGGGTCGAGGCGGCGCCGCCGGGTGCGGAACAGATCGAGGGGATGCCGTTTCGCAACCTCAATGACGGGGTGACGCCGGTCGTGATCGGCGGCAACGACTGGGCCGGGGCCTGGGCGGTGGATCGCGACGGGCGGCCGCTGCTGCCGGTCGGGCGCGGCTTTTCCGGTGAACGACAGCGTGAACTGGCGCTGCGCTTTGGCGTTAACCTGATCATGCATGTGCTGACCGGGAACTATAAATCCGACCAGGTGCACGTGCCCGCATTGCTGGACAGGCTGGGACAATGACCGGAACGATCATCTTTGACCCGCTGATCCCATGGCCGGCGCTGGCGGCGCTGGCGGTGCTGTCCCTCGCGGCGGTTGCGCTGGCGCTGTGGCGGCGCCTCTCTGGCTGGGCGCTGCGGCTGCTGGCGGTTTTGGCGATCCTTGGCGCGCTGACCGGCCCCGGTTATCAGGTCGAGGATCGCGCGCCGCTCAGCGATATCGTGCTGCTGCTGGAAGATGACAGCGCCAGTCAAAGCCTGTCGGACCGGCCCGATCAAATGGCGGCGGCCGCCGATGCGCTGGCTGCGCAACTCAGCGCGCGCCCAAATACCGAGCTGCGCCGGGTGCGGGTGCCCGACGGTGCAGGCGATGCCGGGACCGAGCTGATGACCGCGCTCTCCTCCGCATTGGCCGAGGTGCCGCGTGGGCGTATCGCCGGGATCATCGCGCTGTCGGACGGGCGGGTGCATGACATCGAACGCGCGCCCGATCTGCCCGCGCCGCTGCACCTGTTGCTGACCGGGCGCGCGCGCGATTGGGACCGCCGATTGATCGCGCGCAACGCCCCCGCCTTTGCCATTATTGGCGAACCGGTCACCCTGACGCTTAGAATCGAAGACAGCGGCGCCGCGCCGCAAACCGACGCGCAGGCCCCGCTAGACATCTCGGTGGACGGGGCGCCGCCGCAGCGGTTCACCGTGCCGATCGGGCGCGATATCGACCTGCCTGTTACCCTCCCCCATGGTGGGCGCAACGTGATCCGGTTTTCGGTGCCCGAGGCGAATGGCGAGCTGACCACGCGCAACAACAGCGCACTGATCCAGATGAACGGGGTGCGCGACCGGCTGCGGGTGCTGCTGGTTTCGGGCGAACCGCACGCGGGCGGGCGCACCTGGCGCAACTTGTTGAAATCCGACAGCTCGGTCGATCTGGTGCATTTCACCATCCTGCGCCCGCCCGAGAAACAGGACGGCGTGCCGGTGGACGAACTGTCGCTGATCGCCTTTCCCACCCGCGAACTGTTTCTGGAAAAGATCGACGATTTCGACCTGATCATCTTTGACCGCTACCAGCGGCGCGGCATCCTGCCGGCGATCTATCTCGATAACGTGGCCAACTATGTGACCAAGGGCGGCGCGGTGCTGGTGGCGGCGGGGCCGGATTTCGCCACCGCCGACAGCATCTATCGCTCGCCACTGTCTCCGGTGCTTCCGGCGCGCCCCACCGCCCGGGTGATCGAGCAACGCTATCGCCCCAAGGTTACCGAACTGGGCGCGCGCCATCCGGTCACCGCCGACCTAGGCGGCGGCGATCACTGGGGCGCATGGTTGCGCCAGATCGAGGTCGAACCGGAAGCCAGCGGCGAGGTGGTGATGACCGGCTATGAGGGCAAGCCGCTGCTGATCCTCGACCGTGTGGGCGAGGGGCGGGTGGCGCTGCTGGCCTCGGATCACGCTTGGCTGTGGAGCCGGGGATATGACGGCGGCGGCCCGCAGTTGGAACTGTTGCGGCGGTTGGCGCATTGGATGATGAAGGAACCCGAACTTGAGGAAGAGGCGCTGACCGCCGAGGCCACCGGACAAAGCATGCGCATCACCCGCCGCACCCTGGGCGAGACGGTGGGGCCGGTGACGGTGACCCGCCCCGACGGGTCCGAGGAGGAGATCGCCCTGCAGCAGGTCTCACCCGGCCGCTATGAGGCGAGCTATGACGGGGCAGAGATCGGGCTGTATCGGCTGGCAGAGGGCGACCAGAACGCGGTGATCGGCCTTGGCCCCGCCGCGCCGCGCGAATTCGAACAGACCATTGCCACCGGCGATGTGATGGCATCGGTGATCGCCCCGCTGCGCGGTGGCATCCTGCGGCTTGAGGACGGGTTGCCGCGCCTGCGCGATGTGCGCGCGGGGCGGCCCGCTGCCGGGCGTGGCTGGATCGGGCTGACCCCGCGCGGGGCTTATGAAACCCGCGATGTCCGCCAGACCCCGCTGCTGCCGGCTTGGCTGGTGCTGGTTCTGGCCTCGGCGCTGATCCTTGGCGGCTGGCTGCGCGAGGGGCGGCGTTAGGCACCGGCGCGCTTCTGGAACCTAGTCGAGTTGCACCGTGACCCGGTCGCTGCGCCCGGCGCGATCCACCACCACCAGCGTCGAAAACCCTCGACCGGGGGCCGGGATGTCGAATTCGCGCGCGAATAGCCCGGTTTGCACCGGCGCGCCGTTGGCCAGCACGGTGAACGGGGCGGCACCGCCGTTCAGCTTTAGCGTCAGCCGCCCATCCCCTGCCGCCAGCCGCGCGCCATCGGGCGGAAAGGTCAGCGCCGGCCCGCCGCTGGCGCTTAGCGCGGCGCCACGGGGGCGGTAGCGGCGCAGTGGTAGCGGCAGGTCTGAGGTGCCAAGGATCAGCGTTTCCGGCGGTGGCGGCGGCAGCGGATCGAACGCCGGTTTCAGCCGTCCGAACGCCTCGAACAGCACCGGCGCGGCCAGATCGCCACCAAAGGCCCCGGGCACCGGCGTGCCATCGGCGCGCCCCATCCAGACCCCGATCACATGGCGCCCGTCAAAGCCGATCGCCCAAGCATCGCGGTGGCCATAGGATGTGCCGGTCTTATAGGCCAGCGCCTGCGCCGGGGCACCGGGCGGCGGCGCCAGACCGCGCAGGATATCGCCCAGATGCCAAGCAGCGGCGGGTGAGATCACGCGGGGCGTTTCGGCAAAGGCGGCCTCCTGCCTGTCGCGCAGGACCGGACCCTGTCCGCCCTCGGCGATCACGGTATAAAGCTGAACCAGATCGTGCAGGCTGGTGCCGATGCCCCCCAGCGCGATCGCCAGCCCCGGTGCGCCACCGGGCAGGCGCGGCGCGGTACCCGCACGGCGCAGTGCGCCCATCACCCGCGCAGGCCCCAGATCATTGGTCAGTTTCACCACCGGGATATTCAGCGACATCTGCAGTGCCGCGCGCACCGTCACATCGCCGCGAAAGCGCCCGTCAAAGTTATGCGGCGCATAGCGCCCGAACATCACCGGGCCGTCTTGGATCAGGGTTTCGGGATGCACCAGCCCCTGATCGAAGGCGAGCCCATAGACCAGCGGTTTCAGCGTCGAGCCGGGCGAGCGCAGCGCGCGGGTCATATCGACAAAGCCTTGCCGCCGCTCTGCCCCGCCATAGCCGGGCGAGCCGATACTCGCGAGGATCTCGCCGGTTTGGTGATCCGCGACCACAAGCGCGGCCGAGACACGCGGCCCGGCCTTGCGCGCGGCCTCGGTGACCAGCGCCGCCATCCGCGCCTGAAGCCCGGCGTCGAGCGTCACGTCATGGCGCGGCGCCATCGGATCGGCGGCGCGCAGGGCATCGCCCAGATGTGGCGCCAGCATCGGAAACGGCTGCATCGCAACGGGCAGCGGCGCGCGGATCGCCGTGGCCGCCGCCTCGGCGGTGAGTGCGCCACGGTCCTGCATCCGCGCCAGCACCCGGGCGCGGGCCGCGCGGGCGGCTTCGGGGTGGCGGTCGGGGCGGCGCGATTCCGGCGATTGCGGCAGCGCCACAAGCAGCGCCGCCTGTGCCGGGGTCAGCCGCGCTGGTTCCTTGCCGAACCAGGCGACGGTGGCGGCGCGGATGCCTTCGAGATTGCCGCCAAAGGGGGCATGGGTAAGATACAGGTTCAGGATCCGGTCCTTGCTCAGCCGTCGTTCCAGCGTCAGCGCGACGCGGACCTGTCGCAGCTTGCCGGACCAGCGCCCGGTGCTGCCATCCTCCAACAGCCGAGCCACCTGCATGGTCAGGGTCGAACCGCCGGAAACGGCCCGCCGATGCCAAAGGGCCTGCGCCACGGCCCGCCCCATCGCCATCAGGTCGACGCCGTGATGGCTGCGAAACCGCTTGTCCTCATAGGCCAGCAGCATCTCCAGATAGTGCGCATCAACGTCGCCCAGCGGCGGCGGGGCCAGCCGCATCAGCCCGTCCGCCACCGGATAGGCGCGCAACAGGACGCCGTTGCGATCGCGGATTTCGACTCCGGTCTCGGCCAGCACAAGCGGCAGCTCGGTGGTGGCGATCCATCTGTCGAGCCAGCGCTCGGCGGTATCGCGCAGCGCCGCTGCCGAAAACAGCAGCAGCGCCAACGCGAAGGGCCAGCGCGCCCTCATTCGTGCACGATCACCTGACCGGTATCGCCATGCGCGCGATAGCGGGGGCGATACATGTCCTCGACCGCTGCCGCCGGGTGGTGGAACAGGCCCGGTGTCACCGCCCGCACGATATAGGCCAGCGTCACCTTGCCCGCCTCGCGCATGTTGATGGCGGCGAGGAACCTATCGCTGCGGAATTCCACATGTTCCGCCTCTGAGGGTTTCAGCCAGTCCAGCGCCCGCACATCGCCCGAGCGCAGCAGGTTCGGATTGTCGATCTCGAACCCGGCGGGCAAGGGATCATCCACCATCAGCCGGGCACCGGTTTTCTCGAACGGGGTGACCTCGATCACCGTGACCAACCGCTCGCCCACGGTAAAGTCGTGGCGCTCTACCGGCGCCCCTTCAAGGCTGTAGTAGCGCCGCGTGATCGCATAGCCGGTGCCGCCCGCTTTTGGCGCCACCTCGGGCACGCCCAGCGTGGTCAGCGTGATATTGGTGGCCTGCCCGCTGGCGGTGGTGATCTCCGCCCCCGGTCCGGTGGCATCATCGCCGCGCATCTGCACAAAGGCTCCTGCGACCGGCGCCCTATCCACCAGCAAACCCGAGTGTTCGGGCGATTTGATCAGCGCATGCGCCGCCAGCAGCGACCACGCCGCCTCCTGCGTTGAAAGCCGCAGATCTGCCCCTGTGATGCGCGCGCTCAGCGCATCGGCATCCACCGCCGCGCTGCCTGCCTCGCTGGCCAGCGCAAGAACCCCCGCAGAATCGCGCAGGTCGGTGCCATAGTCGGCGCGCCAAGCGCGTCCGGTTTCTGGCCGGGTCTCGATCAGCCGTGCGGCGCGGGTGAACATCGCGTCCGCGCGCGGTTGATCGCCATAGGCCGCCAGCGCCGCGCCCAGTTGCGCCGCCGCCAGCGGGGTGGTGAAATCGCCGCCCTTCACATCGGCGTAATAGCGCAGGTCGCCCATCGCCGCCGCGCCTTCGCGAGCCAGCACCATCAGCGCATAGGCGACATCGCTGCCCGCGTCGTCGCCCGCGTCGAAATCGGGGACGTAGTTGACCCGGTTGCGCAGATTGTCCAGCGCTTGGCGAAGCGCGCGTTCGGGCACCTCATGGCCTTCGGCCTGCGCCCGCGACAGGAAGTCGGTGACATAGGCGTCCAGCCAGAAATCCCCCGATTCCGCCCGCCACAAACCAAACGAGCCGTTGGGCGCTTGCCGCGTCAGAACCTGCGAGATTGCACCGGCGATGCGGGCCTCGACCGCCGGGCCATTGCCCAGCCCAGCGGCCTTTGCCACCGATGACAGGTACAACAACGGCAGCGCCTTTGACGTCACCTGCTCGGTGCAGCCATAGGGATAGCGGTCAAGCCGCGCCAGCAAGCCCGGTGCGTCGAACCGCGCCAGCGGACCCGCCGACAGGATCGCGCTGGCCGTGCCCGGCATCAGCCCGGCAAAGACGTCGTTGCTGAACACGAACCGGTCGCCCGCCGCGAGCGAGAAGCGCCGGGTCTGCGCCACCTCGGGATCGTTGCTGCGCACCGGCAGCCGCAGGCTTTGGGTCAGGGTCTTGCCATCCGGCGTGCGCAACGCCAGGTCGATCACCGGATCGCCCACGGAGCTGGCGTGAACCAGCACCTCGAACACCGCTTTGCCGCCTTGGGTCAGCTCAAACGGGGCAGGGTCCCCGCCCAGCACGATGCCGGTGCCGCGTGTGCTCAGGTCCAGTTCCATCTGGCCCACCGGACCGTCGGCATGGACCACCTCAAGCCGGATCCGGCTGTCGTCGCCGGGGGCGAGAAAGCGCGGCAGGCTGGCGGTCACCACCACCGGGTCGCGCACGATCATATCGGCCTCGGCCTGACCGACAGCGCCCCGTGTCCAGGCCACCGCCATCAGCCGTACCGTGCCGTTGAAATCGGGCAGGTCGATATCGATCACCGCCTCGCCCTCCGGCCCCACTTGAACCGGGCCAGAGAACACCGCCATCAGATCCTGCGTTGGCGGCGGCGATTGCATCCGCATCCCGGCATCGGCATCGCCGCCCGAGCGGACGGTTCCCATCGCGCCGTTCATGCCGTCGATCAACCGACCATAGACATCGCGCAGTTCGACCCCTAGCCGCCGCTGGCCGAAATAATAGCCTTGCGGATCGGGGCTTTGAAAACCGGTGAGGTTGAGGATGCCCAGATCCACGGCAGACAGCGTCAGCCAGGCCTGGTCGCCCTGTTGCGCCCCCGTCACCGCGACGCGCACCTGTTGGGTGCCGCGCGGGCGGGTCAGGTCTGGCGCGTCGATGCTGACCTGCAAGGCCTTGTCGCCGGGGGCGATGGCCGCATGGACAAGACCAATGGCGCGCGCCGGTGCCTGTCCCGTGGCCACGTCCATCGGTCGGATCACGGTGGCGGTGACATAGGCGCCGGTGCCCCAGTCCGCCGTCACCTCCAGCGGAATCACGGCTTCGCCCGCGTCAACCGTCACCGACCGACGGGAAATCACCCGATCCCCCATCACCGTGATCAACGCAGTGCCCCCGGCACGCGGCACGATGCGCAGCTTGGCGGTGTCGCCCACGGCAAAGGTCTCGCGGTCCAGCGACATCTCTAAACGGTCGGGGGTCGAGGAGGCATCCGCCGCGCCATACCAACCGGCATAAAAATCGACCGAGGCCGCCGTATCGACCCCGTCAAGATGTTCCACCACCAGCTCATATTCACCCCAGTCCACGGGGGCCGAGAGCGTCAGCGGCGTGCCGTCCAGCGTGGCCGTGCCGCTGGCGATGCGGCTGCGCCGTGTCACCGGCTCCCAGTCCCAGTTGCCGTAAAGCTGGTACCACTGGTACCGGGTGGTGACCCGGTTCAGGGTCCAGCGCACCGGCATCGGTTCCGGCGTCAGCTCGGGCGACAGGGCGATCACCTCGAACCGGGCCTCGGTGCCCTCGGAGACCACCTCATCGAACAGCGGCTTGATCCCGATCACCGGGCCATCGGGGCGCACCGGCACGCTCAACCGGCGTTCCACCGGGCGGGCTGAACCATCGGCAAGCCGCGCGATCACGGTGGCCTCCAGGGGTTGACCGCCGACTTCGGGGCGGGGCAGTTCGATCGCCACGCTGGCATGCCCTTTGGCGTCGGTCTTGCTGCCACCGAAATAGCTGCTTTGCGCATGGGCCGTGGTGTCGTGGCGGCCAAAGCGATAGCCGGGCCAACCGGCCACCGTCGACGCAGGGCGCAGCATGACCTGCCCCTCGATGTTCAGGTCCGCACCCGGTGCGCCGAACAGATAGCGGGCCTCGATGTTCAGCGGCGGCGTATCGCCCGCGCGCAGCGCCGCCTCGGGCAGCGTCAGGTCAAAGTCGATCCGTTCGGGCAGGAAATCCTCGACCAGAACGGTCTGGCGCGCCAAGGCGGGCGCATCCGGGTCGGTCTTGATCTCCAGCTGCCAAGACCCGCGCGGCGCGCTGGCCCCGACGGGAAAGGCGAACACATGGCCGCCCGCATCGCCGCCGCCAGAGATGTGGCGACGGTATTCCACCCCGTCGGGTCGGCTGAGGATGGCGATCAGCGGCAATCCCTCGATCGCCAGCGCGGTGTCGTCGCGGGCCAGCGCAGTGGCGTGGATCGTCTCGCCCGCGCGATAGGCACCCCGGTCGGTGGTCAGGAACACATCCACCGGCCCGGCGGGCGCGCGCCCCTCGACGCCACGGTCGGACAGGTCAAAGGCGGGTTCGGTCAGCGATAGAAAGCTCAGGTCATCCTCGCCCAATCGAGCCACGACCAACGCCGGTGCCGCGCCACCGCTGCCCCGGGTCAGGCCGGGCGCAAACAGCGCATGACCATCGGCCCCGGTCTGCACCGTGCCCAGCACTGCATTGGCGCGCGAGATCAGCGTCAGTTCGACCCCGGCGCGCGCTTGCGCATCCGACAGCCCGGCGACCTGCACATGCAGTCCGTCGCTGCCCGACAGGGTGGACAGCCCGAGATCGGACAAGACGAACCACTGCGTCGCGCCGGGATCATCATAAGGGTCGGCCCCCGGCAGCTTGGCGCTGAGCACATAGATCCCCGGCCCCTGTCCGGCGATGGCCTCGCCCATCGGCAGGCGGGTGGTCATGTCGTGGTTCAGATCATTTTGCACCTCGGCACTGCCGGTCCAGACGTCTTGGGCGACGCTGTCGGCGAAGTCCTCTTGCTGCCACTGCGACAGGGGCCGGGCGAAATAGTCTTGCTGCATCGCGCGGATCAGGTTGCGGTCGCTGACGCGGCGCAGGGTCAACTCCAGCTTGTCGACATTGACGGTCTCGACCGGCAGCGCGGCATCGGCGGATTTCGCCAGCACATAGGCGCGGCCCGGGAACCGTACAGTCGGGCTGCGATCCTGTACGTAGTGGGTCAGCTCGATGTCCTTTTGCAGCTTTTCACCGCTGGCCGCCGGAAGCCCCCGGCGAAAGGTGATGCGATAGCGTTTGCCATGCTCGATCCCGTCAACGCAGAGTTGCCGCCCCTTGGCCTGAACCGCCAGCCCCGGTTCGGGGAGCTGCAGAAAGGGGTCATACTCCACCCCCGCCGCGACCAGATCCTCGGAGAAGGTGGCGCAGATGCGCGGCGCGTCGGTGTCGCTTTCGACGGTGCTTTCGGTGATGCGGAACCCGTATTTGCCGATCGCGGCATCAAGAGCGGCAAGGCTGTCGGTGCGCGGCTGGATATCATTGGCCAGACGCAGCGCCGGGATCATGTCACGCCCCCGGTCGTTCCGCTCCAGCGCCTGCGCCAGAATGTCGAGTGCACTGGCGCGCGCGCCGTCGCTGTCGGCGCGCAGATAGCCATTGATCGCGGCCTCTTGTGCGCGGCGGTCATAGGCGCGCTGGCGGCTGCTGCTGTCGCTGTGCAGGTCCAGCAGCAGGCGGGCATAGTCTGTCCAATAGGCCCCCGCATCGGTCAGCGACACCGCCGCGCCGGTCCAGTTCGCCGCGCTCAGGGTATTGCCGGACTGCAGGCTGGTGGTCATCGCGTTCAGAACCGTACTCAGCTCCACCCCCCCGGCGCGGTGCATCAGGCCCAGATCGCGGGCTCGGTCGCGGGCCTTCGCCATATCGTCTTCGCTCAGGAAATCCAGATCGGCGGCGCGTGTCGTTCCGCGCGCGAGGGCTGCGGCGGAGGTGGCGATTTTTTCCGCCGAGAGCGCGCCGACATAGGGGCTTCGCTCGCTGACGCGGCTTTTGGGGAAACAGGCGTTGGCGCGGGTGTTATAGGTAAAGGCGATACAGCGCGAATTGGCGCTACAGGCGCGCAGACAACTGGGCAGGTCGGTCTCGAACAGCGGATCAAGGTCAGATCCGTAGAAATCCGTGTCGTTGGTCACGACATAGCGAAATTCTGGCAGCGGCTGCTGGGGCTGTTGGGCCAGTGCCACCACACTCCAGAGAGCTGCGAAAATCAGGCCGAGGGCCGCGCGCATAATATGGGTCATGAAATTGTCTCCGTGCTATGACCCAAGGGTCGCACGGGGCGGCAGGAGTTGGCAACGATTCCTGTCCCGCTTTGCGTCCCGATCCGGTCGTGTCAGCCGGGCCGGGACGGGGGCGCGTCAGGTCTTTCCGGCGTCTTGGGGGCGCACGAAAACCGGCTTGTTTTGCTCAGACAGATCCGGGCGATAGACATAACCGCCAGTGTCGAAATCGCGCAAGCTGTCGGGGTCGCTTAGCCGGTGCTGGATGATGAAGCGGGCCATCGCGCCGCGCGCCCGCTTGGCGTAAAAGCTGACGATCTTTGGCGCGCCGGCCTTATCCTCCATGAACACCGGCGCAATCACTCGCGGTTTCAATGTCTTGAGATCAACGGCACCGAAATATTCCTGACTGGCGCAGTTGACCAGAATGTCGGTACCCAGCGTCTCGGCCTGTTCATTCAGCGCCTTGGAAATCCGGTCGCCCCACCAGGCATACAGCGAGCCGCCGCGCGCGGTTTTCAACCGGCTGCCCATTTCCAGCCGATAGGGCTGGATCGCGTCACGTGGACGCAGCACGCCATAGAGACCGGACAGGATGCGCAAATGGTCCTGCGCCCAGTCCATTTCCTCGGGGTCGAGCGAGGCGGCCTCAAGCCCCTGATAGGTGTCGCCGGCAAAGGCCAGCGCGGCGGGCCGGGTGATGTCGGGCGCGGGGGTATCCGCGAAATCACGGAACCTGTCGCGGTTCAGCGTGGCCAATGAGGCGCTGATTTTCATCAGTTTTTGCAGATCTTCCGCGCTCAGCCCCCGGGCGACCTCGGCCAGCGCCACGGCGTCCGCGCCGAAGCGCGGTTCACTCGTCTCGATGTCGCGTTCGCTCCAGTCCAGCTTCTTGGCTGGTGAGATCAAAACCAACATATTCTGCCCCTTGGATGTATCTTCAACCCGATCTAGCCCGCGTCGCGCAAAACGTCCAGAAAGGCCGGGCCGAAACGCTCCGCCCGCCGCTCACCCAGCAGCCGCACCAGCGCGGTTTCGTCGCTGGGCCGTTGTTGGGCCACCTTGGCAAGCTGCGCGGCGGAACAGCTGAGCGGTTTGTCGATGCCGCCTTCGCCCCGTGACAGCCCGGCCTGCGCCTCCAGCAACTGGTCAAACAGGCTGCCCGCCGCACGCCCGGCGAGCTTGCGGCGTTGCGGATGGGCTTGCGGCTCTGCCGCGCCGTTGATCACTTCAAGAAAGGCGGCACCATAGCGGTCGAGTTTCTTGGCCCCGACGCCGTTGACGCGCGCCATCTGATCAAGGGTCGCGGGCCGGGTTTCGGCCATTTCGATCAGCGTGCGGTCGGGGAAAATGACATAGGCGGGCACCTTGGCGGCCTCGGACAGGGCGCGGCGTTTGGCCTTGAGCGCCGACAGCAGCGGCGCGTCCTCGTCCGAGACCAGCGCTTTGACGGCGGGGCGGCGTTGCTGCGCGGCGCGGCGCAGCACATCGCGGCGCAGCGTGATCGTCTGTTCTCCGCGCAGGATCGGCAGGGCGGTGTCGGTCATCTTGAGCGCGCCGTGGCGTTCGGCGTCGGGGCGCAGCAGGTCGCGCCCCATCATCTGGCGAAAGATCGCGGACCATTGGCGTTTGTCATACTCTTTGCCGACGCCGTAGGTGGGCAACCGGTCATGGCCTCGGTCGCGGATGCGGTCGGTTTCGGTTCCAGTCAGGATGTCGGTCAGATGGCCAGCACCGAACCATTCCTCGGTGCGCAGGATCGCCGACAGCGCCATACGCACCGGTGTCGTCGCATCAAACAGCTCGGGCGGGGTTTCGCACAGGTCGCAATTGCCGCACGGCTCTGACGTCTCGCCGAAATAGGCCAGCAGCGCCTGCCGCCGACAGCCCAGTGCCTCGGCCAGCCCCAGCAGCGCGTTCAGCCGTGCGTGATCGGCGGTGCGGCGCTCTGGCGGGGCCAGCCCCTCGTCGATTTGCGAGCGGCGCAGGCGGATGTCGTCGGGGCCATAAAGCGTCAGCGTCTCGGCCGGAGCGCCGTCGCGGCCAGCGCGGCCGATCTCCTGATAATAGGATTCGATGCTTTTGGGCAGGTCGGCATGGGCGACCCAGCGGATATCCGGCTTGTCGATCCCCATGCCAAAGGCGACGGTGGCGACCACGATCAAACCATCCTCGCGGGCAAAGCGCGTCTCGACCGTGCGGCGATCCTCGGAGTCCATGCCGCCGTGATAGAAACAGGCGCTGTGGCCGTCGTCCGACAGCGCCTTGGCCAGCGCCTCGGTCTTGGCGCGCGTGCCGCAATAGACGATGCCGGAATGGCCCCGGCGCGCTGACGCAAAGTCGAGGATCTGGCGGCGCGGCCCGTCCTTGGCGGTAAAGGCAAGGTGGATGTTGGGCCGATCAAATCCGCCGAGAAAGCTGCGCGGCGCGATGCCATCGAACAGCTTTTCGACGATTTCCTCGCGGGTTTCTGCATCCGCCGTGGCGGTGAAGGCGGCGAGCGGAACATCCAGCGCGCGGCGCAATTCCCCGATGCGCAGGTAATCGGGGCGGAAATCGTGGCCCCACTGGCTGACGCAATGGGCCTCGTCGACCGCGATCATCCCGACCCCGATCCGCCGCAACATCCCCAGCGTCGCCCCCGAGGCCAGCCGTTCCGGCGCCATGTACAGCAGCTTCAGCCGCCCGGCTTCCAGCGCGGCCCAGACGGCATCGGTTTCGTCCTGAGTATTGCCCGAGGTCAGCGCGCCGGCCTCGACGCCGGCCTCCTGCAACCCTCGCACCTGATCGCGCATTAAGGCGATCAGCGGCGAGATCACCACGGTCACCCCGTCGCGCAACAGCGCAGGAAGCTGAAAACACAGGGATTTGCCGCCCCCCGTGGGCATGATCGCCAGAACGTTCTCGCCCTGCGTCACCGCATCCACGATCTCTTCCTGGCCGGGGCGGAAGGTTTCGAATCCGAAGACATCGCGCAACAACGGGGAGGGGCCGGGCATCGCAATCGCCTCGTTCATTCTGTTTGCCTGCTCTTGTGCAAGAGTTTCACACACTCGGATTCGGCGAACAAGAGCGGGGCGAACAAGAGCGGCAGGATCACGGCAGGGACGGTGTCAGCCGAGCGGCTGGCAGGGGGGCCAGATGACCGGCCAACAGACCGGCCAACAGACCAGAGTGCGCAGGTCAGTAGAACAGCGCGATGTTGTTCTGCAGCACGATGCGGATCACGACGATCGCCAGCAAGACGACCAGAGGCCCCAAATCAAGCCCGCCCATCGGCGGCAGCACCCGGCGGATCGGACCATACAGCGGTTCAAGCACACGGTTCAGCCCGTACCAGATCTGCGCCACGATTTGCTGGCGCATGTTCAGCACCTGAAAATTGATCAGCCAACTCATGATCACATGCGCGATGACAAAGAACCACACCACGTCGAGGATCAGCATCAGGATTTGAAACAGCGATTGCATCGGTTTTTCCCTATTCGAAACGTCTCCGACCTAAGACGGGCGCGGGTAAAGGGCAAGGGGGCGGTCTGTGTCCCACCGGAAACAGGGCGAAAACCTGATGCAAACAGACGCGAACGGGCGGAAACACACAGAAACATACGGAAACAGAATGTGCCGCAAAAGACGCGAT
Source organism: Antarcticimicrobium sediminis (assembly GCF_004348975.1). Lineage (GTDB taxonomy): Bacteria > Pseudomonadota > Alphaproteobacteria > Rhodobacterales > Rhodobacteraceae > Antarcticimicrobium > Antarcticimicrobium sediminis. The sequence continues at coordinate 179,718 of NZ_SMFP01000007.1, read as the reverse complement.
GGCCCGGCGTTTGTTCCGCAGTCCCGGCTTTTCCTGTTTCGCAAGCGGGGCGGAAACCATAGCATCGCCCAAAACGCGGGGGCGGGGCATGACGGCGATTTCCACACGCAAACGGATCTGGGGTTGGTTCTTTTTCGACTGGGCCAGCCAGCCTTACAATACCCTGCTGATCACCTTCATCTTTGCACCCTATGTCAAGGAGTTGATGGGCGACGGTAGCGCGGCGCAAGCGGCTTGGGGCTTTGGCGTCGGGGCTGCGGGGCTGGTGATCGCGTTGCTGGCGCCGGTGTTGGGGGCGATGGCGGATCTGGCAGGCAACCGGCTGCGCTGGATCTGGCTGTTCTCGGCGTTTTACGTGATCGGCGCGGCGGGGCTGTGGTTTGCCGCGCCGGGGGATTTCAGCCTGATGCTGACGCTGGTGCTGTTCGCCATCGGCATGATCGGGATGGAGTTCGCCACCATCTTCACCAACTCGATGCTGCCCGATCTGGGCAACAAGGAAGAGATCGGCCGCCTCTCGGGCAATGGCTGGGCCTTTGGCTATCTCGGTGGGCTCTTGACGCTGGTGATCATGCTGGGCTTTTTCGCCGAAAGTGCAACCACCGGCAAAACCTTTCTGGGGTTTGCCCCGGCGCTGGGGCTTGATCCGGTGGCCCGTGAAGGCACCCGGTTCGTCGGCCCGCTGACCGCGCTCTGGTACGCGATCTTCATGATCCCGTTCTTTCTTTGGGTGCGCGACCCGGCGCCGCGCCGGGCGCCGCAGGGCGCGGTTGCCGCCGCCTTGCGCGATGTGGCACACACGGTGCGCAGCTTGCCGCGGACGCCGTCGCTGTTTGCCTATCTGGGTTCCTCCATGTTCTATCGCGATGCCTTGAACGGGATGTTTACCTTTGGTGGGATCTATGCCGCCGGGGTGCTGAACTGGTCGGTGGTGGACACCGGCGTCTTTGGCATCCTTGCAATCATCTTCGGGGCGATCTTTGCCTGGATCGGTGGCCGGGCGGACAAGCATTTCGGCCCCAAGCCGGTGATCACCATCTGCATTCTGGTGCTGACGCTGGTCGCGATTGCCATCGTCTTTATCAGCCCGACAAGCGTCTTTGGCCTGTCCGTGGCCGAGGGGTCGTCGCTGCCTGATGTCGCCTTCTACGTGGTCGGGGCCACCATCGGCGCGGCTGGCGGTGTGATCCAGTCGGCCAGCCGCACGATGATGGTACGACAGGCCAATCCGGCGCGGATGACCGAGGCGTTCGGCCTCTATGCGCTGGCGGGCAAGGCCACCTCGTTCATCGCGCCGCTGTTGATTGGCACGTTGACCCTGGTCAGCGGCAGCCAGCAGATCGGCGTGTCGCCGCTGATCGCGCTTTTCCTGATCGGGTTGATCCTGCTACGCTGGGTAAAACCGCAAGGAGATTATGCCGCATGACCCGCCTGTTCGCATTGCTTGGCCTGATCCTGGCGCTGGCCGCCCCGCAGGCCATGGCCGAGCCGCTTGCGAAACAGCTGTTCGGGGCCAAGAAGACCGCCTCGCAACAGCGCGCGGCGCCCTATGGTGGCTATTCCAAGGGCTGCGTCGCGGGGGCGGTGCAATTGCCGGAAACCGGGCCGACCTGGCAGGCGATGCGGCTGAGCCGTAACCGCAACTGGGGCCATCCGGACGCGATCGCATTCGCCCAGAGGCTCGGTGATTTTGCCGCCACCCTGCCGGGGTGGGAGGGGATCTATGTCGGCGACATCAGCCAGCCGCGCGGCGGGCCGATGGCATCAGGGCACCGCAGCCACCAACTGGGGCTGGATCTCGACATCTGGATGTTGCCGCCCAAGCGGCTCGACCTTAGCCGTCAGGCGCGCGAGAACATCTCATCGATCTCCATGCGCAGGGCCAAGGGCGCCTATGTGAACGCGAGCTGGACACCGCAGCACCACGCCTTGCTGCGCGCCGCCGCCAAGGATAAGCGTGTCGCGCGCATCTTTGTCTTTCCCGGTGCCAAGGTGCAGATGTGCAAGGATGAAACCGGGGATCGGCGCTGGCTGCGTAAAATCCGGCCCTGGTGGGGGCATCATTACCATTTCCACGTGCGCCTCAGCTGCCCGCGCGGCGCGCGTGGCTGCGAGAATCAGGCGGCACCGCCGCGCGGCGATGGCTGCGCCGATGCGCAGAAATGGGTGAACGATATCGTGAATCCGCCCAAGCCCAAGCCACGCGACCCCAACGCCCCGCCGCCCAAAAAGCGCCGCGAATACCTTTTGTCTGACCTGCCTCGCCAATGCGCTTCGGTCCTGCGCTCGCGCTAGCGGCGCTGCTGCTGTTCGTCTGTGACCGGGACAGCCCCGGCGGCGACGGCGCAGCGCGGTTCCTTGACGCCCATGCGTGGGCGAGGGGCGAGGATTGGTTTGGCGGGTTTTCGGCGCTGCATCTTTCTGCTGACGGGGGCCATGCCACGCTGCTGAGCGACCGCACGATGGTGGTCGAGGCGCAGGTGCATCGGGATCAGGACGGGCGGATCATCGGGCTGACTCCGCTGTCCCATTGGCGTCCACACGCCAGCACCGGCAAAAAGCTGACCCGGGCGATCGCGGATTCCGAGGGGTTGGCGATCGGCCCGGACGGAACACTCTATATCTCGTTCGAGGGGGTGCCCCGCGTCGCCCGCTATGCCCGCCCGGGCGCGCGGGCGCAGGTGTTGAACGCCCCGAGCACCTTTCGCGGGCTGGAAGGCAACCGTTCGCTCGAATCGCTGGCGATCGACGCGCGCGGCCGTCTCTATACCCTGCCCGAGGGCGGTCGCGACGCGCAGGGGCGCATCCCGGTCTATCGCCGAGATGCGGGCCGCTGGCAGGTTGTGTTTTCGCTGCCGGCGCGGGGGCGGTTCCTGCCGGTGGGCGCCGATATCGGCCCCGATGGGCGGCTGTATGTGCTGGAGCGCGCGGTCACCCTTTTGGGGTTCCGCAGCCGGTTGCGGCGCTGGACCCTGACCGAGACCGGCGCAGGGGCCGAAATAGGGGCGGAAGAGACCCTGCTGACCACCGCCGTCGGGACCCACGACAATCTTGAGGGCCTTTCGGTCTGGCGCGACGGGGAGGGCGCGCTGCGGGCCACGATGGTCTCGGATGACAATTTCATGTGGTTTCAACGCACCGAACTGGTCGAATACAGCCTGCCGGATTAACCTTGCGCGCATGGGGGCAAGCCGCTAAATGCGCCCCTTCCTCTCTTAATGGGGGATCAAGTCGCCGCAACCTTGTCAAAACGGGCACATATTATGACTCGCACTCACATACCCGGCATCCTTGCCATGGCCTCCATCGTGGTGGCCTCCAACATCCTGGTCCAGATCCTGTTCGGCCAATGGCTGACCTGGGGGGCCTTTACCTATCCGTTCGCCTTTCTGGTCACCGACGTGATGAACCGCGTCTATGGCAGCCGTGCGGCGCGCAAGGTCGTCCTTGTCGGGTTCGTCACCGGCGTGATCTGTTCGCTGATCGGCACCCAGATCAACGGCGCGTTCGGCCCGCTGGTCACCCTGCGCATCGCGGCGGGATCCGGCACCGCCTTTCTGGTCGCGCAGATGCTGGATGTCAGCATCTTTTCCGCCCTGCGCGGCGGGCGCTGGTGGCGTGCGCCGCTGGCCTCGACGCTGGTCGGCTCTTCCCTGGATACGATGCTGTTCTTTTTCATCGCGTTCTCGGCGCAACTGGCCTGGCTGGAGCCGGTCAACGATGTGTCCTGGGCCAATGAGACACTGCCGCTGCTGGGCGCGGGGCCGATGGTGCCGCTCTGGGTCTCTCTGGCGGCGGCTGACTGGATGGTGAAACTTTCGCTGGCGCTGGTCGCGCTGATCCCGTTCCGCCTGATCGTTGCACATTTGACCACCACCCGCCGCCCCGGTTGACGATTTTGTTTTGCGTTTTTCCGATGTCGTGCCAGTCTGAGGATACCGGAAACAGATAGAAAAGGAGGTGTCCAGTGTCGAGAAAGGTATTGGAGCGAGGTGTCGGGACAGCGTGGGAGGGAGCCGTTTAAGGCAGCCCTTGGCGGAGATACCGCCCACGTGGATCGGTTGATGATCTAACCGACCCCACTTCCAGAAACTTTCGAAAAGGGCCGCCTGTAGGCGGCCCTTTTTTGTGCCCTTTTTCAGGACAGCGCAACGGGGTAGTCTGCGCCCATGCTGTTGATCACCGACTCCATTCAAATCGCCGACTGGGAACTGACCGAACAATTCGTTCGCGCCTCGGGGCCCGGCGGGCAGAACGTGAACAAGGTCGCCACCGCGGTCGAACTGCGGTTCGAGGCGGCCCGCTCGCCGGCACTGTCGCCGCCAGTCAAGGCGCGGCTCAAGCGGCTGGCCGGACGCCGCTGGACCAAGGACGGGGCGATCGTGATCCAGTGCGACCAGACCCGCAGCCAAGCCCGCAACCGCGAGATCGCCCGCGAGCGTCTGGTCGAACTGGTGCGCAGCGCTCTGAGCACGCCCAAGCGCCGGATCGCGACCCGGCCGACCAAGGGCTCGGTCCGCCGTCGGCTGGATGCGAAAACCGCCCGCGGCACGGTCAAATCGCTGCGCGGAAAGGTCGACGGCGACTAGCTTGTGCCGCGCCCCGCGTCCTCCTAAACTGCCGTGACCGCGACCGGGGACGAGAGAAGAACATCATGAGATTGCAGGGGAAACTTGCCGCCCTCACCGGTGCTGCCGTCCGTCTCTCGCGCCCGGATGCGACCTGCGTGATCGCAGGCAAGGCCAAGGAGGACGGGCGTTGCCTCTGATGCGACCGCTTCCATTTCCTTTCACTGAAAATATCCCCGCCGGAGGCCGCACGTGCCCTGCACGTGCCGTCCCGAACAAAGGACCAAAACGATGATTCCCGGCCCCCGCAACCTGATTACCGATGTGCCCGGCCTGAAGGTCGGCAATGCCCACGACGAGCCCCTGAAATCGGGCAGCACGGTGTTGATCGCCGAGCGTCCCTTTACCGCCTCGGTTCATGTGATGGGTGGCGGCCCCGGCACCCGCGAGACAGATTTGCTGGCCCCCGACAAATCGGTCGCAAAGGTCGATGCATTGGTGCTTTCGGGGGGCTCGGCCTATGGGCTGGATGCTTGTTCGGGGGTGATGGATGGGTTGCGCGCCGCCGGGCGCGGCTTTCGCATCGCAGATGCGGTGATTCCCATTGTTCCGGGGGCGATCCTGTTCGACCTGCTGAATGGCGGGCAAAAGGACTGGGCCGAGAACCCCTATCGTGCGCTGGGTCGGGCGGCGTTTGAAACAGCGTCCGAGGCGTTCGAGATTGGCACGCTCGGGGCCGGCACCGGGGCCTTCACCGCGATGCTCAAGGGCGGGCTCGGCTCTGCCTCTTTCGTGCTCGAGGATGGCACGACCGTCGGGGCGCTGGTGGCCGCCAACCCGATGGGCAGCGTCACCACCCCCGGCGACCGGCATTTCTGGGCCGCCCCGTTCGAGGTCGATGGCGAGTTTGGTGGCTTGGGCCCCGACCCGTCCGCCGGGTTGGGTCGCACGCTCGACAGTCGCAAGATGGCGATCATGCTCGCCCGGGCGAGTGATGTCGCGCAGGACCGCGCCAATACCACCATCGCCATCGTCGCCACCGATGCCGACTTGAGCAAGGCGCAATGCCTGCGCGTTGCCACCGCTGCCCATGACGGGATCGGGCGGGCCACGGTGCCGGCGCATTGCCCGGGGGATGGGGATCTGGTCTTTGCCGTCTCTACCGGCGCGCGCCCGATGGCGCGGCCCGAGCGTGATCTTGCCCAGATCGGCCACGCCGCCGCCCTGTGCCTGAGCCGGGCCATAGCGCGCGCAGTGCACGCGGCCCAGCCCAGCCCGGGCGATCTGCTGCCCTGCTGGTCGCAGATAGGCGATTGATCAGGGCTGCGATCCGGTCTTGCGCCCCCGTGTCACTGTTGCGCCTGCGTCGCATCCGCGCGGGACGGTCGGCTATGGATTGACTCTTCACGCTTGGGCCTACCTTATCTGCAACAACCAATTCAAATGGAGGAAATTCCATGAACCGTCTGATTGCCACTGCGATTGTTGGACTGCTCGCAACCCCGGTTCTGGCCGAAGGCGACGCGGCCAAGGGTGAGAAGGTTTTCAACAAGTGCAAAGCTTGCCACATGATCGTGTCCGATTCTGGCGAGACCATCGTCAAGGGCGGCAAGACCGGCCCGAACCTGTTCGGTGTGATCGGTCGCACCGCTGGCACATATCCCGATTTCAAATATGGCAAGGACATCGTCGCTGCGGGCGAGGCCGGGCTGGTCTGGGATGAAGACACCTTCGAGGAATATGTGCAGGATCCGCGCAAATTCCTGCGTCATCACCTGGACGACAAGAAGGCCAAGTCGATGATGAGCTTCAAGCTCAAGAAGGGCGGCGAAGACGTCTACGCCTATCTTGTCAGTGTTGCTCCGGTTGCGGCCGAAGACACCACAGAAGACGCTGCCGAAGAGACCTCGACAGACGACGCCGCCGCCAGCGAATAAGTCTCCTACACCAAGGCAGGCAGACTTCAGGTCGCCGCCCCTCTTGCGGGGCGACGACCTTTTGCGAATTGCGGCAGGCCCGTGCGGCGGGTTTCTGGATCGACAATCGCCCTGTTCTCCGCGCCGGGGGTCAATGCGGCCGCGTCTTGTCCTGCAGACGTCTGTCAAACTGCCGTCCGTCAAACAATTGCCGCTCAACAACAGCCTCCCAACAGCCGAGTATCCGATGATGAGCCTCAATTTTGCGTCTCTCACCCAAACCGCCCTCTGTTGCGGGGTCCTCTGTCGCGGGGGGCGGGAATGGGCTTGAAGATTCCGGCCTGGGTCGACGGTGCGCTGATCCCTGTGGACAAGCTGGAGGTCCACCAAAAGGGGCTGCGGCACAAGGCGGTCTCGGTCTTTGTCCTGCGCGGCGACGAGATCCTGTTGCAGCGGCGCGCGCTGGGGAAATACCACACGCCCGGGCTCTGGGCGAACACCTGTTGCACCCACCCCCTATGGGAGGAAGATCCCGCCACCTGTGCCCTGCGCCGTCTGGAGGAGGAGTTGGGGATCACCGGACTGGTCCCCGACTTTCGCCACCGGCTGGAATATCGCGCCGATGTGGGCGGTGGGTTGATCGAACATGAATTGGTCGATGTCTTTGTCGCCCATGTGCAAGGGGCGGTCGCGCTGCGCCCTGATCCGGATGAGGTGATGCAGACCCGCTGGATCGGTGCAGATGCCTTGCGGGTTGAGATCGTGCAGCATCCTGATTGGTTCACGCCCTGGCTGAAAATCTATCTCGATCAGCATACGGAAGATATTTTTGGCTCCGGTCCCGGTGACGATACCGGTGATGGCGCGCCGGGCTAAGACTTGCGCAACAGGCTTCGGGCTGGTTGATAGGCGACCAAATGGGGGAGGAGTGTCATGACCATTCTTATCGCCGGGGGCGGCATTGCCGGGCTGAGCCTTGGCCTGACCTTGCACCAGATCGGGCTGCCGTTCCGCATCTATGAATCCGCGTCCGAGATGCGACCTTTGGGTGTAGGCATTAATCTGCAGCCCAACGCGGTGCGCGAATTGTTCGATCTGGGGCTGGAGGGGGATCTGGCCGCGATCGGGGTGCGAACACGGCAATTGTCCTTTTATTCCAAGCTTGGCAACAGGATCTGGGAAGAGCCGCGCGGCACCCGTGCAGGCTATGCCTGGCCGCAATATTCGGTGCATCGCGGGCAGTTGCAGATGCTGCTGTATCACACGCTGATCGCGCGTGCGGGGGCCGAGTGTATCGTCACCGGCGCGCGTGCCACCGGTTTCGAGGCCGGGCCAGAGGGGGCAACCTTGCTGCTGGAGGATGGCACGCGGGTGGCGGGCGATCTGATCGTCGCCGCGGATGGCATCCATTCGGCGCTGCGGGCGCAGATGTACCCGGAAGAGGGCGCGCCGATCTGGGATGGCCGCATCCTGTGGCGCGGCACCACGCTGGCCGCGGACTATCACGGCGGCGGGAGCATGGTGATGATCGGCCATGATGACCTGCGCGCGGTGGCCTACCCGATCACCGGGCCGGATCCCGACAGCGGCCTTGCCACGATCAACTGGATAGCCGAGAAGCGCTTTGACACCAGCGCCGACTGGCGGCGCGAGGATTGGACCCGCGCGGCGCGGGTCGCGGAGTTTCTGCCTGATTTTCAGGACTGGCGCTTTGGCTGGATCGACTTGCCAGCGCTGATCGAGGGGGCCGGGCAGGTTTATGAATACCCGATGGTCGATCGCGATCCGCTGCCGCGCTGGACCGAGGGGCGCGTGACCTTGATGGGGGACGCGGCACATGCGACCTATCCGGTGGGCTCCAACGGCGCGAGTCAGGCCATCGTTGACGCCCGCATGATTGGCGCGCGGCTGTTGGATCATGGGGTCACCGCGCAGGCATTGACAGCCTATGAGGCGGAGGTCCGCCCGCTGACCACGGCCGTGGGGCTGGCCAATCGCGCCGGTGGCGGACCCGATGCGGTGATGCAATGGGCCGAGGATCGCTGTGGCGGTAATTTCGACAACATCGACGACGTGATCCCGCGTGCCGAGCTGGCGGCCCATGCGGCCAAGTTCAAATCCATCGCCGGGTTCTCGGTGGCCGAGTTGAACGAAAAACCGCCGATCATTGCGCCGGGGGCAAGGGCTGCGATGGCCTGAGCTGGGCCGCGCGCCGCGCTCTCACTTTTCCGAGGTGCGGACAAAGAAATAGACCCATTCGCCCTTGAAGCCGGGATCGCGCGCGCGGGCCTCCGCCACGCGGGACTTGAGCCAGTCCAGATAGGGGGCGGCGGGTTCCGACAGCGGGCGCAGCCCCTCGTACAGCGGGGCCGAGGCGGCAAAGGCCACCGCGATTTCACGCCCGTAGGGGGGGCCGATCAGCAGGCGCAGCCCGTCGTCGCCCTCCGTTCTCGCACCGACCCGCAGCGCGCTTTTGGCCTCGGCCAGCCGTGGCGGCACGTGATCGTTCGGCACCAGATGCAGCACCTGCCCGTCGGCATCGAAATAATCGACATAGACCCAGGCGGCATAGTCCGGCGCGGTCAGATCGAACGAAAGCGGATCGCCCCCGACATAGGAAAAGACCCGCGCCTGCGTTCCGGCCCCGATCAACAGCGGGTTGGTGATCTGGTCGGTGGATTGCGCCAGACCCACAGTCGCGATGCCGCTCAGCGCGCCACATTGCGGGCGCGGCAGGATCAGGATGTTGTCCGACACCGCGATATCGGCCCCCATTTGCGCCCGAAGCGCCGCAAGGACCGGCGCGCGCATATCGTCTTCGGGGATATGGCCATTCACCTGCAGCGTGGCGGTTTCGGGATCGAACCCCACCTGCAACCGCCCGCAAGGCACGCCAGAGAGCAACCCGGCCACCCCGTCGCGCAGCGCCTGCGTTTGTGCCCCGGCGGCGTCTGGCCGCACGAAGCTTTGGAACGCGGCAAGCGAGACCGGGTCAACCTCGCCGTCGCCGCCCTGAAAGGCCAGCGTCGCGGTGACACGTTCGGCGCTGGGCGCGGTGGTTTGGGCCTGAACCCCCTGCGCGCGCTGCGGCGAGAGCGGTCGCGCTTCGGGGGCTGCGCTGGGGGTGGGCAGGGCGGCCGGGAGGATCGCACCCAGATCCGCGGCGCGGGCGACAGCGGGTTGGACAGAAGTGGGGGATGCGGTGACGGCGGTCGTGGTCTGCGCCGGCGGGGTGCGGGGCGTCAATTGCGCATCGGCGGCAATCGGGCGGGCGCGGGCGGGGTCGGTCTGGGCCGCGATCGTTTGGATCGGGGGGACGGCGGCACTCGGTTGCACCGCCGGTTCGGGCCGCGTCTGGTCCGGGGTGAGCTTGCGGCCCTGTGTCGGGGTCGGTTGCGCCGCCTGCGTTGCCGGGGCCTGTGCCTGCGCCCGGCTGCGCGGGATCGCGCCCGCGCCCAATGCCGCGCCCTGCGCTTCGAGCTGTTGCGCGGCTTCGGTGTCGGGGCGGCGTTCCGGGGCCTCGACCCGGTCGAGCTGATAGGCCTGCACATCAAGCCGGGTTTCGGGCTGCGGCTGGTCCTCCATCTGTCCGGGCCGGATCGTCATCAGCACCAGCCCGAGCAAGCCCCCATGCGCCAGCATCGAGGCGCCAAGCCCCGCGGCCCAGACCAGCGGGCGGCGGCTCATGGCACCGGGCTGGGGGTCACCACCAGCACCACATCGCGCACCCCCAGCGCCTCGGCCATGCCGACCAGCGGCAGCACATGGCGCAACTCTGCCGTGCGGTGGGCGTTCACCCGCAGCCGCAAATCTGGCTCGTCCATGAGCCGCTGCGCCAACACCGCCTGCAGGTCAGCGGGCCCGGCAATCGGTCGCCCGTCCAGTGCCAGATCGCCCGCCGCGCCCACCGACAGGGTCGCACCACCCGCCGGCATGTCGCTGCCGCTGTCGGCCACGGGGGGCATCACCTCGAACGGGGCGGTGGCATCCATTCGGCCGATCAGCATGAAGAACACCAGCAGAAAGAACACCACGTCGATCAGCGCGACGATGGTTTCCGAATAGGGCGGCGGGCTGGGGCGGTTGAGCTTCATGGCCGTGCCTCCAGCCGCACCACCCGCAGCCGTACTGCACCGGCCTGCGTGGCTGCGTCCATCACCGAGACCAGCGCCTGCGTCGTCGCCGCGCCCGAAGGCAGCACGATCACCTGGGTCAGCGGGGCTTGCGCCAAAAGCGCCGCCAGCGCCCCGGTCAGATCCGGTCCGCGCAGCGCTTGCCCGCGCAGCACCGGCACGCCATCCGCGCCCAGCCGGATCATCACGGTTCCGCCTGAATCCTCTCCGGCCCCGCCGGGGGCGTCGCTGCGCCGCGCCGCCGGGATCATGTCGAGATTCAGATAGGTCGAGGTGACCATGAAAAAGACCAGCAGGATCAGCATCACGTCGATCATCGGCACCAGCGAGATCAGCGCGCGGGGGCGGGTGGGACGTTTCAGCGTGAGGCCGGCCATTGCAGCGCTCTCCGGTCTAGACGGGTGGGTTTTCGTCGGTCAGCAGCATCTCGCCCACGGCGCTTTCGATCCTTTGCGCCGCGCCCTCGATCCGGGCCGAGAGCAGCCCGGCCCCCACCGCCGCCGGGATCGCCACCAACAGCCCCGCCGCCGTGGTCAAGAGCGCCTGCCAAATCCCGCCCGCAAGGACCGAGGCATTGGCCGCGCCTTCTGCCATCTCCAATTCCTGAAACGATTGGATCATGCCCAGAACCGTGCCCAACAGGCCCAGCAGGGGCGAGATCACCGCGATCAACTCGATGGTGCGGATCATGCCGGACATCCGCGCCACCTCGTCATTGCCGCGCCGCATCAACTCGGACTCCAGCCGGGGGCCGCGAAACCCCTTGGCCAGCGCCTGCATCGCATAGGCGGTGACCCGATCGGCGGGCGAGCTGCCCGCCGTCACGGTTTGCTGCGCCGCGTGTTTGTCGCCCTCGCGCCATTGCCGAAACGCCTCGGCGCGCCGGGCCAGACCAGATCGCACCGGCCAAAGCTGAATCACCTTGACTGCGATCAGCGTCAGCGAAAACAGTGACAGGACGGCCAGCAGGGCGATGATCGGCCCGCCGGTCCCAAGGGTTTCCCACGCGACTGGCATGGCCTATTTCACCAGCGCTGTCGGGGTTTTACTGGTCAAATCGAGGATCTCGAAACAGTCCATCTCATCCTCGTTCTGGGGGCGGCAGGCGGTCACCTCATGCAGCAGCATCTCCGAAATATCGCTGCAGGCGATGTCGGGGATCTCGAACAGTTTCAGGGTGGTGCGCGCCACCGGCAGCGGCGCCGCGTCGATCGACAGCAGTCGGTCGATCACGCCCTTGCCGTCCAGGATTGCCAGCGACATCTCGAAGCCTTCAAAGCTTTTCCCAGTCTCGTTACGAAACAGAAAGAAGGCACGGCAGCCGCCGCCGTCGATCTGTTCGAGCTTGTTCAGCTCGACGGTCAGGCGCTCGGGGGCGGCGGCTGCCGGCAGGGCAAGGGCCAGTGTCATCAACAGGCCGGCGAACAGTGAATTGCGCGGTATCATGGTGTCCCTCCCAGGAACTTGTGCGGGGGCCTGCGGTGTTCAGCTTGCCAGCGCGCCGCTGACGTCTTGCAATGCATTCAGCGCGCTGGCGCGGATCTTGGTGCGCGCGAACCCGGAGCCGTCCACCGCCTTGAAAAAGTCGGTGTCGAGCAGACCTTGATAGTCGCCGATGATCTTGCGCGCTGATTTTTTCAGCCCCTCGCGTCGGTCACCGTCGGGGGCTTCGACCAGTTGTTTCAGGGTGTCTTCCAGCGTGCTGTCGATGTCGTCGAGATAGTCGAACAGCACCCCGGATTTCGCTGGCACGTCCTCCATCCCCTCGATTCCGGTGGTGGCTGACACAATCGCGTTTTTCAGCCCCTCAAGCTCGTTGCGCAGGCTTTGGCGCGTCTTGATCCAGCCCAGACGCGATTTGGTATAGTCGACCACATTGTCCGGGGCCGCGGCCTGCGCCTGCGCTGCGGCGGCGGTCGTGGTGGAGGCTTTGGCCTGTTTGATCAGCGCCACCACCTGTCCTGCTGCGGCCAGCGCCTTGTCGAACTGCCCCGCTGCGGCCTGATCCTGCGCATAGGCAAAGGTGCGGTTGAGCGCCGCCAGATCGCCGCGCTTTTCGGCGATCAGCCGGTCGATCTCGGGCTGCAACCGGGCCTCGGCCGTGCGCCATTTTGCTGCCTGTGGATCTGGCGCTTCGGCGGCGGCCTCAGCCTTGGGCGTTGCCTCTGTTTGCGCCGCAGAGTTCGATCCGGCGTTGACGGAGGCGACCATCTTGTTCGTCGCCGCCTCGATCCGTGCCAGACCATCACTGGCGGCGACCAGATCGCCCGCTTCTATCCGCTGCGCGGCATTGCCCAGTGCTGTGGTCAGCTTGCTGCGGGCCGGGTCGTGAAGGGTGGCGATCACGTCGCGCAGCGCTCCGGCCCGCGCCGCCAGCTGGCGGGGGGCACCGTCCTGTGCCGGTTTCGTAGCGGCGGCTTCCCCGGGGGCGGGGGCAGACGTTTCAGGCGCACCTGCCTTGGGCCCTAGCCGAGAGGCGGCCTTTTCCAGCGCCGCGATGGTTTTGTCCGCCGCGGCAAGATCTTGGGCCTTGATCTGAGCCACCGCCAGCGCGACGGCCTTTTTCAGCTTGTCGGCCATCGGGGCCGGGGCGGTGACAAGCGCCGGCTGCACCGCCTTCAGCCGGATGACCAGCCCTTTGGCGTCAAGGGCGGCGGGCGCGGGTGGTTCGGCTGGGGTCGTTTCGGCGGCGGGGTCAGTCGGGGCCTTGGTGGTGGGCGCCGCGACCTCCTCGTTTGCGTCGTCCGCATCCTCCACCTCGTCCCAACCGGCATCCTGCGGCAGCGGTTCGACGTCGCTTTCCAGTACGGTGCCCTGCGCGTCCAGCACCAGAACGTTGACCAAGACCTTCTGAGATTTGAGGTATTTCTTGAGCAGCTTCGCCAGTCTTGGAATAACAACGTCGCAGGTCAGCTCCAGCGTGCCGTCATCGAGCACGAAGGTGCCAAACGCAACCTTGGGACCTGCGCCCTCCTTTTTGGCCATCTGCTTGGCCGCCTGACCCAGCACCTTGGCGGGCTTGCGTCGGTCGATCAGGACGGTGTGATCATTGCCCGAGGCGGCGGGATAAAAGGCGAAAGACAGCCTTTTCTTCATGCCCAACTTGACCAGTTTCTTGAGCGCCGGGCCTTCGACTTTTTCTTCTGCCATGGCTCCAACCCTCAAAAATGATACGAAATACAATTGACTTCGAGCAAACGATAAGGCTGTCTTGTGGTCAAGATATTGTTTTTTTATGTTTAGCGAAACGACGGGCCCGCCTCTTTGCACGGGGTGTTGAACCAGAACCCGCGAGACCGCATCGAGCTTACTTGGGAGGTTCTGGATGGAACTGGCTGTTCTGTTGCAGTCAAAGGGCGGCGATTCACCCAGTGGGGAGAATCTCGAATACGACCCGATCTTTACCGAGATGGAGCTTGCGGCCCAGCAAGGCGAAGAGGTGCAGATCGGGAGCGAGATCCACGCCGCGGAAGACCCTGATTACGGTGAAGTGCGCAAAAAATCCCTCGAGGTGCTGGAGCGGAGCCATGATCTGCGCGCGGCGGTTTTTCTGGCCGACGCTCTGCTGCACGGCGATGACGGGTTGAACGGCTTTGCCGAGGCCACCGGATTCATTCGCGGCTGCCTTGAGGATTTTTGGGACAGCTGCCATCCCGAGCTTGACGAAGACGACGGCGATCCGACCATGCGCATCAACGCGGTGCAGGATCTGTGCGGTCAGCCCGGCGGTATGGGCGGACCCTCCCCGGTGTATCGGTCGCTGCGCCGCGTGGCGCTGACCGACAGCCGTGGTTTTGGGCGGTTCACGTTGCGCGACATCGAGATCGCCGAAGGGCTGATGACCGCGCCCGCCGATATGACCACGATCCCCGACACCGCCTCTATCGGGGCGGCGTTTCAGGATACGGCGGACGAGGTTCTGACCGGTTGGCTTGAGGCGGCGCAGCGGGGCGAAGAGAATATTCGCGCCATCTCGGATGTGTTTTCCGAACGGACCCCGGGGCAGGGCCCCGACCTCGACCCGCTGATCAAGCTGATGCGTCAGATCGTCAAACGCCTGTCTGACCATGCCAGCACAAGCGATGCCGCCGCCGGGGAGGAGACCGTCGGCGCCGCTGGCGATGAGGCCCTTGGCGCAATGGCCGCCGGCAACGGTGGCGGTGGCCGTGGGGGGGTGGTGGTCGGCGGTATCAATTCGCCCGCCGATGTCTCCAGCGCGCTGGATCGCATTGTGGACTATTACAAGCGCAACGAACCCTCTAGCCCGGTGCCATTGTTGTTGGTCCGGGCCAAGCGGTTGGTGAACGCTGATTTTCTCACGATCATGCAGGATATGGCGCCAGCTGGCATCGACAACGTGCATCTGATTGGCGGAATTGAAGACGACGATTGAGGCCGCCCCTGCTGGGACGCGGACGGAACGGGACATATTAGGGTCAAGGAGCACTAAATGGCGGATAGCTCACAGAAATTCATCGCGCGAAACCGCGCGCCACGGGTCCAGATTGAATATGATGTCGAACTCTACGGGGCCCAGAAAAAGGTTCAGCTCCCCTTTGTGATGGGGGTGATGAGCGATCTTGCCGGCAAGTCCGAAGTGAAACAGCCTGCCGTCGCCGACCGCAAGTTTCTGGAAATCGATGTCGACAATTTTGATGACCGGATGAAGTCGATGGCCCCGCGCGCGGCCTTTACCGTGCCCAACACGCTGACCGGCGAGGGCAATCTGGCGGTGGACATCACGTTTGAGAGCATGGATGATTTTTCGCCCGCCGCCATCGCCCGCAAGGTCGAGCCGCTGCGCGAATTGCTTGAGGCGCGGACCCAGTTGTCCAACCTGATGACCTATATGGACGGCAAGACCGGGGCCGAGGATCTGATCAGCAAGATCATTCAGGATCCGGCCCTGCTCAAGACGTTGGCCGCCCAGCCGGCGCCGAAATCCGACAGCCCCGACGAAGCAGAAGAATAGGAGCATCCGATGGCCGAAGAACAAGCCCAGACGGAAGCCGGCGCCGAAGCCACGGCTTTTGGGTCTTCCGAATTCGCCAACCTGTTGCAAAAGGAATTCCGCCCAAAGTCCGATCAGGCCAAGACGGCGGTGGAATCCGCCGTCAAGACGCTGGCCGAACAGGCCCTGGCCAATACCGGCCTGATCTCTGACGACGCGCTGAAATCCATCGAAGGCATCGTTGCCCAGATCGACAAGAAGCTGACAGAACAGGTCAACGAGATCCTGCACCACGCCGACTTTAAGCAAATGGAAAGCGCGTGGCGCGGGCTGCACTATCTCGTCAACAACACCGAGACGGACGAGCAGCTCAAGATCCGGGTCATGAACATCTCCAAGAAGGACATGCACAAGACCCTGCGCAAGTTCAAAGGCACCGCCTGGGATCAGTCGCCGATCTTCAAGAAGCTGTACGAAGAGGAATTCGGCCAGTTCGGTGGCGAACCCTATGGCACGCTGGTGGCGGATTACCATTTCGACCATTCGCCACCCGATATCGAGCTTTTGGGCGAAATGTCCAAGATCGCGGCGGCGGCCCATGCGCCGCTGATCACCGGGGCAAAGCCGTCGCTGTTCCAGATGGACAGCTGGTCGGAACTGGCCAATCCGCGCGACCTGACCAAGATCTTTCAGACGCCGGAATACGCCGGATGGCGGTCCCTGCGCGAAAGCGAGGATTCGAAGTATGTCGGCCTTGCCATGCCGCGGTTTCTGGGCCGGCTGCCCTATGGCGCCAAAACCGACCCGGTCGAGGAATTCGCCTTTGAGGAGGATACCGAGGGGGCCGACAGCGAGAAGTACAGCTGGGTCAATGCCGCCTATGGGATGGCCACGAATATCACCCGTTCGTTCAAATCCTATGGCTGGTGTTCGCGGATCCGGGGCGTGGAATCGGGCGGTGCCCTGACCGAGCTTCCCAGTCACACCTTTCCCACCGACGATGGTGGGGTGGATCAGAAATGCCCGACCGAAATCGCGATTTCGGACCGGCGCGAGGCCGAGCTGGCCAAGAATGGCATGATGCCGCTGATCCACCGCAAGAACTCCGATGTTGCCGCCTTCATCGGGGCGCAGTCGCTGCACAAGCCGGCCGAATATGACGATCCGGATGCCTCAGCGAATGCCAATCTGGGCGCGCGTCTGCCCTATCTTTTCGCCACCTGCCGCTTTGCGCATTATCTCAAATGCATGGTGCGCGACAAAGTGGGGTCGTTCAAAAGCCGGCAAGACATGGAGGGCTGGTTGCAGGATTGGATCAACAACTACGTTGATTTCAATGCCGAGATCTCGTCCGAGAATGAAAAGGCGCGCAAACCGCTGGCGGCGGCCGAGGTCGTCGTCGAGGACGTCGAAGGCAACCCGGGGTATTACACCTCCAAGTTCTTCCTGCGTCCGCATTACCAGTTGGAAGGCCTGTCCGTTTCGCTGCGACTGGTCTCGAAACTGCCCTCCGAGAAAGGTGCCTGAGCGGGGTCGCGTCCCCGCTCAGACGCAAGACATTTTTAATCATCAACCTGACTTTTAGAATGAAAGGATAAGACAATGGCCGCCAATATGTTCGTCGAGATCTCCGATATCCCCGGGGACGCGACCGAATCGGGTCACGACAAATGGATCGTGATCCAATCCTGCAGCTGGAATGTGGAGCGTGCCGTCGAGATGTCGGATCTTGGCTCGACCCAGCGGGGGCATGCGAACTCCAACTTCGGCAAGGTCGAAGTGTCGTCTCAGATGGGGCTGGCATCGAACAAGCTGATGACCTCGGTTGCCAACGGCACCATCCGACCCGAGATCAAGATCCATTTTTGCCGCTCGGGTGAAAGCGCCTCTGCCGGTTTGGAGGCCTATTCGATGTGGACGTTGAAGGACGTCGTCGTCGACAGCTATGCGGTTTCGAGCAGCGAGGATGGCATCCCCGAGGAAACATGGACGATGGCCTATACGGCGATTGAACATGAATACAAATCGACCGATCAGAAAAGCGGAAAACTGAAGACCGAGAACACCTTCAAGTGGAACGTGCGGACCGGCAAGGTCGAGTGATCCGATAGTTGATGCCCCGGGGTCTGACCGGCCCCGGGGCGTTGGCCCTGTCTTTGTACCGCCTCAGCGGAGCCCGCCATATGACACCCGAAGAGCACCTCAAGACCGGGGATCTCGATCTTGCCCTCAAGGTATTGCAGGACAAGGTCCGCGCCGACCCCTCTGATGCAAAGCTCAGGATTTTCCTGTTCCAGCTGCTCTGTGTTCTGGGCGATTGGAAACGCGCGATTGCGCAACTGAAACTCAGCGCCGAGCTGGACCCGGAGGCTGAGATGATGGCCCGCACCTATCGCGAGGCAATCATCTGCGAGGTCTATCGTGACAAGGTCTTTGCCGGCGAAAAGGAACCGATGATCTTTGGCGAGCCGCAGGAGTGGCTGGCGCTGTTGATCGAGGCGCAAAAACGTCTCTCCGAGGGTAAACCGGAAGAGGCCGCCAGCCTGCGCGCCCGCGCCTTTGACGCCGCCCCGGCGCGGTCCGGCACCTTGAATGGGGAGCCCTTCGGCTGGATCTCGGACGCTGACATGCGGCTGGGGCCGGTTCTGGAAATCATCGTCAACGGCCGCTATTTCTGGCTGCCCTTTGCCAGTATTTCCAAGCTTGAGATCGACGAACCCGGCGATCTGCGTGACGCGGTCTGGACCGCCGGTGTGCTGACGCTGGCCAATGGCGGCGAAGTGCCGGCCTTGATCCCGACCCGCTATCCCGGCACGACGCTCAGCAACGACAGCGCCGCGAAACTGGCGCGCGCGACAAGCTGGGCCGATGTGGGCGCCGACACCTTTGTCGGGACCGGCCAGCGCCTGCTGGCAACGGATCGGTCCGACATCGCATTGATGGATCTGCGCAGCCTTGTCATGAACGGCGCCGGAGGCGCGCCCGAGGATGGCTGACAAGACGCTCGCTGACCGATTGCAACCCTCGCTTCTGGACCGTCTCACCGACCGGGATCCGGGCAACCCGAAAGAGGGGCGCGACGTTCGGGTGATCGACCTTGTCCGTCTGCGCGAGATCATTCAACGCGACCTGTCCTGGCTTTTGAACACCAACAATATTGCTACCATGATCGACACCGAAACCTATCCCAACGTGGCCCGGTCGGTGCTCAATTATGGGCTTGAGGAAGTGTCCGGTGAATATTCCACCGAAGAGCGCGCCGAACGCATCCGCCGCTCCATCGAAATCGCGATCTCGATGTTCGAGCCACGGATCATTGCCGGTTCGGTCGATGTCGCGATCAATCCGGACAAGCGCGGCGGCGAGATGACAGTTGATCTCGATATCCGCGCCGATATGTGGGCGCAGCCGCTGCCGCTGGAACTGTATCTGCGCAGTCAGGTGGATTTGACCACCGGCGAAGTTCTGGTCGAGCGGAGCGCGTAGATGGATACACGTCTCACCAAACATTACGAACGCGAACTGATGTACATGCGCGACATGGGCGCCGAGTTTGCCGCCGCCTATCCCAAGATCGCGGCGCGGCTTGGGATGGAGGGGATCGAGGTGCTCGATCCCTATGTCGAGCGGTTGCTGGAGGGGGTCGCCTTTCTTTCTGCGCGGGTCCAGCTTGAGCTGGAGCTGCAATACCCCAATTTCACCTCCAATCTTTTGGAGATTGTCTATCCGCACTATCTGGCACCGACCCCCTCGATGATGATCGCGGCGTTCGAACCCGATATCGCCAATGCGGCGCTCAAGGATGGCTATGTGCTGCCCCGCAATTCGGTGCTGCGCAGCCGCCTGATGGAGGGCGAACAGACCCCCTGCGAATACCGCACCGCCGCCGATCTGACGATGTGGCCGATCGAAATCTCCGAGGCCGAATATATCGACGGGCGGGGCGATCTGGTGGCCGCCGGGGTGGCGGGGCAAACCCGTGCGCGCGCCGGTATCCGCCTGCGCCTGCGTCGCCGCGACGGCGATCCGATCCGCGAATTGGCGATGGACAAGCTGGTGCTGCATCTCAACAGCGGGGCGGGCAATTCCTGGTTGCTGCTGGAATTGCTGTGCACCCAGGTCGAGGGGCTGACCGGCCGCTCCACCGATCCGCGCGCCGACTGGACGCTGCCGCTGCGCGACGGGGGCGTTGTGCAGCGTGGCTTTGAACCGGAAGAGGCGCTGTTGCCGATCCCGCGACGGGTGTTCGATGGCTATCGGCTGTTGCAGGAATATTTCGCGATGCCGGAGCGGTTCCTGTTCGTCGAATTGCAGGGGCTTCGCCCGGCGCTGGAACGCGCGACGGGCTCCGAGGTGGATATCTATATCCTGCTGCACGAGGGGCATCGCGACCTTGCCCCGATGATCGTGCCCGAGGCGTTTACCCTCAACGCGGTGCCGGCGGTCAATCTCTTTCCCAAGCGCTGCGACCGGGTTCTGGTCAATGCCCGGGACGCTGAACACCATGTGGTGCCAAACCGCACCGCCGGGCTCGATTTCGAGATCTACGCCCTGCAAAGCGTGACCGGCATCAGCGGCGAGGATCGGGACGACGTGATCTTTCGCCCGTTCTATTCCGCCACGGATTTTACCGCCGCGGGTGAAACTCACCCCGCCTATTACACCCTGCGCCGCCGCATGCGACAGCGCAGCGAAAAGGAGCGTTTGCGCGGGGTGCGTACCTCCTATCTGGGGTCCGAGGTCTATCTGACGCTGGTGGACCGGGGGCAGGCGCCCTATCGCGCCGACCTCGATCAACTGGCGGTGCAGGCGCTGTGTACCAACCGGGATCTGCCGCTGCTTTTGTCCACTGGCGACGCGGATGTGTTTCAATTGCCCGAGGGCGGGCCAGTGAAATCGATCCGGCTGCCGGTATCGCCGACCCGGCCAAACCCGACGCTGGCCCAAGGCGACACCGCTTGGCGTCTGATCAGCCATCTCAGCCTGAACTACGCCTCGATCGCCGATACCGGCCAAGGCAGTTCGGCCGAGGCGCTGCGCGAACTGGTCGGCCTATATGCGCCGCTGGGCAACCGGGTGACCGAGAAACAGCTTGAAGGGATCGTCAACGTCTCCAGCCGCCCGATCGTGCGCCGGGTCAGTGACGAGGTGCTGTCAACGGCGCTGCGCGGGCTGGAAATCACCATTGGGTTTGACGAAAGTTTCTTTGAAGGGTCGAGCATTTACGCCCTTGGCGCGGTGCTGGAGCGGTTTTTTCGCCGCTACGCCACGCTGAACAGTTTTACAGAAACCGTTTTGACAACGCAGAAACGCGGGGAAATCGCCCGATGGCGACCAGAAAAGGGCCTGGGCCGGATCATTTGAGCCATTTTGACCGATTGGCGCGTGACCCTGAAAAGCATCATGTTTTTCAGGCCCTTCGCGTTATCGAGGCGCAGTTTCCCGAAGCCCCCCGTCTGGGTGAAAGCCGGCGTCCACGTCAGGATCAGGTGCGGCTGGGCCAGCAGCCGGAATTGTCGTTTCCCACCTCGAGCATCGCTGATTTCACACCGCCCCAAGGTGACCGACCGGGGCGTCTGACCAACCGGTTTTTCGGGCTGTTCGGATCGCAGGGGCCGCTGCCGCTGCATATCACCGAATATGTGCGCGACCGGCTGCGCAACCATCGCGACCCCACCTTCGTCGCCTTTGCCGATATGCTGACCCATCGGATGATGAGCCTGCTCTACCGCGCTTGGGCGGCGGGCCAACCGGCGGTCAGCTTTGATCGCGGCGATGATCAGATGGCGCGTCAAGTCGCGGCGCTGTCGGGCTATCACGGCGATCACCTGCAAGATCGTGATGCGATGCCCGATCTGGCGAAACGCTATTTTTCCGGTCTGTTGGCACAGGGCCCCAAGAACGCCGCCGGGCTTGAGGCGATGCTGGGCGACTTTTTTGGCGTGCCAGTCACGGTGCAGCAATTCGTCGGCTCCTGGCTGGAGCTGGAGCCGGATGACCGTTGGCAACTTGGCGCGGCCGCCGGGCTTGGGCAGGCCACCAGCATCGGCAATCGGGTCTGGAGCCGTGCGGCCAAGTTTCGGCTGCGGATCGGCCCGCTGAGCATGGCAGATTTTGACCGCCTGCTGCCCGGGGGCGCGGCGCTGGACAGGCTGCGCGCCTTGGTGCGCACCTATGCCGGCGACGCGCTGGATTGGGACATTAACCTGATCCTTGCCGGCGACGAGGTGCCGCGTGCCAGCCTCGGCGGCAGCACCCGGCTGGGGCATACCAGCTGGATCGGCAGCCGCCGCGATGAAGATACCGACCGCTCTGACGCCGAGGACTTGTTCCTCTATCCCGGCGCTGGGGCGGACCACCACAGGCCGATGTAACGGCCGGGACGGAGAGGGAAGGAAACACAGATGACCGAGATCAGCCGCGTTGCACTATTCGGAAAGCTGAACCCGCTGGGCTATCAGGCGGTGGAGAGCGCGACAGTGTTCTGCAAGATGCGGGGCAACCCCTATGTCGAGATCGTGCACTGGATGCACCAGATCCTGAACGGGCAGGACAGCGACCTGCACCGCATCCTGCGGCATTACGATCTGGACCCGGGCCGCATCGCGACCGAGCTGACGCGCGCGCTCGACGCGCTGCCGCGGGGGGCCTCGACCGTCTCGGATCTTTCCGATCATCTGATGGACGCGATGGAGCGCGGCTGGGTCTGGGGCTCGCTGCTGTATTCCTCGTCGCAGGTGCGCACCGGGCATTTGCTGCTCGGGATGCTGAAAACCCCCAGCCTGCGCAATATCCTGTCCTCCATGTCGCCTGAGCTGGCCCGGATCGGTGCCGATGATCTGGCCGAGAATTTTGCACGCGCGACCGAGGGGTCGCCGGAAGAAGGGCAGCGCCCGCAGGACGGCTCGCAAACCGGCGGCGGGGTAGAGCCGGGCGAGGCCTCAGGCGCCCGCGCCCCGGCGCAGATGGGCCAGGGCGAGGCGCTGGAGCAATTCTGTACCGACCTCACCGAACAGGCCCGCAACGGCGAAATTGATCCGATTGTTGGCCGGGACGAGGAAATTCGTCAGATCGTCGACATCCTGATGCGGCGACGCCAGAACAACCCGATCCTTACCGGCGAGGCCGGGGTCGGCAAGACGGCCGTGGTCGAAGGCTTTGCCCTGCGCATCGCGCGTGGTGACGTGCCGCCGACGTTGAAGGACGTGCGCCTGCTGATGCTGGATGTCGGCCTGTTGCAGGCCGGGGCCAGCATGAAGGGCGAATTCGAGAACCGCCTGAAACAGGTGATCGAAGAGGTGCAGTCAAGCCCGGTGCCCATCATCATGTTCGTGGACGAGACCCACACGTTGGTCGGCGCGGGCGGGGCCGCTGGCACCGGCGATGCCGCCAACCTTTTGAAACCGGCGCTGGCGCGCGGCACCCTGCGCACCATCGGCGCGACCACTTGGGCGGAATACAAGAAGTACATCGAAAAGGATCCTGCGCTGACCCGCCGCTTTCAGGTGGTGCAGGTGGACGAGCCGGGGATCCCCAAGGCGATCCTGATGATGCGCGGCATCGCCTCGATGCTGGAAAAACACCACCGTGTTCAGATCCTGGACGAGGGGATCGAGGCCGCCGTCACCCTCTCGGCCCGCTATATCCCGGCGCGGCAACTGCCTGACAAATCGGTCAGCCTGCTGGACACCGCCTGTGCCCGCGTCGCTGTCAGCCAGCACGCGGTCCCGGCCGAGGTAGACGACAGCCGCCGCCGGATCGAGGCGTTGACGACCGAGCTTGAGATCATCGACCGCGACGAGACCGCCGGTTACGAGGTGGCCGCCCGGCGCGAGGCGGTGACCGCCGCGCGCGAGACCGAGGAGGGGCGTCTGGCCAAGCTGACCGAACGCTGGGACATCGAAAAGGCGGTGGTCGAGTCGATCCTTGATCTGCGCGCCAAACTGCGCGAAGGCGGCGCCCCGGTCGAGGGCGCGGACGCCACCAGCGCAGAGGCCGCCGCCACCAGCCCGCTCAGCAGTGAGGAGCGCGCCGCCCTGTTGGCAGAGCTCAAGGCAAAGAATGCCGAACTGATCACGGTGCAGGGCGATAGCCCGCTGATCCTGCCGATCGTCGATCATCAGGCGGTGGCCAGCGTCGTCGGCGACTGGACCGGCATCCCGGTGGGGCGCATGGTTCGCGATGAAATCGACACCATCCTGCATCTGGAAGACCGGCTGGCCGAGCGTGTGATCGGTCAGGATCACGCGATGAAGATGATCTCCAAGCGCATCCAGACTTCGCGCGCGGGGCTCGACAACCCGTCCAAGCCGATCGGGGTCTTCATGCTTGCCGGCACCTCTGGCGTTGGCAAGACCGAGACCGCGCTGGCCTTGGCCGAAAGCCTGTATGGCGGTGAACAGAACGTCATTACCATCAACATGAGCGAATATCAGGAGGCCCATACCGTCAGTTCTCTGAAAGGGGCGCCGCCGGGCTATGTCGGCTATGGTGAGGGCGGCGTGCTGACCGAGGCGGTGCGGCGCAAGCCCTATTCCGTGGTGCTGCTGGACGAGGTCGAAAAGGCCCACCCGGACGTGCACGAGCTGTTCTTTCAGGTCTTTGACAAGGGCGTGATGGAGGATGGCGAGGGCCGGGTGATCGATTTCAAGAACACCCTGATCCTGCTCACCACCAATGTCGGCACCGAACTGATCATGGATCTGTGTGCAGATCCCGATCTGTTGCCCGAACCCGATGGCATCGCCAAGGCGCTGCGCGATCCGCTGCTCAAGGTGTTCCCGCCGGCGCTGTTGGGGCGTTTGGTGACGATCCCCTATTATCCGCTGACGCCCGACATGCTGGGCCAGATCACCCGGCTGCAACTGAACCGGATTCAGAAACGCGTGGCCGAGGCGCATGACGTACCGCTCTCCTATTCCGACGCGGTGGTCGAGGCGATCGTCGATCGCTGTCAGGAACTCGACTCAGGCGGGCGCATGATCGACGCCATCGTCACCAACACCATGCTGCCCGACATCTCGGCCGAATTCCTGCACCGGATGATGGACGGCGACAGCCTGTCCAAGATCGCCATCGATGTGACCGAGGGAGAGTTCACCTACGCGTTTGATTAAGACCCGGGCGGCGGCGCCCGAACCGGTGGGAAACACCGATGTAAACCAGAGTGGGGGGTAACGATGAAAAAGAATGCTGTACCGGAACTGAACCAGAAATGGTGGTCCAAGAACAAGGCCAAGACGATGAAGAAATCCGGCCTCGGCACTGCGCTGAAGGATTTCGAGGTCGCCGAAGACCTGATGGATTACGACCGCATGCTCAAGGCGCTGAGCGAGGTGAAGAAAAAGGTCGTGGTGGCGATCCAGGGCTGCAGCGCGTCATCCCACGCCGAAACCATCGCCGCGCTCAAGAAATACCCGGGCGTGATCCAGAAACGCGAGACCGAGATCAAGGCGAAACAGAAGCAGGCCGCCGCGCGCCCTGCGGCCCAGGGCGCGCCCAAGCAGAAGCTCGGCAAGAGCGTGGTGATCTGGAAAAAGGATCTCGGTACGGAGCTGCTGAAGGCGTACAAACCGTCTTGGGTCAAGGACATCAAAGGGTATGAGTTCAAGCTGACGCTGAACGAGGATCTGCTTGATGTGCTGGAAGCCGAAGGCGATTACGTCACGCCGCAGCAGATGGTCGATGATGCCAACGACCTGACCAAAAAGCTGGTTGTGGCGCTGGTCAAGCTGATGAAACAGATCGAGACTGCCGCCGACAAGGAAACCGACCCGGGCAAGAAACAGCGCATTTACGGGCTGTTCGATACCAAGGCAAAACAGGTGTTGACCGCCTCGAAATCGCATTTCGAAAAGATCCCTGACGCCCGCTGGAAGGCCTTTGTAAAGCGCAAGGCGCAGTACAAGGATTACAAGATCAAGACCGGTTTTGACATCACGCTGGGCGTGCTTGGCGTGGCTGGCGGTGCGGTTGGCGTGGCCGGCTCCGTGGCCACCGGCGGGGCCTCTCTGGTGCTGGGCATTGTCAGCCTTGTGCGCGGGGTCGCGGCGCTGGCCGACAAGCTCAAGGACGCTGCCCGCGATGCCGAAAAGGTCGAAAAGGTTCTGGATGGGGATCTTGCCACGCTGAAGAAACGTTATCAGACCGTGCTTGGCGAGGCCAAGAAAGGCGCGCAAGGCGCGAGCGAGATGACCGGCAGCGTGATCAAGGGACTGTTGGGAACCGATACCCCCTTTGTCGCCACCCTGCCGAAATGCGACAAGAATTACGGCCTGTGGCAAAACAAGGTTGCCGGTCTGGCGGTTGGCGGGCGCAAGCTGTCGGCGGCGATTTCCAAGGCGCTGGACGACTGCGACAAGCTGGAAAAGATCCTCAAGAAATCGAGCGATGCCAAGGCGCGCAGCTATCTCGACAAGCTGCGCAAGGCCCGCAAGGCGCTGGACAAGGCGCTGGATGGCTGCTCTGACATGATGGGCCGGGTCACCCATGCCGACAAGAACGCGCCCAAGCTGAAAACGCTGCTGGACGCGCTCAAGGCGCAGAACCCGAAATACGCCGATATCTTTGACCGCGCCTTTCCCGCCGTCATCAACCTGACGCTCGCCGGTGCGAATGCCGGCGTCGGTTTCAAAGAGGCGGCAAGCACGCTGGAGTCTCTCAATACCGGGCTGGGGCTGATGAATGACATCCTCGGCGAAGGCAAGGACCAGCTCGAAGCGACCATCGGATAAATTCACCGCCCTGTCCCGTTTGGGGCAGGGCCCAGATCACAGATCAGGTCGGCAGCAAACAGATGACCGAAACAGCCCCCACGACGCTTCAGGACAGGGTGCGCGCCTTTGTGGAACGCGGCAGCACCCACAATGCGATTCTGGGCGTCATCATCTTCAATGCCATCACTCTGGGGCTTTCGACCTCGGCCACTGTCCGGGCCGAGATTGGCGGCACGCTGACGCTGATCGACCACGCCGTGATGACCTTTTTCGTGGCAGAGTTGGGGTTGAAATTCTTTGCCTACGGGCTGCGCTTTTTTGCTAACGCCTGGAACATCTTTGATTTCGTCGTGGTCGGTCTGGGGCTTTTGCCCGACCGGGCCGGGCTTTCGGCGCTGCGCGGGCTGCGGGTGATCCGGGCAATGCGGCTGTTGTCGGTGATCCCGCAGATGCGCGCGGTGGTGCAGGCGCTGTTGGATGCCTTGCCGGGGATGGGCGCGGTGATCGTTATGATCTCGATCGTGTTCTATGTTTTCGGTGTCATGGCGACATTGATGTACGGCGCGGCCTTTCCGCAATGGTTCGGGACGCTGGGGGGATCGCTGTATTCCCTGTTCCAGATCATGACACTGGAAAGCTGGTCGATGGGCATCGTGCGCCCGGTGATGAAACAGTTTCCGATGGCGTGGCTGTTCTTTGTCCCGTTCATCGTCATCACCGCCTTTTCCGTGCTCAACCTCTTTATCGGTCTGCTGGTCAACACCATGCAATCGGCCGTGGAGGAGGAGGCCGAGGCCGAATTCGAGGGGCTGCGCGATCTGGTGCGGTCGGAAACCGATGTGGTGGGGGCCCATGTGCTTGATCTGCACCGGGAGGTTAAAGCGTTGCGCGCCGATCTGGCCGCGCTGAAAGGGAGCGGATCATGAGCAGCACGTCGCAGAAATTCATCGCCCGCAACCGCGCGCCACGGGTGCAGATCGAATATGATGTCGAACTCTACGGGGCGCAGAAAAAGGTTCAGCTCCCCTTTGTCATGGGCGTGATGAGCGATCTGGCAGGCAAGTCGCGGGTGCAACAGCCCTCGATCGACGAGCGCAAGTTTCTCGACATCGACGTCGACACCTTTGATGACCGGATGCAGGCGATGGCCCCCCGCGTCGCCTTTGCCGTGCCCAACACGCTCACTGGCGAGGGCAATCTCGAAGTTGATCTGACCTTCGAGAAAATGTCCGATTTCAGCCCCGCTGCCATTGCCTCCAAGGTCGATGCGCTGCGCCCGCTGCTCGAGGCCCGCACTCAGCTTGCCAATCTGATGGCCTATATGGACGGCAAGGCGGGGGCCGAATCCTTGATCGAAAAGATCCTCGCCGACCCCTCGCTTCTTAGCGCGCTGGCAGGGGCCGACGGGGGCGCGGATCACAGCGCCGCGCTTGACAGCCTGCGCGCCCTCACCCCGCAGCAAGAGGGGACGCAGGACGACACCGCTGCCACTCTCGACGCCCTGCGCGCCAGCACGCCTGAACCGGCTACAGAAACGGACAGTGCCGCCGCAGTGCTGGGCGCGTTGAAATCCGCCGCCCCGACGCCGGATGTCGCCTCGGACGAGATCGGCGGCGCGCTGGACGCCCTGCGCAGCTCCGCTCCGGAAGCGGCCCCGGCGGACAACACCACCGCCGCCGCCCTCGACAGCCTCGCGGCGCTGGACCTGCCCGAGGAGGTCGCGGACATCACCGATGATCTGCTCGCCGATCTGGCCGCCGCCGCCCTGGAGGAGGTGGTGGAAGACGACAGCACAAGCGCCCTCGACAGCCTCGCGGCATTGGACCTGCCCGAGGAAGTTGCGGACATCACCGACGACCTGCTCGCCGATCTGGCCGCCGCCGCTCCGGAGGAGGCGACGGAAGACGACAGCACAAGCGCCCTCGACAGCCTTGCGGCGCTGGACCTGCCCGAGGAGGTCGAGGACATCACCGATGATCTGCTCGCCGATCTGGCCGCCGCCGCTCCGGAGGAGGCGACGGAAGACGACAGCACAAGCGCCCTCGACAGCCTTGCGGCGCTGGATCTGCCGGAGGAGGTCGCGGACATCACCGATGATCTGCTTGCCGATCTGGCCGCCGCCGCCCCGGAGGAGGCGGTGGAAGAGGACAGCACAAGCGCCCTAGACAGCCTCGCGGCGCTGGACCTGCCCGAGGAGGTCGCGGACATCACCGATGATCTGCTCGCCGATCTGGCCACCGCCGCCCCGGAAGCGACGGTGGAAGAGGACAGCACAAGCGCCCTCGACAGCCTTGCGGCGCTGGATCTGCCGGAGGAGGTCGCGGACATCACCGATGATCTGCTCGCCGATCTGGCCACCGCCGCCCCGGAAGCGACGGTGGAAGAGGACAGCACAAGCGCCCTCGACAGCCTTGCGGCGCTGGATCTGCCGGAGGAGGTCGCGGACGACACCGACGACCTGCTTGCCGATCTGGCCACCGCCGCCCCGGAGGAGACTGTGGAAGAGGACAGCACAAGCGCCCTCGACAGCCTTGCGGCGCTGGATCTGCCGGAGGAGGTCGCGGGCGACACTGACGACCTGCTTGCCGATCTGGCTGCTGCCGCCCCGGAGGAGGTCAATCTGGATGCTGCCGGTGACGACCTTGATGACCTTCTGGGGGATCTGGGGGATGAGGCCCCTGATCTTGGAGCGCAGGGCGAAGAGTCTGCCGCGCAGGAGGTCGGCAGTGATGATCTTGACGATCTACTCGGCGATCTGGACGGCGATCTGGAGGGGGCAAACGACGCATCCTCCCCCCCGGACGAGACCGGGCAGGGCGGTGACAGCGGCACAGACTTCGATGATCTGGATGATCTGCTTGGCGATCTTGGCGAGGATGAGGCCGGGCCGACGGCGGTCAGCGCGGACAGCACAGACTTCGATGATCTCGACGATCTGCTGGGGGATCTGGGCGGTGATCTGGGCGGTGATCTGGGTAGCGATTTGGACAGCGATCTGGGCGGTGACGAGGGGGAGGCTCCCTCTGGTGCCACCCTCACCGGTGCCCCTGAATTTGCCTATGGTACGCTCAACACCGAACGCCCCACCGCCGAGCGGCTCACCCGCAAACGCTTTCGCATCGCCATTCTTGGCGATTTCTCGGGCCGTGCCGCGCGCGGCGCGATCGAGACCGGCGAGGCGTTGGCCACCCGTCGCGCCACCTTGCTTGATCCGGATACGGTCGAAGAGATCATCGAAAACTTTGCCACCGATCTGGTGTTGCCGCTGGGCCGGGAGGGTGGCGGCGTCGCGGTTCCGCTCACCGGGCTGGATGATCTGCACCCGGATGAACTGTACGAAAAGGTTGAGATATTCTCCGAACTGGCGGGGCTGCGCGGGCAGCTGGCCAGTGGTGCCACGACCGAGCGCGCGGCGCAGCGCCTACGGGATTGGGGCGCGGCCTATGGCAGCCCGGTCAGGCCGCCGCACGCGCGCTCGGGCGGCAATGCGGTGCGCGCCGACCTCAAGCTCAGCGATTTCCAGACCCTGATCGGCGCCACCCGGCCGCAACCGGCCACGCCATCGCCGATGGACGATCTGATCGCCCGCATCGTCGGCCCACATATTCGCGCGCTGCCGGATCCTGACGAGGCGGCGATGACGGCGGCGGTGGACCGGGCGCTGTCGTCGGCCATGCGGTTGCTGCTGCATCATCCTGAGTTCCAGTCGCTTGAGGCGCAGTGGCGTTCGCTCGACCTGATTGCGCGCTCGGTCGAAACGGATGATACGCTTGAACTGATGCTATATGACGTGTCCGCCGAGGAAATCGCCGCCGATCTGGCAACCCATGACGACCTGTCGCAAAGCGGCTTCGCCCGCCTGCTGACCGAAGAGCCGCTGGATGAAGAGAACGGTCGCGGCGGTTACTCCGCGCTGATCGGGCTGTACAGCTTTGAGGAAACCCCACCCCATGCCGAGCTGCTGGGCCGGATCGCCCGCGTCGCGGCGCATGTGGATGCCCCCTTCCTCGCCGCGATCTCGCCCGGGTTCCTTGAGGTCGAGAAACGCGATCGCCCGCCGCTGGTGGCCACGGCCTGGGACACCCTGCGCGCCATGCCCGAGGCCGGGCATCTGGGCCTGTTGACCCCGCGCGTTCTGCTGCGTCGCCCCTATGGCGCCAAAACCGAGCCGATCCATGAATTCGAATTCGAGGAATTCACCACGCAAGAGGGGCTCTCTGGCCTGCTCTGGGCGAATCCGGCGGTGTTGGCTGCGATCTTGCTGGCGCAATCCTTTCGCCGCAACGGGCCGTCGATGGGGCTGGGGTCGGTGATGTCGCTGGGCGGGATGCCCTATCACTATGTCACCGACCGCTATGGCGATCAGGTGGCGCTGCCCTGCACCGAACGCAACCTGACCCAGTCGCGGGTGGAATTTGCCATGGCGCGCGGGTTTATGCCTGTGGTCTCGATAAAGGGCCGGGATGAGGTTAGACTGGCCTCGTTCCAGTCGCTTGCCGGGGGCGATATTCTGGGGCCATGGACGGGCGTCGCCCCGCCCGAGGCCTCGCCACCGATCCCTGCCGCGCCCCCCACTTCCGGCGCGGATGACGATACGTCCGAGCTTGAGTTGGACGGGGACGAGACGGGCGATGATGATCTCGATGACTTGCTTTCGGGTTTTGGCGACGATCTTGATCCGGGCGGGGACGAGGACGACGGCGGGATCGGCGATATGGACGCCGACCTTGCCGCACTATTGGACGATTTATGATGAAGATTTTTAGATCCAAGATAATTGTAACGCGCGTCGCGCCCCGTCACGAAAGGACAGGCCATGGCGAAGAGTAAATCACACGAGAAAGATGTCGTCTGGATGTCAGGCGGCTATGCGGCCAAGGACATTTCGCTCAAACGCGCCATCGTGCGCGAGGGGCTCAGCACGTTGACCGAAACCACGATTGAATTTCAATCCAAAAACAAGGTGCTGGAGCTCAAGGACTTTATCGGCAAACCCATGCGGCTGCACATGATCGACGAGGCGCAGAAGGAACGGGAGTTTCAGGGCCTTTGCATCTCGGTTGAAAACCTCGGCTTTCGCGACGGATATGGCCAGTACGTGGCCGAGGTGCGCCCCTGGGCCTGGCTTTTGACCCGGGCGCGCAACTGCCGAATTTTTCAGGACAAATCGGCGCTGGAAATCATCGAAGAGGTGTTCAATGACCACGGGTTCTCTGATTTCCAGAAACGGCTGAGCGAGACCTATGAGAAACGCGGCTATTGCGTACAGTACCGCGAAACCGATTTCGACTTTATCTGTCGCCTGATGGAGGAGGAGGGGATCTATTACTATTTCGATTCCGACAAGGCGGCATCGACCTCGGAAACGATGGTGCTGAGCGATGGGGTCAACGGCCATTCGCCGGTGTCGGGGGATGCGACGCTGCGCTATCACGCCCGCGACAACAATGACCGCCGCCGCGGCGATCATATCGCCGAATGGAGCGAGCAGGAGCAGTTGACCACCGGCAAGGTCACGCTGACCGACTATGATTTTCTTTCGCCAAGTGCCGATCTCAAGGTGGCCGAGGTCATCAAGAAAGGCAGCCACAGCCATAACGCCTATGAGATCTATGATTATCCCGGCCATTACCGAAAGGATACCGGGCTTGGCAACAAGCGGGCCCGCGTGCGGATGGAGGCCGAGGCGATCACCCACAAGCGCTGGCGCGGGGCCGGCAGCGTGCGCACATTGGCGACCGGGTTCAGTTTCAAGCTCAAGGATCACCCGGACACAAAGGCCAATTCGGATTATATCATCACCGAAGCGGTGCATTATCTGCAGGTGGATACCGACTATAAAGAAAGCGATCTGCGCCACGATCTGAAGCCGCAGAATGCCGATGTCCCCGAAGAGGTCGCGGGCGATGCCTATGCCTGTGTCTTTGGCGCGATCCCCAAGACCGAACAATACCGCGCGCCGCTGGTCACGCCCTGGCCCGAGATTCCGGGCCTGCACACCGCCACCGTGGTCGGCAAGGCTGGCGAAGAGATCTGGACCGACGAACATGGTCGCATCAAGGTCCAGTTTCACTGGGACCGGGTCGGCACGAGCGACGAAAACGCGTCCTGCTGGGTCCGCGTTGTGACCCCGTGGTCGGGCAAGGGCTGGGGCATGGTCGCCGTGCCCCGCATGGATCAAGAGGTCGTCATCCAGTTCGAAGAGGGCGACCCGGATCGCCCGATCTGCACTGGCATGCTGTATAATAACGAAACCATGCCGCCCTATGACTACCCTGCCGAGCAGACCCAGATGGGGATCAAGACCAACTCCTCCAAGGGCGGCGGCGGCTATCACGAACTGATGTTCGACGACAAGAAAGATGCCGAACTGATGCGCGTGCAGGCGCAAAAAGATCACCAGGCGCTGATCAAGAACAAATCGGTGGTCACCATCGGTCTGGACGATGTCGAGACCGGCGATCATGACGAGGATGGCAGCCTGAGTCAGGTGGTGCGCAACCACATTACCCAGACCATTCAGGAGGGCGACCACTACTACACGATCGAGAAGGGCGACGAGGAATACAAGATCGAGAGCGGCAGTCAGCTGTTGGAGATCAAGCAGGACAAGACCCAGAAGATCGAAGGCAAGCACACCAAGACGATCACCGGTAACGACAGCACCACGGTCACCAGCGGAAACATGACCGTCGATGTCTCATCCGGCAAGATCACCATGACCGCCGCGATTGAAATCCTGCTCAAGGTCGGCGGCAGTTCTGTCAAAATCGACAATTCCGGTGTAACCATCAAGGGCCCGATGATCAAAATCCAGGCCGATGGCATGGCCGAAGTCAAAAGCCCGATGACGACCGTCAAGGGTGAAGCAATGCTCGTCCTCAAGGGCGGCGTGACGATGATTAACTAGGGCGCGCTGACATGAGTGAAAAGTTTCAAGAGTTCAGCAAGTTTTCGCGTGATCCGGTGGCAAAGCAACTGGCGCAGTGCAACGTGATCCTGAAGACCCGGCTTGACGCGCCGGCCAGCGCCCCGGCCGAGGTGGTTCTGGCCGAGCTGTATGAAAAACGCGCGCTGATCGACCTGTTGCGGTTGCTGGCGATCCTGTTGCCGCCGCGCGAACGGGTGTGGTGGGCCTGCATGGCGGCGCGCGACTATATCGGGCCGCGCTCGGACAATGATCCGCCCTCGCTGACCACCTCGGAGGTCTGGGTTTATAGCCCGTCGGAGGAAAACCGTTGCGCGGCCCGCAACTCGCTCGATCATGCCTATGTCGACGATGACACAGTGCATTGCGCCACCGCCGTGCTCTATGCCGACGGGACGCTTGGGCCGGGCGATCTGGCGCAATACCCCGCCCCTGCGGGCGCGTCCGAGGCGGCGGCCTTTGCCATGAATATGGTGGCTCTGGGGGAATTGTCTGATAGGTTCGAAGAGCATGGATGGATGCTGGTTGACCGGGCCCTCGACATCGGTCGCGGCGGCAACGGCAAGGCCAGGTTGAGCGAAGCTTAGGCAAGAGAGGACACGACATGGGAATGCCCCAAGCCAGACTGAGCGATCTGCATCTGTGCAATGTGCCCGTGGTGGTCGTGCCACCGGCGCCACCAGCCCCGATGCCGATCATGCCGCCCTGTCTGCCGACCGTTCTGGTGGGCAAACTTCCGGCGGCGCGGGTCACCGACATGCATGCCTCGGCCCCGCCGCACCCGATCGTCAAAGGTTCGATGACCGTGCTGATCGGCAAACTTCCGGCGGCGCGGATCGGGGATCTGGGCGCCTGTGGCGGCGCGATCCTGAAGGGTGAATTCACCGTGCTGACCGGAGGCTGACAGCGACCATGGCTGTGACGCTGAAATTCCAGTCTTCGGGCACCGTGCCGGGCAATGCCCGACCGGTTCGCATGCAGGGCGGCAGCCTGACCGTCGGACGTGGCCCGGCCAATGATCTGGTGCTGCCCGATCCCGACCGCATCCTGTCGAAAAACCATTTCGTAATCGAGGATCACAATGGCAACGTGATGGTGGTCGATCTGTCCACCAACGGCACTTTTCTGAATTACGCCAAGATCCCGCTGGGCCGCACGCCCACGCCGCTCAACAGTGGCGATGTGCTTTGCCTTGGCCCCTATGAACTGGTGGTCGAAATCGGCGCCGATCTTGCCGCCGACACCCCCATCGCGGGTCCGGCGGCACAGGGTCCGGCCTCGCACGGGGTGGCGGACAACGCCCCCGATCCGCTCAGCTTGCTGGACGATGCCGGGCCGGGTGGCGATTTCCTTGACGATCTTCTGGGCGGCTCCAGCCCTCCGACAGGTCCGGCGCAACTCAACCCCGCCGACCCGATCGACGCGCTATTGCCGCCGTTGGAGGACGACGACGATCCCTTTTTTACCCGCCCCGACGATGGGCGCGGTGGCGAGGGGGCGAGCCTGCCCGCGCATAACCCCTCGGCCAGCGACAGTTTCACACCGCAAGCCGTCCCGACACCGTCCTCGGGGCAGACTCTGATCCCCGACGATTGGGATGACGACCTGCTGGGGGGGGCCGATCTGGGGGCGCCTAGCCTTGGCCACGCGGCGCCACTTCCGCCCGAGCCGGCCCCGATCCCGCCCGCTCCCTTGCCCGTGACCGAAACAGCGCTGCCCCCCGTGCCCCCGATCCCGGAGCCAGAGGTGTTGCACCGCACGCCCCCGAATCTCGACCCCGGTGCCGCACAGCCCCCCGCGCCCGCGGAGGCGCGCCCGCACCTGGCCTCGACCCCGGAGCGGGGCGAAGTGCTTGGAACGGATGCCGCGCGCGCCTTTCTCGAAGGGGTGGGGGCTGACGCGCTCAAGCTTGATGATGCCGAGACGGTTCTCGCCATGGGCCGCATGGGCCGGGTGATGAAGATCCTCATAACCGGGTTGCGTGAAATCCTGATGACCCGCACTTCGATCAAGTCCGAGTTCCGGATCGAACAGACGATGATCGGGGCGGGTGGCAACAACCCGTTGAAATTCTCGATCAGCCCCGAACAGGCGGTCGAGGCGATGGTTCGCCCCGCCACCAAGGGTTATCTCAGCCCCGAAACCGCAGCGGAGCAGGCGCTTGACGATATCAAGGCGCATGAGATCGCGATGGTCACCGGCATGGAGGCTGCGCTCAAGGGGGTGCTGACGCGGCTTGATCCGAAACAGGTGGCCGACCGTATCGAGACATCCGGCGCCTTTGGCAGCCTGCTGAAGGGCAAGAAGGCCCGCTATTGGGATGTTTACGAAAAGCTTTATTCACAGATTTCGGACGAAGCCGAAAACGATTTTCACGACTTGTTCAGCCGCGAATTCGCGCGCGCCTATCAGGATCAGATGAACAAGCTCAAACCATAACGCCGGCGTACCCGGTGACCGATGACAAGACGCCCGTACAGGGCGACAATATGGAGGATACCCCGTGTCCTGGGACAGCAAGGTGCTTTGGACCGAGGGGTTGTTTTTGCAACCCCATCATTTCCAGCAGGCCGACCGATATACCGAGGCGCTGGTCGCGGGGCTGGCGCGTCGGCTGCGCCCCTATGGCTGGGGCTTCAGCGGGCTTGAGATCGACCACGAGGTGTTGAAAGTGGGCCAGTTCGCGCTGAAATCCTGCGCCGGGCTTACCCAGGACGGAACCGTGTTCCGGGTGCCCATGGCCGACGATCACCCGCCCGCGCTGGAGGTGCCGGAAACGATCAAGGATTGCGTCGTCTACCTGACCGTGCCGCAGCGCCGCCAAGGCGCCGCCGAGGTCGATTTGTCGGGGGCTGAAATGTCGGCCAGCCGGCTGCGCCCGGCGGAACAGGAAGTCACCGATTCCATGAGCGCCGAGCGCAAGCCGGTGGTGCTGGGTGTCGGCAAGATGCGGTTGCAATTCGCGCTTGCGGTCGATGATCTGGCGGACCGGCTGGCGATCCCCGTGGCCCGCATCATCGAGGTGCGCCCGGACAAGGAAATCGTGCTGGATCAGGCCTTCATCCCGGCCTGCACCGATATCCGCGCGGCGCCGCCGCTCGAAGGTTTCCTGCGCGAGCTGGAGGGGCTGCTGTCGCATCGGATGCAGGCGCTTGCCGGGCGTCTGAGCGAAGGCGGTGCCGCCCGTGGCGTGGCCGAGGTGTCGGATTTTCTGCTGCTCACCATCATGAACCGGATGATCCCGCAGTTCCGCCATATGGCGACCATCGAAAACCTGCACCCCGAGGATCTGTTTCGCACCTGCGCCGGGCTGGCGGGCGAGCTTTCGGTGTTCATGACCGCCGAAAAACAGCCACCGGTGTTTCCGCCCTATACCCATGACAACCTAATTGCCTGTTTCACGCCGCTGATCCGCACCCTGCGGCAATATCTGTCGTCGGTGCTGGAGCAGACGGCGGTCCCGATCAAGCTGGAGGCGCGCAAATACGGCATCAGCGTCGGCGTCATCGCCGATCGCAAGCTGTTGGGCACTGCCGGCTTTGTGCTGGCGGTCGATGCCGATATCCCGTCCGAGGATGTGCGCCGCCATTTCGCCGGTCAGGCCAAGATTGGCCCGGTCGAAGAGATCCGGCAACTGGTCAACTCGGCCCTGCCGGGGATCACCCTGCGGCCGCTGCCGGTGGCCCCGCGCCAGATCCCCTATCATTCCGGTGTGGTCTATTTCGAGCTTGATGCCGACAGCCCCTATTGGAGCAAGATGACCACCTCCGGAGGCATCGCAGTCCATGTCTCGGGCCAGTACCCGGGGCTCAAGATGGAGCTTTGGGCGATCCGTAACAGCTGAGCGACTGGTAGTAAAAATGGCCGATCACGACGATCCCTTTGCCGAACCCAATGACACCGACAAGACGGTGATCAAGCCCAATCCGGGCGGTCGTCTGTCGCAACCGGCACCCGTAGCGCCCCAGCCTGCCGCGCCCGATCCGGTCGCGGCCCACCCCACCGGCGGGGGGCAGGGCGGCGGGTATGGTGGCGGTGGCGGTCAGGGGGGCATGGATGCCTTTGGCGTGCCGCAAGCGGCTGCGCCCGCTGCCGCACCCGCTTCGGGGCCGCGTGAAACGGCGCCGGTGCTGACCGGCATGAACCAGCTTTTGGCCTGCGCCTCGACCCTGTTTGCACTGATCAGCCGCATTCGCAACCGCGCCCAGCACATGGACCCGGACAAGCTGCGCCAAAGCGTCGTGGCCGAGGTGCGCGAATTCGAGAACCGCGCGTTGCAGGCCGGCATCCCGGCCCAGACCGTCAAGGTGGCGCGCTATGCGCTTTGTGCGACGCTGGACGACGTGGTGCTGAACACGCCATGGGGCGGCCAGTCGAGCTGGGGTTTGCAATCCATGGTCGGCACCTTCCACCGTGAAACCGTGGGTGGCGATCGCTTTTATGATCTGTTGGCGCGGCTGGAAAAGGAACCCTCGAGCAATATCGATCTGCTCGAATTCCTTTATATGTGTCTGTCGCTGGGCTTTGAGGGGCGGCTGCGCATCGAACAGGGCGGCTCGGACAAGCATCTTCGCATCCGTGGCGCGCTGGCCCGCATCATCCGCGCCCAGCGGGGTCCGGTGGAGCACGATGTCTCGCCCCATTGGGAAGGGGTGGAAAAGCCGTTCAAACCGCTCTCGGCCTGGCGCGTGGTCTGGATCGCCGTCGCCGTTGTGGCGCTGCTGCTGACCTTGCAATTCGCGGGTCTCAGCTGGGCGCTTTCGACCTCCACCGAACGGGTTTTGGGACAGCTCGGCAGCATCGAATCCGGCCCGGTCGCCACGCTGGAACGGCGCGCGCCGCCGCCTCCGCCGCCCCCGCCGCAGCCCACCTCCGAACAGCAGTTGCAGAAGGTCACCGGCTTTCTTCAGGCCGAGATCGACGACGGCATCGTCGAGGTGTTCCGCAAGGGCAATACGCTGATCATCCGCATCAAGGGCTCTGGCATGTTCGCATCGGGCTCGGACGCGCTGCAAGATCGCTTCGTGGGCCCTGTCAATCGCGTGGCCGAGGCGCTCAACGATGAGCCCGGCCCGGTGATCGTGGCGGGCCATTCCGACAACGTCCCGATCCGCTCGTCGCGGTTCCCGTCCAACATGCACCTGTCGCTGGCGCGCGCCAAATCGGTGATGGCCGGCATGGCCCGTGTGCTTGAGGATCCCGACCGGCTCAGCGCCGAGGGGCGCGCCGACAAAGAGCCCATTGGCGATAATGCCACCCGAGATGGCCGTGCCAAGAACCGCCGGATCGAGGTTCTACTGGTACAGGAGGAGGGGCAATGATCCTTCGTCGCTTCATCTTTCCGCTGTTCCGCTCGATCTATACCGTGCTGATCATTGTGGCCGCAGTGCTCAGCGCCTGCATCTGGTATTTCGCGCCGCTGATCGGCTCGGAGGGCTGGCACCCGTTTGACAGCATCCTTGCCCGCGTCGTCACCATCGCCTGTCTCTGGCTGTTCTTCCTGCTGCTGATCGGGGTGATCTTCTGGCTCCGCAGTCGCAAGGACAAGGAGATGACCGAAGAGATGGCCGAGGCCGTCGATACCTCGGACGACGCGGACGTTTCATCCGAGGAGTTGGGCGAGCTGCGCGGCAAGTTCAAGACCGCGCTGGCTGAGTTGCGCAAATCCAAGAACGGGCGACGGCATCTGAACGAATTGCCGTGGTACGTGATGATCGGCCCCCCCGGGGCGGGCAAGACCACGGCAATCGTCAATTCCGGCCTGCAATTTCCGCTGGCTGAAAAGCTGGGAAAATCCGCCATTGGCGGCGTCGGTGGCACCCGCAACTGTGACTGGTGGTTTACCAATCAGGCGGTACTGATCGACACCGCCGGGCGCTATACCACGCAGGAAAGCGATGCCGAGGCCGACAACGCCGCTTGGCTCGGGTTTCTCGGACTGCTCAAGAAATATCGCAAACGCCAGCCGGTCAACGGCGCCATGATCGCGATCAGCCTTAGCGATCTGTCACTGCAGGATGAGCTGACCCAGAAAAACCACGCCCGCGCCGTGCGCCTGCGCCTGAATGAGCTGCGCGAGCGGCTCGGCGTGCGCTTCCCGGTCTATGTGCTGTTCACCAAGGCCGACCTGATCGCGGGTTTTTCCGAGTTTTACGACAATCTCGGCAAGGAGGACCGCGAACAGGTCTGGGGCTTCACCTTGCCCTTGCCCAAGGCCAAGGCAGAAGCCTCGCCCATCGCCGGGTTCGATGAAGAGTTCGGCGCGCTGCTGGGGCGGCTCAACGGCCAACTGCTGGAGCGGCTCCAGACCGAAACCGACCACCAGCGCCGCGCGCTGGTCGCGGGGTTCCCGGCACAGGTGGCCTCGATGCGCCGCGTCGGGCGCGAGTTTCTCAACGAGGTGTTTCAGGACAACCGGTTTGAAAATCGCCACCTGCTGCGCGGGGTCTATTTCACCTCTGGCACGCAAGAGGGCACGCCGATCGACCGGCTGATGCTGGGCATGGCGCAGACCTTTGGTATCGGGCGTCAGGCCATCGGCACCGGGCAGGGGACCGGGCGCTCGTTCTTTCTGACCCGGCTGTTTGAAGGCGTGATCTTTCCCGAGGCGGGGCTGGTATCCTCCGATGACAAGGTCGAGCGCCGCTATCGCTGGACCCGGCGCGCGGCCATCGCCGCCACGGTGCTGATCGCGCTGGCCACCGGCGCGCTTTGGGTGCGCTCGTATCTTGGCAATACCGACCTGATCGCGCAGGCCGGTGAACAGGCCGACGCCTATCAACAGGCGGCTGACACCTTGCCGCCTAGCCCGGTGGGCGATACCGACCTGCCGCCGGTGGTGGTTGCACTGAACCTGCTGCGCGACATGCCCGGCAACCCGGTGCTGTCAGATCCCGAACCGTCCCGCGCGCTGCGCTACGGGCTCTATCAGGGCGAGGTGATCGGCACACAGGCGGCGCAGACCTATCGCGCTGGACTCAACCACCGCTTCCTGCCGCGGCTGCTGCTGCGGCTTGAGGAACAGATCACCGGCAACATGAACAACCCCGACCTTCTGTACGAGGCGCTCAAGATCTATCTGATGTTGGGCCTTCAGGGGCCGATGAACACCGATCTGGTCAAGGACTGGATGAACGTCGATTGGGAAATCGCCTATCCCGGCATCCAGCGCAAAGACCTGCGCGACGACCTTGCCGCGCATCTGGACGCGTTGCTGTCGCAACCGATGGAAGAGATCGCGCTGAACGGCCCGCTGGTCGAACGGGTGCAGGGTCTGCTGACCGAAATGCCACTGGCGCAACGGGTCTATAACGGCATCATCAACAGCGCCAAGGCCACCACCTTGCCGAAATGGCGCATCACCGATGTGGGGGGGCCGGCGGTGGCGCGGGTGCTGGTGCGCTCTTCGGGCAAGCCGCTGAACGACGGCATTCCGGGTATCTTTACCTATGACGGGTTCAACACCGTGTTCCTGCCCGAGGCGGTCAGCGTTGCCGAACGGGTGCAGAACGAAAGCTGGGTGCTTGGCCCCCGTGGCGAAGCCGCCCAGAGCGAGGCAGCGCTGCTCGCGCTCAGCCGCGATGTGCTCGACCTCTATTACAACGACTTCATCACGCAGTACGACCAAATGCTGTCCGACGTCGACATCATCCCGATGGAATCGCTCAGCCACGCGATCGAGGTCACCAATGTGCTGTCTGGGCCGACTTCGCCGCTGGTCAACATCCTGACCGAGGCCAGCAAGGAAACCAGCCTGACCGAGGACCGCTCGGTCCTCAACACGGAATCGCTCAGCTCGGGCGCCGGCTCCATTGCCGCGCTCGAGGCGCGCTCCAGCCTCTCGATTCAGGGCGAGATCCTGATGGAGGCGCTGCTCAATTCCACCGCCGGTGGTGACGGCACGCCGCCGAAACCGCCCGGTGCCTATGTCGAAGAGCGCTTTGACTGGCTGCATCGGCTGGTGGCGCGCCCCGAAGCGCAGCCCTCGCAGCTTGATCAGCTGATGGATGTGCTGACGCAGGTCTATCAGGAGCTGAACAAGATGTCCTTCAGCGGGGCCGCCTCCGGGGCCGAGGGCGGCGAGGCGATCCTGCGCTTTCAGCAGGCGGCCAGCCGGGCCGAGGGGCCGGTGCCGCGTTGGGCCACCCAGATCGCCAATGGCTCGTCCGGGATTGCTGCCGACGGCACCCGCGCCTCGATGAACGCGCGTTGGCAGGCCAGTGTATTGCCGTTCTGCAAACAGGCGCTGGCGAACCGGTATCCGTTCAATCCGCGCGCCCGCGCCGATGTCGGGGTACAGGATTTTGCCAAGCTGTTTGCACCGGCCGGGTTGATTGACACGTTCTTCAACGAACATCTGGTGAAATTCGTCGATACCCGCTCGCGCCCCTGGACGTGGAAGCGGGTCAACGACGTGGATCTGGGCATCTCCAACACCGTACTGCAACAGTTCCAATACGCCTCCCAGATCCGCGAGGCGTTCTTTGCCGGTGGGCCGCAGCCGCAGATCCAGTTCCAGATCACCCCCTATGGGCTGGACGACAAGGCGCGCTCGGTCCTGCTTGAGGTGCACGGTCAACAGATCGCCTTCAAACATCGCGGCGGCCTGCCGACCCCGGTGGCGGTGACATGGCCCGGGTCGGTCGGGCTGGCGCGGGTCAGTTTCGAGCCGCAAAAGCGCAATGTCGAAAGCGTGCTGTCGCGCGATGGGCCCTGGGCATGGTTCCGGTTGCTGGATGCGGCCGAAATCCGCTCGCTCAACGTGGCCGACCGCAAGCGGGTGAATTTCATCATCGGCGGGCGGCTGGCGATCTTTGATCTGCAAGTGGGCTCGGTGATCAACCCCTTTGCGCTGCCGGCTCTGAGCAAGTTCAGCTGCCCCGAGTCGCTCTGATGGCGGGGTTCGGGGCCTTCGGCAAGATGCCCGCAGTTGGCGATTTCTTTCGCATTGCGGCGCCCCCGGGCTTTGTCTCGGCTTGGGATCCGTGGATTCAGGGGGCCATGCTGGCGGCACAATCGGCGCTGGGCGCGGCATGGGACGGGCATTACATGTCGGCCCCGATCTGGCGTTTTGCGCTGGCCCCGGGGTTGGCCGGGCGACACAAGGTGCTGGGCGTGCTGATGCCCTCGGTTGATCGGGTCGGGCGGCGCTTTCCGCTCACGCTGATGGCCGCGCTCGACACGCCGGGGCCCGTCCCCCTCGATCATTTCCGCGAGACGGCGCTGTTTTCCCGACTGGAAGAGGTGGCGCTGTCGGCCCTTGGCGACGCCATGACCCGCGAGAGGTTCGAGGCCGACCTTACCACGCTTGAGGCGCCACAGATGCGCGCCACCGCGCCGTTGCGCCAGGCTGGCGGCTGTCTGGTGCTGACGCAATCGGCCGCTGGCGCGCTGCCGGGGGATCTGGCGGCGGGCCTGCTGGCGGGCCGCTATGCCACCCCCAGCGTCTGGAGTACCGAGGTGGCGGGCACCCCGCGCATGATGGTTTGCGAGGGGCTGCCGGATGAAACCTGCGCCCGGGGTCTGTTCGATCTCAACGCGCCGATTTGGAGCGAGGCGCGACCGCTATGACCGATTTGCACCCCTACCGCTATACCGCGCAGACCCATGTGGGGCTGAAGCGCAAGGTGAACGAGGATGCGATCCTCGCCCTTCCCGATCACAACATCTGGGTCGTGTCCGATGGCATGGGTGGGCATGAGGCCGGCGATTTCGCCAGCCGGCTGATCACCGACGCCGTTGCCACGGTTCCCGTCGGGCTGGATCCCACCACGCGGATGCATGCGCTGCGCGATGCGATTCAGGGCGCCCATCGCGCCATCCGTGCCGAATCCGAGGCACGCGGGCGCGGTGTGATCGGGGCCACGGTCGCCGCGCTGATGATGGCCAACGGCCATTTCGTTGCGCTCTGGGCGGGCGACAGCCGGATCTATCGGCTGCGCGATGGAAGCATCGAAATGCTGACCACGGATCATTCCGCCGTCGCCGAATTGGTTCTGTCAGGCCAGATGACATGGGATGAGGCCGAGCAGCATCCGCAATCCAACGCGATCACCCGCGCCGTGGGCGTGGGCGATGTGTTGGAACTGGACAAGATCCGTGGACAGGTGGCCACCGGAGACCGCTTCCTGATCTGTTCCGACGGCTTGACCAAATATGCCACGCAGGGCCTGCTGCAACGCATGCTTGCGCGCGCCCCGCTTGAAACGGTCGGCGAGGAACTGCTGCAAGTGGCGCTGACCGGTGGTGGCGCCGACAATATCTCGGTCATCGTGGTGGACGTGCTCTAGCGCGCCTCTACGGGCCGGGAGTTCCCCGACCCGCGTTCGCTCAGGGCTTCGCCGCCGTCACCAGCAACCGGCTGTCCAGCGACAGGATCGCGCTGTCATTGCCCTGTGCATGGGCTTGCAAGGCCTCGGCATACCCCAGTGCGGATTCCGAGGTCGGCCGCATCCCGTCGAACAGTGGCGCACTGGAATGGATGACCATCACCTTGCTCTTGCCCAGCGTGCTGTCATCCACCTTGAACGCCAGACCGCCGGTCTTTGCGGCCTCATCAATGCCAAAGGCGACGCGCACCGAGACCGGTCCCGTCGCGCCGTCGCGCAGGGTCTTTACCGCGTTGTCCTGCCGATTGATGTTGGGCAGCAGGTGGAACACGTTGCCCGAGACATCCAGTATCGAAACCGTCAGAAACCCGTCGGTCACATCCGCGGGCAGGGTCACGTCGATCACCGGGTTTTCACCGACGAAGAACCGCCCCGAGGGGTTTGGCGCGCCGGTCTCGCCGACGTGATAGCTCACGCCGATGCCATCCGTCGGCGCATGGGGAAGATGGCTTTCGATCAGGCAGAGCGTGGGGTTCAGAACCTCGACATCCAGCACCAGCTTGCGCTCTCCCGCACGTGCGCGCAGCGCATCGAACAGCGCCACTCGCGTTGCCGTTCCCGCGACCCGGCCCGTCACGGTCACCGCCGCACCGGGGCCATAGCCGGTGGCGGGTGGGGCAAGCAGCTCCAGCGCGCCGCAATCGGCCTGCGCTGCCAGTATCGGGCGCAGCGCCTCCGCCGGCAGGAACAGTTCCCGATAGGCGATCTCGGCATTGCCTTCCAGCGCGCCGGGCAGGCCGCCCTCGAACAGCGCCGACAGCCGTTCCTGCACCGAGGGGTCCGTGGTGGAGCCGGTCAGCTTGCCCCGGTTGCCGCTGATCGACAGCCGCCAGTCTTCCAGCCCGTCAAGCGGGCGCAGCGTGGCCAGAACATCGGCGCCCCAGCTCTCTGCGATGCCACCGCTGGCCAGGGTCAGATCGGCCGCGCCTCCGGCCAGATCGTTCAACGCGTCCCGGATCTTGGGCGAGGGGGCGTTGCCCACCACCTGCACCGCGCCATCGGCCTTTTGGGCCACCAGCGTATAGGGATCGGCCAGCGGATAGCGTGACCCCAGCAGCGCATCGAACAGACCGGCGAAATAGCCGCCCGCGCCGCCACCGATCAGCACCAGCGCCAGCAGCGCCGCGATCAGCCCACCGCGCGATTTTCGCGGCTCTGATGCGACAGCAGCGCGGCTCGTTTTCGGCCTGCCCTGCGGTGCAGAGGTTGCGGGGGCAGGCCGCTGCGCCAAGGGCGCGATCACGGTCGCCTCATCCTCGTCATCTGTCGGGGCGGGGGCCCCGATCTC
The DNA here is from genome assembly GCF_004348975.1 of Antarcticimicrobium sediminis. Taxonomy (GTDB): domain Bacteria; phylum Pseudomonadota; class Alphaproteobacteria; order Rhodobacterales; family Rhodobacteraceae; genus Antarcticimicrobium; species Antarcticimicrobium sediminis. The sequence continues at coordinate 134,831 of NZ_SMFP01000007.1, read as the reverse complement.
GGGCGCGTCAAGAAAGGCCAGAACCTCGGCCGCGCTTTGCATTCGTCGCTCCGGGTCCGGGGTGGTCATCCGGTCGATCAGTGTCTTCAACGGCTCTGGTACGCCATCGGTATCAAGCGGATCACCCTTGCGCTGCAACACCTCCATCGGCGAGTTGCCGAGCTTGGGCGCGGCACCACGGAAATTCGCCAACAGTAAAGCGCCCAGCGAATAGACGTCAGAGCGCGCATCGGTCTTGCCGCTCAGCTGTTCCGGTGCGGCATAGGCATATTTTCCGGCGAATTCATTGCCGACGATGGTCTGCGCGCCGGGATTGGTATCCTTGGCGATGCCGAAATCAATGATCACCGCCTGCGCCGGATCGCCGTCGCGCAGGATGATATTGTCCGGGCTCAGATCACGGTGCACGATGCCGCGCGCATGGGCCGCCATCAGCCCCCCGGCCACCCGACGGCACACGACCATCAGATCCTCGGGTGCCATCGGCCCCTGTTTCAGCTTGCGGTCCAGCCCCGGCCCTTCGACATAGTCCATCAACAGATAGACATGGCCGTCCTCGGTCCGGTGGTTTTCGGAATAGCGCACCACCGCCTCATGGCGGATCTCGCGGATTTCCTCTTCGCGGGTCAACAGGGTCAGGTAATCCTCGTTGCCCGAGAATTCCGATTTCAGCATCTTCAGCGCGACCAGACGGCCCGAGATTTCGCTGCGCGCCTTATAGACGTCCGAGGTGCCGCCGCGCCCCAGAATCGCCTCGACCCGATAGGTGTTGTTGACCAGATCGCCGGGCTGAAAAATGTCTCCGGGACGCGACTCCGTCATCGCGCCGCCCCTGTGTGCCGCATGGCTCCGGGGCCCCCGGCGGGCTTAACCCAGCGCCTGGAATTCGACACGGCGGTTCACGTCGGCGCGGGGATCGGCAGTGTCAAACGGGGCCTTTTCGCCCATCCCGATTGCGTCAAGCCGATCAACGCTGATGCCACAGGCGCTGACCAGATGGCGCTTGACCTCCTGCGCGCGCAGCAGCGACAGCCGCTGGTTATAGGCGGCGCCGCCGGAACTGTCGGTGTGGCCGATGATCTGGAACTGCTCCACATCGACCGCTTTCATCACATCGCACAGGGTCGCCAGCTTTGGTTTTTGATCCTCGCGCAGCGCGGCGCTGTCAAAGTCGAAAGAGATCTGGATATTGACCTGATCGGATTTCTCCACGGCGGAATAGCTTGGCTCGGTCGTGGCCGGGGTCACCGAGGTGGCCTCGCCACTCACTGAGGGCTGACCGGTGGGCACGATCACCAACCCCCGGGTTTTCTGTTTCTTGAAAGCCTCGGCGATTTCCTGGGCGGTCATGTCGGATTGTGCGCTGACCGGTGCGGCGCCAAAGGCCAGAGTGGTTGAAAATGCAAAAACAGTAAGGACGGCAATGCGGAACATTTCCTGTCCTCCCTTTGAATAAATGAATGAAGACTGTTGGAAACCTATACCACGGGTGCGCCTCCGGCAACGATTTTACCGTCTGCTTTACCACCCGCGCCGATCCTGGCAAATCCTCGCCTTTCCGGCTTTGCCCCTTTACTCTGGCCGGTGGAACAGGCTCAATCAGACCAAGTTCAGGAGGCTGCATGCTGCGTTTCGTTCCGGCCATCATCATCGCGACGGCGCTGCTTCTGGTGCCGGTGATCTGGGTCGGGCTCGATCATCTGATTTCGGCCGAGGACTATGGCGGCGGCGGTGCCGGCATCGATTCCGGCGCCCGGATCGAACTTGAGCGGATGCGCCAGCAACTCGATAGCCTCAACACCCGCATCGACGGGCTGGAGCGCGAACTGGCCCGTGTCGGCAATGACGCCGCCATGGCGCCGCAACCGGGCGCCGAGGATCAGGGGTTTCGCCAGTCGGGGCCCAACGACATCGTCGATGCCTATGCGCAGCTTGTCTTCATTGCCGACCGGCGCAACGTCAACCGGGGCATGACCGTGCTGAACACCCGCTATCTGGTGGACAAGCTGGGCCGCCCGCGCGCCGATCTGACCGATCAGTGCCAGTCGATCACCAACGAACGTCTGGCCGGTCAACTGGTGGTGGAAGAGGTTGGCCCGATCCGGGTCAGGATGCTGAAACCGGCCGTTGAATCGCTGCGCACCGTGTTCGAAAAGATCCGCCGCACCGACCCCGACCTTTATGCCAAGATCAACACCTCAGGCTCGCTTTGCACGCGGCTGGTGCGCGGCTCTTCAACCTCGATCTCGAACCACAGCTACGGCATGGCGCTGGACCTGAACATCGACGGCCATCTGGATTCGCTGGCGGATGGCAAGACCCAGCTTGGCCTGACGATCCTGGCCGATTTCTTCCGTACCGAAGGTTGGATCTGGGGCGCCGGTTTCGGGCGCGAGGACAGCATGCATTTCGAGGTCAGCCGCGAAAAGCTTGATGAATGGCTGGAGGCCGGGCTGCTTTAAGTTGGCGCTGAAACGCGTGCCTACAACGACCGCAGCAACACCTTGTTCGATCCCACTGCCGCCGCAATGCGCTGGAACTGTGCCCCGGAGGCCGTCCCGTCGCTGGCCGAGCGCAACAGCCGCGTTTCCGCCTCTGCGATCACCGCCAGCGCCTGCGCCACGGCGGCCTGCTGCCGGGCCGGGTCGACCGGCACCAGCGCCCGGTTGGTCCGCGTCACCTTGCCGTCAGCATCCTGGGTGCGGAATCGCGTCGCGCGCTGCCCCGCCGCGCGGTTGTCCCGCGCGATCCGGTGCAGATCGCGTGTCGTCTGCTCCAGCACCGCGCGCACCTCCTCATAGCCACCGGTGCCCGCCATCCGCCGGTTCACATCGTCCAGCCGCTCGGCCAGGCAATCGACCACGAATTCGCCTTTGCCGTCGCGTTTCAGCCAACTGCAATAGCGCGTCGCCTGCTGGAGCGTGGCAACGACCTGCGCGGTGGTGGCCTCGCTCGGTGTCTCGTCTGTCGGGCGCGAACTGCCGCTGGGCGATGACTTTCCGGCTCCATAGGGCACAAAGACCGGCGAGGATCCCACCGCATCGCCCCCGGTCAGGTGCAACGGGGCGCCGGGGCGGTCGGGGGCCGCGCCCCAGCAGGTCAGGACAAGCGCGGCGGCAGCAGAGAGGGCAGGCAGGGACAACGACATGGGCTCAGCTCCTGAACAGATTGGGGTTGAAAAGGTTGAAGGTGATCGAAACCCGCCGTTGACCCAGCCGGTCGGTGGCGTCGTTGATCTCGGCGCTGACGGTCATCCAGTCGATGTCGTCGAATTTCCACGATGTGCCCAGATCCAGCGTTTCGCCGGTCCACGCCGCCGAGAGGCCGAGGTTGCGGTTCACCCCGATCCCCGCGCCGGCAAACACGCCCGGGTCGGTCTTGGCGTTGCGCAGATGGGTGCCATAGCCCAGCGTGAGCATCAGCGGGAATATATCGCCCCCAACCGACAGGTCCGGGAACCAGGTCGCCATGATCCGCCCGCTCTCGGGCACGTTGCTGGCATCGCCCCATGTGCCCAACCCCTCGACCTGAGCGCCCAGATACAGCGGGGTTTCGCCCGACGAGATCCGCCGCGAGATCTTGGCCTCGAAATACCCTGAATCCCCGAATGCGCCGGTGAGCGAGGTGATATTGGCGGTCAGTTGCACCCCCAGCCCGGTTTCGGCATCCCCCAGCCCAAGACCAAAGGCCAAGGATCCGTCCCATTCGTTCAGTACGCCGCCCCGTTTCGAGGTCAGCCCAAGCGAGCCGAATCCCATCCCATGCGGCGCCACCGTGGCCGAGGGAATGCCAAGCAGCGTCAGGTTCTTTGGCTCGCCCTCGTCGAAATAGGGCAGCTCAAGGCTCTGCGCCTGCGCAGCCGGCACCGCCATCCCGACAGCGATCGCCAGTCCGCCCAGCAGGGATCTCAACGTGGTCCGGTTCGGCGCTGGGCGCGCGTCAAAAGGGGGGCGGGTCTGGGGCATGACGGGGTCCAATCGTTGTTGCTTTGGCCGGCGGCTTGACGGCGGCCTCAATCTTCAATGCCATAGGCGCGACGAATGCCGCGCTGGGTGCCGGGGCCGAAATCCCCGTCGATCGCCCCGGCATAAAATTCATGTTCTTTCAGCCGGGCCTGCAAGGCGCGGCGCGTGGCCGTTTTGAACATGGTCGGCCGATCGCTCAGCAGGCTCAGAACATCGGAACTGCCCGAACGCAGCGCCTCGTAAAGATAGCGCGCCGCATCCTGGGGGCCCTTGTCCGGGATCAGACCGTCATCAATCAGCGCGGCGAAATTGAACTGGGCCTGCGGATGGCGCAGATCGGCTGCGCGCTCAAAGAATCCCAGCGCCTTTTTCGGGTCCGCCGGCAGACCCAGCCCGCCCTGATAATGCAGAAAGCCCAGATCGTTGATCGCATCGGCATAATCCTGCGCTGCCGCCTCGCGATACAGCGCCAGCGCGCGCGCCTCGTCGCGTGGCACGCCGGTGCCGCGTTCATACAACTTGGCCAGTTCGAATTGCGCCTCGGGTGAGCCCGCCTCGGAGGCGCGGGTCAGGAAATCCACCGCCGCCGCCGGGTCAAAGCGCCCCTCGTTCGGGTTCAGCCGGATATAGGCCAGCCCCAGCATCGAACGGGTATCGCCAAGTTCTGCCAATGCCAAAAGCTGTTCTTCCTGATCCGGCTTGATCGCTGCCCAGGCATCCTGCGCGCTGGGTGCTGATGCCAGATCCTGCCCAGCCCCCGGTCCGGCCAGATAGAACGGCACCCCGGTGAGCGAGCCATAGGTATGGGGCTCTTGCAGGTTGCCGGTCTCTTCCAGCACCATGTCGCGCACCTGACGGAACATCAGGCTGATCTCCAGCCCCGGCTGTACCATCTTGGTCATCAACGCCCGGGCGAACGGGCTGTTGTCGCCGCGCCCGTCCAGCGCCACCTGCCCGTCACGGGCGGCAAAGGCCACCATCGTGCCGCGATCCGGGTCCGCCGGGGCCAGCCCGCCGCCCCCACGTGTGGTCTGTTCGGCGCTCTGTTCGGTGCTTTGCGCCACCATCGCCTGCGTGCTTTGGCGCAGCTCGATGGCATCGCCCAGCGGGTTGTCGCGGCAACTGTCCAGGATCACGATGCGCATTTTGCGCGCCCGCTCAACTGCCGCAAGCATCTGTTTCAACGACACCGATTGCCGCTGCACATCAAGGTTGCTCGCCACCTGCGCATCGACCGGGATCATGAAATTCTCACCCTGCACCTCGACCCCGTGTCCGGCGAAATAGATCAGCGCCAGATCGGCGGTTTCCGAGCGAAAGGCGAAATCGTCCAGCAACTGGCGCATCTGATCGCCGGTGGTGTCGAGCGACAGGGTCACGTCGAACCCGATATCCTCCAGCGTGCGGGCCATGTCCGAGGCATCGTTGCGGGTGTTGTCCAACGCCGGGACAGATTGATACGCCCCCAGCCCAAGGATCAGCGCCACCCGATCCCCCGCGGCCCAAGCCGCCGGGGCGCTCAGACACATCACCCAAATCACGAAAACGCTCAGCGCTCGCATGCTCAATCCCGTCCTGCAAAAGGTCTTGATTCAAAAATTCACCTCAACCTTACCTCAGGTCGGCAAAAATTAAAGCAAGGAATCCTTGGTTTCTCCATAATCCCGCGCCCGCTCGGCCTGTCACCGTCCCACCCGCTGCGCTATCGTGCATTCGTTCCGCCCCCTTCTACGCCGGTCGCACCCGGGCCAAGATCAGGACAGACCCGATGCCGCGTTTTGCCGCCAATATCTCGCTGTTGTTTACCGAGTTGCCGTTTCTCGACCGGTTTGCCGCCGCCGCACGGGCCGGATTTCAGGCGGTCGAGATCCTGTATCCCTATGACCTTCCCGCCGCGACGATTCGCGCGGCGCTGGACCGGGCCGGGGTGCAGCTTGCCCTGATCAACGCCCCGCCGCCGGGTCCCGACGCAGCCTATCCCGCGCTGCCGGGGGGCGAGGCGGCGTTTCGCGCCGCGATGGGGTCGGTGCTGGAGCGGGCCGCTCTGCTGCGCCCGGACGCGATACATGTGATGGCGGGATATAGCGATGATCCGCAGGCGGAAGACACCTTTGCCGCCAACCTGCTATGGCTGGCCGACCGCGCCCCGGATCAGCTGTTCACAATCGAGCCGCTCAACCCGGCGGATCAGCCCGGCTATGCGCTGGGTGATTATCCCCGTGCCGCCCGGGTGCTGGCGCGGGCGGAGCGGCCGAATCTGGGTCTGCAATTTGACAGCTATCACGCCCAGCAGATCCACGGCGACGCACGCGCCATTTGGCAGCAGTATGCCCCGCTGGTCCGCCATGTGCAGATCGGTGCGCCGCCGGATCGCAGCGCCCCCAGGCTTGACAGCGGCCCGCTCGATTTCACCGCGCTGTTGGCCGAGATCGCGGCCAGCGGCTATGATGGTTGGATCGGGGCCGAATATCACCCCGGCAGTGCCAGAACCGAAGACAGCCTGGGCTGGATGCCGTGACAGGCGGGTGATCCTGCAAGGCGCTGTCAGCGTTTCAACAGTCCGCAGGCGCACCATCAGAAAGGCCGGCAAGAAGGCTGGGTGAGTCCTACCGCTTCTCTTTGTCACAAATACTCAAATCCCGCCGCCCCCAAACAGGGCGCGCGTCCGGTCTTTCCGGGCTGGCCGGCTCAGACCTTCCCTTCAAAATCCTTGTGGATGTATTTGCAATCGCAATAGGGGCATTCGACCCAGCCCAGATCCTCGGGGATCTGCAGCCAGACGCGGGGATGGCCCAGCGGTCCTTCGCCGCCGTCACAGGCAATGCGGTAGCTTTCGACGATCTTGGTTTCCGGCGCCTGGGTGGTCATGGCTGTGCGGCTCCCTCTTGATGCCGTGGCGGTTTGGGTCGGCTGCGTTTATGGGCCAAGCCCGGGGGCGGGGCAAGACCTGCAATGCCTCCCCCTGCTGTGCCCTGGTGACTGTCGCCTTTGCGTCCCGGGGGGGGGTAAAACTGGCTGGGGACGCAAACCGTACGAAACAGGCCCTGAAATCCCCAAAACTGCCGCTGTCGTCGGGGCCTATCGTTCGCGGGCCTTGGTCGCGTGGATCTGTGGGTTCGGTTATTTGGAACAAGAAGAAGCAGGGCGCGGCATTGAAACCGGTTCACCCTGCCGCGCCCAGGCGTTAGAACGCAGACAACACCAATCGTTTCGGAGCCTGCTCATGACCACCCCCAAACCCGTGATTCTCTGCATTCTCGACGGCTGGGGTCTGTCGGACAAGACCGAGGCCAACGCGCCATATCTGGCGCAGACCCCGAATTTCGACGCGCTCATGGCACAGGGGCCACATGCGAAACTGATCACCCACGGACCTGATGTGGGCCTGCCCAGCGGGCAGATGGGCAATTCCGAGGTGGGCCATACCAATATCGGCGCCGGTCGCGTGGTGGCGATGGATCTGGGCCAGATTGACCTGGCAATCGAAGATGGCTCGTTCTTTGAGAATACCTCTTTGCTGGCGTTCATTGCGGCGCTGAAGGCCACGGGCGGCACCGCGCATCTGATGGGGTTGGTCTCGGACGGTGGCGTGCATGGGCACTTGCGCCATATCGTCGCAGCAGCGCGTGCCATTGCCGCCGCCGGCGTGCCGGTGGTGTTGCATGCGATGACGGACGGGCGCGACGTGGCGCCGAAATCGGCCTTTGAATACATGCGCGAGATGGAAGAGCACCTGCCCGAGGGGGCCCAGATCGCCACCGTGACGGGCCGTTATTTCGCGATGGACCGTGACAACCGCTGGGGCCGGGTGTCCGAGGCCTATGCCGCGATGATCCGGGGCGAGGGGCGCAAGGCGACCAGCGCCAAGTCAGCAATCGACCAGGCCTATGAGCAGGGCGAGACGGACGAGTTCATCACCGCCACCGTGGTCGGCGACTATGCGGGGGCAAAGGATGGCGATGGCGTCTTCTGTCTGAATTTCCGGGCGGATCGCGCGCGTGAAATCCTGCGCGCCATTGGCGAGCCGGGATTTGACGCCTTTGACACCGGCGCGCGCCCGAAGCTGGCGGCGCTGCTGGGCATGGTGGAATATTCCGACGCGCATAATGCCTATATGACCACGGTGTTCCCCGCGCGCGATATCGTGAACACGTTGGGCGCCTGGGTGGCCAAACAGGGGTTGCGCCAGTTCCGGTTGGCCGAAACCGAGAAATACCCGCATGTCACGTTCTTCCTCAACGGGGGCAAGGAAACGCCCGAAGTGGGCGAGGATCGCTATATGGCGCAGTCGCCGGATGTGGCGACCTATGATCTCAAGCCCGAGATGTCGGCCGAGGAAGTCACCGACAAGCTGGTCGAGGCGATCGGCGCGGGCTACGATATGATCGTGGTGAATTTTGCGAACCCCGATATGGTCGGTCATACCGGCGATCTGCAGGCTGCGATCAAGGCCTGCGAAACCGTGGACCGCGGTCTTGGTCGGGTTGTTGCGGCACTGGAGGCTGCGGGGGGCGCGATGATCGTCACCGCCGATCACGGTAATTGCGAACAGATGATCGACCCTGAAACCGGCGGGCCGCATACGGCGCATACGCTGAACCCGGTGCCGGTGGCGCTGATCGGCGGACCGGCTGGGGCCGAGCTGCGCGACGGGCGGTTGTCGGATCTGGCGCCGACGGTGCTGGAACTGATGGGCTTGGCGAAACCGGATGAAATGACGGGGGCAAGCCTGATCAAATGACCCTGCGCCGCGCTTTCGCCGTGATTGCGACCGGGGCCGCCCTTTGGGCCGGCGCCGCTGCGGGCGAGAGCGATCCGGCCAGTGCCGCGCGGGCGGCGTCGGCGCAGCTTGAGCAGGCAGCGCTTGATTTGCAGGGGGCCAAAGCGGCGCGCGATCGGGTTCACGCCCTAACCGAGACGGTGCGCGCCTATGAGGCCGGGTTGGCGGCGATGCGCGACGGGCTGCGCCGCGCGGCCACCCGTGAAACCATGCTGGCCCACAGGCTGCGCGCGCGCGAAGGCGAGATTGCCCAGTTGATCGGGGTGCTGCTGACCATTGAAACCGCGCCGCCCCCGGTGCGCATGTTGCACCCGCAGGGGCCGCTGGGCAGCGCCCGCTCGGGCATGATCCTGGCCGAGGTGACCCCGGCGCTCAACACCCGCGCCGAACGGCTGCGCCACGACCTCGAAGAGGTGCATACCCTGCGCCTGCTGCAACAAAGCGCGGCCAGGACGCTGGAACAGGGGCTTGCCGGTGTGCAGGAGGCGCGCACCGGGTTAAGCCAGGCGATCGCCGACCGCACCGACCTGCCGCGCCGCTTTGCCGAGGATCCGGTGCGCACGGCGATCCTGATCTCGTCGACCGAAACCTTGGACGGGTTCGCCAGCGGGTTGTCGCAGATTGCCGCCGGTGGCGAGATCGCCGATAGTCAGGCCGATATCAGTGCCAGCAAGGGGCAGATCGCGTTGCCGGTACAGGGGGTTCTGTTGCACAAGGCGGGCGAGGCCGACGCGGCCGGGGTGACGCGTAGCGGGCTGGTGGTGGCGGCGCGGCCGCGGGCGCTGGTGACGTCGCCCACGCCGGCGACGATCCGCTATCGCGGGCCGCTGCTGGATCTGGGAAATGTGATTATCCTTGAACCGCAGCCCGATACGCTCTTTATCCTGTCGGGTCTGGCCGAGGTCTATGGCGAGGCCGGTCAGGTGATCCCGGAAGACACACCGGTGGGGCTGATGGGGGGCGCAGTCCCGGAAAATGGCGCTATTTTGTCACTAAGCGGTGATGGCACTGGAACTGAGCGTTCGGAGACGCTCTATATAGAAGTAAGAGAGGGCGGCAGCCCGGTGGACCCGGAGACGTGGTTCCGAACCGACAAGGATGGGTAATCAGGCATGAAGAAATTCGTGATGGCCGCAATCGGCGGTACATTGGCAGGCATCGTGGCGACCACTCAGGTGGCCGGACCGTTGCTGGCGCAGGAAACGGAACGCAACTCGAACCTCTATGAACAGCTTGATCTGTTCGGCGACATTTTCGAGCGGATCCGCTCGCAATATGTCGAAGAGGTCGACGAGTCCGAACTGATCGAGGCCGCGATCGACGGGATGCTGTCGTCGCTCGATCCGCATTCCAGCTATCTCTCGCCCGAGGATGCCGCCGCGATGCGGGTGCAGACCCGGGGTGAATTCGGCGGCCTTGGCATCGAGGTCACGCAGGAAGAGGGTTTCGTCAAGGTGGTCTCGCCAATCGACGGGACACCCGCCGACGAGGCCGGGATCGAGTCGGGCGATTTCATCACCCATGTGGATGGTGAAAGCGTCTTGGGGCTGACGCTGGATTCCGCGGTTGATCTGATGCGCGGCCCGGTGGGCAGCGAGATCGTGATCACCGTGGTGCGCGAAGGCGAGGCCGAGCCGTTCGATGTGTCGATCATTCGCGACACCATCAAGCTGACCGCTGTGCGGGCCCGGACCGAAGGCGAAACCGTGGTGCTGCGGGTCACGACGTTCAACGATCAGACCATGCCAAATCTGGAATCCGGTCTGGCCGAACAGGTCAAGGCCGCCGGCGGCATCGACAAGGTCAACGGCGTCGTGCTGGACCTGCGCAACAACCCCGGCGGGCTTTTGACGCAAGCGATCAAGGTGTCCGACGCGTTCCTGGAAAAGGGCGAGATCGTCTCGACCCGTGGCCGCGATCCGCAGGATGGTGAGCGTTTCAATGCTGTTCCGGGCGATCTGACCGGGGGCAAACCGATGGTGGTGCTGATCAATGGCGGCTCGGCCTCGGCTTCGGAAATTGTGGCCGGTGCGTTGCAGGATCATCGCCGGGCGATCGTTGTCGGCACCAAGAGCTTTGGCAAAGGCTCGGTCCAAACGGTGATGCCACTGCGCGGGGATGGGGCAATGCGCCTGACCACGGCGCGGTACTACACCCCTTCGGGCCGCTCGATCCAGGCGCTGGGCGTGTCCCCCGACATCATCGTGGAACAGCCGCGCCGTCAGCCCGTGACCGAGGAAGCGGACGCTCCGAAGCGGCCGCGTGCCCGGACCGAGGCCGATCTGCGCGGGCGGTTGAACAACGACAGCCTGACCGAGGATGAGATTCGCCAGATCAAGGAGGATCGCGCCAAGGCAGAGGCCGCCGCGCGCCTGCGGGACGAGGATTATCAACTCGCCTATGCCATCGATATCCTCAAGGGGCTGGTTGCGCTGAGCGGCGAAGAGTAAGCGACGCCAACCCAACAAACGCGAAAGGGCCACGCATCTGCGTGGCCCTTGTCGTTTTGGCCCCCATGAACCGGGCGGTTGCCTACATCGTTTCAAGGCAATGATGGCGGAAGGCGCGTTTGAGCATATCCAGCTCGGCGCGCAGCAACTCGACCTCGGCACGCAGATCGTCCGAGACCGCAGCATCCGCAATCAGGGTGAAATCCCCCAGCTTGGTGTCGGTGGCGGCGTCGAGGATCAAGAAACAATGTACACCGTCGGCGATTGCCTGGTCCGGGATCGGCACGACAAGATCCCAACTGCCCGGCTCTGGCCCTTCACTCAGTTCGATCCCGGCGACGGGCTGGTCAAGATAGGTGACGCTGATCTCGGGGCAGGCCCCCCCCGCCGGGGCGCCGCTCAACCGGCCCTCCCATCGGCGGTTGCGCAGGCGGATCTTGGTCAGGGTCAGATCGCTCATCTCGGGGTCTCCTAGAGCGCGGCGCGGCGGCGGCGGGAAAAGGTCAGATCGCGCAGGATCGTCTGGTTCATCTCGGGCGCCTCGAAGATCAGGTCGAGCCAGATTTTCTCGATCCGCTTTTCATTCAGACGGGAATAGGCAAGGTCGAATTCCACCCTCACCTCTTCTTCGTTCAGCGGCAGTTCACGCACGATCTGTTCGGTATTGGGTCCGTGCTTGATGTTCAGGCGGGCGAAGATCTCCAGCGGTTTTTCGGTCTCGATGATGGTGTCCACCCGCAAGATATGATCGCGGGTCAGCCCCTCGACGGCGGCATCCGGCAGGTCGATCACCAGCGACAGGAACGAGCCGTCGAACCGGAACACGTCCATCCGCAAGCCGTAGGCGGCCAAATCTTCCTCACGCGTGTTGCGCAGCTGCCGCAGGGTGAGTTCGGAGACGCCGCAATCGTGAAACAGCGTGACCTCGTCCCCAAGCGAGGATTTCGTGGCGACCGAACTCAGCCCCTTCACCGGCAGCGGGCCACGCCACAACTCGGGCCGCCAAGCCCAATCGGTGCCATGCGGGCGCGGGAAAAAAGAGGTGCCGATCTGTGGCAGCGCCAGCCGTCCGTCGGCCACATGGATCAGCCTGTCGAGATGGGTGCGCAACTGGCGCGCCTGATTGCGTTGCACCCGCACCTCGGACAGGGGGGAGTCTTCGGCCGCTTCGGCCGCGCGCCGCCACTTGCGCAAGGCGCGTTCGTGAAACAGCCGATCCAGTATCTTGCCCATAGCCTGTTCCTTCGCTCGCCCCTGGGCGAAGATGTAATGATTGGGTCAGCTTAGCGAATGCCGCTCAGTCAAACAAACCGCCAATCGCCTTGAACGGCGAAATAAATCCCACCCTGTTCGCAGGTTGTTTCGTACCGGGTTTCGCATTGGGCTTTGCGTCGGCCTCGGGCGCTGCTGCCGCAACCGCCGCCGCATTCTCGTCGGGCCGGGCACTGGCGCGGCGGATGCGGCCAGCCAGATCGGCCAGAAGGGCGGGCGCGTCGATTACCGGACCCGCGTCGTTTTCCGGCGCATAAAGAGCCAAGGCCACCAACTGCCCGTTCAGCGCAAAGGCGCTGCGCCAGTGCTGCGGGGCGATCCCGCCCACCACCCCGCCGGGTGGGTCTAGCCGGAGCATCGGAAGATCCCCCGCCATCCCGGTTTCGATTACCCGCGCCGGGCTGGCAGAGCGTTCCAGATCGGCCAGGCTGGGGGAGGGCGCCTCTGTGCGTTGGGGGGCCGTGGTTACGGTAATCAGGGCGAGATTTCGACCGGGAAAAAAGCTGCGCAGACCCAGCGTATCGCAGCGCGCCAGCAGTGCAAAATCGCCATAAGGCGCCCGGTGCAGGGCTTGCCGGTCGATGCAATAGCCGGAGGGTGCCTGCAGGTGGATCGCCCCGCCCGCAAGATCGGCGCGGGTGGCTTGATCGAACGTGGCGCCGGACGGGAATACGCCGTCGCCACAGCCGGTCAGCAGCGCAAGACCCAGGGCCGCAAGCGGGCCCCTACAGGTCCATATAGTCATGTTTTTCGGCCCCGCCGCCAGGATGGGTTACTGCGCCCTGATAGGTTGGTCCAACCAGCTTTGCGTATTTCCACAGCGCGCCAGAGGCATAGATGGTTTCGCGCGGTCCGGACCAGTCGGCCCTGCGTTGGGCCAGCTCTTCGGCGCTCAGATCGACGTTGATCTCGCCCTTGACCGCGTCGATGGTGATCCTGTCGCCATCTTTCAGCAGCGCGATCGGCCCGCCCAATGCGGCCTCGGGGCCGACGTGGCCCACGCAGAATCCACGGGTCGCCCCCGAGAACCGGCCATCGGTGATCAGCGCGACCTTCTTGCCCATGCCCTGACCGCTGAGCGCGGCGGTAGTGGCTAGCATCTCACGCATGCCGGGGCCACCTGCGGGGCCCTCGTTGCGGATGACGATCACGTCGCCCTCATTGTAGCTGCGCTGCTTGACTGCTTCAAAGGCGTCTTCTTCGCATTCGAACACAAGGGCCGGGCCGCTAAAGACCTGCTCTTGCGGCGTCATGCCGGCGACCTTCGCGATGGCGCCTTCGGGCGACAGGTTGCCCTTGAGCCCCACGACGCCGCCGGTCTTGGTCAGCGGGGTGTCGATCGGATAGATTACCTTGCCGTCGGCCTCGCGTTCGATCATCGCCAGCTCTTCGCCGATAGAGCGGCCGCTGACGGTGATGCACCCCTCGTGGATCAGGCCCGCCTTGCGCAACTCCTTCATCACCACCGGAATGCCGCCGGAATCATAGAGATCCTTGGCGACATACTGGCCGCCAGGTTTCAGATCGACGAAATAGGGGGTCTCGCGGAAGATGTCGCAGACGTCTTCGAGGAAAAAGTCGATGCCAGCCTCATGCGCGATCGCCGGCAGGTGCAGGCCGGCATTGGTCGAACCGCCGGTGCAGGCCACCACGCGAGCGGCGTTTTCCAGCGATTTACGGGTGACGATGTCACGGGCGCGGATGTTCTTTTCCAGCAGGTTCATCACCGCGTGGCCAGAAGCCTCGGCATATTGGTCGCGGCTCTCATAGGGGGCGGGCATGCCCGAGGAGTTCATCAGCGCAAGGCCGATCGCTTCCGAGACGCAGGCCATGGTGTTGGCGGTGAACTGGCCGCCGCAGGCCCCGGCACTGGGGCAGGCGACGCGTTCGAGCATCTCGAGCGCCTTGTCGGACAGGCTGCCGTTCTGGTTGCGGCCCACAGCTTCGAACATGTCCTGCACGGTTAGGTCGCGGGTGCGGAAATCTTCGGGGATTTCCTCCAGATTCGGTGCCTTGCCCGGCAGGATCGAGCCGCCATAGACGAAAACGGATGGCACGTTCAGCCGCACCATCGCCATCATCATCCCCGGCAGCGACTTGTCGCAGCCCGCCAGACCGACCAGCGCATCATAGCAATGGCCGCGCATGGTCAGCTCGACCGTGTCGGCAATCGCCTCGCGTGAGGCCAGCGAACTGCGCATGCCCTCGTGCCCCATGGCGATGCCGTCGGTCACGGTGATGGTGGTGAATTCGCGCGGGCTGCCGTGCGCCTCTTTTACGCCGCCCTTGGCCGCCTGCGCCTGTCGGCTTAGCGAGATGTTGCAGGGCGCCGCCTCGTTCCAGCAGGTGGCAACCCCGACCAGGGGCTGGTGAATCTCGGCCTCGGTCATGCCCATCGCATAGTAATAGGACCGGTGCGGCGCGCGTTCCGGTCCTTCGGTGACGTGGCGGCTGGGCAGCTTGGACTTGTCAAACGGACGCTTGGGCATGTCTGGCCTCCAATACATGTTTCCATGGCAATAGCCGCGTGCCGGATTTGAAACAAGGGTGTCGCGCCCGCCGCGATTCTCCGGCTGGTCGGTGCGGGTTGTAATCATGGGGGCCAATGTTTACCCTCGAAAATCCGCGGTGCCGGAGCCTGTTCTGCGGCGGGGCGTATTTTTCGGGCAAGGGCCAGGTGATGGAACCCACGCTGTTTTCGTTCATCTGGAAGTACTCCAAGCGGCAGCAGCTCTGGCTTCTGGTGCTGACGCTGGTGTCGTTCCCGTTCCTCTATGCCTCGCTCGAAGTGCCCAAACGGATCGTCAACGACGCCATCGGCGCGACCAGTGATCGGATCGCCATCCTCGGGTTTGAGTTCACCCAGGTGCAATACCTATTGCTGTTTTGCGCCGGATTTCTGGCGGCCGTGGTGATCGGCGGGCTGTTGAAAATGCATATCAACACCCGCAAAGGCGTGTTGTCAGAGCGTATGCTGCGCCGGCTGCGCTATCGACTTATCAGCCGCATGTTGCGTTTTCCCAAACCCTATTTCCGCACCACCAGTCAGGGCGAGTTGGTGTCGATGATCACCTCGGAGGCCGAGCCGATGGGCGGGTTGATGGGGGACGCCATCGCCCAGCCGGTGTTCCAGTTTGGCCAGATGATGACCATCGTGGCGTTTCTGTTCATGCAAAGCGTCTGGTTTGGATTGGCCTCGGTGGCGTTGATCCCGTTGCAGGCCTGGCTGATCCCGATGATCCAGCGCCAGATCAACCTGTTGAACAAGGACCGCATCAAGGAGCTGCGCCATCTGGCCACCGAGATCGGCGAAAGCGCGGCGGGCATCAGCGATCTGCGCGTCAATGGCGGCTGGCGCTATCGTCAGGCCCTGATCACCGACCGGCTGGGCTCGCTGTTCGAGATCCGGTTCAAGATCTATCAGAAGAAATTCTTCATGAAGTTCCTGAACAACATGATCGGGCATCTGACCCCGTTCATGTACTATTCGGTGGGGGGGTATCTGGCGATCCGGGGCGACATCACGGTCGGGGCGCTGGTGGCGGCGCTGTCGGCCTACAAGGATCTGTCGAGCCCGTGGAAGGAACTGTTGACCTATTACAACCAGGTTCAGGACATGTCGCTGCGCTGGGATGTGGTGACCGACCGGTTCGCGCCAAAGAACATGATCCCCGAGGAGCTGTTCGAGGGCGAGCCGACGAGCATACCGCATCTTTACGGCAAGATAGAGCTGCGCGACGTGACCGTGCGCGATCAGGACGGCAACACCATTCTGGACGATATCAGCCTTGAGATCCCGCCGCGCGCCCGCGTCGCGATCCGCAGCGACAAGCCGCTTGAGCGCACCGCACTGGCCGAATTGCTGGTGCGCGAAACCCTGCCCGTGCAGGGCGAGGTGATCGTGTCGGGCCACCCCCTGAGCATGCTGCATCAGGCGGTGATCGCGGCGCGGATCGGCTATGCCAATTCGCGGCCCTATCTGTTTGACGGCACGTTGGGGGACAATCTGCTGATGCCGCTCAAGGTGCGGCCGTCGAAGGAGGATTGCCTCGCCACCTCGCAGGACCGCAACATGATCGAAGCAGAGCGCGCCGGGAACAGCCAGGATCCAAGTCAGGCCAACTGGATCGACCCCGAGATTGCCGGGCTCACCGACGGGGCCGAGGTGCGCGACTGGTGGTTCACGCTGGTCGAGGCGATGGGGATCGACGAAATGATGTTCCGCCGCACGTTGCGGTCGCATTTCGATCCGGTGCAGCACCCGACGCTGGCGCGCGAGATCGTCGCGCTGCGCCCTGAGATCTGCAAGAAGCTGCGCGCGAAAGGGTTGGACGACGCGGTCCGTACCTTTGATCCCGAGCGGTTCAACCCGGCGCTGCCGCTGGCGGGGAACCTGCTTTTTGCGACGCCGCTGCGCGAGGTGTCGCCGGTGGCACTGGCGCATGAGAAACGCTTCCTGAGCATGTTGCAGGAACAAGGGTTGGCGGATGAGGCGATCGCGGTTTCGATGGGGGTGATCGACACGCTCAACCGGACGTTTGGCAAGGATGGCACCCAGCACCCGCTGTTTTTGCGCCTTGGAATTGACGAGGATCTTTATCGCCGCGTCTCGGACATTGCCGCGCGGGCCCTGCGCCGGGGGCTGGAGCGGCTGTCGCCCGAGGATCATGCGATGCTGCTGATCGTGCCCTTCATGTTGACGGCGGAACAGATCGGCCCCGACTTTCCGCAAAAGTACAAGGACAAGATCCTGGCGATTCGCCGCCATCGGGGGGCCGAGTTGCGCAAACTTCTGGATGACATGTTCCTGCCGATTGGTCCTGACATCTATGTGCCCCGCCTGACGGTGATGGAAAATGCGATCTATGGCCGGGTGTCGTTGATGGCGGGCGGTGCCAAGACCGACGAAATCGAAGATGTGGTCGCAGAGGTTTTGCAAGCCCACGGCCTGCGCCACCGCGCGGCGGCGATCCTGTATGATCTGCGCGCCGGTCTCGGTGGGGCCAACCTGCCCACGGTGTTTCAGGAACGGGCCGCCTTCAGTCGGGCGGCCATAAAGCGGCCTGATATTCTGATCATGGACAACGTGCTGGCAAGTCACGATGCTGAAAGCCGGTTGCACACCCGGGAACGCCTGCGCGAGCTGTTGCCGAACTCGATCATGATCTTTCTGGAGGACCGGTTCGACAACCCGGACGCCTATGACATGTATATCGAGATCCGAAATGGCCGGATCAACGACGGAGCCGAACTGCCCACCCCGGCCGAGGGGGAGGGCGCCACAGATGATCTGGGTCGCAAGCTGGCGATCCTGTCGGACAATGACCTGTTCGGGCGGCTGAGCCTGCGCAACCGGCGGCTGTTGGCCTATTCCGCCCAATGGTTCGTGGTGGCGCCGGATCAGGTGGTGTTTTCGCATGAGCAGCCGGCGGATGCGGTCTATCTGTGCCTTGAAGGTCAGGCCGAGCTGCGTTGGCCCGGCCGCGATCCCACGCGCCCGCCGGTTTCTTACGTGCGGCCGGGGCGGTTGATCGGGGATCTGGCGGTGATTACCCGCGACAAGCGCTTTCTTGACCTTGTGGCGGTGGAGCCAACGCGCTTCCTGCGGATCGGGGCCGAAGAGTTCCGCGCCGTGATCGAAAATGATGCGTCTGTCGCGCTGGCGCTGCTGGAGGCGGTGGCGGCGCATCTGTCGGGCGCAACCGAGATGCTGCAGGCGGCGCAGATCAACCTTGCAGATTACGCTGGCACACGAGACGTTCCAATCTCTGCGGAAACGCTGAACGAGTATTTTGATGACTGATCAGCCCTATCGTGCCCATGAAACCCTTGTTGCCCCGGCCCGGCGGGGGGCGGCGGTGTGGCGGCTGCTGGCCGGTCTGGGGCTGATCGCGCTGATCATCTTTGGCCTCAACACGGTGTTGCAAACGGTGGTTTATGCCACCGCACCGATTGGCTGGGCCGGCGATCTGCTGACCGGGCATCGCCCCGGTCCGATGCTGATCCTGCTGGGCAGTTTCGCCTTTGTCATCGTCGCGGTGTTCACCGCCGCGCATTTGGTGCAGCGCCGGGCGCCATTGGGGGTCATCGGGCCGCCGGGCATGGCCGTCGTCCAGTTTTGGCGGGTGCTGCGGCTGTTGGGGCTGTTCGGGATCGTGCTGCTGATCCTGCCGCCCTACGATATGGGGGCGCCCTTGCTGCCCAATCTGGCGCTGGGGCGCTGGCTTGTGCTGCTGCCTTTGGCGCTGATCGCGATCCTTATCCAGACCAGCGCCGAAGAAATCCTGTTTCGCGGCTATCTGCAACAGGCGCTGGCGGCACGGTTTTCACACCCGGCGGTCTGGCTGATTCTCCCGTCGACCCTGTTCGCGCTGGGTCACTTCGTGCCCTCCGAGGCCGGGGCCAATGCGGGTCTGATCGCGATCTGGGCCGGGTGTTTCGGGATCTTGATGGCCGACCTGACCGCGCGCGCCGGCACGCTGGGCCCGGCGATCGCGGTGCATTTCTTCAATAATATCACGGCCCTGCTGATCTTTGCCACACCCGAAAGCCTGAATGGACTCGCGCTCTATATCCTGCCGTTCTCGGCCTCCGATACCGGGCCGATGCGGGCCTGGCTGGCGGTGGATTTCGCGCTGATGGTGCTGACTTGGCTGGTGGCGCGCATCGCCATCAGGCGTTGATTGCAATTGGTGGCGCTGGCGCTTATTTGACGCAGCGTGCATGCTCCTGCGAGAGGCCCCGATATGAACTGGATCACCAACTACGTCCGCCCCCGGATCAACTCGATCTTCTCGCGTCGGGAGACGCCTGAGAATCTCTGGCAGAAATGCGATGAATGCGGCACCATGCTGTTTCACCGCGAGTTGAGCGATAATTTGAATGTCTGCACCAATTGCGGACATCACATGGCGATTACCCCCCGCGCGCGCTTCGACGCGCTGTTCGATGGCGGTGTCTATACCGAGGTCGCGGTGCCGGACCCGGTGGCCGACCCGCTGCATTTCCGCGATCAGAAGAAATACCCGGACCGGATGCGCGCGGCGCAGAAGAAGACCGGCGAGAAAGAGGCCATGCTGGTCGTCACCGGCGATATGGGCCGCACCCCGATCGTCGCGGCGGCACAGGATTTCGCCTTCATGGGTGGCTCCATGGGGATGTATGTGGGCAACGCCATCGTTGCCGCCGCCGAACAGGCGGTAAAGCTGAAACGCCCGCTGATCCTGTTCTCCTCCGCCGGTGGCGCGCGGATGCAGGAAGGGATTTTGGCGCTGATGCAGATGCCGCGCACCACGGTGGCGGTGCAAATGCTGAAAGAGGCCGGGCTGCCCTATATTGTGGTATTGACCCACCCCACGACCGGCGGTGTCACCGCCTCTTACGCCATGCTGGGCGATGTCCATATCGCCGAGCCGAACGCATTGATCTGTTTCGCCGGGCCGCGTGTGATCGAACAGACCATCCGCGAGAAACTGCCCGAAGGGTTCCAGCGCGCCGAATACCTGCTGGATCACGGCATGTTGGACCGGGTGACCAAGCGCACCGAGATGCGCGACGAGCTGATCACCATCACCCGCATGTTGCTGGGCCTGCCGCCTGCGATTCGGGGCGACCTGCCGCCGCCGGAACCGACCGAGCAGAGCGTTGCCGTGACCGCCCCGGTGGCCCCCGCCCAAGACACGCCGAAACCGACCCAGAAATAACGGGGCCCTCCGCCCCCTCCTTCACCTTGCGAGGTCAATGGTGACTGCCCAGACGTCTGACATCCTGCTTGAGCGGATGATGTCGCTGCACCCCAAGATCATCGACCTGACGCTTGATCGGGTCTGGCGACTTTTGGCCAAGCTGGGCGATCCGCAAAAGGCGTTGCCGCCGGTCATCCATATTGCCGGCACCAACGGCAAGGGCTCGACCCAGGCGATGATCCGGGCCGGGCTGCAAGGTGCTGGGCTGACGGCGCATGCCTATACTTCGCCGCATCTGGCGCGGTTTCACGAGCGTATTCGCGTCGCCGGAGAGCTAATCTCGGAACCCGATCTGAGCGCGGTTCTGGATGAATGTTATTCCGCCAGCCTTGGCGAGAGCATCACCTATTTCGAGATCACCACCTGCGCCGCATTCCTTGCCTTTGCACGCACGCCCGCCGATTACACCCTGCTTGAGGTGGGGCTGGGCGGACGGCTGGACGCCACCAATGTGATCGACAGACCTGCGCTTACCATCCTCACGCCGATCTCGATCGACCACGAGCAGTTCCTGGGCGACACGCTGGCCAAGATCGCCTTTGAAAAGGCGGGAATCCTCAAGCGCGGAGTGCCCTGCGTGGTGGGGCCGCAACCCGACGAGGCGCTCGAGGTGATCGAGGCGCAGGCCGACCGCCTTGGCGCGCCGCTGATCGCACATGGCCAACACTGGCATGTGTCCGAGGAGCGCGGGCGCATGGTCTATCAGGACGAGCGCGGGCTGCTGGATCTGCCGTTGCCCAACCTGCCCGGCGCACACCAGATCCAGAACGCCGGTGCCGCACTGGCCGCGCTGCGCCATCTGCGGCTGGGCGAAGAGGCCTGCGAGGCCGCCGTGACACAGGCCTATTGGCCAGCCCGGATGCAGCGGCTGAAAACCGGCCCGCTGGTTGAGGCCGCGCCGCAGGCCGAGCTTTGGCTTGATGGCGGGCATAATCCGGCGGCAGGTCTGGCGCTGGGCGCCCATCTGGCCAGCCTGCCAAGGCGCGCGACGCATTTGATCTGCGGCATGCTCAACACCAAGGATGTGACCGGCTATCTGCGCCCGCTGGCAGCACAGGCCGAGACCCTTACCGCCGTGTCGATCCCCGGCGAGGCCAATACGCTCAGCGCCGAAGACACCGCGACATCGGCGCGGGCGGTGGGGATGCGGGCCGAAACCGCTGACAGAGTTCAGGCGGCGGTGGAAAAGATCGCACGCACCGACCCGCGCGCCCGCATCCTGATCTGCGGCTCGCTCTACCTTGCTGGCGGCGTGCTGCGCGAAAACGGGTAACTCCCGGCTTTTCCTTTCACTGCAAATATCCCCGCCGGAGGCCGCGCCCCTGTGGGGCGCGTCCAGTTCGCGGCCCAAAGCGCGGCGGGGCAGCGATGCCTTCGGTGAGAGTATTGCCGGCCAGAAAAAGTGGGCACGCGATCGGGGATCAGCCCGCGTCCTGGCCCCAATCCTTGTCCTGCATTTCGCGCAACCGGCTGGCGGTGCGTTCAAACTCAAAGACGCCCTCGCCCTCGACATAAAGCATCTCGGGTTCGGCGGCGGCTGAACAGACCAGCCGCACCTGCGCCTCGTAAAGCGAGTCGATCAGGGTGACGAAGCGTTTTGCCTCGTTGAAATTGCTGCGCGACAGGCGCGGGATGTCCTCGAGGATCAGCAGTTTCACCGCTTGGGCAATGGCCAGATAATCGGCGGGGCCAAGGAAATGGCCGCACAGGTCATAGAAATGCGCCCGCGCCACCCCGTTGCGGTACTGTGGCAACACCACGCGGCGGCCTTTGACCTCCAGCACCAGTTCGGTGCCGGGGCCGCCGGACAGCTCGTGCCAGATCGCGTCGATGGCGCGATGCGCCTCGGGTCCATTGGGGGTGAAATAGACCTGTGCCCCCTCTAGCCGGTTTTGTCGGTAATCCTTGGGGCTGACCAGTTCATGCACCACCATCTGCTGTTTGATCTGGGCGATGAAAGGCAGGAAAAGTTGCCGATTCAACCCGTTTTCATACAGATCGTCCGGCACCCGGTTCGAGGTGGTGACGATGACCACACCGGCATTGAACAGCGCCTCGAACAGGCGCCCGACGATCATGGCGTCGGTGATGTCGGTGATCTGCATCTCGTCAAAGGCCAGAACCCGGACGCTGTCGATCACCGCCTGCGCCGCCGGGGCGAGCGCATCTTCGATGCCCTGTTTGCGCGCGGCGTGCATGGCCGTGTGGATTTCCTGCATGAAGGCGTGGAAATGCACCCGGCGGACCGGGATGTCGCCCAGCGAGTCGACAAAGAGATCCATCAACATGGATTTTCCGCGCCCGACCCCGCCCCAAAGATACAGCCCCTTGGGCGGCGGCGGCGGTTTGCGGAACAGCCCCCGTTTGGCAGGTTTGGCGAGTTCTGCGCGGATGCGTTCGAATTCGGGCAAGACGGCCTCTTGCGCGCTGTCGTGGTGCAGCGCGCCGGTGGCGATCCGGTCAGTATAAAGGGCAAGGATATCGGACATGGGCGCAGCCATAGCGCGCGGCGATGGGGTTGAAAAGTGCCCGCGCGTCGGTGGCCCCCAGCGCTGGCAGATATATCAGCATTTCTGACCCGGAATCGCCCGTTTCCCCGGTTGCGCTTTCACCACTCGCCCTTAATCTGCCCGGATCGCGCAGAGGGAGAGATGCCGATGACCCGTCGTTCCGACAGCCTGACCCCGGTTCTGGTGGTGAGCTGTATCATCATCACCGTCAGTTTCGCCGTGCGCGCCTCTTTCGGGGTGTTCCAGATCCCGGTGGCCGCAGAATTCGGTTGGGCACGCTCCGAGTTTTCGCTGGCGATTGCGCTGCAGAACCTGGCCTGGGGCATAGGGCAGCCGATCTTTGGCGCCATCGCCGAGAAGATTGGCGACCGCAAGGCGATCTTTCTCGGCGCGCTCGTCTATGCGGCGGGCATGGTGCTGACCGCCAGCTCCACCACGCCGCTCGAGCATCAGCTCTATGCCTGGCTGGTGGGGTTCGGCATTGCGGGCACCGGCTTTGGCGTGATCCTGGCTGTGGTGGGGCGCGCGGCCTCGGACGAAAACCGCTCGATGGCGATGGCGATCGCCACCGCCGCGGGCAGCGTCGGCCAGATGATCGGGGCGCCGGTGGCCGAATGGCTGATGGGCGTTATGAGCTGGCAGAGCACCTTTGTGGTCTTTGCTGTCGCGATCCTTTCGCTGGTGCTGACCTTGCCGATGCTGCGCGTGTCGCAGCCCTCGGGCCAGCAACAGCCAGGGGAGACGATGGGCGCGATTCTGGGCAAGGCCCTGCGCGACCCCTCTTTCACGTTGATCTTTCTGGGCTTTTTCAGCTGCGGCTATCAGCTTGGCTTCATCACCGCGCATTTTCCCGCCTTCGTGACCGAGCTGTGCGGGCCGATCCAGCCCGGTGGCTTGCTGCACGGGATTGGCATCACCTCGACCTCGACGCTGGGGGCGGTGGCGATTTCGCTGATCGGGGCGGCGAATGTCGGGGGCACGCTGATGGCGGGCTGGGCGGGCAAGTATTTCTCAAAGAAATATTTGCTGGCGGGGATCTATGCCGGGCGCACGGTGATCGCCGCGACTTTTATCATGGCGCCGATCACACCGGCCTCGGTGCTGATCTTTTCGGTCCTGATGGGGGCGCTGTGGCTGGCGACCGTGCCATTGACCAGCGGGTTGGTCGCGCAGATCTATGGGCTGCGCTACATGGGTACGCTCTATGGCATCGTGTTCTTCAGCCACCAATTGGGCAGTTTTCTGGGCGTCTGGCTGGGCGGGCGGATGTATGACGCCTTTGGCAACTATACCTTCGTGTGGTGGATCGGGGTCGGCGTCGGGGCCTTCAGCGCGATTGTCCATCTGCCGGTGCGCGAACGTCCGCTGGGTTTGCGCGTGGCGGCGTGAGGCGCGGGCGGGCCGAAGCCCGCCCTACGGGCCGTCCGGCTATTGCGCCGCCGCCCAGCGATCAAGGATATAGCGGCTGGTCATCAGGTCCAGATGCGCGCCGCCGCCATTCTTGAACAGCGTGATCTCCTCCGCGCTGCCGGGGGTGAAGGCGTCGAGGTCATAGAAATCGGCAAGGATATCGGCCTCGCTGATCACACCGCGTTCCAGCGGGATTTGAATCTCGCCGATATGGCCGATGGTGGTGTCGCGGCTGTCGACATAGATTTTCGACCGGGTCAGCGCGGTGTCGTCGGCCTCCCGCATATCCGGGCGATAGGCCCCGATCAGGTTCAGGTGCTGGCCCGGGTGCAGCCAGTCGCCCCGGATCACCGGGTCCGAGGACATGGTCGCAGAGACCACGATATCGGCGCCGCGCACCGCTGTTTCCAGATCGGCGGCGACATTGACCGTGCCGATCTCGCGCGCCAGTGCCTCGGCCTTGGCGGTGGTGCGATTCCACAGCGCGATGCGGGCCTTGGGAAAGGCCACGGCAAAGGCTTCACACAGCGACCGACCGACGGTGCCGGCCCCGGCGATGACGATCTGTTCGCTATCGGGGCGGGCCAGACGGCGGGCGGCCAGCAGGCTGTCGCCGGCGGTTTTCCATTTGGTGACAAGGTGGAAATCCACCAGCGCCTCAAGCGCGCCATCAAGATCGGAAAACAGGGTGACGGCCCCGTTGACCATCGGCGCCCCGTGTTCGGGGTTGCGCGGATAGATCGTGGCGGTTTTCACCGCGCTGCCCAGCCCGTCGATCCAGGCCGCACGGTTCAGCAGCGTATCGGGATCGCGATAAAGAAAGGTATCGGCGATTTCGGCCTTGGGCAGCTTGTGGCCATCGGCCAGCGCCTCGGTCAGCTCGATCCAGTCAAGCAGCTTTTCGCCTGCGTCAAACGGGATGATCGGGATTGTGGTGCTCATTGCGCGTCCTCCTCGGTGAGCAATCCGGCCCCGACCAGCCGGTCGGCCCAGCCCTGCGGTCCGGTGAACAGATGGGTCTGCCAGCCGCGCTGGGTGGCCATGTCGATATTGTCCTGCCGGTCGTCGGTAAAGATCAGCGCCTCTGGCGCGATGCCGCAATCGGCCTCGAGCATGGCATAGATCTCGGGCTCGGGCTTGATCGTCTTCATGTGCCCCGAAACATAAGTGCGGTCAAACTCGGACAGGAACGGGTAATGCGGCGCGGCGATGTCGTCAAAGGTCTGCACTCCGAAATTGGTCAGCGCAAAGACCGGGGTGCCCTTGGCCCGCAGCGCCCGCAGCAGCCGGATGGAGTGCGGGATTTCGGGAGCGGCCATTTCGATCCAACGATCATGCCACATGTGTATTTCATCGTGCCAGTCCGGGTATTGTTCGGCAGTGGCAAAGACGACCTCGGTGAAATTGCCGCCGCGATCCACTGCGTCGTTCATCGCATGCAGGTCCACGGCGGCGAACAGGGCGCGGCGGCGCGCCTCGCCGATTTCGCGATCAAAGAACCGTTCCGGTTGCCATTCGATCAGCACGTTGCCGATGTCAAAGATCACGGCCTGTGGTTGCATGCTCTGTTCCTCTTGGCCCGAGAATTTCGGGTTCATTCGTTCATTTTCTTTCAGGAGACCCGGCGCTCACCCTGCACGGGTCGCGGCGCGGATTTCCCGTTCCAGCGCCTCCAGAAAACGGGAGCGGTCGGCCTTTGTAAAGCCGCGTCCGCTGCCGCCGGCGCCCAGCGGGTTGGCGGCGCGCAGATCCGCCATCAGATCGCGCATGGCCAGTTGCTGGCCGATATTGGCCTCGGTAAACGCCTCGCCATTGTGGCGCAGCACCCGGGCGCCAGCGGCGACGCATTTCGCCGCAAGCGGGATATCTGCAGTCACCACCACGTCGCCGGGGCCACAGCGATCAGCGATCCATTTGTCCGCCTCATCGGCCCCTTCGGCGACGATCACGTTCTCGACCAGCGGGTTTTGCGACGGGCGCAGCCCGCCGTTGGAGACCACGAACATCGTGATCTTGTGCCGGGTCGCCACGCGCTCGGCCTCGGCCTTGACCGGGCAGGCGTCGGCGTCGATGTACAGCGCGCCCATCGCCCTAGCGCCAGAGCGCGTCGGCATGGAAGGCGACGTGATCCTCGATGAAGGTCGAGACGAAGAAATAGCTGTGATCATAGCCTTTCTGCATCCGGAAGCTGGCCTCTTGTCGGCGCGCGGCAAGGGCCCCGGCCAGTGCCTCGGGCTTGAGCAGGTCAAGGAACTGGTCATTGCTGCCCTGATCGATCAGCACCGGCCCGTCAAAGCCCACCTCGCGCATCATCACGCTGGCGTCATGGCGCGCCCATGTGGTCTCGTCCGCGCCTAGATAGGCACTCAGCTGTTTGCGGCCCCAACTGCTTGCGCTCGGGTTGGCGATCGGCGCAAAAGCCGAGACCGAGCGAAAGCGGCCCGGCAGGGACATCGCCAGCGTCAGCGCACCGTGCCCGCCCATGGAATGGCCGGTGATTGCCTGCCGCTCCGGATCGATGGCGAACTCCGCGCCGATCACCTGTGGCAGCTCTTCGGCGATATAATCCCACATGCGGAAATGCGGCGCCCAAGGGTCTTGCGTGGCATTGACGTAAAACCCCGCGCCCTGGCCCAGATCATAGGCGTCATCGTCCGCCACACCCGCGCCGCGCGGGCTGGTGTCGGGAAACACCAGTGCGATGCCCTGTTCCGCCGCCCAGGCCTGTGCCCCGGCCTTTGTCATGGCGTTTTCATGGGTGCAGGTCAGCCCCGAGAGATACCACAGCACGGGCACCGGGCCGTCGCGGGCCTCTTCCGGCAGGAACAGCCCAAAGGTCATATCGCAGGCGCAGACCTTTGATTTGTGTCTGTAGACACCTTGCACGCCGCCGAAGGCGATGTTTTCGGACAGGGTTTCCATGATCGTAAACTCCCATATCGGTTTGGCAGAACGGTTTCGCTCTGGCTATCGGGCCGGCGGCTTTGCGTAAAGGGCCGGAGCCTCCGGCGGGGATATTTCTGGTGAAAGGAAGCGCTGGTGACCCGCAAACACTCTGGGTGTGCATTTCGGCCGCGAGGGGGGCGCGTGCAGAGGCTTTTACGCCCCGGTGACCCATGCGATCACCAGCGGCACGGTCACGATGCTGGCCGCGGTCGAGAGCAGGATCGCGGCCGAGGCCCGTTGCGGCGCGACGCCATAGTGCTGCGCCAGCATATAGACATTGCCCGCCACCGGCAGCGAGGCGGCGGCAATCACCACCGTTGCCGAAAAAGCGTCGAGCGGAAACAGCAGCAGCACCCCGACCGCGACGGCGGCGGGATGCAGCACCAGCTTGCAAAACGACAGCCAGCCTGCGATCTGCATACGCTCGGTCGATTTGACCGTCAGCGAGGCGCCGATCGCAAACAGCGCGCCGGGGGTGGCGGCCCCGCCGAGGATGGTCAGGAAATCGTTCATCGGCCCGGGAACCGGAAGCGCCAGCGCCGACCAGCCCAGCCCCAGCACGATCGAGACGATCATCGGATTGCGGACCAGCCCCAGCCCCATGGCGCGCAGCGTGGCGAGTTTCAGCCGCCCGTCGCGGCCGCCATTGATCAGCATCACCACCAGCGACGAGAACACCACCAGATCGGTGGCCAGCACCAGCATCATCGGGCCGACAGCCCGCTCGCCGAACAGAATGACCAGCATTGGCAGCCCGAGAAAGCCGGTGTTGCCGATTACCGCGCATTGTGCCTCGATCGCGGCGGTGGGGATATCGAGCCCGCGCAGCGCCGCCACCCCGGTGGCCAGCAGATAGATCGAGGTGGTGCCCAGAAGGTATCCCGCCACCAGTCGGCCATTGAACACCTCGGCCAGCGACAGGTTGGCGGCAAAACGGAAAAGCATCGCCGACAGCGCGAAAAAGAACACGAACTTGGTGAGGTAGGCGGTCGCCTCGGCGCTGAAGAACCGGCTGCGACCGGCCCAGTATCCAAGGCCGATGATCGCGAAAAAGGGCAGGGTTCTCAGAAAGATCTCGAGCATGGATCAATCGGTAGCGGCTGCGGACTGGGGCCGCAAGGGCCCCCTAGCCGCTGCCGATGAGAATGCCTGCCGCCAGCACCAGAGCGCCACCAAAGACGACCTGAAAGGCGGCGCGCAGGAACGGGGTGTCCATGAATTTCTTTTGAATCCAGGCGATCGCCCAAAGTTCAAAGAACACGATGACCCAGGCGATCGAAGTCGCGGTCCAGAAATCCGGGATCAGATAGGGCAGCGCATGGCCCAGCCCGCCGAGGGTGGTCATCACCCCCGAGGCCAGCCCGCGCTTGAACGGCGAGCCGCGCCCCGAAAGCTGCCCGTCATCCGAGGCCGCCTCGGTAAAGCCCATCGAGATGCCCGCCCCGACCGAGGCCGCCAGCCCGACGAGAAAGGTGGTCATCGTGTCCTGGGTGGCAAAGGCGGTGGCAAAGATCGGCGCCAGAGTCGAAACCGACCCGTCCATCAGCCCGGCCAGCCCGGGCTGCACCCAGGTCAGAACGAACTGGCGGTGGGATGCGAGGTTTTCGTCGTGGCGGCTTTCATCATCTAGATGCTCGTCAGCGAGGTTCCCGGCCAGGGATTCATGCTTGGCCTCGGCGGCGGCCAGATCTCCCAGCAGGGCGCGGGTCGAGGCGTCGGTGCATTTGGCTGCGGCATTTGCATAAAAGCGTTCGGCTTCCCGCTCCATCGCGACGGCCTCTTCGCGGATCCGCTCGATCCCGAGGTTTTCCACCAGCCAGACCGGGCGGCGATTGTAATAGCCGGCCACATGTTCACGCCGGAGCAGCGGGATGGTGTCGCCAAACCGCTCGGAATGGGCGGCGATCAACCGGCGACGGTGTTCATCCTCTTCCGTGGCCATCCCGTCGAACATCTTGGCGGTGGCCGGGTATTCGCCACGCAGCCGTTCAGCATAGCCGCGATAGATGCGCGCGTCGTCCTCTTCTGACGAGATCGCCAGCGCGAGGATTTGCTGTTCGCTCAGGTCGCGGAAACGCTTGCGCGAGAAAAACTGCATGGCCCTACCCCACTTTAGACTCGTTCTAATTACTCAAGTCACAAGGTGTCTGCAAGGCGCCTGATCCCGCACCGCCGTTGCAACCGGACCGGGCGGATCAGTCGATCCGCCGCACCAACAGCTGATTGCCGTCGCCGACCTTGGTTTCAAAGCGTTTGAGCTCTTTGACCAGATCGCTCAGCTTTTTCTTGCCATAGCTGCGGGTGTCGAAATCCGGGTTGGCGGCGGCGATGAACTGCCCGATCTGTCCCAGCGAAAACCACTCGTCCTCCTGGTCGATGGCATCCATCGCGCGCACCACCAGCTTGGTGGGATCTTCCAGTTCGGCCGGGGCTTCGCTGCTGACATGGACCTCGGGAACGGGTCTGGTGTCGGCGGGTCGGGTCGGTTTCGGCTTCACTTTGGCCGGTTCGGCCATCAGGTTTTCAACATAGATGAATCGCTTGCACGCCTTGACGAAGGCCGCCGGCGTCTTGCGCATCCCCATGCCATAGACATCCAGCCCCTGTTCGCGAATGCGGCTGGCCAGCCGGGTGAAATCGCTGTCCGACGAGATCAGCACAAAGCCGTCAAAGCGCCCGGAATGCAGGATATCCATCGCGTCGATGACAAGCGCGATGTCGCTGGCATTCTTGCCGGTGGTATTGGCAAATTGCTGGTGCGGGACGATCGCCATCGACGCCAGCCTGTCCTTGCTCCAGCCCTGCGGTGCGCCGCCGGAGAAATCGCCATAGATGCGTCGGATGCTGGCCTCGCCAAACGAGGCGATCTCTTCGAAAATGGCTTCGGCGTATTTGGCCGAGATGTTGTCGGCGTCGATCAGAACGGCAAGCAGTGGGGTGTGCGGGATATGGGGCATGGGTGGGAACCCTCCATTTTGGGGTCGAAACTGTACGATCTGGCAGGTGGGCGCAAGGACTCAGAGCTGGCGAAACATCACCAGCGCGTCGACATCGCCCTGGGTCGGGTGGCGATAGGCAGCGGGGAGGCGTCCCACCACTTTGAACCCGGCGCGCGTCCAGATGTCGATGGCGCGGGTGTTGGTCGAAATCACGAAATTGTATTGCATGGCACGATAGCCCGCCGCGCGGGCGCGCTCCAGCGAGTCCGCCAGCATGGCGCGGGCGATGCCTTTGCCTTGGGCCGTGGGAGCGGTGACATAGCCGCAGTTGCAGACGTGATCGCCGCCGCCCATGGCGTTGGACCTCAGGTAATAGGTGCCCAGCACGGCGCCTGCGCTTTCGGCCAGCAGAACGGCATTGGCGGGGGCGAACCAATAGGCCAGCGCCGCCTCGCGCGTCATATCGCGCGGCAGGGCATAGGTGTCGCCGTTGCGGATCACCGGCTCCAG
This sequence comes from Antarcticimicrobium sediminis, assembly GCF_004348975.1. Taxonomy (GTDB): domain Bacteria; phylum Pseudomonadota; class Alphaproteobacteria; order Rhodobacterales; family Rhodobacteraceae; genus Antarcticimicrobium; species Antarcticimicrobium sediminis. Next base: position 104,304 of record NZ_SMFP01000007.1, on the reverse strand, counting down.
CATCGCCCAGACCGTATCATCGTCGGTCCGGGTCGCGGGGCGGATCGTCACGTCATTCATCGTTTGATCTCCTTGCGGGCGCCGATCCGGAGACCGGCGCAGCCGCTTATCAGTATTCGATCACGGCGCGGATCGACTTGCCTTCGTGCATCAGGTCAAACCCGTGGTTGATCTGCTCCAGCGTCAGCTTGTGGGTGATCATCGGGTCAATCTCGATCTTGCCGTTCATGTACCAATCGACGAATTTCGGCACATCCGTGCGTCCCTTGGCGCCGCCAAATGCGGTGCCTTTCCAGACCCGGCCGGTGACCAGCTGGAACGGACGGGTGGAAATCTCGGCCCCCGAGGGCGCCACGCCGATGACGACGGACACGCCCCAGCCGCGGTGCGAACATTCCAGCGCATCGCGCATCACCTGCACGTTGCCAGTGGCGTCAAAGGAGTAATCGACGCCGCCGAACTGGTCTTTCTCGGTTTTGGTCAGCTCGATGATCGCCTGTGTCACCGACTGGCCTTCGGGCAGTTTCGACGGGTTGACGAAATGGGTCATGCCGAATTTCTTCGCCATCACCGCCTTGTCGTCGTTCAGATCGACGCCGATGATCATGTCGGCCCCGGCCATGCGCAGCCCCTGGATCACGTTGAGCCCGATACCGCCAAGACCGAACACGGCGGCGGTCGAGCCGATCTCGACCCCGGCGGTGTTGATCACCGCGCCGATGCCGGTGGTGACGCCGCAGCCGATATAACAGATCTTGTCGAACGGCGCGTCGTCGCGGACCTTGGCCAGTGCAATCTCGGGCATCACCGTGTGATTGGCGAAGGTCGAGCAGCCCATGTAGTGATAGATCGGCGTGCCATCGAGCATCGAGAACCGGGTGGTGCCGTCGGGCATCAGCCCTTGGCCCTGGGTATTGCGGATCGCGGTGCACAGGTTGGTCTTGCCCGACAGGCAGGCATGGCATTCGCGGCATTCCGGCGTGTAAAGCGGGATCACGTGATCGCCGGGTTTGAGCGTGGTCACGCCTTCGCCGATTTCCAGCACGATCCCTGCGCCTTCATGGCCGAGGATGGCGGGAAAGATCCCCTCGGGGTCGGCGCCAGAGCGGGTGAATTCATCGGTGTGACACAGGCCGGTGGCCTTGATTTCCACCAGAACCTCGCCCGCCTTGGGGCCATCAAGGTTCACCTCCATGATCTCAAGCGGTTTACCGGGTTCCAGGGCGACAGCGGCGCGGGTACGCATTGAAAACATCCTTCTGACAGTTTTGCCGGACCCTGCGCTAAAATGGGTCGGTTTTCAACGCGCTTTCGGCGTGATCCTGCCATTGGCGTGCCCGGTCGCCGCGCTGGGATTTGAGTATTTTTGCAAAGAAGAAGGGGCGCGCGCGGCGTCCCGTTTTCTGTCCAAAGGGGGGCGTGGATCGCGTTTGCGGCGGGCAGGAGTCGTCAGAGGCTTGATTTGCAGACGGGAAAGCGCAACTCTTGCCCTATGAACATCCAGACACCCAGCGGCGATGCCTCTCGTCCCGTCTCGGATCAGGTCGCGTTTGACCGCCGGGAATTGTCCGTCATCCTGTCGCTTTACGGCCGTATGGTCGCGGCGGGAGAGTGGCGCGATTACGGCATTTCCAACCTGCGCGATCTGGCGGTGTTTTCGGTGTTCCGGCGCACCGCCGAACATCCGCTGTACCGGATCGAAAAGCGCCCCAAGCTGCGCGACCGGCAGGGGCAATATGCCGTGGTCGCGATGGACGGGCAGATCCTCAAACGCGGGGGTGACCTGAAAGCGGTGTTGCGCGTGTTGGAGCGCAAGCTGATCCGCGCGGTGAAGTGATCTGACCGTCGGGGTGCGCGCCTAAAGCCGTTTGTGCGCCGTCACCGGCCCGTCGCCCTGTGCCGCGATCCGATTGATTGTCGCCGTGATCGGCTCCTGCGCCACCGCCATGTGATGGGCGTTGGCGTGGAGCAGGGTTTCGCCGTCCGCCACCAGCGCCACATGCCCGGGCCAGAACAACAGATCGCCCCGATGCGCCGGGCTACCCTCGGGCAGGGTGTGCCCAAGTTCGGCTTTCTGCTGGTCGCTGTCACCGGGGCAGGTGCGGCCGCAGGCCAGCAGCGCGGCCTGCACCAAACCGGAACAGTCGATGCCGAACGACGAATTGCCGCCCCACAGATAGGGTGTGCCGAGGTAGAGCGTGGCGACTGCCACCGGGTCGGTCTCGGTGCTGTCGATCGGGGCCAGATGCGCAGAGGGCAGCCAGAGCACGCCAGGGCCATTGCGGCCCGGCGTGGCGATGCCGGACCATCGCCCGCGTTCCTCGGTCACCGTGACCCGTGCGCCGTGGGACAGCCAGATCGCCTCGTCCCGCGTTTTCAGTTCGGGCTGCGTCTTGGCATAGCTGTGGCGCGCGCAGACCCGGTGGGTCGGCGCCGGCGCGTCGGGCCAGAGCGCGGCGGCCTCGACCCAGCCGACATGGCCGTCGCGGGCGGCAAAGCCGAAGGCCATCGGTCCGCACCAGTCGAGCACGGTGAACCCTTCGCCCAGCACCAGTTCGCGGTCGCGTGCGCCGCCCTCGACGCTGGCAAAGATCGTCGCGCGCGGGGTGGCGACGGCGCAGGGATCGCCTTGGGTGAAGCGCGCGGCGTCAACCTGCCCGCGCAGGCTGTCATGGGCGACGCGCCCATTGAAGCGCAGGCGGCGCCGGTCGCTCATAGCTTCAGCAGCGCCGGCAGCGCCTCCAGCACCGCGCGCGCGCCTTGAGAAAAGCCGCCCTTGGTCCGCCCCGGCGCGTCGGTCGCGCTCCAGGCGTAGATGTCGAAATGGATATAGCGTGACGCCTCGGCGAAGCGGCGCAGGAACAGCGCGGCGGTGATCGCCCCGGCCATGCCGCCGCTGGGCGCATTGTCCAAATCGGCCACGCCCGGTTCGATATTCAGCTCATAGGGGTCGTGAAACGGCAGCCGCCAGACCGGATCGGCCACCTTGGCCCCGGCGCTGGCGAGCGCTTGCGCCGCGCTTTCGTCATCGGTGAAATAGGGGGCAAGATCGCCGCCAACCGCCACCCGCGCGGCGCCGGTCAGCGTCGCCATGGACAGGATCAGATCCGGCGCGTCTTCCTCGGCCAGCGCCAGCGCGTCGGCCAGCACCAACCGCCCTTCGGCGTCGGTGTTGTTGATCTCGACCGTCAGCCCCTTGCGCGAGGTCAGGATGTCGCCGGGGCGGTATGCATTGCCCGAGACCGCGTTTTCAACCGCCGGGATCAGCACCCGCAGTTGCAGCGGCAGCTTCAGCGCCATGATCATGCGTGCCAGCCCCAGCACCGTGGCCGCCCCGCCCATGTCCTTTCTCATCAAGGCCATGCTGCTGGCCGGTTTGAGATCGAGCCCGCCGGTGTCAAAGCATACGCCCTTGCCCACCAGCGTCAGTTTCGGCCCCGACGTGCCCCAGCGCATGTCGATCAGCCGCGGCACCCGGTCCGAGGCGCGGCCAACCGTGTGGATCATCGGGAAATTCTGCTCCAGCAGCGCGTCGCCCTGCACGGTTTCGATGCGGGCACCATGGGCCTTTGCCAGATCGCGCGCGGCGCTCTCCAATTCGTCCGGGCCCATGTCCGAGGCGGGGGTGTTGATCAGGTCGCGGGTCAGACATTCGGCGGCGGCCATCGCTTCGATCCGGGCGGCATCAATGCCCTCGGGCGCGATCAGTTGGCGCGGCTGGGTGTTTTGCGTCTTGTAGCGCTCGAAGCTGTAGCCGCCGATCAGCCAGCCAAAGGCTTCGTTCTCCAACGCTTGGCCTTCAAGGCCCGAAGCGATGCGATATGTCCCTGCAGGCAGTGCCTTGGCCGCCCCGGCCAGCAGAAAGCGCCGCCGCGCCCGCTGGGCGGCATCGCCATAGCCCGCCAGCGCCATGATCGGCGTGCCCTCCGGGCCGGGCACCACCAGCACTTGCGCCTGTGCGCCGGTAAAGCCGTTCGCCGCGACCCAGCTTTGCACCCGCGCGTCCTGACCCGCGAGCCAGCCTTCAAGCGCGGCTTGTTCGATCACATGCAGGGGAAGGGCGGGGCTGTCTGGTGCGGCAAAGGTCGGGGTCATCGCGGGGACTCGCATGTTGGGGGTAGGATGGGCGCAGAGTAATCGCCCCGCCGGTGGCCGCAAGTCCTGTCGGCACGAGAGGTCAGGCCATGGGCCGCCGCATCTGCCCCGCCGCGCGCAGCGAGCTTTCCCCGACCCGGTGCAGGCGCGACAGGGTGGCGGACAGGGCGACAAGGTCGCGCTGGTCCGCGGCGGCGGTTACGTCATGCGCCACACTGGCGAATTTGGTCATGCCGGCCTGTTCCGCGATCGCGATCATGGAGCGGGCGCATTTGCGCAGGTCGCACATGTCCCCCCGCTGCCACAGATCCTCGCAGCGGTTCAGGCGCAAAGAAAGTTCGTGACTTGCCCGTTCGATCACCGTTTCGGCCCCTTCGATGCCCAGCATCTGGTACAACATCCGCAAGAGGCTGCGATCCAGTTGCACCTGTTCTGCCCGATTGAGGGAGAAAACCGCGCCCATCCGACACTCCGATCCTGTGCATCCGGCGTTTCGCCGGCGCTCCGCGTCCCTTGGTCCCCATTTTTGGGCGGACTGGTTTGCAAAAGGTTTCCGGAGAATGCGCTTAATCTCTCGAATTTGTCGGGAATACGCATTATCTGGGGGACGGACAAACCAAGCGAGGGATGGTGCATGGATTTCGCGAAACCTTTGCCCGGCTATCTGGTGCAGCGGTATCAGGGCTGGAAGGCAACGACCTATGCCGAGAACCAGGGTTGGTATCGTCGGTTGGCGACCGAGGGGCAGCGTCCGCGCGCCATGGTGATTTCCTGCTGTGACAGCCGGGTGCATGTGACCTCGATCTTTGGCGCGGATCAGGGGGAATTCTTTATTCACCGCAACATCGCCAATCTGGTGCCGCCCTATGCGCCGGACGGCGATCATCACGGCACCAGTGCGACCGTCGAATACGCCGTTTCCGTGTTGAAGGTGTCGCATCTTATGGTGCTGGGCCATTCGCAATGCGGCGGTGTGCAGGGCTGCATCGACATGTGCAAGGGCCACGCGCCCGAGCTGGAGGCGAAGGAAAGCTTCGTCGGGCGCTGGATGGATATCCTGCGCCCGAAATACGAACAGGTCGCCGATATCAGCGATGAGGCCGAGCAGGCCAGCGCGCTTGAGCGGCAATCGGTGCTGGCCTCGCTCACCAATCTGATGAGCTTTCCCTTCGTGTCCGAGGCGGTCAAGGATGGCTCGCTCAGCCTGCATGGGCTGTGGACCGATATCGGTGCCGGCGGGCTGGAATATTACGACCCCAAAGCCGGGCGTTTCGTCGAGGTCTGACCCCTGTGCCGGTTCAGCGCAGGATATAGCCCTGCGGCCAGCCCAGCCGGGTTTCCAGCCGCACCGTCTGGTCGCCGCCGGGGGCCAGTGGGAACCGCCATTCCAGCACCCCGCGCTGCCCCTCGACATCGGTGATATCGGGCTTTGGCGTGGCGCTCCAGGTGATCGACAGATCCTCCTGTTCGGAATAGGGCACCCGGTCGCGCAGCCGGACCGGCCAGTCGGTGCCGGTCAGGTTCGCCACTTCGAACGCCCGGGTCTCGGTCAGTTCATTGGATTTGGACAGCACGCCGCGATCCCCCTCGTTGCGCTCCTGCAGGACAGATTTCAGGCGCAGCCCCTCGATCGGGCCAAAGGACAGCTCGGTCTGTTCTCCGGCCGCGATCAAGGGGATGCGGCCGACACCGACGAAACTGCCATCAAGGTACAGTTGCACGCGGTCCGAGGGCAGCAGGATTTCGGGCGAGTCATTGGTAAAGCTGGCGGCGACAAAGGCGGTGTCGTCATAGCGCGGCGTGGCGCGGGCAAAGACGTCGGCCTCCAGCGCGATGTCGCCCAACGGGACGCGCACGGCATCGCTACCCGGCGCAAGCGTGACCGGCTGGTCATAGGTATAGGTTACGCTGATCCCGTCCAGCACGGTGTCCATGGCCGCGCTTTGCGCGACCATGACGGGGGCCTCGGCCATCGGCGCGGGCATCGCTCCTTCCATATCGGCGCTGAGCCTCGCCTTGGCCACCGGGGGCTCCATGATCCGCTTTCGGACCGGCTGGATCGCCGTGGGGTCGGTGGGCGCGTCGGGGTCCACCGTCGAGAGCCGCAGCGTCACGTCGCGCCAGGTTTCGGCGCTGTCCTGCGCCACCCAGGCTACGCGCGAAAGCGTCAGCCGTGCCGGCGCGCCACGAGTCAGCCGCGCCTCGTAGCTGGGGTGCCACATCGCCTCGGGGGTGAGGTAGCTGATCGTCACCTGCCCATCGCTCTGCGTGTCGGCGGTGACTGTCAGGCTCAGAACGGATTGTTCTGCCGTGTCGGGCACCAGGGCCGCCAGCGCTTGACGCGCGCGCTTCAGCGCTTTGCTTAGATCCTCCAGCGGGTCGTCCAGCGCCCGTGCGGCGTGCTGCGCCAGTTGCGCGGCGCTCTTGGCGCTCAGGGTTTCTTCGGCGATCATCGTGGATAGATCGCGCAGCGTGATCACGTCCTGACTGGCGATACCGTCGCTCTCCCCGATCCGGGCGAGAAACTCCTGTTTGGCGGCGGCGGCGGCAACCCCCAACAGGTGCTCGGCGCGGCGATCCTCCAGATCGCGGATTTCGCGTTCGATCCGGCGAACCTCGGCGCGGGCGGCGGCCAGTTCGGCGCTTTCATCGGGGGTGCGCGGTGGCAGATTGGCGCGCCGTGCCGAGAGCGTTTGCAAAACCGCCCCCTCGACCGACAGCCGCAGATCGCTCAGCGGCACGCTGGGATCGGCCCCGCGCAGGATCAGCTCGTGCGTGCCCTGCGGGATGGAAAAGGCGACCCGTCGTTCCACAGTGGCCCCGGTGGGATGCAGGGTGACATGCGTGACCGGGGCATCAAGGGTGAATTGATCGGCCAGAGCGACCGAAGGCAGCATGGCGACAAGCCAGATAAATTTGCGCATGAAAACACCTGTTCAAAATGACAGGGTCAATGGTGCGCACAGGGGAGAAAAAGAACAAGGGCGCCCGATTGGGGCACCCTTGCTTGTTCGTCCGTTTTTCCGGCCTTTCGGCGGAAATCAGCCCTTTTTCAGAACTTCGCGGCCCAGCAGTTCAGCGATCTGGATGGCGTTCAGCGCCGCGCCCTTGCGCAGGTTGTCGCTGACGCACCACAGGTTCAGCCCGTTGTCGATGGTGCTGTCCTGACGAATGCGGCTGATGAAGGTGGCGAAATCGCCAACGCATTCGGCCGGGGTGACGTAACCGCCGTCCTCGCGCTTGTCGATCACCATGACCCCCGGTGCCTCGCGCAGGATGTCGCGTGCCTCGTCCTCGTCAAGATGATCCTCGAACTCGATGTTGATCGCCTCGGCATGGCCGACAAACACCGGCACCCGGACGCAGGTCGCGGTCAGCTTGATCTTTGGGTCGACGATCTTCTTGGTTTCGACGACCATCTTCCATTCTTCCTTGGTCGAGCCGTCTTCCATGAAGACGTCGATATGGGGAATCACGTTAAAGGCAATCTGCTTGGTGAATTTCTTTGGCGCGACTTCAGAGGTGGGATTGTAGATGGATTTGGTCTGATCCCAAAGTTCGTCCATCCCCTCCTTGCCGGCACCAGAGACCGATTGATAGGTCGAGACGACAACGCGCTTGATCCGGGCGCGATCATGCAGCGGTTTCAGCGCCACGACCAGCTGCGCGGTCGAGCAGTTGGGGTTGGCGATGATGTTCTTCTTGGCATAGCCGTGAATGGCCTGCGGATTCACCTCGGGCACGATCAACGGAACCTCGGGATCGTAGCGATAGAGCGAACTGTTGTCGATCACCACGCAGCCAGCCTTGGCCGCCTTGGGCGCGTATTTCTTGGTGGCTTCCGAGCCGACGGCAAACAACGCCATGTCCCAGCCGGTGAAATCGAAAGTGTCGAGATCCTGGGTTTTAAGCGTTTTGTCGCCAAAACTCACCTCGGTGCCCAGCGACCGGCGGCTCGCCACGGCGGCGACTTCATCGACCGGAAACTGGCGCTCGGCCAGAATGTTCAGCATTTCGCGGCCCACGTTACCCGTGGCACCTGCGACGACGACGCGATAGCCCATATCATCCTCTCTTGCGTTGCGGCCGATCATCAGACCGGCTGCGGTGTCATATAGGCATTGCACACAGGAAAAAAGGGGTCAGTCGAGACTGTCTTGGCTGAACAGGTACAACAGGGTGCCAATCAGCAGTGAGATCGCGAGAAATCCGAAGATCGCGCTATAGGGGGCGGTGGCAACGCCGCCGGACAGGGTGCTGTGCACCCGGCCGGTGATGAACTGCATCAATCCGACCCCGCCGATGACGAACAGATTCAACAGCGTCACGCCGCGCCCGACCAGATGCGCCGGGATGAAGGCCCGGCCATGGGCAATGATCACCGGGAAATAGCCGCCCAGAAACCCGATCACCGCCAACAGCGTGACCGCCAGCACCGGGCTGGAATCGATGGCCGCAACCAACCAGAGAAGTGCTGCGACCGACCCCAGCGCACCACCGGCCATCACCCATTTGCGCGTTCGCAGCAGCAGGTCCAACGGGCCATAGCACAGCGTCCCCGCGATCATCGCCGCCCCCATGACCAGCGTCGCCTGTCCGATCTGCACCGTGTTCAGGCCGAACACATCGCTCAGATAGGGGCCGATCCACAGGCCGCGCAGGGTGGCTGCAGGCGCGTAGCTGACCAGCATCATCGGCAGCAGCAGCCACATCACCGGCATCTTCAGAATATCCAGCACCGATCCCCGAACCGTGCTTTCCACCCGGGCCGGGTCCCGCACCGAGGCAAAGAGCCCCACCGCCACCACAGCCGAGAGCACCGCCAGCCCGCCGAGCGTGCCGCGCCAGCCGATCAGCTCGGCCGCAAGCGCGGTGGGATAGGAGGCCACGAGATTCCCCGCCGAGCCGACCCCCAGCATCAGCGCCCCCAGTGTGGCGAACCGGGCGGGCGGATATTCCCGCGCAAAGATATAGTAGGAGGCCATCAACGCGGGCGAACAGCCGATCCCGATCAGGAACATGGCGACGGAAATATGCGCCGGGCTGCTGGCCAGCGCAAACACGGCGGCGCCGCCGCCCCCGCCCAACAGTAACAGAACCGAGGCCGTGCGCCGTGGCCCAAACCGATCAAGCGCCCAGCCCACCGGGATCTGCATGATGGCAAAGGACACGAACCACAGGCCCGATGCTGTGGCCAAGGCCTCCGGGGTGGTGCCCAGATCACGTTGCAACACGTCGCTGAGCACGGCCAGAAATGCGCGGAAAAACTGGCTCAGAACATAGGCCAGGCATAGCCAAATCAATCCAACCATGCCCCATTCCTCCCTGATGCACCTGCTGGTTGTGGTTGGGTCGCATGTCGGGGCGGGACACACAAGGGCGTGTCTCTATGTTACGGTGTCTGGATCGCAGCCCGTGCCTGACCTACCTGTCCGATAGACGTGGCGGGATTGACACGGCGCGGGCGCAACAAGGAGACGGCGATGGGCGAGAACGGGTTCTATGATCGTCTGCGCCCGCGGACGGATTTTGCCGAACTGGTGGCCGAAGATTGCTTTGCCCCGGTGCCCGCCGACTGGCTGGTGGGGGTCGCCGATATCGTCAACTCGACCGGCGAGATCGAGAAAGGCCGCTACAAGACGGTGAACATGGCGGGCGCGGCTGTGATCGCGGCGATGATGAACGCGATGCAGGGGCGGGCCTTTCCCTTTGTCTTTGGCGGTGACGGCGCCTCTTTCGCGGTGCGCCAGCAGGATGCCGGTCTGGCGCGCGATGCTCTTGCCGCGGTCCGGCGCTGGGCGCAGGAGGCCTATGGCCTTGACATGCGCGCGGCCCTTGTGGGGGTGTCCGATATCCGTGCGGCGGGCCATGATCTGCGCGTGGCCCGGTATGCGACCTCGCAAGGTGTTGATTACGCGATGTTCTCCGGCGGTGGGCTGGCCTGGGCAGAGGCAAGGATGAAAGCGGGCAATTTTGACGTGCCGCCCGCCCCGGAGGGGACGCAGCCCGATCTCTCCGGTCTGTCCTGTCGCTGGGCCAATCTGCGGGCGCAAAACGGTCGGATCCTGTCACTGGTGGTGCTGCCCGCACCTGGGGGCGACCTCTCGGCCTTTGCCGCCGTGGCGCATCAGGTGGTGGAGATTGCAGATGCGCTCAATCGCGGCGGCCACCCGGTGCCCGAGACCGGACCGCAGGCGCATTGGCCGCCTTCTGGGTTCGCCCTCGAAGCGCAGGCGCGCCGCGCGGGCGCATCGCTGTTGCGCCGGGAAATCGAGTTGCTGGGCAAGTCGCTGGTGGGCTGGCTGCTGTTCAAGACCGGGCTGCGGGTCGGCGGGTTCGATCCGGGCCGCTATACCGCGCAGGTCAGCGCCAACGCCGATTTTCGAAAGTTCGACGACGGGCTGAAGATGACGCTGGATTGCGATGTCGCCACCTGCGACCGGATCAAGACCGTGCTCAAGGCGGCCGCCGCGACCGGGGCGATCCAATACGGGGCGTTCGAACAGGACGAGGCGCTGATCACCTGTTTCGTGCCCTCGGCCCTGCATCAGGATCATGTGCATTTCATCGACGGCGCGGCGGGCGGATATGCCCGCGCCGCCAGCCAGATCAAATCAGCCCGGAGCAAGGCCGCCTGATCGCGCCTATTTCCCGCCGCGCAGTCGCCCGACGATCCCGGTCGGAAAGAAATAGACGCTGAGGATGAACAGAACCCCGAGCCACAGCAGCCAGCGATCCGGGCTGAGCAGGTCGGGCAGAATCGGAACCCCCTCGAACAGACCCGAGGCCGCGCCCATCAGCGTCTGGAGATAGTTCTGCGCCAGCACGAACAGCGTCGCGCCGATCACCGCGCCATACATGGTGCCCATGCCACCGATCACCACCATCAGCAGGATATCGATCATCAACTCCATCGACAGCGTGGTCTCTGGCCCGACATAGCGCAGCCAGACCGCATAAAGCGATCCGGCCAGCGCCGCCACGGCCGCCGACAGACAGGTGGCCGCGACCCGGTAATAAACCACGCGATAGCCGATCGCCTCGGCACGGAAATCGTTCTCGCGGATCGCCAGCAACACCCGGCCAAAGGGCGAGTTGACCACCCGCAGCAGCAACAGGAACAACACCAGCGCCCCGGCAAAGACAAAGTAATAGGCCAGCAACTTGCCATTCAGCGTCACGCCGAACAGCTTGCCGTCAAACGCCTCTTTGCCGAATTTGAACGCCGGGCCCAGTTCGCGCGGCAGTTTGAAGGTCAGCCCGTCCTCGCCCCCGGTCAGCCCCGACAACTGGCTGACCAGCACCGCCACGGCCGAGGCCACGGCGAGCGTGATCATGGCGAAAAAGATCGCCCGCACCCGCAGGCTGAACAAGCCGATCAACAGCGCCAGCACGGCGGCCACCAGCGCGCCTGCGCCGGCCCCGACAAAGATCGCCCCAAAGCCGCGCCCCATATGGCTCAGGGCCAGCGCCACACCATAGGCGCCGATGCCAAAGAACATGGTATGGGCGAAACTGACGACGCCACCATAGCCCAGCAGCAGATCATAACTTGCCACCAGCAAGATGAAGACGCAGATGCGCGCGGCGGTATCGACGGTGCGCACGCCGGGAAACAGGAACGGGGCCAGCGCCAGACCAACCAGAATGACGGCCAGCAGAAGGGCCAGCACCGTGCTGCGGGGCAGGTCGCCGGACAGGATGGAACGCAGCATGCTCATTTCGCCTTTACCACCGGGATCATGCCCATCGGGCGCCACATCAGGATCGCCACCATCAGGGCGATATTGGAAATCAGCGCCGCCTTGGGCTCCAGAAAGGCGACATAGTTCTGCAACAGCCCGACCAGCAGCGCGCCGATGAAACAGCCCTCGACGCTGCCCAGCCCGCCGATGATCACCACGATGAAGATCAGGATCATCGCCTGATTGCCCATCTGCGCGGTGATCACCTCCTGATAAAGGCCCCACATCACCCCCCCAAGCCCGGCCAGCGCCGAGCCCGCGATAAAGACGCCAACAAAGACGCGGCGCAGCCGGTATCCCAGCGCTTGCACCATCTCGCCGTTCTGCACCCCGGCGCGCACGATCAGCCCGATCTTGGTGCGCCGCAGCACGAAGCGCATGGCGATAAAGACCACCAGCCCCACCGCCACGGCCACCAGCCGGTATTTCTCCAGCGCAGCCCCGGCAAAGGTGATCGCGCCTTTCAGCGCCTCGGGTCGCGCGATATAGATCTCTTCCGGTCCCCACAGCACGATGATCAGCTGTTCGACCACGATCAGCCCGCCCATGGTCACCAGAATCTGTTTCAGGTGATGGCCATAGACCGGCATCACGATCACCTTCTCAAAGGCCCATCCGACCGCCCCGGTGGCAGCCATCGCGCCCAGCACGGCAAGCAACACCGCGATCAGGTTCAGCCCCAGACTGGGCGCCGCGGTCATCTGGCCCAGCAGCAACAGGATCGACACGCCGACAAAGGCCCCGATCGAGACAAAGGCGCCATGGCCGAAATTGATCACATCCATCAACCCGAACACCAGCGTCAGCCCCGAGGCCATGATGAAGATCATCATCCCCATCGCCAGCCCCGACACCGTCAGCGTCAGCCAGCTCGAGGTTTCCGGAATCGCCAGCGCGCCCAGCACCACCAGCAGGGGCACCAGCAGCACGGGCATCCAGGGGCCCAGCCGGTCGGCCAGGCTCAACTCTGCCATCTTCGGCGCGTGTTTGGGGGCTGCTGTCATCGCGCGCCCGTCCGCATCGTCTCGCCGTACATGTTCATCTTCGCGTTCATGTCCTTGGCCCCATTCCTCGCCGCAGGCCGGGACGGCGCGCCGCCCCCCTGCTTCTTCTTGTTCCAAATACTCACATCCGACATCCGCCGCGCCCGCATCAGTGGGTCTCCAGACTCAGCCCCATCAGCTGCTCCTGCAAGGCGGCATTGCTGGCCAGGTCCGCCATGGCGCCAGACCAGATCATCCGCCCGTCATCCATTACGTTGGCAGTATCCCCCAGCGCGCGGGCCACGGCAAAGTTCTGTTCCACCAGCAGGATCGAGGCGCCCTGCGCCTTCAGATCCTTCAGCGCGCGCGCCATGGTCGACACGATGGCGGGCGCCAACCCCTTGGTCGGCTCATCGATCAGATACAGCTTGCGCTCCTCGATCATCGCCCGCGCGATCGACAACATCTGTTTCTGCCCGCCCGACAGGTTCCCCGCCTCGGATTTCCAAAAGGTCTTGAGCGGCGGAAAGGCCGAAAACACCCAGTCGAGCCGGGCACTGTCGATCGGGCCGGAGGCGGCGGCGAGCACCATGTTCTCCTCCACCGTCAGGTCGGCAAAGATGCCCATGTTCTCGGGGACGAACCCGACGCCAGAGCGCGCGATCGCCGGTGTCGGCTTGGCGGTGATGTCCTCGCCATCGAACAGGATGCGGCCCTTGTGGGCGCGCCAATGGCCGATGATCGAACGCAGCGTGGTGGTCTTGCCGACCCCGTTGCGACCCAAAAGCATGGTGACTGCGCCGCGGGGCACTTCCAGATCGACGCCTTGCAGGATGTGATACTGGGCGATGTTGGTATGGACGCCCTCCAGCTTGAGGATGGGATCAGACATCTTCCAGCTCCTTGCCCATATAGGCCTCCTGCACCACGTCCGAGGCCATGACCTCGGCCGGGGGCCCATCGGCGGCGAGCGCGCCGTTGTGCAGCACGATGATCCGGTCGGCGAGCGTGCGGATCACGTCCATCTTGTGTTCGACCAGCAAGATGGTGCGATCGCCCTGCGCCTTGAGTTCGGCGATCAGGTCAAGCACGACAGGCGCTTCGTCCACGCTCATCCCGGCGGTGGGCTCGTCGAACATGTAGACGGCCGGGTCCAGCGCGATCAGCAGCGCAACCTCCAGCTTGCGCTGGTTGCCATGCGACAGCTCCGACACCACCTGCGCCCGCTGCTCCAGCAGCCGCACGCGTTTCAGGATCGCCATCGCCGCCTCGGTCAGCTCGACATGGCCAGACGCCATTGACCACAGGTTGAAGCCCTGGCCCGAGCGCGACTGCACCACCAGCCGCACGTTTTCCAAAACGGTCAGATCGGGAAACAGGTTGGTCAGTTGAAAGGCCCGCCCGATCCCCGCCTTGGTGCGTTGCGACACCGAGCGGCCGGATATGTCTTCGCCGCGCAGGAACACCTTGCCGGCGGTGGCTGCGATCTGGCCCGAGATCAGGTTGAAATAGGTGGTCTTGCCGGCACCATTGGGGCCGACGATGGCGGTCAACTCTCCGGCCTGAAAGGCACAGCTCACGGCATCCACCGCGACATGGCCACCGAAGCGGACCGTCAGATCCTGGGTTCTGAGGATGGGGTCTGTCACTCTGCTTTGTCCTTCTCGTCCCTATGCGCGACCGGGGGCCAGATGTGGCCCAGAGGGTGGCGCGAACGGGCGCGGGCGCGGCGCCGTCGCTGTCTGACGGCGGGCCTTGGGGGCGGATCGGATCGCCGACCCGCCCCCGTCTTGTGGAAAAAGGTTACTTGTTACGAACAGGGATCGGCAGGTCGTCGATACCCAGTTCACGCACCAGTTCCGGGATCGCCCAGTCGACGTCGGGATCGACGCGGATCTTGAAGTGATACATCGACTGCAACGCCTGATGGTCTTCGGGACGGAACACCATCTTGCCCTTGGGGGTCTCCCACTCCATGCCTTCCATGGTGGCGATCAGATCCTCGGTATCGGTCGAGCCAGCCTTTTTGATCGCCTCAACCGCGGCGATGCCCGCTGCCATGCCACCGGCGGTGAAAAAGTCCGGCGGCGTGCCAAAGCGGGCCATATGTTCTTTGACCAGCCAGTCGTTCACCGGGTTCTGCGGGATCTCGTAATAGTAATAGGTCGCCCCTTCCATGCCGGGGAAATCCTTGTAGGCGGCCAGCGCGGCCAGGATGTTGCCACCCGTTGCGATCTCGATCCCGAACCGACCCGGGTCCATCGCGTTGACCTTGCTCATCGGATTGCCGCCACCAGCCCAGATGACGAACAGCTTCTTCTCGCCGTCCAGATCCTTCATCGCGTTGAAGATGCGCTCGGCCGCGGCGGTGAAATCGGTGGTGTCGGTGGGCACGTATTCTTCATGCGTCACATCGGTGCCGGTGCCGTCCAGCGCCTCCTTGAACGCGGCGATGCCGTCGCGGCCAAAGGCATAGTCCTGCGCCAGCGTGGCAATATGCACGTTCGGGCCAGCCAGTGCGATGGCGTTCGACACCGCGTCCTGCGACGAGTTGCGCCCGGTGCGGAAGATATAGCGGTTCCAGTTCTCGCCGGTGATGGAATCGGCCACCGCCGGTTCCACGATCAGGATCTTTTCGTATTCCTCGGCCACCGGCAGCATGGCCAGCGCCACGCCCGAGCTGACCGGCCCGATGGCCAGATCGACCTCGTCGTCGCCATAGGCCTCTTCCAGCAGCGCGCGGCCGTTCTCCGGTTTCAGTTGGGTGTCTTTTTCAATCACGATGATCTTTTCACCGTCGATTTCCATGGTGCCGCCGGTGGCATATTCCAGCCCCATCATCAGCCCGTCATGGGATTGCTTGGCATAGGCCTCATAGGGGCCGGTCTTGCCATAGATATGGGCGATCTTGATATCGGCGGCAGCGGTGGTCGCCAGCGCAAGCGCAGACACCATACCCGCAACAAATGTGCGTTTCACGTTCTCTCTCCCCTCGTGCGCGCCACGAATTCGGCGCAAAATAGTCCCGTGCGGTCACGCTAACGTCAGGACCGTGTTTCGGTCAATTGCGTGTAAATACGCACGGGATTTCAATGTCGTGCCGCCGAGGGGGGCTCAGCCCTGTTTCCAGCGCGCCGAGAGTGCTCGCGCCGTCTGCGCCAAAATCAGCACGTCAATGCCGACGGCAAGGAATTGCGCCCCCATGTCGGCATAGGATTGGGTCGCCTTTTCGGTGATACCAAGAATGCCGGGGGCCTTGCCCGCCGCCTTGATCCGGGCAATGGCGTCGGCGATGGCGGTGCGGACCTCGGGCGCGGCGCTGTCGCCTTTGAACCCCATGTCGGTTGACAAGTCTGCCGGTCCGATAAAGACGCCGTCCACCCCCTCAACCGCCAGAATGTCATCAAGCGCAGCCAGACCGGCGCGGCTTTCCACCTGCACCAGCAGGCAGATTTCCGCATCGGCGGTGGGGATGTAATCGGTGATGGAGCCGAACATCGTGGCCCGCCCCCCCATCGCCCCGACGCCGCGGGTGCCCTCGGGCGGGTAGCGGCAGGCGCGCACCAACTCGCGGGCCTGATCGCCGCTTTCCACCATCGGCACCAGAACGGTTTGCGCCCCGGCATCCAGCACCTGTTTGATCATCCATGTCTCGCCAATCGGCACCCGCACCACCGGGTGGCTGGGGCTGGCGGCAAGCGCGCTCAACTGGTCCCGGATCGAGCGGATATCATTGGGCGCATGTTCGCCGTCGATCACCAGCCAATCAAACCCGGCGGTGCCCATGATCTCGGCCGCTTGGCCGTCGGCAAAGCTCATCCAGCAACCTATCTGTTTTTCACCGGCGGCGAGCGCCTGTTTGAAGTTGTTCTTGGGGACGGGCATGGGAACCTCTTAGTCAAAAGTGATATGGACCGAGCCGAACGGCCCGAAATCGGCGGCGATATGCGCGCCCGGGGGCGCCTCGATCGGGCGGATGAATGAGCCTGACAGCACGATATCCCCCGCCTCGATCTGCTGACCATAGGCCGCCATGCGACGCGAAAGCCAGAGTACGGATGTGACCGGATCGTTCAGCACGCCCGCCCCCAGCCCGGTTTCCTCGACCACACCGTCGCGGCTGACTATGGCCCCGGTCCAGCGCAGATCCACTGCGTCGGGCGCGTGACGCTCTGCCCCCAGTACAACACCGGCATTGGCGGCGTTGTCGCTGATGGTGTCGGTGATCACGCGGGCCTTGCCGGTCTCGGGATCGGCGCGCAGGACGCGGGTGTCCAGAATCTCCAGCGATGGCGCGACGTATTCGGTCGCCGCCAGCACATCCGCCCGCGTGCACTCGGCCCCGGCCAGCGGGGCTTTCATCACAAAGGCGATCTCGGCCTCCACCCGTGTCTGGATAAAGCGACCGGCGGGCACCGTGGCCCCGTTCGCAAAGGCCATATCGTCCAGCAGCACGCCGCTGTCCGGGGTGTCGATCTTCAACGCGTCCTGCATCGCCCGGCTGGTCAGCCCGATCTTCCAGCCGATCTTGCGCCGCCCTGTGGCCAGCTTGCGCGCGATCAGCCGTGATTGCACCGCATAGGCATCCGTGAGCGTCATACCGGGATAGCGCAGCGACAGCAGCCCGCATTGCTGGCCGCTTCGTTCCGCCTGAAACAGGGTCTCGGCGGCGGCGTCATGCTCGGCCGGGGTCATTCGTCTTGAACCGTGTTGATCAGCTTGCCGATGCCCTCGGCCTCGACCTCGATCACGTCGCCGGGGTGCAGGAACCGCGGCGGGTCGAACCGTGCGCCCGCGCCGGTTGGGGTGCCGGTCACTATGATGTCACCCGGCACCAGCGTCGTGAAGGTCGAGATATATTCGATCTGCCGCCGGATCGGGAACAGCATCCGCCCGGTGCGGTCGTCTTGGCGCAACTCGCCGTTCACCTTGGTGGTCAGGCGCACATCATCAAGCTGCGCGGGCGAGGTAAAGGGCACCAGCCACGGCCCCATCGCGCCGGAGTTGTCCCAGTTCTTGCCCTGGGTGACGTTGAACTTGGCATGGCGCACCCAGTCGCGCAGCGTGCCCTCGTTGCACAGGGTGATCGCGGCGATGTGGTCATAAGCATCCGTCTGCGAAATCCGCCGCCCGCCCTTGCCGATCACCACCGCGATCTCGCCCTCGTAATCCAGCTGCGGCGTTTCCGGCGGGCGGATCAGCGGGCGTTCGTGGCCGGTGAAGCTGCGCGCAAAGCGGATGAACAGCGACATGTTGGGCGGTGCCTCCTGCCCATCCTTGTACTCGGCATTGCGGTCTGGAAAGTTGACGCCGACGCAGATGATCTTTTCCGGGTTGGCGATCGGGATGTCATAGCGGAAGCTGCCGGTCGGGTGCGTCACCGGCTTGTCCTTTGCGGCCACAGCCAGATCATAAAGCGTCCCGGCCTCGATCACCGCGCGCAGGTCGGGCCATTCCTTGAAGGTGGGCGAAAGGGCGATCATCCCCCCTTCGGTCACCGCCCCGTAAAAGGTTCCCCCATCGGCGGTATAGGTCGCGAACTTGCTCATCTCTCCAGCCCTTCGGCGATTTCTATGATCACGTCATAGGCCATCATCACGTCCTTTTCGGTGGTCTCGAACTGGCCCGCTTGGAACCGGATGACCAGATCGCCATCAACGCGGGTCTGGGTCAGATAGATGCGCCCGTCATCGTTGATCGCGTTGACCAGCCGAATGTTGAGATCATCCAGATCGGCGACGCCACCGGGCGCATAGCGGAAGGTAAACAGCGACCACATCGGCGCGGTGACGATCTTGATGTCGGGGTGCGCGGCCAGCTTGTCGTGCAGTTGCCCCGACCATTTCACATGGTTCCTGATCCGCTCCCGCAGCCCCTCGAGCCCATAGGCGCGGATCAGGAACCACAGTTTCAGCGCGCGAAAGCGGCGGCCCAGCGGTACCGACCATTCGGAATAGTTGACGACGCCCTCGGCCCCGTGGGTTTTCAGGTATTCCGGGCTGATCGCGAGGGTGCGTACAAGATCCTCGGGATTTCGTACGAAATGCGCCGAGCAATCAAACTGCGCCCCCAGCCATTTGTGCGGGTTGAAGACGATGCTGTCGGCCCCTTCGACCCCGGTCCAGTAGTGGCGGAACTCGGGACAGATCATGGCGCTGCCGGCCCAAGCTGCATCGACATGGGTGTAAAGCCCGTATTTCTGCGCCACCGCCAGACATTCGGCAATCGGGTCGGTCGCCCCGGTGCCGGTGCCGCCGACACAGAGGATCACGCCCGCCGGTTTCAACCCGGCCTCCAGATCCGCCTTGATCGCCACCTCCAGCGCCGCCGGGTCCATCCCACGCCAGTCGCCCTTAATCGGCACGCGCACAAGGTTGTCCTGCCCGATGCCGGAAATCCAGATCGCCCGGTCGATCGAGGTATGCACCTCGGAGCTGGCATAGACCCGCAGCGGCACCTGCCCCGGCAGGCCCTGTTGGTTGCCGGTCCAGTTCAGCGCCTTTTCCCGCATGGTCAGAACTGCGGCAAGCGTCGCGGTCGAGGCGCTGTCCTGAATGACACCGGCGAACCCCTGCGGCAGGGCGAGCGACTGGCGCAGCCAATCCATCATGCGGGTTTCCATCTCGGTCGCCGCCGGAGAGGTCTGCCATAACATGCATTGCGGCGCGATCGCCGAGACGAGGAACTCCGCCAGCACCGAGGGGGCGGCGGCGTTGGAATTGAAATAGGCAAAGAAACGCGGGTGTTGCCAATGGGTGATGCCGGGCATCACGATCTCTTCGAAATCGCGGAACACCTGTTCCATGTCTTCCGGGGTTTCCGGTGGCGCGACGGGCAGGGCGTTCAGCACCTCGCCCGGTTTGGTCTGCGCCCGTACCGGCCGGTCGCCGACGTTCAGGTGATAGTCCTGCGCCCAGTCCGCCACGCGGCGGCCCCACCCGGCAAATTCAGTCCATTTCATCGTTCATCCTTTCGCCGGTCAACGGGCGCAGCTGTTGTCCCCGCTCGCCGAGGTCTTCGCAAGAGATCGCGTTGCGTTTCGCACCGAAACGTCGCAGCGCAATGCTGTCTCATGGTGCAATGATCGGTTGCGCTTTCAATTGTGCCGGCACCGGCTCTTGCCCCTCGAACAGGCTGCCCTCTTCGAACCACGATTTCGGCGCAGGGGCACCCCAAAGCGTCTGGCGCTGGGGGTCTTTCAGATCCCATTTGATCGGTTCCAGATCCGGATCGACGGTCTGGTAGTCCGAGCAATAGATCTCGATCCGGTGGCCGTCGGGATCGCGGATATACAGAAAGAAGGCGTTGGAAATCCCGTGCCGCCCCGGCCCGCGTTCGATGTTGTCGACCCAGCCGGTAGTGGACATCAGGTCAAGCAGGTCGATGATATTGAGCGGCGTCGGCACCCAGAACGCGGTGTGATGCAGTCGAGGCCCGGTGCCGTTGGTAAAGGCCATGTCATGCACGCCGCCCTTGCGGTGGGTCCATGCCGCCCAAAGATGGCCGCTCTCCTCGTCCTCGGTGTATTCCGTCACCCGAAAGCCGATCTCGTTATAAAAGGCGACGCTTTCATCCACATTGGGGGAAAAGCAGTTGAAATGGTCGATCCGCAGCGGTTTGACCCCGCGATACAGCGCGTATTGCTGGTGGATAGGTGGCAGCCGGTCCATCTTGACGTAGAACTCCAGCGGCGTGCCATGCGGGTCGCGGGTGCGAAAGCTGCGCGACTGGAACGGGCGATCCACCCAGTCGACCGGCAGCCCCTTGGCGCGAAAGAACGCCTCGGCCTTGTCGAGATCGTCGTCGTCGAACAGCTTGAACCCCAGATCGCGCGCCCGTGGCTCCGTGCCCTTGCGCAGCACGATGCAGTGATGGCCGCGTTCCTCCATCGCGCGCAGATAGATCGCCTCGCTGTCTTCATCGGTGACCTGAAGGCCCAGCATGTCGACATAAAAGGCGCGCGATTTCGCCAGATCGGTGACGATCAGTTCCACATGGCTGAGCCGCACGATGTTGAAAGGCGGGTACAGGTTCGGGGCGGGAATGGGCATCTTTGGATCCTTTCGTGAACTGTCGACGCGAGAGCGTGGCCGAGGCGGGACCTAGGCCCCCAGACGCGGAATCTTGTGCTGCCCGAGGGCAAAGCCGATGTGCTTTTGCTCCATATAGAACTCGAACGACCAGTCGCCGCCATCGCGCCCGAGGCCCGAGGCCTTGACCCCGCCAAAGGGGGTGGGCAGGTGGCGCACGTTCTCGGAATTCACCCAGATCATGCCCGCCTCCAGCTTGTCGGTAAAGCGCAGCGCGCGGGTCAGATCGTTGGTCCAGACATATCCGGTCAACCCGTATTGGGTGCCGTTGGCGATGGAGAGCGCCTCGTCCTCGGTCGAAAAGCGGATCGAGGTCAGCACCGGGCCAAAGATCTCTTCCTGCGCGATCCTCATGTCGTTGGTGGCATTGGTGAACAGGGTGGGGCGCACGAACCAGCCCTGCTCGCCCACCCGCTCGCCGCCCGCGGCAATGGTGGCGCCGTCGGTTCTGGCGGTGTCGAAATAAGAGGTGACCTTGTCGAAATGCACCTTGTGGATCAGCGGGCCGACCTCGGTTTCCGGGTCCAGCGGATGGCCGACGCGAATGGCGTTGACCCGTGCGGTCAGCTTTGCCTCGAAGTCCTCCGCGACGGTGTCCTGCACCAGCAACCGCGAGGAGGAGGTGCAGCGTTCGCCGTTGAGCGAATAGATCATGAAGATGGCGGCATCCAAGGCGCGGTCCAGATCGGCGTCGTCGAACACCACCACCGGGTTCTTTCCGCCCAATTCGAAATGCACCCGCTTCAGCGTGTCGGCGCCCTGTTTCATGATCATCGAGCCGGTTTTGGATTCCCCGACAAAGGCGATGGCCTTGATCTTTGGATGTTCCGTCAGCGCGCGCCCGGCATCCTCGCCAAAGCCGTTGACCAGATTCCAGACCCCGGCGGGCAAACCGGCCTCATGTGCGATCTCGGCGAGGATGCGGGCGGTCAACGGGCTGAATTCGGCCGGTTTATGTACCACGGTGCAGCCAGCGGCCAGCGCCGGGGCGATCTTCCAGGTCGAGAGCATAAAGGGCGTATTCCACGGGGTGATCACCCCCACCGGGCCAAGCGGCACCCGGGTGGTCACGTTCATCAGCGTCGGCGAGCGCAGGTTTTGCCCGTCGCGGGCGCTGGCCACCTTGTCGGCGAAAAAGCGAAAGTTGGCCGCCCCGCGCAGCGCCGCCTTGGACATGAAGCGCAGCGCCTGACCAGTGTCCCAGCATTCGCACAGCGCGATTTCCTCGGCGCGGGCCTCGATTCCCTCGGCGATGCGGATCAGGATTTTCTTGCGCTCGGCGACAGGCAGGTCACGCCACGCGGGAAAGGCATCGGTGGCGGCCTTGGCTGCGGCGTCGATATCCTCGGGCCCGCCGCGGGCGACCGGGCAGATCAGGCTTTCATCGACCGGCGAGGTGGTGTCGAAGATCGCGCCAGAGGCCGCCGGGCGGCTTTCGCCTGCGATCAGGTTCTGGACGCCGCCATCGCGGAAGCGGGCGAGGTAGCCGTTCAGTTTCTCGATATTCTCGGTGAGCGCGGTCATGGTGTGTCACCCTTTTGCAAATGGTCGCGGATGGTGCCGGTCTTTGGGGCCAGTTCGGGGTCGATGTCGCGCATCTCCAGCGACAGGGCGAGCGATTGGGCCGCCATCACCGGCGCGAGGAAGGTCTCGGCGGCGGCAAAGATCTGCGCTGTGGCGGCCTTGCGGGTGGGCAGATCGCGACCGCCGCGCAGGCGGACTGATATGTCGATATAGCCGTGATCGGTGCTACCGTCCGCGATCGAGACATGATCGGCCCGCAGCGCGCGGACCCGCACCCCTGGCATCGGCAGCACGCCGGTTTCGATGGCGGCGCGGCGCAGCGTGTCACAAAAGGCGGCCATATCGACCCAGCCGTCCACGTTCGCCGAATAATCCACGATCAGATGCGCCATGATCTCCTCCCTGAAGTCATATATTTAACATGTTTAATAAATTACAACCTGTCAACCCGGGTCAGATTCGCGCATTGCGCCGGGGAGGGTGCTTCTGCAAAAGTGGCCCATGACCAAAGCTTTGCCGAGCACCTCCCGCTCTCTTCCGATCTCGCTGTTGCGGGCGCGCGAAGAGGTGATGGGCCCGATCCGCGCCATGCTGGCCGATGTGGGAATTACCGAACAGCAGTGGCGCGTGTTGCGGGTGCTGGAAGAACGCGGCGCGATGGAGCCCACCCGGATCGCCGAGCAGGCCTGTCTGTTGTTGCCGAGCCTGACGCGGATCCTGCAAAAGCTGGAGCAGCGCGCGCTGATCCAACGCCGGCAGGACGAGAGCGACAAGCGCAAGCAGATCGTGCAGATCAGCGCGGCGGGGTCCGAGGTGATCGCGCAAAACCTGGACACCAGCATCGCCCTGACCGAGCAGGTGCGCGACCGGCTGGGGGTCGAGCGGTACGAGATGTTGCTGGATCTGCTCAAGGAATTGAGCGAGGGCGGTGCGGCCCCGTCCGAGGACTGACCGCGCCGCCCTTTTGTGTCTAATACGGCCCTAACCGGGCTTGTGCAAGTCAGGATAGGCGGCAGCAAAGGCCGGGTTTTCGGCACAGGCCGCCTCGATGGCGCAGATGCGTTTGAGGTCGGACACATCCACCGCCCAGCGATGCGCGTTGTAGAGTTGCGGCATCAGGCAGATATCGACAAGCCCGGGCGTCGGACCACAGGCATAGGGGGCCTGTTCGAACGCGCCGAGCATCTCTTCGACCGCTTCAAGGCCGGGGCGGATGAACCGCTGCATCCAGTCTTCGCGCACCTTCTCCCGGTTGCCGGTGATCTCGGCGGCATAGTTGATGACTTGCAGGTTGCAGACCGGGTGGATGTCCAGCGCAATGGCATGGGCCACCGCCATCTGCTGCGCGCGCGCGCCGGGTTCCTTGGGCAACAGGCCCATGGCGCGGGTGATGTCGAGATAGTCGAGCATCGCCAGCGACTGGGTCAGGCGCAGCCCGTCGATCTCGAGCACCGGAACCAGCCCCTGCGGGTTGCGGGCCATATGCTCGGGGGTCTTGTGCTGTTTGGTGGTCAGATCGACCGGCACCGAGGTATAGGCGATCCCGGCCATGTTCAGGGCGATCCGCATCCGATAGGCGGCAGAGGACCGCCAGAAATCATAGAGCACAACCTCGCTCATATTCGTTCTCCTGTTGTGGCTATCCGTGGCGCGGACAAGGGGTTGAAGTGCGGTGAACAGATCAGGGACCAGAGCGCGACATTCGCCTCTGGTCCCGGATCGTACCCCGCCAAAATGGCGCGCAATCGGCGTTGGATTTTGGTTTCGCGGGCCGTTGGCCTTAGACCTCGTTCAGCTCTTTTGCGTGCATCCAATCGGCATGTTTGGGGGCCTGCTTGGTTTTCGACCACTCCTCCAGCATCTCCCATTTCACCGCATCCAGCTTGGCCAGCATGGCGTCTTCTTCCGGGTCCGGGCAGGCCAGTTCGACCCGATGGCCCGAAGGGTCGAAGAAATAGATCGAATGGAAGATCGAATGGTCGGTCACGCCCAAGACTTCGACGCCGTTGGCCTCCAGATGGTCCTTGAATGCGATCAGCTCATCGCGATCCTTGACCTTGAAAGCGATGTGCTGCACCCAAGCGGGGGTATTCGGGTCGCGGCCCATTTCGGGCTTGGTCGGCAGTTCGAAAAACGCCAGCACATTGCCAGCGCCGGCATCGAGAAAGATGTGCATGTAGGGATCAGGTTCGTGCGTCGAGGGCACGTGATCCTCGGCAATCGCCAGCACAAAATCCATGTTCAGCATCTTGCCATACCATTCCACGGTCTCTTTCGCGTCCTTGCAGCGGTAGGCGACGTGGTGAATTTTTTCGATTTTCATGGTTTAGTCCTCCTCGGTGGTAAGCTTGGCGGCGCGCAGGGCTTGGCTCAGCACGCTCCGGTCGCCGATATGGTTGGCCAGGATCAGCACCAGACGCGCGTTCAGCGCGTTGCTGTCCGCGGTTTCCAGCCCCTCATGGGTGGTCAGAAGCTCGGCATAGAAATCGTCAGCGCCCTCGATATTCGAGGTCAGGATCAAATCGGACATCGGGATCACTCCTTGCCGGTGGCGCGGCGGATGGCGGCGCGGAACAGGGTTTCGTCAAAGCTGGCGCGGCGCGCGGCCACGTGTTGATCGGGGCGGATCAGATAGACCGCCGATGTGGCATCGCCCAGATACCGCTCTTTCAGGGCCAGCGTCGGGTCGTCCTTGACCGAGAGCGCCAGCCGCGTGACCTCGATCCCGTCCTCTTCGATCAGGTCCGGGGCTTCGGCGTCGATGGTCAGCAAGGTGAACTTGTCGCCCAGCTTGGGCAACAGGAACCCGTCCTTGAGGGGCGCGTCCGGGCAGGGCGAGCCGGGGCGGGTCCGCTCTGGCCCATTCAGCGCATCCGCCGAATTCAGCGGTGAGCCGTCATAGGTGCATGGCAGGCTGAGGCGACCGGAATTCACCAGCGGGCGGGCAAATTCATAATGCTCGCTCAGGTCCAGCACCGCGTCGCGCAACATCCGCGACATTTCTGATTTCGGCGTGATGAAATCGGTCGAGCGGGTCGAGTTCAGGATGTTTTCCTCGGCCCCGTGGATGCGTTCGTCGTTGTAACTGTCGAGAAGGCTTTCGGGCGCCTTGCCGTCCATCACCAGCTTGAGCTTCCAGATCAGGTTGTCGGTGTCCTGCAGCCCCGAATTCGCCCCGCGCGCGCCAAACGGGCTGACCTGATGCGCGGCGTCGCCGGCAAAGATCACCCGGTCGTGGCGGAACTGCTCCATCCGACGGCACTGGAAGGTATAGATGCTGACCCATTCCAACTCAAATTCGACATCCTCGCCCAGCATCGCCTTGAGCCGTGGGATCACGTTCTCGGGGCGTTTCTCGCGCTCCTTGTCGATATCCCAGCCCAGTTGCAGATCTATGCGCCAGACCCCGTCAGGCTGCTTGTGCAACAGCGCCGATTGTCCCCGGTTGAAGGGCGGGTCGAACCAGAACCAGCGTTCGGTCGGGAAATCGGCGTCCATCACCACATCGGCGATCAGGAAATTGTCCTCGAACACGCGGCCAACGAAATCCTTGCCCAGCATCGCGCGCATCGGCGATCCGGCGCCATCACAGGCAATCACCCAGTCGGCCTCGATATTATAGCTGCCCTCGGGCGTGTCGATCTCCAGCGTCACATGATCGGGGTGGGTGCCGACCGCAGAAACCTTGTTGCGGCCGCGAATCTCGATCGGCGCCCCCTCGGCCTGCAATTCGTGGACCCGCCGGATCAGGAATTCTTCGAAATAGTATTGCTGCAGGTTGATGAAGGCGGGCCGCTGGTGCCCCTCTTCGGGCAACAGGTTGAAATCATAGACCTTGCGGTCGTCGAAAAAAACCTTGCCCATGTTCCAGATCACACCCTTGTCGACCATCGGCTGGCCGCATCCGAGCCGATCAAGGATTTCCAGCGGCCGCTTGGCAAAGCAGATCGCGCGCGAGCCAAAGCTGACCTTGTCGTTGTCATCCAGAACAACCACCTCGATGCCCTGCTGGGCGAGGTCGATGGCCGCAGCGAGCCCGACGGGCCCCGCGCCGACCACGATCGCCTGATGCCGTACAGGGGTGGTCGCGTCCGCATCGGGATGTCGGGCATAGGGGTAGAGTGGTGTTTCAAAGATCTTGTTCATGGGCTTCCTCCCGGTTTGCGCGTTGGGCGCACCTCCTCCGTTTTCCGGCGCGGGGTGCGCCGAAAACCTGTTTGTATCGTCTCGTGGATCCGGCCGGGGCGACAGGATCTGGATCAAGACCGCCCCGGTGTTTTAGCCGAGCCCCTGCCGGGGCCCTGTCCGTTTGCGGCTCAATCGCTCCGCCGGAGCGATTGCCGGTCGGGACTTAGCCTTGCAGCTGCTCCCACATCTCCAGATCACGCTGGGCGGTCCAGATCCGGGGGGTCTCGATGCCGCGGGCCTCGTCAAAGGCGCGGGCGACGTTGAACGGCAGGCAGTGTTCGTAGATCGCGTAGTCGGCGAATTTGGGATCGCATTCGGCACGCACCGCGTCCCATGCCTCTTTCAGCGAGCCACCGCGGGCGGCAACCTTGGCCGCCGGGCGATAGGTGCTTTCGACGAAATCACGGGTGTTTTCGATCGCCGCGTTGACCATGTCCTGACCCACCAGCGCATTGCCGCGGCCCGGTGCGATGGCGTCGACCTCGAACCATTTGATCGCGTCCAGCGTATCGCCCCAATCGGCGAAATGGCCGTCGCCGCAATAGCAGGCCGAGTTGTATTCGACGATATCGCCGGTGAACATCACGTTCTGATCCGGCACATGGATCACCGCATCACCGGCGGTATGGGCGCGGCCCAGATGCATGATGTCGACCCGGCGCTTGCCCAGATAAACGGACATCGATTCGCTGAATGTTGTGGTCGGGTAGGTCAGGCCGGGAATGCTCTCATGACCCTCGAACAGGCGCGGGAAGCGTTGGAATTCGCTGTCCCAGTCTTCTTGCCCGCGTTCGACCACCATGGCACGCGCGGCGTCGGACATGATGATCTGTTGCGCGCCAAAGGCGCTGGCACCCAGCACCCGCACGGCGTGATAGTGGGTCAGCGCCACATGGGTGATCGGCTTGTCGGTCACCGAGCGGACGCATTCGATCACCTTGTTGGCCAGACGCGGGGTTGCCTGTGCCTCGATGATCATAACGGAGTCGTCACCGATGATGACGCCCGAGTTGGGGTCGCCCTCAGCCGTGAAGGCATAGAGCCCTTCGCCGACCTCGGTGAAGCTGATTTTCTTTTCGCTCATGTCCCCTTGGGACGCGAATGCTTTTGCCATGATCTTTCCCTTTTAATTCCAATGGACAACGCCGGGGCGTCGTGATTGCTTTGCGCCATGACTGATGTCCGGCGCCTGCTTCCTTACGGTCTTGTCGTGGCCCTTTTGCTGGCCACGGGCCTGACCCTTTGGGCGATGGGGCGGGGGCTGATTTGTCCCTGCGGCACGATCGAGCTGTGGCACGGCCCCTCTGATCCCGGCCCGAGCAGCCAGTCGCTGTTGGATTGGTACACCCCCAGCCACCTGATGCACGGTATATTGTTCTTCGCCGCGCTCTGGTGGATGGCCCGCGCGATGCCTTTGCGCTGGCGGTTGGTGATCGCCATGGCGGTCGAATGCCTCTGGGAGATTGCCGAAAACACCCCGTGGGTGATCGAACGCTACCGCAGTGCGACCGTCTCGGTCGATTACAACGGCGATGCGGTGATCAACTCCACCGTCGACATTCTGGCCATGCTGCTGGGCTTTGCGCTGGCCCGGCGTCTGCCGGTCTGGGCCAGCGTGGCCCTTGTCGTGGGGTTCGAGGCGCTGACCACCACTCTGATCCGTGACGGGCTGGCGCTGAATATCCTGATGCTGCTCTGGCCGCTGCAATCCGTGCTGGACTGGCAGGCGGGCGGTTGAGCCGGGGATAATCAGCGCAGCCGTCATCATCAGCCCCGTGCGAAAGGATCGGCCAGCGCTGGCAGCACCGTGCCGACGCTATCCCCGAAGCCGATGGTATAGCCGTCGCCTTTGGCCGCACCCTTGAGGGTCAGCGTGTCGTTGTCCTCGATAAAGGTGCGGGTTTCACCGCTGTCCAAGGTGATCGGCTCCTTGCCGCCCCAGCTCAGTTCCAACAGCGATCCGCGTTCGGATTTTTCGGTGCCTGAAATGGTGCCCGACCCCAGCAGATCGCCGGCATTCATCGGGCAGCCCGAGGTGGTGTGGTGGGCGAGTTGCTGCGCGGCGGAATAGTACATTTCCTTGTAGTTGGTGCGCGCAAGCGTGGTGGCGGGCTTGCCTTCGGGGGCGAGCGTCACTTCAAGGTCGATGTCATACAGCATCGGGCCGCAATCCTTGAGGTGGTCCAGCAATTCGACCTCGCGCGCGGGCGTGTCGGTGCGGAACGGTTCAAGCGCGGCCTTGGTCACGATCCACGGGCTGATCGTGGTCGCCGTCGCCTTGGCCTGAAACGGCCCCAGCGGCTGGTATTCCCAAGCCTGAATGTCGCGCGCCGACCAGTCGTTCAGCAGCACATAGCCAAAGATATGATCATCGGCCTCTTGCACGGTGATCGGCCCGTCCGAGGGGGTGCCAACGATGGCGCCCATCTCAAGCTCGATGTCGAAGCGGGCACAGGGGGCCCAGCGCGGCGCGGCATCGTTCGGACCTTTGAGCTGGCCCCAAGGGCGGCGCACCTCGGTGCCGGAAACCACGACCGAAGAGGCCCGACCGTTATAGCCGATCGGAATATGCAGCCAGTTCGGCGGCAGCGCGTTTTCCGCCCCCCGGAACATGGTGCCGACGTTGACGGCGTGATTCTTGCCGGCATAGAAATCGGTGTATTCCGAGACCGCGAAGGGCATGTGCAGCTCAGCCTCGGCCATCGGCACCAGCAGCGGCTCGACCGTGGCGCGTTCGTCCGAGTCTTCGGACAGCAGCGCGGTCAGCCGCGCGCGCAGGGCGGCCCAGACGGCGGGGCCTTCTTCCATCACCTCGTTCCAGAACGGCACGTCGAACAGGGGGATGTCGCTCAGGGTGATCAGGCCCTCGGCCTCGGCGGCGGTCACATCAAGGATGCGATCCCCGATGGCGACGCCGCAATGGGGCTCGTCGTCGTCGCCGGTCGAGAACACGCCATAGGGCAGGTTGTTCAGAGGAAAGGGGCAGTCGGGCGCATTGGCGCTTTCAACCCAGCTTTTCATCAGGGGCATTTTTGATTCCTTGTCGGTCGAGGTGTTGGATTGGCCCCACCCTACGCCGCGGCGTGGGGAGGGGGAAACCCGTCAGGCCTCACTTGGTTCCGGGGGTGCCGTCGAATTTCTTTTCGATATCGCTCCAACAGTCGATGTAATCGTCCTGCATCGGGGCGTCTTTTGCGGCAAATCGGGTCAGATGTTGCGGGAACCGGGTCTCGAACATGAACGACATGGTGTTGTCCAGTTTCTCGGCCTTCAGATCGGCGTTCGAGGCCCCTTCAAAGGCGGTCTTGTCCGGCCCGTGCGGCAGCATCATGTTGTGCAGGCTCATGCCACCGGGAACAAAGCCCTTCGGCTTGGCGTCATACTGGCCATAAATGTTGCCCATCAGTTCCGACATGATGTTCTTGTGATACCACGGCGGGCGGAAGGTGTTTTCGGCCACCATCCAGCGTTCGCGAAACAGCACGAAATCGATATTCGCGGTGCCCGGTACGCCCGAGGGCGCGGTCAGCACGGTAAAGATCGACGGGTCGGGGTGGTCGAACAGGATCGCGCCGACCGGGCAATAGGTGCGCAGGTCGTATTTGTAGGGCGCATAGTTGCCATGCCAAGCCACCACATCCAGCGGCGACTGGCCGATCTGGGTGCTGTGGAACTGGCCGCACCATTTGATGGTCAGGGTCGAGGGCGCCTCGCGGTCCTCGAATGCCGCCACGGGTGCTTTGAAATCGCGCGGGTTGGCCATGGCGTTGGCACCGATCGGGCCGCGCCCCGGAAGCTCGTATTTCTGGCCGTAATTCTCGCAGACAAAGCCGCGGCAGGGCCCTTCGAGCACCTCGACGCGATAGACCAGACCGCGCGGGATGATCGCGATTTCCTTGGGTTCCAGATCAATGATCCCCAGCTCGGTCGCAAAGCGCAGGTGACCCTCCTGCGGCACCACCAACAGCTCGGAATCAGCCGAATAGAAATAGGAATCTACCATCGATTCGGTGACCAGATAGATGTGGCTGGCCATGCCGACCTGGGTGTTGACGTCGCCGGCGGTGGTCATGGTGCGCATGCCGGTAAGCCATGTCAGCTTTTCATCGGTATAGGCGACAGGATCCCAGCGATACTGGCCAAGGCTGACCACATCAGGGTCTACATTGGGGGCTGATTTCCAAAACGGAAGGTCGATCTTGGTGTAGCGGTGCGAATGCTTGACCGAGGGGCGAATGCGATAGGTCCAGGTCCGCTCTGGCGGGTTGGCGGTAAAGGCGGTGCCGGACAGCTGTTCGCCATAAAGACCATAGTTGCATTTCTGCGGGCTGTTCATGCCTTGGGGCAGGGCCCCGGGCAGCGCCTCGGTTTCGAAGTCGTTGCCAAAGCCGGGCATATAGCCCTCGGTGGTGCCGGTGGGCGTTGCCGCCTGCACCATCTGATGCGGATCAGTCGGACGATTCATCGCGCGTTCCTCCTCTTACTGCTTGCTGCGTAGTAGTTGATTTTGTAACTAACAATACGTGATGACAGAAAATTTGACAAAACCCGATGCCGCCGAGGACGATTTCGAGCTGGCCAATTTCCTTCCCTTCCTGCTCAATCAGGCGGCCGAGGAAAGTTCTCTGGCGTTCCAGAACGTGTACAAGAACCGCTACGGGATGCTGCGGACCGAATGGCGGGTGCTGTTCCATATGGGCATGTACGGCCAGATGACGGCAAAGGAGATCGGACAGCGCGCCAAGATGCACAAGACCAAGGTCAGCCGTGCCGTCCAGCGGTTGGCCGAGCGCCGCTTTCTGATCCGGACCCGTGACGCGCAGGATCGCCGCGTGGAACATCTGGATCTGACCCCGGCGGGCGAGGCCGCCTATCGCGATCTGCGCAGCGTCGCGCGGGACTATGACGTCAAGCTGGCGCGCCATTTCACCAGCGGCGAGGTGGCCCTGCTGCGCGCCATGCTGCGGCAACTGGCCGGGATCCGCTAAGTCAACGCTAGCCCGTCGCAGATCCTGTCATATCTGCTATATGCTATTGATCTCTTGCCACTCTCTGCTCGGAACGCCTCATGCCCCTGTCTTGCTCTTCTCATCCCGGAGCCGCCGAACTGTCGGATTGGTTGCTGGCCCGTGGTCTCGATGGCACCGCCCGCGAAGAGCTTTTGATCGGCTATTGCGACAAGCTGGTGGAGATTGGCCTGCCGCTCTATCGGTTGCACGTCACCCAGCGTGCGCTGCACCCTCGGTTCGGGGGCATCGGGTTCGACTGGCTGCGCGGGGACAGCGGCGTGTCACAGCAACGCTATGCCCATTCGGACATATCGCGTCAGGACTGGCTGCAAAGCCCGCTTTTCCAGATCGCATCTTCTCACAAGACGGAGGTGCGCGAGCGGTTGAACGCCCCCGGTCATGTCAGCGCGTTTCCATTTCTCAACGATCTGCGCACGCGCGGCGCGACCGACTATTTCGCCACCGGGCTTCTGTACGAAAAGCCGCCGGAAACCACCAACCTTGATCCGGCGACTTCGCCCGAGGGGATGCTTGCGTCCTGGACCAGCGATCACCCCGACGGGTTTTCCGAGGCCTGCATTGATCTGATTCGCGCCACCTTGCCGCAACTGGGGCTGGCGATGAAATCGACGTCGAACCGACGTATCGCCTATGATCTGCTGGGCACCTATCTGGGGCGGGACGCGGGCAAAAGGGTGCTGTCGGGCGAGATCCAGCGCGGCTCGTTTCAGCGTATCGATGCGGTGATCTGCTATTTCGACCTCAGTGGCTTTACCAGCCTCGCCGAGCGCATTCCCGGCCCCGATCTGATCGCCATGCTCAACGCCTATTTCGGGGTGGTGGTTGACGCCATCCATGCGCGGGGAGGCCATGTCCTGAAGTTCATGGGGGATGGGGTGCTGGCGATGTTCGATCTGCCCGAGGATGGGGTCGCGACCCGCGCCGCGCTGGACACGGTGGCCGATCTCATCAAGCAGATCGAGACGCTCAACCGGGATCGCGTGGCGCAGGACCTGCCCGTCACCGGCTTCACCATCGCGCTACATGCGGGTGAGATTTTCTATGGCAATATCGGGGCTGAAACCCGGCTGGATTTCACCGTGATCGGCCCGGCGGTGAACCTGACCGCGCGGCTGGCCGACATGCATCGCACGCTGGGTCAGAACGTGATCCTGTCCGAACCGATCCGCAATGCGGCGTTGGGCGGGCCGCATGATCTTGTCTCGCTGGGGCGCTATATGCTGCGCGGGGTGTCGCAGCCGCAAGAGCTGTTTACGCTCTATACCGGGGGAACGTGAGGCGGCTCAGAACTTGACCGTGACGCCCGGCAGATTCAGCGATTTCATCATGTCGCGCAATTCCTGCCGTGCGGCGATATTCGAGATGTTCAACTGGCGCACGCCAACATCCTTGAGATCCAGCAGCGTCAGCCCGCGCGGAAACAACTCGCGAAAGATCACCCGTTCGGAAAAACCGGGTGCGACCCGGAATCCGATGCGGTTTGACAGCATCTTGACCGCGCGCTCCATCTTTTCCTTGTTGACCATGCGCTGGGTGCCGACCCGGTTGCGGATCACCACCCAGTCGATCGGTTTCAGCCCGGCTTGTGCGCGCAATTGACGCGCGTTCCAGACCATTTCGGAATAAACCGAGGGGCCGAGGATCTTTTCACCATTGGGATCGGTGCGCGCCAGCAGATCGAAATCAATGAAGCTGTCATTCAGCGGCGTGATCAGCGTATCGGCTAGCGAATGCGCCACCTGGCTCAGGCGTGTGTGCGAACCGGGGCAGTCGATCAGGATAAAGTCGTTATCCCCCTCAAGCCCGGAGATCGCAGCCGAGAGACGATGATCATAGACGTTTTCGCCGGGGTTCAGTGTGGCCGGGTCAATCTCGGGCAGCGCATGCAGGCGGATCTGCGGCAGATCCACCCCGCTTTCCTTGATATAGGCCGCGCGGTTTTCCACGTAACGGCCCATGGACCGCTGGCGCAGGTCCAGATCCAGCGCCGCCACCTTGTGGCCCAGCCGGGCCAGCGCGCTGGCAACATGCATCGAGACGGTGGATTTCCCCGCGCCGCCCTTTTCATTTCCTACAACGATAATATGCGCCATCGTTCCGTCCCCGGCCCTTGTTAGGCTCTAAATTCCCTTGTCAGATACTATATATTGGGGCGGCTGCAAGCAAAACCCCAAAGCGGCGCGGGGAGACATGGCGCTGTGCCTTCTGCGCCGCGTTGTTTTTTATGCGGGTAAAGACGGTGAAGCCCGCCGCCAAAAGCGCCGCTGGCGGGGCGCAGATGCAAAAGCGCCGCCGCTGGGGCCCAGCGACGGCGCTTGCAATGACGTGAAAGGCGGTTGGATCAGAAACCCAGGCCTTCGTATTTTTTCTTGAACTTCGACACGCGGCCGCCGGTGTCCATCAGACGCGAGGAGCCGCCGGTCCAGGCCGGGTGCACCGTCGGGTC
Organism: Antarcticimicrobium sediminis; assembly: GCF_004348975.1. Lineage (GTDB taxonomy): Bacteria > Pseudomonadota > Alphaproteobacteria > Rhodobacterales > Rhodobacteraceae > Antarcticimicrobium > Antarcticimicrobium sediminis. The sequence continues at coordinate 70,203 of NZ_SMFP01000007.1, read as the reverse complement.
AATGTCCAGCGCCAGCTGGTCGCCTTCGGCGCCCCAGGTCGACTTCATCTGCACCACGGTGCCATCGGTCATTTTGACGTTGATCATGTGGTAATCGGGGTGAATATCTTTTCTCATCGCTCCGCTCCTTACGCTTCGGCGCCGGCCGATTTCGGCTTGTAGTTCGACACTTCTGCGATACGGGCCGATTTACCACGACGGGCGCGCAGATAGTACAGTTTGGCGCGGCGAACACGGCCGCGGCGGACAACTTCGATGCTGTCGATGTTGGTCGAATGCAGCGGGAACACACGCTCCACGCCTTCACCGAAGGAAATCTTGCGCACGGTGAACGAACCGGCGATGCCAGTGCCGTTCTTGCGGCTGATGCAGACGCCTTCATAGTTCTGCACACGGGTACGCGACCCTTCGGTCACTTTAAAGCCAACACGGATCGTGTCACCGGCTTTGAAATCGGGAATATCTTTTCCCAAGGCGGCAACTTGTTCCGCCTCCAGCTGTGCGATCAGGTCCATCGCATATACTCCTGAACTGCTCGTGGTTGGTCCACGAAGGTTTGCGCGTCCTCAGAGCTCTCGGTCTTCACCGGGTCCGCTTGTCCCGATAATTCGGGGCGCCCGCCAGAGATCAGGTCGTCTTTACGTATGGTTTCCCGCAGTCCCGGTTCTGGCGGCGGCGGAGAAGAACCCGCCCATGCCCCGGAAAAACAGCAAAAACACCTGAGTCGGATCGCTCCGGTCAGGCTGTCGCTGTCTAGGGGGATTGGCGGGACATTGCAAGACATATGCAAGGCGCCCCGCCGCAGCTTTCCAGCGGCCCGAGATCGGCCCAAGCCCGGCTCGGGCCCAACCCTTATGTGGCCCCTGAAGCGGCTGTGATTACTCGGCGCTCAGATCGGCGAACTTGGCCTCGGGGGCGTTGCGCTTGACCGATTCGATGCCGTTGTCGCGGCTTGATGCGGCCTCATAATTTTCGCTGGTGCCGATCACCTGACCATTGGTGGCCTTGAGGTTGAACCGGTGTTTGCCGGATTTGGTTTCCTTGCGCTCATAGCGCGCATCGGTGGGGGCGTTCTTGCGCACCGAGGCGATACCGTTCTCGGCACTGGCCCGACGTTTATAGCCTTCGCTGGCCAGAATGATCTCGCCGTTGCCCGCTTTCAGGCGAAACCGGAATTCGCCTGCCTTGTCTTTAAAAAGTTCAAACTTGCCTGCCATTGCCCGGCCTCCCGTAATGGATACTACTACATTAACGACTATTCCTCAGGAAAGCCGCGGCTGCAACGGTTGCGTGATCGGGGCCTCATTTCCGGGGTTTATCCCGTTGATAGTCCTGCCACAGGTCCGGCCGCCGGGCTTGCGTGATGCGTTCCGACATCTCGCGCCGCCATTCGGCGATTTTTCCATGGTGGCCGGACATCAACACCTCGGGGATTGCGCGGCCCTTCCATTCGGCGGGGCGGGTATATTGTGGATGTTCCAGCAGCCCGGCGGAAAAGCTTTCCTCTTCGGTCGAGGCCTGATTGCCAAGCACACCGGGCAGCAGCCGCACGGTGGCATCAATCAGCGCCTGCGCCGCGATCTCACCGCCGGTCATCACGAAATCGCCCAGCGAAACCTCCTGCACGCCGTATTCCTCCAGCACCCGCTCATCGACCCCTTCAAAGCGACCGCAGATCAGGGTCACGCCATCGGCGCGGGCCAGATCGCGCATCAGCGACTGGTCCATCGGCCGCCCGCGTGGCGAGAGATAGATCAGCGGCCAGTTCGGCGCGGTGTCCGCCATCGCCTGTTCGATCGCCGGACCCAGCACATCGGTCCGCAGCACCATACCGGCACCGCCGCCCGCCGGCGTGTCGTCGACATTGCGATGTTTGCCGATGCCGAACCGGCGCAGGTCCAGCGTTTCCAACTGCCACAGCCCCTCTTGCAGCGCCTTGCCGGTCAGGCTTTCGCCCAGCACACCGGGAAAGGCAGTCGGGAACAGCGTGATCACCTTGGCTTTCCACACCCCAAAAAGATCAGGTGCGGGGGTGATCAGCTCGCGCGGGGTCAGCGAGGGGCGGATGGTCTTGCGGCCCAGCGATCGGGCGGGGCGGTCGGGGGTGTCAGTCACGGGATGTCTCCTGCGCGGCCTTGAGGATTGCCTGTTTTGCGGCTGCGCGCGCGTCGCGGTCGGTGTAATCGCGGTTCGCCGCCAGAAGTGCAAGCAGAACTGCGTCATCGGCGCGGGTGTTGGCGGGCGGCACCGGCACAAGCTTGCGCTGTACCTCTGCCGGAATGCCGCACAGATCCAGCAGCGGCCCGGCCGGGCCCAGCGGCAGTTCGGCGCAGGCCTCCAGCCAGACAGGGTGAACGGGGCTCGACAGCGCCGCCGCCATGGCATCGGCCGCCGCCGCCAGATCGGCGCCGGGGCCGGTGGAGGCGGCGAAATCGTTCCATTCCTTGGTCATGGACGAGGCTTTGACATGTTCCCAATAGGCGCTGCGCAGCCAGCTTTCGGGGCGGCGCAGGGTCACGCAGACAGAAAGCGGGGTCTCTGGATAGATCTCGGCAGCGATGCGCTCCATTTCCGTGGCCAGCACCGGGGCTGCGGAATAGTCCAGTATCCCCTCGCGCCCCGGCATATGGCCCGCAAGCTCTTCGCTGGACAGGCACAGCACCCGTTTGGGCATCGGCCCGAGCTGCTCCAGCAGGGCGCGGAACCGGCGCGCGAACTTGTCCAGCGTGAACGGATCGCGCCAAGTGGAAAAGCCCCGTGCCGCATGCACCAGATCGCGCATTTCGCCGCGCAACACGATCCGCACCTGCCCTTTCAGCGCCGAGCGGTTGCGTCGCAGCACCTGTTGCAGGCTCGAGGTGCCGGTTTTGTGAAAGCCGGGGTGGATGATGATTGCGCGCGGCATCAGCCCGCCCCGGCCAAAAGCGCGCGTTTCGCGGCCGCAAGCGCCTCCGCGTCCATGTTGCTGCGGTTGAGCCGCAGCAATTCGGCGGTGCAATCGGGCGGCGGTGCGGTATTGGCCGGCGGCTGCGGCTCCAGCGTTGCGCGCAGGTTCTCCGGCAGCTCCAGCAGGTCGAGCAGCGGGGCGAGCGGCCCCAAAGGACGGGCGGCGCTTTGCTCCAATGCCGCGCGGTGGACCGGGCAGGGGGCTACGGAGCGGGCGATCTCATCGACCACGGCGTCCAGATCGGCGGCGCTGCGAAATTTCTGGGCAAAGTCCTCTGCGCTCAAGGTCATACGCATGGCGCGCAGATGCTGGGCATGAACGCTGGCCAGCCAAGCCTGTGGTGCGCGGGTGGAGAAAAAGAACTCCGGCTGCGCCTTGGGGTGCAGCTCGGCCAGCGTCTCGACAATCGCTGCCATCAGCGGCGCGGCTGCGGCATAGGTTTCGACCCCGTGCCGGCCCGGCATGTTGCCGCACAAATCCTCGGCCGAGGTCACCAGAGGGCGCGGGTCGGTGCTGTCCCAACCGGCCATCACCTCGGCCAGCTCATAGTGAAACAGCGCCATGTCGAGCGGATCGCGGCTGGCGGACCACGCCCGCGCACTGCGCCCGGCGGGCATCATCCGATCACGGGGGACAAGCCGCAGATGCGCGGCGAGGGCGCGGCGATTGTGGTGCAGCGCGCGTTGCAGTGTCGTGGTCCCGGTCTTGTGGAACCCGGCATGCAGGATCACCCGCACCGCCCGGCCCCCCAAGCTGGCGCAAAGCCTGCGCGACCGGGGCGGGCGATCATCAGAACAGCCCGTCGGGCGGGTCAGCGATGATGCGTCCGGCCTCCAAATCGACGGTGGGGACTGCCTCGCGGGTAAAGGGCAGCAGCACGGTGGAGTTCGTCCCCGGGGCGGCGATCTCCAACAGGTCGCTGGCGCCATGGTTCTGCACCGATTTGACATGGCCCAGCACCGTGCCGCCGGTGTCCAACACCTCCACGCCGATCAGGTCGGCGTGATAATATTCGTCGTCTGGCAGGGCGGGCAGCCGCTCGCGCGGCGCAAACAGGCGCATCCCGCGCAGCGCGTCGGCCGCTTCCTTGCTGTCCACCCCGCCAAGGCGCGCGGTCAGCCCGTTCGTGGTGCGCCCGGTCAGTCGCACGGTAAAGCTGCGCGTGCCGTCCTCGGTGCTGAGCGGGGCATAACCCTCGATGTCCTCGGGCACCGCGCAAAAGCTTTTGAGCCGCAGCTCGCCGCGCACGCCAAAGGCACCGCCGATGGCGCCGACACAGACCAGGGTATCAACAGGTGAATTCGTCATGGGGCCTCAGCGGATTTCAATGGGCAGGGCGGCGCGTCGGCGCTCCCATCCCTTTTGTTCCAGTTCAGGGGTTTCTGATACAGCTTCCGGGTGTCCTAGGCAAAAATATCCGATCAGATGCCAGCCTTGTGGCACCTCGAGGTCACGGTTCAGCCGCGCCGGGTCAAGAACCGACACCCAGCCCAGACCCAGCCCCTCGGCGCGAAGGCGCAACCAGAACAGGGTGATGGCGCAGGCCACCGAATAGCGGCGCATCTCGGGCATGGAGTGCGCCCCCAACCCGTGGCCCTGGGTGGTATCATCGTCGCAATAAATCGCCAGTTGCACCGGTGCCTCTTGCATGCCGGAAAGTTTCAGCTGGCTATAGAGCTTGGCCCGCGCGCCGGAATAGCCGGCCAGCGCGTCGGTGTTGCTGTCTTGGAAATTCTTCAGGGCAGCATCGCGGGCGGCATCGGTTTCGATGCGCAGGATGCGCCAGGGTTGGCTCAGCCCCACCGAGGGGGCCAGAGCAAAGGTGGCGAGGCAGCGCGCCAGCGCCGCCTCGTCCACCGGATCGCTGCGGAACCGGCGCACATCGCGCCGGAGCCGCATCAGCAGATCGAGCTGGCTGCGAAACTCAGTGGAAAACGCTGTGTCCCGCAGGGGCACGACTTAGTCCTCGGCCGGAGCCTCGGCAGCTTCGGCGGCCTTGGCGGCTTTCTGCTCGGCGCGTTCCTTGGCTTTGGTTCCCGGCTCGCCCTTGTTGGGGTTGCTGCGGGTTTTCTTCTCGATGATGCCGGCAGCTTCCAGCATGCGGGCAACGCGGTCGGTGGGCTGGGCGCCCTTGTCGAGCCATGCTTTGACGGCGTCGACGTCCATTTTCACGCGCTCTTCGCTGTCTTTGGGCAGCAGCGGGTTATAGGTGCCCAGCTTTTCGATGAAACGGCCATCGCGCGGCATGCGGCTGTCGGAGGCCACGATGCGGTAAAAGGGACGTTTTTTCGAGCCGCCGCGGGCCAGTCTGATTTTCATTGCCATGGTGGATTCTCCTTTGATGGCGTTGACCGGGAAAGTCCCGGTTATTTCGGGTGTTTCTCGACCTCTGGGGTCAGTCTTGGTGTTGGCTGATTCAGAGGGTCATTCTTGGTGTTTCTTGTGGTGGCGGATGACTTCATCAATGATGAAGTTCAGGAATGCCTTGGCAAATTCAGGGTCCAGATGGGCCTGTTTCGCAAGGTCTTCAAGCCGTTCGATCTGGGTTGCTTCGCGGGCAGGATCGGACGGGGGAAGGTCGTGTTCGGCTTTCAGTTTCCCGACAGCCTGTGTGTGCTTGAACCGCTCGCCCAGAGTATAGACGAGGATCGCGTCAAGACGGTCGATGCTTTCGCGATGTTCCATCAGGAGTGCTGCGGCGCGGGCGGCGTCATCGGTCATGGGCCGGGGTCCTTCTGCGGGGCGATGGGGATCAGTCAATGGCCCACCCTTCCGGTTTGAACTTCGGGTCGGCATAGTGGCCGATCTCCATCTCGATCCCATGCGCCAACTGGCTGCCGTCAAGTTTCGCCGGCGCGGGGTGGCGATAGACGGCGTCACTGCCATCAACGGACTGCGCGTCACTGTCCTTGACCGCGCCAAGCCGCTCGGCGAGCCGGATCGAGTCGAGATTCATGGGGTCGATATAGCTGACGGCGGTGGTCCAGCCCTTTTGCTGGTACAGGAACCGGCGCACCGCATGGGTCGCCTCCAGCGCAAAGCCCTTGCCAGCCCTGTCGGGCCAGATCACCCAGGCGATTTCAGCCTCGGGCCACATCGCCGGTTTCCAGCCGCCGGCCATGCCATAGGTCTCGTCGCTCGCCTTGTCGTGGATCATCCACATGCCATAGCCGCGAATCTGCCAATGGCCGATCTCGGCGGCATAGAGCATCCAGGACTCATAGGGGTTCAGCGGGCCGCCCATGAACCGCGCGCGATAGCTGGTGAAGGTGCTCTTGAAATCCGGGTAATCCTCGGCCTCGGGGCCGCGCAGGATCAGGCGTTTGGTTTCGATCACCGGGATGGAAGGGGCAAGATCGGTCATGCCGCGCCCTCCGCCTTGGCCAGCGCCTCGGGGCCGGGGTGGCGATAGGCCATCTCGGTCTCATCGGTGACGTTGGTGTAGTCGCGTTCGTATCGGGCACCCAGCCGTTCGGCCAGCGCGACAGAGCGCGCGTTGCCCGGAAAGATGTTGCTGGTTAGCGTGGTAAAGCCCATGGACCCATAGGCATGCGCGCGCGCGGCCTGCGCCGCCTCATAGGCATAGCCTTTGCCCTCACTGCCCTCGAACATCACCCAGCCCAGTTCCGGCTCGGGCCAGCCTTCGGGGTTCCACAGGCCGACGATCCCGATGATCTGGCCGCCCTCGCGGGTTTCAACCGTCCAGAAGCCATAGCCGTGCAGCGCCCAGTGACCGATATTGCCAGCGAACCAGCGCCAAGCCTCGTTGCGGGTTTTCGGCCCGCCAAAGCCCCAGCTGCGGCCCTCGTCGGCAAAGAACGCGGCGAGCGCGTCGAAGTCGCGCGCCTCGGGGCCGCGCAGGATCAACCGCCCGGTCTCCACGGTGGGGATATGAAGGGTGAGCGCGCTCATGCGTAGGCTTCCATCCCGCCATCGGAAAGGTCGCCGGGGGCCGGGTGGCGCCAGATCTGCATAAACCCGTGGCGTTCATGGGTGAAATCACCGTCATGGTGCGCACCCAACCGGGCGGCCACGCGGGCCGAGCCGGTATTGGCCGGTTTCACCAGGCTGATCGCGGTTTGCCAGCCCAGCACGTCATAGGCATAGGCGCGCGCGGCACCGCCAGCCTCGGTGGCATAGCCTTTGCCCTCGTGCCCGTTGAACAGATCCCAACCGATTTCCGGTTCGGGCCAGCCTTCCGGTTCGAACAGCCCGACCATGCCGATGGCCGCGTCGCTGTCCTTTGCGGTCACGGTCCAGCGGCCAAAGCCCTTGAGCGTCCAATGCCCGATTTCCATCGCCAGCATGCGCCAGCTGCCCTCGGCGTTCAGCGGGCCGCCGACGAAATCGGCGCGCGGGCTGGCATAGAAAGCGGCGAAGGGGCCGAAATCCTGCGGACCCGGGGCGCGCAGGATCAGCCGTTCGGTCTCAAGCGTGGGGATGGCAAGCGCTGTCATCACTTCTTCTTCCCGAACCCGCTCAGCCCGGAGGGCAGACCCATGCCGCCGCCGAGGCCGGGAAGCCCGCCGCCGCCGCCCATCTGGCGCGCCGCCTGTTCCAAGGCCTTGGGGTCCATGCCGGCGGCCATGTCTTCGGGCAGGCCACCCTTGCCGAACATGCCCTTCATGGCCTGTTTCAGCATCTTGCCTTTGCCCATCTTGCCCATCTTCTTCATCATGTCGCCCATCTGGCGGTGCATCTTGAGAAGCTTGTTCAGATCGCTCACATCAAGCCCGGCGCCCTTGGCGATCCGTTTCTTGCGGCTGGCCTGCAACAGCTTGGGGTTGGCGCGTTCCTTTTTGGTCATCGATTGCACCAGAGCGATCTGGCGGCGGATGATCTTGTCGTCGAAACCGGCCTCTTCGACCTGTTTCGCCATTTTGCCCATGCCGGGCATCATCGACATCATGCCTTCCATGCCGCCCATCTTGAGCATCTGTTCCAGCTGCATCTTCAGGTCGTTCATGTTGAACTGACCCTTGACCATGCGGCGCATCATCTTTTCGGCCTGTTCGGCCTCGATGGTTTCCTGCGCCTTCTCGACCAGCGCGACGATGTCGCCCATGCCAAGGATACGACCGGCGATCCGGTCGGGCTCAAAGGTTTCCAGCGCATCGGTCTTTTCGCCCAAACCGACAAAGCGGATCGGCTTGCCGGTCACGGCGCGCATCGACAGCGCGGCGCCACCGCGTCCGTCGCCGTCCATCCGGGTCAGAACAACGCCGGTGACGCCGATCTTGTCGTCGAATTCAGCGGCGACATTGACCGCGTCCTGACCGGTCAGGCCATCGACCACCAGCAGGGTCTCGCGCGGCTGGGCCACGTCGCGGACCTGTGCCGCCTGCTGGATCAGTTCTTCGTCGATATGCAGCCGGCCGGCGGTGTCCAGAATGTAGACATCATAGCCACCCAGCAACGCCTGGGTCTTGGCGCGTTTCGCGATGGCGACCGGATCCTCGCCCTTGACGATCGGCAGGGTGTCGACGCCGATCTGGCTGCCCAGAATCGCAAGCTGTTCCATTGCGGCGGGGCGGTTGGTGTCGAGCGAGGCCATCAGAACCCGCTTGCCCTCCCGCTCCTTGAGCCGTTTGGCCAGCTTGGCGGTGGTCGTTGTCTTGCCCGAGCCCTGAAGCCCGACCATCAGGATGGGCGCTGGCGGGTTGTCGATCTTGAGCGCCCCGGGGTCGCCCTCGCCGCGCAGCACATCGACCAGCGTGTCATGGACGATCTTGACGACCTGTTGACCCGGGGTGACCGATTTGGTCACCGCCTGGCCGGTGGCCTGTTCCTGCACCTTTTTCACAAAGTCGCGGGCAACGGGCAGCGATACGTCCGCCTCAAGCAGGGCGACGCGCACCTCGCGCAGGGCAGTCTTGACGTCCTCTTCCGAGAGCGCGCCTTGTTTGGTCAGCCGGTCGAAGACACCGGAGAGGCGTTCGGATAGATTTTCAAACATGGGCCAGCAGGCTCCTTCTCCGGTTTTCATATGTCGCCCCAAAGATAGGAGCGGGCGGTTCAATTCTCAAACCCCCTCGACGGGCGAGGGGAAATCCCCAAACAGTTTTGCCCCCACGGGCGAAACTCGCTGGTGGGGGGCGATCCCTGATAGGCGGGACCGGAAGACTTTGCGCTCCCGGATGGTTGGAACGGCGGTTAAGGGGTTTGCGGGCCAGAGTCAAGTTTGCCAGTGTCAAGCTTGGTGAGGGCAAACGAAAACGGCGCGCCCAGAGGCGGGCACGCCGGTGTCGGACAGCGTAACGCTGGCGGGAGAGGGGCGCGACGGATCAGGCTCAGGCGGCCAGTGCGTCGACCTGGGCCTCGGCCGCCTTCAGCGTAGCTTCGGCATCAAAGACCATCTGGTCGGCATGGACGAATTGCACGTCGGTGATGCCGAAGAAGCCCAGCATCTGCCTGACCCAGCCTGAGGCAAAGTCGATCTCGGAACCGAACTTGGTCCCGTCCGAGGTGAAGACGACGATGGCGCGCTTGCCCTTCAGCAAGCCTTCGGGGCCGGCTTCGGTGTATTGGAAGGTCTCGCCCTTGCGAGCCAGATGGTCGAACCAGGACTTGAGTTGGCCCGGCACGCCGAAGTTATAGACCGGCAGACCGATCAGCAGGACGTCGGCGGCGCGGACCTCGGCCAGCAGCGCATCGGAATAGGCGGCGATTTCGGCCTGCGCGACGTTGCGGCTTTCAGCTGGGGTGAAGACTGCGCCGATCCAGTTGCCGTCGATTGCGGGCACACCGGCAGAGAGGTCGCGCGTTACCACCTCGGCATCGGGGTGGGCGGCGGTCAGTTTTGCCTGAGCGCGATCCAGCAGCTTGTGCGAAACCGAAGCTTCGCCCTTGATCGAACTGTTGATCCTAAGAACATGGGTCATCTTTGAAACTCCGCTGGGGGGTGTGTTGCTTTGGGTCAGAGAGATACGCCTTGCGTCAGTGTACGCAATTGCTCAAAAAGCAGGGGGGCCTGTGATCTGATGCACATAGATCTGATGCACATAGTCGGAGAAGCGTATGGACAACTGGGACGAGATCCGCACCGCGTTCCAGGTGGCGCGGATGGGCACCGTCAGCGGCGCGGCCGAGGTGCTGGGCGTGCACCATGCCACCGTCATCCGCCATATCGACGCGATCGAGAAACGGCTGGGGGTCAAGCTGTTCCAGCGCCACGCGCGCGGCTATACGCCGACCGAGGCCGGAACCGACCTGTTGCGGGTGGCACAGGCGACCGAGGATCAATTCAACCAACTCTCCGGCCGGCTCAAAGGGCAGGGCGACGGGGTGACGGGCGAATTGGTGGTGACCTCGCTGGCCTCGCTGTCGCCGCTGCTGGTGCCTGTGATGAGCGCGTTTCAGGCGGAACATCCGGGCCTGATCCTGCGGTTCCTGACCGGGGAAAGGCTGTTCCGTCTGGAATATGGCGAGGCGCATGTGGCGATCCGCGCGGGTTCGATCCCGGATCAACCCGACAATGTGGTGCAGCGGTTCGCGCATCTGCCCGTGGCGTTATATGCCAGCGAATCCTATGTCGCGCGCCACAGCGTACCAGACTCGGTCGAGTCGTTCGGCGATCACCACTTTATCAGCGCCGATGACCCCGACACCCCCGCGCCTTATTACAAATGGCTGCACAGCCATGTGCCGGATACGGCGATCACCTTTCGCGGCAATAGCCGCGAAGCCTTGTCCGAGGCGATTCTGGCCGGGGCTGGCATCGGGTTCATGTCAACATGGGCGGCGGCGCGCGAATCCGGCCTGGTGCAGGTGATCCCCCCGCGAGAGGAATGGTCCGCGACGCTGTGGCTGGTCACCCATGTGGATCTGCATCGCACCAACAAGGTGCAAAGCTTTCTGACCTTCCTCAAGGATCACGCGCAGGGGTGGTGCACATGAGCGCCGGTGCCGATGCGGACAAACGATCCCGGCTAAGCCCGCATCTGCAGGGTCATCTGGCGATGCTGACGTTTTCGGCGCTGGTCGCGGGGTCGTTTTCGCTGGGGGCGCAGGTCGCGAACGAGATCGCGCCGGCGGCGCTCACGGCGGCGCGGTTCGCCATTGCGGCAGTGGTGATCGGGACGCTGGCCGCCGCCACCGGCAAGATGACGCGGTCGGCCTTTACCGCACCTTGGCGCTATCTGCTGCTGGGCGGGATTTTTGCCGCCTATTTCGTGCTGATGTTCGAAGGGCTGAAGACCGCCGCGCCAATCAGCGCCGCGGCGGTCTTTACCCTGACCCCGATCCTGTCCGGCCTGTTTGGCTGGTGGATCCTGCGACAGGTCACCACCGCACGCATGGCGGGTGCGCTGGCCGTGGGGGCGGCGGGGGCGGTCTGGGTGATCTTTGATGGCGACTGGCAGACGGCAAAGGCCTTCCATATCGGCAAGGGCGAGGCGATCTATTTCATCGGTTGCATCGCGCATGCGGCCTATACCCCGATGGTGCGGCGGCTGAATCGCGGGGAACCGGCGGTGATGTTCACCTTTGGCATGCTGGTGGCGGGGTTTCTGGTGCTGCTGGTCTATGGCTGGTCCGACATCCGCGCCACCAACTGGATGGCGTTGCCGCCCATTGTCTGGATCGGGCTGTTCTATCTGGCGATCTTTACCAGCGCGATGACATTCGTTCTGCTGCAATTCGCCACGCTGCGGCTGCCCTCGGCCAAGGTGATGGCCTATACTTATCTGACGCCGTCCTGGGTGATCTTGTGGGAAATCGCGATGGGCCACGGCGCGCCACCCGCGCTGGTGCTGGTGGGGATCGCGATGACGGCGGTGGCCTTGATTCTGTTGCTGGAGCAGGACGGCTGACATGAAACGGTCATCGGCACCGGATAAGAGGGTGACATGACCGAAGAAGATATTTGCCTCACCGTTTCGTTTCCGGCCCGCAAGGGTGGGGTGCTTTTGGCCCCTGTCGGGCTTGCCACGCCACATGCGGCGCCGCTTTCCGTCACGGTCCAGGGCGCCGGGGTGCGCCTGATCGCGGACCCGCTGGCGGCGCAACATGCGATGGAGCTGACGCCCACCGCCGAGCAGGTCGAAATCGCGTGGCGCTTCATACGCAGCGGCGCGCCCTATCCCGAGGCCCTGTTCACCCCGCGCGACAGCCGCTTTACCCGCAGCGCGGCGGCGTTGAGCACAGAGATGCGCGAGATTGCCGATGGCCGCGATCCGGCGGGGATCAAGGCGCTGGCCGATCATGTCGCGGGGCTGTTTACCTATGGCCACCCGGGCACCCGTTTCTATGACGGTCAGGACGAGATCCCGCAAATCTGTTCGCTGACGGTTGGGTCTTGTGTCGATATCAACGCCTATTTCATCGCCGCCTGCCGTGCGGCGGGCTATGAGGCGGGATATGTCACCGGCTATTTCATCCCCGATCAGAAACGCACCCATTGCGAGGATATGCATTGCTGGGTGGTGACCCGCACCGAGGGGCTGGTGCAGGAATGGGACATCGCCCATCACCTCAAGCTTGGCACCCGCGAGATCCGGCCGGGGCTGAATCCCAAGCCGGGGGTGCGGGTGCCGATGGCGCATTCGATGGGGCTCAGCTTTGCCGCCGCCGGGCTGCACGATATAAAGCTGCTGGGCGAGCCGTGGTGGATCGAGGCGGACGGAACCTTCAGCCGGCCGGATCTGGAGATCCGGTTTCAGGGCTATCGCGCTCTGGCGTATTGAGCTCGGTTTCGAGAAACCGCTCGAACGCATCCAGGTTCACCGGCTCGAACTGACCGAACCCCTGCATCCAGACACTGGCGGGGCGCAGGGCGTCGGGCTCCAGCTTGCACCATTTGACCCGGCCGCGCCGCTCTTGGCTGATCAGCCCGGCGCGGCTCAGGATGGAAAGATGCTTGGAGATGGCGGCCAGCGACATCTCGAACGGCTCGGCCACATCCGTCACCGCCATGTCGTCTTCCAGCAGCATCGACAGGATCGCGCGCCGCGTAGGGTCGGCGAGGGCGGCGAAAACCATGTCGAGCGGATTGATCATGACCCAGCCCCTAGCGCCGGGCGGCGGCAATCGTCAACCATTTGGTTGAATATGCTCTTTTGCCGGTTTCGCGCCCACGTGCCGGCCCCTGGCGTGGCCCCCGCCCCTTCTTCTTGCTGAAAATGCTCACTAAAACAGCGTGTTACGGGTTTTCTTGGGGTGTCATTCTAGTGATTGACTCTATGCCCTCGCCCGCTTAGCACCATGCTTGAAAAAGCGAGGGGTAATCGCCGGTGAGTGATGAGGACCAAAAGCAGCGCATGGCGCAGCTGGAGGCACGGATCGCAGCGGCGAAAAAGGCGCAGGCGCCAACACCCCGTGCGGATGAACATTATTCTCAGGCGCAACATGCCTGGCGGATGGTGGTCGAACTTGTTGCCGGTCTTGGGATCGGCTTTGGCATCGGATACGGGCTGGACAGCCTGTTCGGGACGATCCCGATCTTTCTGGTGCTGTTTACAATGCTGGGCCTTGCCGCCGGAGTGAAGACGATGCTTCGCACGGCGCAAGAACTCCAGGAGCAGAAATTGGCCGAAGAGGCCGGACGAGACGACGAGAGGGACTGAACGTGGCAACCGAAGCGCATGGTGCAGAACACGCCGCCGAGAGTGGCGGCCTGGTATTCCACCCGATGGATCAGTTCATCGTGAAACCGCTGTTCGGAGGCGACACGCTGGCTTGGTACACGCCGACCAACGCGGCTCTGTGGATGGGGCTTTCGATCGTGGCAATCGTCGTGCTGCTGGTCATGGGCACGTCGCGCCGCGCTGTTGTTCCGTCGCGGATGCAGTCGATCGCCGAGATGGCCTATGGCTTTGTTCACAAGATGGTCGTGGATATCTGCGGCAAGGAAGGGGTGAAGTTCTTCCCCTATGTGATGACGCTGTTCATGTTCATCGTGTCCGCCAACTTCCTCGGGTTGCTGCCGCTGTCCTTCTCCACCACCTCGCATTTCGCCGTCACCGTGGTGCTTGCGATGCTGGTGTTCCTGAGCGTGACAATCCTTGGCTTCGTCAAGAATGGCGCCGCCTTCCTTGGTCTGTTCTGGGTATCGAGCGCGCCCCTGCCGCTGCGCCCGATCCTCGCGATCATCGAATTGATTTCTTACTTCGTTCGCCCCGTCAGCCACTCCATTCGTTTGGCCGGCAACCTGATGGCGGGCCACGCGGTGATCAAGGTGTTCGCAGGCTTTGCCGCGCTCACCATCGTCAGCCCGGTGTCGGTTCTGGCGATCACCGCCATGTACGGTCTGGAGGTCCTCGTGGCCTTCATCCAGGCCTATGTCTTTACCATTCTGACCTGTGTGTATCTGAAGGATGCGCTGCATCCCTCGCACTAAGGTTCGACCCGTATCCTAACAACGCAACTTTCCATCCTAAGGAGTACTCAATATGGAAGGCGATCTCGCACACATCGGCGCAGGCCTCGCAGCAATCGGTTCCGGCGCAGCCGCAATCGGGGTTGGTAACGTTGCCGGCAACTTCCTGTCGGGGGCCCTGCGCAACCCGTCGGCCGCAGCCGGTCAGACCGCGACCCTGTTCATCGGTATCGCATTTGCAGAAGCACTGGGCATCTTCTCGTTCCTGGTTGCTTTGCTGCTGATGTTCGCCGTTTAAGCGCCTTCGGAACATCTGATCCTTACGGTCGGGCAGCCCGGGATTAACCCGCGCTGCCCGAAGTAGGCTAAGTTCCCAAGGAGGACGACATGGCAACTGAGACGCACGACGCAGGTCAAGCCGCTGTCGACATGGCACATGGCGCCGCCGAAAGCGGTCCGGGCATGCCGCAGCTGGATTTTGCGACCTTTCCGAACCAGATTTTCTGGCTGGTTGTCACGCTTGTGGTGATCTACCTGATTCTGTCGCGGGTGGCGCTGCCGCGCATTGGCGGCATTCTGGCCGAACGTGCCGGGACCATCACCAACGATCTGGCCGCAGCCGAAGACCTCAAGGCGAGAGCCGCCGAGGCCGAAGAGGCGTACAACAAGGCACTGGCCGAAGCCCGGTCCGAGGCACAGCGGATCTCTGCTGAGGCGCGGGCCGAAATTCAGGCCGATCTCGATCTGGCCATCGAAAAGGCCGATGCGGACATCGCGGCAAAAACCGCCGAGTCCGAGAAGGCAATCGCTGCCATTCGTGCCAGCGCGCTGGAAAGCATCGAAGCAGTGGCCAAAGACACCGCGGCGGAAATCGTCACGGCGCTGGGCTTCAAGGCCAACGCGGCTGCCGTTACCGGCGCCATCACCGAGCGGATGAAAGGGTAAGACAGATGCGTAATTTGACCGCCCTTCTCCTGAGCCTCGGCTTTGCCAGCCCCGCGCTGGCCGCCAGCGGCCCGTTCTTCTCGCTGCACAACACCAACTTCGTGGTGTTGATCGCCTTTCTCGTCTTCGTCGGGGTCCTGTTCTATTTCAAGGTTCCCGGCATGATCGGCGGGGCGTTGGACAATCGCGCCGTTGGCATCAAGGCCGAGCTGGACGAAGCCCGTGCTCTGCGCGAAGAGGCACAGACACTGCTGGCCTCGTATGAGCGCAAGCAGAAGGACGTGCAGGCACAGGCCGAACGGATCGTGGCACATGCCCGGACCGATGCCGTTGCGGCTGCCGAACAGGCCAAGGCCGATCTGGAGAAATCCATCGTCCGCCGTCTGGCTGCGGCCGAAGACAAGATTGTTTCGGCCCAGACCGCTGCGATCAAGGCGGTTCGTGATCAGGCCGTGACCATCGCGATTGCGGCTGCCAACGATGTGATCGCCAAACAGATGAGCGCTGCCGAAGGCAACAAGCTGATCGACGGGGCCATCGCAGAGGTGGACGCCAAGCTGCACTGAGCTTCAGGCGCAGATCTGAAACGACAGAAAACCCGGCCAGTGGCCGGGTTTTTCTTTTGCGTGATGGCTTGTTTGGCGGTGGGCATGCGCGGGGGCTTGAGCGAAACGCGGGTCTTGCCCCGGCTCTGACCGCAGCATTTATCCTCTGCGGCTGTCGCGTCCGGTTTCGTGTTGCAGACGCTGTTGCGCGATCGCCTCGTTCTTTTCGGCTCGTTTGTGATCCTCCAGCGCGGATTGGACATAGTCCAGATGCGCCTCGACAGCTGCGCGGGCTCCGGCGGGATTGCGGGCCTGAAGCGCGGTGTTGATCGCCCGGTGCTGGTCCAGCAGGGCGGCGCGCGAGGTGCGCTGTTTGAACATCACCTGACGGTTATAAAACACACCCTGACGCAGCAGATCATACATCGACCGCATCATGTGCAGCATCACCACGTTGTGGCTGGCATCGATGATGGCTGAATGAAACTGCGCGTCCAACTGGGCCTCTTCCTCGGCATTGTTGGACCGGCCTTGCGCCGCTTCCATCTTGCCAAAGATCGCCTGTATCACCTTCAAATCACTCTCCGAGCCAAGCCGCGCAGCGCGTTCAGCGGCCAGCCCCTCCATGTCGCGGCGAAACGAAAGATAGTCGAACACCGCTTCGTCATGGCTGCCGAACAGCCGGATCAGCGCCGGAGAAAACGCCGACCCGAGGACATCGGCGACATAGATCCCCGACCCCGCCTTGGTGGCCAGAAGCGCCTGCGCCTGAAGCTCGGCCACCGCCTCGCGCAGCGAGGGGCGCGACACACCAAGCCGGTCAGCAAGATCGCGTTCGGACGGCAACCGTTCACCCGGACGCAGGATACCGCGCAAGATCAGCTTTTCGATCTGACGGACAACCGAGGTGGACAGTTTTTCGGGCTGGACCTTTTGAAAGGGCATTGCGATTTCCAGATGAGTATAGGGCGTTATAAGGCCGCACCGGGCATGCCTCAACCGCAATCAGGGGGCGCAGCCACGACCGCCGAGAACAGGACGCCGGCGTGCAAGATCTGGTTAAGGGGATCTGTGCCACACTGGGTGACATGCGATGCCTTTGTTTGATCTTCTGCCTTGTTCTGATCGGCTGCAACACGCCCTCGCCGCATTTCCGGGGGCAGGCGGCAACCCGGATCGCGGTCAATGACAGCGTGTTTGATGTGCGCCTGCGGTGGCATCTGGCCGAAGCGATCCGCGTGAACCCGCAATACGCGCCCCGGTTCGGTCCGATCCGGGACCGGGCGGGGCTGGCAATGGCATTGGTCAGTGGCTGTTCGGTGACAAAGGTGCTGGGCGATCAGGCGCTGGCGACCGGGCGGATCGCCTGCCCGGACCGGAAGGCTCCGATCGAGCGGCTGAACACGGGCTGCCAGCTTTTGCCGGGGGCGGCGGCAAAAGCGGGGTATCCGGTTTTTCGCTGCCGTATCGCGTCTTCGGCGGTTCGTCGCGCAGAATAGCGTGAAAACGTCAATATATTGGGGATAACTGCGGCTTCCACGCCAGATACAGCGGTAAACCCGTTGACTCACGGCGGGGCAAGCGACCACATTTCAGGTTCAACTGGAATCAAGATGGCCTGCCCGTGCGCTTTACCAAGCTCAGACTGACCGGCTTCAAAAGCTTTGTTGACCCGACCGACCTGTTGATCGCCCAAGGGCTGACCGGGGTTGTCGGGCCGAATGGCTGCGGTAAGTCGAACCTGTTGGAAGCGCTGCGCTGGGTGATGGGCGAAACCCGCGCCAAGGCGATGCGCGGCTCGGGCATGGAAGATGTGATCTTTGCCGGCTCCGGGTCACGGCCAGCGCGCAACTTTGCCGAGGTTTCGCTGTTGATCGACAATTCCGAGCGGCTGGCGCCGGCGGGGTTCAACGACAGCGATACGCTTGAGATCCTGCGCCGGATTACCCGCGATGTCGGCAGCGCCTACAAGGCCAGTGGCAAGGATGTGCGCGCCCGCGATGTGCAGATGTTGTTCGCCGATGCCTCGACCGGGGCGCATTCGCCGTCCTTGGTGCGGCAGGGCCAGATCTCGGAACTGATCAACGCCAAACCCACCGCGCGCCGCCGCATTCTGGAAGAGGCGGCGGGGATTTCCGGCCTGTACCAGCGTCGCCACGAGGCCGAGCTGAAGTTGCGTGGAACCGAGACCAACCTGACCCGCATAGATGACGTGTTGGAGCAGCTTGCGACGCATTTGGGGCAGTTGGCGCGCCAAGCCCGACAGGCGGCGCGCTATCGCGAGATCGGAGAAAGCCTGCGTCTGGCCGAGGGGATGTTGCTGTATCGGCGCTGGCGCGAGGCGGACGAGGCGCGCGCAAGCGCCGAGGCTGTGTTGCGCGAGCGTACCACTGGGGCGGCGCAGGCCGAAAGTGCCGCGCAGCAGGCCATTCGCGCCCGCGCTAGCGCTGACGAGGCGATGCCGCCGCTGCGTGAGGAAGAGGCGATCGCCGCCGCCGTGCTGCAACGCTTGCAGGTCGAACGCAACACGCTAAGCGACGAAGAACTTCGCGCGCGCAAGACGATCGAGACACTGACCGCACGGATCGACCAGCTTGCCCGCGATATCGAACGCGAGGCTGGGCTGAACCGCGACGCGGGCGAGACCATTGAGCGGCTGGAATGGGAAGCGCGCGAACTGGCCAAGGCGGGCGACGGACAGGACGACAAGCTGAGCGAGGCGGCAGAGCAATCGCACGAGGCCGCCGCCGTGTTGCAGGAACGCGAGGAAATGCTCAGCCAGGTGACCGAGGATGTGGCGCGTCTGGCCGCCCGGCACCAGTCGGCGCAGCGGCTTTTGGACGACAGCCGCAAGATGCTGACGCGATCGGAAGACGAAGAGGAAAAGGCCCGCCGGGCCGTGGCCGAGGCCGAACAGGCGTTGCAGGGGGCTGATGAGGCCTTCGAGACGGCGCAGGAGGCTGCGGAAGAGGCGCAGGAAGCCGCCGAATCCGCCGAAGAGACTCTGGCCGCCGTGGACGAGATGCGCAACGACACTCAGGCGCGCGAATCCGAGGCCCGCGCGCAGCGCTCTGAGGCCGAGGGCGAGGCGGGTGCTTTGCGCGCCGAGACCACGGCGCTGGCCAAGCTGGTGGCGCGTGACACCGCCGAGGGCGGGCAGTTGCTTGACCTGCTGCGGGTGACGCCGGGCTATGAAAAGGCTCTTGGCGCGGCGCTGGCCGACGATCTGCGCGCCCCCGTGGTCGATGAAGACGGCCCCTCGGGCTGGGCCACGCTGCCCGGCTATGGCGCCGCGCAACTGTTGCCGGACGGGATCACGGGGCTGGCCAATTATGTCACCGTGCCCGAGGTGCTGGGCCGCCGTATCAGTCAGATCGGGGTGGTCGAGGCCGAGGACGGGGCGCGGCTGCAACCGCTGTTGCAACCGGGGCAACGGTTGGTCACGCTGGAGGGCGATCTGTGGCGCTGGGACGGGTTCCGTGCCTGGGCCGAGGACGCCCCCTCCGCCGCCGCGTTGCGGCTGGAACAGTTGAACCGGCTGGAAGCCCTGAAACAGGAGCTGGAGCAGGTCACCGCCCGGGCTGAGGGCACCCGCGCCGCCCATGAAAGCCTGAGTCGCAAGCTCATCGAGGTGACCGAGGCCGACAAGGCCGCCCGCGACGCCCGACGCGCTGCCGATCAGCGTGTCGCTGACGCCGCCCGCGCCATGAGCCGGGCCGAGTCCGAGCGCAATCTGGCCGGAGGCCGGTTGGAAAACCTCGGGCTGGCGGTGACGCGCCACAAGGAAGACGCGATGGCCGCGCGCGCGCAGCTGCGCGAGGCCGAGGCGGGGCTGACCGAGCTTGGCGATCTGGACAGCGCCCGGGCGCAGGTCGAGGCGATCAAACAGACGGTCGAGGCGGCGCGCATCACCATGTTGACCCGTCGTTCAGCCCATGACGAACTGCGCCGCGATGGCGAGGCGCGAATCAAGCGCCAGCAAGAGGTGACCAAGGAAATCAGCGGCTGGAAGCACCGGCTTGAGACCGCCGAACGCCGCATCGCGGAACTGGTCGAACGCAAGGAAGCCTCGGAGGAAGAGCTCGATATCGCTCGCGCGGTGCCCGAGCAGATCGCCGAAAAGCGTGAGGAGCTGACAGAGGCGTCCGAGCAGGCCGAGGCCCGCCGCGCGACCGCCGCCGATGCGCTGGCCACCGGAGAGATCACCCAGCGCGCCGCGATTCAGGCCGAGCGCGATGCCGAGCGTCACGCCTCGGACGCGCGCGAGGGGCGCGCCGCCGCCGAGGCGCGGACAGAGGCCGCCCGCGAGATGGTGCAAAGCGCCGCTGAACGTATCGCGGAAGACATGCAGCTGACCCCGAACCAGCTGTTGAACCAGCTTGACGCTGCGCCCGAGGACATGCCCGCCGCCGATGAACTGGAGGCCGACGTGAACCGCTACAAACGGCAGCGTGACGCCTTGGGGGCAGTCAATCTGCGCGCCGAAGAGGACGCCCGCGAAGTGCAGGAAGAATTCGATACCCTGTCTCGTGAAAAGACCGATCTGGAAGAGGCGATCAAGACCCTGCGCAGCGGGATCGCGGGCTTGAACCGCGAGGGGCGCGAGCGGCTGTTGACCGCATTCGAGCAGGTGAACAGCAATTTCACCATGCTGTTTCGTCACCTGTTCGGCGGTGGCGAGGCGAATCTGGTCATGGTCGAAAGCGACGATCCGTTGGAGGCCGGGCTGGAAATCATGTGCCAGCCGCCGGGTAAGAAATTGTCCACCCTGTCGCTGCTGTCGGGCGGGGAACAGACCCTGACGGCGCTGGCGCTGATTTTTGCGGTGTTCCTGGCCAACCCGGCGCCGATCTGTGTGCTCGACGAGGTCGACGCGCCGCTGGATGATGCCAATGTGACCCGGTTTTGCGATCTGCTGGACGAGATGTGCCGCCAGACCGACACGCGGTTCCTGATCATCACCCACCATGCGGTGACCATGGGCCGGATGGATCGCCTGTACGGTGTCACCATGCAGGAACAGGGCGTCAGCCAGCTTGTCTCGGTCGACCTCAAAAAGGCCGAATCACTGGTGGCGTGACGTGGCGCGAACGCAGGATTGCACCCACACAATCCCGGTGCGATAGGATCGGGCATGACCCATATTCCGCTTTGGCTGAGTCTTCTGTTATGTCCCGTCGCGTTGTCGGCGCAGGGCTGGGATTGGCCGTCTGAGGATTTCGACGGGTTCTATCTGGACGCGCCGACCCGGTTCTTTAATCCTGACACGCCGCAGTTTGCCCCGGACGGGTCCGTGCGCCGCCCCTCGGATCCCGGCGCGCCGACGCAATTCGGGGCCTTCACCCTGCTTTCTGACGGGCGCTTGTGTATTTCCACAGGGGATGGGGATGGAGGCTGCGACGTGTATCTGCGCGATGGCCAGATGCACATGCTGGTCACCGAGGGCAGCGAGCGGTTTCCGTTCAAGTTTGAACTGGGCATAGGGAACTGATCCTGTCCCTCCCCCCGATGAGAGGGAAGGGGAATAGGTGCAAAGCGGCGGTTTCGCCCGCCTAAAGCCGGTTCAGCAGCGCCGTGGTGGGCCAAGCGTCGGCGGGCAGGCCCAACCGCTTTTGTTCGGCCTGCGCTGCGGTGCGGGTCCCGGCGCCGAGGATGCCGTCGATCTTGCCGACATCATACCCCTTTGCCTTCAATCGACGCTGCAGCTCCTTCATCTGCGCCCCGGTCAGCCCCGGCTCTGGATTGCGCGCGTCATAGACCCGCGCCCCCTCCAGTCGGTTGGCGAAATAGGCGGCGGTCAGCACGTAGGTAAAGCTTTGGTTCCACTCGAAATAGACCTGAAAATTCGGATAGGCGATAAAGGCTGGCCCGTTGCGCCCCTGCGGCAGGATGATCGAGGCGGACAGCGTGTCTTTGGCCAGTTTGCCCTCACGCGGGCGCACGCCCATCTGCGCCCACTGCGCCACGCTCAGGGTCTGGCCGGGGCCGGTCAGTGACCAGTCGAGCGTGTCGGGCACCCGCACTTCCTGCAGCCACGGCTCGCCCGCGCGCCAGCCCAGACTGGATAGCATCTTGGCCCCAGACATCAGCGCATCTGGGGCCGAGGTTTTCAGCCGCACATGCCCGTCCCCATCCCCGTCGATACCGTTTTCGAGAATATCGCGCGGCAGCATCTGCACCATGCCGATCTCTCCGGCCCAGGCGCCGGTGGTGCGCGCCGGGTCGAAATCGCCATGTTTGTAAAGCTCCAGCGCGGCAAAGATCTGGGGCCGGAAGATCTGCGGGCGGCGGCAGTCATGCGCCAGCGTGGTCAGCGCGTTCAAGGTGTTGAAATCCCCCTGAAACCCGCCGTAATCGGTTTCAAACGCCCAGAACGCCAGCAGCACCCCGCGCGAGACGCCATAGTCGCGTTCGATCCGATCAAAGGTGGTGGCGTATTTGCGCGCCATGGCGCGGCCCTTGTCGATCCGGTTCTGCGAGATCAGGTGGCGGGAAAAGTCGATGAAGGGCTTTTGGAACACGCCCTGCGCCCGGTCGGCGCGCAGCACCTTGGGGTCTTGCCGCACCGGGCGGAAAAAGGCGTCGATCGTCGCGGCGTCAAAGCCCTTGGCCGCCGCTTCGGATTTCAGCCCGTCGACAAAGGCGGGAAACGGGCCGCCGCATTGCGCATGGGCGATGGGCGCGGCAAGGCACAGGGCAATCAAAGGGGCAAAAAGGCGCATGAAATCAATATCCTTGTCAAATTACCCGTCACCATAGCGGCAGCAGCAGCGCGCAGGCAACAACCAGCAACAGGAAAACCAGCCACACCCGCCAAAGCAGACGCGCGGCGGCCTCGATCTGGGGCGCGCCGATGTGCTGGCGTCCGGTCCGGTTGACCCAAGGCAGATCGCGCATCTGCCCATCATAGCTGCGCGGTCCGGCTAGTGCGACATCCAGCGCGCGCGCCATCGCCGCCTCGGGCCAGCCAGCATTGGGCGAACGGTGCCGCCGCGCATCCGCCGTGATATCGGACCAATACCGCATCTGGCCGGTGAACAGCGCGATCAACAGGCCGGTCAGCCGCGCCGGGATCAGGTTCAGCAAATCGTCGGCGCGGGCGGCGGCCTTGCCGAACTGCTCATAGCGCGGATTGCGATAGCCGATCATGCTGTCGGCGGTGTTGATCGCCTTGTACAGAATCAGCCCCGGACACCCCAGAATCAGGAACCAGAAGGCCGGCGCGATTACCCCGTCCGAGAGGTTTTCCGCAGCGCTTTCGATGGCAGCGCGGGCGACCCGGCTCTCGTCCATGTCGTGGGTGTCGCGGCTGACAATCCGGGCCACCATATCGCGCCCGGCCTGCAGGGACTGGCGCAGCCCGGTGGCCACCGCGCGCACATGCTCGACCAGCGCGCGCTGTGCCAGCAGGATCGCGGCAACAAGGATCTCGGCCACCGGCCCCAGCCCGGCAATGAGCTGGCCCAGCGTCAGCGCCCCAAGCGCGAGCAGCGCGACCGCCAATGCGCCTTTGATCACCCGCGCCTCACCCCGGTTCAGCCAGCGATCCAGCGCGGCCACCACACGCCCCATCAGCACCGCCGGATGCGGCAGCCGCGACCATAGCCACTCTGGCTCGCCCAACAGCCCATCGAGGAGGAGCGCGGCGGTAAGAAGCGCGGCGGTGCTCACAGCGCCGCTTCCAGCCGGTCCCAGCCCGTCGCCGGGGGCAGGCCCAGCCGCAGCAAATGCGGCGAATAGGGAAAGACGCGCGTCCAGATATGGTGCCGGGCCAGCCGCTCCTGCCAGAGAGAGGCATCGTCCAGATGGTACAGGCGGAACAGGTCGGTGCCGCCCGCAGGCGTGGCGCCGCGCCCGGTCATCAACGCTTCCAGCCGGGCGGCATCGCGCGCCAGCCGCGCTCGCGTTGCCTCGGTCCAACTGGTATCGCGCAGCGCTGCCGCCCCGATCCGCAAGGCGGGGCCAGAGACCGGCCATGGCCCCAGCATCTCGGCCAGTCGCGCAAGGGTGTCGGGGGTGGCTATGGCAAAGCCCAACCGCAGCCCGGCCAGCCCCCAGAACTTTCCAAAGCTTTTCAGCACCACGACACCGGGACGGGTGGCCAGCGCAACAAGGCTCTGTTCCGGGCAGATATCGCAAAAGCTTTCGTCGATGACGGTGAGCGGCGCGTCAGCCTCGCCCGCGTGGCGGAGCCGGCCGTCGGGGTTGTTGGGATGCACCAAGACCCGGGCCTCGACCGGGCCATCTTCCGCCCGCGCCCAGCCCATGGCGGCAAAGGCGGCGGCGTGTTCGTTATAGGTGGGCGCGTCGATCCGCACCCGCCCCGGCGCGGCCAACGCGGGCAGCCGTGCGATCAGCGCCGAGGCCCCGGGTGCGGCTAGCACCCCGGCCCCTGCAGGCACCCGCCAAAAGGCGCGCGCGGCCTGCGTCAGCGCGTCTTGCGCGGCGTGGTCGGGCAGGGCGGCCCAGGCCGCCGCGGGGATCCGTGGCAGCGGATAGGGCTCCGGGTTGATGCCGGTCGACAGATCCAGCCAGTCGCCGCGCGTGCCCCCGAAACGGGTGATGGCACCATCAAGCCCACCGCCGTGATCGCGACCGGGTTGTGCCGTGGGTTGGGTCCCGGGGTGAGCCGTAGGAGAAGTATCGGGCGGGGCAAGGTGCGGCATTGGACAAACCCGGTCTGAAAGGGGGGATTGGGCCGCTTCAACCGGATTTTTCGCCTCGGCACAAGCCAGCCGTCAGGTCTGTGTTTGGAGAACGCGACAAAACAGGTTAACATCAAAGGTTAACGCGGCAAGGTAACGCCATGAGGAGGCGCAAATTCGCGCAGGACGAGGCCATGGATATTCTCATCGTCGAAAGCGATCCGGATCTTGGCGACCTCTGGGCGCGGCATCTGCGGCGAGAGGGCGGGACGGTGAGTCTGGTCCAAACCCAAAGTGCGGCAATCCTTGCGTTGCAGTCGGGGCGGTTCGACATCATCGTGCTGGACCTGATGCTGACTGAGGGCAGCGCGCTGGCGGTGGCCGATTTCGCTAGCTATAGCAGCCCGGAAACGCGGGTGGTGTTTGTCACCGATACCAGCTTTTTCTCTGATGGGTCGATCTTTGCCCTCAGCGCCAACGCCTGCGCCTATGTCCGCAGCAGCACAACGCCCGAGGATCTGGCGGCGATCGTGGAACATCACGGCAAACCGCGGTGACGTGTTGGGGCCCGGGTCCACGCGCGTATGTGACCCGCGCAGGGTTTCGTGGTGACGGGTCCAGTTTCACAGCAAGGGGCTGGGTATGCACCGTCTGTTCCTGATTTTCATTCTGCTGATCCTGTCCTCGGGCGTCCGGGCCGAGCGGGTGGCGCTGGTGATCGGCAATTCCGCTTATTCCACGGTCGCCCCGCTGGACAATCCCCGCAATGATTCCACCGCCGTGGCGGCGGCGCTGACACGGCAGGGATTCACGGTGATGCGCGGCGATAATCTGGGCCGGGTCGGCATGCGCGATACGCTGCGTCAGTTCCGCGACATGGCGGATCGTGCCGATATCGCGCTGGTCTATTACGCCGGCCACGGGATCGAGATCGGCGGGGTCAATTACCTTGTCCCGGTCGATGCCCGGCTGGAGGATGAACGCGACGCGCCGCTGGAGATGGTCGATCTGGATCTTGTGCTGCGTCAGATCTCGGGGGCGCATGTGATGAAGATGGTGGTGCTGGACGCCTGCCGGAACAATCCGTTCGTCATCCGGATGCAACAATCGGGATCAAGCCGCGCCATCGGGCAGGGGCTGGCCGATTTGCGCACCAATCAGAGCGATACGCTGGTGGCCTATGCCGCCGCCGCGGGCGCGATCACCCCGGACGGGGCCGAGGGCGGCAATTCCCCCTTCACGGCGGCGTTTCTTGCCGCGCTGGACGGGCCACCGGCGGATGTGCGCCGGGTGTTGGGCCGGGTCCGCGACGGGATGCGCAAGTCCGTGCCGGGGGCCGCGCCGTTTGTCTATTCCTCGCTGGGGGGCGGGGCCTATGTGATCAACCCGCAAAGCGCGGGCGTCCAGCCCCAATCGCCTGCGCCCGACACATCCGCCGCGCAGACCGCGGCGGGGGTATCCTTGGCCGAGGATTTCGTGCGTATCGACCGCGACGGAACGCTGGCCGGCTGGGACGGCTTCTTGATCCGCCATCAGGGGCAGAGCGACCATCCGCTGTACGGCTTTGCATTGGAGCGGCGCGAGGCGCTGCGCAAGGACACTCGCCCCGAACCACAGGGCACACTACCGGGCAACGTACAGGGAACGGTGCAGGACACGGTGCAGACCGAACCGCCGGGCGAGACGCGGGGAGAGCCGATGCCCGCCCCCGCCCCGGTCTTGCCAACGACGGCAGAGGTCGCCCGTGACATCCAGCGCGCGCTGCACGCCAGCGGCTGCTACCGGGGTGGTATTGATGGCATTTTGGGTCGCAATTCGCGGCGCGGGCTTGCCGCCTTTGGCGATGCGGCCGGGATAGAGGTGCCGAGCGCCATGCCGGGCGATGTCGTTGGACTGATCGTGCTCCGCAGCCTGCTGGCGCGCCATGCCGGAACGGAATGCAAACAGGCCCCGGTGGCGGCCCGTCCGCGACCGCAAACCGCCAAGGCCCCAGCGCCCAAAGCCGCGCAAAAAACTCTGCAAAAAACCCCTGCGAAGCCCCCTTCGGTGCGCGGGTCAGCGGCCGCGTCCTCACCGCAGGGCACCGGCACCAATCTCATCGGTGCCCGAACGCGCAAAGACACCACTAAGCTGGCGCCGGTCATTTCTTCGGATTGCATCGGGCCGCGACGCAAGCTGTTCGACTGCGATTAGCCCCGGGTCTTGTAGGGTTTCATCCCCTCGCGCGCCAGTTCGTCGGCGCGTTCGTTCTCCGGGTGGCCGGCATGGCCCTTGACCCATTCCCAGGTCACCTTGTGCTGGTGCTGCGCCGCGTCCAGCCGCTGCCAAAGTTCGACGTTCTTCACCGGCTTTTTCGCCGCGTTCTTCCAGCCGTTCTTTTTCCAGCCAAAGATCCAGCCGGTGATGCCGTTCTTCACATAGTTGCTGTCGGTGATGACGGTGAGTTCGGTGGGGCGCGTCAGGCTTTCCAGCGCGTTGATCGCGGCCAAAAGCTCCATCCGGTTGTTGGTGGTGGCCGCTTCGCCGCCCTTGAGCTCGCGTTGCTTGACGATCTTGCCGTCCTCGATCGCGCGCAGCAGCACGCCCCAGCCGCCCGGACCGGGGTTTCCGGAACAGGCCCCGTCGGTATAGGCGATCAACTTAGCCATGGGCGATCACCGAAATCCACGGCGCGGTGGAGCCGTCCAGCCCTTCGCCGCTGCCATGTCTGATATCGCCGGGCGTGAAGCCCGCCTTGCGCAGGTGGTCCATCAATTCGTCCTCGGTGTAATAGGTGTAGAGCCGCCCGATGCGGTCGCGGGCTTCTCCCTTACCCAGCTTCAGCCCGATCAGAAAGACCCCGCCGGGTTTGATCGCGTGGTGCAGCGCCGCCAGATGGCGGGGGAAATCGGCGCGGGGGGCGTGCAGCAGGCTGAAATTGGCCCAGATGCCGTCATAGGTGGCAGTGCCCGTGATCTCGTCGAACGTGGCCTGCCGGGCGCTGACGCCGGGATGTTTGGCCGCCATTTCCACCATCGCGGCCGAGGCATCGACCGCCTCGACCTTCAACCCGGCCTCGGCCATCTTCGCCGCCGCCGCGCCCGGCCCGCAGCCAAGATCCAGCACCCGACCCGCCGCCGGGCAGGCGGCGATGAATGCGGTCAGGCGCGGGTCCGTCGTGTTATAGGCATCCGTCATCCCGGCGTAATCCGCCGCGCGTTCGTCGTAGATGCGGATCGTCTCGGGATCGCTCACAGCCAGACCCCCACGGCGAGGCAGGCAATCACCACCCCGGTGAACCGCAGCCGCAGCCGCAACCACCAGGACGGCGCGAGGCCCCAATGGGCAAAGGCGGCATCAAGCAGCAGCAGACCGGCAAAGCCGAAGATCAGGTTCAGGCCCGCCGTCACCGGCCCGCCGCCGGTCATGAAAAAGGCCCAAAGCGCAGGCAGCACCGCCAGCACATAGCCGGTTGTGCCCTGACCGCCGCGGGCGCGGGCGGCAAAGCCCCAAAGAACGCCGGACATGAAGCTGAGAACCACCGAGCCATAGAACAGTTGGACATAGGGGCCGACGAACCGCGGCCCCAGTCGGGTCGCGCCCCAAGCCCCGAGATCGGCGCTCAGATAGGTCGCGGCGCCCCAGAGGAACGGGATCAGCCCGGCAACGCCAAGCAGCAGCGGAAAGGTGGGAACGCGGCTCAAACTCGGCCCCGGTCAGGCTGGCGCGCGCAACACGCGCGGCACCTTGAATTCTACATTTTCGACGGCGGTCTGTACGGTTTCCACCGTCACCTCATAGCGGGCGCGAAAGGCGTCGATGACCTCGTTTACCAGCACCTCGGGGGCCGAGGCCCCGGCGGTGATGCCAATACTGGTGATCCCCTCCAGCGCGCGCCAGTCGATGTTGTCGGCCCGCTGCACCAGTTGCGAATATCGGCATCCGGCCTTGGCGCCGACCTCGACCAGACGGCGCGAATTCGACGAGTTCGGCGCGCCCACCACCAGCATGGCGTCGCAGTTTTGCGCCATCGCCTTGACCGCCTCTTGCCGGTTGGTGGTGGCGTAGCAGATGTCTTCCTTGTGCGGCCCGACGATGGCCGGGAACCGGGCCTGCAGGGCGGCGACGATATCGGCGGTGTCATCAATGCTGAGCGTGGTCTGGGTGACATAGGCGAGCTTGTCGGGATTGCGCACCTCAATCTTCGCCACATCCTCGGGGGTTTCAACCAGCACCACCTCGCCCTCGGGAAGCTGGCCCATGGTGCCGATGGTTTCGGGGTGGCCGGCATGGCCGATCATGACCATCTGCAGCCCGTTTTCAGAATGGCGCTGCGCCTCGATATGCACCTTTGACACCAGCGGGCAGGTGGCATCGACATAGACCATCTGCCGTTGCGCCGCCTCGGCCGGGACCGATTTCGGTACGCCATGGGCCGAGAAGATCACCGGCCGATCCTCGGGACAATCCTTCAGATCCTCGACAAAGACCGCCCCCTTGTCGCGAAGCCCATCGACGACGAATTTGTTGTGCACGATTTCGTGGCGCACATAGACCGGCGCGCCCCATTTCTGCAGCGCCATTTCGACGATCTTGATGGCGCGGTCGACGCCGGCGCAGAACCCGCGCGGCGCGGCAAGATACAGGGTGAGGGGCGGTTTGCTCATGTCGCGGTCTCCTTGACCCGACAGGTAAGGCCTCTGGCCGCGATGGTCCAGCCCGCGGGCCGTTCACTCAGCCCGGATAGGGCCATCCGGCGTGAGAGGCTGGCAGGTGGGAGACAAGGCATCGAAAGGAGGGGGGGATTTGCCCGCGCAACCGCAGGTCGGGGCAAAGACAGCTAAAGCCAAACGATGTGGTCACATAACAGGATGCGATGAACACCCAAGCGGGGGGGCTGAAAGCCGTGCCGGACCCCAATCCGGCACGGCCCTCAGCCCGAAGACCGCTCAGTCGGCCGCGTAGGCAACGCTACGTGGCTGCACCTGGGTTTCGCGCGGCGGACGCCCGATCACGTCTTTCAACTCCTCCAACTCGATGAAGTTATCGGCCTGGCGGCGCAGATCGTCCGAGATCATCGGCGGCTGGCTGCGAATGGTCGAGACCACAGACACCCGAACCCCTTGGCGTTGCAGGCTGGCCACCAGCGGACGAAAATCGCCATCGCCAGAGAACAGCACGATATGGTCAACGCGCGGCGCCAGTTCCATGGCATCGACTGCAAGTTCGATATCCATGTTGCCCTTGACCTTACGCCGCCCCATGCTGTCGGTGTATTCCTTGGCCGGTTTGGTGACCATGGTGAAGCCGTTATAATGCAGCCAGTCCACCAAGGGGCGAATCGGAGAATACTCGTCATTTTCAAGGAGGGCGGTATAGTAAAATGCGCGCAGCAATTTGCCGCGCCGCATAAATTCCTGCCGGAGCAGTTTGTAGTCGATGTCGAACCCCAGGGCCTTGGCCGCAGCGTATAAATTCGAACCATCGATGAACAGCGCAAGCCGTTCGTCTTTGTAAAACATCAAATGTCCTTCCAATATGCTCAATTCGCCGTGGCGTTCCGTATGTGAGTGATTAAATTTGGCGAAAAGATATGCTTAAAATAAGAGAATCTCAGTGTGCCGCAAGGTTCGAGTCTGCATGAATGAGTACCCAAATTGACCGGATTCCGGTCAAATGCCCTGATCGCGCTTGGGGCAAACCTGCCATCGCGGGTTGGCGCCCCTGCGCAGACCCTGATTGCGGCGGTGGCCGCGATGCCCGCGCAGGGGCTTTCGGTGCGCGCTGTCAGTCGGTTTTTTGCCACCCCCTGTTTTCCGCCCGGATCCGGCCCCGACTATGTCAATGCGGTGGTTCGGGTGGAGACAGATCACGATCCGGCCGCCTGTCTGGCCGCGCTGCATGCGATCGAGGCCGGGTTTGGCCGCGAACGGCAACAACGGTGGGGGATGCGGACGCTGGATCTGGATCTGCTGGCTCTCGATGGGACCATTGCGCCGGATCCTGCCACCCAGACCCACTGGCGCGACCTGTCGCCCGAGGAACAGCGCCGCATCGCGCCAGACCAGTTGATTCTACCGCATCCACGTCTGCAGGATCGGGGATTCGTGCTGGTGCCGCTGGCGGATATTGCGCCGGACTGGGCGCATCCGATTCTGGGCCAGACGGTCCGGGACATGCTGGCGGCGCTGTCAGCGGCAGATTTGGCCGAGATCCGCCCGGTATGACCCTTTGTTTTCTACAGATCGGCCGCGTTCCTGCCTTGTCAAGGTAAAGATTCGCGGTTACAAACCGCCGTTCCGGACCCAGAACTGTATTGGAGATCTCCTCATGGCCCGCGTGACGGTTGAAGACTGCGTTGATAAGGTACCAAACCGGTTTGAGCTGGTGATGTTGGCTGCGCATCGTGCGCGTGAGATTGCTGCGGGTACGCCAATCACGGTAGAGCGCGACAACGACAAGAACCCGGTTGTCGCCCTGCGTGAGATCGCCGACGAGACCCAAAGCGCCGATGAGCTGCGCGAACGGTTGATCGAGTCGAACCAGACTCAGATCGAAGTGGACGAGCCGGAAGAAGATCAGATGGCCCTGCTCATGGGGGCCGAAGCCGACAAACCGGCCGAGGACGACATGAACGAGGAAATGCTGCTGCGCAAACTGATGGAGGCCCAAGGCCAGGGCTGAGCGCGGATATGAGGACGCGGACCGAATGATTTCAGCCGAAGATCTGATTGCGCTGGTCCGCAATTATAATCCGAAAACCAATGCTGATCGTATCACTGCCGCCTATGACTATGGGCGGCAGATGCACGAGGGGCAGTTCCGCCATTCCGGTGAGCCGTATTTTTCGCACCCGGTCGCTGTCGCCGCGATCCTGACCGAACAGCGGCTGGATGATTCGACGATCATCACCGCGCTGCTGCACGACACCATCGAGGATACCAAGGCCAGCTATACCGAGGTGACCGAGCAATTCGGTCGCGAGGTTGCCGAACTGGTCGATGGTGTGACCAAGCTGACCAATCTTCAGCTGTCCAGCCGCGAGACCAAGCAGGCCGAGAATTTCCGCAAGCTGTTCATGGCGATGTCCAAGGACATGCGGGTGATTCTGGTCAAGCTTGCCGACCGGCTGCACAATATGCGCACCATCAAGGCGATGCGGCCGGAAAAGCAGGAGCAAAAGGCCCGCGAGACGATGGATATCTTCGCGCCGCTGGCAGGCCGTATGGGCATGCAGTGGATGCGCGAGGAACTCGAAGACCTGGCCTTTCGCGTGCTCAACCCCGAGGGCCGGCAATCGATCATCCGCCGCTTTATCACGTTGCAGCGCGAAACCGGTGACGTGATTCACCGCATCACCGGCGACATGCGGCTGGAGTTGGAAAAGGCAGAGATCGAGGCCGAGGTGTTCGGGCGGGCCAAGAAACCCTATTCGATCTGGCGCAAGATGCAGGAAAAGGATCAGGGGTTTTCCCGGCTGTCCGACATCTATGGCTTTCGCGTCATCACCGGCAGCGAAGAGGATTGCTATCGCGCGCTGGGCATCATTCACCAGCGCTGGCGCGCGGTGCCGGGCCGGTTCAAGGATTATATCAGCCAGCCGAAATCGAACGGCTACCGCTCGATCCATACCACGGTGTCGGGGCGCGACGGCAAACGGGTCGAGGTTCAGATCCGCACCCGCCAGATGCATGACGTGGCCGAAACCGGCGTGGCGGCGCATTGGTCCTATCGCGATGGGGTGCGATCGCAAAACCCGTTTGCGGTTGATCCGGCCAAATGGATCGCCTCGCTGACCGAACAGTTCGATTCAGAAGAAGATCACGACGAATTTCTCGAAGCGGTCAAGCTCGAGATGTATTCCGATCAGGTGTTCTGCTTTACCCCCAAGGGGGACGTGGTCAAGTTGCCCCGAGGGGCGACGCCGATCGACTATGGCTATGCCATCCACACCCGCATCGGCCATGCCTGCGTCGGGGCCAAGGTGGACGGTATCCGGGTTCCGCTCTGGACCCGTCTGAAGAACGGCCAGTCGGTCGAGATCATCACCGCCGAGGGGCAGATGCCGCAGGTCAGCTGGCTGGAGATCGCCACCACCGGCAAGGCCCGCTCGGCGATCCGCCGCGCCCTGCGCGAGCTGGACCGGGGACGCTTTATCAAGCTGGGGCAAGAGCTGGCGCGCTCGGCCTTTGAACATGTGGGGCGCAAGGCCACCGACAAGGCGCTGGACGCCGCGGCGCGCAATCTGCGGCTGAAACATCGCGACGAGCTGCTGGCGCGGCTGGGCAGCGCGGAAATCACCGCTCATGACGTGGTGCAGGCGGTTTATCCCGAACTGGTCCGCGACGAGGGCGAGCAGATTTCCCCGCGCCGGGCGGTGATCGGCCTGCAACCGGGGCAAAGCTTTGAACGCGCGCCCTGCTGTCAGCCGCTGCCGGGCGAGCGCATTGTCGGGATCACCTCGCGCGGCAAGGGCGTGGTGGTGCATACGATCGACTGCGACCGGCTGAGCGAATTCGAGGATCAGCCAGCCCGTTGGGTCGACCTGCATTGGCATTCGGGCAACCACCCGGCAGTTTACAGCGTGACGCTGGAGCTGACCATCGGCAACGATGCGGGGGTGCTGGGACGTATTTGCACATTGATCGGAGAGAAAAAGGCCAATATCAACAATCTGGTATTTGTGGATCGTAAACCGGACTTCTATCGCCTTATGTTGGATCTGGAGTTACGGGATGTGGAGCAGCTCCACTCACTGATGCTGATGCTCGAGGCCGAAAGCGATGTCGCCTCGGTGGAACGTTACCGCGAAAAGTCACCGGCCCACGTCGTGTTGGGCTAAGAACCGCGGCAGGACGAAAGGACGACGACGTTGGTATTCAAACGCCGGGATCGCCGCTCGCTCCTGAAGATCATTGTCGAGTTCTTTTACCCCCGCGGTGGCTGGTACCGTGCCTTTCTCTATGTGAAACACCGTATCCGCCGCCTGCCGGATACGCCCGAGCGGATCGCGCGGGGAATCTGGGCCGGGGTGTTCACCACCTTTACCCCGTTCTACGGCATGCATTTTGTCGTCGCCTTCCTGATCGCGCGGTTGATGCGGGGCAATATCCTGGCCGCGCTCAGCGCCACGTTCTTCGGCAATCCGCTGACCTATGTGCCGATCGGGGTGATCTCGCTCAAGACCGGGCATTTTCTGCTGGGCACCACTTTTGACGAAAAACGCCATACCGGGTTTCTGCGCAAGTTCGCCTATGCGGGGAGCGATCTGAAGGACAATCTTATCGCGCTGTTCACCAATCGGGATGCCGATTGGCACGGGCTGATGGGGTTCTATCACGACATCTTCTACCCCTATATGATCGGCGGTTTGATCCCCGGCGCGGTGGCCGGAACCATCGCCTATTTTCTCAGTGTGCCGCTGATCCGTGCCTATCAGCATCGCCGCCGCGGCCGGATCAAGGCCAAGTTCGACGCGATCAAGAAAAAAGCCCGCGCAGAGGCTGACCTTGGCCGCAAGGCGGATTAGTGTTTGCGCGCAATCTCTGGCAAGGAGTCTCTCGATGACCGATCCCCGTCTGCGGCTGGGCGTGAATATCGACCATGTGGCCACCGTTCGTAACGCGCGCGGTGGCGCCTATCCCGATCCGCTGCGCGCCGCGAAACTGGCCGAGGCGGCGGGCGCCGATGGCATTACCGCGCATCTGCGCGAAGATCGCCGCCACATCTCGGATACCGATATCGAGGGGCTGGTGGCCGGGTTGAGCGTGCCGCTGAATTTCGAGATGGCCGCCACGGATGAAATGCAGGCCATCGCGCTGCGCCATAAACCACATGCGGTCTGTCTGGTGCCGGAAAAGCGCGAGGAGCGCACCACCGAAGGCGGGCTTGAGGTTGCGCATGACGAAGCCAAGCTGGCCCGGTTCATCGCGCCACTGCGGGCGGCGGGCTGTCGGGTGTCGCTGTTCATCGGGGCGGACAGGCCGCAGATTGAGGCCGCCGCACGGATCGGCGCCGAGGTGATCGAACTGCACACCGGGGCCTATTGCGATTTTCACGCCGAGGGGCGTCTTGAAGCCCGCGACGCCGAGTTGCAGCGTCTGCGCGAGATGGCCGCTCTGGCCGGGTCTCTGGGGTTGGAGGTCCATGCGGGCCACGGGCTGACCTATGACACGGTGCAGCCGATTGCCGCTTTCCCCGAGGTGCGCGAGCTGAACATCGGGCATTTCTTGATCGGAGAGGCGATCTTTCGCGGGCTGGAGCCTGCGATCCGTGAAATGCGCCGCTTGATGGACGCGGCACGGGGCTGAGGCTGGCGATATGATCCTCGGGATAGGCACAGATCTGGCCAATATCGACCGGGTGGCCCGCGCGCTGGATCGCTTTGGCGACCGGTTTCGCAACCGCGTCTTCACCGAGGTCGAACAGCGCAAGGCCGAGCGGCGGCGCGACGTGGCGGGCACCTATGCCAAGCGCTGGGCCGCGAAAGAGGCTTGTTCCAAGGCGCTGGGCACCGGGCTGCGCATGGGCATCGCCTGGAAGGACATGGCCGTCAGCAACCTGCACAGCGGCCAGCCGGTCATGCAGGTTACCGGCTGGGCCGCCGAGCGGCTGGCACAGATGACCCCGCCGGGGCACGAGGCCATCATCCACGTGACCCTGACCGACGATCACCCTTGGGCGCAGGCCTTTGTCGTGATCGAGGCGCGGCCAATTGTCGGGGCCGGGGCACCGCCACTTCCGCCTGCTTGACTTACCCCGGTCTGCCCCGCAAGAAGCGGTCGACCCCAACCTGAACGGAGAGCCGCATGGCCAGCACTGAAAAACCCGGACACGCCATCTGGGAGACGATCAAGACCATCGTCTATGCCCTGCTGATCGCCGGAGTGTTTCGGACCCTGTTCTTTCAGCCGTTCTGGATCCCGTCGGGCTCGATGAAGGAAACCCTGCTGATCGGGGATTTCCTGTTCGTCAACAAGATGGCCTATGGCTATTCCTATGCCTCCTGTCCCAGCGTCAAGCTGCCGGGGATCGGCATCAATATCGACGCCGAGGATCTTTGTGGTTTTCTCAAGGGCGACAACACCCGTGTCTGGGGCGGCGAGCCCGAGCGCGGCGATGTGGTGGTGTTCCGTCACCCGGTCAGCGGCGCTGATTTCATCAAGCGTCTGATCGGCCTGCCGGGCGACCAGATCCAGGTGATCGACGGCGTGCTGCAGATCAATGGCGCGGCGGTCAAACTGGAAAAGGCCGGTGTGTTCGAGGAACTCTCAGCACCGCAGGGGCCGCAGGGCTATCGCCCGCGGTGTGAAAACGGCCCGGTGGGCGAGGGAGGCATCTGCGAGAAATCCCGTCAGATCGAAACGCTGCCGAATGGTGTGCGCCACAGCATCATCAATATCGGCGACCAAAGATCGGACCACACCGGCGTCTATACCGTGCCCGAGGGTTATTACTTTTTCATGGGCGACAATCGCGACAATTCCAGCGACAGCCGTTTGCCGCAGGCCGCCGGTGGGGTCGGTTTCGTGCCCTATGAAAACATTGTCGGTCGGGCCGATCGCATCATGTTCTCGTCTGGCGGGCGCTCGATGCTGTATTTCTGGACCTGGCGCGGTGACCGGTTCTTCAAGGGGATCGAGTGAGACTGTCAGCTGACATAAAGGCGTTTGAGACGCGCATCGGCCACACCTTCAAACGGCCGGAACTGCTGGTGCGCGCGCTGACCCATGGGTCGGTCTCGTCGACGACGCGTGCGGACAACCAGCGGCTGGAGTTTCTGGGTGACCGGGTGCTGGGGCTGGTGATGGCCGAGGCGCTGTTGCTGGACGACACCTCCGCATCCGAAGGCCAGCTTGCGCCGCGATTCAATGCGCTGGTCCGCAAGGAAGCCTGCGCCGAGGTCGCGCGCGAGATTGATCTGGGCGCGGTGCTCAAGCTGGGGCGCTCGGAAATGCTGTCGGGCGGGCGGCGCAAGCTGGCGCTGTTGGGCGACGCGATGGAGGCGGTGATTGCCGCCGTCTATCGCGATGCCGGGTTCGAGCCGGCGCGCGACATGATCCTGCGGCTTTGGGGGCCGCGCATCCAAAGCGTCGAAGAGGATGCGCGCGACGCCAAGACCGCGTTGCAGGAATGGGCGCAGGCGCGGCGTCAGTCCCCGCCGCAATATGTCGAGGTGGACCGCAGCGGCCCCGATCACGCCCCGGTCTTTACCATCGCGGCCCGGCTGGAAAGCGGCGAAGAGGCAAAAGCCTCTGCCGGGTCCAAACGTCAGGCCGAACAGACGGCCGCCAAGACGCTGTTGGAGCGGCTCGACAACGCCTGAGTCGCGTTTCCTGTGGACCTGTCGCGCCGCCCTTAGTCGGGGCGCGGCAACAGCGCCGTCGGGGCGTCGGGGTCGCGGCTATAGTCTAGCGGCACCCGGTCGGTGGCTCGCGTGTGGCGCTTGAACTCATAGCGCATCTCGCCGCCCTCCTGTTCCGCCGCGACGATCAGGCACTGATACAGGTGCTGGCTGCCGTCATAAAGATCGACCAGCCCGCGCAGATGTGCTGCCTCTGCCGCCTCGACGGAAAACCCGTCCCGCCATTGCCGCAGCACCGGGTGAAAGGCATCGTCGGCCAGCACCCGCAACCGGCTGGTCTTTTTCAGCCCGGCCAGACGCGCCGCATCCAGTCCGGCGCGCAAGTCTTTTGATATGTAAGTCGTCATGTTGCGATCCTCCCAGAGGCAAGATCGACTCTGCGGTGCGCTCGGCAAAAGGCAAGTGCGCAAAACCGGTGGATGGGTCTTGCCGCGATTTTCCGCGCGCGCTGTTGCGTCCGTGGATCACCCGGCCTGTGAGGCGGGGGTGCATCGGCCGTTCAACGCACGGGCGGGGTTAGCGGCGAAAATAGGTCTGCCAGAGCCAGATCACCAGCATCGCGCCCAGCACCGCCCCGACGAAACCCGACAGCGCCCCCATCATGGTCAGCAAGGCGCGCAGGATCAGCCCGCCCAGCAGCGCGCCAATGATGCCGATCAGCATCGTGGTGGGGATGTCGGCCTCGACCTTCATCATGCGGGTCGCCAGAAACCCGGCTGCCGCACCGATGATGACCAGCGCGATGATACCCATGCCCATAGCCTTACCTCCGCCAGTGGAACGGCACGATGATCAGCGCCCCGACCGAGGAGACGATGGCGTTCATCCCCGGTGAGTGGAAGCCGA
Organism: Antarcticimicrobium sediminis; assembly: GCF_004348975.1. Lineage (GTDB taxonomy): Bacteria > Pseudomonadota > Alphaproteobacteria > Rhodobacterales > Rhodobacteraceae > Antarcticimicrobium > Antarcticimicrobium sediminis. Next base: position 32,618 of record NZ_SMFP01000007.1, on the reverse strand, counting down.
TCCCGAACATGATCCGGACAAAATAGAACAGAAAGGCCCCGCCGATGCAGATGATGATGGATTGCAGGATGCCGTTCTGGGTGAACCCGGTCTTTTCGGCACCATAGCCGATAATCCCGGCGATCACGACCGTGCCCATCAACGTCAAGAACATACTGGCGGTCTCCCTTCCGCGCGGGTCAGAGCCGCGTTCCCTTGGCCACCGCACGGCCGCGCAGGAACACATCACCATCCTGCGCCCCTTTGCCAGCCCGTTGCAAGCGGGTCAGTTGCACCGCGCCGCTGCCACAGGCGACGGTGAGCGTATCGTCCAGCACCTCCCCCGGTGCGCCGCTGCCGGGGGCAAGGCGCGAGGCCAGCAGTTTGACCCGTGCGCCGTCGATTTCGCACCATGCGCCGGGAAAGGGGGAAAGCCCGCGGATCTTGCGGTCGACCTGTTCGGCGGGCTGGCTCCAGTCCACTCGTGCCTCGGATTTGTCGATCTTGTCGGCATAGGTCACGCCGGTCTCGGGCTGCGGCTGTGGCACCAGCGCGTCGATCTGCTCCAGCGCGCGCAGGATCAGCGCGGCGCCCATGCCGGACAGCCGGTCATGCAGCTCTGCCGTGGTTTCCTCGGCCCCGATCGGCGTCTCCTCGCGCAGCAGCACCGGGCCGGTATCCAGCCCGGCCTCCATCTGCATGATGCAGATCCCGGTTTCGGCGTCGCCAGCCATGATCGCACGGTGAATCGGGGCCGCGCCACGCCAGCGCGGCAGCAGGCTGGCATGGATGTTGAGACAGCCTTTCGCCGGGGCATCGAGCACCGCGCGCGGCAGGATCAGCCCATAGGCCACCACCACGGCGATATCGGCATTGAGCGCGGCGAACTCGGCCTGCACCTCGTCGCATTTCAGACTGACCGGGTGGCGAACCGGTAGGTCCAGCGCCTCGGCCCGCGCCTGTACCGGGCTGGGGCGGTCTTTCTTGCCACGCCCCGCCGGGCGCGGCGGCTGGCAATAGACACAGGCGATCTCGTGCCCGGCCCCCACCAGCGCGTCGAGCACCGGGACCGAGAAATCGGGGGTTCCCATGAAGATGATGCGCATCGTCAAACCTTTGTCTTGCCACCGGGGTGTCGCCGCGGCGCACCTTAGTCATGCGTCGCCCGGTGTCCAGCATAGGCCGCGCTAGGGGCTTAGCACGCAGGGGCGTCCGAGGTCTGCCGGGGAGGTTAGTCGGCGCCCTTTCCCCGGGGAAAGATACCGTTGCTGGTGAATTCCATCACCGGCACGCCGTCCTGATTGAGAACCGTTACCGTGTTCTTGACGATGCCGATCTCGGGGCGGCTTTTGGACGGGTGCAGAGAAATCACCTCCATCCGCACCGACAGCACATCGCCGGGATAGACCGGTTTGAGCCAGCGCAGCGAATCGAGGCCGGGCGAGCCCAGCGAGCGACCAGTCTTGTCCATGTTCTCGACCATCATCGCCATGGTCATGGCGCAGGTATGCCAGCCGCTGGCGCAGAGCCCGCCGAACAGCGAGTGTTTCGCCGCCTCTTCGTCGAGGTGAAAGAACTGCGCGTCATATTTGCTGGCAAACTCGATGACCTCTTCCTTGGTCACCTCATAGGCGCCAAAGGTCTGCACCTGCCCGATCTCGAAACTTTCGAACGGGATGAATTTCAGTGTGTCCTTGGCCATATGCGCCCTCCCTGACTGCATTCTCAGACCTAAAAAGGGGAGAGGCTCCGACCGGATGCAATGCTCAAAGCGTCAGGCGAGGGGGGAACGCCGCGTCACTTGGCGGCGATCCAAACGGCTATCCGGCGAGTTTGCGGGCCTTGCGCAACAACATGTCGCGCTTCACCTTGCTCAGCCGGTCGAAATACATCCGCCCCGCAAGATGGTCGATCTGGTGCTGTACCGACGTGGCCCAAAGGCCGACGAAATCGCGATCCTCGACCGCGCCCTGATCGTTGAGAAAGCGCACGGTCACCGCGCGCGGGCGCTCGACCTTAGCCGACACGCCGGGCAGGTTCGGGCTGGCCTCTTCATGCGGGCGCAATTGTACCGAGGCATGCAGAACCACCGGGTTGGCCATGCGCACCGCCTGTCCGCGCGTCTCGGAGGCATCAACGACCGCCAGCCGCAGCATCACGCCGATCTGTGGCGCGGCAAGGCCGACGCCGGGCATCGCCTCCATGGTGTCGATCATGTCACCCCAGATCGCGCGGATCTCGTCGGTGATCACCTCAACCGGGGCGGCGGCGGTGCGCAGCCGCTTGTCGGGCCAAGGCAGGCAGGGGCGTGCGGTCATCTTAGCCCCGCGCCATGTCGCGTTTGAGCTTTTGCATCTTGCGGGTGATCATCTGCCGCTTCATCGGGCCGAGATAATCGATAAAAAGCTTGCCGTTCAGGTGGTCGATCTCATGCTGTACGCAGGTCGCCCAGAGCCCTTGAAAGGTTTCCTTGCAGGCTTTGCCGTTACGGTCGATCCAGGCCACGTCCACCTCGGCCGGGCGGGTCACGTCGGCATATTGTTCGGGAATCGACAGGCAGCCTTCTTCATAGCTGTTGGTCTCGTCCGACGAGGCCAGAACCTCGGGGTTGAACATGATCAACGGGCGCGGTGCCTCGCCGCTTTCCTTGACGCAATCCAGCACGATCAGCCGCTCAAGCACGCCGACCTGCGGCGCGGCCAAGCCGATGCCGGGCGCCTCGTACATGGTTTCCAGCATGTCGTCGGCCAGCGTGCGCCGGTCGTCGGACAGGTCGGCCACCGGGGCGCACAGTTTTTTCAGGCGTGGGTCGGGGTGTATAATGATCGAGCGTTTCATGGCCCTGATTTAGGCGATGAACCCGCCCGCCGCAACGCCCCCCTTGCGCCCGGCGGCATTCTGGTTAGCCTCCGGTGCGATCAAACGGAGATGCCCGATGAATTTTGACGAGATTATCGACCGCCGCGGCACCCATTGCGCGAAATGGGACATGATGGAGCCGATCTATGGCGTGTCGCCCGATGACGGCTTGGCGATGTGGGTGGCCGATACCGATTTCCGCGCCCCCCCGGTGGTGCTGGACCGGATGCGTGCGATGGTTGATCACGGGGTCTTTGGCTATACCAACAACAGCGCCGAGTATACCGGCGCGATCTGCTGGTGGATGGAAAACCGCCACGGCTGGACGGTCGAGCCCGACTGGATCTTTACCACCACCGGGTTGGTCAACGGCGTCGGCATGTGCCTTGACACCTTTACCGCTCCGGGCGACGGCATCGTCCTGTTCACCCCGATCTATCACGCCTTTGCCAAGGTGATCGGCAATGCCGGGCGTAAGGTGGTCGAATGCGCGATGCCGACCGAGAACGGTGTCTACCAGATGGATTTCGACGCCTGGGATGCGCAGATGACCGGGGCTGAAAAAATGGTGATCCTGTGCTCGCCGCATAATCCCGGTGGCCGGGTCTGGACCCGGGAGGAGTTGCAAGGCGTGGCCGATTTCTGCAAACGCCATGATCTGTTGCTGATCTCGGACGAAATCCACCACGATCTGGTCTTTCCCGGCCAGACCCATATTCCGATGGCGCTGGTGGATCCGTCGATCACGGATCGGTTGATAATGCTGACGGCGCCCTCCAAGACCTTCAACGTGGCCGGGTTGCATACCGGCAACGTCATCATCCCCGATGACGGCTTGCGGGCCAAGTTCGCCGCGCGGATGGCGGCGTTGAACCTAGCGGGCAATTCGGTCGGCGAGGCGGTGGCGGCGGCGGCTTATTCGCCCGAGGGCGCGGCCTGGGTCGATGAGCTGATGGCCTATCTCGACGGCAACCGAAAGATCTTTGATGCCGCGATCAACGCGATACCGGGGCTGAAATCCATGCCGCTCGAGGCCACCTTCCTCGCTTGGGTCGATTTCTCCGGCACCGGCATGGCGGGTGAGGAGTTTACGGCGCGGGTCGAACAACAGGCCGGGATTGCCGCCAATCACGGCCCTACCTTCGGGCTGGGTGGCGACAGCTTCATGCGGTTCAACCTTGGCACCCAGCGGGCGCGGATCGAAGACGCCTGCGCGCGGCTGACATCGGCGTTCTCGGACCTGCAATAGGGCGCGCGGGCCCCGATCACAGCCCCCTCAGCGGGCCGCGTCCGGGCGTCGGGCGCGGCCTGTTTGCCCTTTTACTGGTCAACCCCTGCGAAATCCTCTATCGCAACGCCATTGCAACCAGGGGAATCCCATGACCACACGCGCCGGTTTCGTCGCCCTGATCGGAGAGCCCAACGCGGGCAAGTCCACGCTGACCAACGCCATGGTCGGTGCCAAGGTGTCGATCGTCACCCACAAGGTGCAGACCACGCGCGCCCGCATCCGCGGCGTTGCGATGGAAGGCGAGGCGCAGATCGTCTTCGTCGATACGCCGGGCCTGTTCCGCCCGCGCCGCCGGCTTGACCGCGCCATGGTCGCGGCCGCATGGGGCGGGGCGGCAGATGCCGATGTCGTCGTGCTGATGGTCGAGGCGCATCGCGGCGTCACCGAGGGGGTCGAACGCATCCTTGAGGGGCTGCAGGATATCGGCAAGGGCCGCACCGTCGCGCTTGCCATCAACAAGATCGACCGGGTCAAGGCCGAGACGCTGTTGGCGCTGACCAAGGATATGAACGACCGCTATCCCTTTGCCGAGACCTTCATGATCTCGGCCGAAAAGGGGCACGGGGTGCCCGCCTTGCGTCAATGGCTGGCGGGAAAGCTGCCTGAAGGGCCTTGGCTGTATCCCGAGGATCAGATCGCCGATCTGCCGATGCGGATGATCGCCGCCGAGATGACGCGCGAGAAGCTGACGCTGCGGCTGCACCAGGAACTGCCCTATCAGATGACGGTCGAGACCGAGGCCTGGGAAGAACGCAAGGACGGCTCGGCCCGGATCGATCAGATCATCTATGTCATGCGCGATGGTCACAAGGGCATCGTGCTGGGCCACAAGGGCGAGACGATCAAGGCCGTCTCCAAGGCCGCGCGGGAAGAGCTGGAAGAGTTTCTGGGGCGCAAGGTGCACCTGTTCCTGCAGGTCAAGGTGCGCCCGAACTGGCTGGAAGAGGCCGAGCGCTATTCCGAGATGGGGCTGAATTTCAAGGACGGCAATACGTGAGTGGCGGGCTGGTCAGCTCCTTCTGGGTGCAGGCCTATCTGACCCGCCTGCGCCTGCGCGAGATCCCGGCCTTTGTCACCGCACATGGCGATGACACCGCCGGTGCGGTGCTGATCAAGCTTAATACATTGGATGGTCAGGCCCGGCTGTTTCAGCGCGGGTTCGACCTGACGTCCGGCGCCCGCCGCTGGGTGGAACTGTCGCAGGGGGTCGAGGCAGAGGTCGACGCCGCCATCGCCCGCCAGCGCGGGTTTGATCCTGACATCTGGGTGATCGAGGTCGAGGATCGCCAGGGCCGTCACCTGTTGGACGAAGACGGGCTGAGCTGAGGGCGCAGCTTGTGATGGGCCGCGCAATGGGGGCTGCCCGCCCCCACCGCCCTTGCGGGCGGCCCCCCGGGGAGTATTTTCAACAAGAAGAATGGGGGCCTCGGCCTCCGGTAGCGACGGGCGGGCGTAGGGCATGGAATGGCGCGATCAGGGCATCTTGCTGAGCATGCGACGCCATGGCGAATCAGCTGCGATCATCGACGTCTTTACGGAATTTCACGGACGTCATGCCGGTGTGGTCCATGGCGGCGCCAGCCGCAAGCAGGCGCCGATCCTGCAACCGGGGGCGCAGCTTGACCTGACCTGGCGGGCGCGTCTTGAGGACCATTTGGGCACCTATCGGGTCGAACCGCTGCGCAGCCGGGCCGCGGCGGCGCTGTCGGGGCGGCTGGCGTTGGCCGGGCTGAACGCGGTTACGGCCTTACTGTCCTTTGCTCTGGCCGAGCGCGAGGTGCACGGCCCGCTGTACCGTCGCAGCGAACAGCTGCTGGATTTGATGGGGCAGGACGAGATCTGGCCGCTGGCCTATCTGCAATGGGAACTGGCGCTGCTGGAAGATCTGGGTTTTGGCCTTGATCTGTCTCGCTGCGCCGCCACCGGGGTCAACGACGAGTTGATCTATGTCTCGCCCAAATCCGGCCGCGCGGTGTCGCGCCATGGGGCCGGCGATTGGGTCGACCGGATGTTGCCGCTGCCGCCCTGCCTGCGCGGCGAGGGGCTGGCGCCCGATGCCGAGGTCGCCGAGGGGCTGCGCACCACCGGCTATTTCCTGCAGCACCGGCTTGCCCCGGCCTTGGGCAATATCCCGCTGCCGGAGGCGCGGGCGCGCTTTCTTGAGACTTTCAGTCGGCGGCTTTGAACACCATCTCGCGCCCAGCCGCGTTGCGCAGGATCAGAGTGTTGCCCGCCACCTCGGCCTCGCTCATCGCGCTGAGGGCTTTGAAAAAACCAGCCTCGGCCGCTTGTGCGGGACAGGCGCGGCGGGTCGAGATCACTTGGCCGACGTCGAACCACGGGTAGGGCGTGGTCATCACCCCGGAATAGCGGTTGCAGGGGGCCTCGCCCGCGATCTGGCCAGGCGCGGGAAAGCTGAGCGTTGCTGTCGTCGTAACGGGGGCGCCATCAAGCTCCGTCAGATGCCAAATTTGCGCCGCACCACCATAGCCGGCGACGGTTTCGTCTTTTGTACACATGTCGAGCCCCAGCAGGGCGATTAGAAACAGCAATCGCATGGGGGACAGGATGCCACGCCACTGCCGCTTGCACAAACCCGCAAGTGCGGGTGTAATACATGCGAATTTCAGCAGATGAAGGTGCGTGATGACAGACGACAGGGCGATCCGCGAGGGCGAGGAAAAACTGCATTTCGATCCCGATGACCGGGTGCAGGCCGGGGTGACCTTTGTCGGACATATCCGGTCCGATTGGGCCCCGGGGAGCGCGCCGCGCAATCTGACGCAAGCGCGTGCCGAGGGCGGCGGCAATGCCCGGATCGAGCTTGACCCGGTCTATGCGCGGGGGCTTGCCGGGCTGGAACTGGGGCAGGCGATCTGGGTGCTGTACTGGATGGACCGGGGCCGACGCGATCTGATCGTGCAAGCCCCGCATCACCGGCCCGACCCCTGCGGAGTGTTTTCCCTGCGCTCGCCGGTGCGGCCCAATCCGATCGCCATGGCGGCGGTGCGCATCACCGCGCTGGATGCGGTGACCGGGGTGATCGGCATCGACGCCCTTGATGCCTTTGACATGACGCCCGTGGTCGATATCAAGCCCTGGCACGCGGGTATCGACATCCCGCCGGAAATCTAGGGGCGGCGGCCAGAGGCCATGATGATTACAGCGCCCTCTCTGGGAAGAGATCAGGCGTGATCAGATGTCATTTGCGCCTGTCGGCCGTGGTTCGTACTGACTGCGATCTCGTCCTCATCTCAGAAAGAACGTGATGTCAGTCTTGGAACCGCGCGCCCGAAACCGGGGTCTTCTCTCGATCCTTCTTGCCGGCCTGATCGGAGAGGTCGCTTTTGAATTCTACGCCTGGGTGATTTCGCCGCTGCTGTTTGGTGTTGCCTTGCAGCCCTCGAACCTCGTAATCGCGATGACCGCAAAACTGACCGGCGTGCAGATCTCACATGCCGTCGCGTTTCCGGCGCACTTTATGATCGGGTCATTGGGGTTCGGGGCCTTCGTCTATCTGGTGCGTTTGGTCATGCCTGCGCGCGTCTGGCGCACCGGCTTTGTCGCGGGTCTTGTCCTGTGGTTTGTGGCCCAAGGTCTGCTTGCCCCCTTCATCGGGCGCAGTTTCATGATGGGGTTCGGGAGCTATACCCAATCGTCGTTCATTGGGCATGTCGGCATGACGCTGTTGATGGCGCATCTTCTGGCGGCATTTTTGAAGGGAACGTCAGGCGCGAAGGGCGCTTTGGTGGGGGCGTCTGCTACATCAGCGGAGGATGGAAGCGCCCGAACCTGATCCCTCAGAATGCAAAGAGGGCGCTGCCGTTTGGCCGCGCCCTCTGCTCTAACCGCAAATATTCCGGGGCTCTGCCCGTTCGGCGCTGAAAATGGTCCACTGGGCCAATGTCCGGGCGCGCCTTACTCCAGCAGACGTCGTGCGATCACCTGCGCTTGAATTTCGGCCGCTCCCTCGAAGATGTTCAGGATCCGCGCATCGCACAGAACGCGGCTGATCTTGTACTCCAGCGCAAAGCCGTTGCCGCCGTGGATCTGCAACCCGTTGTCCGCCGCAGCCCAGGCCACCCGCGCGCCCAGCAGCTTGGCCATCCCGGCCTCGAGGTCGCAGCGCTTGCCGTGGTCTTTCTGCCACGCACTGAAATAGGTCAGCTGGCGCGCAACCATGATTTCGACCGCCATCATCGCCAGCTTGTCGGCAACGCGGGGGAAGGCGATCAGCGATTTGCCGAACTGCTTGCGATCCTGCGCGTATTGCATTGCGATATCGAGCGCCGATTGCGCCACGCCGATGGCGCGGGCTGCGGTCTGGATGCGGGCCGATTCGAAGGTCTCCATCAGCTGTTTGAAGCCTTTGCCCTCTTCCTGCCCCAGCAGGTTCTCGCCCTTGACCTTGAAGCCGTCAAAGCCCAGTTCGTATTCCTTCATGCCGCGATAGCCCAGCACCTCGATCTCGCCGCCGGTCATGCCCTCGGTCGGGAACGGGGTGTCTTCGGTGCCCGGCGTCTTTTCGGCTAGGAACATCGACAGCCCCTTGTAGTTGCTGGTGTCGGGATCGGTGCGCGCCAGCAGGGTCATCACGTTGGCCCGTGCCGCATGGGTGATCCATGTCTTGTTGCCGGTCACCACATAGTCGCCGTTCTCGTCCTTGATCGCGCGGGTGCGCAGCGACCCCAGATCCGACCCGGTATTGGGTTCGGTGAAGACGGCGGTCGGCAGGATCTCACCGCTGGCGATCTTGGGCAGCCACTGTTCCTTTTGCGCGTCGGTGCCGCCGGCGAGGATCAGCTCGGCCGCGATCTCGGAGCGGGTGCCAAGGCTGCCGACGCCGATATAGCCGCGCGACAGCTCTTCCGAAACCACGACCATCGAGGCCTTGGACAGGCCCAGCCCGCCGAGGTTTTCCGGAATGGTCAGGCCGAACACGCCCATCTCGGCCAGATCGTCGATGATTTCCATCGGGATCAGCTCATCCTTGAGGTGCCAGTCATGGGCAAAGGGTTCGACCTTTTCGACCGCAAAGCGGCGGAACTGATCGCGGATCATCTCCAGCTCTTCGTCCAGCCCGGTGGCGCCGACGGTGGTTTCGGCGGCGCGCTCTTGCATCAGCTCGACCAGACGACGACGGGCGGCGGGGCTGTTGCCTCCGGTGGCAAGGGTGGTGATGGCGTCACTGTCCAGCCCGGCGCAGTCTGCGGCGCTGAGCCCAAGGTCGTTCAGACGCACGATTTCGCCTTGGCTCATCGGGATGCCGCCCCGGATCTGGGCCAGATATTCACCAAAGGCGATCTGGTGGATCAGCGTCTCGACCTCGCCGAACCGGCCCTGTTCTTGCAGCCGTGTGGCCCAAGCCTGCATCTGGCGCAGGGCTTCGACATATGTGGCCAGCCACGACAGCCCATGCGCGGCGGTCTGGTTGGCCTCCAGCGCCGCGCCAGAGACGCGATCGCCTTCGCTGACCAGGTCGCGCAGCTTTGCCTTGGCGGTTTCCAGCACGGCCTCGACAGGTGCGATCGCACCGGAGGTCAGGGTCAGCAGGTCGGGCAGAAGGGCGGTCTGGGTCATTGTCGTCGGGTCCTGTCCATCATGGGCCATGAATCATATCCTCCGTAGCGTCGCTTGTCCCTAATCATTTCGCAGGTGCAGCGCAACAAAAATACGCCCAACGCCCTTTTGTGGTTCAATAGTTGCGCGATAAATTTTGCAGTGCAGCGCATCTGCGCAGCGCCTATGAGGGGCGCATGAACACGCTGTTTTCCTTGATGGACCCGCTGTATTTCGGTCTTGCCTGCGCCATCGCGCTGATGGGCGGGCTGGTCAAAGGTATGGTGGGCTTCGCCCTGCCGCTGATCCTGATCTCGGGCATGGGCACCTTCCTGACGCCTGAACTGGCGCTCGCCGGGTTGATCCTGCCGACGGTGGTGACCAATGGCATTCAGGCCTTGCGGCAGGGACCGGCGGCGGCGCTCGCCTCGATTCGCCACTTCCGGGTGTTCCTGATCGTGGGCGGGATGTTCCTGCTGTTCAGCGCGCAGATGGTCTCGGTGCTGCCCTTGCAGGTGATGTTGCTGATCCTCGGCTGCATGATCTCGGCCTTTTGCCTGATGCAGCTTGTGGGGTTGCATTTCCACATGGCCAAGCCCTCGGCGTGGATCGAGGCAGCGGTGGCGGCCTTTGCTGGCTTGATCGGGGGCGTCTCGGGGGTTTGGGGGCCGCCGACTGTGGCCTATCTGACCGCGCTGGGCACGCCCAAGGCGGACCAGATCCGGGTGCAGGGGGTGATCTACGGTCTGGGCGCCTTGGCGCTGATGGTCGGGCATGTGGGCTCGGGTGTGCTCAACCCGGTGACGGTGTGGTTCTCGCTGGCGCTGCTGGTGCCGGTGCTCTTCGGCATGTGGCTGGGTGGGCGTATTCATGACAGTATCGACCAAAAGATGTTCCGCAAGCTGACGCTGGCCATCCTGCTGATCGCCGGGCTGAACCTGATCCGCCGGGCCTTGATGGGGTGATCCCGGCGGGGGCCGAGACAGAGAAAGGGCGCAGACATGACGATGACATGGGACCGCTTGTTGAACCCGGGGCTATTGCAAAGCCCCAAGACCCCGGAGGCGCCGGGGCGACCGTCCTATTTGCAGGACTATGATCGCATCCTGTTCTCGCAGCCGTTTCGCCGGTTGGCGCAAAAGACGCAGGTGCATCCGCTGTATCAACACGACCACCTGCACCACCGGATGATCCACAGCATGGAGACCTCCAGCGTCGGCCGTTCGCTGGGTATTCAGACCGGCCAGCGGTTGGTGGACGCCGGGCTGTTGCCCGAGGGGCAGCAGCATCGCTTGTCTGGCGTGGTGCAGGCGGCCTGCCTGATGCACGATATCGGCAACCCGCCGTTCGGGCATTCCGGCGAGGCCAGCATCGGGGAATGGTTCGCAAACCTGTTCGCCTCTGACCCGGCGCTGGCGGCCGAGATCGACACGCGGCATCGCGAGTTCACCGAATTCGAAGGTAACGCCCAAGGCTTTCGCATCGCCGCGCGGTTGGAGATGGGGCGGCGCGCGGGGGCGATGCGGCTGTCTTACGCCACGCTGGGGGCCTTCATGAAATACCCCTGCACCGCGCAGGTGGGCGGGGTGCAAGGCGCCTATGTCGGGCGAAAGAAATTCGGCGTTTTCGCCGCCGAGGAAGATCTTTTTGCCGAGACCGCCGCAGCGTTGGGCCTGCCGCAAGAGGGGCAGGGCGCGGATCGCTGGTGGCGTCGCCATCCGCTGGCCTTTCTGGTCGAGGCTGCCGATGACATCTGTTACCGCGTGCTGGATCTGGAGGATGCCGCTACCATCGCGGACCTGCCCCCGGATCAGGTGATCGCGCTGTTGGAACAGATCGGCGGCGCACCCAGCCGTCCGGATGATCCGGTCATGACCATCCATGAAATCGTCGCGGCGCGCCGCGCGGTGGCGATCGGGCAGGCGATCGGCGCGGCGGTCGATGCTTTCATGGATCACTATGATGCCATCATGACCGGTCGTTTCAGCGACGGGTTGATGGAGGTCTCAAACAAAGCCGCCGCCTTTGCCGCGCTCAAGGACATCTCCAACGCCCGCATCTTTACCGCGCGGCGCAAGACCGAGCTGGAGATCGCGGGGCGCCAAGTGCTGCATGACCTGCTGGACCAGTTTCACGCGCTGTTCACGGCGCTGAAGGCCGTGGGCTGGAATCCGGAGGCGCTCAAGGGCGTCTATTGGGAGAAACTGCTGCGCGCCACCGATCTGGATCTGCGCGGGGTGCATGATGACTACGCCGCGCTGCACGCGCTGGCTGATTTTGTCTCGGGCATGACGGATCGCTATGCGGTGCGGATGCGCGACATGATCGCGGGCCGGGTGGGCTGAACCGCCTTAGGTGACCTGACGCGCCGCGCCAAAAACAAAAAAACGCAAACAAAAGTCCCAAAAGAAAAGCCCCGGCGTCTCCGCCGGGGCTTCGCGTTTCGTTCTGAAGGATCAGGCTTAGCCGATCGCGACGGCTTTCACGTCGTCGTCGATATAGGGCACATATTGTTCGAAATTGGCGGCGAACATCTTCACCAGCTTGGCGGCCTGCGCGTCATATGCAGCGGTGTCGGCCCAGGTCTGGCGCGGGTCGAGCAACTGGGTGTCGACACCCGGCACAGCAACGGGAACCTCAAAGCCGAAATTGTCGTCCTTTCGGAACTCGGCCTCGTTCAACGACCCTTCCAACGCCGCGGTCAGCAGCGCGCGGGTGGCCTTGATCGGCATACGCGACCCGATGCCAAAGGCACCGCCGGTCCAGCCGGTGTTGACCAGCCAGCAGGTTGCGCCATGCTCGGCGATCTTCGCTTGCAGCAGCTTGCCATAGCTTTCCGGGCGACGCGGCATGAAGGGTGCACCAAAGCAGGTCGAAAAGGTGGGTTCGGGTTCGACCACACCACGCTCTGTGCCCGGTGTCTTCGAGGTGAAGCCGGACAGGAAGTGATACATCGCCTGCGCCGGGGTCAGCCGCGAGATTGGCGGCAGCACGCCATAGGCGTCACAGGTCAGCAGGATGATGTTCTTGGGGTGGCCGCCCAGCGAATTTTCCGACGCGTTGGAAATATAGCCCAGCGGATAGGCGCAGCGCATGTTCTCGGTCAGGCTGCTGTCCTTGAAATCCAGATCAAAGGTTTCTGCGTCGAACACCATGTTCTCGATCACGGTGCCGAACTTGGTCGTGGTGGCATAGATTTCCGGCTCGGCCTCGGCCGACAGGTTGATCGTCTTGGCATAGCAGCCGCCTTCAAAGTTGAAGGTGCCGTTGTCCGACCAGCCATGTTCGTCGTCACCGATCAGGATCCGTGCGGGATCGGCCGACAGGGTGGTCTTGCCGGTGCCCGACAGGCCAAAGAAGATGGCGGTGTCGACCGGGTTGCCGACCGCGTGGTTGGCCGAGCAGTGCATCGGCATCACGCCTTTTTCCGGCAGCAGGTAGTTCAGCAGGGTAAAGACGGATTTCTTGTTCTCGCCGGCGTATTCGGTGTTGCCGATCAGGATCAGTTTCTTGTCGAAGTTCAGCGCGATCACCGTGTCGCTACGGCAGTCGTGGCGCTCGGGGTCGGCCTTGAAGCTGGGGCAGTTGATGATGGTGAAATCAGCAAGGAAGCTTTCCAGCTCGGCGCGCTCGGGGCGGCGCAGCAGATGGCGGATGAACAACCCGTGCCACGCCAGTTCGGTCACCATGCGCACATTGATCGCATAGGCCGGGTCAGCGCCGCCCACCAGATCCTGAACGTAGAAGTCGCGCCCCTTCATGTGCTCCAGCATGTCGGCTTCAAGCCGGTCGAACCCTTCGGGCGACATGGCGGCGTTGTTTTCCCACCAGATGCTATCGACAACGCTGTCGGTCTTGACGACGTGCTTGTCCTTGGGGGACCGGCCGGTGAATTTACCGGTGGTGACCAGCAATGCGCCACCGTTGCCCAGGGTGCCTTCGCCGTTTTTCAGCGCGGCCTCGACCAGAGCAGGTTCCATGAGGTTGTAATGCACGTTGCCCAGACCATTGATACCTTGGTCTTCGAGGCGGAATTTCGGGTTGACCCGTCCGGTTGTCATGCGTTCGTTCTCCTGTGGCGGCGGCTGGCGTCGCGTGTCGTTCTATCGCTGTGCTGCGGGGCGATCCCGGGCCAAATTGCCCGATGAAGCGGGTTCTAGCATGACGTTTCCTGACGTGAACAGGACGCTTTCGCACAGTTAGCGCAACCAAAGCGAGGTTTAGCGCAACCAGTCGATTGCCGCAGGGCAACCTGAGGCAATTCAACCATGCTTAAGGAAATTCTGCTCTCATCCGGGCGCTTTGTTCTCCTGATTCGCAGTTAAGGATTGATTCGGAACGTGAAAAAAGGGCAGAATAAGGGAAAAAATATGGCAGCCACGAGCAGATAGGTGCACCCCAATGTCAAAGATTGCGCTGGTTGACGACGACAGGAATATCCTGACGTCCGTTTCAATGACCCTTGAGGCCGAGGGATTCGAAGTCGAAACCTACCACGACGGGCAGCAGGCGCTGGACGCCTTCAACAAGAAACTGCCCGATATGGCCGTGCTCGACATAAAGATGCCGCGCATGGACGGCATGGATCTGTTGCAGCGGTTGCGGCAGAAAACCCAGATGCCGGTGATCTTTCTCACCTCCAAGGATGATGAGATCGACGAGGTTCTTGGCCTGCGCATGGGCGCGGACGATTACGTCAAGAAACCGTTTTCCCAACGCCTTCTGGTCGAACGCATCCGCGCGCTGCTGCGCCGGCAAGAGGCGGTCGAAGGCGATGTAGCGGGCACCAGCCCCGAGGCCAAGGTGATGGAGCGGGGCCATCTGAGCATGGATCCGCTGCGCCATTCGGTTGTCTGGAAGGGCCGGGATGTCTCGCTGACGGTAACAGAGTTTCTGTTGCTTCAGGCCCTGGCGCAACGTCCCGGTTTCGTGAAAAGCCGCGATCAGCTCATGGATGTCGCCTATGACGATCAGGTCTATGTGGATGACCGGACCATCGACAGCCACATCAAGCGCCTGCGTAAGAAGATGCGCAGCGCGGATTCCGATTTCTCGGCGATCGAGACGCTGTACGGGATCGGCTACAGATACAATGAAGACTAATAATGAAGACCAATAATGAAGGCCAATAAGGTCCGTTTCGGATATTTGAGGAAGGGCTGACGTGCGCGACACTAGCGTCTCTCACCTGCATCACGGCGGCGATGTCGTGCTGGGCGATGATTGGGTCGCCCCGCGCGAAACCATGGCCGAAGAGATGCGCGCAAATCGCGACAGGCGCGGTTTCTTTTCACTGCGCGGCTCGCCGTTGACGCGCAAGATCATTGTCTTCAACCTGATCGCGCTGATCATTCTGGTTGCGGGTCTGCTCTATCTCAACACCTCGCGCGACGATCTGGTGGCCCAGCGCGCCAGTGCGCTGGCAGGCGAGGCGCGGCTGGTCGCCAATGTGTTCGAAGCCCAGATCCCCACGCTCGGGCCGGTCAATCTGGCCACCGGCGATGGCGTCGACGTTGCCGAAACGCTTGCGGCGCTGACCCTGCGCGCCGGGATCGAGGTGGTGGTGTTCGACCCGGCCCAACAGATCGTGGGCAAGACCCTTGGCACCGGCGCGGGCCTGCCGATTCCCGGTGCCGCGACAGAGCCGGGCCGCACCCTGATCAGCGACGGTCTCTCGACGGTGTGGAATGCGGCCGCATCGCTGTTCGCGTCGCAAAAGGCGGCCCCCGCTCCCCCCGCGCAAGACGATCGTCTGGTTCCCTTGCTGGCCTCCGCGCTGGACGGGGGGGCCACGCGTATCACCGCCCTGCGCGACGGTGCCAACTCGACCGAACTGGTTGCCGTGACGCCCATCCTGCAGGCCGGGCAGGTGATCGGTGCCGTGGCCGTGCTCAGCCCCGCGGGCGAGATCGACGCGCTGGTGCGTGGCGACCGCGAGCGGGTGCTGCAAATGTTCATCATCGCGCTTCTGGTGTCGGTGGGTCTGTCGCTTGTGCTGGCTTCGACCATTGCCAACCCGCTGGCCGATCTGGCCGAGGCCGCCGAACTGGGCCGCGACCGCAACGCCCGCAAGATGAGCCCGGGCCGGGTGCGCATTCCCGACCTGACCGCGCGCCCTGACGAGATCGGGCGGCTGTCGCGCGCCCTGCGTGGCATGGTCGGTGCACTGTACCACCGGATCGACGGCAACGAACAATTCGCCGCCGATGTGGCGCATGAAATCAAGAACCCGCTGGCAAGCCTGCAATCCGCCGTGGGCACCCTGCGCATGATCAAGCGCGAGGACCAGCGCGACAAGCTTCTGGACGTGATCGAACATGACGTGCGCCGGCTTGATCGGCTGGTCAGCGACATCTCGAACGCCTCGCGGCTGGACGCCGAACTGGTCAAGGAAGAGCAGGAGCGCTTTGACCTGCTGGCCATGCTGGGCAACCTCAATCAATATCTGGGCGAGGACGCGCGCGCCAAGGGGATCGACTATATCACCGATCTGCCGGCCGAGCCGATCCGGATCGACGGGCTCGAGGCGCGTCTGGCGCAGGTCTTCGTCAACCTGATCACCAACGCGGTCTCCTTCTGCGAAGAGGGCGACGCGATCCGTGTCTGGGCCCGCAAGCGGCAAAATCGTGTGCTGGTGGTGGTCGAGGATACCGGTCCCGGTATCCCGGAAGAGGCGCTGAGCAAGATTTTCAAACGCTTCTACTCGGAACGGCCCGAGGAGCATTTCGGCAATAACTCCGGTCTTGGGCTGGCGATCTCGAAACAGATCGTCGAGGCCCATGGCGGCGTGATCTGGGCCGAGAATATCCGCCCGACCGAAGCTGATATCACCTCTGACCCGCTGGGCGCGCGCTTTGTCGTGGGTCTGCCGGTCTGATACGTGGCCGACCCGAGAGCCCCCGCTTCCCCGCCTGACGTGATCCTGCACGCCTCTTGCGTGGCGATCGCTGGGCGCGGGTTGCTGATCGCCGGGGCCTCGGGGCGAGGCAAATCCGCACTGGCGCTGCAGATGATGGCGCTGGGGGCGGAACTGGTCAGCGATGACCGGGTCATGCTGCACCGCGCCGGGGACGCGATTCTCGCCTCTGCTCCGCCCGCGATCACCGGCCTGATCGAGGCACGCGGCCTTGGCCTGTTGCAGACGCAGCCCGCCGGCCCGACGCCGGTCTTTGCCCTGCTCGATCTTGACCGGGACGAACCAGACCGTCTGCCGCAACCACGCCAAAGTGATTTGCTAGGGCGGTCCGTGACCTTGCTTTACCGGGTCGATGCCCCACATTTCCCGGCAGCACTTGTGCACTATCTCAGGACCGGGCAGAGAACCATATGAGCGCAGCGATACACTCCGGGCCCGTGCGGCTTGTTCTGGTCACCGGCCCCTCGGGTGCCGGTCGGACCACGGCGATCCATGCGCTGGAGGATCTGGGGTTCGAGGCGATCGACAACTTGCCGCTGCGGCTGGTGCCGCTGCTGTTGGACGGGCCGGAACCACCGCGTCCGCTGGCGTTGGGCATCGACCCGCGCAATCGCGATTTCTCTACCGACGGGCTGATTGATCTGATCGACACGTTGTCAAAGCGCCGCGATATCGCAGCCACCACGCTTTATCTTGATTGCCGCGATGGCGTTCTGATCCGCCGATTTTCGGAAACCCGCCGGCGTCACCCGCTGGCCCCGGCCGAAAGCCCCGAGATCGGCATTCGCCGCGAACTCGACCTGCTGGCCCCGGTGCGCGACCGCGCCGAGGTGTTGATCGACACCTCCAACCTGAACCCGCACCAGCTGCGCGCCGAGGTCGAACGCGGCTTTGCCCGCGACGGCGAGGGGCGTTTGGCCGTGACGGTCCAGTCCTTTTCCTACAAGCGCGGATTGCCGCGCGGCATCGACATGGCGTTCGACTGCCGGTTTCTGACCAACCCCTATTGGGTGCCCGAGCTGCGCAGTTTTGACGGGCGCGATCCGCGTGTCGCCGCCCATGTCGCGGCCGATCCACGGTTCCAACCCTTCTTCGATCGGGTGCTTGACCTGACCCGGCTGCTGCTGCCCGCCTATAGGGAAGAGGGCAAATCGCATTTCTCGATTGCCTTCGGCTGTACCGGGGGCCAACACCGTTCGGTCGCACTTGCTGAATCCTTGGGCAAGGCCCTTGCGGAAGACGGGCGGCAGGTGTCAATTAGGCACCGCGAGCTGGATAGCCAGCATAACGGGTAGGGGCCGAATGATCGGAATCGTGATCGTTGCACATGGTGGACTCGCCAGGGAATATCTGGCTGCCGTGGAGCATGTGATCGGCCCGCAGCCGGGGCTGGTCGCGGTGTCGATCGAACCCGACCATGACCGCGACGCCAAACAGAACGAGATCGTCGCTGCCGCCGACTCGGTCGACACCGGCGACGGTGTCATTCTGGTCACCGACCTGTTCGGTGGCTCGCCCTCCAACCTCAGCCTGCGCGCCTGCGCGCCGAACGACCGCCGCATTCTGTACGGCGCCAATCTGCCGATGCTGATCAAACTGGCGAAAAGCCGCCACCTTCCAGTGGGCGAGGCGGTGCGCTGCGCCATGGAGGCGGGGCGGAAATATATCAACAGCCGCAACATCGGCCCAAGCCAAGCCTGACGGATGCAAATGACCCAACGCACACTGAAAATCGTCAACGAAAAGGGCCTGCACGCCCGGGCCTCGGCCAAATTGGTCGAGGTGGTCGAGGGCTTCGATGCCCGGGCTGAGGTCACGCGCGACGGATTGACCGCCTCGGGGGACAGCATAATGGGGCTTTTGATGTTGGCAGCGTCCAAGGGAACGACTATTGACGTCGAAACGTCGGGTCCGGATGCCGAAGCTTTGGCAGACGCGCTTGAGTCGCTGATCGCCGATAAGTTCGGTGAGGATTACTGAGCGTCGCCGGCACGCGCTGCGATGAACGGGAAGCATAAATTGGTCGATACCGCGCACAATAGCAATTCGGGACTTTCGGGGGAGGCTGACCCGACCCCGCAGGGCGAGGTCTATGATCGCCGCACCTTGACCTATGCAAATTCCTTCGACGATCCTTGGACCTCGTTTGCGATCAAGGTCATCGAATGGCTCACGGGCAAGCCCAGCATCCTGCGCATGGTCAAGAAGTTCGAAAAGCTGAACGCTGACTTTCGCGGCCAGAAATTCTGGCGCGGCGCGCTCGACGTGATGGGGGTGGAACTGCAAACCCCGATCGAACAGCTGTCCAACATTCCGACGGATGGCCCGGTAGTGGTGGTGGCGAACCACCCGCACGGCATGGTCGACGGGATGATCATGGCCGACCTGATTGGCCGGGTGCGCAGCGATTATCGTATTCTCACCCGCTCGGTTCTGACCGGTCTGGACGAGGCGGCGACCTCTTTCATGATCCCGGTGCCGTTTCCCCATGACCCCGACGCGCAGCGCAAGATGGTCGAGATGCGTGCAAACGCCATGAAACAGCTGGCCTCGGGCGGTGTGGTGGCCTTGTTCCCTTCGGGCGTGGTGATGTCCGCCGACAGCTGGGCTGGCCCCCCGGTCGAGCGGGAATGGCACGTGTTCACCGCCAAGATGATCCGGAAATCCGGCGCCCGGGTGGTGCCGATCTATTTTCCGGGCCGCAACTCCCGCGCCTATCAGATTGCCTGTCAGATTTCACCGATCCTGCGTCAGGGGCTGTTGCTGCATGAAATCGTGCGCGCCTGCCACAAGCCGCAACGACCGGTGGTGGGCAAGCCGCTGACCGATGAACAGATGGCGCGGCTGGAAACCGACCCGCGCGGCTTCATGGCGTGGCTGCGCGAGCATACGCTGGCGCTCGACTCCTCCTCTTCCTGAGCTCGATCCCGCAGAGCCCGCCGGGTCTTTTTCTGGCTGGAACTATCCTGCGATGAGGCCGCAGTTCTAAGGACTGCATCTTGTTGGATGCCTTGGGCGACGGGACGCGGACCTTAAAACAGGCCGACAACTCACCGCATAAAAACGCTATAAAAACGCAGTCCCGAAGACCCGGCTCTTCTGGCCCGGATGGCGCGCGTTTTCACCGGGATACGCCCCAAGGCGACGTTGGCAGCCCCTGCTGCGAACATCTTGGGCCAAGCACACGCCCGACTGACCCTGTCGCGGGTCAACTCAGAGCCAAGCCTCACCAAGATCCTATTGTTGCCATATTCTGAACTATTTTATGAACGCTAATCAACCACGACCACGGTGGAGCGATATCAAATCGCCAAAGCTGCTCCGCGATGCTAAAACGCAAAGAAATCAGCAGGTTAGAGATGCCGTCACATCATAGCGCAAGACTGTTCCAGACAGTCATCTTGATATTATTTCTTGGCCTTTCCTACCTGTCATTTGTGCTGGTTCACACGATCGCACAAAGCAGGTCGGAAGAAAGTTTCCAAGTTTTGGCAGATCAAATCCTGACCTCGGTTGATCGACGGCTCGAGGGATATGGTCGCATACTTGATGGCGTTTCCGGCCTGGTGATGGCCTCTGACGTCGTGACGGCCGCTGACATGGAGGTCTATGCGAAATCTCTGGATATTCCCGGTGATTTGTTTGTGCTTGATGCGATCGGCCTGACATCGGCGGGCAGCGCCGATACCGGCACCGGGGACGGTGGGTTCACACATATTGGTGGGATGAGCCAACTCAGCACTGCCTCCCCCGGTTTGGCAGAAGATGATTTCATCGTGCAGTATGTTGAGCCACTGGCCGCTCATGAGAAGTTGGTGGGATTGAATTTCACCAGCAATTCCGAGCTTATGTCCGTTGCGAAACGATCTCGTGAGGCGGGGGAAACTCTCGCGACCATGCATTTTCCCGGCCGATCTCTTCAAAACAGCCACTCTCAGATCTTTTTGCTCAAGCCAATTTACCAATCTTCGCAAGACGCAAAGGTATTTTTGGGTTTTGCCTTTGCTGTGTTGAATATTGAAAATGCCTTCAAAAACCTGACACCTTCACAAGACAAGTTTCTGAAACTGCACGTGGAGTCTGGAGCGGATTCATTTCGCGACCCTCTCGAAATCATGCCTGCCAGCACTACCACGGCGCCAGGGTATGTCCATCGTCAGTCGATTGAAAAGTTCGGGCAAACTTTTTCTTTGTCGATGAGCAGCACACCACAGTTCGAGGCAATCCAGCCGTTCCGTGCACGATGGATTGTTCTGGCATTGGGGCTTTTCATTACCGCTCTGGTGAGCGCAACCATGCACGTCTTGATCAAGAAGAATATTGCGATCTCTGCCGCCGTGACTCAAAAGTCGCGAGACCTGGAAACGCAAATCCAAGAGAACCGTTGCATTCTTGAGAACGCGATGCTCCCCATTGTTTCAGTGAGCAAGACGGGTCAGATCATCCACTGCAACGAGGCCGCGCTCAAGCTTCTGGCGCATCTGAATGGTCCGGCCAATATGGATGGCAAGATGATCAATGACCTGTTGCCGAATTTCGACATGCAAGGTGCCGATGGATGGTCAAAAGTGGTTATTTCTCCGCGGACAGGACCTTCCGAATCTTCGACAATCGAAATTGAAAAAAAGACCTGGTTCACGGCGGATGGCGAGGAGCGGGTCGCCCTTTTGATGCGTGACATCACGGTGAGTGAACGTCTCACGCAGGAAATCGCAGAGGCCGAGCAACGGTGGAACCTTGCTCTGATGAGCGCAGAAATCGGTGTATTTGACATCTGTCTGGAGACCCGGACTTCGGTTGTTTCCGATATCTGGCTCAAGACCCTGAAAATACCGCCGCTGCCGGGATGCAACAATCCTTATCAACAGCAGATGGCTAAAATTCATCCAGATGATCTGGCTATTTTGAAAAATGCCGAAGATCATTGTATCAAGGGCCACACCGAACGCGCCACCGCGCGTTTCCGCGTAAATGTGGAAAAGGACGAGTGGCGCTGGATTGAAACGGATGCCGTCGTGGTCAAGCGTGCCCCGGACGGGACCGCCCTTAGAATGCTCGGAATACAGAAGGATGTGACCGAACGTTTCAAGCTCGAGCAGATGAAACGTGATTTTGTGGCAACCGTCAGCCATGAACTCAGAACGCCACTGACGTCGATCAAGGGCGCCATCGGGCTTTTGCAAGCCCAGTTGAAGGGGGTCGAGATTTCCGGAGTCGATCGTCTGGTCTATATCGCGTCGTCAAATTCCGACCGACTTCTCAGCCTTGTGAACGACATTCTGGATCTGGAAAAACTGAACGCCGGCAGAATGAAGCAGGATTTGAAAGCGGTTAATCTGAACGAGATCATGACCCTCGCCTCGAAGCAGGTCGAACCTTACGCCTCCCAGTGGAATGTCGAGGTCGAAGTTGTGGAGCATGAGGTGGACAGGCATATCTGGGCCGACAAGAAACGTGTCATTCAGATCATCTCCAACCTGTTGTCAAACGCATGCAAGTTTTCGGATACCGGCACGGCAGTTCGGTTGACCGCAGAAGTCATGAACGCGCACACGAAAATTTCAGTGAGCAATTTTGGCCCCGGCATTCCGGAAAAGTTTCGCAGCACGATATTCCAACCCTTTTCGCAAGCGGACAATTCCGACACCCGTCAACGGGGCGGCACCGGATTGGGGCTGAGCATTTCGCGCCGCTTGATCGAAGATATGGGTGGCACCGTCGGATTTGAGAGCGAACCGGGCAAGGAAACCGTTTTCTGGTTCACCTGCCCTTTGGCTGACGATCTGGAAATCGTTCGCGTCGCGTAACGAAACCTGACGGGATTGATCCCGGTTTTCAAACCGCCCGCTGGTGCAAGGCCCCCCTGTCAGCCAGACGCCTCTTGGCGAACGCGACGTTGGGTTTTGCACGGCTATGGTGTGCTTTGGCTGGCATAAAGGGGGGGATGACACCCCCCCCATCCCCTATCCCAGCCTCAACGCCTCAACGCCTCAACGCCTCAACGCCTCAGCGCGTGGGAACCGGCGTGTCGCCGCGATAGTCGTAGAACCCGCGCTCGGTCTTGCGGCCCAGCCAGCCGGCCTCGACATATTTCGTCAACAGCGGGCAGGGCCGGTACTTGGTATCCGCCAGCCCGTCATGCAGCACGTTCATGATCGCCAGACAGGTGTCCAGACCGATGAAATCCGCCAGTTCCAGCGGCCCCATCGGGTGGTTCGCGCCCAGTTTCATCGACTGGTCGATCGACTCGACGTTGCCGACCCCTTCATACAGCGTATAGACCGCCTCGTTGATCATCGGCATCAGGATGCGATTGACGATAAAGCCGGGGAAATCCTCGGCGCTGGCGGCGGTTTTCCCCAGCCGCTGCACCACCGCAAGGCAGGCCTGATAGGTGGGCTGGTCAGTGGCGATGCCGCGGATCAACTCGACCAATTGCATCACCGGCACCGGGTTCATGAAATGGAACCCCATGAATTTCTCCGGCCGGTCGGTGCGGCTGGCCAACCGGGTGATCGAGATCGACGAGGTGTTCGAGGTCAGGATCGTGTCTGGTTTCAGATGCGGCTGCAGATCCTCGAAAATCGCCTGTTTGACGGTCTCGCGCTCGGTCGCGGCTTCGATCACCAGATCGGTGCCACCGATATCGGGCAGCGACAGCGTGGTGGTGATCCGCTTCATCGTCGCCCGCACCGTTTCGTCGGTGATCTTGCCGCGCGAGGCTTGCCGCGACAGGTTGCCTTCGATGATCTCCATCGCACGGGTCAGCGCGTCCTGGCTGACATCGGACAGAACGACTTCGAATTCGGCCAGCGCCATCACATGGGCAATGCCGTTGCCCATCTGTCCTGCTCCGATCACACCAATTGTTTGAATGCTCATCGTTGTGCCTTTCATCGCGTTTCGCGCCGACCATACCTAGGCTCTCCTCAAAGGTACAAGAGCCGGCGAACGCTTCAATTTTCATCAAATACAGGCATTAGCCGAATCGCAACGCAATTGCACCCAGTCTGATCCGGATCCGGTCCTATGGGCCAGCAGACAGAGGGCGAGGATGAGCATGCATGTAACCAGCGTCGGTGCGCTGCGCGATCCGATCTGCCGCTATCCCGGCTCGACGCTGCCGGTGCGTGGCCCCTGCGCCGAGCTGACGCCCCCCTATGTCGCCTTTCTGGGCGGCAGCGAGACCTTTGGTCGCTTTATCGAGGCTCCCTTTGTCGCTCGCGTGGCGCACCAACTGGGGCAAAGCTGCGTCAATCTGGGCAGCATCAACGCCGGGCTCGACGCGATGCTGAACGATGCCGGGGTGATGCGCATAGCCGCAGGCGCCGGGTTGAGCGTGGTGCAACTGCCGCCGGTGCAGGATCTCTCGAACCTCTATTACCGGGTGCACCCGCGCCGCAATGACCGCTTTCTGGCCCCGACCGCGCGACTTACGGCGCTTTATCCCAAGGTTGATTTTACCGAATTTCACTTCACCCGTCATCTTGTCACCACGTTGCACCAGACCGGGCCCGGGCACTTTGCACTGTTGCGCGATGAATTGCGCGCGGTTTGGCTCGCCCGGATGACGCAGCTGTTGCAGGCCTTGGGCGAACGCGCGTTCTTGCTTTGGTTGCAATATGACGCCCTTCCCCCGCAGGCGGGCGATCTACCGGGCCCCGATCCGTTGGCTGTTACCGACGCCATGGTTGAGCGGCTGAAACCGCTGGCGCGCGGCGTGGTCGAGGTGCCGGTGACGCTGGCAGGCCATGTACCGGGAGAGACAGGCAAGATGGTCTTTGGCCCGCTCCAGGCCCCCGCAGCGGGCCATATGCCCGGCCCTGCCATGCACCAGCGCATCGCCACCCGTCTAAGCGCGGCGATCACCGCTCTGCACTAAGGCCCCGCTGCGAGAGACCCGCTGCTGGTCCCCGCTGCGGCACAACGAAAAAGGCCCGCCAATTGGCGGGCCTTTTCTGTCATTGATCGCTTTGATCTCAGCCAAGCTTTTCGGTCAGTTCCGGCACGGCCGTGAACAGGTCGGCGACCAGACCGTAATCGGCAACCTGAAAGATCGGTGCCTCTTCGTCCTTGTTGATCGCGACGATGATCTTGGAGTCCTTCATCCCGGCCAAATGCTGGATCGCGCCAGAGATGCCCACCGCGATGTACAGCTCGGGTGCGACGACCTTGCCGGTCTGCCCCACCTGCCAGTCGTTCGGCGCATAGCCCGAATCGACCGCGGCCCGCGATGCGCCAACGGCGGCGCCCAGCTTGTCGGCCAGGGCTTCGATGATCTTGAAGTCCTCTTCCGAGCCGACACCACGACCGCCCGACACGACGATTCCGGCGCTGGTCAGTTCCGGCCGGTCCGAGGCCGCGACCTTGTCTTCGACCCATTCGCTCAGGCCCGACACGGCAGCGCCGCCCACGGTCTCGATCGGGGCTGCCGCTTGTTCACCGGCGGCTTCAAAGGTCGAGGTGCGGAAGGTGATGACCTTTTTCGCATCCGAGGATTTCACCGTCTGGACCGCGTTGCCGGCATAGATCGGCCGTTCAAACGTATCGGCATCAATCACGCCCGAGGCGTCCGAGATCACCATCACGTCCAGCAGCGCGGCCACGCGCGGCATCACGTTCTTGGCGTCGGTGGTGGCGGGGGCCACGATGTGATCGTAATCGCCAGCCAGCGACACGATCAGCGCAGCGGTCGATTCCGCCAGCCGGTGACCCAGCGCGGCATCCTCGGCGACCAGCACCTTGGAAACACCGTCGATCTTGGCGGCGGCCTCGCCTGCGGCCGCGGCAGACGCACCGGCACACAGCACGGTCACATCGCCCAACGCCTTGGCGGCACTCACGGTCTTGGCGGTGGCATCCAGTGCCAGCGCGCCATCATTCACTTCTCCGAGCAGCAGAACAGCCATTACACCACCCCCTTCTCTTTCAATTTCGCCACCAGCGTATCCACGTCCGGCACCATTTCACCGGCCTGACGCGCTTCCGGCTCGGTGGTTTTCACCACCTGCAGACGCGGCGTGACATCGACGCCGTAATCGGCGGCCGTCTTCTCATCCAGCGGCTTTTTCTTCGCCTTCATGATGTTGGGCAGCGAGGCATAACGCGGCTCGTTCAGGCGCAGATCGACGGTGACGATGGTCGGCATCTTGACCTTGATCGTCTGCAAGCCGCCGTCCACCTCACGGGTGACAACGGCGCTGTCGCCCTCGATCTTCAGATCCGAGGCAAAGGTCGCCTGCGACCAGCCCAGCAGCGCCGAGAGCATCTGGCCGGTGGCGTTCATGTCGTTGTCGATCGCCTGCTTGCCGGCGAGCACCAGACCGGGCTGCTCTTCCTCGACGATCTTGGCTAGGATCTTGGCCACGGCCAGCGGCTCGATGTCCTGATGCACGTCATCCGCGGCAATTACCAGAATCGCCCGGTCCGCGCCCATCGCCAGCGCCGTGCGCAGGGTTTCCTGCGCTTGTTTCACGCCGATCGAGACGGCAATGACTTCCGAGGCAACGCCGGCCTCTTTCAGGCGGATCGCTTCTTCGACCGCGATCTCGTCGAAGGGGTTCATCGACATTTTGACATTCGCCAGATCGACACCGCTCCCGTCCGCCTTCACACGAACCTTCACGTTGTAGTCGATCACGCGCTTTACAGGCACCAGTACCTTCATAAGCGTGGGTCTCCTTGGTTTGTTAGCCCGGGATTTGGGGCGACAATATAGCTCTGCCATGTGTTAGCGGCTGCGCAGGGCGGAAAACAGAGGAAAATCGACCTGTTTGCGCTCTCCGACGCCGCGTCCGGCCGCAGAGTGGGAAATATTTTTGACCAAACAGGGCGTGGTCTCCCTCAGCGATTGGCGCCGGGCACCCAAAGCACATCGTCCAGCCCTTCGTTGTTGGCCACCCGCCCGGCGACAAAGAACCAGTCGCTCAGCCGGTTGAGATAGCGCATGGCATGCGGGTTTACCGTCTCTTGCGCGGCCAGTTCCACCGCCGCCCGTTCGGCCCGGCGCGCCACCGTGCGACAGACATGCATCTGCGCCGCCAGCGGTGTGCCGCCCGGCAGGATAAAGCTGCGCAGCGGCTCCAGCCCGGAATTCATCGCGTCGATCTCGATTTCCAGCCGGTCCACCTGCGCCGCGACCATGCGCAGCGGCGGGTACTCGGCCTCGCCGTCCTTTTGCATGTCGGGGCGGCACATATCCGCGCCCAGATCGAACAGATCGTTCTGGATTCGCGCCAGCGCCTCGTCCATGTCGTCGTCTTCGACCTCCAGCCGGGCGACGCCGACAAAGGCGTTCAGCTCGTCCGTGGTGCCATAGGCATCGACGCGGTCGGCATATTTCGGCACCCGCGCCCCGTTGCCCAGCGCGGTGTCACCGGCATCGCCGGTACGGGTATAGATCTTGTTCAGTACGACCATGGATCAGCCACCCTGACGCTTGAGATAGATATAAAGCAGGATCAGCGCCACCGCGACTGCCTGCGCCGCGATCCGCAGCCGCATCAGCTTGTTGCTGTATTTCGCGCTAAAGGCGCCGCCCTTGGCAAATCCGCCGATTCCCAGCGCCAAAACCACCGCCACGGCCAGCACGGCCAGCACCACGATCACGAATAACGGATCACCCATATTGCCCTCGCTTGGCTTGTGTTACCCGCCGACACCTAGCGGCAATCGGCACAAAAGCGAACCGGATTTTCAGATCCGGGTCACGATCCAGTCGATCGCGCGGGTCGGCAGCACCCGGCGCAGATAGCCGGTCAGATAGGTCGGCACCGTCACGTAATAGCGCGCCCGTGGGCTCCGTGCCTCCAGCGCGCGAATCAGTTTCGCGGTCACCGCCTCGGGTGCCAGCTCGAACTTGTCCTTGCCGGTCTCGCGATAGATCCGCGGGATCAGCTGCGTCTCGTACTCCGCCCGCTTGGCCGAGTTTTGCCAATCGATATAGCGCTCGAAATAGACAATGCCTTTCTTGCGCAGCGGCGTGGTGATCGGCCCCGGCTCGATCAGCACCACCTTGATGCCGCTGCCCCGCAACTCGATCCTTAGGGTGTCGCTCAACCCTTCCAGCGCGTGCTTGGTCGCGGCATAGGCGCCGCGCCACGGGATCGACACCAGCCCCAGCGACGAGGAACATTGCACGATCCGCCCATGGCCCTGCACCCGCATCACCGGGATCACCTGACGGGTCAGATCATGCCAGCCAAAGAAATTCGATTCGAAAATTTCGCGCAGCCCGTCGCGCGGCAGATCCTCGACCGCGCCTGACAACTGGTGCCCGCCATTGTTGAACAGCGCGTCCAGCCGCCCGCCGGTGGCCTCCAGAACCTGCGCCAGCCCGGTCTCGATGCTGGCCGGGTCGGTATAGTCGATGCGCGGGCTGTCAAAGCCCTCCGTGCGCATCCGGTCGCAGTCCTTTTGCTGGCGGCAGGCGGCAAAGACGTGCCAGCCGTGGTCGCGCAGGCCCCGCGCCGCATCCAGCCCGATGCCCGAGGAACAGCCGGTGATAAGGATGGTTTTCTGCATCGTTTTTGTCACGTCGTTCGCCCCATGCCGGTCTGTGCCCTCGCTATGGGGCGAAACCCGGCAGGGTGCAATGCGCACCGGCCCGCTTCTTCTTTATGGAAATACGCATCTGTCTCGGTTGCTGGCCCGGTCGCGAAGGTGCCCCCCTCATTCCGTCTTCTTACTGACGAGCGAGGCGGCGACCCAGCCGATCTGGCGTTCCGGCAGCGTGCGCAGCCGCAGCCAGCCGGTGCCCGAGGCGCTCAGCACCTCGACCTGATGCCCCATCACCAGCCGCGCGACCACCGGATAGATCGTGCCCGGCCCGTCGCGCATGTTGACCCGGGTGCCGGTCACCGCGCGCAGGTCCGGCGCCGGGGCAGGGGTCATCACCGGCGCCGCCACCGCCTCCTCCACCGTCTCCGGCGTGGTCTCCTCAAACCCGGCCAACCCCTGTTCCAGCGCGGTCAACGCGATGCTGCCTTGTGCTTCCCCAAACCCCACCTTGCCGGGGGCGATCGCAATGCCCTGATTCAGACTGTTGCGCACCTGTGCCAGCCGGTCAGCGCGGGCGGCCTGCCGCGCCTTCAGCGCCGCGCGCTGGGTCTCGGCTGTGAATCTGCCGAAATCGGCGTCGGTATTGCTATCGGGATCGGTGTCGCGGGGCTGGCGCGGCGCCAGCCGGGGTGCGGGCATCTCCGACCCGGCCATCTCCGACCCGGGGCGTGGCTGGGCGACAGAGGCCTGCGGCGCGGGCTTGGGCGGGCGCACCCCGCGCGGCACGAAATCAACCCCACCCGACAGTTCATAGAACGCCCAGGCCAGGATCAAAAAAGATGCAACTACCAATCGCGGCACATCGTCTCCATCGCGCAACAGGAATTTAGCTCTTTGTCTGGTGGCGAATCCCCCGGACAGATCAAGACCATAGTCGATCCATCGATTCGGTGCAGCGGGAAGCAATGCCGGCTTTTCCCCGCCGCGCAGGCAAGGCGGCACAGGCAGGGCGCGCGCACCGCCCGCCATTCCTTGTGGACAACAGCGCGTCGCAGCCTCGCCACGGCTTTACGCCCGCACCGGTGCAGCGTATCACCGCATCTATGAGCGACCTGATCGAAGACCCCAACATGCAGCCGCCGGACGTGCCCGGTGAAATCGCCGAACCGCTGCGCCGCGCGATCGGCGAGCGCTATCTCACCTATGCGCTGTCCACCATCATGCACCGGGCGCTGCCCGACGCGCGCGATGGGCTGAAGCCGGTGCACCGGCGCATCCTTTATGCGATGCGCCAACTGCGGCTGGCCTCCAATGGCGGATTCCGCAAGTCGGCCAAGATCTCCGGCGATGTCATGGGCAACTATCACCCGCATGGCGACGCCGCGATCTATGACGCGATGGCGCGTCTCGCGCAGGATTTCAACGTCCGTTACCCGCTGGTCGACGGTCAGGGCAACTTCGGCAATATCGACGGCGACAACCCCGCCGCAGCGCGTTACACCGAGGCCCGGATGACCATCGTCGCCGAGGCCCTGCTTGAGGGGCTGGACGAGGACGCGGTTGATTTCCGCGACAATTACGACGGCACCCTGACCGAACCGGTGGTGATGCCGGCGACCTTCCCGAACCTGCTTGCCAATGGCTCCAGTGGCATCGCGGTGGGCATGGCCACCAATATCCCGCCGCATAACATCGTCGAACTCTGCGATGCCTGTCTGCACCTGATCAAGACGCCCGATGCGCGCGAAGACACCCTGCTGAACTATGTGCCCGGCCCCGATTTCCCCACCGGCGGCATCATCGTCGAGCCGCCCGAGAATATCGCCCGCGCCTATCGCACCGGGCGTGGCTCTTTCCGCCTGCGCGCCAAGTGGGAACTGGAGGATCTGGGGCGCGGCCAGTGGCAGATCGTCGTCACCGAGATCCCCTATCAGGTCCAGAAATCCAAGCTGATCGAAAAGATCGCCGAGCTGATCCAGACCAAGAAGATCCCGATCCTTGCCGATATCCGCGACGAATCAGCCGACGATATCCGCATGGTGCTGGAACCACGCTCCAAGAACGTCGATCCCGAGGTTCTGATGGGCATGATGTTCCGCAACTCCGACCTCGAGGTCCGCTTCAGTCTCAACATGAACGTGCTGATCGACGGCGTCACGCCCAAGGTCTGTTCGATGAAAGAGGTGCTGCGCGCCTTTCTCGACCACCGGCAAGAGGTGCTTGTGCGCCGCTCCCGGTTCCGTCTGGGTAAGATCGACCACCGTCTCGAGGTGCTCGAAGGCTTCATCATCGCCTTCCTCAACCTCGACCGGGTGATCGACATCATCCGCTATGACGAAGATCCCAAACCGGCCCTGATGCGCGAGGACTGGTCCAAATCCCATGTCCGCGCCATCTCGGAAAAGGATTACGTCAGCCCGGCTCCGGGCGAGGGCGAGCTGAGCGAGGTTCAGGCCGAAGCGATCCTCAACATGCGCCTGCGTTCGTTGCGGCGGCTGGAAGAGCTGGAGCTGTTGCGCGAACAATCCGCACTGATGGCGGAACGTGCCGGGCTGGAGGATCTGCTGGACGACGAAAGCCTGCAATGGGCCAGCATCTCCGAACAGTTGAAAGCAACCCGCAAGACCTTTGGCAAGGCCTATCCCGGCGGCGCCCGCCGCACAGTCTTTGCCGAGGCGGGCGAGGTCGAAGAGGTGCCGCTCGAGGCGATGATCGACCGCGAACCGATCACCGTGGTCTGCTCGCAGATGGGCTGGATCCGCGCCATGACCGGCCATATCGACCTGACGCGCGAACTGAAATTCCGCGACGGCGACGGCCCCCGCTTCGTGTTCCACGCCGAAACCACCGACCGGCTGCTGGTGTTCGGCTCGAACGGTCGTTTCTATACCCTGTCGGCGGCCACCCTGCCCGGCGGGCGCGGCTTGGGCGAACCGCTGCGGCTGATCGTCGATCTGCCCAACGAGGTCGAGATCGTCGATCTGTTCCCGCATCGCGCCGGTCGCAAGCTGCTGGTCGCCTCCAATGCCGGCAATGGTTTCATCGTGCCCGAGGACGAGGTGATGGCCCAGACCCGCAGCGGCAAACAGGTGCTCAACGTCAAGGGCGATGAACGCGCGCTGCTGTGCAACCCGGTCGCGGGCGATCATGTCGCGGTGATCAGCCTGAACAGCCGGTTTCTGGTCTTCCCGATCTCCGAGCTGCCCGAGATGACCCGGGGCAAGGGCGTGCGGATCCAGAAGTACAATCAGGCACGCGGCAAACAGGGCGCGCTTGAGCTGGACGGCGGCCTCAGTGACGCCACCACCTTTGACTGGGCCGAGGGGCTGCGCTGGCAGATGGGCGGCGGCAAGACCCGGCATGAACAGGATCTGACCGAATGGCTGGGCAAACGCGCTGGCGTCGGCAAACGCCCGCCGCATGGATTCCCGCGCGACAACAAATTCTCCTGACGCCTCCGCCGGCCCCGGTGGATCAAACGAAAGCGCCGGAGGCGGGCCTCTGCAGGGGCAGGTCCGCTTCTCTCTCCCATTATCCCCGGTCCGCGCCCGGGCGCGAAGCGTTTGCGCGCGCTCGCCTTGTGGTCTACTGCTCTGGCACCTGTCCTGATCCGGAGTGCCCATGATCCGTCTTCTCGCCCTGCTCGCCGGCCTTTCCCTGCTGACCGCCTGCACCGCGCCCACGCCCGAAGATCCGCTGGTGGATCTCGGGGCCTTCCATCTTGGTCACAACATCGTGGTCGCCCCGAAAATGCAAAAGGGTCCGGTGTCGCGCGACGCGACCAAGGACGAATGGATCGCCGCGCTCACCGATGCGGTGGGCGACCGCTTTGGGCGCTATGACGGGGATCAGCTGTATCATTTTGGCATCTCGGTCGAGGGCTTCATGCTGGCGCCGCCGGGCATCCCGGTGATCTATACCCCGAAATCGGTGGTGATTCTCAATATCACCGTCTGGGACGATGCCGCCGGCAAAAAGCTGAACGACAAGCCCAAGCAGATCACCGCGTTCGAAACCACGTCGGGCAACTCGGCGCTTGTGGGCTCTGGCCATGAGCGCACCAAGCAAGAGCAGATGCAGGGCCTTTCGCGCAACGCCGTGGCCGCGATCGAGAAGTGGCTGGTGGAGATGAACACGGAAAACGGCTGGTTTGCACCGCGCCCCGACTCCATACCGCCCGCCGCGTCCAAACCGACGGACAGCAAAACCATCCCCGAAGCCAACCTCGCCGCGCCCCTGCCCGAGGCCGGCTGAGCCCTCCCTGCATCGCCTCGGCCTTCCTCTGGCATGGCGGCGCAGGACACGCTTGATTTTCCTCTCTGAACCCAATATGTGCCGCGCGCAGACGGAAAACGGGTCATTGGGACCCCACCAGTTCAAAAGGGCGCCTAGGACATGGCAAAGGAAAAGTTTGATCGCACGAAACCGCACGTCAACATCGGCACCATTGGCCACGTTGACCACGGCAAGACGACGCTGACGGCGGCGATCACCAAGTATTTCGGCGATTTCAAA
>NZ_SMFP01000065.1 GCF_004348975.1 Antarcticimicrobium sediminis | reverse complement strand
GGGGGGGGGGGGGGGGGGGGGGGGGGGGGGGGTGCCGCACTCCCGGTCGCATCGATTTCCCAGCCCCCTGCGTGGTTGCTTCCACAGCTTATGGTCTCGTTCCTTTCTGCGGATGGAGAGGAAACGCCAAAACCTCCTAGCTGAGGGCCGCCATGGGCGCTGTGTGCTGTGGTCCTGACGGGGGCATCTGCCCGAATCCCATGATTTTGCGAAATTCGAGTCTCTCTTTCCCGAGCGATTCCGAGCCTGACTTGTGGGTAAGCCTGTGGATGCCACGAGATGTGGTGTTTTGGGTGGAAACGAGTCGGTGGGCGTCTGCGATCTGGAGTGTATTCTCGGGCTGGGTTGCTTGGGGCGCGCCTTGTTACAGCGTTGATATTGGGCGATTTTCTGATGGGTTGAAGAAAAGATGACGGTTTTGGCAGAAAGGGCTTGCGGGTTTTGGCGGTAAACCTTAGACACCCCTTCACCGGCGGCGCTGAGGCGCACGGCGGGGCCGGACGGGACGGCGGGGCGGTGCTCCACGGTTCAGGATGGTACAAAATTTTGAGGCATTGAAGGCGGGGCGCGCCACTAGTTAGGGCGCATCTGGTCGGTTTT
>NZ_SMFP01000064.1 GCF_004348975.1 Antarcticimicrobium sediminis | reverse complement strand
GTCGGTATTGTTCTTCATGGCGTGATCTCCTTGGCGGTTGCTGCCGCCGGTTGGGTGGGTTTGAGTTCACCCGGAGATTACGCCACCTTCAAATTTCCACCACCTTCGCGACACGACCGGCACCAGCTGCCTGCTGCATAGAATTTGCCCGCGTCTGGCAACCCAAAGCACATCTTCCAATGGAAATCTACGATCAGGTTAAAGACCGTGGTTTCGTTCAGAGATTAAGGATCGAGTAACAGTAGCCAAAAGATCGACTTCTCTGATGTTAGGGGGAGATCACACATAAAGTGCGTCCAGGTTCAATGTCTGTTTTTACAGGATGGCAGTGAGTTCTTCGCAGGTGCAGCGAAGGTCGGCTCTCCGCCGATTCCGTGGAAAAACACCCGTTCGCGGGCGCAGAATTCCGTCACCTAATTTGGGCGCGAGCGCCTTTCCTGTCAGACTTTTCGCGGTTGCTGCGGTGCGGGAAGGATCTTCGCCAGTTTGCGGAGGTTCTGGGCGGTGGCGGCGAGGAGGAATTCGTCATTCGCCCCGCATGGACCACGTAATCGGAGCCTGTTCAGGCCAAGGATCCGTTTCAGATGGGCGAAGAGCATCT
>NZ_SMFP01000063.1 GCF_004348975.1 Antarcticimicrobium sediminis | reverse complement strand
GCACGGGCCGGGGTCGGGATATACTCGTCCACGGCCGCCATCAGTTCGCGGATCTTGTTTTCGCCGATCTCGGGATCGCGGCCTTCCATTGCGGCCAGAGCCGAGCCTGCGATGATCGGGATCTCGTCGCCCGGGTAGTCGTAGGACGACAGCAGCTCGCGGATTTCCATTTCGACGAGCTCAAGCAGCTCTTCGTCGTCGACCTGGTCAACCTTGTTCATGAACACGACCATCTTCGGGATGCCAACCTGGCGACCCAGCAGAATGTGCTCGCGCGTTTGCGGCATCGGGCCGTCAGCCGCGTTCACCACCAGAATCGCGCCGTCCATCTGCGCCGCACCGGTGATCATGTTTTTCACATAGTCAGCGTGGCCGGGGCAGTCGACGTGGGCATAGTGGCGGGCCTCGGTCTCATATTCCACGTGCGCGGTCGAGATCGTGATGCCACGAGCTTTTTCTTCCGGCGCGCCGTCGATCTGGTCATAGGCTTTGAAATCGCCGAAATACTTGGTGATCGCCGCCGTCAGCGTCGTCTTGCCGTGGTCAACGTGGCCAATGGTGCCGATGTTGACGTGCGGTTTCGTGCGATCAAACTTTTCCTTTGCCATG
>NZ_SMFP01000062.1 GCF_004348975.1 Antarcticimicrobium sediminis | reverse complement strand
CGGCCAAGCGGATCTTTGAACGGCTCCGCCCCTCTCGTCGATACGACGTATCGACTGCCGGGCAGTGGATGAGCATGGTTTCACCGGCGGCTATACGATCATCAAGGATTATGTGCGCGAGCGGGGACGCCGCAGCCTGGAGATGTTCGTGCCTCTGGCCCATCCGCCGGGGCATGCGCAGGCGGACTTCGGCGAAGCTGTTGTTGTGATCGGCGGTGTCGAGCAGAAGGCGCATTTCTTCGTCCTGGTCGCTATTGAGAGCGCCATTGGTCCGAGCGACAATGGCGACGCCTCACAGTGATGCCTATTTTGTGCGGGCCTATCCGGCGGCGACCGCGGAAGCCTGCCCTCTCGGCGATGCACGCATCGCCTGCCTGGTGATAGGTGGATGGTCACGTTCACGCCTTTGCCTTCTTCGGCAAGGTGCCGGTCTCGGTCCTATACGACAACGACCGCTGCCTGGTTGCCAAGATCCTATCGGACGGAACGCGCAAGCGGGCGACGCTGTTCAGCGGGTTCCTGTCACATTACCTGTTCCGTGATCGCTATGGGCGCCCGGGCAAAGGCAACGACAAGGGCAATGTCGAGGGGATGGTTGGGTATGCGCGGCGCAACCACATGGTGCCGATCCCCTGCTTCTCTGACTGGGACGCCTTCAACTCTG
>NZ_SMFP01000061.1 GCF_004348975.1 Antarcticimicrobium sediminis | reverse complement strand
GATCGTCGAACGACTTCATCTGCTTGCAAAGAAATGGGCCCCGCGGCCCCGCAAACCCAAAGCCCCCAAGGGCACGACCTGAGAATTGCTTCCATCTGCGGTCCACGCCGGATGGTTACCTTCAAACCGTCATGCCGATACCCAATAAGCTTGGGGCAGCGGATACACAGGAGTTCGTTCCGGGTCGGCGGCCAGAACCGGAACGCCTGCACGCGCCACTGGGGGCGTCGGAGCAAGTTGTCAGGACTAAGTTTTGGAAATTTTTGATATTGTCATCGTCAGAGAGAAATCATGGGAGTCCTTATTAGGTTTGGCGGTGACCTACTCTCCCACGTCTTAAGACGCAGTACCATTGGCGCGACAGCGCTTAACTTCCGGGTTCGGGATGGGACCGGGTGTTTCGCTTGTGCTATGACCACCAAACCGAATAAGGGCTCCCGATCGTTCTTTGTTGACCAAAGAACGACCAGCAGGAGGCAGCGTGTTTTGCGGAGCAAAACGCGCGTTCCTGCAGGGGTATCAACTATGTTGTTCAAG
Organism: Antarcticimicrobium sediminis; assembly: GCF_004348975.1. Taxonomy (GTDB): domain Bacteria; phylum Pseudomonadota; class Alphaproteobacteria; order Rhodobacterales; family Rhodobacteraceae; genus Antarcticimicrobium; species Antarcticimicrobium sediminis. The sequence goes on along the minus strand of NZ_SMFP01000061.1, from coordinate 153 downwards.
TCGTACACTTTATGGTGTGTATGCTTTTGATGTAGCAGAAGTCTGTCTTCTACTGGATCAAATCAAGCCTATCGGACAATTAGTACCGGTCAACTGAACGCATTGCTGCGCTTACATCTCCGGCCTATCGACGTGGTGGTCTACCACGGTCCT
>NZ_SMFP01000060.1 GCF_004348975.1 Antarcticimicrobium sediminis | reverse complement strand
CATCAACCGTCGAGCCACGTCATTCTCTTTGGCTCGCCGCGAGATCTCGGCGTCGAGCTTCGCGATCTCCGCCCTCAGATGCGCGAGAGCCGAGACGAGCACCTGAAGCGTGGGAATGGCATCGATAGGTAGGGCGTTGTCCGCGTCCTCGACGATGGCGATCAGTTTCGAGGCGTTGGCCGCGCCCTGCGGCACAATCTGGCCAATCTCGGTGAGATGGCCGCGCAAGGCATTGATGGCCTGCGTGCGCTGCCGGATCAGCAACTCCCGGACACGGAAGATCATTGCCGCTCCCTGCGTTTCTTCGCTCTTCACCGGCACGAAGCGCATCGTCGGGCGCACGGCTGCTTCGCATATCGCTTCTGCATCGGCAGCATCGTTCTTCTGGCGCTTCACGAAGGGTTTGACGTAGGCAGGCGGGATCAACCGAATGTCATGGCCCAGCTTGCCGATTTCTCGTCCCCAGAAATGCGAGCCGCCGCAGGCTTCCATCGCGACGACGCAAGGCGGCAATTGGCCGAAAAACTCCAGAACCTGTGCGCGCCGCAGCTTCTTGCGCAGAACCGCTCGGCCCGTGCCGTCCGCACCGTGAACCTGAAACACATTCTTCGCCAGATCGAGCCCGACCGTGATAATCTCTGACATGACCGCTCTCCTTTGTGGATCCTCAAAGACCCACCTTGGCACACAGATGCCGTCGGGGGGCAGTTACATCATCAA
>NZ_SMFP01000059.1 GCF_004348975.1 Antarcticimicrobium sediminis | reverse complement strand
GGATCGACGAGGTAGTGCCCGCACATCTGCTGGAAACGGCGGTTGTAGGCGCGGTCACGGCCGACGAAGATCGTGTCCACCGCGGTCTTCATGTTGTCGTAGATGCCCCGAGCGCAGGCTCCGTCGAAGAAGGCAAAGGCCTTGTCGTGGGCGTCGAAGACCATCTCCTGCGTCTCGCGCGGGTAAGCTCGCACGAACAGCATCCTGCTGTGGCAAAGCCGGACGTGCGCCACCTTCACGGTGGTCGTTGCGCCATCAATTACCACAATCTCATGGCTCCAGTCGAACTGGTAGGCCTCGCCCGGATCGAAGATCAGCGGCACATAGGCAGCGGCCGATGCCTCCTGTTCTTCCTTGGACCACGTGGCCGCGTATCGCCGGACCGCATCATAGCCGCCGTCATATCCGAGGGCTCTGAGTTCCTCGAAGATCCTGATCCGGGTCAGCCTCTCGCGCTTGGGCTTCCGCGCGTTTGTCGCCAGCATCTCGTCGAGTTCGTCCTTCCAAGGACCGATCTTCGGCTGCGGCTGGACGGTCCGCTCGTAGGTGTGCTCGGTCGTACCGGACCGGATCACCTTGCGCACCGTGTTCCGTGAAACCCGCAACTCCCGGCAAATCTGCTTGATCGGCTTCTTGTCCTGAAAATGCGCCCGACGGATCTTCGCAATCGTCTCCACAACCAACATCCCACACTGTGCTCCCCGATAGCCTCGGGGGCATTATCCACATCAGTGTAAGGGGGTCATTTTTGGACGCCGATCACCCCGCTACGGGGTCAATTTTGCATGCCTGTTCACA
>NZ_SMFP01000058.1 GCF_004348975.1 Antarcticimicrobium sediminis | reverse complement strand
TGTCAATCGGCATGCAATCCTGACCCCCTATCGGCGCCCAAAAATGACCCCTTTATTTTGCGCAGGGGTAGCTGGCCCGATGCGGTGTAGCCATCACACAGCGCAGCCGCGTCGGGCCAGCAGGGCCTGGGTTACTCCCTGGTCTTGAAGCGCCAGCTCTCGTTGCCGGTTTCGACGATGTCGCAGTGGTGGGTAAGGCGATCAAGTAGCGCTGTCGTCATCTTGGCGTCTCCGAAGACCGATGGCCATTCACCGAAGTCGAGGTTGGTCGTCACGATGATCGAGGTTCGTTCGTAGAGGCGACTGACGAGGTGGAACAGCAGCTGGCCGCCGGTCTGCGCGAAGGGGAGATAGCCGAGCTCGTCGAGGATCAGGAAGTCGAGGCGGCATAGCAGGTCTGCCGTGCGCCCCTGTCGGTCGGCACGAGCTTCGGCATCGAGCTTGTTCACCAGGTCCACGACGTTGAAGAAGCGTCCCCGCTTGCCGCGCCGGATGCACGCCCGGGCGATGCTCACGGCAAGGTGGGATTTGCCGGTCCCGGTGCCGCCGATGAGGACGACGTTTCGCTGATGGTCGAGGAACTCCCCGCTGGCCAGATCCCGGGCCAGTGTTTCGTTGACCGGCGTGCCCTCGAAGACGAACTCGTCGATTTCCTTGGCCAGCGGCAACTTGGCGATGGTCATCTGGTATTTGATCGAACGCGCCTGCTTCTCGCTGATCTCGGCGTTCAGCAGATCGCCGATGATCTGTTGCGGTTCGTGCTGGCGCTTCACCGCCGTGGCGATGGTCTCATCGTAGGCGGCTTTCATCCCGTAGAGCTTCAGCTGGCTCATCGCGTCCAGCACTTGTGATCTTTCCATGGTTGGGTCTCCTTAGGCTGTCATAGCGTTTGCAGTCGGCCACAGGCTCGCAGGTCAGTCGCAGCGCGTCGGGCGTATCTATGGTCAGCGGCGGCGGC
>NZ_SMFP01000006.1 GCF_004348975.1 Antarcticimicrobium sediminis | reverse complement strand
AACATCCCACACTGTGCTCCCCGATAGCCTCGGGGGCATTATCCACATCAGTGTAAGGGGGTCATTTTTGGACGCCGATCACCCCGCTACGGGGTCAATTTTGCATGCCTGTTCACACATCCACACGATTCTGACCGACAACGGCATCCAGTTCGCCGAGCAGCCCCGGAACAGAAACACAGCATATTCGCGCCAGATGCGCTTCGACATGATCTGCGAGGCAAATGGGATCGAGCACCGACTGACCAAGCCGAACCACCCCTGGACGAATGGTCAGGTCGAGCGGATGAACCGGACGATCAAGGAGGCGACCGTCAAACGCTTCCACTACGAAAACCACGACCAGTTGCGCACGCACCTCTCCGACTTCATGGCAGCCTACAACTTCGCCCGCAGACTCAAGACCCTCAACGGGCTCACGCCTTACGAATACATCTGCAAGATCTGGACTTCAGAGCCAGATCGTTTCATCCTAAATCCGATCCACCAAATGCCGGGACTAAACACCTAGAGTTCGCCCCCCCTAATTTGGATCGGCTTGAAAAGGGTTGTTTTGTATCTCCAAAATACCCATTGAAAACCCGAGCAGTTGTTGAAGAGCTTTTTGCTCTCACGCGTTCGCAGGCATTAGCTGCACTGAAAAGAATAGGTAAAGGTGGCTCGAAGTGGCCATTCGCCGCGCAGAGCATCAAGGTTAGCCTAGAACCGGTCGCGTCAGTTGCCTTGGCTCGGCCTCCTCGACTTCGCAAAACCCGCTCCCTGCGCATTTCCGCTGCTCACGACCCGCGCGGGGAAGGGCTGGAAACCACCCTTCGTGTCAGATACCGCATTTGAAATTCCAAAGGGCACAGCTGTCGGTAATTCACAGGGAACCACTAACACTGCCTGTAGTGTCCGCAGAAGGTTTGGATGTTCGATGGGGGCGTCTGCTTCGAAGCTAAAGCCTCGAGAGTGCCCAAGGAACCAACCGCAGGGCCAGACGCAGGAAATAGGGGCATATCAGGGCCTCGCGACTTCGTTTCGATATATCCTATAATTATCAGGGTATTGATGTAATTTTCGCCCCTGTCACAAAATTTATCTTGACACGGCGTGCATCAGAAAACGCCGTTTCGTGCATGCTTATGCCTACTTTACAATCGGACAAGAGTGGCGATCCCGGGAGGACTCGAACCCCCAACATCCTGATTAGAAGTCAGGTGCTCTATCCAGTTGAGCTACGGGACCGTGGCTCTTTGATAACGGTTCGAAAAACGGTTCGCAAGCCGTTGAGGTTTTCCTAACCGTCTGTATTTCCATCTTCTTCTGGCCCCAGACCTCCGGCTTAGAAGGCTCCTGCTCTATCCTGCTGAGCTACCGGGCCCCGCGCTTCTACTACAATCATTATATCGACGTTGAAAGAAAAAAGGCGTTGAACAGCCATGTCGGGCGGGGGCGGGTCTTATCCTGACTGTCAGATACTTTGTATCTGTCCCCATCCCCGAGCAACCAGTCAACATCCGGCAGGCTGCTGAGGCGCGCCTTCGCCCCGATGTAATCGCTGACTTGTCCGGCAGAGACGAAGAAGTTGATCGGGCGCCCCTGACCGTCGCAGATGGCATGCACTTTCGTATTCATGCCGCCCTTGGTGCGACCGATCAGGCGGCCACGCCCCTCTTTTTCGCGCCCAGGCTGGACGCGGTGCGATGGGCTTTCAGATAGGTCGCATCCACTGCCCGGCAGTTGATTGCGTCGCAATCAATGAGAGGGGATCATCACTGTCTTCTTCTCGCCGTGCTGAGCCGCCAGACCAGCCATCATCTGCGCAAAGATGCCCTTATCGCTCCACCGCTTCCAACGGTTGTATAGCGTCTTATGTGGACGATACTCTTTCGGCGCATCACGCCAGCGTAAACCATTGCGGTTTATGAAGTTAATCCCTCTCAGAACGCGCCGATCGTCCCTCTCGGCAGATTGCTGCGCAATCGCCTGCCGGGCAGCGGACGCACGGCTTGCCGTGGGTCTTCGGGAAATAGGGCTCCAGACGCGCCATCTGTGCGTCGCGCAGCCAGAAGAGATCAGACATGTCACCGCTCATTTTTCGAACGATGAATCATGCTGCGCGGCCAAAATCAATGGGTCCCGAGCCTAGTGGGTTTGACCACGTTTCCTAGCGAGCCAGCGCCGTCTTTCTTCATCGTCTCGAACAGTTGAATGCGGCCGATGAAGTCCGCGGAGCAGAAGGAAGAGAGCATGAATAAGGTATCACATGATCGGATCATTGGCATAGATGTCAGCCGCGATTGGCTGGATGTTCACTGCCTTCCGGACGGCCTGCGATTGCGGCTGCCAAACACGGACAAGGGGCACGGGCGACTTGCCGACCCGGCGCGCGAGATTGACGCCCTGGTCTGCTTCTAGGCAACTGACGGTCAGGAATGGCGGCTGTGGTCAGCCCTTGATGGTGCCGGAGTGGCGACACGGCAATTGCCGCCGGCCCAGATCAAGACCTTCGCGGCCAGCCGTGGCACGCGTGCCAAAGCCGACAGGATCGATGCGGAAATCATTGCGCGATTCATGGCTTTCCGCCCCGATGCAGGGCGCAACCTCCCACATAAAAAGAGACCTATTCTCAGATCGTTGACGTCAAAGCGCGGGCGGCTTGTCGAAACATGAAAACGGCTTCTGGCGCAAATCAAGGCGCATGGGAAACTGGGATCGGCAGATGTGTTTGAAGCAATGGATGCCGAGTTGAAAGGTCTTCTTGATCACCAGATTGCAGGGTTGGAGGCGCAGATCGAGCAGACTGTCGCCTCGGATGAAGAGCTTGCCGCGACCGCGGACATTCTGCGGTCTGTCCCTGGTATCGGCCCGGTCGCCACAGCACCATGCTGCTTGCCGAAATGCCCGAACTCGTCCAGATCTCGGGAGAACAAGCCGCAGCCCTCACTGGCCTTGCGCCCATTGCACATGACAGTGGAGCCATGCGCGGCAAGCGCGCCATTGAAGGCGGACGGCGCTTGTTGCGGCATTTATTGTTCCAAGCGGCCCTCGTCGCCAGCTATCACAACCCAGTCCTGAAGACCTTCGCTGATCGTCTTCGTGACGCCGGAAAACCACACAAGGCCGTCATCACGGCAGTCACCCGCAAGCTCGTCACAATCGCAAATGCCCTGTGCAAGGTGCGCCAAAAATGGACCGCTCAACCTGCCTGATGAATACAGTTGCTAATAAATCCCCTTCGTTTCTCCCAGATCTACACATGTGGTAGAATTTAGGGTGCTATTTGTGCTCTATCCAGTTGAGCTATGGGACCACTGGCGTGACTTTTGCGGGCTTTGGCGCGCGGCTCCAAGCGAAACTTGAGCCGAGTTGCGCCGTGTGTCTGGGGCCGGGCCCGGGTCAGGCCGCGCTGACCAGATCGAGAAACCTCTGCTCGGCCAGCGACAGGTGCCGCGCCTTGTGGCGTAGCGCATAGAACTGGCGCGGCGGCAGGTCGAAGGGCACCCTGACAAGCTGCCCCGCCGTGATGGAGGGCGCCACGACCAGCGTCGATAGGACCGTCGCGCCGGCTCCCGCCTCGACCGCAGAGCGCACCGCTTCGTTCGAGGGCAATTCAAGGGCGATCTCGATGTCATCGGTGGACAGCCCGTGCAGCGCCAAGGCCGCGGCACAGACCGCGCGGGTGCCGGATCCGGGCTCGCGCAAGACCCAGCGGGCGGCCTTGAGCGCGTCGCGCGTCGTCGGCGGTTGCGCCGCCCAGCGGTGGCCGGGGGCCACCACCAGCGCAAGTTCATCGCCCGGCAGCGCGCGGATCGACAGGGTCGGATCCTGGACCTCGCCTTCGATAAAGCCCAGATCGACGGTTGCCGCATGGACCATTTTCGCGACCTCGGTGGTATTTCCTGTCACCAGTTCCAGATCGAAGCCGGGATGTGCGGCGCGAAACTTCTGCATCAGCGGCGGCAGCCAATAATTCGCCACCGTCTGGCTGGCCCCCAGCCGCAGCCGACCGCGTTTGAGCCCGGCCAGATCGCCCAGAACACGCTCGGCCTGTTCTGCCCGCGCCAGAACCGAACGCGCCTCGCCCAGAAAGACCCGGCCAGCCTCGGTCAGCACGATGCGCCGCCCGACCCGGTCAAACAGGCGGACGGCGTGGCGCTCCTCCAACGCGGCAACAGCGGAACTCACGGCGCTTTGGGTCAGGTTCAGCACCGCCGCCGCTTGGGTGATATGTTCCCGTTCGGCGACAGCGATGAAGATGCGGAGTTGGTCAAGCGTCATATAGTCATCAAAACCAGACCGAGGCTGAAAAGAGAAACGAAAATCCACGCCCCGGCCCCCAGAAGCGCCGGGCGGATCCCCTCGGCGGCCAATTTGCGGATATCGGTTTCCAACCCCATGGCAGCGAGGGCGGTGGCCAGCAAGAACTGGGTCAGCGTCGCCGTGGCGGGTTTGGTGACCTCGGGCAGCCACCCGGTGCTGGCCAGTCCGACCATCGCGATGAAACCGAACACGAACCACGGCACCGGCGGGGTGGCGCGGTGGGCTTCTCCCCCGGCGCGACGCAACCGGCGCGCGGCAAGCGCACCCAGCGTCAGCACAACCGGTGCCAGCATCATCACGCGGGTCAGCTTGGCGATGGTGCCGAATTCACCGGCCTCCTGCCCGCGCGCATAGGCTGCGGCGACGACCTGCGCCACCTCGTGGATCGATGCGCCGGCCCAGAGGCCAAAGGCATGCGGCCCCATCGACAAGCTGCCCGCGACCAAGGGCATCAACACCATCGACAGCGAGCCGAACACGGTGACACAGGCAACGGCATAGGCGACATCCTCGTCCCGCGCGCGGGTCACGGTATTGGTGGCGATGACCGCCGAAGCGCCACAGATCGAACTGCCTGCGGCGATCAGCTGGGTCAGCCCACGGTCGACGCCCATCACCCGCCCCAACCATGTGGTAAAGACGAATGTGGCCAGCAGCGTGGCCACGATCAGCGTCACACCGCCAAGCCCTACGGCCGCCACCTGTTGCACCGTCAGTTGCAGCCCCAGCAGAACGATGCCCGCGCGCAGCACGCGGCGCAGGCTAAAGGCCACACCCGGTTTGGCACTGGCCGGGGTGCCAATCAGATTGTGGAAGGCCATGCCAATCAGGATGGACAGGATCAACGGGCTGAGAACCCCGACACCCGGAACCTGTCGCAGCGCAAAGGCCGACGCCGCGATCAGCACGGCCAGCGCCAGCCCGGGCAAGATGCCGCCGGACGAGGAGGGAAGATAAGCCCCGATGTTGAGGGGGCCGCGCCCGGACTTGGCTGTGATACGTTCCATCTGACGATCCTTTTGGTTGCTCGCCAGACTATCCTCCAAACCCCATCAATCAATCCAATGGATTGTTTCGCTGTGTTTGATCGAAAATTTCGAACGGTTGAGGGCAGATGTGCAGCGCCAGACCTCCAGATCCCGGACCACCCATCGGCAGGTTAAGGGGCGGAACCCGTTTGTCCCGCGCCGGAGGGTGTGGGGATGTTCCCTCAAACCGTGAGACCCATCGGATCACGCTGTGGGTCGTGCGCACCCAGAACTCTGCAACAAATGGGTTGAACGCCCCGGGAGCGCGCGCTCGCCCTTAAAAACAAACAGGCGTCGCGCAACACCTTCGAGAGTCGCGCAACGCCTGTGATTTAACTGGTAATTCAATGAGGTATAAGCGGCTCAGCTCATCCCCAGCGCTTCCTTGTACATTTCCAGCACCGCCTCTTCCTCGGCGATATCGTCCTTGTCGCGCTTGCGCAGCGCGATCACCTTGCGCAGAACCTTGGTGTCGTACCCGCGCCCCTTGGCGTCGGCCATCACCTCTTTCTGCTGATCGGCGATGTCCTTTTTTTCTACTTCCAGCCGCTCATAGCGCTCGATGAACTGGCGCAATTCGCCCGCCGTCACGCGGTAGGTGGCTTCGGCTGTGCTGTCTTCAATAGGGTCCATGGAAAGCTCCGCTCGATACTCTGGTGTGATGCGTTCGGGTGATCGCAAATCGGGATACAAGCCCCGCCCCCTTGCCGCAAGACGGGAATGACCGCCAGAGCGCCGCAATCGGCCTTGCGCGGCGGGGCCCCAGCCCCTATCCACGGACGTGCTTTGGTTCGGTGGCTTCGGTCGCCGTGAAAAGGGAACGTGGTGCGACCCGGCTTGGGGTCAACTCCGCGACTGCCCCCGCAACTGTAAGCGGAGAGCGTGGCCGGCAGGTACCACTGAACCATCGGGGTTCGGGAAGGTCTGGCCCACGTGATGACCCGCAAGTCAGGAGACCTGCCAAGGCAATCACCTTCATCCGGCGCGTGGGGCGTCAGGTGGGCGGCGTTCAAACCGTAGTGGTGATGGCCAACTCACCGTTTGCGGAAGAGCGCGTTCATCGCCGTGCCTTTCCAGACAAAACCAATAGGCGTCCCGGATAGGACCACGATCATGCACAAACTTCTTCTGACGGCCTCCGCCCTTGCCGTCTGCGCCGCAGGCGTCGCACAGGCACAAGAGGCGTTCGAACTCGACGAGATCACGATTTCCTCGACCAAGACCGGCACCGCGACCCCGCTGGACCGCACCGGCGCCACCATTCAGGTGATCACGCAAGAGCAGCTTGAAAAAGCCGACGAAACCACGCTGGCCGAATTTCTCGCGCGCCAGCCCGGTATCTCGGTCAGCGCCAATGGCGGCATCGGGGCCAATACCACGCTGCGCATTCGCGGGCTCGGCGGGAAATACATTCAGGTTCTGGTCAACGGCATCGACGTAACCGATCCCAGTTCGGCCCAGACCCAGTTCGACTGGGGCGGCATGACCACCGCCAACCTCGGTCGGGTCGAGATCCTGAAAGGCTCCAGTTCGTCGCTTTATGGCTCGCGTGCCGTGGGGGGCGTCGTCAATATCTCGACCATCCAGCGCCCCGAGACCGAGGGGCACAGCGTCACCCTGAGCCTTGAGGGTGGCAGCAACGAGACATTCCGCACCTCGGCCGATATTGCCTATACCGGCGCAACTGGCGGCCTGAGCTTTGGCATCAACCGGCTGACTACCAACGGGTTTTCCGCCAAAAGCGGTGCTGGCAGCGTCGAGCCGGACGGCTATGATGCCACCCAGATGACCTTCTCCGCCGATGTGATGGCGACCGACACGCTGAAACTGGGCGTTTCGGCCTATACGCTCGACTCCGAAGGGGATTACGACGAGTTCACCGGCGACGGTGCCGCCCCCTATGACGAGACGAACACCACCGAAACCCGCGCCCTGCGCGCCTATGCCGAGCTGATGACAGGGGCGCTCGATCACACCTTGTCCTACACCTATTTCAAGACCGATCGGGTCAGCAGCTCGAACGGGTTCGATACCCCCTTCGATGGCAAACGCAAACGCATCGATTATGTCGGCAATTACGTCGCCTCGAACATGGTGACGCTGACCTTTGGCGCCGACTGGGAAGAAGAAAGCTTTGACTCCGGCTCCGATAGTGGCAGCGTCGAGACCACCGGCCTGTTTGGCGAGGTTCTCTATGCGCCGACCGCCGATCTGGATCTGTCGGCCTCGCTGCGCGTTGATGATCATTCGACCTTTGGCAGCCATGTGACCGGTCGGCTCGCCGCCGCTTATCGGCTGAGCGGGGCCACCACCCTGCGCGCCGTCGCCGCGACCGGGTTTCGCGCGCCGTCGCTGTACGAGCTGAACAGCACGCTCTATGGCAACGCGGCGCTGCAACCCGAGGAAAGCACCAGCTTCGAGCTTGGCGTGGAGCATGAATTCGCCCTCGGGCGCAGCATCAAGGCAACCGCATTTCACACCCGGGTGGACAATCTGATCCAGTTCGTCACGCTGACCAGTTGGCCGGCACCGTTTACCGGGCAGTACCAGCAGGTGGCGGGAGAATCGACCTCGCAAGGCGTCGAACTGTCGGGCGAATGGGCAGTGAACGACTGGCTCGCCCTGTTCGGCAACTACACCTATACCGACGCGGTCGACGCCACCGACGCGCGGCTGCTGCGGGTGCCGACCCATGACGTGACCCTCGGGTTGAGCGGCGATTTCGCCAGCGGCTGGACCGGTGATCTGAACCTGCGCCACGTGGCCGACCGCCCGGCGGAATATGGCGTCGTGATGGCCGATTACACCGTGGTCAATGCCGGTGTCAGCTATGCCTTCACCGAAAACGCCCAAGGCTATCTGCGGATCGAGAACCTGCTGGACGAAAGCTATGAAACCGCCGCGGGCTATTCGGCCTCGGGGCGGGCGCTCTATGCGGGGCTGCGTGCGTCTTTCTAGGATCATATCGCTGCTCGCCGCGCTGGTGCTGACCGGCGCGGCGACAGGCGGCCCGGTGGGGGCCGCCGCCGGGACCGCCCCGAAACGGGTGGTTTCGATCAATCTTTGTACGGATCAACTGGCGCTGCTTCTGGCCGCCCCCGGTCAGATCGTGTCGCTTTCGCATCTGTCCCATGACCCCGACAGCTCTTCCATGGCCGAGGCCGCCCAAGCCTATCCCACCAATGGCTCCGGGGCCGAGGAGGTCTATCTGCTCAGCCCCGATCTGGTGCTTGCCGGGACGTTCACCGCCTCCGCCACGGTGCGGATGTTGCGCGATCTGGGTATCCGGGTCGAACTTTTCGCGCCCGCCAGATCGCTGGAGGACATCCCCGAGCGCATGGCCCAGATGGGCGCGGCACTGGGGCGCGCGCCAGAGGCCGAGGCGCAGATCGCGCGTTTTCACGCCGATCTGGCCCGGCTCAGCGCGCCACCCGCCCGCCGCCCGCGCGCCGCGCTTTATTATGTGAACGGCTATACCACGGGCGACCGGACGCTGGCCGGGGACATCCTGCGCGCCGCCGGTTTTGACAATGTCGCGACCGAGGCAGGGCTGGAACAGGGCGGAACGCTGGCCTTGGAACAGCTCATTCTGCTGGCGCCCGAGGTAATCGTCAGCGGCCGCGACTATCCCGGTCAGGCCCGCGCCGAAGAGGTGCTGACCCACCCTGCCCTGCACGCGTTGACGGGTACGCGCATCGCCGGAACCCTGACCGACCGCGACTGGATCTGCGGCACGCCGCTGGTCCTGTCGGCGGTACAAAAGATGCGCGATCTGCGCCTGTCGCTGGAGGTCAAGAAATGAGGCTGGCACTCGGGCTGATCGCGCTGGTGGCACTGCTTTTCGTGCTGTCGCTTATCAGCGGGCAAGCGCCTGTGGGCGCGAGCCAAAGCCTGCGGGCACTGATCACGGACGACGGCACCCCGCTTTCGGTGGTGATGCGCGAAATCCGGCTGCCGCGCGCGCTGCTGGCGGCGATGATCGGCGCGGTGCTGGGCCTGTCGGGCGCGGCGATGCAGGGCTATCTGCGCAACCCGCTGGCCGAACCGGGGCTGATCGGTGTCTCCGGAGCCTCGGCGCTGGGGGCGGTGCTGGCGATCCAGACGGGCCTGAGCCTGATGATCCCGCTGGCGCTGCCGCTGGCGGCGCTTGGCATGGCGGTGCTGGCGGTGCTGCTGATCCTGGCGCTGGCCGGACCGCGCGGCACCTCGATCACCCTGATCCTTGCCGGGATTGCCATCTCGGCGCTGGCCGGGGCGCTGACCTCGCTGGCGCTGAACCTGTCGCCCAACCCGTTTGCCGCCGCCGATATCGTGTTCTGGATGATGGGCTCGCTTGCCGACCGCAGCTTTACCCATGTCTGGCTTGCCGCCCCCTTCATGGCGGTGGGCGCGGCGCTGCTGCTCAGCCTCGGGCGCGGGCTGGACGCGCTGACGCTGGGCGAAGACGCCGCGCAGGCGCTGGGGGTGAACCTGTCCGGGCTGCGGTTGCGGCTGATCCTGGGGACCGCCGCCTGTGTCGGCGCGGCGACGGCAGTGGCGGGCGCGATTGGCTTCGTCGGGCTGGTGGTGCCGCATCTGCTGCGCCCGGCAGTGGGGGCGCGGCCCTCGTCCCTGCTCTGGGCCTCGGCGCTGGGGGGCGCGGCGATGGTGCTGGCCGCTGATATCGCCGTGCGTGAATTGTTGCCCGCCCGCGATCTGAAGCTGGGCGTGTTGATGGCGCTGGTCGGGGCGCCGCTGTTCCTGCATCTGATATACAAGACGCGGAAGGAAATGGCATGAGCCTGATGACCCTGCGCGATCTGACGGTGCTGCGCGGCGAATGCCCGGTGGTTGATCATGTCTCCCTGCGCGTTGAACGGGGCGAATGTATCGGCTTGATCGGCCCGAATGGCGCGGGCAAGACAACCCTGTTGCGCGCCGCGCTCGGCCTGCTGCCCGCCAGCGGCGACAGCACGCTGGCCGCCCAGCCCGCGCCCGAACGCGCCCGCACCGCCGCATGGATGCCCCAGGCGCGCGAAATCGCATGGCCGGTCACGGTCGAACGGCTGATCGCGCTGGGCCGCATCCCGCACCTGCCACGCGGGGCGCGGCTGCGGCCACAGGATCGCGCCGCCACCGATGCCGCCATCGCCCGGATGGGGCTGGAATCCTACCGCAGCCGCATCGCGACGCATCTGTCTGGTGGAGAACAGGGGCGCGTATTGATCGCCCGGGCGCTGGCGCAGGAAACGCCGCTGCTGATCGCGGACGAGCCCATCGCCGGGCTCGACCCCGCACATCAGATCGCCACCATGCAGGTGTTCGAGGATCTCGCGCACGAGGGATGCTCGGTTATCGTGTCGCTGCACGATCTGGGACTCGCGGCACGGCATTGCACAAGGCTGCTGATGATGGAGCGGGGGCGGCTGGTCGCCGATGGCCCGCCAAGCGAGGTGCTGACGCCCGAGAATGTCGACCGGGTGTTTGGCATCTCGGCGTTTTATGAGACCACGGCGCAAGGCCCGGTGTTCCAACCGATGGCGGTGACGCGATGAGGGTGACGCTGGATCATCCTTGGCTGGAGCTTGATCTGGGGGCCGAGGCCCGCGTGCTGAGCTGGTCGCTGACCCGCCCCGGTTTTGTCACCGCGCGGCGCATCCTGTGGCGGGAGGTGCGCAATGCCGACCTGCCCGAGGATCTGGATGTGCTGGGCTGGTTTCACGGCGAACTGGCAGCGCGCGGTGCGCGCGATGCGGTGGCGATGCTGACCTCGCGCCACCTGCATGCCTTTGAGACCGCCGAGGCAGAAGTCGAGGGCATCCGCGCCTTTTGCCTTGCGACGGTGGGCCTGAGCAATGCGGAACACATCGGCACCCGGATGGATCGCACCGGCACGGATTGGGGCACGATCAACATCGCGCTGTATCTGGACCTGCCGCTGAACGACGCGGCGCTGCTGGAACTTTTGTCCATCGTCACCCAGGCGCGGACGGTCGCGGTGATGGAGGCCGGGTTCGACCTGCCCACCGGGCGCGCCACCGGCACCGGCACCGATTGCATCGCCGTGGCCGCGCCAGCGGGCGACACCCCCTTTGCCGGGCTGCACACGCCGCAGGGCGAGGCGGCGGGCCGCGCGGTGCATGCGGCGGTGCGCAAGGGAGCAGAAATCTGGATGCGCGATGTGCGCCGACCCGACTGACCCCCTGCCTGAGAAATCCATAGGCGCGTGATCCAAGGGCGCAGCCCTGCGGGTCTGAGGACGAAGCCGGAAACCTCCCCCACCCCGGCTTGCACCCTCGGCCCCGATCCGGTACCGGCAGAGTGACAAGAAACCAAGGGGATCAACCATGTTCGACATCATGATCTGGGCCGGCGTGGCGATGTCACTGGCGGGGCTGGTTGGGCTGGTCTGGTGCATTTTTCGCGTTGCCCGCGCGCGCCGCGCCAAGCTTTCCGACGACGATCTGCGCGCGGTGCTGAAATCGGTACTGCCGATCAACCTAGGCGCGCTGGGGCTGTCGATCCTTGGGCTGATGCTGGTCGGGTTGGGATCCGCTCTCGGCTGATCCGCCACGCAGAACGCCACCCGACTGACCCTCTCAGATCGACAACGTCTCCGACCTACGGTGGCTCAGACCGGCATATTGTCGAACCGCGCCTCGACGCTCTCTTCGATCAGAGCCGCATTGAGACAGCGCAACCGGCCCGGTACATGCAGCCCCTGCACTTCCAGATGCATCAGAAGCTGGCTGAATTGCGGATGCAATTCCAGCCGCTGCTTTTGATCGGCACCCGATATCCGCTGCGCCATTTGCTCGGCCTGTGCTAAAATCTCTTGTCCGGTCATATCATTCCCCCCCCTGACGCGATGATCGTGATCGTGATCGTGATCGTGACAATAATATATGACGCTCCTGCAAGATTCCTTGCGCGAAATCACCCTGCGGGCGCGCACCGGCGATTTCCTGCCACTGCGATGGACCGGGCGCAGCCGACGGCCAACCAGTCAGGCGAGAGTTCCGCCTTGCAACACATTCGCTTAGACATATATGTTTCAGAACCTGCCAATGGAGATCCCAATGACCCCCTTTGTGAAAGCCTTCTTCGACGAAGCCACCTTTACGGTGTCCTACGTCGTGCGCGAACCGCATGGCAAAGCCTGTGCCATTGTCGACAGTGTGTTGGATTTCGACCATGCCTCGGGCCGCACCGACACCACATCCGCCGACCGGATCGTCGCCTATGTTCAGCAAGAAGGCCTGAACGTGGAGTGGGTTCTGGAAAGTCATGTGCACGCCGACCACCTGTCGGCCGCGCCCTATATTCAGGACAAGGTCGGCGGCAAGATCGGCATCGGCGACCGGATCACCGTGGTGCAGGACACCTTTGGCAAGGTCTTCAATGAAGGCACCGAGTTTCAGCGCGATGGCAGCCAGTTCGACGCGCTGTTCAAACAGGGCGACAGCTTCATGATCGGGCAGATGCGCGGCGACGTGCTGCACACACCCGGCCATACACCGGCCTGCCTGACCTATGTGATCGGGGATGCGGCCTTTGTCGGGGACACGTTGTTCATGCCCGATTTCGGCACCGCGCGCTGTGACTTTCCGGGCGGCTCCTCCGAGACGCTTTTCAATTCGATCCAGAAAATTCTGGCACTGCCGGACGACACCCGCATCTTTGTTGGCCACGACTACAAGGCGCCGGGGCGTGACGAATTCGCGTGGGAGACCACGGTGGGCGAACAAAAGGCCCTGAATGTGCATGTGGGGCAGGGCAAGAGCATGGAAGACTTTGTGCGGATGCGCGACGCCCGTGACGCCACCCTTGCGATGCCGCGCCTGATCCTGCCGTCGTTGCAGGTGAACATGCGGGCCGGACAGATGCCCCCGGCAGACGATCAGGGCGATGTCTTTCTCAAGCTTCCGGTGAACAAGCTGTAAAAGCGGCCACCGACAGAAACCCACTGACAGATCACCATGATCTGCCAGCGGAAAAACATGCGCAGAATCTTGCGCAGAACAGGGACACGAAAACACTTATGCAAATAGATTGGATCTGGGGGCTGATCGGCGGCGTGCTGATCGGGACAGGAGGCGCGGTATACCTGCTGGGCAACGGGCGGATCATGGGCGCCTCGGGCATCATCGGCGGGTTGGTGGACGGCAGCGGCTGGAGCACGCTGTGGGAACGGGTCGCGTTCCTGTTCGGCGTGGTGGTCATGCCGCTGATCCTGTGGCCGCTCTATAATGTCGACATCGACACCCATATGACCAGCAACTGGGTCGTGATCGTCGCCGCCGGTCTGCTGGTCGGCATCGGCACGCGGATCGCCAATGGCTGCACCTCGGGGCATGGGGTCTGCGGCATCTCGCGGTTCTCGCTGCGCGGGATCGTGGCCACGGTGTTTTATATCCTTGCCGGCGGTCTGATGCTGGCGATCTTCCGTCACGTTCTGGAGGTGATCTGATGCGGCTTCTGCTTTCGCTTCTGGCCGGCGCGCTGTTCGGCGGCGGGCTGTTCATTTCCGGCATGACCGACACCACCAAGGTGCAGGGCTGGCTTGACGTGTTCGGCAACTGGGATCCGACGCTGGCCTTTGTCATGGGCGGCGCCATCCTCCCGATGGTTCTCGCTTGGCGGCTGACCGAAGGGCGCAAACCCTTGGCGGGCGGCGAATTCCCGGCCCTGCCCCGCCCCGAGCTGGATCACCGGCTGATTACCGGCTCGGTTCTGTTCGGCATGGGCTGGGGGCTGGCCGGTCTTTGCCCGGGTCCGGCCGTGGCCTCGATCACCTATAACGGCATGGGCGGGCTGATCTTTCTGGCCGCGATGCTGGTGGGCATGGGCGCCGCCCCGGCGGTTGGGCGCGGTCTGGACAGACTCGCAGCGCCAGCGTAAGGAACGGACATGGATATTCGCCCCCTTACCCCCGGCTATGCCGTTTCGCCGCAGATCGAAGTAACCGATCTGCCAGCCATCGCCGAGGCCGGTTTCACCACGGTGATCTGCAACCGTCCCGACTCTGAAATCGGCCCCGAACAGGGCAGCCGCGCCATGCGCGACGCGGCCGAGGCGGTGGGGATTACCTTCGTCGCGTTGCCGCTGGATCAGCAAACGCTGACGCCCGAAAACGGCATCCGCCAGATCGAAACCATCGCCGATGCCACCGGCCCGGTGCTGGCCTATTGCCGCAGCGGCACCCGCTGCACGGTGATCTGGGCGCTGGGTCAGGCCGGACAGGTTCCGGTGGACGAGATCCTGAGCAAGGCCGCAAAGGCCGGCTATGAGCTGGACCACCTGCGCCCGATGCTGGAGCATCTGGCCGCCAGCCGAAGCTGAACGCGACTGCGATCGAGACGGTAAGACTTAGACACATAAGGCGGCCCCACGGGCCGCTTTTTCTTTGGCCACCGTCCCACACAAGCCCAGTGCAATGCCCTTCGCCTTACAGCGCGGCCTCCTGCCCCGCCAGCGGCAGCGTCACCCGGAACGCGCCGCCCGATTGCCCCTGTTGATAGATGAGATCGCCGCCCAGCCGCAGCATGATCTCGCGCGAGATGGCCAACCCAAGCCCGGCACCACCGGCCTTTTCGGCGTTCACCCGAAAGAACTTCTCGAACACGGTCGATTGCGCCTGTTCCGGCACGCCGCTGCCATTGTCGATGAAATCCACCACCACCTGCCCGCCCACATCATGGACCGAGATGGTCAGCTCCGGCTGCGGCGCATCGCAATATTTCTGCGCATTGGCGATCAGATTGATAAACACCTGCGCCAGACGATCCAGATCCGAGCGCACTTGCACCTCTTCGCTGCCTCGACGACGGCGCACCACCAGCGACCCTTCGGCCCCCGCCAACACCGCAGAGACGGCGCGGTCCAACACGTCCGACAAGCTGCCATCGCGCATGTTCAGGGTGACCTGCCCGTTCTCCATCACGCTGAGATCCAGCAGATCGTTCAGCAGCCGGGTCAGGCGCAGCGCCTCGTCGTGGATGATGGTGGCGTAGCGGTTCTGCTCCGGCATGCTCAGTTCGTCGGTGTCGCGCAGGATCTCGGAAAACGCCCGGATCGAAGTCATCGGTGTGCGCAACTCATGGCTGATCTGGCTGAGAAAATCATCTTTCTGCAACGAGATCTGTGTCAGCTTTTCGTTGGCCTCGCGCAGCTTCTTGGCGGTCCGGGCCAGCTCGGTCGATTTTACCTCAAGCTGACCGGAGTATTCCATCAACTGCGCGCTTTCATCCGCCACCGCCAACAAATCTTCGACCGAAACCGAGGATCCCCCGACGATCTGCCCGATCATCGCATGCGCCGCCGCCGCCCCCACCGAGCCGCCAAGCTCGCGCTCCAACCGCTCCAGAAACAGCGGCGTCGGTTCGGGCAGGTGACCGCGCCCGCCCTGCAACGCCGCCTCGCGCTGGAACAGCTCCTGCGCCTCGCGCGCGCCAAGGATGCGCTGCGACATGATCATCAGATCCTCGCTTTGCGCGACCGACCCGGTCCAGCCGCGCGGCCCGGAAGAATGGTCAAACACATTGACGAACTGCGCCCCCTGAAGCCGCTCCAGCGGCGACGGAAAGCTGAGCAGCGAGGCCGCACAGAACGCCGCCACGTTCAACGACATGCTCCAGACCACCGAATGCACGATCGGGTCCAGCCCCTCGATCCCGAACAGCGCATGCGGCCGCAACCAACTCAGGCCGAACGGGCCGTCCTGCAGCACCCAGTCGGGCATCAGACCACCGCCCAACCCCGGCAGCAGCAAGGTATACAGCCACAGCCCGAACCCCACCGTCAGCCCGGCCAGCGCGCCGCTGCGCGTCGCCCCGCGCCAGTACAGCCCGCCCACCAGCGCCGGCAGGATCTGGGCAATACCGGCGAATGAGATCAACCCGATCGAGGCCAGCGCCGCGCCGCCCCCCGACAGGCGGAAATAGAAATAGCCCAGCGCCATGATCGCGGCGATCGACACCCGCCGGGACAACAGGATCACGTGGCGCACATCGCCAGAGACCGAGGCGCGGTCCGATTGCGAGGACAGCCAGATCGGCATCACCACGTGGTTCGACACCATCGTCGACAGCGCCATCGCGGCAACGATCACCATCGAGGTGGCCGAGGAAAAGCCACCAAGGAACGACAGCATCGCCAGCGCCTCCTGCCCTTGGCTCAGCGGTACGGTCAGCACGAACATATCCGGGTTGGAGCCCTTGGGCATCACCTCAAGCCCGACCACCGCAATCGGCACCACGAACAGGCTGATCAGCAGCAGATAGGTCGGAAACGCCCAGGAGGCGGTTCGCAGGTGGCGTTCATCGTCGTTCTCGACCACCATCACCTGAAACATGCGCGGCAGACAGACAAAGGCCGCCATGGCGAGAAAGGTGATGGTGGCCCAGCGGCTACCGTTCATCTGCCATTGACCGATGGGCGAGGCGTCGATGCGGGCCATGGTCTCGGAGACCCCGCCCGACAGCCCCCAGACCACGAAAATCCCCACCCCCAGCAGCGCGATCAGCTTGACCACCGCTTCCAGCGCGATGGCGGTGACAACGCCGTGGTGGCGTTCGTTGGCGTCCAGATTGCGGGTGCCGAACAGAATGGCAAAAACCGCCAGCCCGGCCGCGACCCAGAACACCACCGAGGCATCGTTGTAGCCGCCCGCCGTCCCCTCTTCGAAGAAGATCGAAAACGACAGCGTGATCGATTGCAGTTGCAGCGCGATATAGGGGGTGATCCCGACCACGGCGAGCACGGTCACGCAGATCGCCAGCAAGTTGGATTTGCCATAGCGCGACGAGATCAGGTCTGCGATCGAGGTCACCCGCTGGCTGCGGCCCACGCGCACCAGCTTGCGCAGCCCCCACCACCAGCCGACCATCACCAGCGTCGGACCAAGGTAGATGGTGACATATTCCAGCCCCGAGCGCGCGGCGTATCCCACCGCGCCATAAAAGGTCCAGGCAGTGCAATAGATCGACAGCGACAGCGTGTAGATCAGCGGCGAGCGCAGCCATGTGCTGCGCCCGGTGGCGGCCAGACGATCGGCGGCGAAGGCCACGATGAACAGCAGTGCGACATAGGCCAGACAGACCAGCACCATGAGGTTGAGCGTCGGCATCACCCCTGACCCCGTTTGGCCCCGCCCGCCACCTCGTCGCCCCGCGCGGCCATGGATGTCGCCACAGACGCAGATACAGATGCGGGGCCCGATGTCGTCCCGGACATGGCCCCGGACAGGCTGCGGGTAAGAAAGCCGAACCAGACATTGGCCAGGATCAACAGCGCCCAGACCAGAAAAATGTACAGGATCGCCCCCGAAGTGGGCATCGGCTCAGCCCCGCCGGTGTCATCCGCCGCCGGCCATAACAATGGCACCGCATAGAGCAGGATGCCCAGCGCCGGCAGCAGCCGCGCCGCGTCCGTCAACCGGCGGCGGCGATAGCTTTGCCGTTCCAGAAAGACCGAAGGGGCCCTTTGCTCTGGCTCCGTCCCATCGTCCCGGGCGATCATGTTCGCGAGGCCTGCGCCAGCAGATCGCGCACCGCCGTCAGCACCTCGATATTGGAAAAAGGTTTGGTCATGAACCGGCTGACACCGGCCTTTTCCGCCATGTCGCGATCCCGCGACTGGCCCCGCGCGGTCAGCATCAGCACCGGCAAATCGTGCAGGCCGTCGATCGCGCGCAATTCGCGCAGGATGTCCATGCCGCTTTTGCCCGGCAACATCATGTCGAGGATCACCAGATCCGGTTTGGCAGCGCACACCACCTCGACGGCGTCACTGCCATCGGCGTGGGTGTCCACCTGCCAGCCGTCCCGTGTCAGCAGGAAGCGGATCGCCTCTGCAATATTGGCTTCATCCTCGATCAGCAAAACATGTCGGCCCATGCCTCCCCCCTCCTCCCCCTGACGTGTCAGCGTGGCCGCGCCAACAGATTATTCTTGCTTTTCGACAGCATAGCCACGCCGAGATGGGCCTGTCAAAACCCTTCGCTCAGGATCGAAGGCTCGCGCCGTGCGTCACAGTCGCTGCGTGGGCAGACCCGACAGGTTCCCCCAACCGGCTGCGGCGTCGCCCCGTCCCCCTCGCCGTGCCGGACCGGCAGGATCAGCATGATCGAGCGATAAAGCGGATCCCGCTCGAATCCCGGCGGACCATCGGGCCAGGCGATGGCGAGACAGTCGAACTCGGCAACGGCCCGGCCCAATTGCGACACGCGGCGGCGAATGGGCACCAGCGGTCGGTTCAATGCCGAGAACAGCGGCCAGAGCGGGCAGGCCTCGCCATGGCGCGGCAGGGCAAAGCCGGTGATCGCCTTGCGGAACAGGATGCTGCCCGAGGCATCGCAGATCACCAGCCCGACCTCGCCCGGCAGCACCCCCTCCGGCAAGGTCGCAATGCGCCGGAACACCGCCGGCAGATCCACCGCAAAGGCCTGTGCCAACGCCAGAGGATCAAGCCCCTGCGCCTTGACCGCCTCGGAGAAGGGCGCCAGCGGCATCGCCACGACATCGGCCGCATATTGCCGCAAGATCTTGCGCGCCACCTGTCGCGCCGCCCGGCCGGTCAGTTCCGGCGCGGAGGCGATGATCGCATCAAGATCGCCCGCCCCCGCCTCCAGCAGCGGAAAATGATGGCCATGCGCCGCCATGAACGCCTCGACCTCCTCCTGCGGGGCGCCCCGATGATCGGCGCTGGCCTCGGTGTCATCGAGATAGTTGACCAGCGCCTTGGAACTGTCGGCAAGCCGCGCGCTGTCCTCGTTCAGGTTGCGGTGAAACCGGTCGCGCCATTCCGGCTCCAACTCGCCGGTTTCGGCCAGGATCGACGCGGTGGAGCGGATCGCGGCCGCGGTGGAAAGCACCTCGTGCAGCGACGCGGCAAGCCGGGGGTCATGGGTCAGCCGGTCCGACAGGGTTTCAACCGTACGTTCCAGCGAGGTGATGCGGCGATGCGACCAGACCAGCACCTCGGCCCAACCGGGAAATCGCCCGGCGAATTCCTCGGCGCGGTCGGTCTCGGCCATGGCGACCCCGGCCTCCGCCGCCGCCTCGCGCAGGCCCGAAATCAGCGCCGCTTCGGCCCCTTCGGTCAACATCGAGGGTTCGACCCCCAGCACCTCGGCCAGATCGACCAGAAGTTTGCCCCCGATTCTGCGTCGATTGTGTTCGATCAGGTTCAGGTAAGAGGGCGAGATCCCGACCTGCCGTGCCAAATCGGCCTGTCGCAGCCCCTTGATCGCACGTCGTTCGCGGATACGGCTGCCGGTGAGCATGTCGCGGGGCATGGCGGTCAGGGTCCTTTTTCAGCGGGATTTCAACGTCTTTCTGCACTGCGACATAAGGTAATTTACAAGATACCTTAGACACCTGTGCATTTGTTGACAAAAATATCGTTCTGTTCAAGGGGTTTATTGCGTAATTTTCCAATCCGCCGACATACTGAGTTTGCACAATCGTGCGCGCGCCGTGTCGGGAAGAGGAGCCCTAGCGGTGCATTCCATGAAATGGGAGGATTTTCATGTCCAAAAACGATGTCACACGTCGCGGCGTGCTGAAGACCGGCGCCATCGCCGGTGCCGGCGTTGCGCTGCCGACAATCTTCACCGCCTCTTCGGCGGCGGCCTATGTGAACGAGCCGACTGGCGGCACGGTCACGCTGGGGTTCAACGTGCCCCAGACAGGCCCTTATGCAGACGAGGGCGCGGATGAACTGCGCGCCTATGAACTCGCGGTCGAGCATCTTAACGGGGGTGGCGACGGTGGCATGCTGAACACCTTCAGCTCCAAGGCGCTGCAAGGTAACGGCATTATGGGCAAGAAGGTCCAGTTCGTGACCGGCGACACCCAGACCAAATCCGATGCCGCCCGCGCCAGCGCCAAGTCGATGATCGAAAAAGACGGCGCTATCATGATCACCGGCGGTTCGTCCTCGGGCGTGGCCGTTGCCGTTCAAGGTCTGTGCCAAGAGGCCGGCGTGATCTTCATGGCGGGTCTGACCCACTCCAACGACACTACCGGCAAGGACAAGAAGGCCAATGGTTTCCGCCATTTCTTCAACGCCTATATGTCGGGCGCCGCGCTGGCGCCGGTGTTGGCCGCGCGCTATGGCAAGGACCGCAAGGCCTATCACCTGACCGCCGACTACACTTGGGGCTGGACCCAGGAAGAATCGATCAAAGCCGCCACCGAGGCGCTCGGCTGGGAGACCATTAACGCGGTCAAGACGCCGCTGGCCGCGACCGATTTCTCGTCCTATATCGCGCCGGTTCTGAACTCGGGCGCAGATGTTCTGATCCTGAACCACTACGGCGGGAACATGGTCAACTCGCTGACCAACGCCGTGCAGTTCGGCCTGCGCGAAAAGATGGTCAACGGCAAGCAGTTCGAGATCGTCGTGCCGCTCTATTCGCGACTGATGGCCAAGGGCGCGGGTGCCAACGTGAAGGGCATTCTGGGGTCCACCAACTGGCACTGGTCGCTACAGGATGAGGGCTCCAAAGCCTTTGTGAAATCCTTCGGCACCAAATACGGCTTCCCGCCGAGCCAGGCGGCGCATACCTGCTACTGTCAGGCCGTGCTCTATGCCGATGCGGTGCAGCGCGCCGGATCGTTCAACCCCTGCGCCGTGGAAGAGGCGCTGACCGGGGGCGACAGCTCGCTGCCCGGGATCTCGTCGGCAGCCAACAAAGGGTTCCTGTTTGACGGGCTGGGCAATGGGCAGACGCTTTATCGCGGGGCCGACCACCAGTGCTTCAAGGATGTGCTCGTGGTGCGCGGGAAAGAAAACCCGACCAGCGAATTCGACCTTCTCGAAGTGGTCGAAGTCACCCCGGCGGCACAGGTCTGGTACGAGCCGGATCACCCGATGTTTGCCGGCGGCGAGCTGGGCACCTGCAACCCGGGCGCCTGATCGCTACTGGTCCGGGCCCCGGCCCGGGCCGCACCCTTAAATTCAGGGAAAACGGTTAGACCAACCGGTCGTCCCCCCGGCATTTGCCGGAGGGACGCTCCCGATCCATTCAACGGTGGGGACCATGGACGCATTCCTTCTGCAAATTCTCAACGGGCTCGACAAAGGCTCGGCCTATGCGCTGATCGCGCTAGGTCTGACACTCATCTTCGGCACCCTTGGGGTCGTGAACTTTGCGCATGGCGCGCTGTTCATGATCGGTGCCTTCTGCGCGGTGACGGTTCAGCGTATCCTGAACCTGAGTTTCGAGACCCTCGACCTGACCCAGAAGGATTTCCTGGGCAATCCGCTCAAGATCAAGACACCCTATATCGAATCCTGGTTCGGTCAGGATATCGGCGCGGCGATCATCGACTGGTCGGTGCCACTGGCCATCCTGTTCGCCATTCCGATCATGGTGCTGATCGGCTTTGTGATGGAACGCGGGCTGATCAAGCATTTCTACAAGCGCGAGCACGCCGACCAGATCCTTGTGACCTTTGGTCTGGCCATCGTGCTGCAGGAAGTGGTCAAGTATTTCTTCGGCGCCAACCCGATCCAGACCCCGGAACCCAGCGCGCTGCGCGGCTCGGTCGATCTGGGCATGATGATCGGGTTTCAGGTCAACGAGATCGTCTATCCGATCTGGCGCCTGGTCTATTTCTTCTTCTCGGTGACGATCATCGCAGGCATCTTTGCCTTTCTGCAATTCACCACCTTCGGGATGGTGGTGCGCGCTGGCATGGCCGACCGCGAGACCGTGGGCCTTTTGGGCATCAACATCGACCGTCGGTTCACCATCATGTTCGGCGTCGCCTCTGCCGTTGCAGGGCTGGCCGGGGTGATGTACGGGCCGCTCAATCCTCCGAACTATCACATGGGCATGGACTTTCTGGTGCTGAGTTTCGTGGTTGTGGTTGTCGGCGGCATGGGATCGCTTCCCGGTGCCGTGCTTGCCGGCTTCATGCTGGGTATTCTGGAAAGCTTCGCCTCGACCACCTGGGCGACGACCACGATCCCGGGCATCAACCAGATCATTATTTACCTGGTCGCAATCATCATTCTGCTGACCCGCCCGCGGGGCCTGATGGGCCGCAAGGGTGTGATGGAGGACTAATTCATGCTCGGACTCAACAAAAAAGACACCACGCTTCTGCTCGTGGTCGCGGTGCTGACGCTGTTTGCGCCCTTCATCCTGAACCCGTTTCCGACCGACAGCGCCATGGCGCAGTTCAACGCGGGCTATCCCGACCTGATGCAGCGGTTCATCATCTTTGGCATCTTCGCCATCGGCTTCAACATCCTGTTTGGTCTGACCGGCTATCTCTCGTTCGGCCATGCGGCCTTTCTCGGGGTGGGCAGCTATTCGGCGGTCTGGATCTTCAAGCTTTTCACCTACAATGTGATCCCCGCCATCACGCTCAGCGTCGTGATCGCCGCGATCTTTTCGCTGATCATCGGCTTTGTCAGCCTGCGTCGATCCGGCATCTATTTCTCGATCCTGACGCTGGCCTTTGCGCAGATGTCCTTTGCGCTGGCCTATTCGGTGCTGTCGAACCCCAAGTTCAACCTGACCAACGGGGAAACCGGGTTGCAGGTCTATGCCGATGATCCGCAATGGTTCCATCGCGACAGCCTGCCCGATCTGCCGCATCTGTTCGGACTTTCCATGAACTCGACCTATACGTTGGATGTCGGGGCGTGGCGGTTTGACTTCAACGCCGGCTATTATCTTTGCGCAGTGATCTTGATGATCGTCTTTTTCCTGGCGATCCGCATCTTCCGCTCGCCCTTCGGGATGATGCTGCGGGCGGTGAAATCGAACCAGCAGCGGATGAACTATACCGGGTTGAACACCCGGCCCTACACGCTGGCGGCCTTTGTCATCTCGGGGATGTATGCCGGTCTGGCCGGTGGCCTGATGGCGGCGATGGATCCGCTGGCCGGCGCCGAGCGGATGCAATGGACCGCCTCGGGCGAAGTGGTGCTGATGGCCATCCTTGGCGGCGCGGGCACCTTGATCGGGCCGGTTCTGGGCGCGGGTTTCATCAAGTACTTCGAAAACATCTTCTCCAAGATCAACGACACTGTGCTGCATAGCTGGTTCTCCTTCCTGCCCGACGGGATCGAGGATTTCATGGTCTTCATCGTGCACCCCTTCATCGGCAAGGGCTGGCACCTGACGCTGGGCCTGCTGTTCATGCTGGTGGTGGTGTTTCTGCCGGGTGGTCTGGTCGAAGGCGGGCAACGCATCGCGCGGCTGCTGAAAGGCAAGAAGAAGACCCCGCCGAGCGATGGCGAAGACCATCACCCCAAGAAACCGCCCCATGTGGCCGAGTAAGGAGGACGCAAAGATGGGCATTCTCGAAGTCAAGAACGTCAACAAGAACTTCGGCGGCCTCAAGGCGCTGAGTGATGTGAACCTGAGCGTGCGCGAAAACTCCGTGCACGCCATCATCGGGCCAAACGGCGCGGGCAAGTCCACCTTGCTGAACTGTCTGGTGGGCAAGCTGATCCCCGATACCGGCTCGGTCATGTTCGACGGCCAGTCGGTACTGGGGCGCAAGCCCTACGAGATCAACCAGATGGGCATTTCCCGCGTGTTCCAGACGCCCGAGATCTTTGGTGATCTGACGGTGCTCGAAAACATGATGATCCCGATCTTTGCCAGACGCGACGGCGCCTTTCGCATGCACGCCTATGAATCCGTGGCGCGCGAGCGCGGGATCCTCGAACAGGCCGAACATGTGCTGGAAGACATGAAGATGGCGGACAAGCGGCACATGCATGCCGCCTCGATGTCACGTGGCGACAAGCGGCGGCTGGAGATCGGCATGTGTCTCAGTCAGGAACCCCGACTGCTGCTGCTGGACGAACCCACCGCCGGCATGGCGCGGGCTGATACCAACAACACCATCGACCTGCTCAAGCAGATCAAGGAAGAGCGCGACATCACCATCGCCATCATCGAACATGACATGCATGTGGTGTTCAGCCTTGCCGACCGGATCACAGTTCTGGCGCAGGGCACACCGCTGGTCGAGGACGATCCGCAGAACATCAAGGGCAACCCCAAGGTGCGCGAAGCGTATCTGGGCGAGTCGGCCTGAGGAGGATTTCAGATGAACGTCAAACCCGACTTTTCCAAGAACGCCAACCACGCCGAAACCGCGCCGGCCTTTCTCTCGGTCTGGGACATGCATGCCTATTATGGCGAGAGCTATATCGTGCAGGGCGTGAACTTCAACGTGCACGAAGGCGAGATCCTGGCGCTGCTGGGGCGCAACGGGGCTGGCAAGACCTCGACCCTGCGCGCCATCGCGCGGATCGGAAGCCCCTTGGTCACCCATGGGGAAATCTGGCTGGATCACCAGCCGCTGCACAATATGGCCTCGCATGAGGCCGCGAGCCTTGGGCTGGGTCTGGTGCCCGAAGACCGGCGCATCATCCCCGGCCTGACGGTCGAGGAGAACCTGCAACTGGCACAGATCGCCCCGCCGATCGGCTGGTCGATCGAACGTCTGTATGAGCTGTTCCCGCGCCTCGGAGAACGCCGCAAGCAAGAGGGCGTGACGCTGTCGGGCGGCGAACAGCAGATGTTGGCGATTGCCCGGGCGCTGGCGCGTGATCTCAAGTTGCTGCTGCTGGACGAACCCTATGAGGGGTTGGCGCCGGTGATCGTGGACGAGATCGAGAAAACCCTGCGTATCATCAAGGAGCAGGGCATGACCACGATCATCGTCGAACAGAACGCGGTGCGCGCGCTGCAACTGGCCGACCGCGCCATCATCCTCGACACCGGCTCCATCGTATTTGACGGCACCGCCGCCGAGGTGCTGGGCAACGCCGATCTGCGCTCTGAATATCTGGCAATCTGAGCGCGCTCAGCCACGCGACCGGGCAGAGCGCCAGCACCAACGACCAACGGCCAACCCTTGCAGGTTGGCCGTTTTCTTTGGAGCCCCCCCCTGCCCCGGCCCTTACTGCGCGGTCCAGCCGCCATCCACCGGGATCGCGGTTCCGGTCACGTTATGGGCGATGGGGTTGCACAGCCAAAGCGCCAGCGCGCCGATCTCGGAAGGGTCAGAAGTGCGCAGCGAGGGTTGCTTCTCGGCCAGCAGATCGGCGATCCCGGCCTCACGGTCGCCGCCATGCAGCGCCGCACGGGCCGCGACCTGAGGTTCGATGATCGCGGTTTCGGTCCAACCCGGGCAAAGGCAGTTCACCGTCACCCCGCCCTGCGCCTTGGTCCCCTTGGCGGCGTATTCCAGCGCTGCCACCCGCGACAGTCCGACCAGCCCGAACTTGGCCGCCACATAGGGCGCCTTGTCCTTGCTGGCCACCAGCCCGTGCACGCTGGCGATGTTGATGACCCGACCATAGCCCCGTTCGGCCATGCCCGGCATCGCCGCACGCATGGTATCAAAGGCGGCGCTCAGGTTTATCGCAAGGATCGCGTCCCATGTTTCGCGCGGCATCTCGGCCAGCGGCGCGGTATGCTGGATGCCAGCGTTGTTGACCAGAATATCCGGCCCGCCCCAAGCCGCGACCGCCGCCATCAGATCGGTAATACGCTCGGGGTTGCGCAGATCGCCGGCAAAGAACTCGGCCTGCGGTGCGCCCAGCGCGCAGAGATGGGCGCAAACCTCGTCGATCTGCGCATCACCGGCGATGCCATGCACCGCGATGCGCGCCCCCGCCGCCGCCAGTTGTTCCGCAATCGCCAAGCCGATGCCCTGCACCGATCCGGTGACCAGCGCCGTCTTTCCCGTCAGATCCGTCATGCGTCTTCCTCCAGCCTCTTTCGCAACTCGGTCTTGAGAACCTTACCGTAGTTGTTCTTGGGCAGTTCGGGGGCGAAAATATACGCTTTGGGGCGCTTGAAGCGGGCAATATTGGCGTTGCACAGCGCGTCGAGATCCGCCTCGGGGACCACGCCCACGACAAAGGCGACCACCTCTTCACCCCAGTCGGGATGCACGCGCCCCACGACCGAGACCTCGCGCACCTCCGGGTGGGTCAGCAGCACCTCTTCGACCTCGCGCGGATAAACGTTGGAGCCGCCGGTGATGATCATGTCCTTGGAGCGGTCGCGCATGGTGACGAACCCGTCCTCGTCCATGAACCCCATGTCGCCGGTCATCAGCCAGCCGTTCACCAGCGTCTTGGCGGTGGCCTCCTCGTTGCGCCAATAGCCGGGCATCACCACATCGCCGCGCACCATGATCTCGCCATGTTGCCCCGGCGGCACCGGGGTGCCCTCGGCATCCCCGATCTGGACCTCGACGGAGGACTGCGCCCGCCCGACACTGACCAGCCGGTCGCGCCAACGGGGATGGCTGCGATCGGCGACCAGATCCCGCGACAGTGCGGAAATCCCCATCGGGCATTCGCCCTGTCCATAGATCTGGACAAAGACCGGCCCGAAGTGATCGACCGCCTCGGTGATATCGGCCAGATACATCGGCCCGCCGCCATAGACGATGGTGCGCAGCCCTTCGCCGGTCTCGCCCGCGGCCTTGGCGGCCGCGGTCATCCGATGCACCATGGTGGGGGCTGCGAACATCTGGATGTTGCGGTGATGCCGGGCCAGCGCAAAGATCTCGGCCGGATCGAACCCGCCCGAGACCGGGCAGACATGGCGCGCGCCCACCAGCACATGCACCATGTTGTAGATCCCCGCGCCATGGCTCATCGGCGCGGCATAAAGGATCGCATCCTCGGCGGTCGCGACATCGACGTCGGCCAGATAGGCCAGCGACATGTCCCGCAGCATCCGGTGCGAGATCTGTACCCCCTTGGGCCGCCCGGTGGTGCCCGAGGTATAAAACAGCCAGGACAGATCGTCGGGCGCGCGCGCCACGGGCTCTGCAACCGGATCATGGGCCAGCGCGGCGGCATAATCCGCGCCGGAGACATCCACCCGCCGCCCTTGGGCCTCAGCCGCTTCCAGCGCCTCGTTCAACCCCGGAGAGGTGAAGCACAGCGCAGTGTCCGAATTCTCAAGGATGAACGCCGCCTCGCGCCCGTGCAGCTTGGCATTGATCGGCACCACCACCGCCCCGGCGTACCAGATGCCATAAAAGGCGATCAGATAGTCGGGGCAGTTCTTCATGAACAGGCCGACCCGGTCGCCGGGGGCTATGCCCTGCGCCTTGAGCCAGCCCGCGATCCGTGCCGCGCCCAAATCAAAGCTGCGGTAATCCGCGACCATCTCTTCCCCCAGAAACAGCGCTGGCTGGTCCGGGTGGAGTTGCGCCGTCCGGCGCAACCAAGTTGCGAGGTTCATCCTTTTGCCCGCTCAAGGATGCTGGCGTAGTTGGCCACGCCAGAGCCGCCCATGTTGAACACAAGCCCCAGTTCGGCACCGGGTTGCTGCATCGCACCGGCCTGCCCCAACACCTGCCGCGCGACCATCGCGTGCATCGAGACGCCGGTCGCCCCGACCGGGTGCCCCTTGGCCTTGAGCCCGCCCGACAGGTTCACCGGCAACCGCCCGCCGGCATGCACCACACCGCCCTCAAGCAGCTCGGCGGCATGGCCGTGCGCGGCCAGCCCCATCGACTCATAGATCAGCAATTCGGCGATGGTGAAGCAGTCATGCACCTCGGCCACGTCCAGATCGTTGACGGTGATCCCGGCGCGCTCATAGGCGGTGTGGATCGCCCGGCGCGGCCCCTCGAAGGCCAGCAGATCGCGTTGCGACAGCGGCAGCACATCGTTGACCTGAACGGCGGCGCGGATTTTCACCGCCTTGGCAACATCGCCCAGCAGGTCGTCGGCCACCAGCACCAGCGCCGCCGCCCCGTCGGAGACCAGCGAGCAATCAGTCTTTTTCAGCGGTGCCGCGATCATCGGGTTGCGATCCGAAACAGTGGCACAAAACGCCTCGTCCATCGGCTTTTGCAGATGAGCCAGCGGGTTGTTGACCGAATTGCCGTGGTTCTTGGCCGCGATCCGGGCCAGCGCCTGAGAGTGATCGCCGTATTTGTCGAAATAGGCCTGTGCGAAATGCGCGAAGATGCCGGGGAACGACGTCCCCGCCTCTTCCTTTTGATAGGACGCATGGCCCAGCGCCGCGGTCACATCCGCACCGGGCAGATGGGTCATCTTTTCGACCCCGATCACCAGCGCCACCCGCGCCTCGCCCGCAAGAATCGCCAGCCGGGCGGCAAAGACCGCCGCCGATCCAGACGCGCAGGCGTTCTCGAGCCGGGTCGCGGGCTTGTAGCGCAGCCCGGGGTCGATCCCCATTGCCAGCGACGACGGGAACCCGTCGGGCACCATACCGGCGTTGAAATGCCCCATCCAGATGCCGTCCACATCCGTCCCCGTGATCCCGGCATCGGCCAGCGCCTCGGCGCCAGCCTCGATCACCAGATCCTCAAGGGTTTGATCTGTCAGTTTGCCAAATTTCGTGTGGCCCCAGCCCGCGATATAAACCATGGTCGTCCTCCCATTCCATGTTTGGCGCAGGTTAGCGCCCCGCATGCGCCCTCTTCAATTCCGTAGAAATACCCGGCACAGTTATCCCATGAGCGATATCGCCTTTCAAAACGCCCCGATCGGGCTGGTCGAACTGGAAAACCGGGTGATCCGGCGTGCCAATCTGCGCTTTGCCCGCACCTTTGGCGGCCAGTCTGCGGAGTATGAGGACCGCCCCTTGCGCGATTTCTACCCTTCCGAGGCCGAATTCGAGCGGATCGGCGCGCGCGGCTTGGCGGCAATGCGCGAGACTGGCGAATATCACGACGAACGCATCATGCGGCGCGCGACCGGCGATCTGTTCTGGTGCCGGGTGCGCGGCCAGTCGCTGACCCCCGAGGATCCGTTCCGCCACGGCATCTGGTCGTTTGCCGATCTCTCGGACGAACGCCCGTTCGTGCATCTGACCCCGCGCGAACGCGAGGTGGCGATCCTGACCTGCCGCGGGATGTCGGCCAAGGAGGTGGGGGCGGAACTGGCGCTGTCCTATCGCACGGTCGAGGCGCATCGCGCCCGGTTGTTGCAGAAATTCGGCGCGCGCAAGCTGCCAGAACTGGTCGCCAAACTGTCGGGAATGCCACTTTGAGCGCGATCACGGGCGCTTGCCCCTTGCCTTGCGTGGGCGGGATCGAGTAACGGCGCTTTTCACAGTCGGCACCATAGCCTATAAGCGCGAAGAATTTCGCATGCCAGCGCGGGCGAGCAGCGCAGGCGTAACCGGTCGAGGATACAGATGACACAGAAGACTACCGACGCGGATGTTGCATTCATCAAGGCACTGGCCGAGCTGCTGCGCGAGAACGATCTGACCGAGTTGGAGGTCAAACGCGAATTTGCCAAGGATGACAGCTTGAATGTCCGGGTGAGCCGCGCCTCCCCCGCTGCCATGGTCGCACCGGCCCCGGTGGCCGTGACCGCCGCCCCCGCTGCTGTGGCCCCGGCCGCACCGGCAGGCGCGCCCACCGCAGCCGAAGACCCCGCCAGCCACCCCGGCGCCGTGACCTCGCCCATGGTGGGCACGATCTATCTGCAGCCCGAACCGGGTGCGCCCAGTTTTATCAAGGTGGGCAGCACGGTGGACGAGGGCGACACGCTGCTGATCGTCGAGGCGATGAAGACGATGAACCACATCCATGCCCCCAAGGCGGGCACGGTCAAGCGCATCCTTGTCGATGACGGCGCAGCGGTTGAATTCGGCACACCGCTGGTCATCATCGAGTAAGGGGCAAACATGTTCGACAAGATCCTGATTGCGAACCGGGGCGAGATTGCCCTGCGTGTGGTCCGCGCCGCGCGCGAGATGGGCATCGCCAGCGTGGCGGTGCATTCCACCGCTGACAGCGATGCGATGCATGTGCGCATGGCCGACGAATCGATCTGCATCGGTCCGCCGCCCGGCACCGAGAGTTATCTCAAGATCCCCGCGATCATCTCGGCCTGCGAGATTACCGGCGCGCAGGCGATTCACCCCGGCTATGGGTTCTTGTCGGAAAATGCCAACTTCGTGCAGATCGTCGAAGATCACGGCCTGACCTTTATCGGCCCCTCGGCAGAACATATCCGCCTGATGGGCGACAAGATCACCGCGATCGAAACCATGAAGGCGCTGGGGGTTCCCTGTGTGCCCGGCTCTGACGGCGGTGTGCCGGATGTGGAAACCGCGCGACGGATGGGCGGCGAGATCGGCTATCCAGTCATTATCAAGGCCACCGCCGGTGGCGGCGGGCGCGGCATGAAAGTGGCCAATTCGGACGACGAGATCGAGCGTGCCTTTCAGACCGCGCGGGCCGAGGCCAAGGCGGCCTTTGGCAATGACGAGGTCTATATCGAGAAATACCTGACCACGCCGCGCCATATCGAGGTGCAGGTCTTTGGCGACGGCAAGGGCAAGGCCGTGCATCTGGCCGAGCGCGACTGTTCACTGCAACGGCGCCACCAAAAGGTTCTGGAAGAGGCCCCCGGCCCCTCGATCACGCCCGAGGAACGCGCCCGGATCGGCAAGGTCTGTGCCGATGCTGTGGCCCGGATCAACTATATCGGGGCCGGCACCATCGAGTTTCTCTATGAAAACGGCGAATTCTATTTCATCGAGATGAACACGCGGTTGCAGGTCGAACACCCGGTGACCGAGGCGATCTTTGGCGTCGATCTGGTACGCGAACAGATCCGGGTGGCCGCCGGCGAGCCGCTGTCGTTCTCGCAAGAGGATCTGACCTTGAACGGGCATGCGATCGAGGTGCGGATCAATGCCGAGAAGCTGCCCAATTTCTCGCCCTGCCCGGGCACCATCAGCCATTTCCATGCGCCGGGCGGTCTGGGGGTGCGGATGGACAGCGCGCTGTATGACGGCTATGTGATCCCGCCCTATTACGACAGCCTGATCGGCAAGCTGATCGTGCATGGCCGCGACCGGCCCGAGGCGCTGGCGCGGCTCAACCGGGCGCTGGGGGAGTTGATCGTCGATGGCGTGGACACCACCGTGCAGCTGTTCGACGCCCTGCTGCAGGAACCCGACATCCTGAACGGGCAGTACAATATCCACTGGTTGGAAAAGTGGCTTGCGGATAAATTGGGCGCCTGAGCGAAACACCGGGCTGATGACACGGCTGAAGGCTCTGCGAATGCCTCTGGGCACGGGGAGATCCTGATGTCGATCAGCCCGGAGTTGTTGCTGCATGGCTATTCCATCGGGGTGTTCCCGATGGCCGAGAATCGCGACGACTCCGAGATCTTCTGGGTCGATCCCAAGCGGCGCGGTGTGATCCCGCTGGAGGGCTTTCACATCTCGCGCTCGCTGGCGCGGCGGATGCGGCGCGGCGGGTATCACGTGACCATCGATCAGGATTTCCCTGGTGTGCTCGATGGCTGTGCCGACCGGGCGGAAACCTGGATCAACGCCGAGATCCGCGCGCTGTATCTGGACCTCTTCGCAAAGGGACACGCCCATTCGCTGGAGGTCTGGGATGGCGATGCGCTGATCGGCGGGGTCTATGGTGTCGTGCTGGGGGCGGCCTATTTCGGCGAAAGCATGTTCTCGCGCCGCACCGATGCGTCAAAGATCGCGCTGGCCTATCTGGTGGACCGGCTGCGGCTGGGGGGATTTAAGCTGTTCGACACGCAATTCCTGACCGAGCATCTGGCTAGCCTTGGCGCGGTGGAAATCACCCGCGGCTCGTATCACCGCCAATTGCGCGATGCGATAGAGATGCGGGCCGATTTCACCGCCCCGCCAAGCCCGACCGCTCAGGACGTGATACAGCGCAACACCCAGATGTCGTAACGGCTGTGATCCAGCGCATTGAGCGCGGGCGAAGAGGCTACCATCCAGCCCTCGAACACGGCTTGCGCCGCACCACGATCCCATATGGTCAGATAGGCAAAGGCGTCGCCGGTAGGGTTATCCAGTGGATAGCGGCAATCCCCCAGCGCGATATCCAGCCCGAAAACGGCGCCGGTCTCGCCGCTGGTAATCTCGATATCGCGGGTTTCGCCATTGACCTTGTCCAGCCCGCGCAACACCGCGCCAGCGCCCGATTGCACCGCGTCGTCCTGGGCAAAAGCCGGGGCCGACAAGGCCAAGGCCAGTGTCACGACCAGACCGGCGAATCGGCGGCTCAATTCGTCGCTCCGCCGTCAGCCCCACTGCCAGATCCGCTGTCGCCAGAGACGAACTTCAGCAGCAGCGAGACCAGACTGACCGCGCCCTGAGTGTCAAGGATTTCCGCACCGGGATCAAAATAGCCAAGCGATCCACCGGGCATGATCTCGACGAAATTTCCGCCCAAAAGCCCCTCGGAGGCGACCACGGCGGCGCTGTCGTCAGGGATCACGATCCCCTCTTGCACCAACAATCTTGTATCTGCGCGAAAGGTCTCGGGGTTCAGTTCAACATCCGAGACGGTGCCGATCTTGACCCCGGCAAGGCGCACATCGGTCCCCACCGTCACCCCTTCGAGCGACCGGAAAGAAGCGCTCAGCTCATAGCCGCGGCTGCCGGTGGCAAAACCTGTGGTCTGCCCGGCATAGATGGCAAAGGCGACGGCGGCTGCCAGAACGGCACCGCCCACCAGAACCTCGGTCGTGTTGTGCGACATTATGCGCTCCGTTCAATCGGGGCCGGTTATTCCGGGCTCCAAGCCTCGTAATCACTACGCTCGACCGGGTGCGGCTGGCGAATCGATCCAGCCGGCGCATAGGCCAGTGCCGTGCCCGTCAGGTTTTCGTGATGCGGCTTTTCCCAAGGCTTGTGGACCAGCGGCTTGTTCGTGGGCGGCTCGTCCCAGGTGTGGTGAATCCAGCCATGCCAATCCGGATCAATCCGGCTCGCTTCGATCTCGCCATTGAAGATCACCCAGCGGCGGCTGTCATCGGCATTGTGGTAGAACACATTGCCCTGATTGTCCTCGCCGACCCGGACACCTTTGCGCCAGGTGTAGAGCTGCGTGTTGATCGTCTGCCCGTTCCACCAGGTCACGGCGCGCAGAAGAGTATTGAGGATTCCCATAGGTGTCTCCGGCCTTTCGCTGAGGCAAGGTATGGACCAAGCGCGCGCCAAGGTCCAGTGCCCAAGGCGCGGATCGGCAGCGCCCCGCGTGCTATGCGGGCAGCAGCGCGGTCAGCTCGATCTCGATGCGGTATTTCGGGTCGATCAGCGCGCATTCCAGCATCGTTGCCACCGGCGGATTGTCCCCGAACGCCGCGCTCAGGAGCGGCCAGCAGGACGCAAACTCGGCCCGGTCGGGCAGGTAATAGGTCACCCGCACCGCATCGGCGAATCCCGCCCCGGCCTCGGCCAGCGCCTTGCCGATGATCTCCAGCGCCGAGCAGCATTGCGCGACCACATCGTCGCCCTGCCCCACGGTGCCCGCCACATGCACGAAGCCGCCGGCGACGACAGCCCGGCAATAGCCGACCTTCGCCTCGTACTCTCCGCCCGATGAGATGCGTTTGATGGTCATGGTCCGTCTCCGAAAAAGAAACGGCGCGGGAAGACCCCGCGCCGTGATAATGATCGACTGGTCGCCAAGATCAGCCCGCTGTCGCGGATTCCTTGTCGGCCTCGGCATAGATCTTCAGCGGCTGCGCGTCCGAGTTCACCGCCTCTTCGTTCACAACCACCTTGGTCACGTTGTCCATGCCGGGCAGCTCGAACATGGTGTCGAGCAGAATATCCTCGAGGATCGAGCGCAACCCGCGCGCACCGGTCTTGCGCTGGATCGCGCGTTTGGCAATCGCGTTGAGCGCGTCATCGGTGAACTGAAGCTCGGTATTCTCCAGCTCGAACAGACGCTGGTACTGTTTGACCAGTGCGTTCTTCGGCTTGGTCAGGATGGTCACCAAGGCATCTTCGTCCAGATCCTCCAGCGTTGCCAGAACCGGCAGACGCCCGACGAATTCCGGGATCAGGCCGAATTTCAGCAGATCCTCGGGCTCCAGATCCTGAAAAATCTCGCCAACGCCACGTTCATCGTTGTCCCGCACATCGGCACCAAAGCCCATCGCCGAGCCTTTGCCGCGCTGCGCGATGATCTTGTCCAGACCGGCGAAGGCCCCGCCGCAGATGAACAGGATATTGGTGGTGTCGACCTGCAGGAATTCCTGCTGCGGATGCTTGCGCCCGCCCTGCGGCGGAACCGAGGCAACGGTGCCTTCCATCAGCTTCAACAGCGCCTGCTGCACGCCCTCACCCGACACGTCGCGGGTGATCGAGGGGTTTTCCGACTTGCGGGTGATCTTGTCGACCTCGTCGATATAGACGATGCCGCGCTGCGCCCGCTCGACGTTGTATTCAGAGGACTGCAACAGCTTGAGAATGATGTTCTCGACATCCTCGCCAACATAGCCGGCCTCGGTCAGGGTGGTGGCGTCGGCCATGGTAAAGGGCACATCGAGGATGCGCGCCAAGGTCTGCGCCAACAGGGTCTTGCCGCAGCCGGTCGGGCCGATCAGCAGGATGTTCGACTTGGATAGTTCGATATCCGAGCCGGACTTTTGTGCGTGGTTGAGACGTTTGTAATGGTTGTGCACGGCCACCGACAGCACGCGTTTGGCCATCGCCTGACCGATCACGTAATCGTCGAGCACCTCGCAGATGTCTTTCGGCGTGGGCACACCATCGGTCGACTTCAGCCCGCTGGCCTTGGTCTCCTCGCGGATGATGTCCATGCACAGCTCGACGCATTCATCGCAGATGAATACGGTCGGTCCTGCGATGAGCTTGCGCACCTCATGCTGGCTTTTGCCGCAGAAGCTGCAGTAAAGCGTATTCTTGCTGTCACCGCTTGAGTTCGTTGCCATGATTTACCTTTCGGCTTCGAGTTCCGCGTTGCCCCTGCTGCCGGGCCGTTCCCCGGACACCGGTCAGCTTAGGACAGCGATCCGGGCACCACAATCGCAAATTGCCAAGGGCCCCCGTGCCGTCGACCGGCACGGCGAACCCTGATGAATTATGTGTCGTCACCCGGTTTGACACGGCTTTCGACAATCTCGTCGATATGGCCCCATTCCTTGGCCTCTTCCGGTGACATAAAGTTGTCACGGTCGAGCGCCTTTTCAACCGCTTTCTTGGATTGACCGGTATGTCTGACATAAATATCATACAGCCGGTCCTTGAGTTTCTGGGTCTCGGCGGCGTGAATCATGATGTCGCTGGCCTGGCCCTGATACCCGCCCGAGGGCTGGTGCACCATGATGCGGCTGTTGGGCAGCGAGAACCGCATACCGGGCGCCCCGCCCGCCAGCAGGACCGAACCCATCGACGCCGCTTGACCGATCACAAGGGTCGAACACTTCGGCTTGATGTACTGCATGGTGTCATAGATCGACAGCCCCGAGGTCACCACACCGCCCGGCGAGTTGATGTAGATGCTGATTTCCTTGTTCGGATTTTCAGCCTCAAGGTGCAGCAACTGCGCCACGATCAGGTGGCTCATGCCGTCATGGATCGGACCGTTGATAAAGATGATCCGCTCTTTGAGCAGGCGTGAGAAGATGTCATAGGCCCGCTCGCCGCGGCTGGTCTGTTCGACAACCATCGGGACCAGGGTGTTCATGTAGGTTTCTGTCGGATCGAACATGTAAACTGCCTGCCTTGTGTAGGATCGGGACCATACCCGAAGCTGCGTTACACGAGTCTTAGTGGTGCCCGGGGGGGGCTGCAAGGGGGCGCGGGCCCGCTGTTTCGCCTCAGAGGAAGCCCAGTGCGAGCCGCCCTCCCCGCAGGTGCGAAAGGGAAAACCCCGGCACCAAAGGGCACCGGGGTCGGGGCGCCCACAGGGGGGGCGTCAAAGGATGTCCGTCAATTGAAGGACTTAAGATAGGCGATGACCGCTTCGAGATCCTCGTCTTTCTTCAGACCGGCGAAGGTCATCTTGGTTTTTTTCATGTATTTCGCTGGCTTGGTCAGAAAGGCTGTCAACTCTTCCTCGGTCCAGATCAGACCGCCCTCGGCCGCCTCTTTCATCACCTTTGAATAGCGGAAGTCGTCTGCCGCGCCCGCCGCATGACCGACAATGCCGTTCAGGACCGGTCCGGTACGGTGCTTGGCCCCGTCACCGACCTGATGGCAGGCCTTGCACTTGCGAAACACCTTCTCGCCCTTGGCGACCAGTGCCGGATCAAGCGCGGCGGTCTCTTCTGGTGCGGCGGGCTCTTCGGCGGCAGCCTCGGCTGCAGGCGATTCTGTAGCCGCCTCTGTAGCCGCCTCTGTGGCCGCCTCTGTGGCCGCCTCTGTGGCCGCCTCTGTGGCCGCCTCTGTGGCCGCCTCTGTGGCCGCCTCGTCGCCTTTGGACTCTGCCCCCGGCGCCTTGTTCGCCGGATTGGTGGCGTCCATCATCTCCTGCACCTTGCGGGCCTTGGTCTCTTCCGGAGTCACGTCCAGAACCGCCGCCTCCATGGTGATCTCGACGGTCTCCTTGCAGTTTGTCATGCAAGGCTCGCCCTTCCAGAAATGCGCCTCGGCGGTTTCCCGGTCGTCGACAATGAACCCGTCTTTGTTGGGCATCTCGACATCCAGGAAATTCCCCTTCGACAGCACGAAATCATCTTCGACCAGATCGTTGGAATACAGGATATAGGCAACGATCGCATAGACTTCGTCGGGTTTCAGGGTCTGCGCATTGCCGAACGGCATCGAGCGGTGGACATAGTCCCATGTGGTCGACAGATACGGCCAGTAAGAGCCCACGGTCTTCAGCGGATCCTTGTCGGCCAGCGTGCCCCCGCCGCCCGCCAGTTTGGGCCAGTTGTCCACCCCTTCGGCGAATTCGCCGTGGCAAACCGCGCAGTAGTCCGAGAACAGCACTTCTCCAGCCTCGACCGAGCCCGACCCCTCCGGCAGGCCGACGCCATCGGGGTTCACGTCGATGTTCCACGCGGCGACCTCTTCGGGCAGGGCGGGACGCCCCAGACCCAGTTTTTCGGCCAATGCAGGGCCTGCCGAAAGGCTGGCGGCCAGCGCCGTAGTGATGATCAGCTTACGATACTTCGACATTCTCGGCCTCTCCGTTCGGCTTGACCCACCAGGTCTGGATGCAGTTGTTGTGATAGATCGAGTTTTCACCGCGCACGTCGCGCAGCTCGGTCTTGGTGGGCTGGACATAGCCGGTCTCGTCCATGGCGCGCGATTGCAGCAGCATCTCTTCGCCGTCCCACTCGGTATCGAGATAGAATCGCGACAGCGCCATCTTCGCGCCCGGGGCACCCAGACGCGCGGTTTCCCAGGTCTTGCCGCCATCCTTGGACACGTCGACCCGTTTGATCGCGCCGCGCCCCGACCAGGCCAGACCGGTGATGACCAGCGGCCCCTTGCCATGTTTGATCGGCGATTGCGGGCTGGGGCTGGTGACCACCGATTTGGCATCCATCGCCCAGGTCCATTTGCGGCTGGTGCCGTCGGCAAGGGTGTCGGTGTACTTGCTGGTTTCCTCGCGGCTTTGCACCGGTTGGTCCACCACCTCGATTCGGCGCAGCCATTTGACCCACATGTTGCCTTCCCACCCCGGCACACACAGCCGGACCGGATAGCCATGTTCCTTGCGTAGGGCCTCGCCATTCGCCTTGAAGGCCACCAGCACATCGTCCAGCGCCTTTTCCATCGGGATCGAGCGCCCGTTCGACGAGGCGTCGGCGCCTTCGACATAGACCCACTTGTCCTTGAGGTCGCCCGCGGCCCCCAGACCGGCCTCTTGCAGCAGGGTGCGCAGCGATACGCCGGAGTATTCCATGTTGTGAATCATGCCATGGGTGAATTGCGCCCCGTTCAGCTGTGCGCCGGCCCATTCCATCCCGGTATTGGCGGCACATTCGCAGAAATAGACGTGATTCTCGCGCGGGAATCGCTCCAGATCCTCATAGGTGAAGACCAGCGGCGTATCGACCAAGCCGTTGATCATCAGCCGGTAGTCCTGTTTGCGCATCTCGATCGCACCGGAGTGGTGGCGCTCGAACGCGCACCCCTGCGGCGTGATGGTGCCGTCCAGCGCGTGGATCGGGGTAAAGTTGATCGAACTGATCGTGTCGGCGGTCAGCCATTCCACGTTGCGGCGGCGCACATCCGTTTCAAATCGGATCGGCAGGCCATATGGCGTGGCATCCACGCCATCGCCGGTGGCCGTGGCCCAGGCCTGCACTTCGGTAATCAGCGGATCGGGGCCAGCAGCGCGGGCTGCCGTTGCCGCAACCGCACCAGCACCCGCCGCCGCCGCTCCGCTCAGGAACTGGCGGCGCGAGGGCGACTTTGACTTGGAGCTGTCACTCATCTGGATTTGCCTCCTTTGAGATTGCGTCATCAGGTCCGGGTCGGGGCGCTCAGGCGCCCACGACCTTGACCGAGGTGTTGGGGGCAACCGTCACGGTGCCCTGTTTGCGGATATGGCTTTCCACCACGTCCCAGATCTTTGGCCCTTCGGTGCCCTCGTTGACCGAGGCCCAGCCCGCGACGACATAGGATTTCGCCGCGTCGATCGCCTCGCCGGTCTTGAGCAGGGTCATTTCAGAGATCCGCGCGCCCTGCGGCTTGGAGATATCCATCTTGAAGCCCAACCCGCCGACACGCACCATGTCGCCGCCCTGCTGATAATAGGGGTCCGGGTTGAACAGGTTGTCGCCAACGTCTTCCAGCACCACCTTGATGAATTCGCCGGTCATCTCGGTGCGATAGGCCTCGCCATAGGACATCGAGGTGACGTTAAAGATATCCTCGCGGGTGATGTCCTGACCGGGCAGGATCGACGGCCCCCAGCGTACACCCGGCGACATGGCGATATCGGCGTCGCGCTCACTCAGCAGCGCGTCACAGATCAGGTCGTCCCAAGTGCCGTTGAAGTTGCCGCGGCGGTACAGCAGGCTGTCGGTCTTGCCGATCACCTCTTCCAATTCGCCCTTGAAGGGCGCGCGCTGCTCGTCGATCAGCTTGGTGATCATGGGGTCCGGCGCGATCACATCCGAGAAGATCGGGATCAGCTTGTGCCGCAGACCCATCATCTTGCCGTCGCGCACATCAAGATCGATGCGAGAGACGAATTTCCCGTTCGAGCCCGACGCGATGATAAAGGTCTGCCCCACCTGCACCGGTTCGGGCAACGCATCATGGGTATGGCCCGACAGGATCACGTCGAGACCGCTGACCTTGCCGGCCATCTTCTTGTCGACGTCAAAGCCGTTGTGGCTGAGCAACACGACCACATCGGCCCCGGCGGCGCGCACCTCGTCCACCATGTCCTGCATGTTCTCGTCGCGGATCCCAAAGGAGTATTCGGGGAACATCCAGCCCGGGTTGGCGATCGGCATATAGGGG
The DNA here is from genome assembly GCF_004348975.1 of Antarcticimicrobium sediminis. Lineage (GTDB taxonomy): Bacteria > Pseudomonadota > Alphaproteobacteria > Rhodobacterales > Rhodobacteraceae > Antarcticimicrobium > Antarcticimicrobium sediminis. The sequence goes on along the minus strand of NZ_SMFP01000006.1, from coordinate 218,729 downwards.
AAGGCCTGACCGATCACCGCCACCTTGGCGCCGCCGCGCTCAAAGAACTTGTAGGGTTTGAACAGCTCGGCCGGTTCATCCCATTCGGCGTCAAAGATGTTCTGGCCCAGCGCCGCAAAGGGCAGCCCCTCGACGATCTCGTTCACCCGTTCGCTGCCCAGCGTGAATTCCCAGTGGAAGGTCATCGCATCGGGCTTGAGCGCGTTCATGACGTTGACCATGTCCTGGCCTTCGGTCTTGTAGCAGGTCATCGAGCCATGCCATGTGTCGCCGCCGTCCAGCAGCAGCGCGTCGGGCCGGTCAGCGCGGATCGCGTTTATCACGGTGGACACCCGGTCCAGCCCGCCAACGCGGCCATATTGCTGCGCCAGTGACGAGAAATCATCATAGGTCAGCGCATAGGCCGAAGGCGAGCCATCAGCGATGCCATAGGCCTTGCGGAAATCGGCGCCGGTGATGTGGGGCACCTGCCCCTTGTTGCCACCAACGCCAAGGTTGATCGACGGCTCGCGAAAATAGATCGGCTTGAGCTGCGCATGGATGTCGGTGACATGGATCAGGCTGATATTGCCATAGGTATCAAATTGCAGCAGCTGGTCTTGGGTCAGGGATTGCTGCGCGGCAAGACGCGCCCAATTGCCGAACCCCGACGCCCCGACGAGAGACGAGGCCGCCATCGAAACCTGAAGGAAATCACGACGAGAAATCATGGAAACAGCTTTCCGTTCTTGGGGTACACACATTCGCATATGTGCATAACTATTGCAAAAACGGCCCCGCGTCGCGGCTAACGCAACGCGGGGCCGAGGTGATTTAGTTGCGGACCGAAGGCCCTTCGACAGACAAGCCATTGCCGCGGCTGGCGACATAAAGCTCAAGCGCGACGAACTCATCCGAGCCGGGCTTGTAGGTCTCGGCACGGGTGTCGCGGATACAGCCCTTGAAGCGCGCATGCACGGTGTTCAGCTTGGCGTTCTTAAGGCGATAGGTCGGGAACCCGTTGATCTGCCCCTGGCTGAGGTGGTCGGCGCGGATCATGTTGCCATAGTTCTGCTCGTGGCAGGAGGCGCAAGACAGATCGAGCTGGCCGGTCCGGGTATAGTACAGCTCTTTGCCCTGATCCCAGACTGCCTTGACCGGGCCGTCGATTGCCACGTTCACCGGCATACCGCGCGATTGCACACTGATCAGAGCCTCCATCGAGGCCATGTCGCCGCCGTCATATTTCCAGGCCTCGGCCCCCATGCGCGTCGTGCGACAGTCGTTGACCTGCATCGCGATGGTGCGCACCTCGCCCGCGGCCTCGTTCCACTTCGGATAGACCGCACGCACCCCCTCCATGCTGGACGGATCGTCGTGGCAGCTGGCGCAGGACTTGCCAGCGCTGCCTTCGACGGCATTCCAGCTGTCGATCGCCTGATCGACGAAAATCATGCCGGGATTGTCGAAATCATCCATCTCCAGTTGCTGCGTCTCATCCGCGCGGAAATGCCAGCCCGACATGATGGTGTCGATGCCGGTTTCTTCCATATGCGCGGGCGCGGCTGTCTTCGTGACGATCTCGAGGTCGCCGTTGATCACCAGATGATCATCATCCGGCTCGGCCAGCGACATCACGGGCATCGCAATCAAAAGTGCTGCCGCTGCCGTCAGTGCCTTGAACTTCATGAAACATCCTCCCTTTTGGGTCACCCCGCCCCGAACAAGTCGGAGGCAGGGCGCCGTATTATCTTGTTGCTTCAGCCGACTTTGATCGACTTGCTCTCTTCGTAGACCGAGCCGTCATCGTCGTACCAAGTGAACTTCATGTCGCCGGCTTCGGGGATCGTGGCCTCGAATTCGAAATACGGGTTGGTCGAAATCGCGGAAAACAGTTCCACATCGACCACGTTCTGCCCGTTAAAGTCGCAGGTGAAGCGGTTGATGATCGAGCGCGGGATGACGTTGCCATCCTTGTCCTTGCGCTGGCCGCTTTCCATCTTGTGGCTGATCAGGGTCTTGATCGTGACCACCTCGCCGGCTTCGGCGCTTTTCGGGACTTTGACGCGGGGTTTAACACCAGATGCCATTTTCAGATTCTCCTTGTCTCGGGGTTGGATGACTGGGCGGGCTTAGCCGCCGCAGCCCCCGATGGTGACTTTCACGGTCGACGCGGCGCGCGCAAAGCTGCCGTCGGCCATCTTGGCAATGGCGACCACATCCTGGGTGCCAGCCAGACGGATCCGGGTGGAGGCGCTTTGACTGCCGGCCAGCGGGCCGAATTTGAAGGTGACCACACCCGGTGTCGGGTTGCCTGCGGCCAAGACCATGATCGCGGTTGCCCCCGGAGCGTTGACAGCGATCGGAACCGTGTTGCCGTTCTCGGCAATTTCCGGCGCGGTCAACTCAATTCCGGTCGCGGCCATATCGGCCCCACCGGTAAAGGCTTCTACCGCGGCATCCACCGCAGCCGAGGCCCGGAACGGGACCATGCTCAGAACCGCAGCGCCCAGACCCATGGCCAGGGTATCGCGACGAGTGAACTCCATTTATTCTCTCCTTTACGTTTCGCTTCGCGCGGATCGCTCCGCGCGGTGTCATAGCGGTGTCTTATTCGTCTTTCAGCGTTGTCAGGAACGCGACGACGTCTTCGATTTCCTGCGCCGACAACAGCGGCGCCAGCGGCTCTTTCCCGGCCTTGCCGGTATAGGCGTTGCCCGGACGGGTGAAACCATCGACCTGATAGAAGGACGGCATCACCGAGCCCTCGAACATCATCTTGGCATTCACCACCAGACCGCGCAGCTCTCCCGCGCTCCAGCGATCCCCGGCACCGTCAAGGATCGGGCCAACGTTGCCCTGGAAGGGCGCATTGCTCAGCGCGGTAATCTCGTGGCAGGCGACGCAGTTGCCCTTCGACTTGGTGCCCATGATCACGGCACCCTTGGTGGGATCACCCGCCATGCCGGTCAGGGACATCTCGATGGCGGTGTCGTCGTTGTATTTGACCTCTTTCGGGCCGACCTCGGCCGCGAAGGCCGTGCTGCCGATCAGGACCGCCGCCAATGTCACAGATGTAAGTTTCATGTTTCCTCCCGATTGCTGCCGCCCCTGCCGGCACGGCCTGCTATTCTTTTCTTGTCCTCATTGCATACCGTAGGCTACCGAATGCAGTGTCGCAACAACGAATTCACGAATGTGAATTATTAGAAAGTTGCACCGTAGGGCGTTTGGAATTTAGACATATTATCCAAACCGCCCCACCACAGCGACATGCCTTGCGCGGCCTCTATTCCGTCTTTCCGTCGCTGCGTTCGCGAATCATGCGCGCGTGATAGCGTTGGAAATCCTCCTCCGACTGATCCAGATACCGCTCCTGCGCGACCCAGGTCAGCATGTCATAGGTGGTGCCCGGCCCAAAGGCCCCCGGCATGATCGCCACCGCCTGCGCCGCGGCGGATCTGCTCTCGTCCATCTCGGGCGGAAAGAAGATCATCGTCGGTGTGAACATCACGTTCCATTTGCGCGCCGCCGCCTTCTCGCTCAGCACCTCGCCGTCGGTATCCGTGATCTCGGTATCGCCATGCAGGTTCAGCTGCACCACGAAATAGGTGTCTTGCATCTGGCTGCGGATGCGCGGATCTGGGAATGTGTTTTCGTGCATATCCCGGCAGTAGATGCAGCCGCGCTGCTCCACGATCAGCAACAGGCGCTTGCCCTCGGACTTGGCCTCGGCAAAATCCTCGCGCAGATCCTTAAAGGTGTCGCGCATCCAGTCTTCTTTGTGCAGCCCGTCATCGCCGACCTCGGCCGCTGCCGCCGGCAGAGCGACTGGCAGCGCCAGCATCACCGCCGCAGCCAGCATGGCAAACAATCGCTTCATGGGTTTTCCTCCTCCACTCGTAGATATCAGCCGACGCTGGCAAAACCCGGCACCCACCGGATCATCGCGTCGGCAATCAGATTCACGCCCCCTGTTGCAATCAGGATAGCGAAGATGATCAGCATGACCCCCATGCCTTTTTCGACCCAGGCAAAGGCGGCGCGATGCCGCTGAACCCAGGCCAGAAAGGGGCGTGCAAAGAACGCCGCCACGATAAAGGGCGCGGTCATGCCGGCACCGTAGACGAACAGCAGCAGCGCACCGCGCCAGATGTCTCCCATGCCGCTGGCGATCATCAGGATCGAGGCCAGCGCCGGGCCAACACAGGGGGTCCAGCCAAAGCCAAACGCCAACCCCATCAGATAGGCGCCAAGGATCGTGCTGGCCTCGGCGTTGCTTTCCATCCGCGCTTCACGATACAGCAGCGGCACCCGGACCACGCCCAGAAAATGCAGGCCGAACACCAGCAGGATCGCGGCGGCCACATAGCCCAGCACATCAAGATACTGGCCAAACATCTGCCCCAGCGCGGTCGCCCCCATGCCCAGCAGCATGAAAATGGTCGTCACCCCCAGCGCAAAGAACACCGACGAGGCGATCAGCCGCTTTTGCGCCCCCGGCGCGATCTCTCCGTCGCCACGCAGTTCGGCCATGCTGAGCCCGCCCATGTAGGACAGATAGAAGGGGACCATCGGCAGGATGCAGGGCGTAAAAAAGCTCAACAAACCGGCAGCAAGCGCGCCGAACAGTGAAATTTCCAGCATTTCGATCCTCTTCCCTAGGCGACAAGCCCCGCAACATCGGGGGCTCGACTTGAACTATTCACATATTCAGATTATCTTGTGTAACGTTTTCCCGGTCAATGGGTGGTTTGATGTTTCGCGCAAAGCTTTTCGCAGGTCTGGTCTCGGCGGTGATGCTGGCCAGCCCGGCGCTGGCAGTTGAATTGGTGATGGTCGAACAGACCGGCTGTGCTTGGTGTGCGCGCTGGAACGAAGAGATCGCCCCCGCCTACCCCAACACCGTTGAGGGGCAATTCGCGCCGCTGCGCCGGGTCGACCTGCGCAAGATGCCTGACGATCTGAGCATCGCGCGTCGCGTCACCTTTACCCCGACCTTCCTGTTGGTCGAGGACGACCGCGAAATCGCCCGCATGGAGGGCTATCCCGGCGAGGATTTCTTTTGGCCGCTGCTTGAACAATTGCTGCGCAGCCACACCGATTACGCCCCTGCCAAGACCCCGACAGAGACGCAAGGCAACGGATCGTAAAAAATAATTCGCGCCCCGACGGCAGGGCTGACAACACCGTGGTCACGCTGTAATGACCAGACGCGCGACAAGAACAAGGACCGACCCCATGGCGCTTCCGCAATTCTCCATCGACATGTCCGAGCAAGAGCTGGACAAAATCGTCGAAAACGCCACCGATGCGTCCAACTTCCTCAAGGCGATCAGCCATGAAGGTCGGATGATGATCCTGTGCCATCTGGTCACGGGCGAGAAATCGGTGACCGAACTGGAAGAGCTGTTGGCGGCGCGTCAGGCGGCGGTGTCGCAGCAATTGTCGCGGCTGCGGCTCGAAGGGCTGGTGGTGCCCCGGCGCGAAGGCAAGGCGATTTATTACCGGCTGGCCGACGACAAGCCGCGGCGTCTGCTCGAAGTGGTCTACGACCTGTTCTGCAACGCCGATTGACCCCCACGCCCCCTTGCGGGGCGGCGTGATTTCCAACAAGTTGTCCCGGCGTAATGCGCCAATGGGAGGAGCAGCATGCCGGACTGGCTGACGGAAAGTCAGGCCGTGGCCCTTGTCGGGGTCTTCGGCGGAATTGTGCTGGGTCTGGCCGCGCGGCTGGGCCGTTTCTGTACGTTGGGCGCGATCGAAGACGCGCTGTATGGCGGCAGCGACACCCGGATGCGCATGTGGGCGCTGGCAATCGGCACGGCGGTGACCGGCACCTTTGCCCTGATCGGTGCCGGGCTGCTGAACGAGACCGAAAGCTTTTATCTGTCGATCCGCTGGATGCCGATGGCCTCGATCATCGGCGGGCTGATGTTCGGCTATGGCATGGCGCTTGCGGGCAACTGCGGCTATGGTGCCATCGCACGGCTGGGCGGCGGGGATCTGCGCTCTTTCGTCATCGTACTAGTGATGGGGGCGTCCACCTATGTGGTGCTTGCCGGCCCCCTCGCCCCGATCCGCAACTTCTTTTTTCGACAGATCGATGTCACCACCGGGCCGCCGCCGGGTCTTGCCCACCATATCGCCCGGCTGACCGGCCTGCCGCTGCACGGCATCGGCATCGCAGTGGGGCTGGTGTTCATCGTGACCGCGCTCTGGGCTCCGGCGTTGCGGCGTGACCGCACGGCGATGTTCTGGTCCGTCATGGTCGGGCTTGCCATCGTATCTGGCTGGGCTGGCACGCAATATGTTTCGTCCAACGGGTTCGGGGCGCTGCCTGTCGTCTCGCACAGCTTTTCCGCCCCGGTGGGTGACACCATCCTTTGGGCGATGACCGGCAGCCTGCGCCCGGTCAATTTCGCGGTCGGTTCGGTCACGGGGGTCTGGCTGGGGGCCTTCATCGGCTCTCTGATCAAGGGGCATTTCCGCTGGGAGGCCTGCGAAGACCCGCGCGAATTGCGCCGTCAGATCATCGGCGCGGCGGTGATGGGCGCGGGCGCAGTGATCGCCATGGGCTGCACCGTCGGTCAGGGCATGAGCGCCTTTTCCGTGCTGGCGGTCAGTGCCCCGGTCACCTTTCTGTCGATCTTTGCCGGTGCCGCCCTTGGTCTGCGGCAATTGATCGAGGGGTTCAAACCGGCCGAATAAGGCGGGCAACACCAAATCGCCCGCCTTTTCCGCCGTTCGGAAAGGGGTTTAGCCCCCGACGCAGGCGGCAAACCCGGTGCCCAGATCCCGGATCAGAGCGGGGTACAGCCCCTTACCCAGCTCATGTGCGCGGCCCAGCGGGTCAAGCTCAAGGATCGGGATGTCGCGCCCGGCGACGGCGGCCTGCAACAGGCGGGTGTCGAACTGCGGCTCGGCAAAGGCACAACGCACCCCCAGATCCGCCAGCCGGTCGCGCAACTGCGCCAACTGCGCCGGGCTCGGATCGGTGGCATCGCCCGGCGTGACCGTGCCCACCAGCGTCAGGCCAAAGCGCCGCTCAAAATACTGGAACGCGTCGTGATAGGAGACAAAGGCCACCCCCTGCATCGGGCGCAGCGCCTCGGTGACCGCCTCCACGGCAGCGGAAATCTCGGCCTGCCCCGCAATCGCGTTGGCGCGATAGGTCTCGGCATGTTCCGGGTCCAACGCGGACAGGTGCTCAGCGATCAGACCAAGCCAGAGCGATCCGTTCTGCGGGTCGAGCCAAGCATGGGGGTCATAAGCGCCGGTATGGTGATGCCCGGCCTCGCCCTCGGCAGTGCCGTCATGATCGTCGTGATCCTCATGGCTCGCCTCGGCGGCGTGATCTGCATGGTCGCCATGATCTTCGTGACCATCGTGATCCGCATGATCACCGTGATCGTCGGGGCCCGCAGCCGCCGCCAGCACATCCTCCGCGCCCCGATAGGCCAAGCGCACCGTGCCCTCGGCCTCCATCAGTTCCAGCATGTCGCTGCCCCCGGCGAGCGACGCCAACGGTTTTTCCAGCCAAGGCGCCAGCCCCTCGCCGACCCAGACCACCAGATCGGCATCCTGCAAGGCGCGGGCCTGCGACGGGCGCAGCGCATAGCTGTGTGGCGACAGGCCGGGCCGCACCAGCAACTCTGGCACCCCGACCCCATCCATCACCTGCGCGGTCAAGGCATGGATCGGCGCAATATCGGTGACCACCTGCGGCACCTCGGCCCGGATCGGCCCGGCCAGTACAGCCAGAAAAGTCACAAAAAGGGGAAGTTTCGACATGGCGTCCTCTGTCTTTATCAAGCTTCATCTGGATCTGTTCGTTATAACATAACAGCCAACGCCTGTTGATACAGATACTGTTATACTATATCAACCCATAATCCTATGAAAACGGCCCTGCCCCATGACCCAGACGACCCCCCGAACATCCCCCCAGATCGCGCCCTCGGTCGGTTTCGACCGGCATGACCACAGCCACTGCATCGCCGACGCGGTGCAGGCGGCCGAGGATCTGTGCGCCGCGCAAAAGCTGAACTTCACCCCGGCCCGCCGCCGGGTGCTGGAAATCCTGCTGGAGCGGCACCGCGCCATGGGGGCCTATGACATTCTCGAGATCCTTGCCGCCGAGGGGTTGGGCGCGCAGCCGCCGGTGGCCTACCGGGCGCTGGATTTCCTGACCAGCCACGGGCTGGCGCATCGAATCGAGCGGATGAACGCCTATACCGCCTGCGCCCATCCGGGCGAGGATCACGTGCCCGCCTTTCTGATCTGTCGTCTGTGCAAGGCGGTGGCCGAGGCCGAAACCGGGTTGGAGGGCGGTCGGCTGGGCGATGCGGCGCGCGCCACCGGCTTCGTGATCGAAAAGGTGGTGGTCGAGGCCGAAGGGCTTTGCCCCACCTGCGCCGAGGCCGAGGCATGAGCGCGCCGCTGATCGCCGCCCGGGACCTGTCCGTCCGTTTGGGCGGGCGGGTGATTCTGGACGCTGTGAATGTCGAGATCACCGCCGGCGAAATCGTCACCGTGGTCGGGCCCAACGGGTCGGGAAAATCTACCTTTCTGCGGGCGCTGATCGGGGCGATCACGCCCTCGGCCGGTCGCATCGAACGGGCACCGGGGCTGCGCGTTGGCTATGTGCCGCAAAAGCTGGCCATTGACCGCTCGATGCCGATGACGGTACGCCGTTTTCTTGGGCTGCCGCACCGGATCAGCACGGCCGAAGCCGACCGCGTGCTGGATCATGCCGGTGCGCCGGGGTTGGCCGACCGGCAGATGACCGACCTGTCGGGTGGTCAGTTCCAACGCGTTTTGCTGGCCCGCGCGCTGCTGGAACAGCCGCAACTGCTGTTGCTGGACGAGGCCACGCAGGGGCTCGACCAACCCGGTGCAGCAGCCTTTTATCGCCGGATCGAAGAAGTTCGCCAAGATCTTGGTTGTGCCGTGCTGATGATCAGCCATGACCTGCATGTGGTGATGGCAGCCTCGGACCGGGTGATCTGCCTGAACGGTCATATCTGCTGTCAGGGCACACCGGAAATCGTTGCCGATGCACCGGAATACCGCGCCCTTTTCGGCACCGGCACCAAGGGGGCGCTGGCGCTTTACCGGCACCAGCACAGCCATGAGCACGACCCTGACGACGGACACAGCCACGACCACAGCCACGACCACAGCGACGAGGGCGCCGAAGGATGAATTTTCTGGACGATTTTCTGGTACGCGCGGCGCTGGCCGGGCTGGGCGTTGCGCTGGCCGCCGCGCCGCTGGGCTGTTTCGTGGTCTGGCGACGGATGGCCTATTTCGGCGAAGCAACGGCGCATGCGGCAATCCTTGGAGTGGCCTTCGCGCTGGGGCTGGGGCTGGCGGTGATGCCGGCGGTGCTGGCCGCCGCGCTGCTGATGGCGCTGGCGGTCTCGGCGATGACTGGACGGGGCTTTGCCATGGACACCGCGCTGGGGGTGATGTCGCATACCGCGCTGGCCGCCGGGATGGTCGCCGTGACACTTCTGGCCGATGTGCGGCTGGACCTCATGGCCTTTCTCTTTGGCGACATTCTGGCGGTAACCCGTTGGGATCTTGCCACAATATGGGGCGGCGCCGTGCTGGTCGTGGCGCTGACCGCGTGGCGCTGGCCGGGGTTGTTGCTGTCCACCCTGAACCCAGATCTAGCCCGCGCCAGTGGGATCGACCCGCGCCGAGAAGAGCTTGTCCTGACCCTCGCGCTGGCCGTCGTGGTGGCGGTGGCGATCAAGGTTGTCGGTGTTTTGTTGATCGCGGCGCTACTGGTGATCCCGCCGGCGGCGGCGCGGCCTTTGGCTGCAACGCCGGAGGGAATGGCGGCGGGGGCGGCCGGGCTGGGGGCGGTCTCGGCACTGGGGGGGCTTTGGGCGGCCTTTGTCTTTGACACGCCGACCGGGCCCAGCATCGTATGCACGGCTGCGCTGCTTTTCGTGCTGACGAGCCTGTTTGGCGGGTTGCGCAAGCGCGGCTGATCCGCGTTATTTCATATTTAAACCAGTGCGTTAATCTTCTCCCATCGCGCGGGCAAGGGCGAGGGCGATAGGGAAGGCCACGGCGAACCCGAGGACCACGGCAGCAGCCAGAGACCAGCCGCTGCCACCCCCGGCGACAAGCAGAACGACGATGCCGACCCCGGCAAGGGTCGCGCCGATGAACAGGTGCAGGATCAGGACGAGGTGGCTCATGCCCCCCGATTTAGACTGTGGGACGGGCCCGCGCCTTGATCTGGCTCAGGTCGGATTGGGGCGTTTCGGGGCGGTTTTGTGCAGTCCCCCACGGGCCCGCCCGCGCTGAAACCGCCCGGTTGGGGAGTTTCTGCGCCGTTTTGTGCAAAGCGGGAAGACAGGCCGGAAAACGGGTGCGCCCCACACCCGGGGGTTTTGACAGGGGGGCTTGATACGGCCTACTTTACCGGATGAAAATATTCGTCAGCATCTGTTTGTTTTTGTGCATTTGTGCTGCGCTCTTGGCCGTGTACGTTTGGCCGAATTTCTCCCAAATAAGGCACTACACCGAAGATGACCTCATCGGGTTAACTTGCGAAGAACTTGGTGAGAAGCATGAGGAGGTCATTTTTGCATATCACGATGCCTCAATCGCCCACTACCGCAGAACCGGTGCTTTTGAGGACGATCTTGGGCTGCCAAAAGACGAGGTCTTGCCATTTGTCATTTTGATGAAAAAATTTATTCGGGACAATGATTTAAGAGCGTTCGACCTATCCAAGCCATTTTCAATTTCAACGGCTGGGCTGGAGTCTGACTTCTTCGCTAAATTTTCCGACGTATGTGCATCAAACCCCTCGTTGCCTGCAATCGAAGCCGTGGGGCAAGCGGCGAAACGGCTCAAACTGACGCCCAGGCCAGCAACCCCATAGAGACCAGTTCCAAGCCACCGGGCAACCGCATCCGCCCAAGGTTTGAATGTGATCTATGGGACATCCACGGGTCAGTTGAGAGGGCGTTGAAGCGAGTGATGCGTGCGACGCAGATTTGCGCAAGCCAGGTCATGTCCTTGTCCTGCCAAATCAACACCGCGCCGGCGCCGGGGGGATGCGCCCGCGCGAGACAAGAACAGCCGGCAGGATCAAGCGTGCTTGCCGGCAAATGCGGGTCCCATGAGCACGATCAGACAAGGGCTTTGTTCCTTTGCCCAAATCGCCGCATTGACTCGTCGCGCAAAAATATACATTCAGAATATCGATTATGATAGGTAGTCACTTCAAAGGACCGTTCCCATGACCCAGATCGCCATCCTCGGATCGGGTTTCGCCGCATTGACCGCAGTGCGCGCCTTGCGCAAGCGCAAGGTCGCTGCCGAAATCACCGTTATCTCGCCGCGCGACGAGTTGCATTACCTGCCCTCGACGATCTGGATCCCGGCCGGGCTGCGCAACGGCGCGGGGCTGCGCATCGCGCTTGCTCCGTTCTTCGCGCGCCACGGGGTGCACCACCTGAACGCCTCGGTCACCGGTCTTTCGGCCGACGGGCGCACGATTGAAACCGATCAGGGGCCGGTTCAGGCCGATCACGTCATCATCGCCACCGGCGGGCGGTTCATCCGCAAGCTGCCGGGTATCGAACACGCGATCATCCCGTGCCAGGGCATCGCCGCAGGCGAAGCGATCGAGCGCAAGCTGGCCGAGTTGCAGGGCGGCACCATCGCGGTGGGCTTTGCCACCAACCCGAACGAACCCGGCGCGATGCGCGGCGGGCCGATGTTCGAATTCCTGTTCATCATCGACAGCTTGCTGCGCCGTCAAGGCAGGCGCGACGCGTTCCGGCTTGTGTTCTACAACCCCTCGCCACGGCCCGGCCAACGGCTGGGTGCGAAGGCGGTGGATGGCCTGCTGGCCGAGATGAAGAAGCGCGGGATAGAGACCCATCTGGGGCACAAGATGGTGCGGATTGAGGAACGCAAGGTCGTGACCGAGGGTGGCGAGATCGAGGCCGACCTGATCCTGTTCCAACCCGGCATGACCGGCCCCCAGTGGCTGGAGAATGCAAGCCTGCCGCTGTCGCCCGGCGGCATGGTGCAGGCCGACGCGACCTGTCAGGTCACAGGCCACGCCAATCTGTGGGTCGCGGGCGACGCGGGCAGCTATCCGGGGCCCGACTGGCTGGCCAAGCAGGCGCACCAGGCGGATCTGCAGGCGAAGGCGGTCGCGCAGAATATCGCGTCTGTGCTGGCGGGAGGGCAGCCGACGACGGCGTTCAAGGCCGAACTCATCTGCATCATGGACACGCTGAGCACCGGGATGCTGGTGTTCCGGACCAAGCGGATCAGCCTCGCCCTGCCCGGTTTCAAGCCGTTCCACTGGATGAAGCTTGCGTTTGAACATTACTACCTGCGCGCCTACCGCTGAGCGCGGGGGGGTACGCGGGCAGAGCGGACTGTCGCGCAACGCGGGACCAAGTGGTTGGGCACTGCGGAAAATGGATGAACCGGGCTCAGAACGCCCAATCGTCTTGTTGAGGACCGCGCCCGCGTTGGGGCGCGATCCGCAAAAGCCCATGTCCAGGGCGCGAACGGGTCTGCCGTGGCGCCCCGAGGGAGAGCCGCTCAGCGCAGCCGATCAGGGCCGGATATAGGCATAGCCCTGCTCTTGCAGCTCGACCAGACGCACCACGCCGGACGGCACGACCCCGGTCTCGTCAAGCAGCTCGATCTCTTTGCCGAGCTTCGCGCTCATGTTGCGCAGGGTGTTGCCGCAGGCGGAGAAGGTGAGATCCTCGACCTCCAGATGCATCGCTGAGATCCGGTCGGCAACCGGGCTTTTGCCGACGACGAACATGTTCAGGCCGGGGCCATAGGCCACCACTTCGATCACCGCCGTGTCGCCATGCTCGTGATAATAGCTGGTCACATTGGCGACGTTGTTCAGCGTGATGTTCATCAGCTTGGGATCGTTCTGATCGATATGAAAAGCGATGTGATGGGTTTGCCCCTCGGCCAAGGCGGCGCCGGTGAAAGTGGTCAGGCCAAGCGCGAGCGCGGCGGCGGATAGCAGGTGTTTCATATGGGTTCCTCCCCTGTTGTGGGGGAAGGATAGGACACTTTGCCGCAGTCCCATAGCATTTTATGAATATTTGAATATGGAGGTGGGTTGCCCCGGTGCCACGCGGCAGAGATCCGCGGCGCGCCGCCGATGCCGCTTGCCGAGTGGCAGGCACAGGGCCTATATCCGGGACAATGCGAGCGGATGGAGAAATGCGATGACGCGACTGTTTGTTTTTGGCTTGGCGCTGTTGGCGCTGACAGCCTGTGAGACCACCAAGGGCGCGGGCCGTGACCTGAAGAAGGCCGGCGGCGCGATCGAGGACGTGGCCGAGGACGTTCAGAAAAAGCTCTGATCGTCCCCGGATCGTTTCCCGGTATGCGGGGTCAGCGTTTCTTGACGAACTCGGTCAGGATGACAATGCGCTGGCCCTCGACCCGGCCCTCGATATGGGCGGGGTTGTCGTGAACCAGTGAAATGCCGCGCACCGCCGTGCCCCGCTTGGCGGTGAAGCCACCGCCCTTAACCGGCAGATCCTTGATCAGAACCACGGTGTCGCCCTGTGCCAGCGGGACGCCGTTGCTGTCCTTGTGCCCGGTCTCTTGCGGCACGTTCTCGACCCAAGCGCGGGTGTCGTCATCCAGCCAGAGCTGATCGGAGAGATCGCGCGCCCAGTCGTGATCGGCCAGCCGTGTCAGCATCCGCGCCGCCAGCACCTGCACCGTCGGAACCTCGGACCACATGGAGGCCGAGAGGCAACGCCAATGGGTGGGGTCCGGCTCGCCCTCGATCTGGGCAATACAGGTTTCACAAAGATCGGCGGTCGCATCCGCCGGGCCGCCAGCAACGGCATAGGCGGTCAGGGGCGCGTCGGCGGAACAAAGGGCGCAGGGCATGGATAAGGCTCCGGATAGGTTGTGTCCGGTTGCCTATAGGGGGTGGAAGGGGGGATGGGAAGAGGGGGCGGTGTGAGGGGCGATCAAGGGCGGAGGGCAGCGCCCGGCCCGACGGGGGAGGGATGACAACGGAAAGGGCCTTGCGTTAAGAATGATTAACGAATCATTAACACCCTGATGACCACAGAGAGCAGGAGCTGTATCCATGTCAGAGCTTGCTCTTGCCGCGATCTACTGCACCTTGATGCTGCACGGCGCCACGGAGGTTTCTCACGGCTACTCGGTTGGCTATGACCTTCACCGGATCCGCGTGGACTGTGAGACAAGCACGCAGGTGATCGAGGTGGGGCTCGACAAGCGCAGTTCCATCGATAGCGTTCATCAGGCGGCCTTTGCGGCCTTGCTGACGGGCAAAGCCCCTATGGTGTTGATGATCGACACGGACGGACGCGAGGACCAATATGAGTTCCAAGTGCGGACAGTGGCGCAGTCTCTGAACATCGCCTACCAGGTCATTGATCGGGACTACCTGATCCGGTGGCAGATGACCGAGTACCTCAGGAATTACCGGGCAGAGGTCATTCAGCCCAAGTCTTAGCCAGAAAGATACCCGGCAAAATCTTTCGATTTTCGACGCAATGCACTTGGGTCACCAAGGGCAGCGCCCGGCCCGACGGGGTGGGAAGCGAAGCGCCCGCCCGTCACGCCGGAGGCGTGCCGACAATAGGCGGCGCACCTTCGGTGCGACGGGGGCGGGGCGGGCGCTGCCCGGCCAGAGGCCGGGCGGGACGGGTTTTGGGTGATGTGCGCACGGTAGCCCGCCCTGACGGGGCGATGTGGGGTATCTGGCGCTTTATTGGCTGGGGTGTGGGCACGCAGTTGGCTTTGCCAACCGCTTTCGCCCACTGGCCCTGTGAAAGGACAGCTTTTAGCTGTCCATTTTCAGGGCCGAAATAAACGCTTCCTGCGGGATGTCGACTTTGCCGAATTGGCGCATCTTCTTCTTGCCCGCCTTCTGCTTGTCCAGCAGCTTGCGTTTGCGGGTGGCGTCGCCGCCATAGCATTTGGCAGTCACGTCCTTGCGCAGGGCGCTCAGGGTTTCGCGCGCGATCACCTTGCCACCGATGGCGGCCTGGATCGGGATCTTGAACATATGGCGCGGGATCAGGTCCTTGAGCTTTTCGACCATGGCGCGGCCACGCAGATCGGCGCGATCCCGGTGCACCATGGTTGACAGCGCATCCACCGGCTCGTCATTGACGAGGATCTGCATCTTGACGAGGAAATCGGTGCGATAGCCGGTCATCTGGTAGTCAAAGCTGGCATAGCCCTTGGACACCGATTTCAGCCGGTCGTAGAAATCGAACACCACCTCGTTCAGCGGCAGGTCATAGACCACCATGGCGCGGGCGCCGGCATAGGTCAGCTCCTCCTGAATGCCGCGGCGGTCCTGGCAGAGTTTCAGCACGTCGCCGAGGAATTCGTCCGGGACCAGAATGGTCGCCTTGATCCGCGGCTCCTCGATATGATCCACATGGGTCAGATCGGGCATGTCGGCTGGGTTGTGCAGATCGCGCATGGTGCCATCGCGCATGTAGATGTGATAGACCACGGAGGGCGCGGTGGTGATCAGGTCGATATTGTATTCGCGTTCGATCCGGTCGCGGATCACCTCGAGGTGCAGCAGCCCGAGAAAGCCGCAGCGAAAGCCAAAGCCAAGCGCGGCCGAGGTTTCCATCTCGTAGGAAAAGCTGGCGTCGTTCAGGGCCAGTTTCTCGATCGCGTCGCGCAGATCCTCGAATTCCGAGGAATCCACCGGGAACAGACCGCAGAACACCACCGGGACCGAGGGTTTGAAGCCGGGCAGCGGGGTTTCGCAGCCCTTTTTCTCATGCGTGATGGTATCGCCGACGCGGGTGTCGCGCACCTGTTTGATCGAGGCGGTGAGAAAGCCGATCTCGCCCGGGCCGAGTTCGTCCACCGGCTGCATCTTGGGGCGGAACACGCCGATCCGGTCGACGTGGTGGATCGAGCCGTTCTGCATCATCTTGATGCGCTCGCCCTTTTTCAGCACGCCATCCATGATCCGCACCAGAACGATCACGCCAAGGTAGGCATCGTACCAGCTATCGACCAGCATCGCCTTGAGCGGTGCATCGCGAGTGCCCTTGGGTGCGGGCAGGTGATGGACGATGGATTCCAGCACCTCGTGGATGCCCTGCCCGGTCTTGGCCGAAACCGCGATGGCGCCGGAGGCGTCGATGCCGATCACGTCCTCGACCTGTTCGGCGACGCGGCTGACGTCAGAGGCAGGCAGGTCGATCTTGTTGAACACCGGCACGATTTCATGATCGGCGTCGAGCGCGTGATACACGTTCGCCAGCGTCTGCGCCTCGACCCCCTGGGTGCTGTCGACGACCAAGAGAGAGCCTTCGACCGCGCGCATGGAGCGGGAGACCTCATAGGCGAAATCGACGTGACCGGGGGTGTCGATCAGGTTGAGGATATAGGTTTCGCCATTGTCGGCGGTATATTCCAGCCGCACGGTGTTGGCCTTGATGGTGATGCCGCGCTCGCGCTCGATATCCATGGCATCGAGCATCTGTTCCTTCATGTCGCGGTCCAGCACTGTTCCAGTCTCCTGGATCAGGCGGTCGGCGAGCGTGGATTTCCCGTGGTCGATATGGGCGACGATGGAGAAATTGCGGATATGGGCGAGATCGATCATGAAGAGCGATATGTATGGGAAAACAAGGCCCGTCAAGCACGCAGGCAAGGGGCTGCGCGCAGTTGCGCCTGTGGCGGGCCGCGCGAGGTCGGCGCAGGGTTGTGTGCGAGGGTGAGCGGCGGGTTGAACGGCGGGTCGGGCGGCGGGTCAGATGGGGCGCGGTGCCCTCCTTATTTTCGCCACATTCGAAACCTAATGTTTCTAATATCGAAACAACCGCACGACAGAGGCGGAACGAGGCAAGAGCAGTAGCTGACCCGGACAGACCGGTGCAGAAAACAACCTCCCGAGACGGGGCGGGGCCTGGGCCCTGCCCTTTTTCGTGTGAGGGGGGCGCGGGCGTTCCACAAACAGCCCCGGATTTGCCTGCGCGTTGCAAATCACCCGGTTCCGGGACCGTCCTGCGCGGCAATCTGCTTCAACCTAGACGATACCGCATCGAGTCGGTTTTCAGGGGCAGGATTGTGAAACCTGATGAAATGCCGAGAAAACGGGCGCTATTGTTCGGAATATCTTGAAAGACTTTCCGCGGCCCACCGCGCCATAAACAGGCATAACACACTGTAAATATGGGTTTTTTATCGCTTTCAAGTCCCCCCGGTCAGAATGTCGCAACCTGTGCGCGTCCCACCGCCTTTCGGTTTTCCTTGCGTCGAAGCCGGGCCTGTTTCTAACCTTGTGCAACAGGCAGAAAGACCCGCCCTTTTTCTACGTCGCATCGGAACAGGGCAGCTGAGGGTACAACGGGGTAAGGCGACCGGTTTCAAATATGAAAATCAGGTTTCTTCTGAACGGAGAGGCTGTTGAGATGTCGGAAACGACACCGACGCGCACATTGCTGGACTGGCTGCGCGAGACGCGCGGGCTGAACGGCACCAAAGAGGGCTGCAACGAGGGCGATTGCGGTGCCTGCACGGTGATGGTGACGGATGGGACCGGGGCGCGGGCGCTCAATGCCTGCATCCTGTTCCTGCCGCAGCTGCATGGCAAGGCGGTGCGCACGGTCGAGGGAATTTCCGGGCCCGAGGGCCAGTTGCATCCGGTGCAACAGGCGATGATCGACCATCATGGCAGCCAGTGCGGGTTCTGCACGCCCGGCTTCATCCTGTCGATGGCTGTGGCGCATCTGAACGGCGAGCGCGACCACGCGACAGCGCTGGCGGGCAACCTGTGCCGCTGCACCGGCTATGCCCCGATCCTGCGCGCGGCGCAGGCAGCGGCAGAGCAGCCGGTGCCAGAATGGATGGTGTCGGACGCCGCGTGGCTGACCAAGAATAATAAGGTGCCCGCCCTGCCCGCCAGCCCCGAAAGCGCCGATGCGCTGGCCGATCTTTATGCGGCGCACCCGGAGGCGACGCTGGTGGCCGGGGCCACAGATGTCGGGCTCTGGGTGACCAAGGCGCTGCGCGAGCCGGAGCCGATGATCTTTCTCAACCGCTGCGCTGACCTCCGCGGAGTCGAGATCGGCGAACACGAGGTTCGGGTCGGCGCTATGACCGACATGAATACCTTTGGCGCGGCCATCGAAGCGCTGCATCCGTCTTACGCGCAGATGATCCGGCGCTACGGCTCGACCCAGGTGCGCGGGGCGGCGACGGTGGGGGGCAATATCGCCAATGGCTCGCCGATCGGGGACAACCCGCCGGCGCTGATCGCGCTGGACGCGGTGGTGCATCTGCGGCGCGGGGCAGAGCGGCGGGCGATGCCGTTGGAGGCGTTCTTTATCGCCTATGGCAAGCAAGACCGTCAGCCCGGCGAATTCGTCGAAGCGGTGAGCTTCCCGCGTCAGGACGACCGGCTGAAATGCTATAAGCTGTCGAAACGGTTCGATCAGGACATCTCGGCGCTGTGCGGTTGTTTCAATGTCCGGGTCGAAGATGGGATCGTCACCGCCGCGCGGATTGCCTTTGGCGGCATGGCTGGTGTACCGCAGCGGGCGGCGCATGTGGAAAGCGCGCTGCTGGGGCAACCGTGGGAGGGTGACACGATCCGCATGGCGCAGGCCGGGTTCGACGATGATTTCGCCCCGATGAGCGACATGCGCGCCAGCGCGCGCTATCGTCTGGAAACAGCGCGGGCGATGTTGGAACGGTACTTTGCCGAGGACATGGGCGAGATGGTCTCGGTGCTGGAGGTGTCGGCATGAGCGTGACCAGCCCCCTGCCCCATGACGCCGCGCGCCTGCATGTGACCGGCGCGGCGCGCTATATCGACGACATTCCCACCCCGCGCGATGCGCTGCATCTGGCCTTTGGTCTGAGTCCGGTGGCGCGCGGAAAGATCGAGGCGATGGATCTGGCGGCGGTGCGCGCCGCCCCCGGCGTACTGGCGGTGATGACCGCCGAAGATCTGCCCTTTGCCAATGATGTCTCGCCCTCGGTGCATGACGAGCCCTTGCTGGCGGTCGACCGGGTGAACTATGTCGGCCAACCGGTGTTTCTGGTGGTGGCCGAGAGCCATCTGGCGGCGCGCAAGGCGGCCAAGCTGGGCGATCTTACGATCACCGAAGAGGCCCCGATCCTGACCATTGATCAGGCGCTGGCGGCGGACAGCCGGTTCGAGGGCGGGCCGGTGATCTGGAGCAAGGGCGATGCGGCGACGGCGATCGCCGGGGCGGCGCATGTGGTTGAGGGCGCCTTCGAGATGGGCGGGCAGGAGCATTTCTATCTGGAAGGGCAAGCGGCGCTGGCGCTGCCGCAGGAGGGCGGCGATATGCTGGTCCATTCCTCGACCCAGCACCCGACGGAGATCCAGCACAAGGTGGCCGAGGCGCTGGGGCTGGCGATGCACGCGGTGCGGGTCGAGGTGCGGCGCATGGGTGGCGGCTTTGGCGGCAAGGAAAGCCAGGGCAATGCGCTGGCGGTGTCCTGTGCCATTGCGGCGCGCGCGACCGGGCGGCCTTGCAAGATGCGCTATGACCGCGACGACGACATGGTGATCACCGGCAAGCGCCATGATTTCCGCATCACCTATCGCGCCGGCTTCGATGCCGAGGGCCGGATCGCGGGCGTCGAGTTCGTGCAATACGCCCGCTGTGGCTGGGCGATGGATCTATCCTTGCCGGTGGCGGATCGGGCGATGCTGCATGCCGACAACGCCTATCTGCTGCCCCATGCCCGGATCGAGAGCCACCGGTTGAAGACCAACACCCAGAGCGCCACCGCCTATCGCGGCTTTGGCGGGCCGCAGGGTGTGCTGGGGATCGAGCGGCTGATGGATCATGCCGCGCATCAGCTCGGGATCGAGCCGGTCGAATTGCGTCGGCGCAATTATTATGCAGCCGCCCAAGGGGGCGCTGCCCCCGCTCCTGCGGAGCCCCCCCGGAGTAGTTCCGGCCAGAAAAAAACCGGGCGCGACGCCCTGCCCCAGAGCACGCCCTATGGTCAGGTGATCGAGGATTTCGAGCTGCACGGGATCACCGCGGCCTTGCTGGAGAGCGCGGATTATGACGCGCGCAAGCAGGCGGTGGCGCAGTGGAATAGCGCGCATGGGGCGATCAAGAAGGGGATCGGGTTTTCGCCGGTGAAGTTCGGGATCTCCTTTACCCTGACGCATCTGAATCAGGCCGGGGCCTTGGTGCATGTCTATCAGGATGGATCGGTGCATCTGAACCATGGCGGCACCGAGATGGGACAGGGGCTGTTCCAGAAGGTGGCGCAGGTGGCGGCCAGCCGGTTCGGGATTGGGCTGGGCGCGGTCAAGATCACCGCGACGGACACCGCCAAGGTGCCCAATACCTCCGCCACGGCGGCTTCGTCCGGGTCGGACCTGAACGGGATGGCGGTGAAGGCGGCCTGTGACGAGATCCGCGACCGGATGGCGGCCTATCTGGCCGAGCAGCATCAGACCAGCCGCAAGCAGGTGCGCTTTGTCGATGATCAGGTCGAGGTCGGCGGCGAGGTGCTGAGCTTTGCCGAGGCGGCGGCGCGCTGTTACGAGGGGCGGGTCAGCCTGTCGGCGACCGGGTTCTACAAGACGCCAAAACTGGCCTGGGACCGGCTGAAGGGGACCGGGCGACCGTTCTATTATTTCGCCTATGGCGCGGCGGTCACAGAGGTAGCGGTGGACACCCGCAGCGGCGAATACCGCATTCTGCGCGCCGATATTCTGCATGACGCGGGTGCCAGCCTGAACCCGGCACTGGATATCGGTCAGGTCGAGGGCGGCTATGTGCAGGGCGCGGGCTGGCTGACCACCGAGGAGCTGGTCTGGGATGACGCCGGGCGGCTGCGCACCCATGCGCCGAGCACCTACAAGATCCCGGCGTTTTCCGATCAGCCCGATATCTTTAACGTGGCGCTGTGGGACGGGCGCAACCGGGAGGATACGATCTATCGCTCCAAGGCGGTGGGGGAGCCGCCTTTCATGCTGGGGATCTCGGCCTTTCTGGCGCTGAGCGACGCGGTTGCCTCTTGTGGTGCGGCCTATCCCGATCTGGATGCACCGGCGACGCCAGAGCGGGTTTGGGCGGCGATCCGGGGGATGCGCGATGAGCTTTGATCTGGGCGCGCTGAAATCGGCGGTGGCGCGGCATCAGCGGGTGACGCGGGTGGTGATCGCGGATCTGCGCGGATCGTCCCCGCGCGAGGTCGGGGCGGCGATGCTGGTCTGGCAAGGCGGACAAAGCGGCACCATCGGCGGCGGCGCGCTGGAATTTGCGGCGGCGCAGGCGGCCCGGGATCAGCGCGAGACCCGCCGGTTGACGCGCCACGCGCTGGGGCCGGAGCTGGGCCAATGCTGCGGCGGGGCGGTGAGCCTGTTGAGCGAAATCTACGACGCCAAGGCCGTTGCGGCGCTGGAGGGGGAGGTGATCGCCCGCCCCATTGCGGCGGCAACGGCAATGCCGCTGGCGGTGCGTCGCATCCTTGCCACCGCGCGGGATCGTGGCGTGGGACCGGAGCCGGCGCTGATCGAGGGCTGGATGGCCGAGCCGGTGACACGGTCGGCACGCGATCTTTGGATCTGGGGCGCCGGGCATGTGGGCCGCGCGCTGGTCGATGTATTGTCGCCGCTGCCCGATCTGGCGATCACATGGGTCGATACCGGGCCAGAGCGATTTCCCGAGCGCGTGCCGGAGGCGGTCACGGTGCTGCCTGCCGTCCATCCGGCTGAACTGGTACGCCATGCGCCGGTACGGGCCGAGCATCTGATCGTGACCTATTCCCATGCGCTGGATCTGGAACTGTGCCACCGGCTGTTGTCGCACGGCTTTGGCTTTGCGGGGCTGATCGGATCGGCTACGAAATGGGCACGGTTCCGGTCGCGGTTGCGGGCGCTGGGCCATGCACCGGAGCAGATCGCGCGGATCACCTGCCCGATTGGCGATCCGGGGCTGGGCAAACATCCGCAGCAAATCGCCATTGGCGTGGCAGCGCAGTTGATGCGCCAGACCGCCCAGACGGCACAGACAAAGGAGCGACGTGCGTGAGCCAAGTATTGCTGAGCCTGAACGGGCTGACCAAAGCCTATCCCGGGGTGGTGGCCAATGACGACATCTCGTTCAAGATCGGTGTCGGCGAGGTGCACGCGCTGCTTGGCGAGAACGGCGCCGGGAAATCGACGCTGGTCAAGATGATCTATGGTCTGGTCAAGCCCGACAGCGGCACGATGGAGTTGCGCGGGCAAAGCTATGCGCCGGGGGAGCCCCGCGCGGCGCGGGCCGATGGCATCGCCATGGTGTTTCAGCATTTCTCGCTGTTCGATGCGCTCAACGTGGCGGAAAACATCGCGCTGGGGATGGAGAACCCGCCGCCGATGCGCGATCTGGCCGCACGGATCCGCGAAGTGTCGGAGACCTATGGCCTGCCGCTGGACCCGTTCCGCACGGTGGGGGATCTGTCAGCGGGGGAGCGCCAGCGGGTCGAGATCATTCGCTGTCTGTTGCAGGACCCGAAGCTGTTGATCATGGATGAGCCGACCAGCGTGCTGACACCGCAAGAGGTTCAAATTCTGTTCAAGACGCTGGAAAAGCTGCGCGGCGAAGGCACCTCGATCCTGTATATTTCGCACAAGCTGGAAGAGATCCGCACGCTGTGCGACACCGCGACGATCCTGCGGCTGGGCAAGGTGGTGGGCACCTGCACCCCGCGCGAGACCACGGCGCGCGACATGGCCGAGTTGATGGTGGGCAGTGCGCTGAAGACGCCGGAACGGGCCGGGCGCGCCTTGGGCGAAGTGGCGTTGGACATTTCCGGGTTGTCGGCGCCCTCGCCCTCGGCCTTTGGCACCGCGCTGAAGAATGTGCATCTGACCGTGCAACAGGGCGAAATCGTCGGCATCGGCGGGGTCGCGGGCAACGGGCAAGAGGAATTGCTGGGCGTCCTGTCGGGCGAAATCCTGACCGAGGCGGGCGCGGTCAAGCTGCTGGGCGAGCCGATCGGACGGATGGGACCGGCGGCGCGGCGGGCCCTAGGCCTGCTGACCGCCCCGGAAGAGCGGCTGGGCCATGCCGCCGCCCCCGACATGAGCCTGACCGAGAACGCGCTGTTGACCGGGGCGGTACGGGAAAATCTGGTCAGCAACGGGTTTCTGAAATGGGGCGCGGCGCGGGAATTTGCCGAGCGGATCATCGAGGCGTTTGACGTGCGCACACCGGGACCTGAAAACGCGGCACGGTCGCTGTCGGGCGGGAATTTGCAGAAATTCGTGATCGGGCGCGAGGTCTTGCAGGGCCCGAAGGTCTTGGTGGTGAACCAGCCGACCTGGGGCGTGGATGCGGCGGCCGCGGCGGCGATCCGGCAAGCGCTTCTGGATCTGGCAGCAGAGGGGACCGCGGTGGTCTGCATCAGTCAGGATCTGGATGAATTGATGGAAATCGCCGACCGCTTTGCGGCGTTGAACGAAGGACGGCTGAGTACGCCGCGCTCCACCACCGGGCTGACGGTCGAGGAAATCGGGCTGATGATGGGCGGGGCTCATGGCATGGAGGTGGCGCATGTATAGGCGGCAGGACGCGCTTGCGCCTTTGGCGGGCGCAGGTGGACAACGAAAAAGCACAAGGGGCCGCGCATGATCCGGTTGGAAAAGAGGCCGCAACCGTCGCGCGGCTGGTCGATCGCGACGCCGCTGGTGGCGGTGCTGGCGACAATGCTGTTCGGGGGGCTGCTGTTCGGGGTGCTGGGCACCAACCCGCTGCAGGCGATCGAGACGATTTTCTGGGAACCGCTGTTTGGCGAGTTTGCCTTTTATTACCGCCCGCAACTGCTGGTGAAGGGGGCGCCGCTGGTGCTGATCGCCATCGGCCTGTCGCTGGGGTTCCGCGCCGGTATCTGGAATATCGGGGCCGAGGGACAATATATCATCGGCGCCTTGACCGGCGCGGCGGTCGGTCTGGCGTTTTACCCGCTGGAGGCCTGGTACATCTTTCCGCTGATGGTGATTGCCGGGGCCTTGGGCGGCTGGCTTTGGGCGATGATCCCGGCCTTTCTGAAGGTGCGCTTCGGCACCAACGAAATTCTGGTGTCGCTGATGCTGGTCTATGTCGCCGAGCAGTTTCTGGCCTCGATGTCGCTGGGGCTGTTGAAGAACCCCGAGGGGTTCGGATTTCCCGGTAGCCGCAATCTGCAACAATATGACAGCGCGCATAACGCCGATCTGATCGCCAATACCGGCATGCATTGGGGCGTGGTGGCGGCCTTGATCGCGGTGATCTTTGCCTATGTGCTGTTGAACCGGCACATGCTGGGGTTCCACATCCGTCTGACCGGCGAGGCGCCGCGCGCGGCGCGGTTCGCCGGGGTGCGCCCGTCACGGCTGATCCTGCTGTGTCTGGGGATGTCGGGGGCGCTGGCCGGGCTGGCGGGGATGTTCGAGGTTTCGGGTCCTGCGGGTCAGGTGAGCATTGATTTCAACGTCGGCTATGGGTTTACCGCGATCATCGTGGCGTTTCTGGGCCGGTTGCATCCGGTTGGCATTCTGCTGGCCGGGGGGTTGATGGCGCTGACCTATATCGGCGGCGAGATCGCCCAAGGGCAGTTGGGCCTGCCTGCGGCGGCGATTCAGGTGTTTCAGGGGATGCTGCTGTTCTTCCTGCTGGCGCTGGACCTGCTGACCAATTACCGCATCGCGTTGCAAAAGCCGGAGGTGGCCTGAGATGGATCTGTCCGCAATCAATCCCGTCCTTCTGATCGCCTCGCTGATGGTGGCGGCCACGCCGCTGCTGCTGGCCGCGATCGGAGAGCTGGTGGTGGAAAAGGCCGGTGTTCTGAACCTCGGGGTCGAGGGGATGATGATCGTCGGTGCGATCAGCGGCTTTGCCATCGCGGTCGAGACCGGATCGCCCTGGCTGGGGTTTCTGGCCGCAGCTGTCGGGGGTGCGGCGCTGTCGCTGCTGTTCGTGGTGCTGACGCAGGTCGCGCTGGCCAATCAGGTGGCGAGCGGCTTGGCGCTGACGCTGTTCGGGCTTGGACTGAGTTCGCTGATGGGCCAGAGCTATGTCGGGGTCAAACCGCCGCGGATGGCTGAGCTGCATATCCCGGGGCTGAGCGACATGCCGGTGCTGGGGCCGATCCTGTTCTCGCATGATCCGGTGCTGTATCTTGGCGTGGCGATCATCGCGGCGGTCTGGGCGGTGCTGAAATTCACCCGCGTCGGGCTGATTCTGCGGGCGGTGGGGGAAAACCACGATGCCGCCCATGCGCTCGGCTACAAGGTGGTGCGCATCCGCATTGCGGCGATTGCCTTTGGCGGTGCCTGTGCCGGGCTGGGTGGGGCCTATATCAGCCTGATCCGGGTGCCGCAGTGGACCGAGGGGATGACCGCCGGTGTCGGCTGGATCGCGCTGGCGCTGGTGGTCTTCGCCAGCTGGAAGCCCTGGCGGGTCTTGCTGGGTGCCTATCTTTTCGGCGGCGTCACGGTCGTGCAGCTCAATCTGCAGGCGGCTGGCGTTGCCATTCCGGTCGAGTATCTGGCAATGTCGCCCTATCTGGTGACGATCCTCGTGCTCGTAATCCTCTCCGCCGACAAAAGCAGCGCGCCTGCTGCGCTCGGCCGTATTTTCCATGCCTCGCATTAGGGGCGCATGATATCCAACAGGGGGACCCTGAATGAAACTGACTTCTCTTCTTGCCAGCGCCGCGATGGTGCTGGGCCTGGCCACCGGAGCGGTGGCACAGGACAAAACCAAGATCGGCTTTGTCTATGTCGGACCGGTCGGTGACGGCGGCTGGACCTATGAGCACAACCAAGGCCGCAAGGCGGTCGAGGCCGAGTTCGGCGACAAGGTCGAAACCGTCTTTGTCGAGAACGTGGCCGAGGGCCCGGATTCGGAGCGGGTGATGACGCAGATGGCGCTGAACGGTGCCGATCTGATCTTTACCACCTCGTTCGGCTACATGGACCCGACCATCAACGTGGCCAAGAAATTCCCGAACATCAAGTTCGAGCATGCCACCGGCTACAAGACGGCGCCGAACGTGTCGGTCTATTCCGCCCGCTTCTATGAGGGGCGCGCGGTGCAGGGCACCATCGCCGGGCGCATGACCAAATCCAACATCGTGGGCTATATCGGGTCCTATCCGATCCCCGAAGTGATCCGCGGCATCAACTCGGCCTATATCCACGCCAAGAAGGTAAACCCGGACGTCCAGTTCAAGATCGTCTGGGCCTTTACCTGGTTTGATCCGGCGAAAGAAGCCGACGCGGCCAAGGTGCTGATCGAACAGGGCGCCGACGTGATCCTGCAGCACACCGATTCCACCGCGCCGCAGGCGGCCGCCAAGAACGCCGGCAACGTGATCACCTTTGGTCAAGCGTCTGACATGGCCGAATACGCGCCGTCGCCGCGCGTCAGCTCGATCATCGACAACTGGGCGCCCTATTACATCGCCCGCACCAAGGCAGTGATGGACGGCACATGGGAAACCGTGAACACATGGGACGGCATCGGTGCCGGCATGGTCAAGATCGGCGAGATTTCGTCCGCCGTGCCTGAGGATGTGAAAGCCGAGGCGCTGGCGCTGAAAGCGTCGATTGCATCGGGCGAATACCATCCCTTTACCGGCCCGCTGAACAAGCAGGACGGCACCCCGTGGCTGGCCGAGGGCGAGGTCGCCGATGACGGCACGCTGGCGGGCATGAATTTCTATGTCGAAGGTCTCGACGGCGAAATTCCGCAGTAAGCTCTGCACGCGTGAAACGATCCAGAGGCCCCGGTGCACGCCGGGGCCTTTTTCGTTTGCCGCTTTTGGTGATCGCTTTCGGTTTGCCGTTTTCGGCGCTGGCGCGGTCGAAACAGGGCTTTCCCATTGCCGCGCCCCGTGCCAGTTTCGCCCCATGACAGATACTCAGACACAGACAGATATCGTGATCATCGGCGGCGGGATCGCCGGGATCTCGGCCGGGGCGCGGCTGGCGCCGCATGCGCGGGTGACCGTGCTGGAGGCAGAACAGGCCATCGGCTATCACGCCTCCGGTCGCTCGGCGGCGCTGTATGAGGCCAGCTATGGCATGCCCTCGACCGTGGCGCTGGCGCGGGCGAGCGCCGATTTCTACCTACGCGAGAGTGATTATCTCAGCCCGCGCGGGCTGATGCTGGCGGGTCTGGCCGGGCAGGAAGACGCCTTTGCCAAGGATCTGGCCGAGATGGGGATGGATCAGATCAGCCCGGAAGAGGCGTGCAAATTGGTGCCGATCCTGAACCCGGAGCGCGCGGTTCTTCTGGGGTATCATTCCGACGCTTGGGATATCGACACCGACCGGCTGTTGCAGGATTTCGCCCGCACCATCCGCACCAATGGCGGGCAGGTGCTGACCAAATCGCCGGTCAGCGCGATCACGCGCGGGGCGCGTTGGCTGGTGAGCACGCCACAGGGGGTGATCGAGGCCGACCTGCTGGTCAATGCCGCCGGAGCTTGGGCCGACGAGGTCGCCGGTCTGGCCGGGGTTGCCCCGATCAAGATCACGCCGATGCGCCGCTCGATGGCCCGTGTGGCCGCACCCGACGGCCATGATCCGGCGCGCTGGCCGATGGTTTTTGGCGTCAACGAGAGCTGGTACATGAAGCCCGACGCCGGGGCGCTGCTTGTCTCGCCCGCCGAGGAAGACCCGACCACGCCGCATGATGCCTGGGCCGAGGATATGACGCTGGCCGAGGGCATCGCGCGTTATGAAGAGGTGGTGCGCGAACCGGTCACGCGGATGATCTCGAACTGGGCCGGGCTGCGCAGCTTTGCCCCCGACCGCAATCTGGTGATCGGGCATGATCCGGTCGCGCCCGGCTTTTTCTGGCTGGCCGGACAGGGCGGCTATGGCTTTCTCACCTGCCCCGCCGTCAGCCAGTTGGCCGCCGATCTGATCCTGGGACGCGCGCCGGTGATGGATGGCGCGACCTGCGCCCAGCTTTCGCCCGAAAGATTCGCCCGATGACCAATCGTCTGACCCTGCCCGATAGCGCCAGCATCGCCAACAAGACCGAGGGCGACAAACTGGTCGCGCCCTCGGCCGAGCGCAATTGCGCGGCGCTGTGCGATCTGCTGGATCAGGTGGCGCCACAGCAAGGCCGCGCGCTGGAGATCGCCAGCGGCACCGGCCAACACGTGGTGGCCTTTGCCGCGCGCCTCCCCGGGCTGCATTGGCAGCCAAGCGATCCCGACCCGGCCCGGCGCGCCAGTATCGACGCCTATGCGGGGGAAAGCGGTTGCGGCAATCTCTCGCCCGCGCGGGATCTGGATGCCAGCCGTCCCGGCTGGGCAGCGGACCTGTCCGGGCAGGATCTGATCACGCTGTCGAATCTGTTGCACCTGATCCCGATGGCTTGGGTCGAGGTCCTGATCACAGAGGCCGCACAGGCGCTGGCGCCGCGCGGGCGGCTGGTGCTTTATGGCCCCTTCATGCGAGCGGGCGAATTGACCAGCGCCGGCGACGCATCGTTTCACGCCAGCCTGACGGCGCAGGATTCGCGGCTTGGTTACAAGGATGATTTCGATGTGATCGATCTGATCCACCGGGCCGGGTTGGAGCTGATCGAGGCGGTCGAAATGCCTGCGAACAACCTTGCCCTGATTGCGCAAAAGCCCGCTTTCTGATCAGGATCAATGCCGTTTCCTGCGGCGCGTGGTCAATGGCCGCGAACCCGAAATGTGAAAGGCCTCATAATGAGCTGGAAAGAAAAGCTGAACCTGACCCGCAACAGCCTGCGCAACCTGAACCGCGCAAACCCCGAAGCCACGCGCGGCTTTGGCACCCTGACCAAGGCGGTGAAGGAAAGCGGTGTTCTGGATCTGAAAACCAAGGAATTCGTCGCCCTTGGCATCGCCGTGGCGGAACGCTGCGAATCCTGCATCGGGCTGCATATTGAGGCGCTGATCAAGGCTGGTGCCAGCCGCGAAGAGGTGGCCGATGTGCTGGGCATGTGCGTCCAGATGGGCGGCGGCCCGGCCATGATGTATGCTGCCAAGGCGCTGGAGTGTTTCGACGAGTTGAGCGCAGAATAATCATTCGCAAGGGAGCGGTTGATCGCCCCTGTTTCGGGCGCTGCCGCGCCTGAGGCCTCCGGCGGGGATATTTCAGGTGAAAGGAAGCAAGGGTTTTTTAATCTTGCCGCGGCAGGATTGCCCTGCGGTACAGGCGGGGACGCCGATGGCCGTGTGAGAGGAAGAGGGTGACCCCTTTTTCGGGGAGGGTGCAGAGCGTGCCCTCCCTTTTCCTTTCACGCCAAATATCCCCGCCGGAGGCACCGGGCCGCGCGACGTCGCGGCCTCGGTCCATGTTCTTCAGCCGTCCTTGCGGATCGTCTCGTTCTTCGGGTCATAGGGGCTGTCCACAACCACCTCGGCATCCCAGAGATCGTTGAACATCCGAACCTTCAGCCGGGTGCCGGGCACCGCGAGGTCAGGTTTGACGTAGCCCATGCCGATGGATTTTCCGAACGCCACGGAATAGCCGCCGGAGGTGAGCCGCCCGACCTTTTCGCCATCAAGGTAAAGCGCCTCGCGGCCCCAGGGATCGGCATCCTCGGGGCCGTCGATCAACAGGGTGCAGCATTTGGAGCGGATGCCCTTTTCCTGCATCTCCGGTTTGCCGTGAAACTCCTTTGACAGGTCGACGAAACGTGGCAAATCGGCCTCCAACGGGGTAGCATCGCGGCCCAGTTCGGTGCCAAAGGCGCGATAGCTTTTTTCCTGACGCAGCCAGTTCTGGGCGCGGGCCCCGACCGGTTTCATGCCGTGTTTGGCGCCGGCCTGCATCAGCTGATCCCAAAGATAGCGCTGCATCTCGATCGGGTGATGCAGCTCCCAGCCCAACTCGCCGGTATAGGCGACGCGGATGGCGCGCACCGGGCACATGCCCAGTTCGATATTACGCATCGACAGCCAAGGGAACCGTTTGTTCGACAGCACGGTCGCAGGATCGGCATCCTTGACGATTTCGTTCAGCACGTCGCGGGATTTCGGCCCGGCGATGGCCAGAACGCCCCATTGGCTGGTGACATCCTGAATCTCGATATAGCCGAATTCGCCCGCCTTCTCCTCGGCCGCCTTGCGCAGGTAATCCGCGTCATAGGCGCTCCAGGCACCGGCGGAGACGAGGTAGTATTCATCCTCGCCCAGCCGCACGATGGTGTATTCGGTGCGGGTGGTGCCGGCCGCGGTCAACGCATAGGTCAGGTTGATGCGCCCCACCTTGGGCAGCTTGTTGCAGGTGAACCAATCCAGAAATTGCGTGGCGCCGGGGCCTTTGACCACGTGTTTGGTAAAAGCGGTGGCGTCGATCAGACCCACCCCCTCGCGGATCGCGCGCGCCTCATCCACCGCGTATTGCCACCAGCCGCCACGGCGGAAACTGCGGGCATCGTGATCGTCAAACCCTTGTGGCGCATAGTAGTTCGGGCGTTCCCAGCCGTTCACGCAACCGAATTGCGCGCCCAGCGCCTGTTGCCGGTCATAGGCGGGGTCGGTGCGCAGGGGCCGCGCGGCGGGGCGTTCTTCGTCCGGGTGATGCAGGATAAAGACATGCTCATAACATTCTTCGTTCTTCTTCACCGCATACTCGGTGGTCATCCACGACCCGTAGCGTTTGGGGTCAAGCGCGGCCATGTCGATCTCGGCTTCGCCCTCGACCATCATCTGGGCAAGGTAATAGCCGGTGCCGCCCGCCGCCGTGATGCCAAAGGAAAAGCCTTCGGCCAGCCACATGTTGCGCAGACCCGGCGCCGGGCCGACCAGCGGGTTGCCGTCAGGGGTATAGCAGATCGGGCCGTTGAAATCGTCCTTGAGCCCAACGGATTCCGACGACGGGATGCGGTGGATGAAGGACATGTATTCGGCCTCGATCCGGTCCAGATCGAGCGGGAAGAGATCGGCGCGAAACGAGTCGGGTACGCCATAGGCAAAGCGCGCTGGGGCGTTGCGCTCATACGGCCCAAGGATCCAGCCGCCGCGTTCCTCTCGCACATACCAGAGCGCATCCGCGTCGCGCAGCACCGGGTGTTCGCCGTGGGTCTTGCGATAGTCCACCAGCGCGGGATCGGGTTCGGTGACGATGAACTGATGCTCGACCGGGATGGCAGGAATCTTGATGCCCAGCAGGGCCGCCGTGCGCTGCGCGTGGTTGCCGGTGGCGGTGACCACATGTTCGGCTGTGATCACGGCGGTCTCGTCCGAGGCCACCAGATTGCCACCCTTTTCGACCATCTTGGTGACGCTGACCTTCCACTCCGCACCGGTCCATTCATAGCCGTCGACCTGCCAGCGGCGGACAATCTCGACCCCGCGCTGGCGCGCGCCCTTGGCCATCGCCTGGGTCACGTCGGCGGGGTTGATATAGCCGTCAGTGGGGTGAAACAGCGCGCCTTGCAGATCCTCGGTGCGCACCAGTGGCCAACGCTCCCGAATCTGGGCCGGGCTCAAAAACTCGTAGGGGATACCCAGCGTTTCGGCGGTGGAGGCATAGAGCATATATTCATCCATCCGCTCCTGACATTGCGCCATGCGCAGGTTGCCGACCACGGCGAACCCGGGATTGAGGCCGGTTTCCTCCTCCAGCGTCTTGTAGAACTTGACCGAGTAGTCGTGGATATGGCCGGTGGCATAGCCCATGTTGAACAGCGGCAGCAGACCGGCCGCGTGCCAGGTCGAGCCGCTGGTCAGTTCGTCGCGCTCCAACAGCATCACGTCGCTCCAACCGGCGCGGGCAAGGTGATAGGCGATCGAGGCGCCGACGGCACCGCCGCCGACGACCAGGGCTTTGACATGGGTCTTCATGAATCCGCTCTCCGGGTGACTGAGTCTGTTTCCCCAGAGTTATGGCATGCCCGGTGGCCAGTCTCGGGGATCATCCGACCGAAATCCCTCCAAAACCGACCTCGGCGTCACTCAGCGGGCACTGCGCGACATTTCTTGCCGCGTTCGCCCCCAAATTGCGCCCGACCTATGGGCAAAACGCCCGGACCGCGCCGCGCGCACGTCTTCCTTCGCGCTTCTTCTTGGTCAAAATACTCCCGCCGGAGGCTCCCGCAGTCGCGGCTGACCTGCCCCTGCGAAGGGCGCGCAACCTCGCCCCGTCGTTGGCGCCCCCCCCTGTGAGGGCGCCAAGCCCAGATCAGATGATCTTGCCCGGGTTCATGATATTGTCAGGATCGAGCGCCGATTTGATCGCGGCCATGTATTTCATCGCCGGGCCAAGCTCCTTGAGCAGATAGGGGCGCTTGCCCTGCCCGATACCGTGTTCGCCGGTGCAGGTGCCGTCCATCGAGATCGCCAGATCGTTCAGCCAGCCGACGAATTCCTCGGCCTTGGCGATCTCTTCGGGGTTGTCCATGTCGATCAGCGGCAGGCAGTGGAAATTGCCGTCGCCGACATGGCCGACGATGGGGGAAATCAGCCCCATCTCTTCGGCCTTGTCCGCCGCGGCGGTGACACATTCCGCCAGTTTCGAGATCGGCACGCAGATATCGGTCGACAGCCCCTTGGCGCCGGGACGCAGCCCATGGCTGGCCCAATACATGTCATGGCGGGCCTGCCACAGTTTGTTGCGCTCTTCGGTGCTGGTGGTGGCGGCGAAATCGCTGCCGCCGAACTCCTCGGCGATGGTGCCAAAGGTTTCGGCCTGTTCCACCACGCCGCGCTCCGAGCCGTGAAATTCCAGCAGCAGCAGCGGCGTTTCCGGCAGGTCGAGCTTGGAATAGACATTGGCGGCGCTGACGCTGAGCGCGTCCAGAAGTTCGATCCGGGCGACCGGGATGCCGTATTGGATCGTCATCATCACCGCCTGACAGGCGGCGTCGATGCTGGGAAACGAGCAGCGCGCCGAGGAGATCGCCTCGGGGATGCCTTGCAGGCGCAGCGTCACCTCGGTGATCAGGCCAAGCGTGCCCTCGGCCCCGACCATCAGGCGGGTGAGGTCATAGCCGGCCGAGCTTTTCTTGGCCCGCTGCGCGGTGCGGATGATTTCCCCATCAGGCATCACCACCTGCAGCGCGAGGACGTTGTCCTTCATGGTGCCATAACGCACCGCATTGGTGCCCGAGGCGCGGGTCGAGGCCATGCCGCCAAGCGAGGCATTGGCACCGGGATCAATGGGAAAGAACAGGCCTTGGTCGCGCAGATGGGTATTCAGATCTTCGCGCGTGACGCCGGGCTGCACGACGCAGTCAAGATCGCTGGCATGCACGGCTAGGATCTTGTTCATCTGCATCAGGTCGACCGAGATGCCACCAGCGGGGGCGTTCACATGCCCCTCAAGCGAGGTGCCAGTGCCGAAGGGGATCACCGGGACCTTGTGCAGGGCACAGGTTTTGACGATCTCGGAGACCTCTTCGGCGCTGTGGGGAAAGACCACGGCATCGGGCAGCTGATTCTCGATATAGGTCGTGGTGTGGCCGTGCTGTTCGCGGATCGACGCTCCGGTCTGGCAGCGATCTCCGAAGCGCTGCTTGAGAATGCCCACAACGGTTTCTATTCCGGTTTCATTGCGCGGCAGCGCTGTGGCCTGGACCATGCTCGGCTCCTTTTCGGGGTAGGTCGTTATCGATAATTCGCGCCAGACCCTGCCCCATCCACCCGGCAGGGGCAAGATGGGGCGCGCGGTTCAGCCGCCCAGCGCGATCCCCTCGCGGCGCGGATCGGCACCGCCCTGCAAGGTCTCGCCAATCGCGATGGCATGCAGGCCGGAATTCAGGTCACGCGCCTTGACCTCATAGCCCA
Source organism: Antarcticimicrobium sediminis (assembly GCF_004348975.1). Classification (GTDB taxonomy): domain Bacteria; phylum Pseudomonadota; class Alphaproteobacteria; order Rhodobacterales; family Rhodobacteraceae; genus Antarcticimicrobium; species Antarcticimicrobium sediminis. The sequence goes on along the minus strand of NZ_SMFP01000006.1, from coordinate 184,955 downwards.
GCGCCTCGAGCGGGGCGAACAGCGCCTCGGCCTGCGTTCCGGCCTCAAGGTCATAGGTGCCGAACCGGTTGACCGCATGGGGCAGCGCCACCGCCTGCTGCACATCAAGCCCCCAGTCGAGCCAGGCGATCACCACCTGCGCCACATAGCCGATGATGCGGCTGCCACCGGGGGAGCCGAGAACAAGCACCGGACGGCCGTCCTTCATCACGATGGTGGGCGCCATCGAGGAGCGCGGGCGCTTGCCCGGTTCCACCCGGTTGGCGATGGGCACCCCGTCGCGATGGCTGCGAAAGGAGAAATCGGTAAGTTCGTTGTTAAGCAGAAACCCCCGCACCATCAGCCGCGAGCCAAAGGCGTTTTCGATGGTGGTGGTCATCGACAGGGCGTTGCCGTAGCGGTCCACGATCGAGATATGCGAGGTCGAGGGAAACTCGATCGCCTCATCATCGGCCAAGTTCAGCGCGTGATCGAACGCTGGCTGGCCCGGGGCGACTTCGGGCAGCGCGTCATCGCCGGAAAGCAGGCTGGAACGGGCGCGCAGATAGGCCGGATCAAGCAACCCCTTGCTCGGCACCGGGGTGAAATCGCTGTCGGCGATGTAGCGGCCCCGATCCGCAAAGGCGAGCCGGGAGGCATCGCCGATCAAGCGCCACGCCTCCGGGCTTTGCGGGCCGGGCAGATCGTGGGTTTCCAGCATGCCAAGGATCTGACCGAGGGTGAGCGCCCCGGAGGACGGCGGCCCCATGCCGCAGACCTCATGCGCGCGGTAGGAGACGCAAACCGGCGGGCGTTCGCGGACCTGATACAGCGCCAGATCGATCTGCGACAACACGCCGGGATTGCCCGACGCCCCCTGCACCGTTTGCACGATATCCGCCGCGATGGGGCCGGTATAAAAGGCGTCCACCCCGGTGGCTGCCAGTTGGCGCAGGGTATCGCCGTAGGCGGGGTTTTTCAGCAGCTGTCCTTCGGCCAGCGGCTTGCCACCGGGCAGAAAATAGGCGGCTGTGCCCGGAAACCGCGCCAGCCGCTCGGCATCCCCGGCGACCAGCTCGGCCAGACGCGGCGAGACCGGAAAGCCCTGTTCGGCCAAGGTGATGGCATCTTGAAACAGCGCGGGCCAAGGCGTGCGCCCCCAGCGGCGATGCGCCTCGGCCAGCAGCGCGGGGGTACCCGGCGTACCGACCGAGCGACCCCCAACCACCGCGTCGTAGAAGGTGAGCGGTTCGCCAGCGGCGTCCTGAAACAGCGTCGGGCGCGCGGCAAGGGGGGCGGTTTCGCGCCCGTCAAGCGTGCTCAGCGCGCCTGTTGCCGCATCGTACCAGACCAGAAAGGCCCCGCCACCCAAACCGGAGCTTTGCGGTTCGACCAGCCCCAGCACGGTTTGCACCGCGACCATGGCATCGGCGGCGCTACCCCCGTCGCGCAGGATCGCCGCCCCGGCCTCGGCCGCATAAGGGTTGGCGGCGGCGATCATCCAGGTTTCGGCGGTGACCGGGCGGCCCGCCTGTTTTTCCGCGAGAGATGCGGCAACAGCAGCAGAGGTTGCAATGATCGCCCCGCCGGTCGCCGCTTCTGGCGCGACGGCATCGGTGGTTTGCTGGGCCGCAAGCGGCGCGGACAGGGCCAAGCAGGCCCCGATGACGATCATGATCCGGCGCATCTGGTCTTTCCCCGTGGACAAATCAGGGGAAGTGTAGCGGATTGCTGATGAAACGATATGTTAAAAAGGCGCCTATCGCGGCTGGGATGCCGGTGTTCTTCTGTCGCCCCGCGGTCCCGCGCCCCTCACGAAAAAGCCCCCCGAGCGACACCGGCTGACTGACCGGCAACAGGTCAGGACCGTAGGGGGCTGTTGCGACGAAAGAGGTCAGGAGCCCCAACAAAACGGCGCAGTGCAACCCGAAGCAGCAGCAAGCAGACGAACAGACCCAACACCCCGCCAATGATCAGATTGAGCCCAAACCAGACCGAGAAGTTGGGATTAGCAAAGCCCAAGTCGATCTGCGTCAGGAAAGCCGTATTAATGAACGTGGCAAGCATTCCGACCCCCATCAGCGCCCGCCAGTCCGACCGGCTCGCGGCCTTTGAATAGACACACACACCCAAGGCGCGGAATGTTTCGAACGCAAAGAAACTGGATGTAGTGAAGGAGAAGAACATCAAGGTTAGCTCTTCGGGCGAAAGGGCAAAGTAACGGCCCAATATCAGCACCTGCGCCGCCACACCCGGGGCCAGAAAAAAGATGGCCTTCCATCGGAACAACCATGTTGCGACCACCCGGACACCATGCGTCAGCGCCACGAGGCTGATGACCTGAGCAAAGGCGAAATACTTTCCGGCGACAGCGGCCTGAACGGGCATCAGCCCCCAGAACATCACAACAAACACGAAGAGATATAGCCCGGAGATCAAGATCGCCAGGAACGCAGCTTGAGAGACGCGCATATTACCCCACTTGTTCGTTATCTCACCGTGACGCACACTGGAGATAACTGAAAAACGCACTTCTACCGAGCGTTGTTTCACAAACCACCCAAGTTATCAATTCACAAGAAACAAACTATTTTACGAGAGCAGCACGATAGACGCATTGCATCACGAAGATGCCGTTCTTCGATGAAAATATGTGCAAAAGCTGGAACACGAGACCGCCCCGTCGGGAACACCGACACGGCCGAAGTCTCACAGCGGAACACGCATCAACGATCAGGAGCGCGTGACGCAGCGAAGCTCACCGCTCAGGGACGTACAGGGGGAGAGATCTCCCCTCAGCGCGCCGGAGGAGGAAGGGCCGACGAACAAAGCGGCAATTCAAGGCAGCTGACCGTGCACCACGCCATCAAAGGTCATGGGGGCTGCGGCGGTCCAAGATGCCCGATACGATACGATGCGTTCAGGCGGGCGGCCTTGCCGGAAAAAAGGCGTCATCCGCGACTTCATACAGACCGGTCTTTTTCCCAAGCGCATTTTTGATAATTCCGCGCTCCAACAGACGTTTGAGATTCCGATAGAAGGTCGGGTTCGACATCCTCCCGCACAAAAGATGCTTCTTGATATCAGAGCTCAGGAACGCGCTTTTCTTCGCGTCGGTCACCGATGTGATGGCATAGATCAGCGCCCGCTCATCCTCGGAAAGGGTGTCCAGCCCCAGATCCTGCTCCATCGAGGTGATCAACTCATAGAGCTTGGCCAGGTGAAAAATGCTATCGTTTATCAAAGCTGACCGTCCTCCTAGAGTTCAAGCGGTGACACCAATGTCCGACACGACATCCAAGTCGTGATTTGCAAACGGAACCGACGCCACCGACACAAGTTTCGGGACCTTGTCACATAATAGACGCGTTAACGGTTTTCAAGCAAGGCGCGTTTCCGGTCTAAGGCCCGCGTCCCGCAGTGAGCGCCCCGCGTGAGCCACACGCCAAGGATCTGAGCGCACCAGCGCCACTCTAGGCGCCTCCGCGGCAAAATTCCCCCATAACGTGTATAAAATTCCCTAAAACCCCACAGGGGAGAGGGATGGGTTGCCAGACGTCGGTGAGGCCAATAGTATCACTTTGACACTGCGATTCGGCCCAAAAGCATCTTATATGAACACCCACACCCCTTGATCAACATCAATCCAAAACCTTTAACCAACATGATTGTCCCCTTAAAATAACCAGTTACGAGACAATCTGGCCAACCAGACCCGTTCGACCAACACTCGAACGGATGTCTCTCAATTCGGATTTCATTGCACATCCCATGTCGAGATTATTTTTTCAAAGCGTTGCTGAGTTCTGGGGGGCAGGCGCACTTAGCCTTCTGGCCTCAGTTGTCATCGTCTCGACCCGCGATTTGCATCTGTCGCGGACGTCGCGCGGCCATGCCAAGCTAGAAGTGCAAAGCGTCCATACGGCCCCGACGCCGCGCGTCGGTGGTATCGCGCTGATGTTTGGCATGCTTGCCGCAGCAGTCTTGGCCCCTCCGGAATCGTCCAGATACCTCTGGATGCTCCTGTGCTCCTGCATTCCGGTGTTCAGCGCTGGTTTGATGGAAGATCTCAATGTCGGCGCCAGCCCGCGCACACGTCTGTTTGCCGCCATGGCCAGCAGCGCACTGATGATCCTGTTGACCGGGTATCACATTCCCACGCTCGGAATACCAGCCTTGGACGGGATCATGCGGTATTGGCCCGTCGGCGTCCTGTTCACGGTCTTCGCCACGGCAGGTGTTTCCCACGCCTTTAACCTGGTCGACGGGTTGAACGGGCTTGCCATGAGCATCGGAATCGTCGCGGCCTGCGCGCTCGGGATGATCGCCGTCAACATGGGCGACCAGTTGACGGCCACCATCGCGGCCGCGCTGGTTCTCTGCGTGGCGGGTGTCCTTGTCTTGAACTATCCACTGGGACGATTGTTTCTGGGCGATGCCGGGGCCTATACACTGGGTCACCTGATCGCCTGGATCGCCGTCCTGTTGATGGCGCGCAATCCCGAAGTGTCACCCTGGGCAGTGCTGATGGCCGCGTTCTGGCCGGTGATGGATACCGGCGCGGCCGTCTTGCGGCGCCTCATCAACCGGACGCCGGCAAGTGCGCCAGACCGCATGCATTTTCATCATGTGGTGATGCGGGTCATCCGGGCGAACCTGCCGGCGGGGCAACGCCTTGTCGTGGCGAACTCGCTTGCGACCGCAGTTATGGTCCCGCTCTTCGTCGCGCCGGGTATTATCGCGGTACTGACCGCGACGAATAACCTTTGGGCGTTTCTGGCCTTCTCCCTTTATGTGCTGGTGTATATTTCGGTGCGAGGGGGCTTGGTCAGAAGCTTCCGCGCGATCAACCGCCGTCTGACCATTTTGCGCCATGCGCTGGCCCCCTCTCACTAACCGCACGCGCGCACCCAGCAGCCACGGTTACTTACCCCATCTGGCCAAACCGCTCTGGCGGCGTGACGGTCACCGTGCCGCCCGCCCCGTCGTCCACCTCAACGGGTGTCCTGTCATACACTGCATCATACAGCGCTGTCATCGCCGCGTCCGCGAACAGGGTGGCATAGACGTCATCTGGCGTATCCGGTCCGGTGCAGGGGGACTGGGCGAGGATGGTCACGCCGGGGATGCCCGTCCAGTCAGCGACACGATCCGAAAGGATGCGGAGATAGACCAGCCCGGCAGCGCCAGAGAAGGCCACGGGCGTCCGGTCAAACCCGATGATCACCGGTGGGCTGGCCTCCAAGTCCAGATGCTGCGGCGCATTCGCCGCGAAATAGGTGATCAGGTCAGGCACAGAAGCGATGTGCAAGATGGCATCAACGCGGGGGATCATGATGTGGCCTCTTCAATACCGGTATCGCCGATGTCTGTTGCCCACATGCGGAACGACTTGATCGTGCCCATGAAGGTCGGGGCCAATTTGAGATCGACGCTAGTGAGATCAGGAAGCGCAGTGGCTGATGTGTTTTCCGTAAACGCTGCTCCGTCAACAGCTCCGTTAACCGCATTCGCAGTGAATCGCCCTGCAATAGAGAACGAAATATCTACTCCAGGTGAGAAGTAGTTGTCGGAAGACGCGGTGGCGTAAGCTGTCCCACCAACTCGGTTAAATACTTGGAGATACCCAGTTGCGGAGCCGTACGTTGAGATCCTTGCGGTAAGCTCATTTCCAGTGTCTTTCTGCCATTCGGAAAGCACCACCGTAGAAAAGGACAAGCTATTATCCGCATAGGACATCCGCCCTTCCATCGCGATACTCATGGCAACCGCAGAGTAGGGCAGCTTTGCCGCCGGGATGGTCACGCTGTCGGCAGCGCGGGTAACCGTTGAGCCATTGGTGGGGATGTAGGACGATGGGGTGGAGCCGACTTCGAGTTGAGCGCCCCAAACCAGTAGCGTTGCGCTATCTGACGTTCCATAAGTGCCCCGAAGAATGAGTTGAAGGCCATCTGAGCCACTTGCCGGTACTGTATTCAGCGTAAATCGTTGCCATTCAGTCGTAACGTTGCACACCATATACTCGCTAGTGGACGTTAACGATTTCAATGCAACTTGAGCTGTTCCGCTGATAGTACTTAGCCAAACAGATTTTTCGACCGCCCCGCCGGGGGTTGAAGCCAGATTAGACCCAATGACGCTATAGCTGTCGCCCGCTGCTCCAACGCCTTTGTCGAATATGATCTGGTCCGCTGTGGTTGTGCCATCAGGCGCTACACCAGCATTTGATGTTAGTATGGGATTTGCACCAGTTCCGGAGCTTCCAACACCCCAGCTTGCATCAGTGAAATCCTCAGAGTGCGGGATCAGGTTCGTCCGACTTTCCTCGACCAACAGCCCCAGCGCCTCATGCGTCACCGGGTCATGGTCAAAGCGGGGCTCATCAATGGCTGCGGTCTGCATCGTGCCGGTGCTGTCGATATAGGTGGCCGTGCTGGCGCGGGTGAAGGATACGAGGTCGGGGAAAGCACCCGGCGCATAGCGACCCGCCGCAAAGTCCAAGACCAATGCGGCCGGCGTGATCCCTCGGCGCGGTCGCCACGGCCGTCCGCACAGGGACATATCGGCGACCAGCTTCATGCCAGGACCATCGCATGAATGCCGCTTGCCGTGGTTCCGGTCAGATTCACCCGGCGTACACCGACCGGCAACATCGAGAAATCAGCGACGTATACGTTTCGGCTTTGCCCCGCGACGGTTTCGATCGAAAGGCTGCCACCAATCTCGACATACAGCGCCACGGCCACCTCATCGAGGTCGGTGCTGTCAGAGGGGGTAACAGGACGGATGTCGGTTGCAGGGCCGGACAAGGCGTGCGCGCGCCCAACGAAGGGATTGGACATTCTGAATCTCCTGACTTGGCTTGAACTTGCGGCAGGCTGCCGCCCAAGTCTCAAGAAACCCTGAGCACAGCGCGCGCCGCGGCAGGCCCGCGCAACACCAGAGCCTTCGGCCCTGATTGTCCCCGCCCTTTTCGGGATGCGGGTCAGCCTGAAAAAGGGCATCACACGATCCCGTGAAGATAACTAGACGACCGGTCTATTATAGATTAGGTCACAGAAATGAACGAACCAACAAAATCAGATCTGACACGGCGCAAGATCCTTGAAGCAGGTCGCGACCTTGTGCGTCGGCAAGGTTTCGGCGGCGTTGGTATTGCGCGCATTCTCAGTGCAAGCGGAGTTCCCAAGGGCTCGTTTTACTATTATTTCCCCTCCAAGGAAGCCTTCGGTCAGGCCCTACTGCTTGACTATGTCACGGACTATCTCGCCCGTTTCGATGCGCTCACCACCACCTCGCTGACCGCCGGAGAGAAGCTGAATCGCTTCTGGGCCGCATGGCTGACCCAAGCCGATTCCGAGGGGATCGCCAGCAAGTGCCTTGTGGTCAAACTCGCCGCTGAAATCGCCGATCTATCGGATGAAATGCGCGAAGTTCTTGATCAGGGCGTGTGCCAGTTGGTCGCGCGTATCGCCGAACTTTTAAGGGAAGGCGGGGCTGACGCCTCTGTGCGCAAATTCGTCGACCCGGATGCCACGGCCCAGATGCTTTATGCAAAATGGCTGGGCGCCGCAATTCTGGCAAAGCTGTCGCGCGACGACCTCCCCCTCAGACGGGCGCTGACAGAAACGATCACCCACCTATCCCCTGACCCAAAAGACTAAAAGGAAACCAACAGATGCTGGCTGCAATCCACGATACATTCGGTGAACCCTCTGACGTCCTGACCGCCCGCGACACCACGACCCCCAAACCCGCCGCGGGCGAAGTTCTTGTCAAGATGGTCCTGTCCCCGATCCACAATCACGATCTTTGGACCATTCGCGGCAACTACGGCTACAAACCTGACCTGCCGGGCGCCATTGGCGGCACAGAAGCTTTGGGTGTCATCGAAGCGGTCGGCACGGATGTCGATGCCGCGATGATCGGAAAACGCGTCACGATCGCCGGGGTACACGGCACCTGGGCCGAATACTTCGTCGCGCCCGCCAATGGCGTGTTGCCGCTGCCTGATGCGATCTCGGACGTTGCGGGCGCGCAGCTGATCGCCATGCCCTTCAGCGCGCTGTCGCTGCTGGAGACCCTGAAGGCGAAGAAAGGCGACTGGATCATTCAGACCGCCGCCAATGGCGCCGTCGGCAAGATCATGGCGACCCTCGCCAAGGCGCGGGGCATCCCCCTGTTAAGCCTCGTGCGCCGAGCAGGCGCGGTGCAAGAGTTGCTGGATCTCGGGATCGAGAACGTCCTTTCCACCTCTGATACCGGCTGGAAGCAGGCGGCGCGCGATCTGATTGGCGATGCGGGCGCGGTTTCCGCGATCGATTCGGTCGGCGGGGATGTCTCGGCTGATCTTGTCGACCTGCTGGGACTGGATGGCGAGCTTGTCATCTTTGGTACGGCAACCGGCGCACCGATGCCATTGTCTTCGGGGCCGCTGATCATGAAACACATCACGATCAAGGGGTTCTGGGGCTCGCGCGTCAGTCAGGAGATGACGCCGGACCAGCGCAAACGGCTGATCACCGAACTGGTGACACTTACCGCCAAGGGCGAGCTCGTGCTCACGGATGGGGGCGTCTACCCGATCAAAGAGATTGCCGGCGCCCTTCAGGCCGCCTTGACTCCGGGACGTTCCGGCAAGGTTATGCTGCGCGGCTAATCTTGCGTCGCAGAGAAACAGGCCCGCCTTCGGGCTGGTCCTTTCCGGCCTCTGGCGATCGTTCAGGGGCCGGATTTCAAGTCCAAGCTCGACCACGGTGGATATGCCCCACGACAAGACCGTCAAACCCAGCGTGGCCCCCGCCGCGCCCGTGGGGTGATCCGCGCGATATTTGGCCTCTCGACACGCCTGCGGCCTTGTCCGCACAGGATTCGCCGCCTATTCAGGCCCCGACTCAACAATAGATTTTCAACAAGACTTTAAGGAGAGAGAGCCATGGCTCTGGACAGAAGAAATGCGATGAAGCTTGGCGGCGCGGCTGTTCTTGCGGCGGCTCTGCCCCGGATTGCGGCGGCTGACTTTGCCCCCCGCCCCGCCGGCTGGCGCCGCTTTGAAATCAGCACCCGGGTCGAACTGTCGCGCGACGGCGCCATGGCGCAGGTCTGGGTTCCGGTCCCCTCCGTCACCGAAGGAGATTGGATGCAGGCCGGGGACACGCAGTGGACCTCGAACGCCGATGAAGTCACGCTGAAGACCGACGCCACCGGGGCCCGCTTCGTCCATGCTGTCTGGTCGAAGGGCGAAGGCGCAGCCACCCTTGATGTTACATCTGCCGCCTCTACACAGAACCGCGCGGTCGACCTGACCGCGTCCAACCCAGCGCAAACGCTTTCGCCGGAAGAGCGGGCGCGGTTTACCGCACCGACCAAGCTGGTCCCGACCGATGGAATCGTCCGCGACACGGCGGAAGAGATCACCGCCGGAGCCGCGAGCGACCTTGAAAAGGCCCGCCGCATCTATGACTGGGTTGTCGATAGCACCGAACGGAACCCCGCCACACGCGGTTGCGGGCTTGGCGATGTCGCCTCGATGCTCACCATGGGGGACCTGACCGGCAAATGTGCCGATCTGAACACCCTCTATGTCGGCCTTGCCCGCGCGGTCGGGCTGCCGGCCCGCGACGTCTATGGGGTGCGGGTTGCCCCTTCTGCCTTCGGCTACAAGAGCCTTGGCGCGGGATCGCCCAATATCACGAAGGCCCAGCACTGTCGGGCCGACGTTTTCCTTGACGGCTTTGGCTGGGTCCCGGTTGATCCTGCCGACGTGCGCAAGGTCGTGCTGGAAGAGCCGCCGAAAACGCTGACGTTGCAATCCCCCAAGGTCAAGGACGCGCGCCGTACCCTTTTCGGCGCGTGGGAAGGGAACTGGATTGCCTATAACGTCGCGCATGACGTGATCCTGCCCGGTGCCACCGGCGGCGAACTGCCGTTCCTGATGTATCCGCAAGCCGAGGTTGGCGGTGAACGGCGCGACGAGCTCGACCCGGGCAGCTTTGCCTATACGATCACCACACGCGAACTTTCCGCCTAAAGACGTTACAGCGCACTGGGCCGGTCTTCCAACACTGGGAAGATCGGCCCAGTGCCATAGGCTCAGCCAAGCGAATGCAACTTAAACGGTTGCAACGGCTTCCAACTTGGCGTTCGAAAACGCCCCCAGACAAGCCTCGATCTCCGAACGCGTCTGGTACAGGCAGGCCGCGGTCGACAGCGCATCGGCAAGCGCTGCAGATCCAGCAGAAACGGTGATCTCGCGCCAGGTGCTGCGGGTTGGCTGGCCAGTGCGCGGATCCAGAATGTGACCCACCTGCCCGCCCGCGTCAAACGTCGTGCCAAGCGGCGCCGAAGTGGCAAGCGCACGCGTGACAAGGGGCACTTCACCGCCAGCGGCCAGTTTGACCTGCCACGCACCACCCTCGGGCCGCCCTCCGATGGCGCGAAACTCGCCCGTGTCGATCAGGATATTGCTCAGCCCCTCGGCGGTCAGCAGTTTGGCCACGCTGTCGGCGATGTATCCCTGCGCAATCCCGTTCAGCGTCATCGCCATGCCCGGCCGCATCGCGATGGCACCGGTATCGAGCGACACATGCGTCCAGCCGGTCAAGGCGCGGGCTGCTTCCAGAGTGCGTTGCTCCGGCATCATGTCGCGCGCGGACGCCTCGGCATAGGTGGCCCAAAGCGGCTGGATGGTGGGGTCGAACCGGCCATCGCTGGCACGGTGAACCGCCCCTGCAAGCGACAGACAGTCCAGCAAATCAAACGGCGGATCTTGCAAAGTGCCGGTCCGGTTCAACTGCGACAGCGCACTGTCCGGGCGGTAAAGACTGAAGACGTCCTCAAGCCGCGAGATTTCGGCGGCGACACGCGCGCTGATCGCCTTGGCCTCGGGATGGGCCAGACGCAGCGTGGCGCGCGCACCAAGGGCTGCACCCTGCCAGGTATAAATCGGATCAGCACGGCCCATGCCCGGAACGGCCAAGGCGGCGGCGCTGATCGCAAGGAAACGGCGGCGATTTGTCATGCTCTTACTCTCCAGATATGCGCGACAGCGCGCGCAAGCGATTTTCAAATTCGGATTCGGTCGTGTCGCCGTCCAGGGCAACGGGAGCCAGAACGGCACTGTCCGGTATCTCGTCCAGACCCATGATCTGCCCACCGTTGAGGTCGGCAAAGCGGGCGGCTTTCTCAGGGTCGGAAAACGGCACGATTTCAGGTGCCCCCATGCCCCCGACGACGCGACTTCCGACAACATAGATGGCATCCTTGGCGGCGATCCAATTGGTCGCACCGGGGGAGTCCCATGTGGCGTCGGGCGCCCCCATGTCACTGACCCAGACGGCAAGGATGTCGTGGCTCTGCTCGGGCATCCGCATATAGGCCACCACATCGCGCACCTGACTGAAGAACAGCGGCGCCCCCGGCAACCCGGCCAGATGTGCCTGTGCCTTGGGGCCATCATGTTCAAGCAGACCCATCTGACAGTAATGACCAACGGCATCCCGGCTCAGCGGGGCGGCGGCGGTTTCCTGCGCCGTCTCGTCCTTGCAGGCTGTCAGCACCAGCAGCAGCAGGGGGATCAGGACGAACTTCATGGCTCGACCCTGCGAAAGGTCAGCGCCGCCAGCCCCAACGACAGCAGAGGCCAGACCAGTATGGACGACAGGGATTGCCACAAGGGAATGGCGTTGGCCGCACCGCCGACGCCCGAGGCGGCCGCCGTGGCCTGCGCGGCGGTCAGGTTGAACAGACGAAAGGCATCCGCCGGGTTGGCAAGCAAGGCAGCGGGAAAAACATGGGTCGTGAAGGCTCCGCCATTGTCGAGCACAACCGCCGCCAGCAGACCCAGATCGTACAATACGACCAGACCAAGCCACAGCCCGATGGCCAGACCCGCCGCCCCCGAAACGCCGCGCGCCAGTGACGACAGCGCATAGCCGATCCCCAGAAACGTCGCGCCCAGCAAGACCGAGGTCCATGTCAGCCGCCAGAGCGCGCCCAGCCCCGACACGGCCGCAGGATCGGACACGATCGTGACAACCGCCGCCGCGCCATAACCGGCAATGATCGCGACGACCAGAATGGCCGTATGCGCCAAAAGCTTGCCGGCCAGAACTTCCCAACGGGCCACCGGATAGGTCAAAAGCAGCGGCAACGTCCCACGCTCGACCTCGCCCGCGACAGCGTCAAACGACATCAAGAGCGCCACTAGGGGCACCAGATAGACCGATAGCGAGGTCAGCGAGGCCACGACAACCGACAATCGATCAGCGCCCAACGCCCCGGTCGGCGCCGATCCGGCCGCCGACAGTACGAGGGAAAAGACCACCATCAGAAGCACGGCGATCAGCACCCAGCGGTTGCGCCGGGCAATGTGCAGTTCCGTGACTGCCGTGGCGAGGATGCGCTTGATCATTGGCCATCCCTCCGGCTGAAATAGCTATAGATGTCCTCAAGACTGGGCGGGATGACGTCAAGGTCCGCAACCTTGGACCGCAGCGCCGAGATGCGGGCGAGCGTGGCCAGCTTCTCGTCTTGTGCGCAGGTCAGGTGCAGACCGCCATTGACGCGGATCGCATCGGGCAGCGCCGCCAGAATGTCGGGTTCATAGCCATTGAGCGCAGTGACATGCATGGCCACCGGCAGCGCCGCCTCGCGCCGCAATTCGGGCAATGTCCCGGAAGCCACCAGTCGACCACCAGACAGGATCAGCAAACGGTCGGTGCGCGCCTCGACTTCGGTCAGGGCATGGCTCGACAGCAGGATCGCCGCACCATCTGCGGCCAGCTTGTCCAGAAGCTCATAGAAATCGCGCCGCGATACGGGATCAAGCCCGCTGGTCGGCTCATCCAGCACCAAAAGGTTGGGATGCCCGATCAGAGCCTGAGCAAGACCGACGCGCTGGCGCATACCCTTGGAATAGGTGCCAATCCGACGCCGCGCCGCAAAGGCCAGCCCGACGCGATCCAGCAGGTCCATCGCGCCTGCCGGGTCGACATGGCGCAAACGCATGTAATAGCTGATCTGCTCGACCCCGGTCAGGGCAGAGTGGAAGGTCGCGTTTTCAGGGAGATAGGCAACCTGCGCGCGCGCGCCCGCCTGCCCCGGCGCCGAGCCACAGACCGCAATCTCGCCCCCGTCCGGCGCGATCAGGCCCAGGATCACCTTCATCAGGGTGGATTTGCCCGCACCATTATGGCCCAGCAGCGCCACACGCTCGCCCGGGTCCACCCGCAGCGAGACGTCGGACAGCGCCCGCACGGGGCCAAAGGCCTTAGTGAGATGTGAAATCGTCAACGTCGATGTCATCAAGACCACTTTCATTCCGTCTGGCGACCGCTTCGGCCTCCATCACGGTGTATTCGGATGGGACCGCAATCGTCGGTGCGGTCATAAGGGGGGCGCTGTCCACCACGCCGCCGGGCAATGTCGCCGGAAAGCTGGCTTGCGCCCAGCGGATCAACTGCACCGCGGGGGCCCCGGTCAGCAAGGATGCGGCCGGTTGCGACCACAGGATGTGATCCATCAGGTCATTGGGGCGAAAGGGACTGTCGGCGATCCCGTCGCCATCCAGATCAAACCCGGGATGGTCCGACCAGTAATTGCCACGCCCCTCAAAGCTCCATTCGACATCGCGGGTTCCGACGTATTTCACCTGCGTCCGGTTGCCGATGAAGGCATTTCCGGTCAGCGCGTTGCGTTCGGACCCGGCGGTGAAATGGATACCGATATTGCAGCCCTCAAAACGGTTGCCATAGATCAGGTTCTTGTGGGCGTTGTAGATGAAGGTGCAACGGTTCGCCCCGCCGCGCACCAGATTTCCGGACACATCGGCGTTGTTGGCATAGTTCAGCATCACGCCGTGGCTGATGTCGGACAGGCTCAGATTATCCTTCACGACCACCTTGTTGGAGAACATGATCGCATATCCAAGGTGGTTGCCGATGGACACGTTGCCCGAGACTTCGGAGTCATTTGTGTACATATAGTGCACGGCAAAGCGCAGATCGCGGAACAAGTTGTTGCGATAGGTGCCGGTGCGGGATGCGTTGGAAAAGATCCCGTCGCGGCCCCAGCGGACAGAGTTGCCCTCGACCAAAGTTCCCGGCGCGTTCCAGACATAGATCCCGTTGCCACGATCATTCATGCGCGGGTTGCGCGTACCTTCGATGATATTGTCCCGGACCTGCGCATCCCGCCCGCCATGCACGTCGACGCCGTGCAGATTGCCAAGCAGGCGGTTGTCTTCGACCACCGCGCGGTCGGCTTTCTTGAGGATCTTGATACCGGCGTCCAGCGCCGCACTGTCCATCCCCGATCCGGTGACGGTCATCCCCCTGACGGCAACGTCAGGCGCATCGATCGTCACGACGGTGCCGGCCCCCAATCCGTCGATCAGGGCCGCGCCGCCGCCGGTCAGCGTCAGCGGTCGGTCGATCACCACGCCGCCTTCATAGCGGCCGGGTTCAAGTTTCAGCACATCGCCGGGGCTGGCCCCGGCGATGGCTTTGGCAAGGCTCCCCGTCCCCGGCAGCACCTGAACCTCCGCTGCCCAAAGGGGCAGCGCGGTCAGCAGTGACAGCACAAGGATCAGGGAGCGCAACATGGCTTAGCTTGCCTTCGGCTCGACAAACATCCGGCCCCGCATTTCCATGTGGAGTGCGTGGCAGAACCACTGGCAGTAGTACCAGTAGACACCCGGCCGCGACGCGATAAAGGTGACCGAGGACGTGGCTTGCGGCGCGACCTCCATCGCGACGGCATGGTTCCCCATGGTAAACCCGTGGGTCAGGTCGTCGATGTCATCAAGGTTGGTGACATAGACCGTCACCTCGTCATCCTGCTGGACCGTAAAGGACTCGAGCGAGAACTGCGGCGCATTGCTGGACATGTAGACCCGCACCTTTTTGCCGTCGCGAATGACGGTGTCCTGCCAGTCATCCAGATCGATACCATCCGCTTCGGCCTGTTTGCGCGCATCGGCCCACATCCGGTCGTTGCGATCCCAAACAGAGACCGGTTTCACCTTGCTGGGATCGACGATGATTGCATCATGCGGCTCGGCAAAGGTCGGGCCCTCATGGATCAGGGTCATCTTGTCGCCGTCAATCGCGAACAGCTGTTCGTTCTCGGGCTTCAGCGGGCCAACGTTGAGGAACCGATCCTTGGAGAACTTGTTCATCGACAGATAGTACTTGCCGCTGGCCTCCAACGTTTCCCCCATCACGGTCGAGTTGTGGCCGGGCTGGTAATGGACGTCCTGCTTGGTGATGATCGGATCCACATCCTCGCCATTGAAAAGCTGAACCGCCTTTTCGATGTTCCACTTGACCACCTGACTGTCGAGGAACAGCGTGGTGAACGCGTTGCCCTCACCGTCGAAACAGGTGTGAAGCGGCCCAAGCCCCAGCTCCGGTTCAGCAACCACGACGCTGCGCGGATCTGCATCCTCGTTGAACACCGCATCCAGCTTGCGCACGTCGATCACCGAAACCGTGGGCGACAGTTTGCCCGCGATGCACAGGTGGATCTTGTCCGGCGCCATGTTGCAGCCATGCGGGTTGTTCGGGATCGGGATATAGCGGGTGTATTTCTTGTTCTGACCCTTGCGACCGTCCAGAACCTTGACACCGTTCAGTTCCTGAAAGTCGCCATTCTCGATGCCCTTTTCGATCTCTGCAATGTTGAAGACGACAACATGGTCCATATCATACTCGGTCATATCGGCCAGATTCATGCCCATTTCCGAGTTGTAGGAGGTCGAGAAGGCGTATTTGCCCTCATAGTCGCAATCGGTGTTGTCGAGGTTACCGCTTACCATCACCTGCCATGCGACTTTCATCTCGTCGGCATCCACGGCGGTGTAGAAGTTCACATACTTCTCCGGCTCGTCCAAGATCTTGCCGTCGTTGATCATCGGCACCTCGTCTTCGCCATTACAGAAGACATAGTTGGTGCGTGGCCATCTCTGCGGGCGCAGACCGTGGATCGCCTTGGCGTTGGGGATCTCGATGATCTTGTCGCATTTCATCACATCACAGCGCACGCGGGCGACACGGGTGTTGGCCTTGTCATTCATGAACATGAAGCGACCGTCATAGGTGCCTTCGGTGAAGGACATGTGCGGGTGGTGCAAATCGCCGTTGGGCGGGAATTCGTGGCCATTCGCGGCCAGATATTCCTTGGTCTCGGGCAGAAGGCCCTCGGTCAGGATCTTCTTGGATTCATTGGTGATCCCCCAGCCGGTGGCCGAGCATGTGTTGAACACCGGAATACGCATCAACTCGCGCATGGACGGGATCCCCAGAATGCGCATTTCGCCGCATTGGCCGGACGACCAGAAGCCATAGTACTCGTCAAGCTGGCCCGGGCCGACTTCGGCACCTGTGGCAGCACGCGCACTTGTGGTGCCCGCCAGCGTGGCGGCCCCAACAACGGCGGACCCGGTCAGCAACGCGCGCGAGCCAAAGGCCCCGGCAAGCGCGGCACCCCCGGCGGTCGCGCCCAACAGATTGCGGCGTGAGATCGGCATTTTCTTTCCCTCAGACATCATATTTCCTTTCAGGCTGCGGTTTAGGTTTTGCGTAGGTTCGGATGCCCCGAAATGTCGCGCGAAAGATCAGGGGCGGCGCCAACATTGGCGCGCCGCTTCAGCTTCTTGATGACAACCGGGCAGGTGGTGGTGGACTGATAAAGCACCTGACAATGCAGGCAGTTGATGCATTCGTTCGGGTTGATTTCCCCGGTCGGGTGGATCGCCTGCACCGGACATTGATGCGCGCAGGTCTGACAGGGGTTGCCGCATTCATGATACCGCTTCAGCCAGTCAAACATCCGCAGCCGCGCCGGAATGGCCAGCGCAGCGCCCAGCGGGCACAGATAGCGGCAGAAAAAGCGTTCGACGAACAGCCCGGCGATCAGCAGGGCGGCAACATAGGCCACGAACGGCCAAGCACGCACGAAGTTGAGGATGATCGCCGTCTTGAACGGCTCGACTTCGGCCAGATGCTCGGCCTGCTCGATGCTGGTCAGCGACACCCCGAAGAGGCCAAGAAAAATCATGTACTTCAACGGCCACAGGCGTTCATGCAGCCCCCATGGCAGGGTCCATTGCGGGATGTGCAGCGCCTTGGCCACCCGGTTCAACAGTTCCTGCAGCGCACCGAACGGACACAGCCAGCCACAATAGGCCCCGCGCCCCCAGAACAGCAGCGCCGCCGCGACCGAGAACCACAGGATGAAGGTCAGCGGGTCCAGCAGGAAGGCCTGCCAACTGAACCCCGACATGAACGAGCCGAACAGCGCCATCAGGTTGACGACAGACAGCTGCGCCTTGGCGTACCAGCCCAGATAGACCAGCGTGACGGTCAGGAACCCGATGCGGAACCAGAAGAAGGCGCGCTCATTCCGGGTTGCGAAGGACTGGAAGAAGAAGACCCCGGTCAGCAGGGTCAGCAAGACCCCCAACACGATGATCTCGGTCGTCTTGCCGGCCCAGATCCGCTTCCACAGCGCCTGATGCGCGTCGGCCTCGGATTGCGAGGTCACCTCTGCGACGCCTTCGGGCAGGTCTGCCACTGGCAGCGGCGCAACGGAGCGTTGGTATTTGTCCGGCAACCGATAGCCCAGATCGAAGGTGGTAAAGACCTTTTCGATCGCGCCCACATCCCGGTGCACCAAAAGCTGGATTCGAAACGGCTGGGTCGGGTCAAAGTTGCTGTCGGCGGGGATCTTGAACAGGTCCGCCTCATTGAACACCGGCGCGCCGCTAGCGGCGACGGTGTTGATGCGCTTGTGCATCCGGTCCCGGAACCGGACCGAAACATCGTGCTGAATCAGGACGATCCGGTCAAAGATGCCCCCCCGCACATAACCTGACCCCTTGAAGGAATAGAGCCCGCGGCCGAAGATCGCGACCGCCTGATCGCCGTCTTCCAACCAAGCGTCCAGATTTTTAGCTTCCGCATCCCCCAGCAGCGCCCGCGCGATTCCGGGCTGGGATACAAGCGCGGCCTGCATTTCGATGAATGTCGTTTCGGGGGCCTCGGTCAGCGCGCGCTTGGCGGCGCGCGGGTCGTCCATTGCGGCGAAGGCCGCGTTGATCTGCCCCACGTCCAACGACAGACGGCGCAGGGTTCCGTCCCCCTCAAGCGTCATCCAACCGGGGGCGGCCTTTGCATCGGGGTCTATCTCGAACTGCGGTCCGGTTCCCGCCTCTTCGACCACCAGACCGCCGAGCCCAAGCTGGCGCGCAACCTTGATCCCGGCCCGGATGATGGAGTCGTCGATCACCATGATCGTGACGGTCGCGCCGGAAATGATATCGAGTTGGTGCGCGGTGCCGCCCTGTTCAGCCTCGGCCACAAGGTCCAGCCCCCGGTATCCGGCCACCAGCGCCTTTATCTTTTTGTCGGGAATCCCGATCAGCACGATCGGTTCAGAGTGTTTGACCAGTTGCACCCCGATCACCTGCGCGGCGTCGTCCACGGCAACCATTGTATGGATGGGTTTGCCGGAATAGCCGGTGGTCGAGACGAAATCCGAGGTGACGAAGGCCCAGCCAATGCGCTCCCCGCCCTTAAGGATCTGCACTACGGGAAGATCCGCGTGGATCTCACCAAAGGCATCGGCCCCTTCGACCAGGTCTGTGACCTGAACCTTGGGCAATAGCGTGGACAGCACAGACTGCGCCGCTGCCGGAAGCCCACTCAGGAGCATCACGGTGACAAAGGTCACGATTTTAAGGAGGGTTTGGGGGGTCTTCATGCGTTGGCGTCCTTGAGGAAGGGTCGCCCACCGCTGTCTGTTTTAGTGCCATCGACGGCATGATCCGACGTGATCAGGCCCCGCATGGTCAGCACTGGAAGGGGCTGCACCGGGGGGCCACGCGGCAAAGGGCGGGCAAATGAGTTTGGACAGATAAGACTGCTGCGCGCGGTGACGTCCATCGACACGTCAAGCAGCACAGCGGGTAAATGCAGGTAGAAAGAGTCGTCCAGCCGGGCCTCTGGGCTGTGGCAACAGGTCAGACACCGCTGACAGTCCGTCGTCGGTGCAACCGGGGCCCCGTTGGCGTCGAATCGCAGTATTTCGACACCGCCATCAGCGCAAATCTCCATTGAAAAGACGGCGCCATTGGTCCCCATCCCTGCCATCGCCATCGGGCCAGACAGGGTTAGGCAGACCATAAGCAGCAGTCTGGACAAAAGAGCGTACGCATTGAGCATTTCGGGAAATTATCAGAGCTTGTGGCGCCAGTATTGATCCAGATCAACGAGGTTTGTCACGACCCTCGATAAGCGCACAAATCGCAAAATATTTCCTTTGCCCGCCAAGCGTTTGCCCCCTAGCTTTGGGAAGACGGAAATGTTTTTGACCAAGAATCATCGCGGAATTTTCTTCACGATTCTGTGCAGGATTCTGTGCAAGTTGCGAAGGGCACGATACGATTACTGGCTGGACGCAGAACCGCCTGTTCCATCGATACCATACAGTTCCCAATGGTGAGGCCGCTCCGGGTCTGACGTGTTGCCGGTTTGGGTTTCAGAAAGCGGCCGCGATCCATCGCGCTGCCCCCCGGTTTCCCCGAATCCGGTCGATCTGCTCCTCCAGTTCGCTTTCAACAAAGCAGGCACCAAAGGAACAGAAACTCGGATTTGGTGCGGTTTCGGCGCATCTCTCCAAAAGGCTTCGACCCTTCAGCACTGATCCAGCAGGGCACGGGCCATGTCTGGATCGAAACAGGGGGGCGCGCGCGCGATCCCTTCAAGACCACAGCCAGCGCGGGAACAGGAAAGGCCAGAAATACTTACAGACACCCCCGCACCAGTTCGGAAAAAGTGGTCGAGGTGGCAATCCTCAGCCGATAATCAGCCCCGGGAACACCGCAACCAGGGTGAGCACGATCAGCATCACCGCGACATAGGGGAGCGCCCCGGCAAAGATCGATTCCAGCGATGTGCGGCTATCGCCAAGCGTGGAATGCACCGTGAAGATCGAGATTCCGAAGGGCGGGGTCAGCAAGCCGACTTCGACCGCGATGACGGTGATGATGCCGAACTGGATCAGATCGAACCCAAGCCCCTGCGCGATCGGCGCCGCGATCGGCACGACGATCAACAGGATCGAGCTGCTGTCTAGAATCATACCAAGCAGCAAGACAAGGACCACATAGACAATCAGGAAGCCCACCGCGCCGAATCCGCTGTTCTGCACGAAACTTCCAATTGCGGATGGAATGCCTGCGACCGCCAACATCTGGCTGTAGAAGCTTGCCGCGACAAGCAGGGCCAGGATCCCGACCGAAATAGACCCGGTCTGGGTCAACACTTGCCACCACTTGCGCAGATCCAGACTGCGGCGCAACAAGGCAACGACGAGGGCCGCAAAGGCGCCAACGCCTCCGGCCTCTGTCGGGGTGAAAAAGCCACTATAGAGCCCGCCCAGCACGAAGAAGACCAGCACGACAATGGGCATCAGCTTGCGGACGATCTCTGACATCGGCATGGCGGGGGGCAGATCCTGCACATGCTGCTTTTGCTCAAGATAGTCTTTCGTGAACACGAACCCCGGCGCGAATTTCGCCACCAGCACGATCCACAGGACAAACCCGCCCGCAAGCAGCACGCCGGGGATCAGCCCGGCGATGAACATGCGCCCGATCGATTGCTCGGCCAGCACGCCATAGATGATCAGCAACAGGCTGGGCGGGATCAACATGCCCAGCACCGAACTGCCAGCCACCGTGCCCGCCGAAAACGAGGGGCGATATCCGTGCCGCGTCATCTCGGGCACCGCGACCTTGGTGAACACCGCCGCCGAGGCAATCGACACGCCGGTGACGGCCGCAAAGACCGTATTGGCCGCGACCGTGGCGATCCCCAGCCCGCCCAGCAGCCGACGCAAAAGCGCCTCTGCCACATCGAAGGTGTCTTTGCCGACGTTCGAAATGCTGACCAGATGCCCCATCAGGACAAACAACGGGATTGTGGCGAACAGGTAATTCGCAACCCCGTTATAGGAAGCCATCGACATCAGACGCATCGACAGGTCGAAATTTCCCCGGATCAGCCAGACCCCGGCAAAGGCCACGGCCATCAGGGCGACGGCAATGCGCAGCCCCAACAGGACCAGAACGAACAAGACGGCGATCAAAATCAGGCCGATGGAAATGTTGCTCATCTCAATGGCCCTTTTCGGAATGTGTCAGAGCCACGCTCTCGAGCGCGACCGCGAGAAAGGCAAGGCTGGTTGCACCGGCCCCCAGCACCACCAACAGGTGGAACGGCAAGGTCGGCAGGGTCCAGACCCCGCGCACGCCAAAGAATTCGGAGGACACCCAGGCTTCATGCGTGTCCGGCCAGGCGGCGATCGCCACCAGGGCAAACAGCACGGCACCCACCAGTGCAAACAGGGTATCCAGCAGATGCACCAGCCAAGGCGCGTGCCTCCGCAAGCCGCGCACCAGAAAATCGGCCCGGATCAGAGACCCGTTCAGCGCCGCTGCGGGGAGCATCAGGAAAACGATCGCGACCACGCTGCGGCCGGCGATTTCGGCCACGCCCATAATGGGCATGGCCAAGAAATTGCGGCCGATCACATCGGCGACAATCAACAGCATGATGGCAAAGATCCACAGGGTTCCAACCGCGGCCACAGTGTTCAGCATGACTTGAAACCCCCGTTTCAAGGGGCCCGGTTGTCGCTTGAAAGCCATAGCTTGTTGCATGTCATTTCCCGTTTGGCGAAGTGGAACTTTGTGGGGCTCTGGGTCAGATTTCTGCGGACCAATCACGCGCCGGGGTGATCCCGCGTGCTTTCAACTCGTCGAAATAGGCCTTCAGCACGGTCGCCGCCGCAGGGCCATTCGCGTCCAGCCACGGTTTGGCGACATTGGGCAGGGTCGCGGCCCATCTTTCGCGCTCGACCTGCGCCATTTCCGAAACCTGAAGACCCGCCGCGACCATTTCCGTCATCGCGTTGGTGGAGCGTTCCGTCACATAATCCCCGTGGCTGCGTGACGTGATCCGTCCCGCTTCGCGCAGGGCGGTCTGAACCTCGGCCGGCAGGCGATCATGGAACCGTTTGTTCACGGCGATCCCGCCGAAATACATCGACCCGAACCCGACGCGAGTAAGATGTGGCGCAACCTCATACACCCGGGTTGGCTGAATGCCGCTGGCAAACGAAAGCGTGCCCTCGGAGACCCCGGTCTGGATGTCGGTGTAATAGGTCGTGAGCGCGCCGTTGACCGGGGTACAGCCGGTATCGAGCAACCAGTTGGCCGAGGTGCCCGGCGCATTGAGGCGACGGTTCTTCACATCGTCGACCGAAGCAATCGGAAAGTTCGAATAGACGTCATAGCTGTCAGTTACCAGTGACGACAGATGCACCATGTTCTGCGCGGTCCATCCCTCGCGCAATTCCGGCAATTCGTCGGTCAGCTTGTCAAAGATATCAATGACCACGTTGTGGTCCGGGTTCGCAAACGGGGTGAAATAGGTGACGTTCTGCAGTGGCATGGCAGAGCCTTCCCAGACCGTGCCGACCATGCCGATATCGACGATCCCGTCCCGCACTGCGGTGCGCGTATCCTTGAACTTGTACAGCGTACCGCCATAGTTCTCGGACCATGTCACGGCATAGTTGCCACCGGCATCCGCCAGCAGGCGCTCCAACGCCGGCTGCAATGCATTCTGCATGGCATAAACCCAGATATTGTTGGTCGGATGGCTGGAGCCGATCTGGATGTTGATGGTTTCCGCCGCGATCAGACGGGTGTTCAAAAACGGCGTCGCAAGCGCAGCCGAAGATGCGGCCAAAAAGGCCCGGCGTGTTGATTTCATGGTTTCCTCCCTTAGAAATCCCGCGTCCTGCGCGGACAGGTCTTGTCGTGTTATTGCGCTCAAGCGGTCGGTGCGGTTTCCTCACAGGTCAGAGCGGTGTTGAAATTGGCAAAGAATTCGCCCGTAAGCTTCTGCGCGGTGGCCTTGATCAGACGGTTCCCCAACGCGGCCAGTTTCCCCCCCACGGCCACATCTGCGGTATAGTCCAGCACGGTTTGCGCGCCCTGCGGGGTCAGCGTCACACGGGCCGCCCCCTTGGCAAAGCCGGCGATCCCGCCGGAGCCTTTGCCCGACAGGGTGCAGGAGAGTCCGGGCGCGATATCGCTCAATTCGACATCGCCCTTGAACCGCGCGGAAACCGGCCCGATCTTGAGCTTGACCACGGCGGAAAAACTGGTGTCGCTGGTCTGTTCAAGGCTTTCGCACCCCGGAATGGCCTGTTCCAAGACCGCGCGATCAAACAGGGCCGACCAGACCTGATCCGGTGTGGCGGCAAGGGTTTGGCTGCCATTGAGTTCCATGATCCTTGTCCTTTCTTCGGCCCGGCTCACACATGACCAAGGGCGGTCAATATGCGCAGCGGAGTCATTGGTGTTTGAGAAATGCGCGCCCCCATTGGGCGCAACGCGTCATTCACGGCATTCATGGCGGCGGCCCCGGCGGCGGCGGTGCCGGCCTCGCCCACGCCTTTGGCCCCAAGGATGGTATCCAGTGTCGGGGTTTCGATATGGGCGATCTCGATATCCGGCATCTCACCGGCCATCGGCACCAGATAATCCGCCAAGGACGCATTGGTCATCTGGCCCATGTCGTCATACATGCATTCTTCGAAGAACGCCGGTCCCAGGCCCTGAACCACACCACCGCGGATCTGCTCATCGACCAGCAACGGGTTGATGATACGGCCACAATCCTCGACCACCCAATGTTTCAACAAACGTGTCACGCCGGTTTCGATGTCGACCTCAACATGACTGGCCTGAATCCCATTGGTAAAGTCGAACGGATAGCCGGTGGGCGCGAAATGCTGCACCGCCGTCAGGGAATTGTCACACCCCTCGGGCAGCGTATCCGGGCGGTAGGTCGCTATGCGCCCGATCTCTGCCAGCGTGATCCGTTCTTTGCCTGTCGCCTTGTCAACCACGGTGCCCCCGGCCAGCGCGAGCGTTGCAGGCTCGGCTTGCAGGACCGCACCGGCGATGGCCAGGATCTGCGCCTGCAACCTGCGACCGGCGCGCAATGCAGTTTCGCCACCGATCCCCGCCCCGCGACAGGCCCAGGTTGCGCCGCCACTCGGGGTCGTATCGGTGTCTCCGGTGGTCACTTTGACCTGATCGGGCGTCACGCCCAACTGATCCGCGACGACCTGCGCAATGATGGTTTCGGTGCCCTGCCCCTGTTCCGTCACCGAGATTGCACAGTGCACTTCGCCCGAAGGCGTCAGCCGGACAATCGCGCCATCCTGCGCCGAAACCCTCGCGCCGCCGACGCCATAGAAGGCGGCACCGGGGTTGGTGATTTCGACAAAGGACGCGATGCCGATACCGCGATAGATACCCTGTTTGCGCAGCTCGGCCTGTTCTGCACGCAGGGCGTCATACCCCATGATCTCACGCAGTTTCGCCAGCGCCGCATGATGCGACAGCTTTTCAAACTGATACCCGGTGGCCGAGACATGGGGATAGGCATCATCCGCCACCAGATTGCGCTGCCGGATCTCAATCGGGTCCAGATCCAGCTGTTCGGCGGCGCGATCGACCAGCGCTTCGGTCACCGCGCAAGCAATCGGGTGGCCCACGGCGCGATACTGGCTGGTCTGTACCTTGTTCTGGAAAACGACCGAAAGACGGCCACGATAGTCGGGCATCGTATAGGGCGCGCCCATCAGGCGGATCACCTGATTGCCCTCGGCCACGCTGGTCCGGGGATAGGTCGAAATGGCGCCAATCTGGGTCATGTCGTCGACGTCCATCGCCAGGATGGTGCCCTGCGCATCCATCGCCATCCGGGCGCTGACACGATGGTCGCGGGCGTGGACATCGGAAACAAAGCTTTCCAACCGGTCCGCCACGAACCGAACCGGTCGCCCCAGCTTCAGGCTGGCCGCCACCACCGCCATCTCTTCGTTATAGACATGCAGCTTCATGCCGAACGAGCCGCCGACATCGGGTGCGATCACGCGCACCTTGTTATCGGGCAGGCCAAACTGGTGGGCATAGACATCCTGAAACTGATACGGGGTCTGGGTGCCGTGATGGACGGTCAGCTGACCGGTCGACGGATCAAAATCGGCAACGACGGCGCGTGGCTCCAGCGTTACGGCGGTATGGCGACCAAAGGTAAAGCTGTCTTCAACCACATGGGCCGCGTTGGCAAAGGCCTCGTCCAGCCCGGGGGTTTCCAGCACCGTGCGGAAACACAGATTGCTGTCGATCCCCTCCGAGACCAGCGGAGTGCCCTCGACCAGCGCCGCATCGCCATCAACGACTGCCTCTTCGTCTTCGATATCCAGCAAGACCAGCTCGCAAGCGTCTTCGGCCTCGGCGCGGCTGTGCGCCAAGATCATCGCCACGGGGTGGCCGGCCCAAAGAACCTGCCCCTCGGCCAGCATGTTCTGCGGCGCGCTTTTCATGCCGGCGAAATGGTCAAGCGTGCCGGTCCACGGCGCACATATCGGGTTCAGGGTCTCGGCGGTAAACACCCGCACCACACCGGGCGCTTCGGCGGCGGCACTCACGTCGAGCTCGACGATCTTTCCCTTGGCCATCGGGCTACGGACAAAGGCGGCATGCACCATGCGCGGCAGGGCAAGATCCGTGACGAACCGCCCGCGTCCCGCCAGATGACGCAAAGCGTTCTCGCGCCGGTGCGATTGCCCGATATGATCGGTACTGGTCATCACTGCGCGCCTTTCGCTTTGTTCAGGCGATGGTCTGCGGCGGCCGAGATTGCATCGACGATCGCCTCATACCCGGTGCAACGGCAATAATTCCCGGACAGGGCATCACGGATCTCATCGCGCGAAGGGTCAGAATTGCCCGCCAACAAGGCGTAGGCCGACATCAACATGCCATTGGTGCAGAACCCGCATTGCAAGGCGTTGCGGTCGTGGAACGTCTCTTGCAGATCTTTGATCAGGCCGCTGTCATTCAAACCTTCGATGGTCTCGACCTTCTGGCCATCTGCCTGCACGGCAAGCACCAGACAGGCGTGGACCGCAACACCGTCCAGCATCACAAGGCAGGCACCGCAGGCGCCCATTTCGCAGCCCAGATGCGTGCCCGTCAGCCGCAGATTATCCCGCAAAAGGTCGGCAAGACTGGTGCGCGGTTCGACGGTTTCGCGCACCGCCTCGCCATTCACGGTCAATGTGATGTCAGCCTTCATGCCACCGCCTCCAGGTTTGCCAGAACGCGCCCCAGCAGCACGCGCGCCAGATGCAGGCGCATGCTGGCGGGGAACTGGGGGTCGTCGGGAGGATCGAGATCATCTTCAAGCGCGGCTTGCGCGTCAGCGATCGCATCGGCGTCGATCATGCGGCCCGTCAATGCGGCCTGCGCCTTGCGCGCCCGAACGGGGTGGTTGCCTACCGAGAATAGCGCGATACTGACATCCTCAAGACCGCTGCCCCTCGAAACCGCCTGAACCGCAGCGCCAACCATTGCATAGTCCCCGCGCCTGCGGGCGATCTCGTCAAAGCCGATCACCTGCCCCGCCACCGGGCTGGGCACATGGATCGCTTGCAAGACCTCTCCCGGTTCGATCGCGGTTTCGTAGATATCGACAAAGAAATCATCGGCGGGCACACGGCGAATCCCCTGCGACGAGGCGATTTCAAGCTCGGCCCGCATGGCGACGGCTGCGGCAGGAAATTCCGATGCCGGATCCGCATGTGCCAGGCTGCCACCCAGGGTTCCGCGATTGCGGATGGCCGGGTGCGCCACAAAAGGCGCTGCGGCGGTGAACAACGGGGCATGCGCCGCGATCAACGGATCCTTCAGGGCCTGAACATGCCGGGTCATGGCGCCAATACGCAGCCAACCGTCGTGCAGTGAAATACCAGACAGTGCCGCGATATTTGAAAGGTCGATCAGCAGCGCCGGCGCTTGCAGGCGCAAGGCCAGCGACGGCACAACACTGTGCCCGCCCGACAGGTAAACCGCGTCACCATCAGCCTCCGCATAGGCCGACATCGCGTCAGCGACGCTCTCGGCCCGCACATACTCAAACGCCGGTGACTTCATCGGTTTCCTCCCCCTCCAATCCAGCCCCCCGCTGAATTAGTAACCATTTGGTCATTTTTGATAGACAGGCGACACGCCCTCCGTCAAGAAAAAAGTGACCACTTGGTCATTTCGTCAAACGGGGCTATCCTGACCCAAACACGAGCGAGAGGCAGATGGCCGGATCAAACGGACCCCAGACAGAAACGGCGCCGCGCCGCAAAAACATGCGCCGCGAGGACCGTGAAAAATTGATTGTCACGGAAGCCGTCCGGTTCTTCGCGGAATGCGGCTTTGAAGGGCAAACGCGCGAGCTTGCAAAACGCATGGGCATCTCCCACGCCGTGATCTATCGACATTTCGACAGCAAGGACGCCCTGATCGAACGGGTCTATGACCATGTCTATGTGAAACGCTGGAACCCGGAGTGGGAGCCTTTGGTCCTGGACCGCAGCCGCAGCTTGAAGGCGCGACTGACGCAGTTTTATATTGAATATGCCGGGCGCGTTTTCGACTATGACTGGGTCAGAATCTTTGTGTCCTCTGGGTTGAAATCCTACGGTCTGACAGCGCGCTACCTCGACCTCATCCGCACCAAGATCATTCAACCCGCAGCCTTGGAACTGCGCCACGAAATGGACCCGGGCGCGGCGTCTTCCCCGCTAACCGAGGAAGAGGTCGAGCTGTTCTGGGGGCTGCACGGGGCGGTCTTTTACATCGCGATCCGCAAATACGTTTACGGCGAGCGCATTGAAATTGACATCGAAACAGCGGTCCGCAACACCGTGACTACCTTTTTCGATGGCCTCACGACCGCTGTCCCGAACGGGTGATCCGAGGGCCCGGAGACTCCGTCAAACTGGACTTTTCTACAGTGCCCAACGGTCTGTAGAGAGGCCCTACAAGCGGCCGTCTCCGGTGCGGCCCAGGCGAGGTCACCCAGGGTTGAACAATCTCTCGGGCAGGCCGTAGCTGTCGATCCAATTGTACCAATGCACGTCCGTTGGCCCGATGACATAATCGACGACCTGCCAGCCGCTGCCCTGCCGGTGCATCAGCACCATCACAAGGTCGCTCATCGCGTCATTGGCCCAATCGTTGGCAAAGCGCGTGGAATACCAGTTCAGCTTTCTTCCGTTGGGTTGCAGCGGTTCCGCCATCAGAAAACACCACTCGCCATCCGTGCGCAGCGTTTTGACAAGGAAGATTACCCTCTGCCCCAACTCTTGCAGCATCGGCACCCGCGCGGCATCCATAATGGCGCTGCGCTCAGCGGTGTTGCGCGCCGGGGTGTAATAGCTGCGCGCACTCGGGGTGACCCTGACCTGCGGCGTGGGTTGTGGCCCCGGTTGCGGGGTCGGCGGGACGGCCACCGCTGTCAACCGCGTCAGGTTGAGCCTTGCAAGCACCGCAAATGTGCCGTTGGGCCAGCGGTCAAGATAGGCCTGAAACATCGCCGGATCAGAGGAGGACTGAATCGATTGCCAGAAGATCAGCTCGACCTGCGGATCAGTCGACGGCGCCGGAGCGGTCAAATCTGCGATGCGCTGGCGGGCCTCGGCGGCATAGGCACCGTTTGGAAACTGCTGAAGATAGGCCTCAAAGCCATCCGCCCGTGTCATCCCTTTGACGCTGTTCCAGAAGGCTTGTTCCATATCGGACACCGCAGCCGACGCCGTTGGCGGCGCCGCCTCCGCCGCAGGCGCGCTTAACGAGGCGATCATGGCCTGCACGACCTCCCCGTATTTGCCATCCTGATTGGCGGGGTAGCGCACCAGAAGACTGTGCACGACGTTGCCGCCATCAAGGATGCTCCTTTGCTGGATAAGCTTCGCACCCTCCAACAGTTTGATCGTGAAGCCGCTTGCATCCGCCTGCTGCGAAATGACAGTGCCGCTTGTATGGCTGGAGCGGACCTCCTCCATCATCTGCTGTGGTGTCTGTTCCAGCGCGTTGTGTGCGCCCCAAACCAACACCTCGGCCTGCCTATCGGGGCTGACAAAGCTGCGCCCATCGCCATTTTCGGGGGCGGCGCCTGCGGGTTGAAAATGCGAGGTCGGATAGTCGAGCGAGGTGCCAAAACGGCTGTTGGTATATGTCGTCCAGCCTGAGGCCGTCTCGGGCGTGGGGGCTGGTGTTGTTGCGGGGGTTGGCGTTGCCGCCCCCTCAACAGGGCAATCAATGGCATCAGCAGGCAGCGTGAGGCTCATCGTCGCCATCAGGCTGTCATAGCCCGTGCTTTCAAGCCAGCTTTTGGCAGCATACTGCTGGATGACGATCAGGTCGCCATTGGCCAGACATTTGTCAAGTTTGTAAACCTTGCGCAGCGCTTTGACAAAACTGTAGCCAACCTGCATGTACGGCTCATTCGTCATCCCTGTCTTGAGCGTTGCCGGCTGCCCGAAGATCTCGCCGCGTGAAATTTCCGGCGCGCCGTCATACTCGCTATCCGAACTCCAGTTCTCGCGCGCGCGATATCCGACATTGACCCCAAGCGAGGCGCTGTAGGTCGGTGTGCTTAGAAAGTTGATCGCATCCGAGCTGTTGAATTGGCGCTTCCAGCCTTTTGGCAGGGGAAGCGAATAGTTGACCAGCCCATCGACCCCTGTTTGCGCTTCTGGCTCTGGGGCTGCCTCCAAGCCAACAGTGCCCGCGAATCGCTCTAGGAGCGGGGCGACCTCTGCCTCTGGTTTATTCATCGAAACTATACCAAGGGCGTCGGTACCGCCGCGTTCGTTGAAATCTTCCTTGTAGAAAAGCTCGGCATAAACAAAGAAGTCGTCCTTTCGCAGCACGAATTTCTTGCGCAAAATGCGGCGCCCATCGACTGCAACGATCGGATCAGGATAACTGAACGCCTGCTCGGCACCGGTCAAGTCAATGCCGATCCCCTTTGCGACTTCTTCGGGTAGGCTTTTGGTGTCGTCTTCAAAATCATCAACTTGGCCGGGCGTAAAGTAGGTAACATTTACCCCCAGAAACCGTTTTTCCGCCATGTTGATGTCGCCGAAGATCAATTCGTCATCGTCATCGGGTTTGCTCATCCTCTTCCAGTGAACAGGAACAGCAAAAGTCATGCCCAGAAAACTGTGCTTGTCCCAGCCCTCAGGAATGACGGCCACCGTGGCGACGGGCGCTGCGGGCTCGGGCTCGGGCTGGACCGCCGGCTCAGAAGCGGCCTGTGGCGCGACTGTTTCGGCTTCGGGGTCACCGAAATCATCGGCGATCTCGCCAAGTGGAAGCTCGTCAACGGAGGGGGCAAAATCGTCCATTCCCGCGGCCAGTTCGTCAATACGCGACTGCATGTCTTGGCTGTGACCACTGACAGCCTGAGCGATCCAGAAAACCGTCAAAATCGGAAGCATAAAGGGTTTCATCAGTTGTTTCCTTGCGTTTTTGACATGCCCTGAATCAAAACGTTGCGTAGGTCTTTGCCGACATCGCCATCAAGTGGGATGTATTTCATCTGCTCGCCCACTGTCGCATAGACGCCTTTAGGTTCTATCGTTATTTTCGAGGTGCAGAGGGTTTCGATGCGTGTGCCCTTGGCGTCTTCACTGTCTATGCGACGCTCAACCGTGCAATCTGCCTTCGCCAAGCTACCGCCCACCAACAGACCGCCTTCGCAGGCCGTTATCCTTTGGATGTCTTCATATCGCGGCGCCGTGAAATAGAAGCCTGATCCGCCATATCCCACTGCGCCAGGGGAGGCTGCCACCCAGTCGTCCCCGTTGAAATCGCCCATGACCAAGCTGATCGAGAAATTCGGTGGCTCACCGATAGGATAGCTCGCAATATCCAGATCCCCTGTGACAGCGGCTCGGGTCTCTGTACGCACCGTGCGTTCACCATTCAGCAAGATCGTCGTGACGGTGCAGCTTTGCGCGCTTTCCTTGCGGTCATAAACGGTAATCATCGGCGTGACGGGCTCACCAAACGAAATTACAGCAATGTCGTTGATTGGCACCAGCGGGCGGGTCTGCGTGCCTTCCGGCAGCTCGAGCGAGATCTCGGTTGGCCAGCCGGCCTTGAGCATCGCCAGTTTGGTGATCTGCAAGGTGCGCGGTTTGTTGGGCTGCAGGCTTCCCGTCCATTCGCCGCCATTGGGTTTCTTCAAAACGATCTTTGCAGGCGCGACAAGATCGAACGCGCCGACATCGATGCGGATCACGTCGTTCAGCTCCAATCGGGTTTTGTCGTTCAGGTCTCTGACAACACCTTCAAGCGAACGATACCATTGCCGCCGCGCAATCTCGGGAAACACCTTTTTCACAAGGACGGCCATCAGCTTGGCGCGATGCTCAGCTTCCAGGTTTTCCTTGATTTCGACGGTCAGGCTGGCACCACGACCAAAGCCCCACGATCCACTGTCGATGTTGCGGCTTTCGACTTGAAAGTCGTCACTGTCCCAAAACCGACCAACATAACGCTGGACTTCTGTCTGAACCAAGGCCTCAAACCCCGCCGAGCTGTGCGCTTTCTGGCGGTAATAATCGAGCAGGAACTTCCACTCGTTGATCGTGCGCCCGCCTTCTGTCTGCCCTTTGACGCGTTCCAGTTTCTTCTCTTTGGATTCGGTCCAAAGCGGTTGCACGCCGTATTCTCCGGCCTCGGCATTGGCCTCACGCTCGCGGTAATACTTGGTATAGACCTGCCGCCAAGCGTCGGTGCGGGCCAGCCATGCGCCTTTACCAAACTCCTGCAACGCCACGTCGATCACGAAGGTCGCCACATTGCCGACTTGCAACGCCGAGCTGCCCCATGTGCCGATGGCATAGCCCAAAATACCTTTGTAAGCGTTCCGGCCCGCCGACTGAATGTCGCCTGAACACAGATCAATGTTCACCTGCCAAACCGTCATGAACAAGCCCAAGTTTGTCATCGCGCTGTTGACGTTCTTCAAGCCGCCCATTTCCAGAACATTTTCCGCGACAGTGCCGACGGCGCCGCCCGTGCCAAAGCCAAGGTTGAACGTGTCCCAGCCTTCGGTGGCGGCGGCCTTTTCCATCGCCTCACGGTTGGACACGATCTGCGAATTCGTCATCTGGCTCAGGCCACGCTCCGACACAAAACTGCGCATCGTGGCGAGCCGGTCTTTGACCTCTGGATTGATCGTGAACTCGACGACCTTCTCTCGGATCGTGCCTTCGTTTTCCACGCGCATCAGAATTTTCTGGAACTTCTCATCGGCGACCACCGGAGCAGCCAGCCCCACTATCGCCAGCGTGATTGCGATCCGGAATGCGCACCTTTGCAAGACTGCCATTCGCCCCTCCCCTGCCGCGCCGGTCCCGGCACACTAAACGAATCGTATTCTCAGCCGTGAAGGGCTGCTTTGACAACGATCAACCTATACGGAGATGGGACATCCGAAGCGCGCAATCGTGGCTCGGCCAGTTGAACACGCCCAACAGCCCCCCACGCAGGGACTGAGTTTTGCTCACCCGGCAGATGAAAACGTCGATGCAAGGGCCGTTTCAAGCCACTCGCCCAGATCGGCAATCAGATCCTCGGACCAGTCTGGCCCAACGATTTGAATCGAAAGTGGCCCCTCTGGCGTCTGCGCCACGGGCAGGGAAAGCGCGGGAAAGCCCAGAACGCTGATCGGGCGGGTATAGTGGGCCAGTTGACCGATCATGGCCGCAGCGCCCGGGGCCCCGCCCAGGTTCATGTCCGCCTCCGTCGGGGGCACATCGAACAGCGTCGGAATGATGAAAAGATCGGCTGTACCGAAAACCTTTTCAAACATGTCCTTGCGCGCCAACCGCTGGATCTGGCGGGCCCTAACATAGGCAAACCCCGGTATCGCCACGGCCTGCGCCAAGCGTGTGCGCAGCTGGTCCCCATAGGTTTCGGGGGCCGCGGCAAGACGATCCGCGTGCACCGCAGCCGCTTCGCTCATCGCGATGGCATTTGCCGCCTCGCCAAGGGTCGCGAGAAGATCAAGGTCAAGATCGCATGTGGCGTGCCCCCCGGCCTGCAAAAGGCTGCGCACAGCTTCAATCGCTGCGGTCATGCGGGCGCTGGCCGGCGCGAGAAGCTCGCCCGACGCAAAACCAACACGCAATCCGGCGGGCAAAGGTTTGGCGCGTTGGCGCATGGGTGCGACGTCCCGACAGGCCGGATCGATCTGGTCCGGTCCCGCGATGATCGACAGCACCAACCGTGCTTCGGCCACGGTGGCGGCGAGCGGCCCGATGGTGTCTTGAGAAAACGACAGCGGCATGACCCCGGTCACGGGCGCCCGGCCTTGGGTCGGCTTGAAGCCGACAACGCCGTTGCAAGCTGCGGGCAGGCGGATCGACCCGCCGGTGTCCGATCCAAGCGCTGCCCGGACCAAGCCTGCGCCCACGGCAGCACCGGCCCCGGACGAAGACCCACCGGAAATCGCGCCGGGCTTGATCGTATTGCGCGGGATTCCCCAATGATGATTGTGCCCGGTCGCCCCCAACGCGAACTCGGACATCCGCAGCCTGCCGATATCCACCTGCCCCGCCGCATCCAATCGGGCGAGCACCGTACAGGTGGCCGTCGCCAGCTTGCCGCACCCGGCTTTGGCGCCAAACCCCGTCACCTGCCCGACCCGGTCATACATATCTTTATGCGCAAGCGGCACACCGTGGAGCGGCCCGGCAGATTGACCCTTTGCCGCAAGCGCGTCCAAAGCACGGGCCTGGGCACGGGCATCCTCGGCCTCGACTTTGGAAAAGATCGTCGGCTCAGCGGCGGCTGCGGCAAGGTAGGGGG
The DNA here is from genome assembly GCF_004348975.1 of Antarcticimicrobium sediminis. GTDB lineage: Bacteria > Pseudomonadota > Alphaproteobacteria > Rhodobacterales > Rhodobacteraceae > Antarcticimicrobium > Antarcticimicrobium sediminis. The sequence continues at coordinate 151,165 of NZ_SMFP01000006.1, read as the reverse complement.
CAAGCTGTTCTTCGGCGTCGGCGGCTTGGACGCGGGCGGCTGCGATTTGATCTATGGAGGCGCTCATATCCGGTCCTCGCTTGGATCGACCGCCACAAGATCGGGAATCTCCACATCTTGGCGCAATAAAGGGTGCTCCATGATTCCCTTCATGGTCCGCGCGGCCTGATCCGGCAAAATCGCCTCCTCGGTTGGCGTCAAAGCGCGCCCGGCCAGAATATCCGTGAGTTTTTCCATGCCTCATTATCCTTTTGGTTGTATGTCTGCGCGCGCGGATGGGTGACACACCCGAATTGCTGTGCAATTATCGCGGTAAGTTCGAACTTAATAAGGATGCACTTTGATGGATGGTCAAGCAGTCGAAATGAAGCTGACATTCGAAAAAGGCACACCGCGTTACCTTCAAGTTGCTCGGCACCTTCAGAAATTGATCGATGACAACACCTATGGTGTGGGGACATTGCTGCCGCCCGAAGCGGAGCTTGCCGAAATATTGGGCGTTTCCCGCCACACTGTGCGTCAAGCGATCGCTCAACTCCGAGAGCGGGGTATGCTGTCGGCGCGCAAGGGGGTCGGCACCCGGGTCGAAGCGGTCGAAGACGATTGGCGATCGCGCTTTACAGCAGACTCAAGGGGCGGACTGTTCGACTTTGCCCGCGCGACGGAGTGGCACTTCAAGACCCGCAAAATGGTCGAGGTGCGCGGCCAAACGGCAACGGAAATGGGCGTGCGGCCAGGGCGGAAATTCTTCTACCTGTCCGGCCCTCGTTACTATGCCGGAGAGGATAACCCATTCTGCGTAAACGAAGTTTACCTTGACCCGCGCCTAAAAAGTGTCGTCAGCGACATCGATGTTCTGCGCGTTGCCTTGTTCAGCCTGGTCGAAGAGAAGTCGGGCGAACGGGTCAAGGAAATCCATCAGGATGTACGTGCGATCCATCTGCCGGAAGAGATCGCACATGATTTGGGCCGCAAGCCCGGCGATCTTGGGCTAACGATGACCCGGCGTTATATGGGGTCGGGCGCGCGGTTGCTGGAGTACGCCGTGCAATACTATCGCGGTGACAACTTTACGTATCACACGACGCTGTCGTCCACCTGATTTCGATCAACACTTCACCTCATTAACGGGCTGGGTGCAAATTATCTGCTCCCCCGCCCCATCCTCAGCCACCCCTGAATTTCTTTGGACATCCCGCCGAATTTTTCTCCTACGTGCCCTCTCATTGTGCCCGTTAAAGTCCGAACAAATGGAAGACTCTACGGGAAACCTAGCAGATGGACATGGGCGTATCTATTCCGATTGGGAACAACGGTTGGCTGATTTCAAAGGCAAGCATTTCACGATGGATGACTGCGTGATGAAACCGCAGCCGGAAAGCAAAATTGAACTGCTTGCGGCCGGTCAATCCGAACGCGGTTTGCAATTCTCTGCCGAATACACCGATTATTCCTTTGTCATGGGGCAAGGCATCAACACGCCGACCAAGTTTACCCTCGTATGTGAAGCCCTGCTCTCGACGGCGGAAAAGTCCGGTCGCGATGTCGGTGCCTATGTGCTGTTCATGATCATTTCGGATGAGACGGACGAAGCCGCGCAAGCCAAATGGGAAACCTATCGCGAAGGCGCGGATCTGGAAGCGCTGTCCTATATGGGCGTCCAAGGGGCGCAGGATGATCAGGCGGATGACAATGCGACGGCCAAGGAGATCAACCTGCCGGAAGGTGCCGCGAACTTTAACATGGGCACATTGATCGGCTCTTACGCCACGATCGCCGCCATGCTGGACGAAGCGGCGGCAGTCCCCGGCGTCAAAGGCATCATGACGGTGTTCGACAATTTCCTTGTTGGCTTGGACAAATTTGGCACCGAAATCCAGCCCCCGATGACGTCGCGCGACGCCCTTCAGATAGCCGGCTCGCACAAGGGGCAAAGCCTGTCGCAGCCGCCTTGTGGCAAACAAGAAAGGCCCGCATCACGCGGGCCTTTCCTTTGCGATTGTCTGCAATCACTCTGACAGAAACTTGCCCCTGTGAAAGATCAGCGGCGCGCCACCGTCCGCGGCTTTGACACCTTTGACCAGACCGATCACGATCGAGATGTCGCCCTGCTCGACCACTTTGCTTACCTCGCAGTCGAACACCCCAAGGGCATCGTTCAACACGGGGGCACCGGTAGCGAACGTGCCCCATTTGTCCGGGTCAAACACCTTGTCGCCCTTGCCGCCAAACGCGTTTGCCATTTCTGCATAGCCTTCCGGCAGGAAGTTCACGGCGAAATGCCCCTTATCCAGAACCCCGGCCAGCGCCGAGGTTTTCTTGTCGATGGATACGAGCATTGTGGGCGGGTTGGCAGTTACATGGGCCGCCGACAGCCCGAGAAAGCCTTGCGGTCCCTCTGCGCTGTCGGTCGTCACCAGCGTGGCCCCGATCGGGCGTTCGCCAAGGGTGCGCCAGAAATCCCCGATTCCGATATCGTCGCCTGTTTTTTCCATGCTGCGTCCTTTCATAGTGTCATTTGTTCGGTGCCCGCCGCTCCGCTAGCAAATGCCAACGGGGTTTGCAGGGGGCAAGTAAAGCTTTGGGTTTCATGATCAGCCGACGTTTTGCTCTTCGCGTTTGCGCAGGTTCAGCCTTCTTGATCCAGAGAGCCACCAGCGACTTGTTCGCTCCGATCTCTTCCGCCGTTTCACGGATACCGGCCCCGTTATTGATCTTCTCGACGACCTGGGTCCTGAAAGCCTCCGGCCATTTGCGCCGGCCAGTCGACGAGACGGGGACAGTGAAGCCCCACACCTTCGTCTCTTCCGGCATCGTTCCATCCAACATCGCCACCTCCTTTCAGTAATGGCGACAGTATCTCAACCCCCCTATTTTATTGAAACATGGGGTCTTTGCACCGCTTACAGTTGTTCCGGCATGAAGACCCTATTGGGCCACGCCTCGGGAATATTTTCGAAAGTTCCAGATTTCGTATTTCCGCCCCCCATGGGGATGTTTAGTCTTTCAGACACATCAGCGGCCCCAGAAGGGCCCGACCCAGGAGGCGCAGATGCCGTCGGACAATACCGCAGAGAGTTCCTCTGATCAGACCCTGGGGCAGCTCGCCTATGACCGGATCCGCCTCGATATCCTCAAGGGGCAGTTCCGCCCCGGCAGCCCGCTGCGCCTTCAGGCGCTGAAGGACCGCTACGGTTTCAGCTTCTCGCCCCTGCGCGAGGCTCTGAACCGGTTGCAAAGCGAGCAACTGGTCGTCTCCTACGCCGCACGTGGTTTCCGCGTGACCAAGATTTCGACGACCGAGATGTGGGACGCCATCGAGACCCGCATCCTGATTGATTGCGAGGCATTCCGCCGCTCGATCCGCACCGGAGATGATGACTGGGAGGGACGGGTCATGGGCTCCCTCCACAAGCTCTCGGTCTGTTTTGAGCGCAACCTCAAGCTGGGCCACGCCGCGACAGAGGAGCAGACGACCCAGCTGGAAGACCGTCACCGCGCCTTTCACGGGGCGCTGATCAGCGCCAGCGGATCGAACTGGATGACGGTGTTCTCCACCCAGCTGTACAACCAGACGCAGCGCTATCGCTGGCCCTATTTCACCACCGAAGGCGGCAATATATTCCTCAAGCAGTCCTATCTCGCCGAACACAAGCAGATCGCCGCACTTGCCGTGGCCCGGCGCGAAGACGAGGCCGTGGCGATGATGGCCAAGGGCTTTCGCCGCACCGGTGAGATCATCGAGAGCCTGCTGAACGGTGAGGACGAAGTCGCGCGCGGCACCTGAGGACTACGCGCGACAGATCACAGCCTAGTCGATCAGCCCCGGCAGCCATGTCGCCAACCCTGGAAACATCGCCAGCAGCAGGATCAGCACCAGCGTGCAGGCCAGATACGGCAGGACCGAGCGTGCGATCTGCCCCAGTGTCGTGCCCTTGGGGGCCACCCCGGCCATGACAAACAACAGCAACCCGAAGGGCGGCGTGGCAAGGCTCATCTCCAGCGCCAACAGCATGGTCACGCCGAACCAGATCGGATCGATATCATACAGCGCGATCAGTGGCATGAAGACCGGCAGGGTCAGCATCATGATCGAGAGTTGATCCATGAACATGCCCAGCACCAGCAGCACCACAAGCATCGCCGCCAGCATCCCGAAATGGCCCAGATCGAACCCGGTGGCAAAGCTGATCAGCCCCGACGAGGCCCCGGAAAACGCCAGCAATTGCGAAAACGTGGTCGAGCCGATGATGATCATCAGCATCATCCCCGAGACCTTGAGCGTGCCCATCATCGACTTCATCAGCGCGGCCCGGCTCAGCTTGCCATAGATGGCCGCCAGAATGGCCACCGACAGCGCCCCGAAGGCCGCGGATTCCGTCGGTGTCGCCCAGCCCAGCAAGATCAACCCAATGACGCAAAAGACAACAAGGCTCATCGGCAGCACGTTGAGGGCGAGCGAACGCAGGATCTCGCCAAGCGAATGCGGCTCCACCGCGTATTGCGGCGCGGCGTCCGGGTCGAGCGCGATCTGCAGCCGGATCATGGCGACGAACATCGCCATCAGCACCAGCCCCGGGATCAGCCCGGCAATCAGCAGCGCGCCAACGTCGATGCGCGCCAGCGAGCCAAGCAGAACCGCCAGCGACGAGGGCGGGATGATCATCGCCACGCCCCCGGTCGCGATGATAGGCCCCATGATCAGATGCGGCTTGTAGCCCCGGCGCAGCATGTCCGGCATCAGGGTCGACCCGAGCATTGCGGTATTCGCCATTGAGGAGCCCGAAAGCGTTGCAAACAGCGTGCCGCCCGCCACGGTCAGATAGCTAAGCCGCCCCTTGATCCGCCCGAAGCACATGTCCAGCGCATCAAACAGCTTGACTGCCAGCCCGGTGTGAAACAGCAGCTCGCCCATGATGGTGAACAGGGGCACCGGCACCAGCGCGAAAGAGGTGATCGAGTCGGTCGAATTGGCGATCAACTGGTCGACGCCGTTCAGGCCTCCCATGAACAGCAGCACCCCCACCACGTTGATCGCCAGAAAGGCGATGGCGACCGGCATAGCAAGGAACATCAGCGCCAGCAGTCCGCCCAGCAACAGGGCCGTGGCCATATACCATTCCATCAGGACGCCCCCGCAGTACCGGCATAGACCTCGCGCCGGAGCAGCAAGCGCAGGAATTCCATCGCCATCAGCCCCAGCCCGACCGCGAGCATCGCGTAAAGTACCCAAGCGGGCAAAGTGATGGAGCGCATGTCCATCGTGCCATTTGCCGCCTTTTCCAGCCCGATCACCGCAGCGCGCCAACTCAGCAGGGCCAGCACCGCAACCGCCAGCGCCTGCGTCACCATCCCGTTGGCAAAGCGCAGCCTGCTCGGCATCATGGAGACAAAAGCGGTGATCGCAACATGGCCGTTTTCGCGCACCAGCCAAGGGGCTGCGGCCATAGTCGAAAACAGCATCGCATATTCTGACAGCGCGCTGGAGGATTGAAGCGGATGATATCCGGTGTTTCTGAGGACCACATCGACGACGATCATCAATGTCGTCAGCAAAAGACTAAGCGCGCCTGATACGGCAAGGCCAAAGATGGCGCGGTCATATAGCCTGGCCAGCATGGGGAACGTCCTGTTTTTCATGGGGGCGGGGACAGGCCTTCGCGGCCTGCCCCACGGGTCGAAATCGGCGCTATGCGCGCGGTTTCACTCAGCGTCGCTGGGATAGAAGGCGGCCCGCAGTTCATCATAGTGCGTGCTGTCCGAGGCTTTCAGCCGCGCCCATGCGCTGCCGAAGGCCCCATCAAGATAATCGGTGGCCGTACTGCCTTCGAGCGTGATCACCTCGATACCGGCATCGCGCACCTTTTTGTCGGTCTCGGCGGTAAGCTCGGCCAGCCGCTGACGCGAGTCACGCTCATACTCCAGAGCGGCTTGATCGATCACCGCGCGGGCTTCGCCGGACAGGTCGGCATAGCTTTCGGGGTTGATCACGATGATCAGGTCCGAATTGAAAAAGCCCGGATCAATGCGATATTTCAGATACTTGTCCCAAGAAAAATCGGTCACCCCGGCAATCGGCCAACCGATACCATCAAAGGTGCCACGCTCAAGCCCGGTATAAACATCCGGCACCCCGACCGAGACCGGAACCGCGCCCATCCCTTCAAAGAACGACTGGTAGATCGGCTGCGACCGCAGGCGCATCCCATTCAGATCGACGCTGCCATCCTCCTTGATCTTGGGTTTGTCGACGGTCCAGACATAGAACTCCAGCCCCGCCTGCGCCATCGACAGCATCCGCACGCCCAACCGGTCCTGCAGGATCGTCTGCATCAGCTCAAAGCCGCCGTTCTCGCGCGCCTCTTCGGGGCTGACGGTGGCACCGACAAACGCATCAATTTCGGGGGCCGAGCCGAGGTGGTAGGTCGCAGGCCCGTATTGAATGTCGATGATCCCACGTTTCACGGCATCGATCTGTTGCGCCGACGGCATGACCTCGGGTCCACCCATCAACTGGATCTTGACGATCCCCTCGCCCTTTTCGTTCACGTCTGTGACAAATTCCAGGAAATCCTGGCTCAAGACCATCGGGAGAGGAAAGGCGCTTACGGCCTTCAGAACTTCTTCTGCGCGCAGGGACGTGCCCGACAGCATGACGCCCGCAGCAACCGCCGCCATCATGCTTGTCTTAAGGCGGGACCGTCGACGATGAGTGGTCTTCTCGATCATGTCATTCACTTTCCTGTTGGGGGGGGGGATCTGGCCTGTTGTCCGGCCTGTATTGACCCGCCCCTCAGAGGGGGCGAGCCTTTGCTATCATGTCACTCAGATGATTTTTCCCGGGCGGCCCGAAGTCAAACCAATTTGCATGATTTCTCATTAAATTTGCATGATTTCTCATTATTTTGAAAATCAGCCTGATTTGTGATCGGCGGAGAGGGGCAAAGCCCTCACGCCACCGGCGGGATCATCAGCCCTTCGGCAGCCAGTCGCCCGGCCAGCGCGCGCAACCGGTCTTCGCGGTAGGCAGCCACATCCATGCCCTCATAGTTAAGAAAACCTTGCCGGGTTTTCAGCCCGATGCGCCCCTGTTCCATGTTCGCGCGGATCACATCAGGCGCCGCATAGCGATCATTCTCCAGCGCCTTGGACAGGTATTCGCTGGCATAGTACAGGATGTCGCCACCACCCCAGTCGATGAACTCCAGCAGCCCCAGCACCGAGAACCGGAAGCTGAAGCCATAACGGATGGCCTTTTCCAGATCCTCGGCACTGGCAACGCCTTCCTCGACCATGCGCGCGGCTTCGTTCATCGCCACCTGTTGAATGCGCGGAATCATGTAACCGGGGCTGGCCGCACAGGTGACCGGCACCTTGCCGATCCCTTCCAGCAGCGCCGACAGCCGCGCCGTGACCGCAGGATCAGTCGACGCACCGGGCGAAAGCTCGACCAGCGGCACCAGAAACGCCGGGTTCAGCCAATGGGCGTTCAGAAACTGCGCCGGTCGCGCCAGGGCCCCCGACAGGTCATCGACCAGGATGGTCGAGGTGGTCGAGGCCAGTATCGCCTCGGGCCCCATCAAGGCCTCGGCCCGCGCCAGCGCCTCGCGCTTCAGCTCAGGCACCTCGGGAAAGCCTTCAAAGACCACCGCCGCCGTGGCCAGCGCCGCACCCGCCTCTGCCTCGACGACGATACTGACGCGCGCCGCAATCGAGCTCACCAGATCAGCATCGAACATGCCAAAGCGCGACATCATCTGCAGCGTGTCAGTGATCTCGGTGCGGGCATCTTTGGCCAGTGCGTCAAACGCCTCTGCTTCGCGCGGCTTGAAATCGATCAGGCTGACCGGATGGCCGGCGTAGGCAAAGACAATCGCAATGCCCCGCCCCATCCGGCCCGCGCCCAGACAGGCAATTGGCACGCTCATGCCGCAGGCCCTTGCGCGGCGGCCTTCAGCGCCTCCAGCGACAGCCCACCAAGGCCGACGGCGTCCAGCGCGCGCCCGTTTTCCATGAAATCGACGCCATTGATCGCACCGCTAATCGCGAGCAACCCAGCGGCGATCGGCACATCGACCCCGGCCACCTTGGCCATCGAACAGATCAGCGACAGTCCCAGCCGCGTGTCTTCCATCATGTAGCGATGCGCGTGCAGGTCGATCTTTTCGCGCCAGTCGCCACTGTCGGTCAGGTTGGCGCGGCTCTTGCGGTCATACATCCACATCTCGCCATCGTCGTGGTAGTGATCCGCCAGCGGGAAATGTGGCGCGCCATAGCCAAAGGCCTCGCGCACGGCGACCCGTTCGGCGTCCAGCTGATCCGTGACCGCGCGGACCGAGGCCTGCGTGCCCTCGTTGTGAATGTCCCATGCTTCGAAATGCTCTAGCGGGCCTGCGTTCATCACGATTAGCGGCGGATGGATGATCGGCCCGGCGTTCATCAGCGCAGCGGAAAGCACATCCTCGCAAGGCTCGATCACACCGGGAAAGGCCGCGTCGATGACCTTCAGCGCGGCATCCGTCAGCGCCACCGGATAGACGCCCGTCGGCAGGCGGACGGCACGGGTCGAGACGACGACCTCGGCAAAGCCATGTTTGCGCACCAACCAGGGCAAGGTGCCGGTCTCGGCGAAGGCGACGCCGCTCAGCGTGCCGGCATCGCGCGCGGCATTGGCCAAGATCATCGTCCCCAGCGTGCCCGGCGGCAGAAAGATCACCTGACCAGGTTTCAGATGCGGCGCCAGCACGGGCGCAAGGTCGTCATGCGCGGTCGCAGGGATCGGACAAAAGATCAACTCGGCCCCCTCGAGCGCCTTGGCGATATCATTTGTGACCAGCGCCATCTTGCCCTTACGGGTGCCCTGCGCATCGCGCAGGGTAATCGTGTCGTCGAACGTGCCATGCTCGGCCACATCCGACGCGCTGCGCCGCCACAGCCGCACCTCGTGTCCGGCAAGCGCGAAATCCCCCGCCGCTGCGATCGAGCCATTGCCGCCCCCAAGAATAGCGATCTTCATCTCTCACCTCATCCACTGTCGGTTTCAGGCCCTGCGCGCCGCGCGATCACCCCTGTGCCTCTCTGAGGAACAGCTTTGATGGCTTCGGGGGGCCGGTCAACAATATTTTATAAAATCATGATATTTTACAAAATACAGCGAACTCCCTGCTGCAGTAATCGACAACAGTGCGGTCTGGCGAAATGCCTGGCAGAGCGGACGCCTGCGCGTCAGAACGTCCAGCGGACCGCCAGTCGCTTGTAAAGCGAACGTTGAGAGAGGGCGCGCAGCGCATCTGCCATGATCAATTGCGCCGCACCAAGTTCAGCCGAACATCGCCTTGCGAAGCATATTCAGGGCCACGAGGATCAGAAATGCCCCAAACGCCCGCTTCAGCGGCGCCGGGTTCATCGCATGGGCCAATTTCACGCCCAAAGGCGTCGTCAGCAGCGTCATGGCGATCACCACCAGAAAGGCCGGAATATTCACCGCCCCCACGGTCAGCGGCGGGCGCGAACCCGGCTCGATGTTCAGGAACAAAAAGCCGACAGCCGAAGGCCCGGCAATCAAAATGCCGAATCCCGCCGCAGTCGCGACCGCCCGATGGATGGGTACATTGTGCAGATTCATCAACGGCACGCCGAAACTGCCGCCGCCAATGCCCATAAGGGCCGACAAGAAACCCACCACCGGCGAATAGAAATAGGTCTTGATGCCGCTCGGCATCTCTTCGGCAATGCGCCAACTGCTTTTGCCCAATGCCATATAGGCCCCGACGATCAATGCCAGCACGCCAAAGATCATTTGCAGAGTGACCGACCGCAGCGACGAGACCATCAGCACGCCTGCGATCGAGCCCAGAACAATACCCGGCCCCCAGCCTTTGAGAATCTTCCAGTCGACCGCCCCCTTGCGGTTGTGGCTGATCACCGAGCGCAAGGACGTCACGATGATCGTGGCCAGCGAGGTCGCCAGACAGACCTGCATCACCTGCGGCCCATCGTATCCCAGAATCTGGAAGGTAAAGAAGAAGGCCGGCACCAAAACGATACCGCCACCGACGCCCAACAATCCCGCGAGCACCCCCGCCCCGCCGCCAATAACGACAAGGAACAACAATAGCTCAAACGTCAGGGTCAGGTCGGGCATGGGATACTCCTGTATCTTCTAGAATTGCGGGCCGCTTCGGTCCGGTGAACGCCGGGCGAGAATGTCGGACAAAACGATGTAGGACGAGGCGACGTGGCTGCACATTTGCCGCCGCGTGGTATCGGCATCCTGCGACAGGATCGCCTGAGTGATGCCGCGATGTTCAACGCGCGAGGAGGCCAAGCGTCGACTGTCTTCACGAAAATTCGCAGCACGCCAAGCCAGCGTACGCAGATTCAACTCGTCCAGCGTGGAGGCCAAGATCGAATTTCGAGCGCCTGATTTGATGATTTCGTGAAAGCGGCTGTTTATTTCGCTGTAGGCCGCCGGGTCGTCACAGGCGTCGCCCTCGTCCAGAACCGTCTCCAGCTTGCGCCGCTCGATCTCGCTCATTCTTTTCGCGGCGAGCGCGGCAAGTGTGCTCTCGATCTCGCCCGTCGCCTCAAACAGCTCGGCCAGATCTTCGGGCGCCATGCGCCGCACCACAAAGGCGCGCCGCGCCCCGCGCTCGGCAAGGCAGGCCTGCTCCAGCCGGTGCAACGCCTCTCTTACGGGTGTGCGCGACACCCCGAACTGCTCGGCGAGCGTCTGCTCTACCAATGGCTCACCCGGCACCATCTGTCCGGCCATGATCTCATCGATCAAGGTTTCGAAGATACTATCTGCTGCACGAATAGCCATTGCTCACCCAGTCGTCCCGTTTGGTGCACTTTTAGCTTTCTATTGTATACATGTCACTGCAACCTGAATTTACAAACTCATCGAATGAAGTGGAGGATTCGATGAAAAATGCCTCGAAACCGGTCGGGGCGCGCGAGTTGGGAAGAAACCCACCGCGTAGAAACTCGGATCGAACTGAATATTGGGAGGAGACAATGCCAACAGGGAAGACAAAAAATGACAAAAATCGACCACAAGAAAGCCCTCGCCGACCGCCTCTCAGCGCGCTTCGGACGTAGAGCCGTCCTAAAGGGACTCGGGGCCGGGATCGTAACGGCCGCAACCGGAAGCGTGCCCTCCCTTGCCCGCGCCCAACAAAGCGGACACATCAAGATCGCTTCGATCAAAGTGATCGACACGCTGGATCCTCACTTCACCGGGTTCCTCTCCTCGATCCAGATCATCAACAACATCCACAATGGCCTGCTCAAGATTGCCTATGATGGTGAGAACGTAACGTTCGAACCCGATCTGGCCGAAACATGGGATCTTGAGGATGACAAGACCCATGTCTTCAAGCTGCGCGATGGCGTGAAATTCCACGACGGCACCCCCTGCGACGCAGAAGCGGTCAAATTTTCGCTGCTGCGCGTCAAGGAAGGCAAGCCCAAGTCGCCCCATGCCTGGAAACTGGCACTTCTGGATCGCATCGAAGTCGTCAACCCGCTCACTGTCAGACTGATTTTCTCACAGCCCTACGCCTTCCTGCCGGTCGCGTTGAACGGCTCCACAGGGCGCGCGGGCACGATCGTCAGCCCCGCCGCCGTACAAAAATACGGCACCGATTACGGCCGCAACCCCGTGGGGACCGGGCCTTTCAAATTCGTGTCATGGAAAGAGAACGACTCCATCGAACTGGAGGCCAACCCCGACTATTTCGAACCGGGTCTGCCGAAACTCGAACGCGCAACTTTCGTTCTCATGAACGAAGCCTCGACCGCGCTCGCAGCGCTGATGTCGGGACAGATCGACGGCATGACGGACTGCCCGATGCAGTTGGTCAATCAGATCGAAGCTTTCCCGAACGCAACTCTCTATGGCGAAATCGAGGGCAACTACACCTTTGTCGGCATGAACTGCAAACGCAGTCCCTTCGATGACATCAATCTGCGTCGCGCCGTGGCTTGGGCGCTTGATCGCGATACGATCGTGAAACAGGCCTATTTTGGACGCGCACAACTGGCGTACACTCCGATTTCGCCCCCCATGACCGATTTCTTCGATCCCAACATCGCGACCAGCGGGCGCGGCCAATGGTATGATCTCGACAAGGCCAAGGCGTTCCGCGCCAAAGCCGCGAACCAAGGTGAAATCGAAGCCGTCTACATGATGGCCGAGCGTGGCCCCGTCGGCACTCGTATCGCCCAGACCGTCGCGCCGATGTTGGCCAAAATCGGCATCAAGGCAAAGCTGGAGCTGGTCGAACCCGCAACATGGGTCAAGCGCCGCAACGGGTCTGACTTTGATTTCTATGATTTCGAATGGGTGGCTGACCTTGACCCTGACGAGACCCTGTACCCCGAGTTCAAGTCAGACGGTGCATGGAACTTTGGCGGCTGGGTCAACACCGATTTCGACGATCTTTGTGCCCAGGCGCAGGTCGAGCTTGATCCGGCGGCCCGTCGCGCGCTTTACTACAAAGCCGAAGACCTGCTGATGGATGAAGCCGGCATTGCGGTCATGGCCCATATGCCGATCTACAAGGTGTTCTCAAACAAGGTTAAGGGCTTCAAATACATCCCTGCCGACCTCGTCAACCTGCACAGCGTGAGCCTCGACTAATGCTCTTACAGGCACTGGGAAAGATCGCGCAGACGCTCGTTGTCTTGTTTTTCGTCTCGGTGGCCAGCTTCGGACTTTTGAAGCTGGCGCCCGGCGATCCGATTCAAATCATGCTCGGGTCGGAATATTCGCAGGAGAGCTACGACTCGCTCAAAACCGAACTCGGACTCGATCAACCCTTCCTCGTACAATACGCGGATTGGGCTGTACGGTTCGTACAAGGCGATTGGGGGACATCCTATGTCGCACGCGCGGAGATCTTTACCTATGCCTTCAAGGAGGCGCTGCCCGTCACCTTGACGCTCGCCTCCTTTTCCCTTGCCTTCGCAATCTTGATCGGCGTGCCCCTTGGCGTGCTGTCCGCGGTCAAGAAAGACACTATTTTTGACGCCGGGTCTGCGGTGCTTGCCCTGACGGGCACCGCCTTTCCGTCCTTCCTGCTGGGGATCCTGCTGATTTGGTTCTTCGCGGTGAAACTCCAGCTTTTTCCGGTCATGGGCTACGTCTCCCCTTGGGAGAATTTCTGGCTGGGCATCTATCACATGATCTTGCCCGGATTGACGCTTTCCACCTATTTCATTGCCATGATCACCCGCCTGACCCGCGCGACATTGATCGAGGTCATGGAACAACCCTATATCACGGCCGCGCGCGCCCGTGGTGAGCCAAGCTGGCGTGTTGTCTGGGTCCACGGCGTGCGCAATATCGCGATGCCGCTGGTCACCATCCTTGGCCTGCAACTGGGCGTTTTGCTTCAGGGCACAGTGCTTACCGAAACCGTCTTCAACCTGCCCGGCATCGGCCAAATGCTGACCTCGGCGGTGCTGGGGCGTGAATACCTGGTGGTGCAGGCGGGAGTCATGATGACGGCGGCGCTGTTTATCGGGGTGAACCTGCTGGTCGATCTGTCTTATCCCTTCCTCGATCCACGGCTGAGGGCCCGCAAATGAGCATTCAAACCCCCGAGGCCCCAACCACGCTGCCCCCGACAGCAGCGCCCGACACGGCAAACAGATCCCGCCGGTCGGTCTTTGTCCGTCGTCCGTTCTTTACGATCGCCCTGATTGTCGCCGTGGCCTATCTGGTGGCGGCGATCTTTGCGCCGCAGGTCGCGCCCTTTGATCCTGTGCAGCAGGATTTCAACGTCATGATGCAACCGCCTACGGTCGGGCATCTGTTCGGAACCGACAGCTATGGGCAGGACATTCTTTCGCGTGTGATCTATGGCGCGCGGTTTGCCTTGATCATCGGCATCTTCGCCGTGCTGATCGGGGCGGCGGGCGGTCTTGTGATCGGGCTTGCCGCCGGGTTGTCCGGGGGCGGATCGGAATGGGCCTTGATGCGCCTTATCGACGCGATCCTCGCGCTGCCTTCGCTTATCCTCGCCGTGGCATTCATCGCGATTCTCGGCCAAGGCGTCGACAAGGTGGTGATCGCCGTCGGGCTGTCGATGATCGGGCCCTTTGCACGGACCGTGCGCGGGGACGTCCTGCAGGTTCGCGTCCAGCTCTTCATCGAGGCGGCGCAACTCATGTCCATCCCCTACCTGCGCGTGGTTTGGCGCCACGTGTTGCCGAACGTCATTTTCCCGCTGGCCGTACAAGTGACAATCCGTATTTCCGAGGCGATCCTTGTCTCGTCGTCGCTCTCGTTTCTCGGGATCGGCGTGACCCCCCCGACCCCTGACTGGGGGCTGATGATTGCCGAAGGCCGCGACTTTGTCAGCTTCGCCCCCTGGATGTCGGCCATGCCCGGCTTTGCGCTGGCGCTTTTGCTGATCGCGCTCACCATCGTCGGCGATGGCATCCGGGAAGAGTTCGACCCCAAACTTCGGAAAGACCCATGACAGAACGCATGACAGACATGGCTCTGCCCCCCGTCCTCACCCTTCGGGATCTGACGGTTCATCGCGGTGCGGCCAAGATCCTCGACCGCGTGAACCTGTCGCTCGGGCAAGGAGAAACGCTGGCGCTGGTGGGCGAAAGCGGCGCAGGCAAGTCGACGATCGCCGTGGCAATCATGCGGCTGCTCGGCACTGCCAAGGTCGCGGGCACAATCGAGCTTGCCGGCGAAGGCGACCTGCTTGCCCTGACGGAGCGCCAGATGGTCAAGCTTCGCGGTCAGCGTCTTTCCATGATCTTTCAAGACGCCGGCGCGGCCCTGAACCCGTCGTATACCGTGGGGCGTCAACTCAGCACGACCCTGCGACGTACGCAGGGCTTATCCACGGCAGAGGCCCGCAAAAGGGCCATCGAGCTTTTCACCTCTGTTGGCATCAATGATCCCGAAGGGCGCATGTCAGCCTTTCCGCACCAGCTTTCGGGCGGAATGCAGCAACGCGTGATGGTCGCCATTGCCTTGGCGGGCAGCCCTGATCTTTTGCTCGCGGACGAGCCAACCTCGGCGCTAGACGTCACGATCCAGGCCCAGATCGTCCGCCTGATCCTGACCTTGACCCGTGAACGTGGCGCGAGCTGCATTTTCGTGCTGCATGATCTTGCGCTTGCCAGTCAGTCCTGTGACCGGATTGCAGTGCTTTACGCAGGTCAGGTTGTCGAAAGCGGCCCGGCACATGATGTGTTGGAGCACCATCGCCACCCCTACACCCAGCAGCTCAAGTCCTGCGTGCTCGAGATTGGCACAAAGACCCTGACCGCGCCCGAGGGCACAGTACCGTCCCATGCCCAGATGCCGCCCGGATGCCGATTTTCCACTCGCTGCCCACGCGCGTTGCCCCGCTGTGCGGGAGAGGCTCCGCCGCTTGTACCCTTGCGCGCGACTGCCGCCGGTCCGCTTGATCACCATATTGCCTGTTGGAATCCCGAATGACCCTGCCCCCCCATGCACCAGATGCACCGGTCCAACCGATCTTTGAGTTGATCGAGGTCGAACAGGTTTTCGAGGTTCCCAAGCCCGGACGCCCCCTGTTCAGTCGCGAGACCGTGGGCCTTCGGGCGTTGGACGGTGTTCGGCTCAGTATTCGCAAGGGCACCTCTCTGGCGATCGTCGGGGAAAGCGGTTCAGGCAAATCCACACTGCTGCGTGTGTTGCTTGGCCTCGACAAGCCGAGCGGCGGGCGCGCGCTTTATCGTGGCAAACCAATCGGCGAGGCCCGCGCCCGGGGCACCGGTTTTGCCCGCGACGTGGCGATGGTCTATCAGGACGCACGCGGATCGCTCGACCCGCGCATGACGATCGGGGCGATCATCGCAGAGCCCCTGCGCCACTTCAACATCGTCCCGCGCGAAGGCGAAGCCGCGCGGATCGCCCAATTGCTGGATCGCGTTGGCCTTCCCGCGGACGCGGCCGAGCGTTTCCCATCGGGCTTGTCGGGTGGCCAGGTGCGCCGCGTGGCAATTGCCCGCGCGCTGGCCTCGGAGCCTTCGGTCTTGGTCGCTGACGAGGCGGTCTCGGGCCTTGACGTCTCAACGCAGGCGCAACTCTTGACGCTGTTGCAATCGTTGCAGCGTGACATGGGGTTGACGCTGGCCTTCATCACGCATGACCTTGGCGTCGCAAGCTATCTTTGTGAGGAAATCGCCATCATGTATCTTGGCCGCATCGTCGAGACCGGACCCACGGACGCCGTGCTCAAGGCGCCTGTGCATCCCTATTCTGCGGCCCTGCGCGCCGCCGCGCCACAGTTTTTCGAACCGTTATCCGAGCCGCTGCCGGGCGAGATACCAAGCCCGCTTGATCTGCCAAAAGGCTGTCGGTTTTCAACCCGCTGCCCGGTGGCACAATCAGATTGCCAATCAAAGGATCCGCAACTCGGCAAACTGGGTTCTGGGCGGGCCGTGGCTTGCATCCACCCGATTACGCAGGCCTGACCCATATTCCGCACAAGGCCCGATGGGCTCGACACCCGTTCACGGCCTTCAATCCAACCCCTACAGGACGACTGACATGTTCAACTTCTTTTCCGCTCGCCGCCCCAGCACACTCGCCCCGAAAGCAATGATTGCCACCTCGCATCCGCTCTCTACGGCCGTTGGCCATGAGATATTGGCCCAAGGGGGCAACGCCGTCGATGCGGCCCTCGCCGCTGTTGCGGTGCACTGCGTGGTCGATCCGCTGATGACTGGAATCGGCGGCGACTGTTTCGCGCTCTATGCTCCGAAAGGCGGCAAGGTGAAGGCGCTCAACGGGTCGGGTCGTGCCCCCGCCGCCGCAACAGTCGAGGCGCTCAAGGCCGCCGGTCTCACCGATAGCATCCCCCAGACCAGCCCACATGCTGTCACGATCCCCGGTGCAATTTCGGCATGGTGCCGCCTGCACGAGGATCACGGCTCGCTGCCGCTTGACCGGCTGTTTTCCCGCGCGATCGGCTATGCCGAAAATGGCTATCCGGTGACCCCGCGTGTCGCGATGGACTGGGCCGCCAATGCTGCGGTTGTGGCGGGGGATGAACATGCGGCCAAGCTTTTCTTGCCCGAAGGCAAGGCGCCCAGCGTAGGCCAGATGCACGCCCAGCCGCTTCTTGGCACCCGCCTGCGCGAAATTGCAGCCAAGGGCGCGACGGCGTTCTACGAAGGTGAGGTTGCCGCGCAGATGACGGCGCATCTGCGCTCTCTTGGCGGGCTGCACACCGAAGAAGATTTCCACGAGGCCCGCGACCAAGCCCATTGGGTCGACCCGATTTCGACCAGCTATGGCGGGTACGATGTCTACGAATGCCCGCCCAACGGTCAGGGTTTGGCGGCGCTGCTGATCCTGCGGATCCTGTCGCGCTTTGACATGGGAAAAGGGTTGTCGGAAGCAGATCGCATCCACCTGCACGCCGAGGCGACCAAGCTTGCCTATCATCATCGGGATGCATTGATCAGCGATCCGGCCTCCTGCCCCGATGTCGTCGAGACGCTGCTGTCGGACAAGGTCGTGGACACGCTCGCCGCGCGGATCGACATGCGCCATGCCCTGCCACCAGCGCTGTGGGACGAGCCCGAGCACAAGGATACCATCTATCTTTGTGTCGTTGATGAAGACGGCAATGCATTGTCCTTTATCAACTCGATCTTTCACGGTTTCGGATCAACCCGCCTCGATCCTGTGACCGGCGTGCTGTTTCATTCGCGCGGTGCGTCCTTCCGGCTGATCGAGGGACATCCCAACGCCATCGCCCCGCGCAAACGGCCGATGCACACGATCATTCCGGGCATGCTGTGCAAGGATGGCGTTGCGGCGATGCCGTTTGGCGTGATGGGGGGCCAATATCAGGCGGCTGGCCATGCGGCGTTCCTGTCTGCCGTGCTGGACCTTGGCATGGACCTTCAGGACGCGATGGATGCACCGCGCAGCTTTGCCCATGATGGAAAATTGCAGATCGAACCTGGCGTATCTGAGGAGGCAAAGGCCGATTTGACGTCACGCGGACACGTGCTGGCGATCCAGACCAGCCCCATCGGGGGTAGCCAAGCGATCCACATTTGCCCCAAGACAGGGTTGCTGACCGGCGCCAGCGATACCCGCAAGGACGGCATGGCTCTGGGGTTCTGAGCGCGCAGTCCTGCAGGACCTATGCGCCTGCGTTGCGAACGCTGACCGACCTGCGGCAGGCGTCTTCCGCATGCGTCCTAAAGCCTAGCAGCGCGGTATATGTATTTGAAGGCGCCCCATCGGGCGCCTTCAAAGCAAGGCTCCGGTGGGAAACACCGTCAACGTCAGCTTGAGGGGCGATGGTGCCTGAGATCACAGCCCAGCCCCCTGCGTGTTGACGCTCAAAGCGGGCGGTCCTCGGGGCGCGACTTGATCAGACCGCCACTCTGTGATCCGGGGCGACGGCGTTCAGGTGCAACTTTTCGGGCCCCTGCCCTGCCGGCCAGATCGGGCTGCCGAGGCTTTCGGTCTCGATCCGTTCATGGCGCAGCTGCGTGGGGTCGGGCACCGGCACCGCCGACAGCAGGCGCCGTGTATAGGCATGGCGCGGATCGCGAAGCACCGCGTCGCGCGCGCCTTCCTCGACCACCTGCCCGAGGCGCATGACCATGACTTGGTCCGCGACCTGCTCGATCACGGCCATGTCGTGGCTGATGAACAGAAACGCCAACCCGTCCTCATCCTGGATTTCCTGCAAAAGCCCAAGCACTTGCGCTTGCACCGAAACGTCCAGAGCCGAAACGCTTTCATCGGCGACGATAAGCTTGGGCGACAGCGACAGGGCCCGCGCGATGTTGATGCGCTGGCGTTGCCCGCCCGAAAATTCATGCGGATAGCGCGCCATCATGTCGGGTGACAGGCCGACCCGCCGGAACAAATGTTCGGTGCGGTCCGTCAGTTCAGATCCTGACGCCAGACCATGGATCAACAGCGGTTCAGCCACCTGATCCCCCACCGTCATCCGCGAATCCAGCGATGCCCCGGGATCCTGAAACACCATCTGGATGTCACGGCGCACAGGTTTGAGCCGGGCCGGTCCCATGCCGCGCGTCTGGCGACCATTGACCAGAACCGAGCCCTGCCACGGGACCAGTCCCAGCAGCGCCTTGCCGATGGTGGATTTGCCGCAGCCGGATTCGCCGACAAGCGCCAGTGTCTCGCCAGCCCGGATATCGAACGACACCCCCTCGACTGCATGAACCCGCGCTGTCACACGGTTGAGAAGGCCGCCGGTCACGTCGAAGCGCACCGTCAGATCATCCACCTTGAGAACGGTTGGTCCCTGTGGTTTTGCCGGGCGCGGCGGCGCACTGCCAAGGCGCGGCACAGCGGCCAGAAGCTCTTGCGCATAGGCGCTTTGCGGCGCCGCAAAAAGATCCCGAACCGGCGCGCTTTCCACTTCGCAGCCATGCCGCAGGATCACGACGCGGTCCGCCATTTCGGCCACGACCCCCATATCGTGCGTAATCATCAGAACGGCCGTGCCGTGATCGCGCTGCAAGTCCCGGATCAGATCGAGGATCTCGGCCTGCACCGTCACATCCAGCGCTGTCGTCGGTTCGTCCGCGATCAGCACCTCGGGGTCGCAGGCCAGCGCGATGGCGATCATCACTCGCTGGCGCATCCCACCGGACAATTCGTGCGGATACTGCTTCAAACGGCGGTCCGGTTCAGTCAGTTGCACATCACGCAAAAGCTGCAATGCGCGCCCCGGCGCCTCGGCCCGCGTACAGGCTCCATGTTCCAGAAGCGTTTCACTCAACTGCTGCTGAACCGTCATCAGCGGATTGAGCGAGGTCATCGGTTCTTGAAAGATCATCGCCACCCGCGCGGTGCGGATTTGGCGATAGCCGGCATCAGACAGGCCGACCAGTTCGGTTTCGCCCAGCTTGACCGAACCACCGGCGATCCGGCACATCGGTTTCGGCAGCAACCCCATGATCGCCAGCGCGGTCATCGACTTGCCGGATCCGCTTTCGCCCGCAAGGCACAGCGTCTCCCCCGCGCGCAGATCAAAGGACAGCCCCTCAAGCACCATCTTCGCGCCCGAGGGGGTGGCGACCTGAACACTCAGGTCGCGCACCGTAAGCACCGGTTGGTTCATTCGAACACCACGTTGGGGAAGTAGAAGCTGACCACCCAGTTCGGCATGTCCACGATCTCGGAAATCCGCAGATCGCCACAAACGGAACACAACAGATAGGCGTCCTCTGCCGACATCCCCTTGGTCCGACCAAGCAGATCAACCATGGCCGCAAGCGCATCCTTGGCCGCCTGCATCATGTCATTGCCGATCCCGGTGGTGACCTCGTAGCCCTTTGCGTCCAGGTGCCGTGTCACCGGCCCCGGCGTTGAAAAGCGCGGAAAGAGAAGCTTTTCGCCCTTGATCACGTCCAGCGTCACCTCCACATCCATCGGGCTTTCGATGGCGGTGCCGCAAACTTCACCGTCACCTTGCGCGGCATGGGTGTCCCCAACCGAGAACAAGGCGCCTTCAACCTCGACCGGCAGGTACAGCGTGGTGCCGGCCGCCAGATCGCGGATGTCCAGATTGCCCCCCACGCGCCGGGGCGGCACGACCGAATGAAGCCCGGGCTCAGCCGGGGCAAGACCGATGGTGCCGGCAAAAGGTTTCAGCGGCACCTTGGCGATATCGGAAAACAGCGACGGCGCCAGCGTTTCAGGATTATAGTCCCAGATCTTCAGGTAAGGATCGGTGAACTGATCCGCCAACAGGCCAAAACCGGGGATATTCGCGGTCCAGCCAAAGCCCGAGGGGTGGAAGGCTTCGATCTTGACCTTCAGCACGTCGCCGGGTTTGGCCCCATCCACATAGACCGGCCCGGTCACCGGGTTGATCTTGGAGAAGTCCAGACCGGGCACATCCGCGCTGGTGCTGCCCTTGTTGAATTGCCCGCCCGAACTGTCGAGACATTGAAAGTGCAGGCGTGATCCGGGGGCCACCGTTTCGACGGGTGGGAGCGAATTGTCCCACCCGTGATGGTGTGCACCGTGGATCGTGTAATCACAGTGCTGACACATGGTTATTCTGCTTCCTTCGAATAGATGTAGTCATAGTTGACCGGGATATGGACCGGGTCGACGAACAGGCTGGCGTCGCCGGCGACCTTGCCCGAGGTCAGGGTGAAGCGTTGCTCGTTGAACACGGGCACCCAGGGCGCATCCTCCATCACGTCGAGATAGATGGATTTCCACGCCTCGATACGCGCCGCCGCATTGGCCTCGCCAGTCATGGCGTCGGCTTCGGCTGCACGAGCGTCCAGGTCCTCGTTACAGTACCACGACCAGTTCCAGCCGCCCTGCACCGCACCGGCGCAGCCAAGGATCGGGCCGTAGAAGTTGGACGGATCGGGGAAATCCGCGATCCATGCCATGCCACCGGACCAGATCATCGGGGCCTGATCCGCCTCGCCGCCTGCGGCGATGACATTGGCCTGCGCAAGGTTGCGAATTTCGGCGGTGATCCCGATTTCCTTCAGATCCTGCTGGATGGCCTGTGCGATGCGCGGATTGGGATCCACGTTCATCACATAAAGTTCGGTGGTGAACCCGTCGGCAAAGCCTGCTTCAGCCAGCATGTCCTTGGCTTTGGCCGGGTCAAAGGCATAGCCTTCATAGTCATCGGCATAGCCCGGCATGGTGGGCGGCAGCGGCTGGTTCGCGGGCACGGCGCGACCGTTGATGATCTTGACGATCCGGTCCTTGTTGATCGCCATGTTCACGGCCTTGCGCACGGCGACATTGTCGAACGGGGCCATCTGTGTATTCAGGGTGATATAGCCGGTATGCAACTGACCGCCCTCGATCACATGCGCCTTTTGCGCCGGATCATTCATGACCTGCAGGAACTGCGCCGGCGGAATGCCGTCACCGGGAATATCCGCTTGCCCTTGCTGCAGACGCAACAGCGCCACGGTCGGCTCAAGGCCAATCTCGAAGGTCACCTGATCCAGCTTGGGCAGGTTTGCGCGGTGATAGTCTTCGAACCGCTCGAACACCACGCGCTGACCCGGCGACCATTCTGCCAGTTTGAACGCCCCCGACCCGACCGGTTCACGCCCGAAATCTTCGCCCGAGGCTTCGACCGCTTCTTTCGGGACGATGGAGGCAAAGTTCAGCGCCATGACGTGGCCAAAGGTGGCGTCAGGGCGCGACAGGGTGATCTCGACGGTCTTGTCGTCGATCACCTTGACGCCGGACAGGCCCTCGCCATTGCCCGCGCTCCAGTCATCGAAGCCGGCAATCATGCCAAAGAACCCGGCGCCGGGCGAGCGCGTCTCGGGGTTGGTGACACGGTCAAGAGAGAATTTCACATCCGAGGCGACGATTTCGCGCCCGTTGTGGAACTTGATCCCGTCCTTCAGCTTGAAGATGTGGGTCAGACCATCTTCGGAGATGGTATAGCTGCTGGCCAACTCGTTGCGCAGCGTGGTGGTGCCCGGCGCATAGCCCATCAGCCCGTCAAAGAGCGATTTGATCATCGACCAGTTCTGCCAGTCGTACCCGATGGCCGGGTCCAGCGTGGCCACGTCATCCTTGTAGGTGACGATCATGGACCCGCCCATGGGTGCATTTTCGTCCACTTCGGCGGTTGCCATCTGGGCGGTCAGAGCCAGCCCAGCGACACCGGACAAAAGAATTTTTCTCATGTTATCAGTCCTCTGTTGGTTTCTATTTCATCTTGATTCGGGGATCGACGAGTGGCGCGACAAGGTCGGCCAGAAGGTTGCCCAGAACGATCGCGGTCGCCGAAACCATGGTCACGCCCATGATGACGGGGATATCCACACGCTGAATCGCCTGCCAGGCCAGTTGGCCGATCCCGGGCCAACCAAACACGCTTTCCACCACGACGATGCCGGACATGAACAGCCCGATGTCGATACCGATCATGGCAATGATCGGCAGGATGGCGTTGGGTAGAACGTGCCGCAGGATGATGCGGGCCTTGCCCAACCCCTTGGCCTGCGCGGTGCGTACAAAGTCTTGCCCCAGGACGTCGATCACGCTTGAGCGCATCATCCGACTGTACCACCCGGCCCCGAGAAACCCGAGCGTCACGGCCGGCAGCACCACATGGGCAAAGGTGCCGTAGCCGCCGATCGGGAACCAGCCGAGCTTCACCGCGAAGACGTAAAGCAACAGGATGCCGATCACGAATTGCGGGGCCGAAATCGACACGAAGCTGAAGATCATCAGCCCGTGATCGACCGGCTTGTTGCGGCGCAGGGCGGCGACGATACCGATGGTCAGGCCGAACGCCAATTCCGTCACGATGGCCGCGACCATCAACAACAGCGATGCCGGAAGGCGCGTGGCGATCAACTCGGACACCTCGGCACGTTGGAGATAGCTGCGCCCCATATCGCCCTGAAACAGCGCGGTCAGATACCGCCAGTACTGCAGGAAAAAGGGATCGTTCAAACCCAACTGGTCGCGGATGTTCTGCACCGTCTCGACGGTGGCGGACCGCCCCGCGATCTGCCGCGCCGGGTCGGCAGGGACAAGGTAAAGCAGAACGAAGGTCACCAGTGTGATCCCGATCAGGATCAAGGCGCTTTCGAACAGGCGACGGACAAGATAGGCCGACATCAGTGGCGTCCTTTCAACGTCGGATCGAGGATATCGCGCAGCGCATCCCCCACCAGGTTAAAGGCCAGCGCCAGCAGAAGGATGGCGCTACCGGGGATGAACACCAGCCAAGGCGCCGTCGAGAAATAGGTCTGGTTTTCGAAGATGATATTCCCCCAACTCGGCATCGGCGGTTGGACCCCGACGCCAAGAAAGCTCAGCGTCGCCTCCAGCAGCACGGTGGTTGAGATCCCCAGCGTGCCGAACACCACGATGGAGGAGAGCAGATGCGGCAACAGATGCTTGAGCAGGATCCGCAGATGCCCTGCCCCCAGCGCGCGCTGCACCGTGATAAAGTCGCGCTCGGCCAGACTGCGCGTCTCGGTATAGATCACGCGCGCCATCTGCACCCAGTTCACCATCGCGATCACCAGCGCCACGATCAGCAGCGAAGGCTGGAAGATCGCCGCCAGAACAATCGCCAGCAACAGCGCCGGAAAGGCCATCATCAAATCGGTAAAGCGCATCAGGATCGCGCCCACCCAGCCCCCGAAATATCCAGCGGTGATGCCCACACCTGCCCCCAGCAGGATCGCGATGCCATTGGCGAGCACCCCGATGATCAGGGAGGTCCTCGTGCCAAGGATCAGCCGGGACGCCAGATCGCGGCCCAGAAGGTCGGTGCCCAAAAGGAAATCGCCCCCGGGCGGCAGCGGCGCACCAACCAGGCTGAGACCGTCGAAACTCTGCTCGAACGGGTCATGCGGCATGATCCAAGGCGCGAACACAGCCGCCCCCACCATCAGCACGATAATGAACAGGCCAAAGGCCGCACGTGGGCGCGTCAGCAGATCCTGCAGAATGCGAACTCCCTTTCGCGAGGTCTTGGGCGCGGGCGTCGTATCGGTCGCCGAGGTCATGCTTTTGCCTTCCCGCGCTTGGCCGGGCTGGAGAGATAAAGCGTTGCGGCATCCTCCAACGCCACGCGCTCGACCATGGCGAAGGCGCGCAGTTTTTTCAGCGCCCGGGCCTCGTCGATGCCCTCGGCCTGCATGATGGAGATTACCGCGCGCAGCAGGTCCAGCCGCAGCGACGCGCGCCGTGCGCTCTCGGCCTCTCTGCGGCGCGTCTCGCAGCGTTCGTCATAGCGGGCAAAGCCCAACACCAACGCCGAATACAGGTTCGCCGTCGCGCCAATGGGCAGGAAAGCGTCCAGCCCCTGCCGGATCGCCCACTCCAGACGGCCGGGGGTTTCAGAGCCGATCAGCCCCAACACCGGCATCGGCGCTGCCTGCGGCGGCCAAGGGAATTGCCCGTCCTCGGCGCGGTCAAGGTCAACCACCAGCAGATCGGCTTCCGTTTCGCCGGGCTCAAGTTCGGGCCATCGCCCTTGGGCGCGGATCCCGTAGGTCGCCAGCCGCCGGACCAGTTGCTCGCGCATCTCGGCGCTGGGATGCAGGACAATGCCTGTCTTGCCGACAAAGCTATAGGTCATTTCACGATCCTCAGGCTGGGCGTTTCTCTTGGGCCGCCACGCACGGGCTGCACGCTGGTCAGGTACGGATCAGCGATGATGGGCCCCTCGGACGAGGCGATCAGGTGGAACCGCCCTTGTTTGGCGCGCGCAATATGTGGGGTCAGTGCGGCGTGGCGAGTCATCGGATCGATCCGAACCGTCCCCAGAACAGTGTCGTGCGGCCCCGCGCAAGCGGCGCGAAAGACCGCCTTGGGGGCAGCGCTCCCTGCGCGCTTGATCGACTGCGCAAGGATGCAGACGCTGGCATAGGTCGTGGCAAAAAAGGACGAGCACCGCCCATTCGGCGCCACCTTGGCGGCGCGTCGAACGAAATCCTGCGGCCCCAACTCCTCGAAATAGGTGCCGGCCGAAACCAGCCCGTCGCCAGCTTGGCCCAGCGCCTCCAGATCCGCCTCGGACTGGTTGCAGGAGACCACTTCGGGGCGGCCCTGCGCAGGCAATCCGTGCATGAACGCGACGTTCGACGGCCCGATCAGGGAGTTGATGACCATGTCCACGCCATGCTCCGCGATTTCGGACAGGGCCAAGGTGCAATCGGTCTCGCCCAGCGGCACATAGCGCTCTCCGACAATTTCCACCCCGGCCTCGGACAGGCGCGCGCGGGCAAGGCGCAGAGTCTCCCACCCCCAGACATAGTTCGATCCCAGAAGATAGGCGCGGCGCACGCCAGCGGCCAGCATTCTATCGAGCAACGGGATCATATGGTGGTTTGGCGCCGCCCCCATGTAGATCACGTGATCGTTGCTCTCGAATCCCTCATAGGGGCAAGGATACCATAAAAGCGCCCCATAGCGTTCCAGCACCGGGATCATGTCCTTGCGGCTCCATGAGGTGATCGCACCGACCACATGCGACACCCCTTGTTCAAGAACATCGCGGGTCATGGCCTCATAAGCATCGGGACGGCCCGCCGGATCGCAGACCACCGGCGTAATCTGGGCCACGCCGTCACGCGCCAGATCTGCGATCGCAAGCTCGGCTCCGGCACGCGCAGCCCGACCCAAGGCGGCATACGGCCCCGTGGTCGAAAACACGAGACCAAGGTCGAAGCGCTCCATGTCGGTCCCTTCAAAAACAAAAAACCCCGACACCCTGTAGGGGGTGAGCGGGGCGCGAATGCCATCGGCGGATCAATCCACCATGTGTCCCAAAAAGACCAAAGGTTGCACGGATTGTCAAAGCGATTTTACATTTACCCAGCCAGCACGCCGAGATCCGCCCATAATTTCAGCACCAAACCCGCGCCAAGCCGTTCTGTGACGAAAGATGCCGACAAGCCCCCGGCTGTGACGGAAATCTCCTGCACTGCCCGGCAGTGGCCTGACTGTGCGCCGCGTGCCAATCGGCTTTGGCGCTCGCGTCATTTCGGAATCGCCCCCCCTTGACACATGCAAGCCTGTGTTTCCGATCCGGGGATCGTCAGCAAACCGCACGACTTCAGCGCCTCATTCTAGGCTGGCCAGTTCGTTGCCTTGCAGGTCGGGGGCAATCTGGTCAGAAGCCCCGGCTATCGCCTTGAGAAAGCGGGCCCTCGTGATGCCCTTTCTCCTATGCCTTGATGTCATGAGGCATCGAGATACCACGCAGATAAATCGCAAAAACCCGCGGCGCGTCGAGCTGCATTTGCCCCATGTCGCCAGCAATCAACGATTGCATGACCAAGCCCTGAATGGTGCCGACGAACAACGTCGCCGCCGCCCCCTCGTCCAGATCTGGGCGCAATTCCTTGCACGCCTTGCCAGCCGCGATCAATTCACCCAAGCGGGCCGCGTATTGTTTCATCATGTTTTGCGCCAGGCTCTTGGCGGGCGTCTTTCGCGCATTCTGAAGTTCCCCGAACAGCATGCGCGGAACGCCGGGGTGGTCAGCCACAAAGCTGACGTGCGCCATGAACATCGACTCCATTTTTTCAAGTGGCGTCTCGGCGTCCTTGGCGGCACGTTCGATCCGGGCCATCAGGGTCTTTGACACCCAGGTAATGACCGCCGTCCAGATCGCGTCCTTGTTGGGAAAATGGCGAAAGATCGCGCCCTGCGTCAGGTGCATGTGTTCGGCGATAGCAGCAGTGGTTATGGAATCCGGGTTCGTGGAGCCGGCAAGATCGATGACCGCCTCGACGGTGACGTTCCGGCGTTCCTCTGCCGGGATTTTCTTTGCTCTGGTCCGCACCACTACACATCTCCATCTCTTTGTTTCGAGAGCCACCCTTACCTTGATACCAGAGGCGGGGACGGCGCTCAATTTCGTTACCGAGCGTCATGGCTTGATTTAATATAGTAATTGATTACTATCTTGATTCGAAGAGGTCCGCTAGTGGAAATGGCTTTCCTCTCGGAATGGCCAGTTGGAACATCAAGGAGGGTCCATGGAGCCGAATGCTGAAAACCAGGTGGTGAAACTGCGGACCCCGCACCCTGCGCGAGCGTCCAACGGGGGAACCCCTGCTGAGGAGCGCGCATCGCGTCTCCCAACGGCGGATGCCCCCCCGGCAGCGGGGTCCGGTGTCGAACGCGACACCGCCCCCGTGACGCAGGTTGCGGATGCCGGTGCGTGCCACGATTCAGCCGCAGCCGTTCGTGACGCCCTTGATCATGCGACACAGGTCGGGCTGTCGCGCCTGACGCACGGGCTTTCGCCTGCCGCGCTGATGAACGCCTGGGTCGATTGGTCGACGCATATGATGGCCGCGCCGGGCAAGCGGCTGGGCCTCGTGGAAAAGGCCGCGGAAAAGGGTCGCCGCTTTACGCGCTATGCGATGAAATCGACGGCCTCGGCCAACACCGTGGCCCCCTGCATCGACGCGCTGCCGCAGGACGATCGTTTCAAGGGCAATGCCTGGCAGATGCGGCCTTTCAACCTGCTCCAGCAGGGGTTCCTGCTGCAACAACAATGGTGGCACCAGGTCGTCACGGACGTGCCCGGGGTCACGGCACAGCATGAACGCGAATTGCAGTTCCTGACCCGCCAAATGCTCGACACGATGGCCCCGTCCAATTTCCCCTGGACGAATCCGGAGGTCCTGAAAAAGACCCGTGAGAGTTACGGCATGAACCTTGTCCGCGGGATGCAGAATGTCCTGCAGGACACACAGAAATCGCTGACCGGAGCGGCGCAAGAGAGCGCCGACTCTTTCCTGCCGGGCCGGGACGTGGCGGTGACGAAAGGCAGCGTCGTCTATCGCAATCAGTTGATCGAGCTCATCCAGTACGCCCCACTCACGGACACCGTACGCCCCGAGCCGATCCTGATCGTCCCGGCCTGGATCATGAAATACTATATCCTTGACCTCTCGCCGCAGAATTCGATGGTGCGGTATCTGGTCGAACAGGGCCACACGGTCTTTGTCATCTCGTGGAAAAACCCTGACGTGGGGGATCGCGATCTGTCGCTCGACGATTACCGGCGTCTTGGGGTGATGGAGGCGCTGGAGGCAATCGGCGGGATCGTCCCGGACCAGAAGGTTCATGGTGTGGGCTACTGTCTGGGCGGCACGCTGTTGTCGATCGCGGCGGCCGCGATGGCGCGCGACGGCGACGACCGGCTGAGCTCGCTCTCGCTTCTGGCCAGCCAGGTCGATTTCACCGAGCCGGGCGAACTGGGGCTTTTCATCAACGAAAGCCAACTCGCCTTTCTCGACAGCGTGATGTGGAAGCAGGGCTATCTGGATACGACACAGATGGCCGGCGCCTTTCAGATGCTGCGATCAAACGACCTGATCTGGTCCCGGATGGTGCGCGACTACCTGATGGGAGAGCGAGCAGCAGCGAGCGACCTCATGGCCTGGAACGCGGATGCGACACGCATGCCCTACCGGATGCATATGGAGTATCTGCGCAAGCTTTATCTGAACAACGATCTGGCCGAGGGACGTTTCCGGGTGGAAGATCGGCCAATCCACGTCTCTGACATCCGCGTACCTGTCTTTGCCGTGGGAACGGCCAAGGACCATGTTGCGCCGTGGCAGTCGGTTTACAAGATCGACATGCTCAGCGACACCGATGTGACCTTCGCGCTGACCAGCGGCGGCCATAACGCCGGTATCCTGTCCGAGCCGGGCCACCCGCGCCGAAGCTTCCGGGTCCGCAGCCGCAAGGCCACCGATCTGCACATGGATCCCGAAAGATGGATCCAGACCACACCGGAACAGGACGGGTCCTGGTGGAGCGCCTGGACCGGGTGGCTCGCCGACCGCTCCGGTGCTGAAACCGCTCCGCCGCCCATGGGTCGCAAGGGGCAAGCGCCGCACGCGGATGCGCCCGGCACCTACATATTTCAGAAATAGACGGCCTGCATTTGCCGGACCGGCCTGCAAAAAAAGGATCAAACCATGGAAAACAGACGGTGGGGATTGAGGGTCGCGGCGACGGTTGCCATCGCCTTCGGGCTGCTGACTGTCGCCTCGGGCGGGCGGGCGCTTTTCGGGGACGCTGCGGCGCGCGCTGCGGTCGGGAATGCGGTTCCGTTTGTGCTGTGGTTCAATTTTCTGGCTGGCTTCGCCTATGTCGGCGCTGGCATCGGCCTTTTCCTGCAACGGCATTGGGCGGTGCGCCTTTCGATCGCGATCCTTGTCACCACGGCCTTGGTGATGATCGCGTTCTGGGTGCATGTGGCGCTTGGCGGTGCCTACGAGGTTCGCACCGTCGGGGCGATGGGCCTGCGTACGGCTGTCTGGGTCCTCATCGTCACCGTGGCGCGGCGCAAGGAAAAACCCGGTTTTGATGCAGCACAGGGCGGCGGGCGAGCCCCACGCTGAAACTGCCCCCGTTCGAGTGGCTGGCACCGTATGCCCTGCGCTCTGGGCGGTGAACTGGCTCTCAGGGACACGTCCCAAGTGAGATCCGCGGTCGCGGCGACATGCCCCAAAATGTCCCGCGCATCGCGGGGGTCGCGGCGTTGATGACGAGGAGGACGAGGTCATCAGCGCCGCCCGGCCCGAAACCCCGGCAACCGAATGATTGCGAGGGAGGCGCTGAATGTCGGATCGTTTCAATCCCGAACAGGCTGTTCCAGACCGAAAGTGTGGCCAGCTCAAACAGGCGGTCGAAATCATCGGGATCGATCGGGCGTACCTGTCCCGAATGCTCGATTTCTTCGTCGCCCGCATCCGCGCCGACAAACAGCTGTGCCGGGTGTTCGAGGGAAAGACGACGCAGGATCGGCGCGCGCAGGTGGAACGGATGCGGGCCTTCTGGCTTGACGTCGCGGTGCACGATGGCGGCTCTACCGAAAAGCTGGTCGCGGTGCATCGCAACCTGCCCGGGCTGCGGCGCGAGGATTTTGACCGCTGGCTTGAGCTGTTTCGCGCCACGCTTGAAGAAACGGCCCCGACGCCCGAAGCGGCGAATTACCTGGTGACCCGGGCCGAGCGTATCGCACAACGGCTGAAGGCGGCGCTTTTCGAAAACACGGCAGCCGACACGGCCCGCCTAGGCGACAGGTTGCGGCGAGACTAACCGAACGGGCCCCCGCCGCCCCGTCGCGCGCGCCTCACTCGGCCGGTGTCAGCCGCATACCGTTCGAGGCGCGATAGGTTCCGTCGGACTGGCGGGTGAACGTCAGGCAGTCGTCCATCTTGCGCGGACCGGTAAGCATCTTGACGCACAACCGGTTGTCCGACAGCGCCCAGGTTCCCGCCCCTGTGCCCATCGGTGCCTTCATGGTCACGGTGCCATCCTCGGCATAGAGCAAGGACACCGACATGATCCCTTTCTTGCCGTGAAAGCTGTGGCCGACGATCCGCGACTGGATGTCCGGCCCCGAAAGAAGGTCCTGCGCATTGCCCTCCACGCAGAAGGCGACCAGGATCGCGACAGCCAGGGTCGCGGTTTTCACACAGCGCGCCAGGGCGGCGGTGTTCCCTTCGTCCCCCCGGCCTTTGCGCAATCGACCCGCCGCGCTTGATTTGAAGGGTAAGCCCTGTCGCGCCTTTCTCGAATGCCCCCCGCAGATGATTTCACCCGGCATGATCTTCTCCTCCCTGTTTTACATAAGTTTTTTGCCGCGAACCGGCGTTTCGGTGGACGTCTTCTGGATTTGAGCCAGCCCCAGATCGCCGAGGATGGCGTAAAAGGCAGGCAGGACGATCAGGACCAGAAGGGTTGACGAGAACAGGCCGAACACCACCGAAATCACCAGCGGCTTCAATGTCTGCGCCTGCGTACTGGTTTCCATCAACAGCGGAACCAGCCCCATCATCGTCGTCGAGACCGACATCAGGATCGGGCGGAACCGCTCGCGGCTGGCCTGCCCGGCCGCCCGCGCCAGATCCATTCCCTCGCCAGCGTGCTGCTTGACAACCTGCACCAGCAGGATCGCGTTGTTCACCACGATCCCGGCCAGCGACGCGGCACCGATCAGCGACGGCATCGAGATGTTGTACCCCATGAGCAGATGGCCCTGAACCACGCCGATGAAGGCCAGCGGGATAGACACCATCACGATCACCGGCTCGACGTAGCTGCGAAACTGGAACGACAGAACCACATAGATTCCGACCAACCCGATCAGGAAACCGCGCAGGATCGACGCGACGGTTTCCGCCGAATTGGCGCTTTGCCCGCCGATCTCGAACTGCAGCCCGGGCGTCGCGGCCGCCAATCCGGGCAGGAAACCGGTTTTCAGCTCGGACACGATGGCATCGGCGTTGCCGATCCTTGTATCGACGTCGGCCTGAACGGTGACCGTGCGTTGCCCGTCGACATGGGTAATGGAGGACCAGCCGCGCGCCTCCTCGACAACGGCCACGGTCGACAGCGGCACCTGTTGTCCATCCCGCAGCGTCACGGTGAAATCGCGCAGATCATCACGGGAATCGCGATCTTCGCTCGACTGCTCAAGCTCGACCTCATGCGCGATGTCCCCCTTCTGGACCGTCGATATGACCCGGCCCAGAAAGGCCGCGCCGACCTGATCCGCGACGTCGCGCGCGCTCAATCCCAGCCCGGTCGCCCCCTCGGCCAGATGCAACCGAAGCTCCGGCTTGCCCGGATGCAGGTCGTGGGTGGCATTGAAGACCCCGGCGTAGCTTTGGGTTTCGGCAAGCAACCGTTCGGCCGCGACAGCCAGATCATCAAGGTCTGGTGCC
Organism: Antarcticimicrobium sediminis; assembly: GCF_004348975.1. GTDB lineage: Bacteria > Pseudomonadota > Alphaproteobacteria > Rhodobacterales > Rhodobacteraceae > Antarcticimicrobium > Antarcticimicrobium sediminis. Next base: position 118,930 of record NZ_SMFP01000006.1, on the reverse strand, counting down.
GACAGGCGGATTTCGATCGCGATCCCCTGCGGGCCGATACTGGGCTCGGTCAGCAAGATGGACAATGCGCCGGGCACCTCTCCGATCGCCTCGCGCCACAGCGTCACGATCTCGTCCAGCGTCACGGTCCGGGTCTCGGCGCTCAGAAGATCGGCGCTGATCGTGGCGACATGCGGCCCGGCCTCGCCCGCCGTGGCATTGTGGTTGAAGCGGACCTGCACGGATTTCACCAGTGCCGCACCCTCGGGCTGATCCGGCGTGAAGGTCGCGTCGACCTGTTTCAGCGCCGCCGTCACCCGGTCCACCACCTCGGTTGTCCGGGTCAGCGGTGTGCCTTGCGGCATCAGGATCCGGGCCTCGAGCACATCCCCGTCGATGGCCGGGATCGCCTCGCGCTTGAGATAGCCGCCGGCCATCAATCCGACGGTCACGATCAGCGCCGCGATCGTCACCCCGGTGACAAGGTATCGGTGGCGGATCGCCATATCGACCGCGGCACCGACCCGCTTTTCGCGAACCCGCTCGAACCAGGCGTCAAACCCTACGCGAAACCGTGACGGCGGCTTGTCCGCGCTCTTCAACCCGTGGCTCAAGTGATGCGGCAGCACCCAGAACGCCTCGGCCAAGCTTGCTGCCAGCGCGGCGATCAGGACCAGCGGCACGACCTCCAGAACCGCGCCCAGATCCCCGGCAAGAAAGGCGAGCGGCCCGAAGACCGCGATGGTGGTCGCAAAGGATGACAGCACCCCCGGCATCACCGCGCGCGCGCCGATTATGGCCGCCTCGCTTCGGGTGGCCCCGCGGGCTGCGGCCTCGGCGATGGAATCGGAAATCACGATGGAATCGTCCATCACGATCCCGATCGCCATCAGAAGGGCGACAAGGGTCATCATGTTCAGCGACAGCCCCTGAAGCGCCATTGCCGCGAAGGCCCCCATGATCGCCACCGGCAGCCCCATCGCGGCCCAGATCGCGAAACCGGGGCGGAAAAACAGGCTCATCACCGCGATGACCAGCGCCAGCCCCATGATCCCGTTCTGCACCAGCATGACCAAGCGGTCGCGCACGATGCTGGTCATATCCTTGACGATCTCAAGCCGCAGCGCATCGGGCAGGGCCGCGCGTTCGTCCGTGACCAGTTTCCCGACGCTGTCAAAGACCTCCAGCGCGTCCGCGCCCAGCGCCTTGTCGACCTGCAGGAACACCGCGCGCTGACCATCAAGAAAGGCGCGTTCCTCTTCCGGCGCATAGCTTTCGGAAATGGTCGCGATCTGGTTCAGTGTCAGCTCGGCACCGTTGGGTTGGGAGAGCACGACAAGCGCCCCCAACCCGGCCGCGCTGCGGCGCTCGTCGGTAAAGCGAAGGCTGATCTCGCGCTCGTCGGTCTCCAGACTGCCAAGGGGCCGGTCGACACTTTGCGCGTCGATGGTCGCGGCCAGCGCCGTCACCGTCAGCCCGTGCTGTTCCATCACCGCACGCGGAACCGTGATGCGGAATTGCCGTGTACCAAACCCCGCCATCGTGACCTTTGCCACCCCCGGAAGGGCCGACAGCTTGTCCTGAAGCCCCGCCGCATAGCGTTCCAGATGCGCTGCAGGCAGATCGCCGGCAATGGCGACAGAGGTCACGTTGTCGGTGCGATGCAATTCCCGCACGATGGCCGGATCGGCCTGCTCGGGGAAATCATCCACCGCCGACACCTCGGTGCGCAAATCATTCACGAACCGCGCGCTGTCGCCGCCGGGCACCATCGTGGCCGTGGCGCGCCCGATTCCGCCCTGCGCGTTGCAGGTCAATTCTTCCAGATTCTCGACGCTTTCGACGGCATCCCAGATGCGGCGGCAGATCGCGTCCTCGACCTCTTCAGCGGTGGCACCACGGTAAATGACGCTGATCTCGGCCTCGACCGCCCTGAAATCAGGAAATGTCTCGCGCTTGAGTGTCGGGGCGGCCATGAGACCGGCCGCAAAGATCAGCACAATCAGCAGATTGGCTGCGGTGGGATGTTCGGTGAACCAACGGATCATTTTGCCGCCCCCGCCAGATCGACCCGCAGGCCCGGAATCGCCGGCATCAGATCGTCCAGAATGACCTCCTCGCCGGGGATCACCCCCTCGGCCAGCACCGCCTGCCCCGACTGCCGCCAAGCGACCGTGACGTCGCGCAATTCAAGCCGGCCGTCACTGTTGCGCAGATAGACCAGACCGCCCTCGTGAATTGCACTGTCGGGCAGGGTGACGCGTGCCGGCATGTCCGGTCCGATCAGCACGACCTCGACATACATGTTGGGCACCAGCGGCAACCGCAGGGGCGGATTGGCCCCGGCATAGGGGGCGTCCACCTCGATCACGGCGGGAACGGAGCGGGCCTGTGGGTCGAGCGCGCTTTCCACCCGCACAAGACGACCGGTCCAGCTTTGCGACGGATCAGAGACAAGCCGCACCTCGGCGGACACCTGTGCAAAGCGTTCGGGCATATCCGAAAGCGTCATCGTGTCGCCCTGCGCCGCGCCACCCAGCAGGCGCCGGAACGACATCACGGGGATCTGTGCGGCGATCTCGACCCGGTTGATATCATCTGCGGTAACCAGCGGCTGAGCGACGCCGACGAACTGATGCCGTTCGACGTGGACCCGGCCAACCCGCAGATCAAAAGGAACGACAATATCCGTCTTTTCAAGATCGCGACGTGAGCGGGCCAGAATCGCTTTGCTCCGCGCCACCTGCGCGTCGAGCCGGGCACGCCGCGACGGGATCAGCGCAGCGGCATTGCGCAACTCCTCGACACCGCGACGAACCTGCAACGTGGTGCGTTCCTGTGAATCGAGCGCAGATTGCGCCGCCACGCCACGCTCGACCAGATCCCGCACCCGCGCCAGTTCGGCCTCTGCAAGCTGCTGGCGGCTCTCTTCCAGCGCCACGAGACGGCTGGTATTGGCCTGATCGACATCGAGCTGGGCCAGATCCGCCGCAAGCGCCTTCAGGTCCGCCTCGGCCTCGGCCACCGCCAGTTCGTATGCCGTCGGATCGATCTTGAGCACCTTTGTGCCCGATGCCAGAATATTGCCCGTGTCGAGGTCGGGGTGACGCCAGATGATGGTGCCGGCAACCTCGGCCACTGCCTCCCAACTGCGCGCCGCCTTGACGTCGCCATAACCGCGCACAACCGTCCGCAACGACACGGCCTCGGCCGTGATCGTGCGGGCGACCACACTGCGCTCTGCATCCTGCGTCCGCCCCGGAGGCTCGGATGTCGAGACGAACCATGCCGCGAGACCAATCCCGATAGCGATTGGCGGAACGAGTCGTAATCCATGCGGTATTTTCACGGCTGGGCTTCCTCTGAGTCAGGACCAAACAGGCTGTGGTGCTGCCGGTTGGGCGAACGGGCAAACAGCGTGAAAGGTGGCGCGTTGAGACGCTCCAACCCCTGCCCGGTTGCTGTCTTTCGTCCAGCGATCATTTCAATCTTCACTTTTGTTAGTAATCAGTTACTATCTATTTTACGGCCATGCAAGACCATTTTTCTCGGGCTCAAATGCTCGGTGGTCAGAAAAACGGGGCAGAAAGGCAGATCAGTACGATCAGGCAGGACGTGAAGAGATCCCCCTGATCAGCGGCATGCGCGCCGCAAAAGGCTTCGGAATAATCCCGCGCCCGGGAATGCCAAGACCCGTCCGCCCGATGGCGAGACGGGTGTTGGGCCCCTCAGGCAGATCGATCAGAACCGCAGCGACAGGCAGGACATGCCGCCGTCCAGCTTGGCGCAATCGCGGTTGTTGATCTGCACCACCTCGTAGCCGGCCTTGTCCAGCAACTCGGCGGTGCGCGGAAAGCCGTCGGCCATCAGCACCAGATTGTTGAAGCGGATCGCATTGGCCGCGGCTTCCTCCCCTTCGGGCACATGCAAAACGCGATAGCCCTCAAAACAGCCCGAGGCCTCAAGCCGTTTGGTCGACAGAATGGTGTCCCCGTCCATCAGCGAGCAGTCGGTCTTGAAGTGCAGCACGCCCTCGGGGGTAAAAACCTCGCGCAGGGTGTGGCCCCATTCCGCCGCGATCTTGGCCAGTTCGGCAACGCCCTCCGCATCGGTACGATCCGAGCGGCCCACCAGGATTTCCTTGCCCGTGACCAGGATATCGCCCCCCTCCACATGGCCGGGGCCCCTGATTTCGCGCACGTCCTCGCACAGCGCGCGCAGGGTCGGGGCCATTTCAGCGACCTCACCCGCGCGGCTGGGGGCGCCGGGACGCATCAGGATCGCCCCCTGCGGAAGGCACAGTGCCGTGTCTTCGACGAATTGCGCATCCGGATAGGCCGCAAGGGCATCCAGCACGGTCACCTCTGCCCCGGTGCTGCGCAACGCCGCCACATAGGCGTCATGGGCGGCCAGCATGCCCTGCAGATCGGGGGTGCCGATGTCCTTGGCCCGCAGACCCTCCACGATCGAGGCCGCGGGGCGGCGAGTGACGGCACGGGCAAATTCGAAACTCGGGTTTCTCATGGTCGCTCTCAATCCTTGGCGGGCACAAAGACAGGTGCCGCGATTTCAATCATCGAAGGGCCGTCAGCGGGGGCCTTGCGCAGGGCCTGTGCAATCTCGGCGGGATCAGGTCCAACCGCCTGATGCGGGATCCCGAAAGAGGCCGCCGTCAACGCAAAATCGGGCGGCGTCGGGTCACAGCCCACGACGGGGACGTCGACGTCCTGCATGGCCATGGCGATTTCGCGATAGCCGTGGTTGTTCCAGACCACGAAGGTGATCGGAAGCTTTTCATCCACGGCGGCCATGATCTCGGGCAGGGAAAACTGCGCGCCGCCGTCCCCGACGATACAGATCACCCGCGTTCCCGGTTTGGCAATCGCCGCGCCGATGGCCGCTGGAATCGCATAGCCAAGCGCGCCATAGCCTGTCGCCGCATTGAACCATCCGCCCGCGCGGTCGTGATCATAGTAGAGATTGGCCGCATAAATCGGCTGCGCCGAGTCGCCGACCATCAACGCACCGGGCAGCGCATCGCGCATCGCATTCACGATCTCGACCTGGCCGCGATACTCCGCGCCGATCTCTTCCCAGGCGGCGGCCCGCGCCGCTGCAGCGCGCATTGCGCCACCGGCGGATTTCGCCGCATCGGGCAAAACCGCAAGCAAGGAGCGCACGAACGGCCCGACCGCACCATGAAGCGCGAGCGCGGCCGCGTGACGTGCCAATTGCGCGGCACAAAGATCCACGCGGATCAGCTCGGGCATCAGTGCCATGGTGCCGGTGGCATACATGTCATAGTCGGTCGGCCCCAGCTCAGTGCCAAGCGCCAGAACGATGTCCGCCGCCTCGATCAGATCCCGCACGGCCTGCAGGCTTGGGCTCGCGGGCACGGACAGGTCATGACTATACAGGATGCCCCGTGCGTTCACCGTCTGCACCACCGGCGCATCCAGCCGCTCGGCCAGATCTTGCACGTCAGGGGCCGCCTTGCTCGCCCCCCCGCCTGCGAGGATGACAACCCGTTTGGCTGCAGTCAGTTTGCGGGCCGCCTCGGCGATCTCTTCGTCAGAGACCTTGGGCGTCGGCGCCGCTACGGGGGCCGAGGGGGCAACGCCCTCTGCCCCGGCAACGTCCAAAGGCACCTGAATGTGGGTCGGCCCCGGACGGCCCGTGGTGAAGGAGGCAAAGACGCGATCGAGCGCGCTGTTCAGATCCTGTGGGCGCGCCACATGCTCGGACACCAGCGCCACCGACCGGGCCAGCCCGTGTTGGTCGGGCAGTTCGTGCAGATGCCCCATCCCCTGCCCTAGCGTGCCCGAGGCATTGACCCCGGACAGCACCAGCATCGGCACCGAGTCCGCCCGCGCCTGCGCCATCGGCGTCAGCGCGTTGGTCAGCCCCGGCCCGGTTATGACAAAGGCCACGCCGGGCTTGCCACTGGCGCGCGCATAGCCGTCCGCCATGAACCCTGCGCCTTGTTCATGGCGCGGGGTGACGTGGCGGATGCCAGATCGGGCCAGCCCCCGATACAGCTCGACCGTATGGACCCCGGGAATGCCGAAAACCACCTCGACCCCGCGCGCCTTCAGCGCCGCGACCAGCTGTTCCCCGACCGTGCTCATGCGGGCACCGCTGCGGCCTGTTGCACATGGGTGATGATACGGGTCAGGGCCTTGTCAAAATCGTCATCCGGGATCGTCAAGGCCAGACGCACCCAGTTCGTCAAGCTCTCCCCGAAAGAGGCGCCGGGCATGACCGCGACACCGGACTTCTCCAAAAGATCCATGGCAAAGGCAAACCCATCCATCCCGGTCAAAGACACATCGAGCATGGCAAACATGCCAGCCTTGGGCCGATGGACTCGCAGCTTAGTTTGCGCGTGCAGACGCGTCTCCAGCCGTTCGGCCCGGGCCGCGAACCGCGCAGCCATGCCAGCCGCCACCGGAGAGCCCTTGGTCACCGCCTCGGCGGTCATGTCCGCGATGAAGGGCTGGTTGCCAAACAGCATGGTTTCGGAAAACGGCAGCAGCGCGTCGCAGAATACCTTGGAGGACACGCACCAGCCGCTGCGGAACCCCGGCGCGGCGTGGGATTTCGAGATCGAGGAAACCACGACCACCCGATCCGCCAGCTGTTCCTGCGCAAGCGGAGAGGCGAACTGCGCCCCCTCATAGACAAGATCCGCATAGACCTCGTCCGAGATGATCCAAAAGTCATGCGCCAGCGCCAGGTCCCCGATTGCAGCGAGGTCTTGGGCCGTAAGAATGGCACCGGTGGGGTTGTGCGGCGTTGTCAAAAGAAGCGCCCGGGTATGCGGGGTGATCCGCGCCGCGATGTCCTTGGCCTGCATACGGAAACCGTGTTCCGGGCGCAGGGGCACCGGCACCATCTTGGCCCCGCTGGCGCGAATGACACCCTCATAGGTGGCATACATCGGATCGCCCACCAGAACCTCGTCATCGTGCTGCGCCACGCCCATCATGACCGAAAACAGCGCCGTCTGCGTGCCCGGGAAGCAAAGAACCTGGTCCGGGTTGATCTCGCGGCCGCTGCGCCGGGTATAATCCGTGGCCAAGGCGGTGCGCAGGTTCATCTCGCCACGGCCGTCCGAATAGCCGGTGCGCCCAGCCATCATCGCCGCCGTGGCCCGATCCAGCATCTCCTGCGGAACCGGCACATCCGGCTCCCCGATGGTCATGTCGATCAGGTCCGCCCCCGCCGCAGCCAAGGCGCGCGCCTTGATATGGACTTCCCACTTGGCACCGCCAAGCCCCGCCAAACGCGCAGTCACATCCGTTGTCTTCATGGCAGATCGGCCTTCTTGTTTCTCACGAAGAGTGTGTCAGGTTCAAACCGACGATCGCCCCGACAGAGATCAGGCCGATTTTCGGCAATTCATCGGGCTCAAAGGCATCGGGCAGCGCGCCACCCTCAAGCCACAGACCGTCAATCACGGCGTTGCAGGCAATTGCGAGGTGCCGCAGTTGCCCGGCCTCGGTCACCTGTCCGGCCTCGCCAAGCGCGGCCGCGATCAAAGCCTCAAGCCGGTCCCGGAAATCCGCATAGGTGCGCGCGTGGATGGCCTTCATGGCCGGGTCATTCTGCACCTTGTTCAGAAAGCTCGCCCAAAGCGCGATCGACTGCGGGTCCACCACCGGCGCGGTCAGGGAGGCCTCGACAAAGGCCACCAGCCGATCCCGCGCCGTGCCCTGAAGCTGGCTGGCCGGGGCCTCGGTCAGGTCGGTCATATGGGTCATGTGGTATTCATAGGCGGCGGTGATCAGGTCTTCTTTCGAGCTGAAGTAGTGCCGGATCAGGCCCTGTGTCACATCGGCCCGCTCGGCGATGCCCCGCACCGTTGCCCCACGCACGCCATGCTCGGCCACCAGTTCAAGCGTGGCGCAAATCAACGCCTCGCGGCGGGCCTGCGCGCTCTCTCGCTTAAATTTACGGCGTTCCTCGGCCACGGGTGTTTCCTGACGTCTGCTAAAATTATACACTTGCATAATTACGACAGTTCCGCATTACTACAAGACGAAAACGAGGAAGCCGCGAAATGCATCCATCCGCTGCTGCGACGTCAGCCGCCACCGAAGACGCGCGTGAGGAGGCCATTCGCGTCACCGACCTGCACAAGTCCTTTGGCTCGGTGGAGGTTTTGAAAGGTGTCTCCCTGACCGCCAACAAGGGCGATGTGGTTGCCATCATCGGGGGCTCAGGTTCGGGCAAATCGACCATGCTGCGTTGCATCAACTTTCTGGAAACGCCCAGTTCGGGCCAGATCGTGATCGGCGGCGAAGAGATCGCGATGCGCGCCGATGGCACCGCCGCGAACCGGCGCCAGATCGAGCGCATCCGCACCCGGCTGGCCATGGTGTTTCAACAGTTCAACCTTTGGACCCACCGCACCCTTCTGGAAAACATCATCGAGGTGCCGGTTCATGTGCTGAAGACCCCGCGCGCCGAGGCCGTGACCCGTGCGCGCGAGCTTTTGGCCCGCGTCGGCATGGCCGAGAAGGAAGACGCCTTTCCCGCCTTCCTGTCCGGCGGCCAGCAACAACGTGCGGCCATTGCCCGGGCCCTGGCGGTAGATCCCTCGGCGATGCTGTTTGACGAGCCGACCTCGGCGCTGGATCCGGAACTGGTGGGCGAAGTGTTGACCGTGATCCGCGACCTTGCCGCCGAGGGGCGGACCATGCTGCTGGTCACCCATGAAATGAAATTCGCACGCGAAGTGGCCAACCACGTCGTATACCTGTTCAAAGGCCGCATCGAAGAGCAGGGGCCACCTGCCGAGGTCTTTGAAAACCCCAAGTCGGAGCGGTTGAAACAGTTCCTCAGCTCCGTCTCCTGAACCACAGCTCAACAGAAAACAAAAAGCCAATCAGGGAGAACTCTCATGAAACTGAAGACCATTCTTGCCGCTACGCTTGCGGCAGCGACCCTTGCCGTCGGCACAGCCAGTGCCGAGCAGGTCAAGATCGGCATCGCGGCCGAGCCCTATCCGCCGTTCGCCTCGACCGAAAGCTCGGGCAATTGGGTCGGCTGGGAAATCGATATCATCAACGCCGTCTGCGCCGCAGCCGAGCTGGATTGCGCGATCACACCGGTGGCCTGGGACGGCATCATCCCGTCGCTGACCGGCCAGCAGATCGACGCGATCATGGCCTCCATGTCGATCACCGAAGAGCGCCTGAAAACCATCGACTTCTCTGACCCCTACTATAACACCCCCGCCGTGATCGTGGCGGACAAGTCCATGGACATCGATGCGACCCCGGACTCCCTTGCGGGCAAGATTGTCGGCATCCAGGCCTCGACCATCCACCAAGCCTATGCGCAGGAACACTTCAAGGGCTCCGAACTGCGCGTTTATCAAACCCAGGATGAAGCCAATCAGGATCTGTTCGCCGGTCGCATCGACGCCACCCAGGCCGACAGTATCGCCATGGCGGATTTTGTCGCCTCTGACACTGGCAGCTGCTGCGAGATCAAGGGCGCGGTTGCCGACGACCCGGCCATTCTGGGGCGCGGAGTGGGCGCAGGTGTGCGCAAGGGCGACAGCGCCCTGCTGGAGGCGCTGAACAAGGGCATCGCCACCATTCTGGCCGATGGCACGCATGAGAAGATCACCGCCAAATACTTCACCACCAGCATCTACTAAGACGACCGGGTGGAGACTGTTCTAAACATGCTTGGCCTAGGTGAGAGCGCGCAACTGTTGTCGCTTTCATCGCCGGGCTGGGGGGCCAACCTGCTGCGCGGGTTGGCCAATTCACTACAGATTGCGTTCGGGGCCTTCGGATTGGGCCTGCTGATCGGCCTTCTGGGCGCCTATGGCAAGCTCTATGGCGGCAAGGTCACCCGCGACCTTCTGGCCATCTACACCACCGTCATCCGGGCCGTGCCCGAACTGGTGCTGATCCTGATCCTCTACTATGTGGGCACCGATGTGATCAACAGGATCGCCGCCATGATGGGCTATGGCCGGGTTGAGATCAGCGGCGTCGTGGCTGGAATCTGGGTTCTGGGCATCGTCCAGGGGGCCTACTCCACCGAGATTCTACGCGGCGCCATTCAATCGGTTCCCCCCGGTCAGCTCGAAGCGGCACGTTCCTTCGGGATGCCGCCGCTGATGGTCATGCGCCGGGTGACCATTCCTGCCATGATGAGCTTCGCGGTGCCTGGTCTGGCCAATCTCTGGCTGATCGCCACCAAGGACACGGCGCTTTTGGCCGTTGTCGGCTTCAACGAACTGACCCTTGAAACCAAACAGGCGGCCTCCAGCACACGGGCCTATTTCACCTTCTTTCTCGCGGCAGGGGGGCTTTATCTCATGGTCACGCTCTGCTCAGGGGTGGTTTTCGGCTGGGTCGAAAAATGGGCCCGTCGCGGCCAGCCCTCGCTGAAGGGCGCGCGCTGATGATCACTTTGCGCGCCTTGATGCAGCCCCATCGCATCGTGATGATGGTGATCTTCGCAGCCTTTTTGGTCTGGTGCGGCGTCTCGCTGCGTTGGGATTGGCTGCCGCACTACATGCCACTGGCGATTGCAGGCCTGTGGACCACGCTCTGGATCCTGGTGGTCACGACGGTTCTCGGTTTTCTGTTGGCGGTCCCGCTGGGATTGGCCCAGGCCGTCGGCCCGTGGTATCTGGCCGTGCCGGCCCGCATGTTCTGCACGGTCATCCGCGGCACGCCGCTGCTGTTGCAACTCTGGCTGCTGTATTATGGACTTGGGTCCCTGTTTCCGCAATTTCCCTGGATTCGCTCGTCCGAGCTGTGGCCCTATCTGCGTCAGGCCTGGCCCTATGCGGTTCTGGCCCTGACCTTTTCTTATGCCGGATATGAGGGCGAGGTGATGCGCGGCGCCTTTTCCAGCGTCGCCAAGGGGCAGTTGGAGGCCGCCAGATCCTTTGGCATGCCACGCCTGACCATGTTCCGGCGGATCTGGTTGCCGCAGGCGGTCCGCAATGTGCTGCCGACCTTGGGGGGAGAGTCCATCCTGCAATTGAAAGCCACCCCGCTGATCGCCACCATCACGGTCATGGACATCTACGCGGTCTCATCGCGGGTCCGCTCCGACACTTTCATTGTCTACGAACCGCTGCTCTTGCTCGCGCTGGTCTACATGGTGATCGCTGGGATCATCGGGTTTGCGTTCAACTACGTGGAACGCCAGGTTCCCGCCCGACGCTGACCCCACACACCCGAGAATGGTTTACAGAAGAGGCCCCCCTGCGAACAGAAAAAGGCCCGCCAGATAGCGGGCCGTTTCCGTGACCAACACGGCGCAGATCACATCCCGCCGCAGCCCTCGTGCCCGCGTCAGCCGGGCAGACGCTGGCGCACCAGTTCGGTCCAATAGGAACAGCCCCAGCCGATCACCTCGTCGTTGAAGTCATAGGCGGGGTGATGCAGCTGCGCCGAGGGACCGTTGCCAACGTTGATCATTGCACCGGGCACCTCGTTCAGCATGAAGGAGAAATCCTCGCCCCCCAAGGTCGGCGGCATGTCGGTAAAGACGTTCTCTTCGCCCACCACGGCGCGGGCGGCTTGAACGGCAAGCTCGGTCTCGGCCTCGTGGTTGACCGTCACCGGATAGTGCCGGGAATATTCCAACCTCCCGACACAGCCAAAACCCGCCGCGACCGAGCTGACAAGCGTGCCAAGGCTGCTTTCGATATGATCGCGGACCTCTTGGCGTAGGGTGCGCACGGTGCCGGTGATCTTGATCTCCTGCGGGATGACGTTGAAGGCATTGCCGCCCTCGATGGTGCACAGCGACACGACCGAGGCCTCGAACGGATCGATGCTGCGCGCAGACATCGCCTGCACCGCCTGAATCACCGCCGCCGTTGCTGGCATCGGGTCGATCGCATTGTGCGGCTGCGCGGCGTGCCCGCCCCGGCCCGAGATGGTGATCTCGACCGCATCGACAGAGCCCATGATCGGACCCGACGCGATGGTGAACTGCCCCAGCGGCAAGTTCGGGCGGTTGTGCATGCCATAGACTTCGTTGCAGGGCCAGTTTTTGAACAACCCGTCCTCGATCATCGCACGTGCGCCAGCCCCGCCCTCTTCGGCGGGTTGGAAGATCACGATGACGGTGCCGTCAAACGCCCGGCTTTCCGCCAGATGCTTTGCCGCGCCCAGCAACATGGTGGTATGGCCGTCATGGCCGCAGGCATGCATCTTGCCCACCACGTCCGATGCCCACTCCGCGCCGGTTTCCTCGGTGATCGGCAGCGCGTCCATATCGGCGCGCAACCCGATGCTGCGCCCCGAGGTATTGGTGCGCCCCCGGATCACGCCGACGACACCGGTGCGCCCGATGCCCTCATGCACCTCATCGACCCCGGCGGCCCGCAGCGCGTCGGCCACCTTGCCAGCGGTGCGCGACACTTCATAAAGCAGTTCCGGGTTGCGGTGCAGGTCGTGACGGAAATCCACAAGTGCTTCGATCTCACGCGAGACCCAGTTTTCGATTGCCATGGCTCAGGCCCCTTTCTTCATCCGGTAGCGAAAATCACAATGGCTGGCGCCCTTCATGATGGTCTGCGTCCGGGTCAATTCCATATCCGGATTGTAGCCGACGCAGAAATCGCCGTCGCGGTTGCACGACAGCAGATGACCGATATCGCCCACCCCCATCTCGCGGTACATCTCGGCATAGCGGCAGCGGGTGACGTTGAAATCCATCTTGTCGGCCGAGGTTTCCAGCGGCTCCAGTTCCAGCGCCCCCCCTTTGGTCCAGTTCGGCAGGATCGCGGCGAAATCCTCCAGCGTGGCCGGATGATCGAGGCCGGCCGCCATGGCCTGCCCCTGCGCAATGGCCGAGCGCGAGCAGGTCTCGCCGATTACGGCCTCGGCCTCTTCCCGGCCAGAGCGTTCCACGATCACGTCAAAGACATGCTTCAGGATCGCAGCCTCGATCCGGCGCATTTCCAGAATCGGAATATCTGTCATGGTGTTTCCTGTTCAGAGTTTGGGGTCTACAAGATCCTTGCGGCGCAGCCATGCAAGGTAGGTCGGTGCGAACCGACGCACAACGCTGTGCAGCGGGAACGGATGTGGTTCGGTCACCGGCAACGCAAGACCGCGCGGATCCTCACCGGCGACGGCACGGGCCACCTCGCGCCCCAGCGCGACGCCCAGCGCCACGCCGCGCCCGTTGAAACCCATCCAGGCCCAGCCATTCGGGCCCAGCGAATGAACCCGCGGAAAGCGATCCCAGTTCATGCCGATATAGCCGGACCAGACATGGGTCATCTCGGGCACGCCCAGTTCCGGGAATGCCTCGGCCAGATTGCGCGCCGCCTTGGCGCGAACCCGCTCCTCGACCTTCCAGCTGCCCATCACCGCACCGCCGGTGATCAGACGATTGCGGGCATCATAGCGGAAAAACCGCAGATCCCCACGGGTGTCAGAAACCGCCTGCCGCCCGGGCAGGATCTTGGCGCGCAGATTGTCCGACACCGGTGGGGTCGACATTTGCCACGACAACACCGGCACGACGGAGCGGGCCAGCTTGGAGGCCAGTTTCGGCACCAACTCCCCGGTGTAGGTGTTGGTCGCCAGAATCAGCGAGCGTGCCCGGACCCGGCCATGATGGGTCATCACGACCCATTCGGACCCGACGCGTTCAAACCGCTGCACCGGGCTTTGCTCATAGATCGTGCCGCCGTGATGTTCGACGGCGCGCGCCAGCCCCCGCGCCAGCGCGAGCGGGTTTATGTGGCCGCCAGACGGCGCCAGAATGCCGCCATACCAGAAATCAGACCCCAGCAGATCCGTAGTCTGCGCGCGATCAAGAACCTCGATATCCAACCCGAAACGGGTCCAGGCCTCGGCGCGTTTTTGCATCAGCTTCACCCGTCCCGGCGAATGCGCCGGCTGAAACCAACCCGCCTGCTCGGCCTCGGCATTGATGCCTTCGCGGCGGATGATGTCAAAGACCGTGGCCGCGCTCTGGCCGATCATTTCGGCAAAACGGCGCCCGGTCTCGCCATAGCGACCAACCCAAGCGTCGGGTTCGGCCGAGGTCAGCGTCGGGATCACCTGACCATTGTTGCGACCCGAGGCACCCCAGCCCACGGCCTCGCCCTCCAGCACCACCACATTGCCGCCTTCGCGCGCCAGATGCAGCGCCGCCGACAGGCCGGAAAAGCCACCGCCGATCACGACGGTGTCGGTCTCGATATCCGTTTTGAGGTGGGGGGCCGTGACCCGTTCGGGTGCGGTCGCGGCCCAGATCGACGGTGGGAAGGCTACCTTTCCACTCATGCCTGATACTCCATTTCGGTGGTGGTGTTCAGCGCCTCGGCGGCCTCTTGCGGCAGCCAGAACCAGCGCAGATCCTCGTCATCGGCCCTGTCAAAGGTGGTCGCCACGGCCTCCTGCGTCCGGCCCTCGTGCGACAGCGCCCGCGCCTGCGCAAGACAGGTGTCCATGTCGGGGGTTTGCGACAGCGGGACCGCCGGGTGGGTCCAGAGATCGGACAGCCGCGCCGGGACTTCATCTGTCACCGGACGCCGGGCACGCCACATGCTTTCCGCCGCATCAAGCTCATACAGTGGCAACAGGCCCGCGCCCTCATGGGCAATGAACTCCAGCGCGCGCGCGATGCGGTCCACATCTTCTTCCGAGAAAAAGTAGTTGACCCCCAACCGCACCCAGCCCGGACGCAAGACACCAAGCCCCCGGTTCACAGCATCGGAATGACGAAGCGATTGCGCCCTGTCGATCTCCAGCAGCGCATGACCATAGGGCCCGGCACAGGAACAGCCGCCGCGCGCCTGGATGCCGAACAGGTCATTGAGCAGGGCCACCACAAAGCCATGATGCAACACGCGGGCGCCAACCCGGATATTGAAGGAAAAGATCCCCAGACGCTGCGCGTTGCGTGGACCCAACAACTCGATCCCCGGAATGCCGACAATGGCCTCTTCCAGACGCCGCGAAAGCTGGCTCTCGCGCGCCTCGATCGCCTCGGCGCCCAGATCGGTTTTCAGCGCCATCACCATCCCGGCGCGGATGTTCTCGACAATCGACGGGGTGCCTGCCTCTTCTCGTGCCTCGATCGACGACACATATTGATGATCCTCAGGCGTGACGAAAGCCACGGTGCCGCCCCCGACAACAGTAGGCCGCGCGGTGCTCATCAACCCGCGATCCGCGATCAGAAGGCCCGAGGCTCCGGGGCCGCCGGGAAATTTGTGCGGCGAAACAAAAGCCGCGTCAATCCGATCCCCCGCGCCCGGCGCGCTTTCGGCCAGCGAAATGGCGACATAGGGCGCAGCTGCGGCAAAGTCGATCACGCACCAGCCGCCCACGGCGTGCAGGGCCATGGCCACGGCCCGAATATCCGTGCGCACCCCGGTCACGTTCGAGGCCGCCGAAAAGGCACCCACGATCAGCGGCGCATCGCGATGCGCCTCCAGCTCGGCCTTGAGCGTGCTCAGACAGACCCCGCCCGAGGCGTCCAGCGGGATACGCACCAGTTGCGCGCCGCTCTCGCGCCACGGCAGATCGTTGGAGTGGTGCTCATACGGGCCCACGAAAACAACCGCATCCGGGCCAAGCTGGCCTGCCGCGCCGCCCATCTGCAACGCCCGCACCAGTTTGTCCGAGGCGGCGGTGGTCCCGGCTCCGGCAAAGATCACCGCATGATCGTCATCCGCGCCGACACCTTCGCGCACCGCATCGCGGGCCAGTTCGCGCAGCTGGGTGGTACGGCGCCCGGTAAAGGAGGTCTCGGTATGGGTATTGCCATAGAACGGCAGGACTTGGGTGCGGATCGTCTCTTCGATAAAATCGAGCGAGCGCCCCGAGGCCACATAATCGGCATAGATCAGCGCCCGCGGGCCAAACGGACCCGGGATCGCAACGCCTTCGCCGATCAGGGCGTGGCGGATATCGTCGAATTGCATGCTCATCAGTTTCTCTTTCTGTCAGGCTGCGTCCGGGGTCTGTCAGGCTGCGTCCGGGCGAATGACCGGAGGTGTCCAGCCGCGCCCGGGGATCGAATCGAGCAGCTTTCGGGTATAGGGGTGCTGCGGATCGGCAAAGATTTCCGCCGTCACGCCGGTCTCGACAATTTCGCCCTTCTGCATCACGATCAGCCGGTCGCAAAGCTGTGCCGCAACGCGCAGATCGTGCGTCACGAAAAGCAGCGACAGATCCAGCCGGTCGCGCAGATCGCCCAGCAGTTTCAGCACCTGCGCCTGAACCGAAACATCCAGCGCCGAAACCGGTTCATC
This sequence comes from Antarcticimicrobium sediminis, assembly GCF_004348975.1. Lineage (GTDB taxonomy): Bacteria > Pseudomonadota > Alphaproteobacteria > Rhodobacterales > Rhodobacteraceae > Antarcticimicrobium > Antarcticimicrobium sediminis. The sequence continues at coordinate 102,684 of NZ_SMFP01000006.1, read as the reverse complement.
CGCCACGATCACCCGCGGCTCCATCGCCAGCGCGCGGGCGATACCGATGCGTTGCCGCTGACCGCCCGAGAACTCATGCGGGAACCGGCTGGCGGCGGCGGGGGACAGTTCCACCAGCTCCAGCAACTTGCGCGCCCGCTCCCGCGCCTCCTTAGGATCGACGCCATGCACGATCGGCCCCTGCGCGATTAGCGCCTCGACCCGTTTGCGCGGGTTGAGCGAGGCCATCGGATCCTGAAACACCATCTGGATATACTGACGCATCCTGCGCAGTTCCCGCGGCGAACAGGCCAGCAGATCGGTGCCCTCGACGGTGACCGAACCGGTGTCGGATTCAAGCAGCCGGGTAACGATGCGCGACACCGTGGTCTTGCCCGACCCGCTTTCGCCGACAACGCCCAGCGTCTCGCCCCGACGCAGGACAAAGGACAGATCCGAGACCGCCTTGACCGCCTTGCGCTTGCCGCTGAACATCCCGCCCCGCGCGGCAAAGGTCTTGACCAGCCCCTTTGCCTCCAGAACCACCGGCGCCCCGGTGAAATCCCGTGGGGCTGGCGGCGTCAGCGCCGGAATCGCCGCGATCAGCGCTTGCGTATAAGAATGCTGTGGCCGGTTCAGAATCTGCTGCGCCGGGCCTTGTTCGACCAGTTCGCCCTTGCACAGCACGGCCACCTTGTCGGCGATCTCGGCCACGACGCCGAAATCATGGGTGATGAACAGAACCCCGGCGCCGTCCTGCTCCTGCAATTCGCGGATCAGGCGCAAGATCTCCAACTGGGTCGTCACATCCAGCGCGGTGGTGGGTTCATCGGCGATGATCAGACGCGGCGACAAGGACAGCGCCATCGCGATCATCACCCGCTGCCTTTGACCGCCCGAGATCTGATGCGGATAGGCATTATAGGCCGACGCCGGGTCGGGGATCTTGACCCGTTCCAACATCTCGATGACGCGCGCCTTGCGGTCTGACTTGCCCAGCTCGGTATGCAGGCGCAACACCTCGTCAAGCTGCCATCCCACGGATTTCTGCGGGTTCAGCGCCGTCATCGGTTCCTGAAAGATCTGCGCGATCCGGTCGCCGCGAATGGCCTTCATCCGGGCCTCGGACAGGGCGAGCAGATCCTCGCCCTCGAACCGAATTGCGCCGTCGGCGACATGCACATGCGGTTCCGGCAACAGCCGCATGATGGCGCCAGCGGTCAGCGATTTGCCAGAGCCGCTCTCGCCCACCAGACAGACGATCTCGCCCGGGTTGACAGTCAGGTCGAGCCCATCAAGTGCATAGGGCCGGTCGGCGCCTTTGGGCAGCGCAATGCGCAGACCCTTGATCTCCAATACGGGGGTGTTGCCGTTCATTTCTTCTGCCTCGGATTGAGCGCGTCGTTCAGCCCCTCGCCCAGCAGCGAGAACGACAGCACAGTCAGGATGATGGCGGTGCCCGGGATCGCGGCACAGTACCAATCGGAGCGCAACACGGCGCGCCCCTGGCCGATCATGTTGCCCCAGCTCGCATGGTTGGGATCGCCAAGGCCCAGAAAGGCCAGCGCGCTTTCCAGCAGGATCGACAGCGCCATGATGACCGAGGCATAGACCACGATGGGCGGCAGGGCATTGGGCAGGATCTCGCGGAAGATGATCGCGGTGTTGGAGACCCCGAGATTGCGCGCGGCATCGACGAATTCACGTCCCCGCAGCGACATGAACTCGGCCCGCACCATCCGCGCCGGCGCGGTCCAGGAAACGATGGCGATGGCCACGGTGATATATTCGATCGACGAGCCAAGGATCGCCACCAGCGCCAGCAGCAGCACAAAGTTCGGGATGGTCTGAAACGCCTCGGTGGTGCGCATCAGAACATCGTCGATCCAGCCGCCAAAATAGCCGGACACCGCGCCGATAACCACGCCAATGCCAATCGACAGCAATGTCGCCAGCACACCAACCAGCAGCGAAATCCGCGCACCGTAAAACAGGCTTGCAAGGATGTCGCGGCCCAGTTGGTCTGTGCCCAGCGGGGTTGCCCAGTCGACAAAGGGTTTGGTCAGGGGCACGCCAGCGCGGCGCAACGGATCGGTTGGCTCGATCAGCCCGGCGGTGGCGGCCATGATCAGCACGACCACAAAGATGACAAGCCCCAGAAGCGCGGCCCGGTTGCGGGCGAAACGACGCCACAGCAGCACGGCGCGATGCGGTTCAGGTTTGGGAAGTTCGGTTGTGAGAAGGGTCATGCCAGTTCGATCCTCGAGTCGAGACGCGCATAGAGCAGGTCGGTGAGGAAATTCACGACCACGACGATGATCGCGCAGAGAAAAATGATGCCCATCAACATGTTCATGTCGCGTTGGATAACGGACTGATAGGCCAGCTGTCCGAGCCCCGGCAGCGAGAAGATGGTTTCCACCACCACGGAGCCACCCAGAACGGTCGAGAATTGCATCCCCAGCAGCGTGATCACCGGCAACAGCGCGTTGCGCATGATGTGGTGGACCATCAGCCGGGTCTCGCCGGCACCCTTGGCCCGCGCCGTCCGCACGAAATCCAGATCGGCAACCTCAAGCACCGAGGCGCGCATCAGCCGCAGGTAAAACGAAAGATAGATCAGCGACAGCGCCGCCGTCGGCATGATCAGATGTCGCGCCACGTCCACCACATGATCCCAGCCGGTATAGAACCCGGCCACCGTCTTGATGCCCCCCACCGGCAACCAGCCCAGCTGGACCGAAAACAGCAGGATCATCATCAGCGACAGAAAGAAACTTGGCGTGGCATAGAACACCAACCCAACCGTCGAAATCACGTTGTCCGTCAACGAATAGGCCCGGCGTGCCGCGAACGCGCCCAGAAAACAGCCCACCGTAAAGGCGATCGACAGCGAGGTTGCCATCAGCATCAAGGTGGTGCCCAGACGCTCCAGCAGGATCGTCGCGACCGACTCCTCATAGACAAAGGACCAGCCGAAATCGAACTGCACGAGCTTCACCATATAGAGCCAAAGCTGCACCCAGACGGGCTGATCCAGCCCGTATTCGGTCCGCAACCGCGCGATATAGGCCGCGTCAGCGCCCCCCATGTCGCCGACCAGCGCATCCACGGTATCGCCCGGCGCCAGCTTGAGAAGAAGAAAGGTGCCGATCATGATCAGCACGATCACGGGCACCGCCTGCACCAGTCGGCGCAGGGCGTAAGTGAGTATCGGGGGGAGGTGTAGCGTCATCATGTGCTCCGGATATTGATGCCGTGCCCGGAACCTCCGGGCACGGCGGGCGCGATTACTCGTCGAGCCAGAGGTCATACCAGCTGGAAGAGTTCCAGCGCGGCGTGTTGTGGTGGTTCTTCAGCTTGGTCGACGTGACCGAGATGAAGGGATGCTCGATCGCGAAAATCACCGGGATCTCGTCCATCGATTTGGCCTGGATCGCGTGATAGTCGGCGGCGCGCTTTTCCGGGTCGAGCTCGGCCTGGGCCTCGTCGATCATCGTGTCCATCTCGTCGGACTGCCAGCCGAACTGGTTCGACCAAGGGGTGCCGGCGGGAGCGCCGGAGCGCAGCCAGACCATGGTCGAAACAGCCGGGTCCGAACGGAACTGGTGCCAGCCGTTGGCGGTGTCGAAGTCATAGTCGCGATAGACCCCGTTCAGGAAACCGGGCGCATCGTTGGTCAGGATCTCGACGTCGATACCAATTTCCCGCATCGCCTGGGCATAATACTCACCCCAAAGCTGGGTGTACTCGCCCCACGGTGCCGGACGGTGACGCAGATGGAAGCGGAACCCGTCATCCTTGACCGGATAGCCGGCCTCGTCGAGCATCTTCATGGCCAGTTCCGGATCATAGTCATAGGTGGTGACCTGATCGGTGTAGTTCGCCCCACCCGCAGACGGAACTGGACCCCGGCCCGGCTTGGCAAAGCCACGCATGATCGTCTTGATCGCGTAGTCGATGTCCAGCCCATGATACATCGCCTGGCGCACCTTCAGATCGGCCATGATCGGGTTGCGGTGATTGAACTCGACGGTGGAGTGGGCGACGTTGTTCTCATAGCCCATGGTGCCAACTTCGAAACGCTCATCCTTGGACAACCGCTCGATATCGGACATCGACACGCCGTTGAAGCCGGACTCGTGTACTTCACCCGATTCCAGTGCGGCAGCGGCGGCTGATTTGTCGCGAATGAAGCGCCAGACGATCCGGTCAAGATACGGGAATTCCTCGCCGCGCCAGTAGTCCGGGTTGCGTTCCGCCATCACATACTGGCCACGCTCATATTCGACGAATTTGAACGGGCCGGTCCCGACTGGAGCCGTGTTGTACGGGTTCTTCAGAATGTCGGTGCCTTCATACAGGTGCTTGGCCACCGGATGACCAAGGTCGGGCATCGCCGCCACGAACAGGCTCAAAGGCATCGGCTTGGAATAGTTGAAGACGGCGGTGAAATCATCGGTGCAATCGACCGAGTCGAGGTTCTGTTGCAGCGTGCTGGAATAGTTCAGCAGTTTTTTCCACAGCTCCATCGCCGAAAAGGACACGTCAGCACAGGTGAACGGTTCGCCGTCGTGCCATTTGACGCCTTCGCGCAGCTTGACGGTGATGTGCTTGCCATCGTCCGAGGTCGACCATTCGGTCGCCAGAACCGGCTCGTAACCGTCATAGCTTTTGTCGATCAGCGGCTCCATGATCTTGCCGGTGATGTTGTAGACGCCCGTCGAGGCCCGCAGCGCGGGGTTGAGCGCGCGCTGTTCCGAGGCCATGTGAATGATCGCGGTGCCACCATGCTTCGGCGCGTCTTCTGCCGAGGCGGCTCCCGTCGTCATGACACTCAGCGCACAGAGTGCCGCCGAGCCAAGCGAAGCCCTAAGGGCTACCTTTTTCTGAATCATATCTGACTCCCTGTTGTTGTCCCGCCCAAAAAACAGGTCCGATCCGGGCGACTGCCCTCTAGGAACCAGCCGCTCGCCACGAGGTCAATAAATTTTTGCTTGAAATGCTTGAAAAAAGTATTCCTATGCTACTAACTGAGCAAAACGTAGCACAAAAATCCACATCAATCACCCTGAAGGGGAAAGAATATGACGAAATGCGCGTGGATCACTGGGGCCGGGTCGGGAATCGGCGCTGCAATGGCCCGGCGCTTCGCTGCTGCCGGCTTCCGGGTCGCCCTTACGGCGCGGTCCGAGGCCGCGTTAAATGAACTGGTCGAGGAAATAGACCTTGAGGGCGGCGAGGCAAGGGCTTTTCCCGCCGATGTGACCGACCGCGCGCGGATCCTGTCGCTTGGCGCAGAGATTCCCGACTGGGCGGGCTCGCTCGACGTGCTGTGCAACAACGCAGGGCTGAACATCCCGCTGCGGCGCTGGGATCAACTGGACTGGGACAGCTGGGATGCAGTGATCCAGACCAATGTCACCGGCGCGTTGAACGTGATCGCCGCCGCGCTGCCCCCGATGCGGACGCAAAAATCAGGCGTGATGATCCACACCTCATCTTGGGCGGGGCGGTTTCACAGCGATGTCGCCGGTGTGCCGTACGGCGCCTCGAAACACGCCCTCAGCGATCTCAGCGCCAGCCTTAACGGGCAAGAGGGGGTGAACGGTATCCGCTCCACCGCGCTTTGTCCCGGCGAAGTGGCAACACCGCTGCTGACGAAACGTCCGGGCTTTGACCCGGAGCTTGCCGCGCGGATGATCCAGCCCGAAGATATCGCCGATCTGGCGCTGCATGTCGCCCAGATGAACCCCAATGTCGCGGTGCATGAGATCGCTCTTGCCCCGGTAAAACGCTGACCCACGAACACAGGAAACGCACCATGGAACATCCCGTCAAAGGCATCGACCACGTCTTTCTTCTGGTTCAGGATCTGGACCGTTCGCAACAACAATTCGAACGGCTGGGGTTCACCGTCTCGCCGCGCGGGATGCATTCCGCCTCAAAGGGGACTGCAAACCATACCATCATGTTTCCGAACGATTATTTCGAACTTCTCGGCATCGTCACCCCGGTCGAGGGCAATGCCGCACGGCGCGCCGTTCTGGAAAGCAACGGCGAAGGTCTCAGCGCCATTGCCTGCCGCATTAGCGATGCCGAGGCCGCCAAGACCGCCCTGACAAAGCTTGGCATCGCGACCGGCCCGGTCGGCCATTTCGAACGCCCGGTTCCCCTGCCAGATGGCGGCACCGCGCCCGCCGCCTTTGCCACCCTGCCCTTTGATGACAGCGAACGCCCGTTCGGCACGCTCTTTATGTGCCAGCACAAGACCCGCGAAACGGTCTGGCTGCCAGAGCTGCTCGATCATGCCAATGGTGCGACGGGGCTGTCCGAAGTCTTCGCCCAAAGCGAGACCCCGGCAGAGGATGCCGAGCGTTTTGCAAGGCTATACGCGGCTGGTGCGGTCACCCGGACCAACAGCGGCGCGCAGGTCACGACGGGCCCCGACTCGACCGGGATCACGCTGTTGACACCCGCAGCCCTTGCCGCCCGTTTCCCCGGCATCGACCTGTCGAGCCTGCCGAAACACGGGTTTGCCGCGCTGTCCATCCACGTCAAGGATTTGCAGGCAACGGAAGACTACCTAAAGTCGAACGCCATTCCCTATTCCCCAACCGCGCGCGGGATCGCCCTTGCCCCCAAGTATTGCTCCGGCATGATCCTTGAGTTCGCGCCGCAATGATCGCCCCTAGAAAGCCCCGCAATACCGACAAGAAACCGGCCGAGTCCTCTGGCTTTGATGACATCGACAGACGCATTCTTGAGCTGCTGCAAGCCGATGCCGACCAACCGGTGAATCAGATCGCAGAGGCGGTGGGGCTGACCCCCACCCCCTGCTGGCGGCGCATCAAACGGCTGGAAGAGGCGGGCGTCATCCGCGGCCGTGTCGCCGTGGTCGATCATGAGCGCGCCAATGTCGGCATGACGGTCTTCATCGGCATCACCGCGTCACGCCACGAAATGAACTGGCTCAACAGCTTTCGGTCGCTGATCGATGAAATCCCCGAAATCGTCGAAGCCTATCGCCTGACCGGATCCACGGATTACATCCTCAAGGTCGTCGTTCCCGACATTTCCACCTATGACACCGTCTACAAGAAGATGATCGACAAGCTCGACTTTTCACAGATCAACTCCTCGATCTCGATGGAAGAGCTGAAGCTCACCACGGCGGTGCCGACTAAATACCTTTAACCGCGCCCCCGCAGCCCCGGCATCACGGGGACACCGGAGACGGGGGCGGCCACTCTGCAAGCGATCGCTCAGGCTTTCTGCCGGGCGTTGGTGGGGTCCCAGACCGGGTCGCCATGACGGGTAAACGCACAGCGCTGCCCCAGGATGACAACCTCCAACCCCTCTGCAGCACCGGGATCGATATAGGCAAAGGCAAGGCTTTTGCCCGTCGCATGGCCATAGCCGCCCGAGGTGCAGACCCCGACCACCTTACCGCCCAGCATCACCGCCTCGCCGCCGTAGATGTCGCAATTACTTGCCGCGACCTCTCCGTAAACCAGCGTGGTGGCAACGCCCTTTTCGCGCACCGCCTCGGTGGCATCGCGGCCGGTGAACGCGCCCTTGTTCGGGGCGTAAAACCGGGTGCAATCGGCCTCGATCAGGGTGATCTCGTTGGTCAGCTCGGCGCCGAACCCGCGATAGGCTTTCTCCATCCGCAGCGAATTGACCGCATGGGCGCCGAAATCGGCGATACCGTGCGACACGCCTTCGGCCCAGATCGCATCGTAAAGCGTCTCCAGATCGCCCATCGGCGCATGCAGCTCCCAGCCCAACTCGCCGACATAGCTCACCCGCAGCGCCCGCACCGGGATGCCCGCGATGGTGATTTCCTGCCCGGACAGCCAGCGGAAAGAGGCGTTCGACAGATCGGCACTGCTCAGCGGTTGCAGAACCTCGCGGGCCTTGGGGCCGGCCACGACAAGAAGGCCGAAATCATCGGTGACATTGTCAACGGTGACATCGTCGCCCGCCACGCTCAGATGATCCAGCACCTGCAGTTCGCTGCCCGCACCTGACAGGATATAGAACCGATCCTCCGCCAACCGGGTGATGGTCCATTCCCCCTCGATCCGGCCGCCCTCGGACAGCACATGGGTCAGGGTGATGCCGCATGCTTTCCGGGCCAGCTTGTTGGCGGTCAGCCGATCCAGCAGCGCCTCGGCGCCAGGGCCGGAGACATCGAACTTGGCAAAACTCGACAGATCCATGATGCCGACACGCTCGCGCACCGCGCGGCACTCCGCGGCCACGATGTCAAAGACGTTGTTGCGGCTGTATCGCAGATCCTCGACGAAGCCCTCTGGCGCAAAGTATTTCGGACGCTCCCAGCCAAAGACCTGGGTATAGGCGGCCCCCTTGGCCTTGAGCGGCTCATACAGCGGCGTAATGCGGGTTTGGCGCCCTGCCCCCGCCTCGCGCCCCGGCAGCGGGGTCACGAACATCTCGTGATAATCCTCGAAGCTTTTGGCGCGGGTATAGTCCTGATCGGCATAGCGGCCAAAGCGGCGCGGGTCGACACAGCCCATGTTGATCTCGGCCTCGCCATGCACCATCCACTGCGCCAGATATTTGCCGCACCCGCCCCCTTGCGCGATGCCGATGGACGACCCGCAGCACTGCCAGAAATTGCGCAGCCCCGGCGCCGGTCCAACCAGCGGATTGCCGTCGGGCGAATGCGGAATGGCCCCGTTGATGACGCGCTTAATCCCGGCATTGGCAAAGATCGGCATCCGCTCGAACGCCTGTTCAAGCCATGGCGCGATACGGTCGATATCACCATCGAACAGCTCGTTCTCGCTGTCCCATTTGGGAAAGCCACCGCGATTGTCCCAGGCTTCCTTGGCGCCATAGTGCTCATAAACGCCGATCAGCCCCGATTTCTGCTCTTGCCGGTAATAGCCCGAGGTTGCCGGGTCGCGCATTACTGGCAGTTCGGTGTCGCTGGCGGTGAATTCCGGCAGTGCCTCGGTGACAAGATAATGATGTTCCATATTGGTGATCGGCGTGTCGACCCCCACCCAAAGCCCCACCTCGCGGGCATAGCAGCCACCGGCGTTGACCACATGTTCACAGGTAATGCTGCCCTGTTCGGTCATCACCTCGAATTCGCCCGAGGGCCGTTGTTTGATGTCCAGCACCCGGTTGTGGCGAATGATCGTTGCGCCCATCTGGCGCGCGCCGGCGGCCATGGCGTTGCAGGCGCTGGAGGGGTCCACGTGGCCATCCATCGTGGTATAGGCCCCGGCTACAACACCGTCGGTTTCCAGCCAGGGGTTCAGCTCCTTGATCCGCTCCGGGCCGATCACCTCCATGTGGAACCCGATATTGGCCGCGAACCCGGCCACATAGTTGAACCATTCCACCTCTTCCGGGGTGGTGGCCAGCCGAATGCCGCCACAGCCGTGCCAGCCGGCGGGCTGGCCGGTGATCTCTTCCAGGCGCGGGTAAAGCGTATTGGAATAATGGTGAATCTTGGCCATGTTGTAGTTGCCGATGAAGCTGGGGCACTGCCCCGCCGCGTGCCAGGTCGATCCGCTGGTCAGCTCGCCCTTTTCGATCAGCACGACATCGCGCCAGCCCTCTTCGGCCAGGTGATAGGCCAGGCCAACACCCATCATGCCACCGCCGACGATCACCACTTTCGCTTGAGATTGCATCGTTTGCCCTGTCCTTTCCTGTCGGGCGCTACCAGACGCCGTTGCCCGGGCGCATCCGCGCGGCGGGCAGAATGATGTTGAAATTGTCGCGAAGCTGACGATCAATCGCCGGGTCGATATGCGTCGGATAATGTTCGCCCAGCACGGTTTGCACGGTGCCGCGCGCCACCTCGCGGGCATCGCGCGCGCCGGTCTCTTCCCAGACGCTGATACTGCGGCGGTCGGCGATTGCGGGATACAGGTAATCCGTTTTCATACGGCTGAAGGTTTGCGGATGGCCAAGGTAATGCCCTTCGCCCAGCACCACATCGCGGATCACGTCAAAGCTGAGCGCATCTTCCGTCACCTCCACCCCCTTCACCGTGCGCAGGATTGCACCCAGCAAATCATTGTCAAGAACATAGCTTTCGAAACAGGTTCCCATCAGCGACCCGTGCATGCCCGCACATTCGTGGATCATCGAAGCCCCGGCATGGGCGGCAAGCGCCACCGTATAGCCTTTTTCACCACCAGCCTGCATGTCGGGCAGCTTGCTGTCGGTCATCCCCGCAGGCACCGAATTGGGCAGATCATAGAACCCCGCCATCTGGGCGCAGGCCGCCGACAACAGCGCCTGCTCGCCCGAGCCACCAGACATCGCGCCGGTGCGCAGATCGCTGACAAAGGGCCAGGTGGCAAAGATCCCCCGGCACATCGGGTCTATGATGTTGCACAGGACCAGCCCCGCCAGAACCTCGGCACAGGCCTGCGCGACGGAGCCCGCCAGCGCTGCCGGTGCCGTGGCCCCGGCCTGACCCGCAGCCACCAGCAGGATCGGCAGGCCCGCCTCAACGGCGGCCTCCAGCGCGGCGCAACTTTCGGTGGCAAAGCGCATCGGCGGCACCACATGACAACAGACCGCGGTGCAAAAGGGTCGTTGGCGGAATTTCCCCTCGCCCCCGGCCACCGCATCCAGCATCGGGATCACGGCCTTGACGCTGGCGCTGTCCGTATAACTGATGGCGATGGATTTCGTCGTTCCGGACAGGCAGGCATAGGTGGTGTTGATATCGAGATCCAGAATGGTCTCGGCATCGCGCGCCACGACCGAGCGGTGATACCAGTGGATATTGTCCATCCGGTCCACCAGCCGGGCAATGTCATACAGATCCGACACCGTGCTTTCGCGGTATCTCCCGCTGTGAAAATCCATGATGGTCGGGGCCGCCCCGCCGGTGCCGGTATGCACGCGCCCGCCGCCGATTTCGATGTCATGGGCGGGGTCAATGCCATGCAGGGTGAATTTGCGCCGGGTGCGGGCGATCACATCCTCGACCAGCGCGCGTGGAAACCGCAGCCGGCCCGTGTCGTCCACCCAGCATCCCGCCTCGATCGCGCGGGCCTCAAGGCTCGGGGTGATCTGGCTGAGCCCCAGATCCTCCAGCAGTTGCAGCACAAGCGCATGAATACGCTCGACCTCGGGCTGGGTCAGAGGCTTGTACCCACCCCCCAACATGCCCGGTCTGACAGGTGAGACCAGAGGCACGGCATTTGCAATGCCTCGACTGCGACGGCTTGTTCTTCGCGCGGTGGATACGGTCATGTCGGACCTCGCCTGGTTTTTCAAGCTCACTGTGGCAGCACCGAAAACCCGCGTTCAAACGATCATTGTGAATGTGTCGCATTCCCCCAGATCATGCCAATTCCGCACCCGTTCCGATTTCCTCCATGATCCATTGGAAAAAATCGCCGATCGCCGGGTTGGACATGCGCTCTACCAGCGCACCAACGTAATAGTTGCTGCGGGTCTCCAACGGCAAACCGACCGGACAGACAAGACGCCCGTCCGCCAGCATCTCGTCGGTGATATAGCTCCACCCCAACGCCACACCGCGCCCGGCCTCGGCCCCCTGCAGCACCATCGGGTAGCTGTTGAGACGGATGCCCCGGCGCTCAGGTTCTCCCCTGACGCCCTGATGCGCCAGCCAGACCCGCCAGTCGACCGCCCCCCAGATCGTGCCGCCGCCCTCCAAATGCAAAAGCGTCTGGCCCAGAGCATCGCTTGGGCGCTGCAACTCGGGGTGATCGCGCAGATAGCCAGGGCTGCACACCGGATAGACCCGCTCTCCGAACAACAGCCGGGCCTCGACACCATCCCAGATCCCGTCGCCATACAGGACGGCAATATCGGTATCGCCCTTGTGCAGATCCACCTTCTGATCCGTGGCCAGAACGCGCAGATCAATCTCCGGGCGGCGCTCGGAAAAGCGCTCCAGACGGGGCATCAGCCAGTAATAGGAAAAGGCAACCGAGGCCGCGACCGTGATCTGCGGCGCCTCGGTCACCGCGCGCAAATCCCCGACACAGCGCGAAATCTCGTCCAGCCCACGGGTGACCGCGTCAAACAGCCGACGCCCCGCACGGGTGAGTTCGATCGCGCGGTGTTTGCGATGAAACAGAGACTGACCAAGATCCGCTTCCAAGGCCCTGATCTGGCGACTGACGGCACTTTGAGTCAGGCAAAGTTCGTCTGCGGCCGCGGTAAAACTCATCCTCCGAGAGACCGCTTCGAAGGTATGCAACTGCGACAGGGCTGGCAGGGGGTATTTGCGCAAATGACAATTCCTCACGAGAGGGGCTTGCCAATTCAGTATACAAGGTGATGTGAAAATCCATGAATAATTGCCTCCGCACCGGTTTCCCCATGGCAATTGGCGGCGCGCAAAGCGCCCGAAACCGGCCCCGTGTCGACGGCAAAACTGTCACAAAGCTGCACCGTTCAGGGATGGGCGTCCTCGCGCACGTCCCCAGTGGCCTTTTCGCAGATACCGTAATAGTCTCATTTTGAGACTATCACCGCGTCAGACGATCGGAACGCGCAAGACAATCCTTGCCGCCCACGATATGGTTCACACGAGAGGTCTGAGCAGGCAGCCTTTTGTCCCCATGTGATCAGTTCCCCCGGGCATGTCGGCCCCCAGACAACTAAATGCAGGTAAAGAAGAAATGGGAAAACCGAACACAACACCCTATCCCGACCTTGCGAACCCGGATTATGTCAACCGATCGCTGGCCATCGCCTGCACCCGAGGGCGCGAGGCCGTGGTCGTCCGGTTTCGCGACATCTTCCATCGTCAGGATTTTTCAGAACAGCAGTGGCGGGTGCTTCGCATTCTGTTCGATCAGGGCGCGATGACCGCGACCGATATCTGCAAACAATCCTGCATCCACAAAGTCTCGATGTCCCGCATTCTCAAGTCTCTGGAAAAACGTGATTTTGTCGAGCGCAGCACAAGCGAATGCGACAACCGGTCCGCTCTTGTCCAACTGACACAGCAGGGGGTCGAATTGCTTGATCCTCTAGTGGAAGAGGCCGCCGTCATCCACCGCGAGATCACCCGCGAATTCGGCCCTGAGAAATATCAACTGCTTCTGACGCTGCTGCGGGAATTGGCGGAGATCAACGAAACACCCCGCACCCCGGAGTGATCGCTTTGGCGCCGTTTTGGTACTGTTTTGGCACCGCTTTTGTGCCGCCGGGGCCGATTCAGGTGCTGTAATCGTCGATCAGGGGGCTCGGTTTTGCGAATTGTTCAAGATCGGCAAGATTGGTGATGCGCACCTGCGCCCCGTCGATTTCAACCCCATAGGGGCGCAACGCCTTGATCGCGCGCGACAGGTTTTCCGGTGTCATCCCAAGAAATGAGGCAAGGCGGCGCTTTTCAAGCAGCAGGTCGAATTCCAGCGCACCACCGGCACGCCGATGGCTGCGCAACAGGTAATTGGCCAGCCGTTCGATCGAGGTCCGCAGCTTGAGGTTCTTGGAGATCTTGATGACGGATCGGTAGCATTGCGCTAGTTCACTCACCACGGCCCGGGCGAAATCATTGTCGCGCTCGAACACGGCGCGCACATCCATCGACGGCAACAGGATGATGCGCGACTTTTCACAGGTGCGCGCCGACATCAAATAGGGCGCATCCCGGATCGTCGCCGCCAGGATAAAGGTCGAGATCGGCCGGACCGTCGCCATCGAGGTTTCGCGATCATTCCACGTCGAGAAAAGTTCAACGCTGCCTGACAGCACGATATGCAGAAAATCCGGTTGATCACCCTCGGTGGTCAGAACCACCTGCGGTGGAAAGGTCTGGACATAGCCCCCCCGGATCAAATCGTTGAAATTCTCCTCCGACATGTTGCGGAACAGATCCAAGGGTCGAATCTCGGGGATATCCTCGGGTCTCATGTCGCCTCCAGGTTGATCGCTATGACTTTGGTAGGTTTCTCACTTGATGATTGTCAAGCGTCGCTCCGATTGGCCCCCTCTCCCGGATCCACATGTTTTCCTGTCGTGACAGACGCAAGTGGTCCGGATGTTTATTTCAGGTCGGCGCGCATCGTTTCTTGATCTGAATCAACCGTCTCCTGCTCCATCTCCCTCTTTCTGGGCCGTGAAATGCAATGCGTAACCCACCAAGACCCCAGGAGGGACACTCGATGAATACGCTTGAAGGCGTAGCTCGCGCGGACCAACACCGCGCCCTTGGCCTGAGTACAATTTCCTTTACCGCCTGTTTCGCGGTCTGGACGATTTTTTCCATTATCGGCATCGCCATCAAGGACGAGCTTGGCCTGTCCGAGGCGCAGTTCGGCATTCTTGTCGCAACACCGATCCTGACCGGGTCGATCACCCGCCTCTTCCTCGGCGTCTGGACCGAGAAGTACGGCGGGCGGCTGGTCTTTTCGGCGCAGATGATCCTGACCGCGCTGGCCACATGGGCGCTGACGCTGGCCGACAGCTATACCACCTATCTGATCGCAGCGCTCGGCATCGGCCTTGCGGGCGGGTCGTTCATCATCGGCGTCGCCTATGTCTCGCGCTGGTACGACGCCGGGCATCAGGGCACCGCGCTGGGAATCTTTGGCGCCGGCAACGTCGGCGCGGCGGTGACGAAATTCGTCGCCCCCTTTGTCATGGTGGCCTATGGCTGGCACGGCGTCGCCTATGTCTGGGCCGCAGGGCTGGCGATCATCGGCGTGATCTTCTTTCTGTTCGCCAAGGATGATCCGGAACTGGTCGACCGTCGCAAACGGGGCGTGCGCGCGCCCTCCATGGCCGAGCAATTCGCCCCGCTGCGCAACCTGCAGGTCTGGCGCTTTTCGCTCTATTACTTTCTGGTGTTCGGCGCCTTTGTGGCGCTGGCGCTCTGGCTGCCGCACTACATGATCGACGTCTACAGCCTCGACGTCAAATCGGCAGGGATGGCTGCGGCGGTGTTCAGTCTCTCGGCAAGCCTGTTCCGCGCCTATGGCGGCCACCTGTCCGACAAGTTCGGCGCGCGGGCGGTCATGTACTGGACCTTCGGCTTTTCGATGATCCTGCTGTTCATGCTGTCCTATCCGCCGACCGACTATGTGATTCAGGGCAAGAACGGCCCGATCGCCTTTTCGACGTCGATGGGGCTTTGGCCCTTCATCGCGGTGCTTTTCGCGCTTGGCTTCTTCATGAGCCTCGGCAAAGCAGCGGTGTTCAAGCACATCCCGGTCTATTATCCCAACCATGTCGGCGCGGTCGGCGGTCTTGTCGGCATGATCGGCGGCTTGGGCGGCTTTATCCTTCCCATCGGGTTCGGGGCGCTGCTTGACCTTACGGGCGTCTATACCTCGTGCTTTGCGCTTTTGTTCACACTGGTCGCCGTCGCGCTGGGGTGGATGCACCTTTCGATCCGCGCAATGGAACGCAGTGCGCAGGGCGAGGCGCTCGACAGACTGCCTGCGCTGCCCGAAATGCAGGACATCCACGATCCAGAGCGCACGGTCATGCCGCGCGTTCTGGACGACTGGCGCCCCGAAGATGCGAGTTTCTGGGAGGATCAGGGCCGTCGCATCGCCAAGCGCAACCTCTGGATCTCGATCCCGGCGCTGTTGCTGGCCTTCTCGGTGTGGATGGTCTGGTCGATGGTGGTGGCACGGCTTCCTGCCATCGGGTTCGACTTTTCCACCGGCCAACTGTTCTGGCTGGCGGCACTGCCGGGGCTGTCAGGTGCAACCCTGCGGATCTTCTACAGCTTCATGGTGCCGATCTTCGGCGGGCGGCTTTGGACCACGCTTTCGACCGTGTCGCTGCTGCTGCCGGCGATGGGGATCGGCTATGCGGTGCAGAACCCTGAAACGCCTTATCTGATCTTTCTGGCGCTGGCGCTGCTCTGCGGGTTCGGGGGCGGCAACTTTGCCTCCTCGATGGCCAATATCGCCTATTTCTTCCCAAAGGCGGAAAAGGGCAACGCGCTGGCGCTGAACGCCGGTCTTGGCAACCTTGGTGTCTCGGTCATGCAGTTTCTGGTGCCGATCGTCGTCACCGCCGGCGTGTTCGGCGCAATGGGCGGCGCACCGCAAACCCTGTCGGACGGCGGCCAGCTGTGGATGCAGAATGCCGGCTTTGTCTGGGTACCCTTCATCCTGATCGCCACCGCTGCGGCCTGGCTTGGCATGAACGACATCGCCGATGCGCGGGCAAGCTTTCGCGAGCAGGCCATCATCTTTACCCGCAAACACAACTGGCTGATGTGCCTGCTCTATACCGGCACCTTTGGCAGCTTCATTGGCTATTCGGCGGGCTTTCCGCTGCTGACGCGGCTGGCTTTCCCCGAGGTGAACGCGGTGCAATATGTGTTCCTCGGGCCGCTGGTCGGGGCGCTGTCGCGCGCCGGAACCGGCTGGGTCAGCGACCGCTTCGGCGGCGGGCGGGTGACGTTCTGGACCTTTGCCGCGATGATCGTGGCGGTGTTCGGGGTGATCGCCGCCCTTGGCGCGGGCAGCTTCGCGGGGTTCTTCGCCGCGTTCATGGCGCTGTTCCTGCTGACCGGCATCGGCAATGCCTCCACGTTCCAGATGATCCCCGCGATCATGGGGCGCGAAGTGCCGCGCCTGTTGCCCGATCTCGATGCCACCGCCAGCCGCAAGCAGGCCGAGCGCGAGAGTGCGGCGATCATCGCCTTTACCAGCGCAATCGCGGCCTATGGTGCCTTTTTCATCCCCAAGGCCTACGGCACCTCGATCGCCATGACGGGGTCTCCGGTGGGCGCGCTCTGGGCCTTCCTGGTGTTCTACGTGATCTGCCTGATGGTCACCTGGGCCTATTACACCCGGCGCGGCGGCCTGCTGCACAACCTTGAACGCGGCGGGGCGTCCCCGACGCCCGCGCCCAGCGCCACCGCATAAGCTGATACAGGGCCGGCGGCGCAGCCGCTGCCGGTCTGACGAAAACTGAAAGGACAGCCAAATGAGCCACCTCCTCGACAGACTGAATTTCCTCCAATCCAAGGAGCTGGACCAGTTTTCCAATGGTCACGGACAGCTCACCCGTGAAAGCCGGGACTGGGAAGACACCTATAGAAACCGCTGGCGCCACGACAAGATCGTGCGCTCGACCCACGGGGTAAACTGCACCGGCTCGTGCAGCTGGAAGATCTATGTGAAATCCGGAATCGTCACCTGGGAAACCCAGCAGACCGATTATCCGCGCACCCGTCCCGGCCTGCCCAACCACGAACCGCGCGGCTGTGCCCGCGGCGCCAGCTACAGCTGGTATCTCTACAGCGCCAACCGGGTGAAGAACCCGCTGATCCGTGGCAAGCTGATGAAGATCTGGCGCGAGATGCGCAAAACGATGGACCCGATCGCAGCCTGGACCAAGCTGCAAGGCGACCCGATCCTGCGCGCCAGCTATGTCACCTCTCGCGGCAAGGGCGGGTTCGTGCGCGCAACCTGGGATGAGGCGACCGAGATCACGGCGGCGGCCAATGCCTATACCGCCAAGACCTATGGCCCTGACCGGGTGTTCGGGTTTTCGCCGATCCCGGCGATGTCGATGATCAGCTATGCCGCTGGCACACGCTACCTCAGCCTGTTGGGCGGCACCTGCATGTCGTTCTACGACTGGTATTGCGATCTGCCCCCGGCAAGCCCGCAAACCTGGGGCGAACAGACCGACGTGCCGGAATCGGCCGATTGGTTCAATGCCGGTTTCCTGCTGATCTGGGGCTCCAACGTGCCACAGACCCGCACCCCGGATGCGCATTTCTATACCGAGGCGCGCTATCGCGGCACCAAGTCGGCGGTGATCTGCCCCGACTATTCCGAGGCGGCAAAATTCGGCGATGTCTGGCTGGCCCCGCAGCAAGGCACCGATGCGGCGCTGGCGCTGGCCATGGGCCACGTGATCCTGCGCGAATTCCACCTCGACCGGCAGGCCGAGTATTTCGAGGACTATTGCCGCAAATACAGCGACATGCCGATGCTGGTGCGGATGGAGGAAAAGGATGGCCGGCTGGTGCCGGGCCGGTTCCTGCGCGCCGATGATTTCGACGGCAGGCTGGGCGAGGACAGCAACCCGGAATGGAAGACCATCGCCTTTGACTCCAAGACCGCCAGCTTTGTCGCCCCCAACGGCTCGGTTGGTTTCCGCTGGGGCGGAGACGGCGACTGGAACCTGGAACAGCGCGCGAAAAATGCCGAGACCGCTCTCAGAATGTCGCTGATCCTCGACGAGGATCACGACGATGTGGTTGGCGTCGATTTCCCCTATTTCGGCGGCGTCGCGACCGAGAATTTCGTCAAATGCGACCACCCCGACGTGCTGACCCGCAACATCCCGGTCAAGACAGTGAAGCTGGCCGACGGAGAGGCCCGCGTCGCCACCGTCTTTGACCTGTTGTGCGCCAACTACGGGCTTGACCGTGGGCTGGGCGGCGACTGGGTCACCTCGGGTTACGAAGCCGACATGCCCTATACCCCGAAATGGGCCGAGAAAATCACCAGCGTTCCGGCGGAAAAGATCATCACCGTGGCGCGCGAATTCGCGCTGAACGCCGAAAAGACCAACGGCAAGTCGATGGTGATCCTCGGGGCCGGGCTGAACCACTGGTATCACATGGACATGAGCTATCGCGGCATCATCAACATGCTGGTGATGTGCGGCTGCGTCGGCCAGTCCGGCGGCGGTTGGAGCCACTATGTCGGTCAGGAAAAACTTCGCCCGCAAACAGGTTGGCAACCGCTGGCCTTTGCGCTCGACTGGGGCCGCCCGCCCCGGCAGGTGAACGGGACCAGCTCCTGGTACGCCCATACCGATCAGTGGCGCTATGAGACGCTGACAGCGGATGAGCTGCTTTCCCCCACCGCGCCCGCAGGCGACTGGGACATCTCGATGATCGACTACAACATCCGGGCCGAGCGCATGGGCTGGCTGCCCTCGGCGCCGCAGCTCAAGCAGAACCCGCTTGAGGTGGCCAAAGCCGCGAAAGAGGCCGGGCACGAGCCCTGCGACTATATCGCCAAGGGGCTGAAATCCGGTGATCTGGAGATGTCCTGTACCGACCCGGACGCGCCCGAGAACTGGCCGCGCAACCTGTTCGTGTGGCGCTCCAACCTGTTGGGCAGCTCGGGCAAGGGGCATGAATATTTCCTCAAACACCTGCTGGGCACCGACAACGGCGTGATGGGTAAGGATCTGGGCGAGGAAGGCCGGCAAAAGCCGAAAGAGGCGGTCTGGCGCGACGAGGCGCCCAAGGGCAAGCTTGACCTGCTGGTGACGATCGACTTTCGCATGTCCACCACGGCGGTCTATTCCGACATCGTGCTGCCAACCGCGTCATGGTACGAAAAGAACGATCTCAACACCTCGGACATGCACCCGTTCATCCACCCGCTTCAGGCGGCCGTGGACCCGGCCTATGAAAGCAAATCCGACTGGGAGATCTTCAAGGCGATCGCCAAGAAGTTTCAAGAGATCGTGCCGGGCTATCTCGGGCAGGAAACCGATGTGGTGGCCCTGCCGATCCTGCACGACACCCCGGCCGAGATCGCGCAGGATCAGGTGCGCGACTGGAAGAAAGGCGAATGCGATCTGATCCCGGGCAAGACCGCGCCGAACTATATCACGGTCGAGCGGGACTATACCGCGATCTATGACCGGTTCACCGCGCTGGGGCCGCTGATGGATGACATCGGCAACGGCGGCAAGGGCATCGCCTGGGACACCAAGGTCGAGGTCCAGAACCTGCGCGACCTCAACGGTGTGCAACTCGACGGGACGGCCAAGGGACAAGCACGGATCGACACTGACATCGACGCCACCGAGGTGGTGCTGATGCTCGCCCCCGAAACCAACGGCGAGGTGGCCGTAAAGGCGTGGAAAGAGCTGAGCAAGGCAACAGGGCGCGAACATGCGCATCTCGCTGAGGGGCAGGAACACGTCAAGATCCGCTTCCGCGATATCGCCGCCCAGCCGCGCAAGATCATCTCTTCGCCGACCTGGTCCGGCATCGAGAGCGAAGAGGTCTGCTATAACGCGGGCTACACCAACGTGCATGAGCTGATCCCATGGCGCACGCTGACCGGGCGGCAACAGCTCTATCAGGATCACCTGTGGATGCGCGCCTTTGGCGAAGGCTTCGTCGCCTATCGCCCGCCGGTCGATCTCAAGACCATCACCAAGGGGGTGCAGGACGCGGGCGACAGCCTGGTGCTGAACTTCATCACGCCGCACCAGAAATGGGGCATCCACTCGACCTATTCCGACAACCTGCTGATGCTGACGCTGAACCGCGGCGGGCCGGTGGTCTGGCTGTCCGAGACCGACGCCAAGAAAGCCGGGATCGCGGATAACGACTGGATCGAGGCCTATAACGTCAACGGGGCGCTGACCGCGCGTGCCGTCGTCTCGCAGCGGATCCGCGAAGGCACGGTGTTCATGTATCACGCGCAGGAAAAGATCGTGAACACCCCCGGCTCGCAAAAGACCGGGCTGCGCGGCGGCATCCACAATTCGGTCACCCGCACGGTGCTGAAACCGACCCACATGATCGGCGGCTACGCGCATCTGTCCTACGGCTTCAACTACTACGGCACCGTGGGCTCGAACCGGGACGAATTCGTCATCGTCCGGAAAATGAACAAGGTCGATTGGCTTGACGACGAAGCGACCGAGAAGGAGGCCGCACAATGAAAGTACGCGCACAAATCGGCATGGTGCTGAACCTCGACAAATGCATCGGGTGCCACACCTGTTCCGTCACCTGCAAGAACGTCTGGACCAGCCGCGACGGCGTCGAATACGCATGGTTCAACAACGTCGAGACCAAGCCCGGCATCGGCTATCCCAAGGACTGGGAGAACCAGAAACGCTGGAACGGCGGTTGGGAGCGGACCAAATCCGGCAAGCTGCAACCCAAACAGGGGTCCAAATGGCGCATCCTTGCCAATATCTTTGGCAACCCCGACCTGCCCGAGATCGACGACTATTACGAGCCGTTCGATTTCGACTACGACCACCTGAAATCCGCCCCCGAAGTCAAAGCGTTTCCGACCGCGCGGCCACGCTCGAAAATCTCGGGCGAGCGGATGCAGAAGATCGAGTACGGCCCGAACTGGGAGGAAATTCTTGGCGGCGAATTCGAGAAACGCTCAAAAGACTATAACTTCGAAGGTGTGCAGAAGGAGATCTATGGAGAGTACGAAAATACCTTCATGATGTACCTGCCGCGCCTGTGCGAGCATTGCCTCAACCCCGCCTGCGCCGCCTCCTGCCCCTCTGGCGCGATCTACAAGCGCGAAGAGGATGGCATCGTCCTGATCGATCAGGAAAAATGCCGGGGCTGGCGCATGTGCGTCTCGGGCTGCCCCTACAAAAAGGTCTATTACAACTGGGAAAGCGGCAAATCCGAGAAATGCACGCTGTGTTATCCCCGGATCGAAAGCGGCAACCCGACCGTCTGTTCGGAAACCTGCGTCGGTCGCATCCGCTATCTTGGCGTGATGCTCTATGATGCGGACAAGATCGAAAGCGCAGCCAACACGCATTCCGAAAAGGACCTCTACGACGCGCAACTCGATGTCTTTCTCGATCCGCACGACCCGGCGGTGATCGAAGCCGCCCGCGCCGACGGCGTGCCCGAGGACTGGATCAAGGGCGCGCAGGAAAGCCCGATCTGGAAAATGGCGATGGAATGGAAGCTGGCCTTCCCGCTGCACCCGGAATACCGGACGCTGCCGATGGTGTGGTACATCCCGCCGCTCAGCCCGATCCAGAACGCCGCCGAGGCCGGCAAGATCGGCCATGACGGCGAAATGCCCGATGTGCGCAGCCTGCGCATCCCGGTGCGCTATCTGGCCAACATGCTGACCGCCGGCGACGAAGAACCCATCGTGCAGGCGCTGGAGCGGATGTCCGCGATGCGCAGCTACATGCGGGCCAAGACCGTGGATGGCGTCATCGACGAGGCGATCGCGGCACGGGTCGGCCTCAGCGGTCGGGTGATCGAGGACATGTACAAGATCCTCGCGCTGGCCGATTACGAGGATCGTTTCGTGATCCCCACCACCCACCGCGAACAGGTGGAAGACGCCTATGACATGCGCGGCGGCTGCGGCTTTACCGACGGCAACGGATGCTCGACCGGTATCTCCGACGGCACGCTGTTCGGCGGAAAGCGCAAAGCCCTGAAAATGCCGGAGGCCATGAGATGATGATGGATCGATCCCTGAAAGCGATGTCGCTGCTGCTGAGCTATCCCACCGAGGAGTTGCAGCATGCGATGCCGGAAATCGCCGGCGTTCTGGCCTCGGACAGCCGCCTGACCACGGCCGCGCGGCGCGCCCTGCGCCCGCTGGTCGAGACCCTGCAATCGGGCGACATCTATGAGGTGCAGGAAACCTATGTCGCGCTGTTTGATCGCTCGCGCAGCCTGTCGCTGAACCTGTTTGAACATGTCCACGGCGAAAGCCGGGATCGCGGCGGCGCGATGGTCAATCTGGTCGAGATGTACCGCGCGGGTGGCTTTGATCCGGTCACCTCGGAACTGCCCGACCACCTGCCGGTGCTGCTGGAATTTCTGGCGATGCGTCCGATTGCCGATGTTCAAGACACGCTGGCGGACGCGGCCCATATTCTGGCCGCGTTGCAAACCCGGTTGGAGCGGCGGGAAAGCCCCTATGGCGCCGTGTTCGCCGCGCTTTTGCAGATTGCAGATGCCCGCGTCGATGCCGGCGCGGTCGAACAGCTTCTGGAACTGCCCGACGACGACCCCGAGGATCTCGAGGCGCTCGATGCCGTCTGGGAAGAAAGCGAAGTGACCTTTGGCCCCGATCCCAATGGCGGCTGTCCGCAGGTGCGCGACATGCTGTCCCAGATGGATACACCCGTAACCCCCGCACCGGGCACACCCGCCCAAGCGGCTGAGTGATGGAGGCTCAGATGCATCAATTTCTATTCGGAATTTACCCCTATATCGCGCTTACGGTGCTGATCTTCGGGTCCATTGCCCGCTATGAGACCGTGCCGTTCACCTGGAAATCAAG
Source organism: Antarcticimicrobium sediminis (assembly GCF_004348975.1). GTDB lineage: Bacteria > Pseudomonadota > Alphaproteobacteria > Rhodobacterales > Rhodobacteraceae > Antarcticimicrobium > Antarcticimicrobium sediminis. The sequence continues at coordinate 79,693 of NZ_SMFP01000006.1, read as the reverse complement.
CTCTAGCCAGTTGTTGCGACGGCGCCAGCTGATCCTTGGATCGGTGCTATTCCACGTCGGGGTTCTGGTAATCTTTTTCGGCCATCTGGGCGGGCTGTTGACGCCGATCTGGATATTCGATGCCCTCGGCATCAGCCATGGCGCCAAGCAGCTGCTGGCGGTGATCGCCGGTGGCGTCGCCGGTGTGATGGCGCTGGTGGGCGGCGGGATCCTGTTTCACCGCCGCTGGACCGACCCGCGCATTCGCCGCACTTCAAGCTTTGCCGACATCGCCATTCTGGCCCTGTTGCTGGCGCAGCTCACGCTTGGGGTCGGAACCATCTTTGTCTCGCTGCAGCATCTGGACGGGCATGAGATGACCAAGTTCATGGCCTGGGCGCAGGGGATCTTCACCTTCGACGGGCAGGCGGCAAGCTATATCGCGGATGTGGCGCTGGTGTTCAAACTGCACCTGTTCCTTGGGCTGACGATCTTCCTGCTGTTCCCGTTCACCCGGCTTGTCCACATGTTGTCGGTGCCGCTGCGCTATCTGTGGCGGCCGGGCTATCAGATCGTGCGCTCGCGCCGGAAAACCGTGAACAAAACCCCGGCGGAGTGATCAGATGACAAACCCCCTGTTCCCCGAAATCACCATCAATGGAACCACGCTTTCTGCTGCGGACATCGCGGCAGAGGCCCAGAACCACCCCGCCCCGGCTGGCAAGCCGGGGTTGGCCTGGCGCCGGGCGGCACGGGCGCTGGTGATCCGGCAGGTACTGCTGGACGAGGCCGAAAGGCTGGGTCTGACCCCACCGCCGGAAGAGCTCTCGCCCGACAAATGGGAAACCCCGGAAGAGGCCCAGATCCGGGAGTTGCTGGCCCAAAATGTACAACCTGCCCCGGTCAGCGAAGAGGCGTTGCACCAGATCTATCAGCGCAACCCCGGCGCCTATCGCGCGCCCTCGCTGTATCAGCCCGCACATATCCTCTTTGCCGCCGCGCCCGAGGACAAAAAGGTCCGGGCCGCCGCAAAGCTGCGCGGTGAGGCGGTGCTGAAGGATCTGCGCGCGACCCCCGGGCAGTTCGCCACGCTGGTCCGCAAGGAAAGCGCCTGTTCGTCGCGGGACACCGACGGCCAGCTGGGACAACTCAGCAGCGGCGACACGGTGCCCGAGTTCGAGGCGGCAATGGATGCCGCGCCGGTGGGCGCGATATACGAGACGCTGGTCGAAACGCGCTATGGCTATCACATCCTGCGCGTGGATGAGCGCGCGACGGGGGAGATCCTGCCCTTTGACGCGGTGCGGCCCCGCCTGTCCGAGGCCTGTGAAAAAGCGAACTGGGCTCGGGCCGCGAACGCCTATCTCTCGGGGCTGCTGGATCGGACCGAAATCACCGGGATCGATCTGGCAGCGGTGGCCTGAGAGGGATGGCGGCGGCCAGATCATATCCGCCGGGCAACGGGGGGCAGAGGCGCGCTTCTGCCCCGGTGCCCGGCCTGTCTGGCGACGCCGTCCTGCCCGACCCGCTGGATCACCTCGCCGGGGAAAATCGCTGTCGGCGCGTGATCTGCGGTTTCCTCGATACGCTGGTCGCGGCGCTGCCGCACCCCGACCCGACACTGGCCGGCGAGGTGCTGACACATCTGAAAACCGCTTTGCCCCGCCACATCAGGGACGAAGAGGGCGATCTGTTCCCGCTGCTGCGCCGCCGCTCGCAGACTGACGCGGACATCAACGACACGCTGGACCGGCTCATAGCCGATCACGCCCATGCCAGCGCGATGCTGGAGCCGATCCAAGCGGCGCTGGAACGGTTGGTGCTGCGGGGCACGGCGTTCACGGCGGAGGAGGCCACGGCCATCACCGCCTTTGCCGCGCGGGAACGCCGCCAACTGATTGTAGAGAACGGCATCGTGCTGCCACTGGCACGGGTCCGGCTAAGCCAGAGCGACCTGAAATCGCTTCGGTTGCGGATGCTGCAAAGGCGTCACACCGACACCGACACGGCGCATTGAAACGAGGAACGTGGAATGACAGTTTTCGAACGAATCGAAAGCGCCGCCTGCGGCTGCGATGATCTCCACCGCCCCGGCGCGCTGATGCCGGTACACGAGGCGGTCGCCGCCGCGCTGGCGCTGGTCACCCCGATCGCGCAGACCGAAGAGGTCACGCTGGACAAGGCGCGCGGGCGTTGCCTTGTCGCGCCGGTGCTGGCGCGCTCCGACATGCCCCGGTTCGACAACGCGGCGATGGATGGCTATGCCCTGCGCTACGCCGATCTGCGCGACCGCGCCCTGCTTCCGGTTCAGGGGGTCTGCGCCGCGGGTGACGCGCCAACCCCTCTGACCACAGGAACGATGATGCGCATCTTTACCGGCGCCCCGATCCCCGAGGGCGCCGATACGGTGGTGATGCAAGAGGCCATCGAGCGCAGCGGAGACCACGCGCTGGTGACCGGCCCGGTGCGCGTCGGCAGCCATATCAGAAAGGCCGGGAACGACCAGCGGTGTGGCGATGTGGTGCTTGCCCCCGGCCTCCGGCTGGCGGCGAAACACCTTGCCATCTGCGCCGGTGCCGGGGCCGGGTATGTCACCGTCCGGCGGCAGTTGCGGATCGCCCTTGTGCTGAGCGGAGACGAGATTACCCCAGCTGGAGAGCCGGTGCAGGGCGGCGCGATCTGGGACGTGAACACCCCGATGCTGCGCGCGCTATGTCAGGACGCCGGGGCGGATATTGTCGCCGTGCAGCAGGTGCCCGACCGGCGCGCCGCACTCGTCGCCACGCTGGCGGATTTGAGCGGGAAGGTCGACATGATCCTGACCTCGGGCGGGATCTCCGTAGGCGAACGCGACCCTGTAAAGCCCGCCTTGCGCGATCTTGGCGCGCGCATTGCCGTATCTGGCGTGGCGATCAAACCGGGCAAACCCGTTACCGTTTCGCAGCTGGGGACGAGCGTGATCCTCAGCCTGCCGGGCAATCCGGTCGCGGCCTTCGTCACCTGGCATGTGCTGGGCCGACCGCTGGTTGACCGGCTGTCCGGGGCCGCCCCGTCATCGGCCCGACGCCATGTGCGCGCCGCCGCCCCGATCCCGCACAGACCGGGGCGCTGCGAATATCGGCCCGCCTCGATCATTGGATATGACGGGCAAGGGATCGAAATCGCCGCCTGCGCGCCCAATGTGAACTCGGCCAATCTGGGGCCGCTGGCGGCAGCGGATGGTCTGATCCTCATCCCCGCAGACACCGAACAGGTGGCGGTCGGCGATATGCTGGAATTCCTGCCGATCTGATCCCCGTCCGAAAGGAACGCTTATGAAACTGGCCTATGTCATGACCAACACCCCCGGCGCGACCGATCTGCTGCTCGGTGAATTCGCCCAGACCTGCCTGAGGCAGGGGCACGCGGTCGCGGGTCTAGTGCAGATCAACAGCGACAGCTCCGATCCCCACCATTGCGACATGGATGGCAAGGTGCTGCCAGATGGTCCGGTGTTTCGGATTTCGCAGTCGCTGGGCAAAGAGTCGCGCGGCTGCCGGTTGGACAGTGCCGCATTGGAGGCTGCGGTCGCCGCGGTTGAAACCACCCTCGACCCGGCCCCGGCGCTGCTGATCCTTAACAAATTCGGCCGACGCGAAGCCGAGGGCGGCGGGTTTCGTGAGCTGATCGGTCGCTGTCTGGTCGCGGGCATCCCCGTGATCGTGGGCGTGAACACCCTGAACCACCCGGCCTTCCTGGCGTTTGCAGAGGATCTGGCCGAACGGCTCCCCGCCACACAGGCCGCTCTTGCCACATGGGCACAAGCGGCGATGTCAAAGGCCGATCTGGCGGCCTGATCCCAGAGCAAAAGCGCCCGACCAGAGCCGACAGATGCCGGGTTTCAGGATGCGGGGTTTTCAGGATGAGGCCCCGCCGCCTCCAATCTCTGAAAATGGGCGACAACGGCAGTTCTCGCCACGCCGATATGGTATCGCATCGCGGCGCGGGCCGCCTCTTCATCCCCTGCCTCCAACGCCGCGATGATCATCTCGTGATTGCGGGCGATGTTGTCGGGGGCGTCGTTGACATGGCCGATCAGCGCAACGCCAAGCTGGATTTCCGAGGCAACCTTCTTGAACACCGACACAAAGCGGCGGTTGCCGCAGCCTTCGATCATCAGGCGGTGAAAATGCATGTCGGCCTGAACCTGCGCAGCGATCTCGCCGCTGCTGGCCAGCGCGATCATCTGGTCCATCTGCTTGCGCAGGACCGGGATCACCTCTTGCGCGCCCTGCCGCGCAAGGCGCGCAGCCGCTTCGCATTCGATCGCCAGACGCAGTTCGTACAGCGAGTCGAGATCCTCGGAATCCATCGTGCGCACGAAAAAGCCCCGGTTGGGATGCGAGACCAGCAACCCCGCGCTTTCCAACAGGCGCCCGGCCTCGCGCACCGGCGCGCGGCTGACGCCGAGATCGCGGGCAATCACGGATTCGGACACGCGGGCCCCCGGCTTCAGCTTGCCTGACATGATCGCATCGGTCAGCATCTTGGCGACCTTCTGCGACAGCGCATCGCGCGTGACCGGGCTGAATATCGGGGGGTCGGATTTCTCGCTCATAAGGGAAAACCTAGACCTGAAATTGTATACTGTCGACAATTTTCCTTGACATTCGCGCGCCCTCCCGCTGACCTGTCAGCAGGACCGGAGGGCAAAAGCTGCGCCATTAAAAAGAGCGCCCCGGTCTCAGGCCTGTGCCAAAGGCAGCACCTGCCGACAACAACAGAACCGGGTCACACAAGCCCGGCCCCCGCCGATACCGCACGCGTGAAAGACCGCCATCAGCCGGATCGACGACAGAAATCCAACCGGGAGACTTGAAGAATGAAGAAACTGATTACAGCGACCTTTGTATCGCTCGGCCTGGCCGCAGCGGCACAGGCGCAGGACGCCGGTGGGCGGCTCGACATCGTGGTGCAACCGGAACCGCCCAGCCTGATGCTGGGGCTGGTCAGCAACGGTCCGACCCAGCTGGTCGCCGGTGATATCTATGAAAGCCTGCTGCGCTATGACACCGACCTGAACCCACAGCCTTCGCTGGCGAAAAGCTGGGAGATTTCCGAAGGCGGGCTGACCTATACCTTTCACCTGCGCGACGGGGTGAAATGGCATGACGGCGCGCCCTTCACCGCGGCCGATGTGGTGTTTTCCGCCGATGTGTTCCTGCGCAAGACCCACGCCCGGCTGCGCGTCAGCCTTGAACATGTAGACAGCATCACCGCGCCGGATGATCTGACCGTGGTGTTCCAGCTGAAAGAGCCCTTTGGCCCCTTCATCGGCGTGTTCGAGGCCGGCACCATGCCGATGGTGCCCGAACATATCTACAAGGACACCGATTTCGCCAACAACCCGGCCAACAACACGCCGATCGGCACCGGCCCGTTCAAGTTCGATAAATGGGAAAAGGGCAGCTATATCCATCTGGTCAAGAACGAGGATTACTATCTCGACGGCCAGCCCTATCTGGACGAGATCTATTACCGGGTGATCCCCGATGCCGCCGCCCGTGCCGTGGCGTTTGAGAATGGCGACGTGAACGTGCTGCCCGGCGGCTCGATCGAGAACTGGGACGTTGCCCGGCTGATCAAGATGGACAACGTCTGTTCCACCGGCAAGGGCTGGGAATATTTCGCGCCCCATGCGCTGGCCTGGCTCAACAACCGCGAAGGGCCGACCTCGCACAAGGAATTCCGTCAGGCGCTGATGTATGCCATCGACCGCGAATTCGTGAAGGACGTGATCTGGAACGGCTATGGCACGGTGGCGACCGGGCCGATTTCCAGCCGTACCAAGTTCTACTCCGATGACGTCAACCACTATGACTACAACCCCGACAAGGCCCGCGCCCTGCTCAAGCAGATGGGCTATGACGGCACCCCGGTGCGCATCCTGCCGCTGCCCTATGGCGAGACTTGGAAGCGCTGGGGCGAGGCGATGAAGCAGAACCTCGAAGAGGTTGGCGTCAGTGTCGATATGGTGGCCTCGGACGTGGCCGGCTGGAACCAGAAGCTGGGCGACTGGGACTATGACATCGCCTTTACCTACATGTACCAATATGGCGACCCGGCACTTGGCGTGGCGCGCAACTATCTCGCCTCGAACATCGCCAAGGGCAGCCCGTGGAACAACGTCGAAGGCTATGCCAACCCCGAGCTGGACGCGAAATGGGCCGCCGCCGCAATCGAGCCCGACGTGGCAAAGCGCCAGACGCTCTATGACGAGATCCAAAGCGAAATCGTCGAGGACGTGCCGGTCGCATGGCTGCTGGAGATCGAATTCCCGACGATCTATCGCTGCGATGTCAAGGATCTGGTGACCACCGCCATCGGCGTCAACGACGGCGCCCGCGACGCCTGGATCGAAAAGTGACGCGCGCGCATCGCTAAGCCGCGCGCATCGCTGACACGATCTCCGGCGGCCTGCACATCCACGCGGGCCGCCGGTTTCCCGAACCGACAAACGGACAGGACCGGACCGGCCGATGACCCTACTCGCAGCGATCCTTGCACGAGCCGCCAAAGCCGCGATCACGCTGTTGATGATCGTGATCCTGAATTTCTTTCTGATCCATGCCGCGCCCGGAGATCCCGCCGCCGTGATGGCGGGGGAAAACGGCGCCGCCGACCAGATCTATATCGACCAGCTGCGGGCGCAGTTCGGTCTGGATCAACCGCTTTATGTGCAGTTCTACAAATATGTCGGCGGGGTGCTGCAGCTTGATCTTGGCTATTCCTACCGCCAGCAAATGCCGGTTCTTGACCTGATCCTGGATCGGCTGCCCGCGACCCTGTTGCTGACGATGACCGCATTCGGCATGTCGCTGCTGCTGGGCGTGGTCTTTGGCCTTGCCGCCGCCGCGCGGGTCGGGCGTTGGTCCGACAGCGCGATCACCGGCATGGCGCTGCTGTTTTATGCCACGCCGCTGTACTGGGTGGCGCTGATGGCTGTTCTGCTGTTTTCGGTGCAGCTCAATTGGCTGCCCGCCTTTGGCTATGAATCAGTCGGGGCCGGCTATACCGGGCTGGCCATGGTGCTGGACCGGCTCCGGCATCTGGCGCTGCCGGCGCTGACGCTGGGGCTGTTCTTCATGGCGGTCTATCTGCGCATGACCCGCTCCTCCGTGCTAGAGGTCAGCCAGATGGATTTCGTCAAGACCGCACGGGCCAAGGGCCTGAGCGAGGGCATCATCCGCCGCCGCCACATCCTGCGCAACGCGCTGCTGCCGGTGGTCACGCTGGCCGGTCTGCAAGCCGGACAACTGGTGGGCGGCGCGGTCCTGACTGAAACCGTATTTGCATGGCCCGGCATCGGGCGGCTGATGTTCGACAGCCTGACCGCGCGCGATTACAACACGCTTCTGGGGGTGTTTCTGGTCTCTGCCGCGATGGTGATCCTGTTCAACATCCTCACCGATATCGTCTACCGGCTGATTGATCCGCGCATCGCGGCGGGGGGCGCGGCATGAGCGATTTCATGACACGTTTTGCCCGCAATCGCGGCGCGCTGCTGGGCCTGCTGATCCTGATCTGTGTGGTCCTGCTGGCGGTGTTTGCGCCGCTGCTGTTTCCCGACAGCCCGTGGAAGATGGTCCAACGCCCGTTTCTGCCCCCCCTCGCGGTCGAGGGGATGCCGCTGGGCACCGACACGCTGGGCCGCAACGTCGCCGCCGGTCTGGTTTACGGCGCGCGGGTGTCGCTGATCGTCGGGCTGGTCTCGACCGCTGTGGCGCTGCTGATCGGGATTCCGCTGGGTGCCTTGGCGGGGTTTTACGGTGGCTGGATCGACGAGGGCGCGATGCGCTTTACCGAGTTCTTTCAGACCATCCCCAGCTTTGCGCTGGCCATCGTTCTGGTCGCCATTCTGGAGCCGCATCTGACCTCGATCACGCTGGCCATCGCCATCGTCAGCTGGCCCCCCGTCGCCCGTCTGGTGCGAGCCGAGGTGCTATCACTGCGGCGGCGCGAATTTGTCGATGCCGCGCGGTTGGCGGGGCTGTCGAACATGCGGATCCTGTTCGGCCACATCCTGCCCAATGCGATGTCACCGATCATCGTCATGGCCTCGCTGATGGTGGCCACCGCGATCCTTCTGGAAAGCTCGTTGTCGTTTCTCGGGCTGGGCGATCCCAATATCATGAGCTGGGGCTATATGATCGGGGCGGCGCGCACGGTGATCCGCACCGCATGGTGGCTCAGCTTCATTCCCGGGGTGGCGATCCTGCTGACGGTTCTGGCGCTGAACCTGATCGGTGAGGGGCTGAACGACGCGCTGAACCCACGGCTGGCACGCAAAGGGCGATAGAATGAGCACGGCACTTTCCATCCACGATCTCGCGATCGCCCTGCCTGCGGGGGCCGACCGGGCCTTTGCCGTGCGCAACATCTCGTTTGATCTGCAAGAGCGGGAGATCCTCTGCGTGGTAGGGGAAAGCGGCTCGGGCAAGTCGATGACGGCAAATGCACTGATGGGGCTTTTGCCCGATCTGGTGCATGTGACCGAGGGCGCGGCGGTCTTTGAGGGGCGCGATCTGTTTTCCCTGCCCGACTCTGCGCGCCGGGCGCTGCGCGGCGACCGGATCGGCATGATCTTTCAGGAACCGATGTCGGCGCTGAACCCGCTGATGCGCATCGGCGACCAGATCGCCGAGGTCTATGAGGCGCACAACCGCTTCACCCCCGCCGAACGCAAGGAGCGCGCGCTGTCCCTGATCGGAGAGGTCGGCCTGCCCGACCCGGAAAAAATCATCCGCGCCTATCCGTTTCAACTGTCCGGCGGGCAGCGCCAGCGGGCCATGATCGCCATGGCGCTGGCACTGGACCCTGCGATCCTGATCGCGGACGAACCCACCACCGCGCTTGACGTGACCACGCAGGCGCAGATCCTCGAGCTGATCAAGACGATCCAGCAGCGTCATGGCATGGCGGTGATGTTCATCACCCATGACTTCGGCGTGGTGGCCGAGATCGCCGACCGGGTGATCGTCATGCGCTATGGCGATATTGTCGAACAGGGCAGCGCCGCGCAGGTGCTTGAGGCGCCACAGCACGACTATACCCGCGCCCTGCTGGCGGCGATCCCCTCGGACAGCGTGCCCGAACCGCACCCGGTCACCACCGCGCCGGTGCTGGAGGTGCGCGATCTACGCAAAACCTATGTCACCAGCGGCGGCCTGTTCAAACCGACCCGCAGCGTGACGGCGATTGACGGCGTGTCCTTCACCGTGGCGCGGGGCGAGGTTCTGGGCATCGTCGGCGAAAGCGGGTCGGGGAAATCCACGGTCGGGCGCGCCATCGTGCGGCTGGTCGAGCCCGACAGCGGCCAGATCCTGCTGGACGGGGAAGACATGAACGCGCTGACCCCGCAACAGCTTCGCCATGCGCGGCGGCGGGTGCAGATGATCTTTCAAGATCCCTATGCCTCGCTCAATCCGCGCAAGAAAATCCTCTCGGCGATCAGCGAGGGGCCGATCACCCAAGGCGTGCCGGTGGCCGAGGCCCATGCGCGAGCGCGCGAGTTGCTCGACACCGTCGGGTTAGAGGCCTCGGCCGCCGAGCGCTTCCCGCATGAGTTTTCCGGCGGTCAGCGCCAGCGGATCGGCATCGCCCGGGCGCTGGCGATGGACCCGGACCTGATCATCGCCGACGAGGCGGTTTCCGCGCTCGACGTCTCGATTCAGGCGCAGGTGCTGGAGCTGCTGCGCGATCTGCAACAGCGGCTTGGCCTGTCGCTGTTGTTCATCACCCACGACCTGCGCGTCGCGGCGCAACTGTGCGACCGGATCGCGGTGATGCAGCGCGGCAAGCTGGTCGAGATCGGGCCGGTGTCGGACGTGTTCCTGACCCCCAAAGCAGAGTATACGCGCAACCTTTTGGCGGCGGTGCCGGGGGCCGACTGGGGCAACCGGGCCGCGACCGCAAGCTAGATCAGATCAGGGGATTTGCCCCGCCTTTTGTACAGGATGGAAAGATGAGCGACCTTTGGAACCTGACCGCGAGCGAGATCACCTCGCAGATTCACACCGGCGATATCACGGCGCGCGCCGTGACCGAGGCGGTGCTGGCCCGGATCGACACGGTGAACCCGCCGCTGAACGCCGTGATCGCGCGCTGTGACGCAGAAGCGCTGGCCGCCGCCGACGCGGTCGATGCCGCCCATGCGGCAGGACAGGCACCGGGCCTGCTGGCCGGGGTGCCGATCACGATCAAGGTGAACGCGGATCAGGCTGGCTATGCCACCACCAACGGGCTGCGCACCCAGAAGGATCTGATCGCAACGCAGGACAATCCGGTGGTCGCCAACCTGCGCAAGGCCGGGGCGGTCATCGTCGGGCGGACCAATACGCCGGCGTTTTCGTTGCGCTGGTTTACCCGCAACAGCCTGCATGGCCACACCAAGAACCCGCGCAACCCGGCGCTGACCCCCGGGGGGTCTTCGGGCGGGGCGGCGGCGGCGGTTGCCGCGGGTATGGGGCCGCTGGCCCATGGCACCGATATCGCCGGCTCTGTGCGCTATCCGGCCTATGCCTGCGGGCTGCATGGGCTGCGCCCCTCGCTTGGGCGCGTCCCGGCCTATAACTTCACCGGGGTTGATCGGCATATCGGCGGTCAGCTGATGGCGGTTGCGGGACCGATCGCGCGCTCGATCGCGGATCTGCGGCTGGGGCTGGAAGCGATGGCCGCGCCCGATTTGCGCGATGCCTGGTACATGCCCGCGCCGCTGCGGGGCCCCGATGCCCCGCGCCGCGCCGCACTGTGTCTGGCCCCCGACGGGATGGAGGTCGCGCCCGAAATCAAGACCGCGCTGCGCGATGCCGCCGCCCGGCTGGAGGCCGCCGGATGGATCGTGGAAGAACAGGACACCCCGCCGCTGCGCGAGGCGATGATGCGCCAGCTCACGCTTTGGCTGGCAGAGACCCGGCGCGCTGCGGATGCGGCGATCCGGACCGAGGACGACCCCGACGCCAACCTCGTCTATGAACGGCTGTCGGCATTTTGCCCGCCGGTCGATGTGAACGGGCTGTTGGATACGCTTCAAGCCCGCTCGCGGCTGGCCCGGGAGTGGCGCGCCTTTCTCAGCGACTGGCCGGTGCTGCTGTGTCCGGTGTCTGGTGAATTGCCCTTCGCCGATCAGCGCGATGTCGGCAGTCAGGCGGATTTCGACGCGGTGGTCGCGGCCCAGATGGCGCAGATCGGCCTGCCCTTCATGGGATTGCCAAGCCTGAGCGTCGCCACCGGCACTGTCACCGGGCCGCACGGGCCAACCCCGGTCGGTGTGCAACTGGTGGCCAACCAGTTCCGCGAGGATCTGCTGCTAGACGCGGGCGAGGTGATCGGCGACACGGTGCCCGTGTCTTCCTGACAGGCCCCTGTCTCCTCCTGCCCCCCTTTTCGCCACCGGCAAAGCGGTTAAGGTGGCCCCAATCCGGTGCCAGTCCCAGACCCCAGCTCTGCCTCTGACCCTACCAATATTCGACACTAAGCAAAGGAATCGATGATGAAACCCACGTCCAACTCGGCGCAGCATGTGGATATTACCACCTCGCTGCACCCCTATACGGATGCCCGCCGTCATGAGGAAAAAGGCCCGCTGATAATCGACCGGGGCGAAGGCATCTATGTCTATGACCAGTCCGGCAAGCAGTATATCGAAGGGCTGGCCGGGCTGTGGTCGGTCGCTGTAGGCTTTAGTCAGCCGCGCCTGCGCGATGCGGCAGCGGCGCAGATGGACCGCCTGCCCTATTACCACATCTTTGCCCACAAGGCACATGAGCCGTCGATCCGGCTGGCCGAAAAGCTGGTCGAGATGACGCCGGAAAACCTGACGCGGGTGTTCTATACCTCGTCCGGGTCCGAGGCGAACGACACCGTGGTCAAGATGCTGTGGTACATGAACAACGCCCTCGGCCGGCCCGAGAAGAAAAAATTCATCGCCCGCACCAAGGGCTATCACGGTATCACCGTCGCCTCGGGCAGCCTGACCGGCCTGCCGGGCAATCACCGCGATTTCGATCTGCCGGCGATCCCGGTGCGCCATGTCACCTGTCCGCATTACTATCGCTTTGCCGAAGCCGGTGAGAGCGAGGCCGATTTCACCGCCCGCCTGCTGAAAGAGATCGAGGATGTGATCCTTGAGGAAGGCGCAGACACCATCGCCGGGTTCATCGGCGAGCCGTTGATGGCCGCCGGTGGCGTCATGCCCCCGCCCGCAGGATACTGGCCCGGTGTCGAGGCCCTGTGCCGCAAGTACGACATCAAGCTGATCGCCGACGAGGTGATCAACGGGTTCGGCCGCTTGGGCAGTTCGTTTGGTTCCGTGCATTACGGCTTTACCCCCGACATCATGGTGACGTCGAAACAGCTTACCTCGTCTTACATGCCGCTGGCGGCGATCATCTTTTCCGAAGAGATCTATGACGCCATTGCCGACAACACCCACAAGATCGGCACCTTTGGCCACGGCTACACCGCCTCGGGGCACCCGGTTGCCACCGCCGTGGCGCTGGAGAACCTTGCGATCATCGAAGAGCAGGATCTGATGGGCAACGCCGCCCGGATGGGTGAGGTGATGCAAAAGGCGCTGGCGCAATATGCCGATCACCCGCTGGTGGGCGAGGTGCGCGGCGCCGGTCTGATCGCCGGGCTGGAGCTGGTCGCAGACAAGGCCAGCAAACGCCCGTTTGACCCGATCGGAAAGGTCGGAACCGCCGCCTTTGAGTTCGGCCATGACGAGGGGCTGATCCTGCGCAACGTCGGCGATACGCTGGCGCTGTGCCCGCCGCTGATCATCACCGAAGAGCAGGTGCACGAGATCGTCGCGCGGCTGGGCCGGGTGCTTGACCTGACCGCCGGTTGGGTCGCCGCCGAGGGCCTTGCCTGACGTCCACGACACCTGATCGCAAGATCCGTCACGACCAACCGGCAGCCTTTTTGGCTGCCGGTTTTTTTGTACCGGACTGGTGCGCCTATCCTCTCGCGCCCCGCTGGTCTCAAGACGCCGGGCGATCTGGTCAATCGAGGGAACCGGATCACCGCCGCCGCGCCCTGGTGTGCCGAACTGTGTGGCAGATAGAAAAACCTCTATGCAGATTGGATAAATAAAGTTACCAATTCTAAAGTGTGAATTTGAAAACACACCGTCGGACGAACGGGAGATCGTCTGACAGAATAGGGAGGAAGACATGACGAAATATAATATCACGCGCCGGGCTGCCTTGCAGAAGGTCGCGCTCGCCGGGGCGGCCGGTCTGGCGGCCCCATCCATCGCCACGGCGGCGGGCGAAACCACCACATGGAAGATCCAGACATCCTGGCCCGGCGGTGCCGGTTTGCAGATCTTCAAGGACTGGTGCGGCACCATTGCCGAGAAAACCAACGGCGAGTTGGCCTTTAACCCGTTCGGCGCCAATGACGTGGTCGGGGATTTCCAACTGTTCGACGCGGTGAAGAACGGCGTTCTGGACGCGGTGAACCCCTTTACCATCTATGCGCAGGGGATCATCCCGGCGGCCACCTTCCTGACCAGCTATCCGCTGGGCATGCGCAACCCGCATGAATGGGATGTGTTCTATTACGGTTTGGGCGGGCTTGAGATCGCGCGCGAGATGTATGCCAAACAGGGGATGCATTTCGTCGGCCCGGTGCATCACGGCCCGAACATCATCCACTCCAAGGTGCCGATCCGCTCGATCGACGATTTCCGCGGGCGCAAGATGCGGATGCCCGGCGGCATGGTGGCCGAGGTCTTTACCGAGATCGGCGCCGAAACCACGGTTCTGCCCGGTTCGGAAATCTTTCCGGCGCTGGAAAAGGGCACCATCGACGTGGCCGATTATGTCGGGCCGGCGGTGAACTACAGCCTCGGGTTCAGTCAGGTGACCAAGTATATCTCGATGGGCCCTCCGGGGTTCATGTCGCTGTACCAACCGGTCGACCTGATGGACATCACCGTCGGCATCGACGCCTGGAACAAGCTGAGCCCGGCGATGCGGCAGTTCGTCGAGATGGAAACCCACGTCTATTCCGACATGCACCACGCCGCGATCCAGAAGGCGGATCAGGAGGCCTGGGCCAAGTTCGAGGCCGACGGCACCGAGGTCACGCGCCTGAGCCAGGACGACGTGGAGCTGATGACCGAGGTCGCGGTGCCGATCTGGTTCAAATACGCCAACCGCGACAAGGACAGCGCGCGGCTTTTCAAGATCCAGCTTGATTACATGATGTCCGGCTCGCTGGGCTATGTGACCAAGGAACAGATCGAAGGGATGGAACTGGACCTGTGATCCGGTAACCCACCGCTCCGGTCCGCGTGCCCTGTTGCGGGTGCGCGGACCATTGCCGACTCCCCCCACCAGACCGCGAGAGGGTCAATGCCAAATCTCGATTTCACCCTGCCACATTGGGCCTATTGGGCCGGGCTGATCGTTTTCCCGATCATCGCCATGGCCCTGGCCAAGCGGCCAAAACCCGATCATCCGACATACAGCCTTGCCCTAGGATACATGATCCTTGTCACCGGCGGCATGCTCGGCCTGCACCGGTTCTTTCTCAAGAACCTGTGGGGGTTGATCTTTATCCCCGTGTTTCTGGCGATCCTGATCGCCAACGGGGAAGGCGCTGGCGCCCGGTCCGAGCTGTCGAACGCCGCCAACACGGTGCGGATGGCCGAAAGCACCGTCACGCGCGAAACCGATCGCATCGCCTCGAGCGAGGCAAGTCTACCGGGGCTGCGCGCCGATCTCAGCGCCGCCGAGGAGGGATCATTCGCCAAGCGCGGGGCGGAAAAGAAGCTCAAGCGCGCCGAGGATCGCATCACCAAGAGCCGCGACAGCATCGAAACCGCGCGCAGGGACCTGATCACGGCGCAGCCGCTGGCCGAGGACGCAAGCGCGCGGCTGGCCTATTGGAAAAAACTCTCGACCGGGGCGTTTTACCTGCTGATGGCGGCGATGCTGATCGACGCGCTGCTGCTGCCCGGCATGGTACGCCGCGCCAACGCCAACCTGCCCGCCGTCGAACCCCTGAGCGAAACCGAACGCAAGTTGCAGGAACTTGAGGCGGAGACAACCAAGGAGGACAGCGCCCATGTCTCGCAAGGCTGGACCGGGTACATCGACCGGCTGTCGCTGTTCTGCGGCGAATTCGTCAGCTATTGGGCGGTGATCGCGGTCTTTGTCTATTACTTCGAAGTGATCAGCCGATACGTGTTCAACAGCCCGACCAACTGGGCGCATGAATCCATGTATCTGATGTTCGGCATGCAGTACCTGATCGCGGGCTCTTACGCGATGCTCACCGAAAGCCATGTGCGGGTCGATATTTTCTATGCGCCCTTGCCGCGCAAGAAAAAGGCTTGGGTCGATCTGCTGACGTCTGTTTTCTTCTTCATCTTCGCCGGCACGCTGCTGGCGACATCCTATATCTTCGCCTTTGACTCGATCTCGGTGCCCTCGGGCAATTCGATCCTGTCGGATTGGGCGCGCGGAGAGATCGGCTTTAGCGAGATGCTGTCCGGCTTTGACCTGACGCTCTGGAGCGATCCGAACATCCGCTGGGGTGAAATCAGCTTCAACGAATGGGGAGTTCCGCTTTGGCCGATGAAATGGGTCATGGTGATCGGTGGCCTGCTGCTGATTTTGCAGGGTATTTCGAAACTGGCGCAGGATCTGCGCGCCGTCGTGAAGGGGGCGTAAGCAATGGGTCTTGATATAGGAATCGAGCTTCTGACGCTCATCATGTTCGGCTCGCTGCTGGTGCTGCTGTTGGCGGGTCTGCCGCTGGCCTTTGTCACCGGTGGTCTGGCCTGCGTGTTCCTGTTCATTCTGGGTGACGAACGCGCCCTGAACATCGTGCCAAGCCGGATCTTTCCGCTGATGACGAACTATCAGCTGTCGGCGATCCCGCTCTTCATCTTCATGGCCTCGATGTTGGAGAGGGCCGGGATCATCAACGACATGTTCGATGTGATCTACAAGGTGCTGGGCGGGGTCAAAGGCGGGCTGGCGGCGGCGACCATCATCGCCTCGACCGTGCTGGCCGCGATGGTCGGCGTGATCGGCGCGGCGGTGGTCACCATGGGCATCATCGCCCTGCCCGCCATGCTCAAGCGGCACTATGATCCCAAGATCGCCATGGGGTCGATCATGGCGGGCGGCACGCTGGGCATCCTGATCCCGCCCTCGATCCTGGCCATCATCTATGCGGTAGTGGCCGAGCAATCGGTGGGCGAACTGTTCATCGGCGCCGTGATCCCCGGCCTGCTGCTGTCGGGGATGTATGTCGCCTATGTGATCATTCGCAGCTATATCAACCCCGATCTGGGGCCGCCAATCCCGATGGAAGAGCGGATCAGCACCGCCGGCAAGATCCGTCTGATCAGCAAGATGTCGGCCCCGATCGCCCTGATCGTCGTGGTGCTGGGGGTGATCTTTACCGGCGTCGCGACCCCGGTCGAGGCCGCCGGCATCGGCACCTTTGGCGCCTTCATCGTCGCCGCCATCCACCGCAAGCTGGACTGGCAGACGATCCGCGAGGCCTCGATCGGCACGCTGAAGGCCAGCGCGATGGTGATCTGGATCATGTTCGGCGCGACCATCTTTGTCGGGCTTTACGTGTTGGAGGGCGGGCAGCAATTCGTGCAGAACGCCTTGCAGTCCACCGGCTTTGGTCCCTGGGGCATTCTGGTCATCATGCAGATCGTGCTGATCGTCCTTGGCATGTTTCTGGACTGGGTCGGCATCCTGCTGTTGTGCGTGCCGATTTTCGTGCCGATCATCAAGGCGCTCGGCGCGCAGTCCTTCGGTCTGGACAGCCCCGATGATCTGGTGCTGTGGTTCGGGGTGCTTTACCTCGTCAACATGCAGATGAGCTTTCTGTCACCGCCGTTCGGCTATGCGCTGTTCTATCTGCGTGGCGTCGCCCCGCCCGAGATCCCGATGACAGATATCTTCAAATCCGCGCTGCCGTTTCTGGCGTTGCAGGTGGTGGGGCTGCTGTTGTGCATGTTCTTCCCCGAGATCATCACCTGGCTGCCAAGGCTGGTCTACGGCTAACCGCCGTCCCCGTCAGGCAACCACGAACCGCGTCCGCCCCTCGGCGGGCGCGGTTTTCGTTTGCGCCATTGCGCATTTCACCTGAACCGATTTCGAGGCTGCCGCCACTCCCCCCCACAGAGCAAGCCGCGCGCGCGCCGGACCGTGGGCTGGCGCTGTGACCTCTGATCCAAGCACTTAATCTTGGCCAAACCCGGACAACATCCGGGCGATGCGCCAACGTCATCCAAGCGCCAGACCACCGGGACGGTCCGGCGCTCGCGCGGCGGCCTTCGGCCTTGTTCCGCGCACAAAAGCTTGGCTCAGATCATCATTACAGAATTTTCGAACAAGGTTCCCGCCTGTCACCTGAACGCGCCGCGCGGCCCGCTTACGCCAACCCTTCGGGAAAGGTGAAATCGGGAAGCTGGCCGAACGCCTCGCGCAGGGCGACACCCCAGTCGTTCGAGATCCGGTCATAATAGGGATCATCGGGCTGGATGCGAAACTGCGCGCCGGGCTCCAGACTGTTCGCCTCGTAGATATGCACATCCAGCGGCAGGCTGACCGACAGGTTGGCCTTGATGGTGGAATCAAACGACAGCAACAGCAGCTTGACCGCCTCTTCAAAGCTCATCGTCGGATCATAGGCCCGCACCAGGATCGGGCGGCCGTATTTGGTCTCTCCGATCTGGAAATAGGGGGTGTCGAAGCTGGCCTCGATAAAGTTGCCCTCGGGATAGATCATGAACAGACGCGGCGCGCCGCCTTCGACCTGTCCGCCCAGAATCATCGTGGCGTTAAAGGCGGCATCGGCGCGCTGGCCGGTCTCGGCATGGGTCGCGATCACCTCTTTCAACGTATTGCCGACCAGCGTCGCGACCTGAAACATCGACTTGGCCTCAAGGATACCGGGATGGCGCGCGGCGGGTTCCTTGCTGCGTTCATCCAGCAGGCTGACGACCGATTGCGTGGTCGCCAGATTGCCAGCGGTCATCAGCGTGATATTGCGCTCGCCCGCCTGTTCCCAGACGAACATCTTGCTGAAAGTCGAAATGTTGTCGACGCCGGAATTGGTGCGGGTGTCGGACATGAACACCAACCCCTTGTCCAGCATCAGACCGACGCAATAGGTCATGGCAGGGCCCCTTTTGTTGCGGCCCTAGAAAGCAGCCTATTGCTGAACTTGCAAGGCGACATGCAGCGCCTCGCCACCGGCGCCCTGTCGCAGCCCGTGAATTGGCGCCGCATCGCGATAATCGCGCCCCGTCGCCACCCGGACATAGCGCGCATCCGGGCAGATGCCGTTCGAGACGTCAAACCCGATCCAGCCCAGCCCTTCGGTCCAGACCTCGGCCCAGGCGTGGCTGGCGCTTTGTTCCACCACCCCGTCCATCATCAGATAGCCGCTGACATAACGCGCCGGATGCCCCATCAGGCGGGCGACCGCGATCATGATATGGGCGTGGTCCTGACACACCCCGTGCCCCGCGCTCAGCGCCTCTTCCGCGCCGGTGCTGCTGTCGGTGTGCCCGGTTTCATAGGTCACTGCTTCGGCAATTTCGCTCGACAGGGCGTGCAAGGACTCGACCCCGCCCCAATCCGGGAAGGCACCGCGCATCCAGCTGGCAAGCTGGCGCAGCAACGGCCCCGGCGTGGTCAGCGGCGTGGTCTCGCGGAACAGCCAAAGCGGTGCCATCCCGCCATGCTTGCCGATCAAGCCACCACGGTCTTCGATCTCGACATCGCCTTCGCTGATGATCTCAACCCGGGTCGCGCCGGAATCGACCATCACCAGCTCGGTATGGTTGGAAAACAGGTCGTCGAATTCAAGCTGCTTGGTGCCGCCGTTGATCGTCGAGGACCAGGCGATCACCGATTGGCCATGGCCCGATTTCGGGATCAGCCGCAATTGCTGCAAAGCGTAATGCACCGGGGTGTCAAAGGTATAGGTTGTGACGTGGGTGATTTTTAGCCGCATTGCGTTACCTGTAAAATCGGAAATCCGTTTCTATGTGATTGGCCAGAAGCGAGGTGTCGGCGATGAACTCGGTCAAGAACTCGTGCAGGCCATCTTCGAAAATTGACTGCACCGAAGCCGAGCGAAGCCGCATGCAGATGCGATCCGACAGGATCTGGCTGTCCTGACGCTGGCCATAGTCCTGTTCAAGCAGCGCCAGATATTGTCCGATCTTGGAATAGCAAAACGCCAGCGATCGTGGCATCCGCTTGTCCAGAATCAGAAACTCGGCAATGCTGTAGGGCGAGACATCGCCGCCGTTCAGCCAGTGATAGGACCGTTCGGCCGAGACCGAGCGCAGGATCACCTCCCACTGGGCGTTGTCGATGCTGGTGCCGACGAAGGCCGCCGAGGGCAGCAGCACATAATATTTCACGTCCAGAATACGGGCGGTGTTGTCAGCCCGTTCGATAAAGGTGCCCAACCGCGAAAACGCATAGATATCGTTGCGCAGCATGGTGCCGTGCAAGGCCCCGCGCACCACCGAGGTACCGTGGCGGATCGAGCTGAGCGTGTCATACAGGCTGCGTTCGGTTACCGGGCGCGCCAAGGTGGATTTCAGCGTCATCCAACATTGATTGATCGCCTCCCAGACTTCGCCCGACAGCGCCGTGCGCACCGTGCGCGCATTGGTGCGCGCCGCCTCGATGGCGCAGAGCACGCTGGAGTTATTGTCCCGGTCGCGCAGCAAAAAGTCGATGACGCTGGCGGAGTCGTATTCGGCGTACTTCTCGTGATAGGCGGCGTCGATCCCCGCCGTGGTCAGGATCGAGCGCCATTCATTCGCGCCCTTCCCATTGCCGCCATTGGAGCGGGTCAGCGCAATGTGCCAGCCAGCCTCAAGCAAGCGGGCGATATTCTCGGCCCGTTCGATATAGCGGAACATCCAGTACAGACCGCCGGCGTTCTTTCCCAGCATCATCCGCTCAGTCCCCCAATACCCAGGTATCCTTGGTGCCGCCGCCCTGCGAAGAGTTGACCACAAGCGACCCTTTCTTCAGTGCCACCCGGGTCAGCCCGCCCGGCGTCATGTCGATCCGGTTGGGCGAGACCAACACAAAGGGGCGCAGGTCCACATGGCGCGGCGCCAGCCCCGCCTTGGTCAGGATCGGCACGGTCGACAGCGCCAGCGTCGGTTGCGCGATATAATTGCTTGGCCGCGCCCGCAGCTTTTGCTCAAAGGCGGCGATCTCTTTCTTGCTCGCCACCGGGCCCACCAGCATGCCATAGCCGCCCGATCCGTGCACCTCCTTGACCACCATCTCGGACAGGTGATCCAGCACATAGGCCAGCGAGTCAGCCTCGGAACAGCGCCATGTCGGCACGTTCGGCAGGATCGCGGGTTCGCCGGTATAAAACTCGATGATATCGGGCATGTAGGAATACAGAGCCTTGTCGTCGGCGATGCCGGTGCCCGGCGCATTGGCCAGCGTGATGTTGCCAGCGCGATAGACATCCATGATCCCGGGCACGCCCAGCATGCTGTCGGGGTTGAAATTCAACGGATCGAGGTATTCGTCATCGACCCGGCGATACAGCACGTCGATCGGTTTGAACCCCTGCGTCGTGCGCATGGCAACGCGGCCCTTGTCGATCCGCAGGTCGGCGCTTTCGACCAGTTCGGCGCCCATCCGGTCGGCGAGAAACGCATGTTCGAAATAGGCCGAATTGTGGATGCCCGGCGTCAGCACCGCCACCACCGGCCGGTCATTGGGCGAGCCAACCGGCGCCGAGTCCGACAGCGAGCGGCGCAAAAGCTGCGGATACGAACTGACCGGGCGCACGTTCAGCCGGGTAAACAGCTCCGGGAACATCTGCAGCATCGTCTCGCGGTTCTCCAACATATAAGAGACCCCCGAGGGCGTGCGCGCATTGTCCTCCAGCACGAAAAATTCATCCTCTCCGGTGCGCACCAGATCGACACCGACGATATGGGTATAGACGCCACCGGGCGGGTTCACCCCGATCATCTGCGGCAGAAACGCCTCGTTTCCGGCGATGATATGGGCCGGGATGCGGCCCGCGCGCAGGATTTCCTGACGGTGATAGATGTCATGCAGAAACGCGTTGATCGCGCGCACCCGCTGTTCGATGCCGCGTTCCAGCTTGGCCCATTCCCGCGCCGAGATGATACGCGGCACGATGTCGAACGGGATCAGCCGTTCGTCCGCCTCGTCCTGCCCATAGACGTTGAAGGTGATACCGATGCTGCGGAAAAACGCTTCCGCCTCGCTCGACTTGCGCCGCAGCCCCTTGAGGTCTTCACCGCTAAACCACTGGTTATAGCCCTCATAGGGCGGTCGCGCCGCCTCGGGCCGGGCGAACATCTCGTCAAAAAATCGTTTACTCTGGTCCATGATAGTAATCAGCAGCCCTCCGAAACGGGTTGGCAAGGGGCCCGGGAAGCGGCGCCGGGGCCTAGCCGGTCACGCGCCATCAGACCGCCTATTCAGCGAGCGGCTCGCCCAGAGTTTAAGCTAACGATGGAAACCGATTTGGGGCAAGCCCTAGATTGCGTAGGGGGGAAGCGCCTGTTGGGATCGCAGTGCGGTCGCAAGACGGGGCTACCCCCTTGGGTCCAGCAGCTTGGCCAGAACGCCATCCTTGGTGACCTCGCCCAGCAGCTTGCCGCCCTCGGTCACGCCGATGGGCTGGCCGGTTTCGATCACCTGGCTCATCACGTCCTGTATATCGGCATCCGCCGAGACCATGCGTTCGGGGGTGGAGTGCAACGGTGCCATCACGTCACGGGCGCGCAGCACGCCGAGCGGGTTCATATGCGCCACGAATTCGGCCACATAGTCATTCGCCGGATTTGAAAAGATCTGTTGCGGGGTGCCGCATTGCACGATGCGCCCGCCCTCCATGATGGCGATGCGGTTGCCGATCTTGAATGCCTCGTCCAGATCGTGGCTGACAAAGATGATGGTGCGCTGCAGCTGTTTTTGCAGATCCAGCAGCTCGTCCTGCAGCCGGGTGCGGATCAGCGGATCCAGCGCGGAAAACGGTTCGTCCATCAACAGGATCGGTGCCTCGGTGGCAAAGGCGCGGGCCAGTCCCACCCGCTGCTGCATGCCGCCCGACAGCTCGCCCACCTTGCGATCGCCCCAGTCAGACAACCCGACCAGCGCCAGTTGTCGATCGACCCGCGCGTCGCGCTCACCCTTGGGTACGCCCGACAGCTCCAACCCCAGCCCGACGTTTTCACGGACCGTGCGCCATGGCAGCAAGCCGAACTGCTGAAACACCATGGCGACCTGTTGCTGTCGGATCTGGCGCAGGGTGGCGGGATCGGCGGCGGTCACATCGACCATCCCCTGCCCGTCATTCACCAGCACCCGCCCCCGCGTGACCGGGTTCAGCGCGTTGACCGCCCGCAGCAGGGTGGATTTGCCCGAGCCAGACAGCCCCATCAGCACCAGAATCTCGCCCTGTTCGACCTCAAGCGAACAATCATGCACGCCCAGGACCTGACCGGTCTCGGACTGGATCTCGCTGCGGTCCTGCATCGCGTCCATCAGCGGCAGGGCGGCGGCTGGCTCAGGGCCAAACACGATCGAGACATTGTCGAATTTCACGGCAGTGGTCATGGCTCAGCGCTCCATCCGCAACATGCGGTCCAGCATGATGGCAAGCACCACGATGATCGAGCCGCTTTCAAAGCCCAACGCGATATTCACCGTGTTGATCGCGCGCAACACCGGCACGCCCAGCCCGTCGGCCCCCACCAGCGCCGCGATCACCACCATCGACAGTGACAGCATGATGGTCTGGTTCAGCCCCGCCATGATCTGCGGCAGGGCATAGGGCAGTTCGACCTTGAACAGCGTCTGGCGCGGCGTGGCGCCAAAGGCCTGCGCCGCCTCCAGCAGCGGTTTCGGCGTGGAGGACACCCCCAGATGCGTCAACCGGATCGGGGCTGGCACCACGAAGATCACCGTGGCGATCAGCCCCGGCACCATGCCGATGCCAAAGAACACGATGGCCGGGATCAGATAGACAAAGGTGGGCAGCGTCTGCATCAGGTCCAGCACCGGCCGCATGCCGCGAAACAGACGCGGACGATGCGCCGCGGCAATGCCCAACGGCACCCCGATCGCCATGCAGAAGACACAGGCCGACAGCACCAGCGTCAGGCTTTCGGTGGTCTCCTCCCAATAGTCCTGATTGAGGATAAAGAGAAAGCCCAGCGCCACGAACAGGCAGGTCTTCCAGTTGCGTTGAAGCCCCCATGTGATCGCCACGAAAACCGCGATCACCGCCAGTGGATGCGGGGTTTGCAGCACCCAGAGGATGCCGTCGATCAGCCCCTCCATCGCGACGGCCATGCCGTCAAAGAACCAGGCCCCGTGATCCTGAAGCCAAAGAAAGAACCCCTTGGCGCTGTCGCCGATCGGGATCTTGCGGTCGGTCAGCCAGTCCATTCGGTTCGCCTTGTTCCTTGATATGTCACGCGCCGGGTATCCGGCACCGGCCCCGCCTCTCGACGGGCGGCCACCGGTTCCATCCGGCACGGCGCAACGCGGCCTGTCAATCGCGGTCGCGTTGCGCCTGTGTTTATCGGATGCGTGGGATCAGAGCCCCAGCGCCGCTTTTACCGCAGCCATGGCATCGCTGCCATCCTTGGTGGTCACGCCGTCCAGCCACGGGCCAAGCGTTTCCGGATGCGCGGCAAGCCAGGTCTTGGCGGCCTCTTCCGGCTTGGTCCCGTCATTCAGGATCGCGCCCATGATCTCGTTCTCCATCATCAGCGAGAATTCGAGATTGCCCAGCAGCTTGCCCACATTCGGGCAGGCCGCGACATAGCCGGCAGAGGTATTGGTCTGAACCGTCGCGCCACCATAGTTCGGGCCGAACCAGTCATCCCCGCCCGCCAGATAGGTCATGTCGAAATTGGCGTTCATCGGATGCGGTTCCCAGCCCAGAAACACGATCGGCTCGCCCTTGCGGTCGGCGCGGGCGACCTGCGCCAGCATCCCCTGCTCTGAACTTTCTTTGACCTTGAAATCGCTCAGGCCAAAGGCGCCATCCGCAATCATGTCCATGATCAACCGGTTGCCGTCATTGCCAGGCTCGATCCCGTAGATGGTGCCATCCAGCGCCTCCGCCTGATCGACGATCGCCGCGAACGAGGTAATGCCCAGATCGGCGCCCGTCTTGTTGGTGGCCAGCGTGTATTTCGCCCCCTCCAGATTGACGCGCACCGTGTCCACGGTTCCGGCCTCGCGATAGGGGGCGATGTCTGCCTCCATCGTCGGCATCCAGTTGCCCAGGAACACGTCGATATCGCCCTTGGCGAGCGAGGTATAGGTCACCGGAACCGACAGCACCTTGATGTCGGTGTCATAGCCCAGCGCCTCTAGCACCGCGGCGGTGGCCGCCGTGGTGGCGGTGATATCGGTCCACCCCACATCCGAGAACCGGACCGAATCGCAATCCGCCGCACTTGCAGTGCTCGCCATGGCCGCAAGGGCCAGCGCGGAAATAGACAATCTGAACATTTAAAAACCTCCCCGTTACAATTTTGATCGCTCCCAAGAACCACATTTCGGGGTTTCCTGCAACACACCTGATTGACCAGTCAATCAATATACGCTCTAGAAGGACACCAAGATCGCTGTCTCACAGCGGACACGTCCAAATCGCCACATCCACAGCAACGGAGTGCCCCATGACCGCGCTTTGCCAACCCGCCGCCAGCCACTTCATCGACGGCAACTATGTCGAGGATACCACCGGCGAGGAAATCGCCGTGCTCTCGCCCGCCACCGGAGAAGAAATCGCCCGGCTGCACGCCGCCACGCCTGCGATTCTCGACCGCGCGCTACAGGCCGCGACACGGGCGCAGGCAGACTGGGCCACGCGGACCGGAACCGAACGCGGCCGGGTGCTGCGCCGCGCGGCAGAGATCATGCGCGCCCGCAACCGGGAACTGTCGGAACTGGAAACCCGCGACACCGGCAAGCCCTTGCAGGAAACGCTGGTCGCGGATGCGGCCAGCGGCGCCGACGCGCTGGAATATTTCGGCAGCATCGCCGCCGGGATCACCGGCGAGCATATCCCGATGGGGGGCGATTTCGCCTATACCATGCGCGAACCGCTGGGCGTCTGCGTCGGCATCGGGGCGTGGAACTATCCCATCCAGATCGCCAGTTGGAAGACCGCGCCGGCGCTGGCCTGCGGCAACGCGATGGTGTTCAAACCCTCCGAGATGACGCCGCTTTCAGCACTGAAACTGGCCGAGATCCTGATCGAGGCCGGCGCGCCCGCAGGGCTGCTCAACGTGGTGCAGGGAATGGGGGCAGTCGGGGCCGCGCTTGCCACCGATCCGCGCGTGGCCAAGGTGTCGCTCACCGGCTCGGTCCCCACCGGGCGGCGGGTCTATGCCGCTGCTGCCGAAGGGCTGAAACATGTCACGATGGAATTGGGCGGCAAATCCCCCATGATCGTCTTTGACGACGCCGATATCGAAAACGCCGTTTCCGGCGCGATTCTGGGCAATTTCTATTCCTCTGGCCAGATCTGCTCCAACGGCACCCGCGTCTTTGTGCAAAAGGGCATCAAGGACCGGTTCCTTGCCCGCCTCAGCGAACGGTTGCAGGGCGTGGTGATGGGCGATCCAATGGACGAGGCGGTGAATTTCGGCCCGCTGGTCAGCACGGCGCAAATGGACAAGGTGCTGTCCTATATCCAAACGGGCAAGGACGAGGGCGCGCGGCTGGTCGCGGGCGGCCAGCGGGCCGAGCGCAACGGCTGTTTCGTCGAGCCCACCATCTTTGCCGATGTCACCGACGACATGACAATCGCGCGCGAGGAAATCTTTGGCCCGGTCATGGCGGTGCTAGATTTCGAAGACGAGGCCGAGGTGGTCGCGCGCGCCAATGGCACCCAGTTCGGGCTCGCCGCCGGCGTCTTTACCGCCGATCTGTCGCGCGCCCACCGGGTGATCGGGCAATTGCAGGCCGGCACCACTTGGATCAACACCTATAACCTGACCCCGGTCGAGATGCCCTTTGGCGGCGTCAAAGCCTCGGGCTTCGGACGTGAAAACGGCTGGGCGGCAATCGAACACTATTCGCAGTTGAAATCGGTCTATGTCGCGCTCGGCGACACCGAAGCGCCGTTTTAAGGAGCCCTGAGATGGAAGCAGATTTCGTCATCGTCGGCGCCGGCTCCGCTGGCTGCGCCATGGCCTATCGCCTATCCGAGGCGGGTGCATCGGTGCTGGTCATCGAACATGGCGGCAGCGACGCCGGCCCCTTTATCCGCATGCCCGGCGCGCTGTCTTATCCGATGAACATGCGTGCCTATGACTGGGGCTATCAGTCCGAGCCCGAGCCGCATCTGGGCGGTCGCCGCCTGGTCACCCCGCGCGGCAAGGTGATTGGTGGGTCGTCCTCGATCAACGGCATGGTCTATGTGCGCGGCCACGCCTGCGACTTTGACACCTGGGCCACGATGGGGGCGGACGGCTGGGCCTATGGCGATGTCCTGCCCTATTTCAAACGGATGGAAAGCTGGCATGACGGCGGCCATGGCGGCGATCCTGACTGGCGCGGCTATGACGGCCCGCTGCATGTGACGCGCGGCAAGCGCGACAATCCCCTGACCCGCGCCTTTGTCGAGGCCGGGCATCAGGCCGGCTATCCCGTCACCGACGACTATAACGGCCCCCAGCAAGAGGGCTTTGGCCCGATGGAGGCGACGATCTGGCAAGGCCGCCGCTGGTCCGCCGCCGAGGCCTATCTGAAACCCGCGCTCAAACGTCCCAATTGCGAGTTGATCCGCGCCCATGCCCAGCGCGTGGTGATTTCTGATGGCCGCGCAATCGGCGTCGAGGTGCTGCGCGGGGGCACCACACAGGTGATCACCGCCCGGCGCGAGGTGATCCTCGCCGCCTCCTCGATCAATTCACCGAAGCTGCTGATGCTGTCGGGCATCGGCCCCGGCGCGCATCTGGCCGAGCATGGCATCGAGGTGATCGCCGACCGGGCCGGCGTTGGCCAGAACCTGCAGGACCATCTGGAACTTTACCTTCAGATGGCCGCGACCCAACCGGTCAGCCTGTTCAAATACTGGAACCTGTTCGGCAAGGCCCGGGTCGGGGCGCAATGGCTGCTGACGAAAACCGGACCCGGTGCCTCGAACCAATTCGAAAGCGCGGGCTTCATCCGGTCGCGCGCGGGGGTAAAATACCCCGATATCCAATATCATTTCCTGCCCATCGCGGTCCGCTATGACGGCAAGGCCGCCGCCGAAGGGCATGGGTTTCAAGCCCATGTCGGCCCGATGCGCTCGAAAAGCCGCGGCGCGGTGACGCTGGCCTCGTCCGATCCCGGGGCGGCACCAAAGATCCGCTTCAACTACATGAGCCATGACGACGACTGGCGCGATTTCCGCACCTGTCTTCGGCTGACACGAGAGATTTTCGCGCAAGAGGCCTTCAAACCCTATACCGGCCACGAAATCCAACCCGGCATCGCCGCGCAAAGCGATGCCGAACTTGACGATTTCATCCGTGAGCACGCCGAAAGCGCCTTTCACCCCTGCGGCACCGCCCGCATGGGGCGTGCCGATGACCCGATGGCGGTGGTCGATCCCGAGGCGCGGGTGATCGGGGTCGAGCGGCTGCGGCTTGCCGACAGCTCGGTCTTTCCGCAGATCACCAATGGCAACCTCAACGCCCCCTCGATCATGGTCGGAGAAAAGGCCGCCGATCACATTCTTGGCCGCGCGCCGCTGCCGCCCGAGAATGCAGAGCCATGGATCAACCCGAACTGGGCCACCTCGCAACGCTAGGGCAAAATCACGGGTGCGGCAGAACCTGGCTCTGCTTCACCCGGCCAAAGGCGAAAGAGGTGTTGATCGACGAGATGCCCGGAATCGCGTGCAGCGTCTCGCGCATGAACCGCTCGTAAGCGTCCAGATCGCGGCAGACCACGCGCAACAGGTAATCCGCCTCGCCGGTCACCAGATAACAATCCTGAATCTCGGGAATGTCGCGAATGCGGGCCTCGAACACCCGCACCGCCTCGGCCGCGTGCCGCTCCATCTCGATCCGGATGAATACGGTCAGCGGCAGGCCAAAAGCCTTTTGATCGACCAGCGCGGTATAGCCCCGGATCACCCCCGACTTTTCCAACTGCCGTACCCGGCGCAGACAGGGCGAAGGCGACAGGTTCACCCGCTCCGACAACTCCTGATTGCTCAGGCGGCCATTTTCCTGCAGCACGCGCAGGATATGATAATCTTTGTCATCCATAAGCCCGCTCCATGAGGCATAATCTGCCAAAATACAATCGATTTAGGGCGATATTTGGCAACACATAGCCCCCGCACCATGGCACCCTGCCCCTGACCCCATAAACAGGAGCCTGCCCATGTCCCGCGATAAATCCGGTTTCGCCACCCGTGCCATCCATAATTTCCACGACCCGATGGAGCATCAGGGCGCGCTGACACCGCCGCTGCACCTGACCTCGACCTTCGCCTTCGAGAGCGCCGAGGCCGGTGGAGAAATCTTCGCCGGTGAGCGCCCCGGCTATGTGTATTCGCGGGTCTCGAACCCGACGCTGGATTTGCTGGAACGCCGCATCGCCGATCTTGAGGGCGCCGAGGCCGGGCTTGCCGCCGCATCGGGGATGGGAGCGATCACGGCGGTGATGTGGACCTTTCTTGCCCCCGGCGACGAGGTGATCGTCGATAAGACGCTCTATGGCTGCACCTTTGCCTATCTGCGTCACGGGCTGGCCAAGTTCGGCATCACCGTCACCCATGTGGACATGACCGACGCCGCCAATGTCACCGCCGCCCTCACCCCGGCGACCAAGATGGTTTATTTCGAAACCCCCGCGAACCCGAACATGCGGCTGGTCGACATTGCCGAGGTGGCCCGCATCGCCCGCGCCCATGGCGCCCGCACCGTGGTGGACAATACCTATGCCACCCCGGTGCTGACCCGGCCGATCGAACTGGGCGCGGATATCGTGGTGCATTCGGCCACCAAATACCTTGGCGGCCATGGCGACCTGATTGCCGGGCTTGCCGCTGGCAGCGCCGAGGATATCACTGCGATCCGCATGTATGGGCTCAAAGATATGACCGGCGCGGTGATGGCGCCTTTCAACGCCATGCTGATCCTGCGCGGGCTGAAAACGCTGAAACTGCGGATGGAACGCCACTGCGCCAGCGCCCGCACCGTGGCCGACTGGCTGGCGGCGCAACCGGCGATCGAGCGCGTCTATTTCCCCGGCCTCACCACCGATCCACAGCACGATCTGGCCGAGCAACAGATGGCGGATTTCGGCGGCATGATCGCCTTTGAACTCAAGGGCGGCTTCAGCGCCGGGGTGGCGATGATGAATCGTCTGACCCTGATCCTGCGCGCTGTGTCGCTGGGCGACGCCGAAAGCCTGATCCAGCACCCCGCCTCGATGACCCATTCCACCTACACCCCCGAGGAACGCGCCGAACACGGCATTTCCGAAGGTCTGGTGCGCCTCTCGGTGGGGCTGGAAGAGGTCGACGATATCATCGTGGATCTGGATCAGGCGATGGCAAGCGCCACGGTTCAGGCCGCTTAGGCGCGACACGTCAAGGGAGGGCCAGCCATGACCGGCAACCGTGACCACCTGAAATCCGTGCAGGACCGGCTGTTATGGCTGGCCACCCGCCCGCTCGAACAGCCGCATCGCCGGCGCCCGGCGCGCCGGGACCGAACAAAAGCGGGACGCGCGATATCCTCGCGCGCCCCCAAGTTCTTCTTGTCTAAAATACTCCCGCCGGAGGCTCCCACAGAAGCCCCCCGCGCGACATCGCCGATCTAGAACGGCAGCCCGACATAGTTCTCCGCCAGCGAGGTCTGCGCCGCATCGGACGAGAACAGATACTCCAGATCGGTCTGCTGCAGCCGCTTGTCATAGGCAATACTGTCCGGGAAGGTGTGCAACAACGAGGTCATCCACCACGAGAACCGCTGCGCCTTCCACACCCGTGCCAGCGCCTTCTGCGAATACTCCTCCAGCCCGGTATCATCGCCGTTCTGATAATGATCCAGCAGCGCGTGGTAGAGGTAATAGATGTCCGAGGCCGCCGAATTCAGCCCGCGCGCGCCGGTGGGCGGCACGATATGGGCGGCATCGCCGGCCAGAAACAGATTACCATAGCGCATCGGCTCGGCCACGAAGCTGCGCAGCGGCGCGATGCTTTTCTCGATGCTTGGCCCGGTGATCAGCCCCTCGGCGACATCCTCCGGCAACCGCCGCTTCAGCTCGTCCCAGAACGCCTCGTCCGACCAGTCCTCGACAGTATCCGTCAGCGGCACCTGAATGTAATACCGGCTCAACACCTGACTGCGCAGCGAACACAGGGCAAAACCCCGCTCATTCTTGGCATAGATCAGTTCGGGCGAGACCGGCTTGGTGCGCGACAACACCCCGAGCCAGCCGAACGGATAGAGCTTTTCATACTCCGTCAGCACATCCTTGGGGATCGACTTGCGGCTGACACCATGGAACCCATCGGCCCCGATGATATAATCGCAATCGATGCGGTGCGGCTCATCGCCCAGCCGATAGGTCAGATAGGGCGCGTCCGATTTCAGATCATGCGGCGTGACGTCCTGCGCCTCATGGATGACGGCGCCGCCCATCTTGTCGCGCGCCTCGTACAGATCGCGGGTCACCTCGGTCTGGCCATAGACCACGACCGAATTTCCGCCGGTGTACTTTTTCAGATCCACCCGATCGCGCATGCCGTCATGAGCAATGTAGAACCCATCGTGAATCTCGCCCTCCGCGTCCATCCGCGCACCGCATTGGGCCTCGCGCATCAGCTCGGCAAAACCATGCTCCAACACGCCGGCACGGATCCGACCCAGCACATAGTCGCGGCTGTGCTTCTCCAACAGGATATTGTCGATTCCCTTCAGATGCAGCAGTTGCGACAGCAACAGGCCCGACGGGCCGCCGCCGATGATTCCGACCTTGGTTTTCATAGGGGTATTCATGGGCACTCCTCCTGATTTGACCGCAATATGCCCGGTCTCGCCCGTGCCTGGAATGGATCAACTGCGCAACTTATTGTATATATCGAACATGACCGAGACATCTGACACCGCCACGATCCGAAATTACAACCTGTTCGGCGAAACCGCCGAAGCGCCCGACGTGGTCCATTGCGAGACGATACAGGACCGCTCCGAGTTGCATAACTGGGAGCTGCGACCGCACCGCCACGCGCGTCTGCACCAAATCCTGCTGCTGCGCTCGGGCGGCGGCGAGGCCCGGATCGAAGAACGGATCGCCCCATTGATCCCGCCGGTGCTGATCAACATGCCGCGTGGCTTTGTCCACGGCTTTCGCTTTCAACAGGGCACCGAGGGCTGGGTCATCACGCTGAGCGCAGATCTGATGGACGAGGCGCTGCGCGACCGCGAGGGGCTGCGCGCCGTGCTCGCCAACCCAAGCGCCGTGCCGCTGCCGCCCGAGTTGGAGACGCTGGCGCGCCGTATCCTGACCGAATACCACAACCGTGATTTCGCCCGGGCGCAGATCTTGCGTTCGCAGGCAGGTGCGCTTCTGGGGCTTGCGGCCCGCGCGATCCACACCGATCAGGCGCCGCCCGACCCCCATGCCGACAGCCCGCTCCTGCGCCGGTTCGAAGCGCTGGTCGAGCAACATTTTCGTCAACGTTTGCCGGTCGCGGGATATGCCGACCGGCTGGCGGTCTCGCCCACCCACCTTAATCGCGTGGTGCGACACTCCACCGGGCGGCCCGCCTCTGCGATGATCGCGGACCGGGTTTTGCGCGAGGCGCGGCGCATGTTGATCTATACCAACCTGACGGCGGCCGAGATCGGCTATGAGCTGGGCTTTACCGACCCGGCGCATTTCTCGCGCGTGTTCACCCGAGGCATCGGCACCCCGCCGCGCGCCTTCCGGCAGCGGATGGAACAGGGCGGCTGAAGGGGCGCGCGCCCTTCACAAGGGCGCGCCCGGCCAGAGGTCGGATTTGAGTATTTAGGACAAGAAGAAGCGGGGGTGCCGCTCTCCTTTTTCTGGCCGGAAATATCCCCTCCGGTGTCAGCCCCGGGCGGTGCCCCGTACAGTATCGACCATCAATTGTACGTTTTCCGGGTCCGCATCCGGCGTGATCCCGTGGCCCAGATTGAAGATGTGGGGACCATTGGAGAATGCCTTGACGATCCGCCTTGTCTCGTCGACCAGCGCCTGACCGCCGGTGACCATATGCTCGGGCGCCAGATTGCCCTGCACGCAGCCATCGACCTGCACATTGGCGGCGGCCCAATCGGCATCGACCGACTGGTCCAGCGCCACGCAATCGACACCGGTCGCCTTGGCGAACCCAACGTATTTCTCTTCGGCGCCGCGCGGAAAGCCGATCACCGGGATTCCCGGATGCCGCGCCTTGAGCGCTTGGGTGATCTCCCGACAGGGGGCCAGCGCATATTTGTCAAAGGCCTCGCCCTTGAGCGATCCGGCCCAGCTGTCGAACAGTTTGACCACCTCTGCCCCGGCGTCGATCTGCGCCGAGAGATATTCGATCGTGGCCTTGGTGATGCGCTCGAGCAGCGCCTCGAACAAGGCGACATTGCCTTCGCGCAGCGCATGGGCCGGCGCTTGCGCCGGAGTGCCGCGCCCGGCGATCATATATGTGGCGACGGTCCACGGTGCGCCGGCAAAGCCGATCAGCGTGGTCTCCTCCGACAAATCGCGCGCCAGTATCCGCACGGTCTCATAGACCGGGGCCAGCTTGTCATGAATCGCAGCCGCCGGTTTCAGCGCGTCGAAATCTGCCTGTTCGGTGATGGTGGAAAGCCGCGGCCCCTCGCCGGTGACGAACCACAGATCCGCGCCCAGCGCCTGCGGCACCAGCAGGATGTCGGCAAACAGGATCGCCGCATCAAAGCCATAGCGACGGATTGGCTGCAGCGACACCTCGGCGGCAAGATCCGGCGTATAGCACAGCGACAGGAAATCGCCCGCCTTGCCCCGCGTGGCGCGGTATTCCGGCAGATAGCGCCCGGCCTGCCGCATCATCCAGATCGGCGGCACCTCAAGCACCTCGCCCGCCAGCGCGCGCAGCAGCTTTTTCTGTCCAGCCATGTCGTTCCCTTCAGGCAAGATTTGGAAATGGGAGATGCGCCCCGTCCGGGTGAACGGGGCGCGAAAAGATTCTCATCAGGTTCAGACGCCGACGTCGACGATGGCCTTGGCCAAGAGCGGCACGGTGGTTGTGTTCAGCCCGGCGATATTCATCCGGCTGTCACCCACGATATAGATCCCGTGCTCCTCGCGCAGCTTCGCCACCAGTTCGGGCGTGGTGCCAAGCCGCGAGAACATGCCGCGGTGCTGCGCGATGAAGCCGAACCGGTCCGAGCCGGTCAGCCGCTGCAGCTCATCTGCGAGTTGCTGGCGCAGGCCCAGCATCGACAGCCGCACCTCTTCCAACTCGGCGGCCCAATCGGCGCGCAGCTCCGGGTCGGTGAGAATGGTGGTCACCACCCGCGCCCCGTGATCGGGCGGAAAGGAATAGTTCTGGCGGTTGAGATAGGCCAGCGTGCTTTGGTTCAGCTTGGTCTTGCCCGCATCGGCCGAGACCGCCATCAGCAGGCCGGTACGTTCGCGGTAGACCCCGAAATTCTTGGAACAGCTGGCCGCGATCAGGCATTCGGACACCGAAGAGGCCACCAGCCGGGTGCCGGCCGCATCCGCGTCCAACCCGTCGCCAAAGCCCTGGTAGGCGATGTCGATCATCGGGATCAGCCCGCGTTCGTTGAGCACCTCGACCACCGCCTGCCATTCAACAAGGTTCAGGTTGGCACCGGTCGGGTTGTGACAGCAGCCATGCAGCAACACCACATCGCCGGCCTTGGCAGTTTTCAGATCGGCGATCATGCCGTCGAAATCGACGCCGCGCGTCTCGCTGTCGAAATAGCGATAGGATTTTGTCTCGATACCAAGATACGTCAGGATCGAAGTATGATTGGGCCAGGTCGGGTCGGAAACCCAGACGCAGGCCTTTGGATTGGCCATCTGGATCAGCTCGAACGCCTGACGCACCGCGCCGGTGCCGCCCGGCGTGGCCGCAGCCGCCACGGTGTCGCGTGCCACCGCATCCGACAGGATCAGCTCGATCATCGCATCGGCATAGGCCGGATCACCGGCCAACCCGGTATAGCTTTTGCTGGTCTGCTGTTCCCAAATCCGCTTTTCGGCAGCCTTCACCGCGCGCATCACCGGGGTGACGCCCTCGGCATTCTTGTAGACACCAACGCCCAGGTCGATCTTTTGCGCGCGCGGATCGTCGGCGAACATCTGCATCAACGCCAGGATCTTGTCCGCAGGCTGTTCTTTCAGGGTTTCGAACATCAGTCGTCTCCGGTTGCGACGGGCAGGGTCGGGAAAGCCCCCCATTCAGCCCAGGAGCCGTCATAGAGGGAATGGTCGGTCTTGCCCAATCGCTCCAGCGCCAGGCTGAGGATGGCGGCGGTCACGCCCGACCCGCAAGAGGTGATCGCGGGTTTGGACAGGTCAACGCCAGCGGCCTCGAATATCGCGCGGCAGGCCTCGGGCGATTTCATCGTGCCGTCCGCGTTCAGCAGGTCGGGGAAAGGCACATTCTTCGAGCCCGGGATATGGCCGCTGCGCAATCCCGCACGCGGTTCCGGCTCCTCGCCGCGAAAGCGCCCGGCAGAGCGGGCGTCAATAACCTCGTAATCCCCCAGCTTGGCCGCAGCCGACACCTGGGTCACGTCGCGCACAAGGTGATTCTGCACCCGCACCGTCATGTGCCGGTCGCGCACCATGGGGGGCAGATCCTCGATCTCGCGCCCCTCGGCCAGCCATTTCGGCAACCCGCCGTCAAGCACGGCAACATTGGCCTGCCCCATCAACCGAAAGGTCCACCAGACGCGGGCGGCGGAATAGATCCCCAGGGAATCATAGACCACCACCTGATGGCCATCGCCGACGCCCATCGCGCGCAGGCGCGACATGAACTTCTCGACCGGCGGCACCATATGCGGCAGATCCGACCGGTGATCGGAAATCTCGTCGATATCAAAGAACCGCGCACCGGGGATATGCGCCTGTTCATACTCCGCCCGGGGATCGCCCGTCTTGCCGGCAAGCGGCATCCGCGCATCAAGAATGCGCAGGTCGGGGTCTTTCAGATGCGCCGCCAGCCAATCGGTCGAAACCAGTGTCTTTGGGTCATCCTGCATGCCTGCCACCCTTCTAGCAAAATCAGTGTTCTGCCTACTATTGGCTGCGCAGGGGTGCAAGGCAACAGCGAGATAGCGACATCTGTGGAGGAAAGAGACCGCAGGCGGGTCTCTTCCCCGCAACAGGTCTCCAGAGGGAGCGCGCGATCCGCGCAACATGGGGGGCGCGCATCATCCGCCGCATCGCCAAAGAACGCTGGCTCAGCGATTGTCTTTCAACAGCCGCTGTTTCTGCCGCGACCAATCGCGCTTGGCCTGAGTCTCGCGCTTGTCGTGGGCCTGCTTGCCCTTGGCGATCCCGATCTTGAGCTTGGCGATGCCCTTGTGATTGAAATACATCACGATCGGCACCAGCGTCATACCCTTGCGCTGGGTCGCATTCCACATATCCGCCAACTGCTTGCGGCTGACCAACAACTTGCGCCGCCGCCGTTCTTCATGGCCAAAGGTCTTGGCCTGCTTGTAGGGCGCGATATAGGAATTGACGAGCCACAGCTCGCCGTCCTCCACCATCGCATAGCTTTCCGCGACATTGCCACCATTGGCGCGCAACGACTTGACCTCGGAGCCTTCCAGAATGATCCCGCATTCCACGTCATCCTCGATCGCGTAATCAAAACGCGCGCGCCGATTCTCGGCGATTACCTTGTAATTCGGGTCTGATTTCTGATTGGCCATACGCACCGATCTACGCGCGCGCAGGGCATTGCGCAAGATCCGCCCCCGCCTGCGGTCTTTTCTGGCCGCCTTTTTCTGGCTGCAAATACTCTCCCCGAAGGGATCGCGGCGCAGCCGCGACCAATGCAGCGCCTAGGTGCCCAGCTTGGCATGCACCTCGTCCAGATCGATCTCGCCCACCGGCAGCTTGTTGGACGGGTCCTGCGCGTCGTATTTGAACAGATCGAAGTCGCGCTTGTAGATCTCATAGACCAGATGCATCGACAGATCGTCGAAATAATCCTCAATCGGATGTGCCCGTTTCGGCCCGTGGCCTTCGCTCTCGTTGAAGCGCGGGATCGTCGCCAGATCGACCGCATGCGGCGTCTCCACCGCGTTCAGCACCGATTGCATCCCCGCGTTGAACTTCTCGGTCCAGAAGATGTTGTCGTAGCGCCCGCCATTGACGATGAAGGTCGAGACATGGCCCGACATCCCCGACCAGTGAATGTCCGGGTCCATCGGTCGACGCCAGCGAATGGTGTCGCGGGCGAACAGCAGAAACCGGCGGAACGAGGCGATCTGGTCAAATTCGCCCTTGCCGTCGTCGCCGCCCACCTCGATCCCATAGGTATAGGCCAGCTTGGGCACCAGATTGCCGCGATAGCGTTTGCCGTTGCGCTGGATGCCGCAAATCTTGTCGAAGAACGAACTGAGGATGCGCGAATACGGGTTGCGCACGCAGGTGAAGGCATAAGACCCGTGCGCCTGAACATTGCGGGTGATCGCGGCCTGACTCTCCTCGATCCCCCATTTGTGCAGCCCCGATTGCGCATCATGGATGTCGCCGTCGAAGAATTCGCCATGATCAGAATAATACATGATCTGTCCGATGGTCGAGCAGGCGCATTTCGGTACGACCCGATACACCATGCTCTCGCTTGTCGTCATCCAGGTGCCGGGAAATCCCATTTACCCTTGTCTCCTTGCTGGCCGGGCCACGCAATGTGGAGCCACGGGCGGGGTTCGCATGAAAAAAGCAAATTATGCATGTTTATTCAATCGCTCTTCACCTTTATCTAGATAGGTGAACTGCCCTCACAGGTATATGTCGTTCCACACATGGCGAAAATCGCGTACATTCTGCTCTGCCACAAGGACCCCGAGGCGATTGTCCTTCAGGCCGAGCGTTTGACGGCGGCTGGAGACTATATTTCCATCCATTTCGATGCCCGCGCGCCGCTGAAGGATTTTCGCACCATCCGCGATGCGCTTGGCGACAATCCCAACGTCACCTTTGCCCGTCCCCGCCTGCGCTGCGGTTGGGGCGAGTGGTCGCTGGTGCAGGCGACGCTGAACGCGGTCGAGGCGGCGGTCGATGCCTTTCCCCGCGCCACCCATTTCTACATGTTGTCGGGCGACTGCATGCCGATCAAGTCAGCGGAATATACCCACCGGTTCCTTGACACGCGGGATGTCGATTTCATCGAAAGCTTTGATTTCTTCGACAGCGACTGGATCAAGACCGGCATGAAGGAAGACCGGCTGATCTATCGCCACTTCCTGAACGAGCGGAAACATAAACGGCTGTTCTATGCCGCAGTCGAGACCCAGCGGCGGTTCGGGCTGAAACGTGCGATTCCCGCCGATATTCAGGTGCAGATCGGCAGCCAATGGTGGTGCCTGCGCCGCCGCACCATCGAATGGATTCTGGATTTCATCCGCAAACGGCGTGACGTCCTGCGGTTTTTCCGCACCACATGGATCCCCGACGAGACGTTTTTCCAGACCTTGGTGCGCCATCTGGTGCCCGAGCGTGAAATCGAAGCCCGCTCGCTGACCTTTCTGATGTTCTCCGACTACGGGATGCCGGTCACCTTCTATAATGACCACTATGATCTGCTGCTCAGTCAGGATTACCTCTATGCGCGCAAGATCAGCCCCGAGGCCGAGGATCTCAAGGCGCGGTTGGGCACGCTCTATGCCGCCCATGACGTCGAATTCCGCGTCTCGAACGAAGGCCGGAGCCTGTACAAGTTCCTGACCGGGCGCGGGCGGATCGGGCGCCGCTTTGGTATGCGGTTCTGGGAAACCGAAAGCTCCCTTGGCCGCGAGCGCGAGCTTTTGATCGTGATCAGCAAGAAATGGCACGTGGCCAAACGGCTGCTGTCCCACATCCGCCAGATCACCGACGTGCCGGCGATCGAGTATCTGTTCAACGAGGTCGATACCCCGCTGCCCGATCTGGGCGGCATCCAGAGCACGCTGGAAAAACGCGCCCGCCATCGCCGTGCCCTGATGCGTATGCTGTTCGACTATTACGCAACCGACCGGATGATCGTCTGCATGGACCCCGACAGCCTGGATCTAATGCAGGATTTCGCCTCAGACCGCTCAAAGACACGGTTCCTCAAACTCAGCTGCCAGTTCTCCGACGACTATCTGATCGGCCACGCCCGGCGAATCGGGTTGGCCGGCGAACAGACCGGTCAGGTCACGCTTGACCGGCTGCTGCCGACAATCCGCAACGACATGGTCTATGAGGCCGACCGCATCCGCGACACCGGATTCGATCACCTCTATCAGGTCAGAGAGGCCTCCACGGCACAGGAGAACGCCAGTGCGCTCGCCGATTTCCTGTCGATTCCCTATGATCAGGCCCTGAGTCTGGCGCAGGTCGAAGACCTGTTCGCCGACTAAGCCGCGCCCCGATCACTTGCCGGATTTGCCGCCCAGCCAGCGGCGCAACCGCCCGCCCCGCTGCGAGATCGCCTCGCCGGCCATATCCATGTTGTCCTCGAGATCGTCCAGCAAAGGGTCGATCCGGGCCCGCCGGAACCGACGCCAGCGCACCCAGATCGCATAGACCAACGCGGCCAGCAGCGTCAGGATGATGATGTTGAACCACGGGATAATGCGCACATCCGGCCCGCTCACCGGCTTGATCTTGACCGCGTTGGGGAAGATCGACAGGAATTCGTTGCGCCAGCCATAGTGACGGATCGACACCCATTTCGGGGTTTCCGCAGTCGATTTCATATCCACCGCCTCGGCCTGCAGGTTCGAACTGTTGACCTTGAAATAGGGCGGCCAGGACCAACCCGTATCCTCGTTGCGATAGACCATGATCTTGCCGTTCGCCCCGCGCGTCTGGATAAAGAACACATCGCGGTTCAGCGTGGTCGGATCGCTGCCCACATCATGCGAGGCCCAGAACCAGCTGTTTTCCCCCGGGTCGATCCGCTTTTCATAGGTGTCCGTGATCCGGGCGATATCGTGCTGCGGCAGCGTATAGTGGAAGAACCCTCCGACCAGCAGCCAGAAGGTGAGGATGATTGCCCATTTGATGTAAACCATCGGTGTGCCCTTACATGAAATTGGTGACGTAAACGATGATCGCGATCACCGTCAGCGGCACGATATAGACCCCGAGGATCAGCTTGCGCTTGAACGAGCGGTCATAGCGCTCCAGCCCGCGCTTGATGAAGGTTTCGCGGTCCACGGTCAAAACGTCCTTGCTGTCCCAACGTTGCGCCAGCTTGCGGCGGCGGCGCAGCCGGGAATAGATCGACACGACAATATAGATCACCGTCAGCCCGACCAGAAGCGGCAGCAGGAATCGCAACATCACCAGCATATCACGATCTCCTTATTGCACCCCATGGCCCGACCCGGCGGATCAGATCGTCTGGCGGCGGGGGCGGATCCTCGCCTGACATGTCGGGTTCGTGACCAAACAGCGCCGCCCGCGCGCCCGCCTTGTCCACCTGATACTCGCGCGCGAGGAAATCGGCAACATAAGCACGCTTGGCCTCGGGCCACCCGGCATACAGGCGATAGAACAGATCCTTGTGGCAAATGAACAACTGCCGCACATCCAACGGCGTCAGCTCGGCCAACAGCATGTTGACCAGATCGCGCTGCGGCGTATCGGCCGCCCGCAGCGTATAGAAAAAGGCAGGATCCTCTGACGTGATGCGCGGCCAGTCGCCCCCGGACGAGGCCCAGTTCAGCAGATGCGCCAGCCCGTGATAGGCGCCGGGCAGCACATCGGCATTGGTGCGCGCCAAGCGGCGCAGATCGGCGCGATCAAGGTTTTCAAGATCCAGCCCGGCCCCGGCGGCGGCGTCGATCACGATGAAATCCATCTTTTGCCGCAAGATCGCGGCGGCATCGACACCGCGCGCGCGCAGGATCGGCTCGACCAGCCCATTTTCATCCAGAAACCGCGCGATCCGGTTGCGCGCGGACAGATCCAGCACCCGCTCCACTGCCAGCCCGTCCAGAGCCGCCACATCGCCCGCGGCGATCACCGTCGGTTTGTCCACGCTTTGAAACAGATAAATCCCGCCGAAATGCGCGGTCCAGAAATCGCGCTGCTCATATTCCCGGTTGTCCAGCCGCACCGGGTTGCGGGTCAAATCCCCGGATTTCTGCGCCAGCCCGATCATCTCGGCGATCAGCACATCGTCAAACCACGCATCGTCCGTGGCTTTGAACCGCTCGACCAGCCGGGTCAGATGCTCCGCATGGCGCAGGGTGCCGGTGGTGGTGTCGGCCTCGATCACCACCCGGCGCAAATCCAGCAGGCGGCGCGGGTCGGAAATGTCGATCACCGAATTCACCAACTCGCCCGCCACCGCGTCGGTCGCCGTCAGCGCGAAAAGCTGCGCCAGATTGTCGGTGATGAAATTGCGCAGGATATCGCGGCTGGTGGAGAATTTGGCATTGAGCAGCGGACAGCGTTTCTGTTCCGTGCTCAGCAGGATGAACTGCCGGTTGACCCCGCCTTGGTTGAGATAAAGTTGATCGCCCAGCTCATCGCCGACCTCCGGTGAATAGCCGGAAAGATCGACATGAAAATCATCCAGCGCCGTGCGCTTGCCGGTCAGATGCAGCAGCGCGCGATTATACCGCTCGACCAGCGCCGGGCTGTCGACGTGGTAGAGATTGCCGAACATCAGGCCACGGGTGATGAGGCGTTTCATGGGGCGGGCTCCGGTTGGGCATCAAGACCTGAGCGGCGCGCCCGGCCCGAGGGTGGGGGCGGAACGGCGAACATGGCACGCTGATCTACAGAGAGTTTCCCAAGGCATTCATCGGTGATCTTAAAGCGCTGTAGTTCAATGCTATGCATCACCCCTTCCCCTCCAGATACCGCCGCTTGGCCGCCTCCATCCGCTCCATATCGCGCACGGCGGCCTCGATCGCCATCTCGTCCGAGCTGTCGCTATAACGGAATTCGCTGTCGGCATAACGGTTGATTTCTTGGATCACCATCTCGGGCGTGATCGGTACGCGCAGATCCTCGATCATCGCTTTCTTGGTCTCGTAGTCGCGGAACAGGAACCGCTCTGGCTCCTCCATCCACGCGTCGGGCAGTTCGAAATCCATCGAGCGCATCTTGACCGCGTCGGTGATGTTCTTGATCGCCCGCCCGGTAAAACGCGGATCGGCCTGCTGGATCGCTTTCAGATAGCCGCCCATCTTGGCAATGGTATCCAGCGCCCCGACCCGCGCCGACACCTGGTCGAACACATCGCCCAGTGCCGCCTCTTGCGGCCGGTTGTGGGCGGCGAAACTGGCGGCCACCGCGCGCTCGATCTCTTGCGCGGCGTAAAGGTCGTGATCGCCCAGCGCGATGCCGTGTCCCTTGCCCAGCAACAAAGCGAGGATGTCGATGTAATCCTCCCGGCTTTGTGGCCCATCGACCAGAAACCGCGCCCCGGCCCGCTGGCGCAGGGCATCATCGACGTTCTCGGGGTAGTTCGAGAACATGCCAAAGGTGCAATTGCCGCGCACAACGGTATTGGCCCCGGCAAAGCTTTCCATCAGCACGGCGGTGATTTCCAACTGCCCCGTGCTGGACTGCCGGTCGCCGCGCTTGCCGGCCAGCTGGTCGATATCGTCGATGGTGCCGAACCCGATCGCGCCGGGGTCAATGATCGTGTTGATAAAGGCCTTGGCGTTCTGTGCCGACTTGCCCTGATAGCTGTCGATGCTTTCCGTACTCAGGTTCTGATAGCGGAACGGATAGCCCGCGATCTGACAATAGCCGTGGATCAACCCCGCCATCATCTGGATCAAGGTAGTCTTGCCGGTGCCCGGCATCCCGTCGCCCATGAAGGTAAAGATGAACCCGCCCAACTCGGCAAAGGGGTTCAGCTTGCGCTCAAAATCATAAGCCATCAGCATCTTGGCAAGCCGCAAGGCCTGGTATTTGGCGATATGGTTGCCGACCACCTCTTCCGGTTTCTTGAATGTCATCGTCAGGGTGGTGGATTTCGCCCGCGACGCGGGGGCAAAGCCGCGCAGGGTCAGATCATCCGCCTCGATCCGCCAGGCCGCCCCGGAAAAGCCAGCCAGATGCGGCGCGCTTTGGGCCCGCTGCGCGGCCTTGTCCATCAGCGCCTCGGCAAAGCTGCTCACCGTGGCCACCAGCCGCGCCTCATCCCCCGCCTGCGCGGCCAGCGCGCGGTCCAACTCCCACAGCGCCCCGTGCAGCGCGATCTGCCCGTGATCGCTCAGCACCTCTTCGATCTCACCGACCTCGCCCCCGATCTCGCCCAGATGCGGCGCCAGCAGATAGGCCAGCGCATTGCCGAACACATGCAGCGCAATCAGCGCCTCGCCCGCCAGCAACTCGGTAAACTCCGCCTTGCGCGCGGCAGGCAGATCACCGGCCAGATTGGCGCGCTTCAGCTCTGCCAGCGGGGTTTGCGCACCATAGGTGTCCGCCAGCGCCAGCGCGATCGACAGCGCCCGACGCAACGCCCGCATCACGGTGGCCTGCGCTGGCGAAACCAGCGGATCGCCGCCGTCGCAGGCCGCGATCCGGTCCAACAGATGCACCCCGTCCGCACGCGCAACCCGCCGGGTCACCAGCCCCGGCGTGGTCGAGCGGAACCGCCGCCGCGTCCCGATCCCGGGCGAGCGTTCGACCTCTCCGGTTGGCGCGGCGTGCTCCCGCGCGATGCGGGGGGCATGTTCGAACCCCTCCAGCATCGCCTCGGCAGCCGGGTAATGCACGATGATATCGGCCTCGCGCAGCTCCATCAGATCACTTGTCAGGCTCATGTCTCGCCCATCTCTGTCTCACCGGTATCTTTGTCTCATTGGGCCCAGCTCTTTTTCTGGCCCCAAATACTCCCGCCGGAGGGGTATGGGGGGCGTATCACGCTGTCAGACACGACCCCATTTCGAAGAAATCTCCGCTTAAACCCAGAACTTTATAGCGCCATCGAGGCAGCGCTTTTTCAGGCAGTATCGGTTTCAAACGTAGATATTCTGGAGGATACTATATGACGAAATTCCATTCTTGAAGAGCTGCAAGGCTTAAGTCGCCTCAAGCTGAAAAGCTTGCGATAAACAAGGCCTATAGCTTGTTGGGCGGCATCCCGATCCAGGCAATAGGCGTTCGGCGAGTGACGCTCGCCGAGGTGCTGCCATGTCAGG
This sequence comes from Antarcticimicrobium sediminis, assembly GCF_004348975.1. GTDB lineage: Bacteria > Pseudomonadota > Alphaproteobacteria > Rhodobacterales > Rhodobacteraceae > Antarcticimicrobium > Antarcticimicrobium sediminis. The sequence goes on along the minus strand of NZ_SMFP01000006.1, from coordinate 36,273 downwards.
GTGTGCCGGCTTACTATTCGTCTCTGACCGCCCGCACCCCGGTCCAATTGGCGCTGCGTATGCTCATCCTCACCGGGGTTCGATCAGATGCCGTTCGGCATATGCGACCGGAACGGATCGCGGGGGATATCTGGACGATCCCGAAACAACACATCAAGAGCTGGTTGCATCAGGCTCGGAACTTCGACGTTCCGCTGAGCGACGAGGCTCTTCGCAAGAACATCGGCGCTGAAGCCTTGGCGAAACCTTGGCGAAACCCTCCTGCGCGAATTGGTCAGTGTCACCAAATAGGGGGTGGCCCCACCCCATCGGCGGCGTTCACCGACAAACGGAGTGAGGCAGCGGAGCACAGTGGCTGTCAGGCTTGCTTGGCCGCCCTTGCCTTCTCCATCTCTTTGCGCACGTCACGCAGGGCGCGGGGGGCGTTGACCGCGACGGCGCCCACCAGGGTGCCCGCGGCATCCAGCATCCGCCAACTGGCGGTGTCGGCGGTCGGGGCGGTCTGTTCGATGCAGGTGGCTGCCAGGTCGGGGCGGCCCAGAACCTGGATGTTGGCCGCGTATTGATCCGACCAGAACCACGGCAGCTTGACCCGTGTCGGGGCAAGGCCCAGCGCGGCGCGGGCGGCACCGATCCCCTGGGCCTGGGCATTGGCCCAAGTCTCTTGCCGCAGCGGGGCCGCACCCATGGGGCAAGGCTGGCGCGTGGCGTCACCGGCGGCAAAGATCGCCGGGTCCGAGGTGCGACCCTCGGCATCCACGACAATGCCATCATTCAGCGTCAGGCCTGCGGACTGTGCCAGCCCGGTTTCGGGCAGGATGCCGATGCCGACCAGCACCTGATCGACGCGCAAGGTCGCCCCGTCGCCCAGGGTCAGGGTCACGCCCAACCCATCGGACTGCACCCCGGCGACGGTCTCGCCCATGCGCAGGGAAACGCCGTTCTGGCGGTGCAGATCGGCCAGCCAGTCCGACGCCACGGGCGGCAGGCTACGGGCGCAGAGACGCGGACCGGCCTCGATCACCGTAACCTCCAGACCCGACTGGCGGGCAGTGGCGGCGACCTCGAGCCCGATCAGCCCGCCGCCGATCACGGCAAGGCTTTGCGCACCGTCCAGCGCCGAGCGCAGGCGCAGCGCATCGTCCCGGGTGCGCAGGCCGTGCAGCCGCTCGGCGCCCTCGCCCTCCGGCCACGGCAACGGCCGAGGACGGCTGCCCGTGGTCAAGAACAGCACATCATAGGGCAGGGTCTGACCGCTGACGCAGGTCACCTGCCGCATGGCGCGGTCGATTGCCGTGACGGTCTGCGACAGCAGGCAGGTGATACCCAGCGCCTGCGCCTGCCCGGCGGTCAGCAACGCGCCGGTCGTGGCCGCATCCGCGCCCTTCAGCACGTCTTTCGACAGCGGCGGACGCTCGTAAGGATGATACGCCTCGGCCCCGATGAGGGTGACCTCGCCGGTAAAGCCCTCATCCCGCAACGTCCGCGCGACCCAGGCCCCGGCCTGCCCCGCGCCGACGATGACGACCCGGCCATCGGCGGCCAGGATCACAGGCCAACCTCGACCCGGTCGCCGATGACGCGGGTGGGAAAGCTGCGCACAGCCTCGGTGATCGGGGCCGACCTTGCGGCCCCGGTGCGAATGTCGATCAGCCCTTGATGCAGCGGGCATTCGACACAGCCATCTTCGACGAAGCCGTCGGACAGAAACGCCTGCCCGTGGCTGCACAGATCGTGCAGGGCGAAGATCTCCCCCTCCAGCCGGAACAGGGCGATGCGCAGGCCGTCGGCGACAACGCCCAGCACGTCCTCGTCGGGCACATCCTCAACGGCGGCGACGTCGGTCCAGTCGGTCATGACTTCCACCTCGGCCATGTCAGATCGGGTAGGCCAGCAGGGTGTGCACCCGAAGCGTGTCATAGACGCAGCGCTTCTGCTTGAACCGCAGCCCCTCGGGCGTGCGCACGACGCGGTCCTTGTAACACCCCGCCTGGTAAATCTCGGATTCGCCCTCGATCGAGGTGTTGATGACCACATAGCTGCTGGTCATCTCGATTTCGTCTCCGTCCTGCGACCAGATCATCCCCGACACCATGTGCCGATAGGCCGGCTGTTCATAGATGTTGGCATGGCGCAGCGAGATCACCCGATCGCGCAGCATCGCGGTGTTGGTACAGCGGACCAGCGGCGCGGGCAGATCGAACTCTTCGTTCTCGGCCGGGATGATCTCGTACAGGCAATCGTCGGTGAAGAAGGTCGGCCAGTCTTCCAGCCGGGCGGCATCCAGCGCGGCGACGTAACTGTCTTGCAGCGACATCAGTTCCAGCCGGGTCATCAGGTCTTCGGTCATGCTGTGTCTCACTCTGCCGCGGGGGCTTGGGGCGTATAGCCCATGATGTCTTCGTAACCTTTCCAGAACTCGCGGATCAGCTGTTCGGAGATCAGCGTGTCGCGCCGTTCGGGGGCTTCCAGCGACATCATGATGACCGAGTTCGTGTCCCCGTCGCGCGCCGTGCCGCGCTGCACCAGTTCCGTCGCCTCGGTGTCTTCCATCGAGATATAGCCCGCCGGTCCGACAAGGTTGGCCTGCTTGATGCGCAGATCGCGCAGCTCTGGCGTGTCGTCGGTGTAGCCGAAGAAGTGGAATACCAGCTCGAACTTGCCCGGCCCCTTGGGCAGGACCTGCCGCGCCACCAGCGTATTGTGGATCTGCTGGATCACGAGCTGCGGAAAGATCGTCTGGATGTGGTTCGTGGCGATCTCGTCGTATTCCGGCACCAGCGCAAGGATCGACGGATCCTCCAACGCGAAGCTTTCGTCGTAGGACCGGATCTTCTGATCCTTATAAGCCTCGCCGGAGGGGTCGTCATCGGTCTTGATCGACATGATGATGCTGTGCAGCCCGTGGGTTTCATCGGCGATCACCTTCGCCTCCATCCCCACGCGGTAGATGTTGAACGTGGTGTGAAACAGGTGCAGCAGGCTGGCGTGATAGGGGTCTTTGACGTTTTCCAGATACAGCTTCCAGTTGCTGTCGGCGAATTGGCGGGTGCAGCCGAGGTATTCGACCTCGCGGTTGAACACGCGGTCGACGAAAGGGCGCATCTGGTCACCAATGTATTCGGGCAGCGACACCACGGTGTCGCTGAAGGTGGCGAAGACCAGACCGTTGTAGCTGTCAACGCGCAGCTGGCGCAGGTTGTGGTCGGCCGGTTTGAAATCCTTCGGCATCCCGGTCTGGTCCTTCTGACCGCGCCGGAAGGGCACGCCCTGCAGGTTGCCCTTGGTGCCGAAACTCCACTGGTGATAAACGCAGGTGTGCGACAGCGCATTGCCGCGCTTCAGCCGGCAGACGGTCGCGCCCCGGTGCGCGCAGCGGTTGACCCATGCCGCGAGCGAGCCATCCTCGGCCCGGGTCATCACGACCGGCGTGTCGCCGATATAGGTGCTCTTGAAGTCGCCGGGGGTCTTGATCTCGGCTTCGAGCCCAAGAAAGCTCCAGGTTTCGCCGCGATAGATTTTCTCTTGCTCGCGGTCATAAACCTCCTGGCTGGAAAAGACCTTGTACGGCACCCGAGACCCGTCTCGGCGGGGAAAGGTAACCGTTGCGGCACTGCCGTCGACGGCGGTGCCGTTGACTGGCGTTTGATCGTTCATGGGGCTTGGTCCTTTCGTCGAAGTCACCTGTCGGAACGGACGCCGGGGCGGCCGCTGCCCCTCGATCTACAGTCAGCTGGAAGCCACCGGCTAGCCGGTTCGCGCGGCCGGGCGGGTGCAGTATCCGGTTCTCGCAACTAACTGTGGTCTTGGGCTGATTTTTGCCCCGACGGGCCTTCTGTCGCGGCGGTGGCGGTGACAGGTTCGGCCCTGACGCAACCCGCCTGACGCAACCCGAAAGTGATTTGACATGACGCTTGCCGCCCCCTTGGACGCCGCCGCCAATGCCCCGCTTCGGGCTTTGGCCGACATCACCGGAAACCACCATGTCCTGTTGTTGCTGGCCCGCCCCGAGGACGCCGCCCTGGCCTGCGCCGGGTTCATCGCGGAATCCTGCGCGCGGGGGCGTTCGGCCTTCGTCCTGGTGATGACCGACGGCAGCAGCTCTCCCGCGGGATCGTCCGAATGCCCGCCCGACAGCCTGGCCCAGATGCGCGAACGCGAGACCCGCGCCGCCTTGGCCCTGCTGGGCCAACCGCATGAGAAGATCCTGATGGCCGGGATCATCGACGGGTCAATCCCCGATACCGGGCCGCGTTTCGAAACGCTGGTCACCTCGGTCGACATGATCATGTGGGCGCGCGATTGCCACGCCATCTGCGCGCCGGGGGCCGATTGGGACTCGCCCGCGCACCAGAAGGTGCGGGCACTGGCAGCCGCTGTCGCCGGACGCACCGACCTTCCCTTGCTCGGCTATGGCGCACCCGAAAACGCCTTGTCGGCCCCGGACGAGGGGCGGCTGGGCATCGCGGCGCACCGCGCGGCCAAGGCAGCCGCGATTGTGGCCATGGAATCGCAACTGGGGGCGATCACCGACGTGGCAGCCCCGCTGACACCGGCCGATGTCACCACCGCGACCGCCCTGCCCTACGAGGTGATCCTGCCGGGTTGATCTGCCGTGCTCTCGACCAGCGCCACCAGTTTCCCGAACAGCGCGGTGGATGGGTCGGCCAGATCCAGCACCACGTCGAAATGATGCCGCCCCGGAACGGCGAAGACCTCCGAAGAAAAGCCTGCCGCGCGCCACGCCGTGTCATAGGCCGCCGATTGCCGGGCAAAGCCTGCGGCCTCGTTCGCGCCCAGGGCCAGGCAGATCGGGCAGCCGCGCGCGGGCAGTTGACGCAACGGGCTGAGAAGGGCGATTTCGTCCTCGGTGAACTGCATCCATGCGTCGGGATAGGTCCGCGCGATGGGGGCCAGATCGAACAAGCCGCTGATCGGCAGCGCTGCCGCCACCGGGGTTTCGGGCAGGCCCATCGCCGCCTGCCATCCGCCCGACAGCAAGGTGCCCGCCAGGTGCCCCCCGGCGCTGCTGCCCGACACGATGATGCGGTTGCGGTCGATCCCCTGCCGCGCGGCATTGGTCCAGAGCCAAGCCAGCGCCGCACGCATCTGGCGCACGATCTCGGTCAGGTTGACCGCCGGGGCCAGCGTATAGTCGGGCACCGCCGTGGCGATGCCGGCCTCGGCCAGGGCGGGGGCCATGAAGCCGCTGTCCTTGCGCCCGAGCGCCCGCCAATAGCCGCCGTGGATGAACAGGATCACCGGGCGAAGCTGCCCGGGCACGGTGCCGTAAATGTCGATCCGCTCGCCGCTGCCCAAGTCGTAGGGCTGGTCCAGCGCGGTGGCGAAAACCTGCGCCGCGGCGGTGCCAGTGGCATAGCGCGCCGTGGCGCTTGCAAAGGCGTCGTCCGAGACCGAGCCGCGGGCGAAATAGTCGCGGTCGACCGTGGCCTGATCAAGCTGGACGTCGAGCGCTGTGTCAAAGCCCGACAAAGACATTCACCTGCTCGCGGTCCCGTTCGAGATCGTCATTGCTGCCGGTCCAGACCGTGCGTCCGCGTTCGACGATGGTGTGGCGGTCGGCGATGGCCTTCAGTTCCTTGATGTTCTTGTCAACCACCAGGATCGCCTGACCCTCGGCCTTCAGGCGGCGCAGGCAGGCCCAGATCTCGGCGCGGATGACGGGGGCCAGCCCCTCGGTCGCCTCGTCAAGGATCAGCAGCCGGGGGTTGGTCATCAGCGCGCGCCCGATCGCCAGCATCTGCTGTTCGCCCCCCGACAAGGTGCCCGCCATCTGCCCCGAGCGTTCGGAGAGGCGCGGGAACAGGTCATGCACCCGCTCCAGCGTCCACGGCCCGGCAACATTGCGCCGGTTGGCCGCCGTCGCCACGAGGTTCTCGCGCACCGTCAGCGTGTGAAAGATGCGGCGCCCCTCGGGCACCAGCCCAGCGCCCAGCCGCGCCACGGTTTCGGGGGGCACGTTGTCGATTTGACGTCCGCAGAACGAGATCTCCCCGCCCGTCGGGCGCAACATGCCCATGATCGTGCGGATCGTGGTGGTCTTGCCCATACCGTTGCGCCCCATCAGGGTCACGACCTGTCCCTCGCGCACCCGCAGGGACACGTCGAACAGCACTTTAGCAGGGCCGTACCCGGCCTGAAGTTTGTAGATTTCCAGCATCAGGCGGCATCCTCTTCACCAAGATAGGCCTGTCGGACCTCGGGGTCGTTGCGAATGGTGTCGGCGTTGCCGGTGGCGACGATCCGGCCATAGACCAGGACGGAAATCCGGTCGGCCAGGGCAAAGACCGCGTCCATGTCATGCTCGATCAGCAGGATCGGAACCTCGTGCCGCAGGCGGTCCAGCATCGTGACCATGCCCGCGCTTTCGCTTTGCCCCAGCCCCGCCATCGGTTCGTCCAGCAGCAGCAGCCTGGGCCGCAGGGCGCAGGCCATCACCAGCTCGACCTGCTTGCGCTCGCCATGGGACAGGTCGAGCACGCGGGTGTCGGCACGGTCGGCCAACCCGGCGGTGGACAGGCGCTCCATCGCGCTGTCGCGGAGGCCCACCCGGCTCTTCCGCCCGTCGAACAGCCGCCAGGTCCGGCCTTGCCGCACCTGCTCAACCAGCGCCACGTTGTCGAGCACGCTGGCCTCGCCGATCAACTGCACGATCTGGAACGTCCGCCCGATGCCGTGCTGCGCCCGTTGCGGCGCGGTCAGGGCGTCGATTGGCTGCCCCTCGAGCAGGATGGAACCCTCGTCATGAGTCAGCTCGCCACAGATCTGGTTGATCAGCGTCGACTTGCCCGCGCCGTTCGGGCCGATCAACGCGTGGATCTCCCCCGTCCGCAGGTCGAGGTCGACGTGATCGGTGGCCAGCAGGCCGTCGAACCGCTTGACCAGACCGCGTACTTCCAGAACCGGGCTCATTTGCGCATCCTTCCGGTGACCTGTGACGTCAGGGCCATCAACCCGCCCGGAGTCCGCAACACGACGACCAGCAACAGCAGCCCCAGGATCAGCGGCCAGTGTTCGGTCAGCCCGTTCAGCTTGTCCTCGAGGATCAGCAGCACGGCGGCACCGATCAGCGGCCCCCACAGGGTGCCGACTCCGCCCAGGATGACCATGATCATGAACTGCCCCGACAGGTTCCACGACAGCATGTCGGGGCTGGTAAAGCGCAGCACATTGGCCATCAGCGCCCCGGCCAGCCCGGTGCCCGCGCCCGACAGGACGAAAGCCAGCAGGCGATAGCGATACGGTGCGATGCCGATGGCCGCCATCCGGCGCGGGTTCTGCCGCAGCCCGTCCAGCACGGTGCAGAACGACGAGTTCATGAAGCGGTAGAAGCCGAAGAAGCACAGCGCCGCCGCCCCCAGCGCCACGAAATACATCGTGGGCCGTTGCCGCAGGTTCAGCCCCAGAAACTCGTTCGGGCGGCGCATCATCAGCCCGTCCTCGCCGCCGTAGGTGGTCAGCGCGCTGAACAGGAAGAAGGCCATCTGAGCAAAGGCCAGCGTGATCATGATGAACTGCACCCCGCCGGTGCGCAGCGACAGCGCCCCGATCAGGGCCGCGAAAATGGCCGTGACCAGCACCGCGACCGGCAGCGCGATCAGCAACTGGTTGGTGCCCGGGACCAGGCCCATGAACAACGACCCGTCAGCGTGGTGAAACCCAAGGATGGCCACGACATAGCCGCCGATGCCAAAGAAGGCGGCGTGGCCGAAACTGACCATGCCGCCAATGCCCAGAACCAGGTTCAGGCTGCCGGCGGCGATAGCAAAGATCAGGATGCGGGTGGCCAGCAGAATCGTGGCCGAGCTGCCGGCGGCCTTGGCGATCCACGGCAGGGCCAGCAGAAGCGCCAGCACCACCAGCACCGCAAGCCACCGCAGCAACGAGGATTTCATCGGCGCAAGGCCGCGATTGGTCGAGATATCGGCCATGTGTCTACCCTTTCGCCGGCAGCAAGCCGCGCGGTTTTACCAGCAGAACCAAGGCCATGATCAGGTAGATCCCCATCGAGGCCAGCCCCGTGCCCAGCGCATCGGCATCGGCATTGTTCATCACTGTCTTCAGCAGTCCGGGCACAAAGGCCCGCATGGCAGTATCAAGGATGCCCAGGGCAATGCCCGCAACGAAGGCCCCCCGGATCGACCCGACGCCGCCGACGACGACCACGACGAAGGTGGCCAGCAAGATACGCTCTCCCATCCCGACCTGAACGGCGAACAGTGGAGCGGCCAGATACCCGGCCAGCCCGGCCATCACGGCGCCCAGCGCGAAGACAGCGGTGTACAGGCGGCGAATGTCGACCCCCAGCGCGCGCACCATCTCTCGGTCCGTCGATCCGGCGCGGATCAACATGCCCACGCGGGTACGGTTGATGAACAGGTACAGCCCCCCTGCCACCAGCATACCCACGGCGATGATGATCAGCCGGTACAGCGGGTAGAACAGGCCCGGCAGCAGCTCGACCGAGCCGGTCAGCGAGTCGGGAATGCCGGCAAAGCGCGGCTGGCGACCGAACACGATCACGATCAACTCGTTGCACACGAGGATCAGCGCGAAGGTTGCCAGAACCTGTTCCAGGTGGTCCCGGTCATACAGCCTGCGGATCACCATGGCTTCGATGATCACACCGGTCAGCGCCGCGGCCGCCAGTGCCGCCGGAAGACCCAGCCAGAACGACCCGGTTTGCGCCGCCACCCACACGCCGGCAAAGGCGCCGACCATGTAAAGCGAGCCATGCGCCAAGTTGATGATGCCCATGATCCCGAAGATCAGGGTCAGGCCAGCGGCCAGCAGAAACAGCATGACACCGTATTGCAGCCCGTTCAGCAGTTGTTCGAATACGAGGATCATGTTCAATTCCGTGCCAATGGCACCCCGGCGGAACCGGGGCGCCACAAGGCATATGCCTGATTACATGCTGCACTCGGCGGCGTAGACGTCGCCGACATCCTCGGCGATCAGATCCCCTGCGATGATCTGCGGGCCAGTGTCGCCAGCCACGATCTTGGCTTCGTACCAATCCATGATCGGGTGCTGGTTCACCCCGAAGGCGAAATCGCCGCGCGGACTTTCAAAGTCAGCCTGCGCGATGGCGTCGCGCAGCGCGACCACATCCGACACGTCGCCGCCGGTGGCCAGCAGCCCCGAGGCAATGGCAAGCGCCGCGGTATAGCCCTGTTCGGCATAGGCGGTCAGCGGGCGGTCTCCGTAGGCGTCGACCCAGGCCGCCACGAAGGCGGTGCTGGCCGGGTTGTCAAAGTTCGGAGCCCAGTGGGTTGCCTCGGTCAGGCCGATGACAGCCTCGCCGATTGCGCCGATCATCACCGCGTCAACCGGTTCGGGCAACACCATGTCGATGCCCTCCAGACCGGCCTGGTCGTATTGCTTCAGAAAGTTGATCCCCAGCGCGCCGGGCAGGAACTGGTAAAGAACGTCAGGCTGGGCCGCACGGATTTGCGCAATCTCGGGGGCAAAATCGACTTGGTCCAGTTGGGTGTACAGCTCGCCCACCGCCTCGCCCTCAAAGCCGCGCATGAAGCCGACCAGCGCATCCTTGCCCGCCTGGTAATTCGGCGCCATCAGGAAGGCTTTTTCATAGCCCTTCTTGGTGGCCAGCATCCCCGGCACCTCGTGCAGGGTATCGTTCTGCCACGAGACCACGAAATAGTTCGGGTCACAGGCCTTGCCGGCCAGCGTCGAGGGGCCGGCGTTCGGGCTGATGTAAATCACGTCGTTCGACACCACGTCCGGCACCACCGCCCCGGCAACGTTCGAGAAGATGATGCCGGTCATGATCTTGACCTCTTCGTCATAGACCATGGCATCGGCGATCTGGCGACCGTGACCGGGGTTCAGTTGGTCGTCCTCGACCAGGATCTCAACCTCGACGCCCCCCAGCATTCCGTCTTCGATGGCCAACATGAAGCCGTCGCGCATCTGCTCGCCGATATAGCCGGCCGGACCGCTGAGCGTGGTAATCATCCCGACCTTCACCGGGTCGGCGGCAAGCGCGGCCGTGGTGGTCACGGCGGTCAGGGCGGTTGTCAGTGCAAGGGTTCTCAAGATGGTCATGTGCTGGTTTTCTTCCCGTTGGATTATGGCTTTGGCGCAGGGGCGCCGCGCTGAATTTTCAGCCATCAGGCACAGCCCCCGCTGACCCGGCAAGCGGCCTTGGCCCTGGCCCCTGCAGTTACTGGCGCAAAGTGGACAGCCATTGCCCGAAACGGATAGCCCGCCGAAATTTGGGGCAGGTTCGACGCAAAATCAGGCCCTTCGCTGCAACGTCTCCGAAGGCTTCTCGCCGAAATGCGCGGCATAATCGGCGGCGAAGCGGCTGAGATGGGTGAACCCGCTTTCAAAGGCGATCCGGCTAACGGTATCGTCCGGGCTCGGCGCGCTCAGCCGGGCGCGCACGATCTGAAGGCGCTGCTGCTTCACGTATTGCATCGGGCTGGTCGCGCGGAACTGGCGAAACACATGCAGCAGGGTGCGCACCGGGACGCCGGCCGCCATCGCGATATCCTCCAGACAGATCGGGTCGCGGGCATGGGCGGCGACATAGCTTTCGGCCCGGCGCAGGGTCGCGGGGACCGGCCCCGAACTGGCGCCCGCCGCCCCCGTCCTCGCTGTGCCTGCCCCCGTCAGCAGCAGGTTGGCCAGCACCGCCTTGTAGTCCGCCGCCAAGCGCGGCGATTCCCGTAGCATCTCCAGCAGGGCGGGATCGTTGGCAAGCGTGTCCAGCGACGACAGCCATGATCGCAGGCGCGGCGCGCGCAGGTCCAGCTGGTTCGGCAGCGTTGCGGTGCGGCCATCGCTGTGACTGTGACTGTGGCTGCGCAGGAACCCCCGGTCGATCTTGACGACAATCTGCTCGCAATCGGGGCTGAACCGGGCCGAGAAGCTTTGCCCCGGGTTGCAAATGAAGGCGCTTGTCCGGCTCATTTTGTATTCGCGCCGCTCGCAGGTCGCCGTGGCCGAACCGGCGATGCAGAAGATCACGAGGTGAAAATCCTCGATCTGCTCAACCTCGATCTGCGCCGCGCCGAAATGCAGCGCGCCGATGCAGGTATCGCTAAGGTCGATATAATCCATATGTGCGGGCTGCCGCCGCGCCCCGCCAAGCGGCGTCATCTCGTGCGGTTGCAGGATGCGCGAGATAAGCTCGCGCGTCTCGTCCATGTCCGCCGAGCTGAACAAGCGCTGCGATCGAAGCGCCTGAAGGGGCGCGGGCGTGGGCGTGGGCACCAACAAGTCTTGCAACATCGCTGCTCTCCTGCGTCTTGCCGATCCCCTCCCCGCTCCAGCTAAGCCGGGCGCGGTCGGGGTTGGCAAATGCAGTCCTGCGGTTTCGGCCGCGCGGCGCACCTTTAACGACAGCGAACGTCCAGAAAAGCACCGCGACGCCCCCGAATTGCGCGCCGAGTGTATCGCCCTCTCGGAACGACAGGTCGAACCGGCCCTCTCAGCCGCCCGTGCCGATCCACTCCAATCCGCAATGGAGACGTTCATCGTGCGGATGCGGGACTACAGCGTGGTCGGCGTCCCCCCCAGCAAGGCGGCGGCCCCCGAGGGGCCCGCGCACAGGATCACCCGTATCTCAACACCTGCCCCTGCGCGCCGACCACGAATTTGCGCACATCGGCGAAACCGGACGGGGCCTTTTCCGACAACACCTGAAACGGTCGCTGCGGCAGGATCAGGCTGCGCGCTGTCCGCGTGGCCCCGGTTTCGGCACCCCGTGCGCCGAATGGGTCAAGCGCAAAGACCTCCCGCTCCACCCGGCCAAACCAACCCGCGCGTTCCTCCTGCGTGCGTTCGCTTTCCAGCTCTTCCTCGGTCCAGGCCAATGCCCAGTCCTGCCCCTCGGGCGCATGGGCCTCTTCCAGCACCTCGCGCAGCGGACCGGTCTGTTCGGTGAAAGTGTGGGAATACATCGGCCCCACATGAATCCGGCGCAGCCGCTTGGGGTGCAGATCATCGAAATCCTCGTCGAACCCCTTGGCGATGGTCACCAGTTTCAACGCGTCCAGCGATTGCGCCATCAGATGCGCCTGCGCCCGTGGCCAGCGCGCCTCGTCCTTGGGCAGCGCGGTGCGGCCGGTGTCCTCCAGATCCATCAGATAGATCACCGGCAGATTGACCTGACTGTCATAGACCGCCCAATGCAGCAGGAACCGGCGACGATCCGTGCCGGTATTGCCGATCCACTGGCATTCGGGATCGTTGCGCACCCAGAACAGGTTCCCGCGCGCCAATTCCTCGTAATACAGCCGCTGAGACAGCGCGAATTGCAGCCGCGTGGGCAGCGCACGCTCACCAATGATCTCGCGGATCATGTCGTCCTTGTATTGCTCCACGCTGGGCATATTGCCCAGATGCCCCCTGGCCTGTTGCGCGTCATTGGCCATGATCAGCACCTCGGTCGAAACCGGAAAGCCGCTGTCGCGCTTGTCGATCTGCAACGAGCCAAAGAACCGCCCGGTTTCGCGCCCCACCATCAGGTATTTCATGCTGAGCGCGCGAAAACTGTAGGTAAGCGCCAGCAGATAGCGGCTCACCACCTTGGCCTCGGCCCGTGTCAACGCGCCCTCGGCCTGCATCACGCCCGCCACCTGCACCAGATGTCCGGTGATCGCCTCGAACTTGCGGAAATACCGGCGGCTGGCAAAGGTGTCGAACAAAGGTGCGAAATCATCCGCCGGGGTGCTCATTTTAGGGTCTCCGTGATCCGCTCACCCGCCATAGAGGTTCTTGTCGTGCTTCTCGACAATGGCGGCAAAGCGGCGGGCAAAACGCTCGTCGGCCTTGGCCTTGGCCTCCAGCACCTCGCGGGCAAACACCATGTGGTCCTCGTGCTTTTCCAGCATATCGGCCATCTTCTGGTTGGTCGCAGAGCCGATCGCCGCCATCGCCGTCTGGGCCTCCTGATCGGTCTTGACCCCGATCTCGTTGATGCGGTGGGCGATGTCTTGTTGCTGCGCGGTCTTCAGCGATTTCGACAGCGCATCATACAGCACAACGCGCTGATTGGTGTCGGTCTGCAACTTGTTGATCAGCACCATCTGCGTCGCCGCCTGATTTTGCAGACTGTCGACCCAAGTCTTACCCTTTTCGATATAGCGTTCCAGCGTCTGCGATTTGGCCAGTTTCACCTGCTCGTCCTGCACCAGCGCGTTATAGCGGGTGTTCAGCGCGGCCAGTTCGGTTTCCAGCCGGGTGCGCGCGGCGGCATCGGTTTCCACCGCGATCTTGTTTTCCAGCGCGATGATGCTCGGGTCCATCGCCAAGATCTCGGCCCGCGCCGCCTCCAGCGCGGCCACCGTGCCCTCGCGGTCGTCCAGCGTCGCACTCAGGTTGGTTTCGACCTTTGTCCGCTGCTCCTCCAGCACGGCAAGCTGGCCCTGCAAAAGCGTCACGATCACATCTGATTTGGCGATCAGATCCTGCAGCTTGTCGTCGATGCTGGCACTGCGCATCCGTTCTTGGCGCAGCGATTCAGAGCGCCCCTTGGAGAAGAGGCCGACAAAGCTTTCCCAGCCGGTCTTGTTGCGCAGCTCGGCGAAATCGCGCGAAAACCCGGTGGTGACATCGTCGAGCCCCATGATCAGCTCGGCGATATTGGCGTTCATCACCTCGGTATGGTGATGCACATCTTCCAGCGTGGCGGTCTCGATGTCGATCCCCGCCTCTTCGCCCGCCTCGATCTTGCTGCGCGCCGTCTCGATCCGCGCGGTCATTGCCGTGATATCAGCCTGCGATTTGGCCACCTGATCCTGGCTTTCGCGCAAAAGCGCATCAAAATCCGCCATCAAACACTCCTGAACACTCAAATTCAAAACCGACATAGGTGATGTTAAAATCGCTTACATCACCCTATCCCCAAAATTCCTGCGAGTGTGGCAAATGCCGTCCGACTTGGGAAGGGCGAGACTTGCGTCCTCGAGGGAGAGGCGGCATGCTACCCCCATATTTCTTTATGCATTTAGATTTGGAGGGGTCAGAATGATCCGACATGTACTGCTATCCGCATCCCTGATGATGGGCGCCGCGTCTGCCGCCCGCGCGGACGAGGTCACCGATACGCTGAACTCGGCGATCACGGCCTATGAGGACGGCGATATAAAATACGCGCTGGAAGAGCTGGACTATGCCAAACAGATCCTCAGCGCGATGAAGACAGACGCATTGTCGGGCTTTCTCCCCGACGCGCCCGAGGGCTGGAGCCGTGAGATGGACACCGACATGAACGCCGGACTGGCCATGATGGGCGGCGGCACCGGGACCGGGGCCGATTACAGCAAACCGGGCGAGGAAAGTTTTTCCATCACGCTGATGGCCGACAACCCGATGGTCGGCGCAATGGCCGGGATGCTGGGCAATGCCAGTGCAATCGGGGCCAAGATCGAGCGTGTGGGCCGGCAAAAGATGATGGTCCAGAACGATGAGATCACCGGACTGGTGGACAACCGTATTCTGGTAAAAGCCAAGGGCGGCAATGTTGAGATGATGCTTTCGGTGCTGGAAACCATCGATTACCGCGCGCTGACCGATTTCGGGCGCTGAGCCTATCGGCAAGGGGGCACTCGGGTGCCCCCTTGCTGCGTCGGCGCGGCCTCAGACGCCCAGATGCCGCGTAATCAAGCTGTGATCGCGGCGCAGCGCCTCGGCGTCCAGCGTTTCCAGGTTGCGGCCATTCTCGATGAAGGCGACCCGGTCCGCCACCGACAGCACCGCATCGACCCGCTGCTCGACCAACAGGATGCCGACGCCGCGGTCGCGCATCACCGCGATCACGTCGCGGATCGCCGCGATCATCGAGGGCTGCAACCCCTCGGTCGGCTCGTCCAGCAACAGGACGCGCGGTTTCAGACACAGCGCGCGGGCGGTGGCCAGCATCTGCTGTTCGCCCCCCGACAGGGTCTGCGCCCGCTGCCCCATGCGTTCGCGCAGGCGCGGAAACAGGTCCAGCGAATCTTCCAACACCTCAGGCCCGCAGCCGCCCGCGCGCAGCCCGAGCTCCAGATTCTGCGCCACGCTCAACTCGCCAAACAGCCGCCGCCCCTGCGGAATATAGCCGACGCCGCAGCCCGCCACCTTATGCGCCGGCAGCGCACTGATCTCTTTCCCATCCAGACGCACCGCGCCCGACATCAGCGGCAACAGCCCCATGATCGCCTTCATCGTGGTGGTCTTGCCGGCGCCGTTGCGGCCCAGCAAACACAGGATTTCCCCCGGTGCCACCCGCAGCGTGAGATCGCGCAGGATCTGCGCCCGGCCATAGCCCGCGTTGATCTTGTCAAGTTCCAGCATCAGCCCGTCCCCAGATAGGCGGCCTGAACCTGCGCATTAGCGTGCATCTCTTCCGGGGTGCCCTCGGCGAGGATTTCTCCGAAATTCAGCACCGTCACCTGATCGGCGACCTCCATCACAACGCTCATGTTGTGCTCGATCAGCAGGATCGTCGTGGTTGCGGACAGCTCTCGGATCAGGGCCTTGAAGCCGGTGATCTCGGCATCCGACAGACCCTGTGTCGGCTCGTCCAAAATCAACAGTCTGGGGGCCTGTGCCAGCCCCATCGCGATTTCCAGCAACCGCTGGTGGCCATAGCTCAGATCGCCCGCCGCCCGCTCCGCCGCCCCGGCAAGGCCGACCTTGGCCAGCGCGCCCATCACCTCGGCCCGCACCGCTGCGGTGCCCTGTACCCGACGCCGGGCGGCCAACGCCACGTTCTCGAACAGGCTCAGCCGCCCAAAAACGGATGTGATCTGAAAGGTATAGGCCATGCCCAGCCCGATCCGCTTGTGCGCCGGCAGGTGGGAAATGTCGCGCCCATCGAAAAAGACCTGCCCCGAACTCGGCGCAATCCGCCCGCACAGCAGCCCGACGAAGGTGGTCTTGCCCGCCCCGTTCGGCCCGATCAGCGCCCGCACCTCGCCCTTGGGCAGGTCGAAATCGACCTCATGCACCGCCTGCAATCCGGCGAACGACTTGCTCAGCCCGCGTGTCGACAAAAGCGTCATGGCAGCCACCGCCAGATGCGATTGCGAATCTCGCCCACCAGCCCCTGCGGCGCGAACAGCGTCAGCAGCACCAACGCCACGCCCGCCACCAGCATATAGGCGCTGGTCACCGCGCTGGAGAGGTCGATCAGATAGAACATGAACAGCGTGCCGACGAACGGCCCCAGAACCGTGCCCGCGCCCCCGAGCAGCACCCAAAGCAGCGGAAAGATCGAATACTGCACCGAGGCGAAGGTCGCCCCCACAAAGCCGAACAACAACCCATAGACCGCCCCCGCCAATCCCGAGAGGACGCCGGAAATCACCACCGCCGCCAGTTTGTAGCGGAACACGTCATAGCCCAACATGCGCGCGCGTTCCTCGTTTTCGCGGATCGCGATCAGCACCTTGCCAAAGGGCGCACGCACCAGTCCCAGCGTCGCCAGAAGACAGACCGCAAACAGCAGCAGCGCCGCGAAATAGCGTGCGCCGGGTTGCGTCAGGTCGATTCCCCACAGCACCCGCTGCGCCTGTTGCAACACGATCCCCTCATCGCCCCGCGTATAGGTGCCGAAATACAGCACAGCGAGATAGCCCACCTGCGCAAACATCAGCGTCACGATCATGAAGGCGACCCCGCTGGTGCGCAGCGCCAACAGGCCCACCGCCACCGACACCGCCAGCGCCGCCGCGATCCCGGCCAACAGCCCCGACACCGGGTCTGCACCGCCATGCGCCACCGCCAGCCCCAAGCCGTACATCCCAGCAGCAAAGAACAGCGCATGCCCAAGGCTGAGCAGCCCGGCATAGCCGAACATCACGTTGTATCCGATGGCGAAACTCGCCAGCACCATGATCCGCGCCAGATTGCCGTGGTGATAGGCCGGCAGCACGAATTGCAGCGCGAACAGCAGCACCAGCACCCCGCCATGCAACAACAGTGTCTTGGCTCTATCGCTCATTTTTCCCCCGATCCGAACAGACCCTGTGGCCGGAACACCAGCACCAGCGCCACCAGCATCGTGGCGAGGATCTTGGCCAGCATCGGCGAGAAGAAGACCGAGATGATCCCGTCGGACAGCCCGATCAGGATGGCGGCGGCCACTGTGCCCGGCAGGCTGCCAAGCCCGCCGATGATCACGACGATAAAGGACAGCAACAGCGGATCGCCCCCCATCAGGTAATGCGCCTGCTGGGTCGGCACGATCAGCACCGCCCCCAGCGCCGCCAACGCGCCACCAAGGCCGAACACCGTGGCATAGACCCGCTCGACCGGGATGCCAAAGGCCAGCGCCATTTCGCGATCAAGCTGGGTCGCCCGCATCAACAGGCCAATCCGCGTTCGCGCCATCAAAATCCAGACCCCGATCAGCACCGCAGCGGCGGCCCCGATCACGAACAGCTTGTAGCTTGTCGTGCTCAGCCCCCAAGGCCAATAAATCTGAAACCCGTTTTCTCCCCATTCGAACCACGGCAGCGCAAGGCGGGTGTTAAAGGGCGGCTCGACCGGGCGCGCCTCGGGGCCATAGGTCATCAGCGTGACCTGTTGCAGGATATAGAGAATGCCGATGGTGGCCACGATCGTACGTTCCGGGTCGTAATTCACCCGTTTCAGCACCGTCATGTCGGCCAGCGCCGCCAGCCCGCCCACTGCCAGCGGCGCGATTGCCAAGGCCACGATAAAGCCCAGCGCGGGCGGGCCGCCGACATGGCTTGCCACCCACCAGGCCAGCACCGCGCCCAGCATGAAAAACTCGCCATGCGCAACATTGACCACCCGCATCACACCGAACACAAGGCTCAGCCCGATGGCGGTCAACGCAAGAACGGCGGCGGTCACCGCGCCCTCGAGCGAGGCGAGCATCAGATAAGGTCCAAAATCCATCAGCTAATACAGTCCAGATCCCACAGGTCGGCAAAGCCGCCCGGGCCAAAAAGTTTTTGCGGCACGGGCGGCCTCCAATCGGTCAGAACGACTGTGTCGTGTAATCCACTTCGTCGGGATAGAACGTGTCCTCGATCGAGGTGGTGTGCTGAACCTTGAGCATCCCGCCCTCCAGCTTGCTGATGTATTGCGGGCCGAACCCCTGGTGGGTCTTGCCGTTAAAGATCTTGGCGCCCTGCGGATGCTCGTTGGAATGTGGCATGTCGGTCATCGCCTCGACCGCCTCGATCAGCGCCTGGCGATCTTTCGGCCCCTGGTAATTCGCAGCCTCCATCCCGGCCTTGATGATATAAAGGGTCTCCCAGCAGCCGAACATATGGGCATAGGTCGACACATCCCTTGAATCGTTCAGCGAGGCGCCGTTGGCATCCACCCCGACCTGTTCGCGATAGAACTTGTCATAGGGCGACTGATCAGGCTGGGCATAGCGCGGCATGCCTTCCCAGAAATGCGAGCCGTCAAGAAACTCCAGCCCCGGGCTGGTGATATCGACCGCTTCGAGGCTGTCGATAAAGCCGAACAGCTCGGGCCGCGACGGGCCAAAGAATTCGCCCATTTCCTTGACAAAGGTCAGCACCGCCGGCCCCACCATCACGTGATAGATCACCTCGGTTTCGCGCGGGATCTTGGGGAAATACTTGGTAAACGAGGTCTCGGTCGGCGGGATCGCCAGCTTTGCCACCACTTCGCCGCCCTGCGCCTCGATCGCCTCCGAGAAATAATCGCGATGGTCGTGGCCAAAGGCATAGTCGGGGAAGATCATCGTGACCTTCTTGCCAAGGTTCGAGGCGACAAAGGGCGCCATCGCCTGCACCTGGCTTTTCACGTCGGTCATGCCGGGCTGAAGCGTATAGCGGTTGAGCCCCCCGGAGGCGAGCTGATGGCCCTCGGACACGATGAAATAGGGCAGCTTCAGCTCACCGGCCCGCGGGGCTGACCCGTTCACCACATGGGAAAACAGCGTGCCGAACCCGACATCGCATTTGTGCTGGGTGGCGAATTTCTCGACCACCTCGGCACCGCGCTTGGGGTCGGTTCCGTCATCCTCGACCACGATCTCCAGCGGTCGGCCATTGATGCCGCCCGCCTCGTTGATCAGCCGTGCGGCGGCCTCGGTGGTGCGCCCGTACCAGCGACCATAGGCAGCGCCGATGCCGGTGCGGTGCATCTGGAACCCGACGCGGATCGGTTCAGCGGTCTGCGCCCCGGCATAGCGTGCCCAAAGCGGCAGGGTGCTGGCCGCAGCCCCGGCCGCCAGCGTCTTCAGCGCGCCGCGCCGTGTCGTCCCGGGCTGCTTGGTGGTCTTGTTGCTGGTCATGTCACGTCCCCTTTTCCTCGGAAACCGGGCGACCCTCTCGCCGCCACTTCCGCGATTTTTATTGCTGCTACTGTGCAAAGGCACAGATCATCTGTCCAGTTTTTTGCGCGCGCTCTCAAAGCCCGCGCGGCGAAGCGAGCAGCCAAAGCCCGAAAAATGTGTACGCGATCATGAACAGGGCCAGCGGGGCCTGGCTCAGCAACGCGCGGCGCGCGGTGCCGAAAACCCTGAGCGCGACGGCATGGGCCAGAATCACCGCCGTCACATGGCCCAGCACCACTGCGCCCGCCTGTGTCAGCCAGATTCGGCGCATGCTGTCGGTCGTGTTGAAAAACCCGGTGGTGATATGATGCGCATGCCCCGGCCCCTCATGGGGGATGCCCACCAGCCCCTCGATCATCACCCAAAGATACTGCCCCTCAACCAGAAAGGCGCTGTAATAATGTGCAATGTGATAGCCCAGTGCGATCGGCAGGATGGTCGGCGCGAACAACCGCACCGCCTCGCGCAACTTTAGCGGCGACTGATTCAGCAGCAACCCGGCCTTGATCGTTGCCGCGAAGATCGCCACCAGCAATACATTGGCCGCCAACAACCCGGCCAGATTCTGCCAGACCACCGCCGAGCGACCCGGAAACTCCAACGGGTTGAGGCCCAGAACATTAAGCCACCAGAATGTCTCGTTCACCCCGTCGAAACTGCCGCAGGCCAGAATCACCAGCATGAACCCGGCCCAACCACCGCGCGGCACCCGTGTGCGCAGCACCTGCCAGCCGCTCAGCCCCAGCGCCAACCGCCCGGCACGACGTGTCATGATGCTCATCCGGGCATAGCTGCGCATCAAAAGCGTGATCCCCTCGCCCCGGCCCAACCAGCGCGGCCCGAACACCAGCACCGCCACCAGATTCAATAGCCAATAAAGACCACCGAACCGCGCCAGCCGTTCTGGATCGGCGGGGGCCGGATCCGCCATCAGAAAGGCGGCAAAGGCCAGAAAGGTAAGGATCGCAGGCGCATAGCCCAGCCGCACCGGCAGCGGCAGCATCTGGCGCACCCCCAACCCCCGCAACATGGCCGCCGGTCCAAGCCAGGGATTGACCCAGCGCCAGATGTCAAAGGCCAGCCCCTGAACCGTGACAAGGATGATCCAGAACCCGGTCCAAATCCCCAGCGTCAACGGGTTTTCCATCGGGTCGCGCGGACCGGAAAGGCCGGTCCAGACCAGCGACAGGAAGACCAGCGCCACCAACATGCTTGTGATCTGCGGCAACCGGGTGAGCGGCAGCGGCACCAGCGTCAGCGGCGTGAACAACCACGACGCGACCCGCTCGGGCAGCACCGCCATCAAGACCACGGTCAGCGCCACCGCCGCCGCCCCCGCCGCCGTATAGACATCGGTCGGCAGCAACAGCACCAGCCCGCCTTCGGTGGCATGGGCCAGCGCCGCCCCAGCCCCCGCCACCACCAGACCGGCGGCAAGCGCGATACGCGCCATCCTTCGGATATGACCTGTCTGAACGGTTGATTTCATGGCGCGATATTACCCATGCCTCCTCCAAAGGGAAGCCGCTTGCGCCCGCAAAACCTCTGGCTGACGGTTTTTGCCCCCTCAATCGGCCCGTATCGCTCGGGCGCGGCGTTGACAGCACCGCCCGCTTGCGATGATCATTTGTCTGCGAACAATTTTGGCGGGGCAAACATGACAGGCGAAACCTCGGGCGCGGTGGTGGGCGTTGATGTCGGTGGAACCTTCACCGATCTGGTCGAGCTTGATCCAAGCACCGGGCGGGTGCGGCTGGCCAAGGTCGCCAGCACGCTCGACAATCAGGCCCACGGCGTTCTCAACGCCCTGCGCGAGGCGGGCTGTGACCTGCCAAAGCTGAGGCTGATCGTGCATGGCACCACCACCACCACCAACGCGGTGCTGGAACGCAAGCTGTCCAAAACCGGGCTGATCACCACGCAGGGCTTTCGCGACGTGCTGGAACTGGGCCGCCGCACCCGCCCGCAGGCCTATGGGATGAAGGGCAACTTCACCCCGTTGATCCCGCGCAACCTGCGCCTTGAGGTGACTGAGCGGATGGATGCCTCTGGCGCGGTGCTGATCCCGCTGGACGAGGATACCCTGATCGCCGCCGGTCATCAGTTGATCGCAGAGGGCTGCGAATCACTGGTGATCCATTTCCTGCACGCCTATGCCAACCCCGCGCATGAACAACGCGCGGCCGAGATCCTGCGCGCGATCTGGCCCAGTGATCACATCACCATGGGACACGCGCTGCTGTCCGAAAGCCGCGAGTTCGAGCGCGGCGTCACCGCCGCCGTCAATGCCTCGGTCCAGCCGCTGCTCGACCGCTATATTCGCCGCCTCACCGAGCATCTGGCCGAGGGCGGCTATCAGGGCGAGGTGCTGGTGATGAACGGCAATGGCGGCATGGTCAGCGCCGCCCGCGTGGCGCAGGAGGCCGCCAAGACGGTAATGTCCGGCCCCGCGTCGGGCGTGATGGCGGCGGCCTATACCGGGCGCCGGTCGGGCCATGAGAACCTGATCACCTATGACATGGGCGGCACCTCGACCGACGTGGCGCTGATCCGCAGTGCCGAGCCGACCGTCTCGAACGAGATCGAACTCGAATATGCTATGCCGATCCACGTGCCGATGGTCGATGTGCGCACCGTTGGCGCCGGGGGCGGCTCCATCGCGCGGGTGACACCGGCGGGGCTGCTGGAGGTTGGCCCACAAAGCGCGGGCGCCACCCCCGGGCCGATCTGCTATGGCCGAGGCGGCGAACGCCCGACGATCTCGGATGCCAACCTGTTGCTGGGCCGACTTGATCCGGCGGGGCTCAACGCGGTCGAGGGCGGGATTTCCCTCGATCACGTGCGCGATATCTTCGCCCGCGAACTGGGCACGCCGCTGGGGCTGGAGGCCACCGGGGCGGCGGCGGCGGTGATCCGCGTCGCCAACACCAAGATGGCCGGCGCGATCCGCATGGTCTCGGTCTCGCTCGGGGCCGATCCGCGCGACTTTGCCCTGTTTGCCTTTGGCGGCGCCGGGCCGCTGCATGCCACGGCCTTGGCACGCGAGCTGTCGATCCCCCGCGTTCTGGTCCCGGCCCGCCCCGGCATCACCAACGCATTGGGCTGCGTCGTGGCCGATCTGCGCCATGATTTCGTAACCACGCTCAACACCCCGCTGCACCGGCTGGACCCCGCCGATCTGCACCGGGTCTTTGCCGACCAAACAACCGAGGGCGAGGCGCTGATCGCCCGCGAAAACATCGAGATCCGCACGATTCGCCGCCTATACAGCGTCGATATGCAGTTTCAGGGCCAGACCCATCTGCTGCGGGTGCCGCTTGATCGCCCCGACGTTGACGCCGAGACCCTGCAACAGCTGTTCGAGGCGGCCTATTTCAAACGCTTCCACGTGGCGCTGGACGACATTCGCGCAAATCTGGTCAATGCCAACTGCTCGGTCATCGGGGCACGCGCCGAGCTTGACCTCTCGGCGCTGATCGACCCCGCGCAACGCAAGCAAACGCTGGAGGAGGCCGTGATGACCCGGCGTCCGGTCTGGTTCGCCGAGGGCGACGTGGGCGGTGGTTGGCACGATACCCCGGTCTATTGGCGCGACCACCTGCCGCAAGGCTTTGCCATCACTGGCCCCGCCATCGTGCAACAGATGGACACCACCCTTTTGATCGAGCCGGGCGACCACGCCAGCGGCGACGCCGACGGTAATATCATCGTGCAGATAGGAGGTGCCGCATGAGCCTCGATCCCATCACCCTTTCGGTCATTCAAGCCGGGCTACAACAGGTCTGCGATGAAATGGACCTGACGTTTTCACGCGCCGCCTTCTCTCCGGTGATCGCCGAGGCCAACGACCGATCCGACGGCATCTATGCGGCGAAAGACGGGGCGCTGATCGCCCAAGGCGCGGGCGGGCTGCCAGTTTTTGTCGGCACCATGCAGGAATCGACCCGCATCCTTGTGGAACGGATCGAACAAGGCGTCACTCCGGCACCGCAACCGGGCGACATCTATATCGTCAACGACCCCTATCTCGGCGGCACCCATCTGATGGACGTGCGCTTTGCCATGCCGTTCTATCGTAACGGCGCACTGTATTGCTGGCTGTCCAACACCGGCCACTGGCCCGATACCGGCGGCTCTGTGCCCGGCGGATTTTCCGCCTCGGCCACGGCGGTCGAACAGGAGGGGCTGCGGCTGCCACCGGTGCGCCTGTTCAAACAGGGCGAAATGGACAGCGAGATCTATGCCATCATCTGCTCAAATATCCGCGTCGCCGACCAGCGCATCGGCGACGTCAAGGCACAGGCCGCCGCCCTGTTGGTGGGTGAGGCCCGGCTGAACGAGCTGATGGACCGCTACGGCGACGACACCGTGAGCGAGGCGATCGAAGAGCTGCGCCGCCGCGCCGCGATCCAGATGCGCGCCTTCATCGCGGATATTCCCGAAGGCAGCTACTGCGCGAAAGCATGGATCGACAGCGACGGGGTGGTGAATGAACCGCTTGAAATCGCGCTGCGCGTCACCCGCAAGGGCGAAACCCTCAGCTTTGATTTTACCGGCTCCAGCGCCCCCTGCGCCGGGCCGATGAATTCAGTCCGCGCCACCACGCTCAGCGCGGTCTATCTCGCCATGCGCCATATCTTCCCCGAGGTGCCGATGAGCGCCGGCGCGTTTGAGCCGCTGGAGGTGACGGGGATCGAGGGCACCTTCCTTGACGCCCAGTATCCGCGCCCGGTCTCGGGCTGCGCCGCCGAGGTGTCGCAACGGATCGCCGAGGCGGTCTTTGCCGCGCTTGTCACACCGCTGCCCGATCGCGTCACCGCCGCGCCTGCGGGCACCAGCGGCAATTTCGCGCTCGGCGGCCACGACCCGGAACGCGGGCGGGATTTCGTGATGTACCAGATCTCAGGCGGCGGCTATGGGGGCAATGCAGACCATGACGGGCTGTCCAACGGCTGTTCCACCATCGGCATCTCAAAGGCGCCCCCGGTCGAGATCATGGAGCAGGCCTTTCCGGTGCTCTATCACCGTTATGCCCTGCACGAAGGCTCTGGCGGGGCCGGGTTCCATCGCGGCGGCTTCGGCCTTGATTACGAGGTCGAGTTGCGCCGGGGCGATGCGCGCGCAAGCTTTGTCATGGATCACGGCCGCACCGGGCCACAGGGCGTGCTGGGCGGCGGTGACGGCGCGGTGAACCGGGTGACGGTCTGGCGTGACGGTGTCGCCTATACCCCGCCGCACCTGTCCAAGGATCAGGATATTCCGCTTGCCCCCGGGGACCGGGTGCATGTGCGCACCCCCGGCGGCGGCGGCTATGGCGACCCGCTGACCCGTTCCCCCGAGGCCGTGCGCTATGACGTCGAGATGGGGCGCTATACCCCGGCACAGGCGGCAGAGCTGTTCGGCGTCGCACTCACCGGCACGCCGCCGGTCGTGGATGCAGTGGCAACTGCGCGGTTGCGCGGGCGCTGAGACTGCGCCGCAGGCAAACCGTACATTTCGCGCCACAAACTCCCCAAAACGAAAAACGCCCCGGTCGTGAAACCGGGGCGTTCTCTTTGGACGGTCGAGAAGCGGCTTAGTCGCGCTCTTCGACGATTTCCACCAGATGCGGGATCTTGCGAACCATGCCGCGGATCGAGGGGGTATCCTCAAGCTCGCGGGTTTTGTGCATCTTGTTCAGGCCCAGCCCGATCAGCGTCTGACGCTGTTTGGCAGGACGGCGGATCGGCGAACCGATCTGTTTAACGACAATGGTCTTGGCCATGGATCAGGCCTCCTCTGCGACGGCTGCAGGGGCTTCTTCCCGCTTGGGCAGGATATCAGCGACCTTTTTACCGCGGCGTTGCGCGACCAGACGCGGCGACTGCTCTTTCGTCAGGCCGTTCAGGGTGGCGCGGATCATGTTGTAGGGGTTTTGCGACCCGATCGACTTGGACACCACGTCTTTGATGCCAAGCATCTCGAACACGGCGCGCATCGGACCACCGGCGATGATCCCGGTCCCTTCCGGTGCGGTGCGCATGACAACCTTGCCTGCGCCCCAACGGCCTTGCATGTCGTGATGCAGGGTCCGGCCCTCGCGCAGCGGCACGCGGATCATGTTGCGCTTGGCAGCTTCGGTGGCCTTACGGATCGCTTCGGGCACCTCTTTGGCTTTACCCTTGCCAAAACCGACGCGGCCTTTTTGATCGCCAACAACGACAAGCGCGGCAAAGCCAAAACGCTTACCGCCTTTGACGGTCTTGGACACGCGGTTGATCGCAACCAAGCGATCTGCGAATTCGGGGGTCTCGTCGCGATCGCGACGCCCGCCCCGGTGGGGTTCTCTGGCCATGTTGGCCTCCTTCATCACCGGCACCAAAGGCACCGTTCAGATATCAATCCAGGTGAGCGTAACCGCTCCCGGATCATCGAGGCGGCCCCGAAAGGCCGCCTACACTTTAGATTTTCAAACCGCCTTCACGCGCAGCGTCGGCCAGAGCCTTCACCTTGCCATGAAAGAGGAAGCCGCCACGGTCGAAATACGCTTCTTCGACGCCAGCCTTCTTGGCACGCTCGGCAATAACCGCGCCCACCTTGGCAGCCGCTTCGACGTTTTTCTTGCCAACGAAGCCCAGATCTTTTTCCAGGGTCGAGGCCGAGGCCAAGGTCACGCCACGCACGTCGTCGATCAGCTGAACGCTGATGTTCTTGTTCGAGCGGTGCACCGACAGGCGCGCGCGCCCGACGTTGACCTTGCGGAGTTTGTTCCGAACGCGCAGGCGGCGCTTCAGAAACAGGGTTCTTTTGCTGTTTGCCATCTTGTGCGTCCTTACTTCTTCTTGCCTTCCTTGCGGAAGATATATTCACCCTTATAGCGGATGCCCTTGCCCTTATAGGGTTCGGGGCGGCGCCATTGGCGAATGTTCGCTGCGACCTGACCGACCAGCTGCTGATCAATGCCTTCGACAACGATCTCGGTCTGCTTGGGCGCGGTGACGGTCACCCCTTCGGGAGGCTCGAAATTCACGTCATGGCTCAGGCCCAGGTTCAGCTTCAGGACATTGCCCTGCATCTGCGCCCTGTAACCCACACCTTGAATTTCCAGCTCTTTCTTGAAGCCCTGTGTCACCCCGGTCACCAAGTTGGCGATCTGGGTGCGGGACATCCCCCACTGCTGACGGGCGCGCTTGGATTTGCCACGCGGCTCGACCAGCACAAGGTTACCGTCAACGCTGAGGCTGACATCGTCAGTCGCGTTAAAGGTCCGGGTGCCTTTCGGCCCCTTCACTTCGACGGTCTGGCCCGACACGCTGGCGGTTACGCCACTGGGCAGTTCGACCGGCCGTTTTCCGATACGAGACATGTCTGACCTCCTTAGAATACGGTGCAGAGCACTTCACCGCCAACATTGGCGCTGCGTGCTTTTGCATCCGACATCACACCCTTGGGGGTGGAGACAATCGACACGCCCAGGCCCTGACGGACCGACGGAATGTCCTTGACGCCCATGTAGACGCGACGACCAGGGGTCGAAACCCGTTTGATCTCGCGAATGACAGGATCGCCTTCGAAGTACTTCAGGCTGATTTCCAAGGCCGGATGACCGTTAGCGCCGGTCAGCTCTTCATAGCCACGGATATAACCTTCGTCCGCCAGCACGTCGAGCACCCAAGCGCGAAGCTTGGACGCGGGCGTGATCACGGTGCTTTTGCCGCGCATCTGCGAGTTGCGGATACGGGTGAGCATATCGCCGATAGGATCGTTCATCTCTATGCCCTCCTTACCAGCTCGACTTCACCAAGCCGGGAATCTGGCCATTCGAGCCCAGATCCCGCAGGGCGATCCGCGAGACTTTCATTTTGCGGTAATAGGCGTGCGGACGCCCGGTGAGTTGGCAGCGGTTGTGCAGCCGGGTGGCCGAACTGTTGCGCGGCAGTTTCGCCAGTTTCAGACGCGCTTTGAAACGCTCTTCCATCGGGAGGCTGTCGTCTTTCGCGATTTCTTTCAGCGCGGCCCGCTTTTCGGCGTAAATCGCCACCAGCCGTTCGCGCTTCTTCTCGCGTTCGATCATTGCTTTTTTAGCCATGTCTATTCCTTCCCGCGATCAGCTATTGAACGGCATGTTGAAATGCTTCAACAGCGATTTTGCTTCCGCGTCGGTATCCGCAGTGGTGGTGATGATGATATCCATCCCCCAGGTCTCGTCGACCTTGTCGAAGTCGATCTCGGGGAACACGATGTGTTCCTTCATGCCCATGGCATAGTTGCCACGGCCATCGAACGACTTGCCCGAAACACCACGAAAGTCGCGGACGCGGGGCATTGCGACGGTGATCAGACGATCAAGGAATTCATACATCCGGTCACCGCGCAGGGTCACCTTGGTGCCCAACGGCATGTCTTCGCGAACGCGAAAACCGGCGATGGATTTCTTGGCGCGGGTCACAACAGCCAGCTGGCCAGCGATAGCGGTCAGATCTTCCTGAGCCGATTTCGCCTTCTTGCTGTCACGGACCGCCTCGGCACCACAGCCGATGTTCAGGACGATCTTGTCCAGACGCGGAATCTGCATGACGTTCTTATACCCGAACTCTTCTTTCAAAGCGGCCCGGATAGTTTCGACATACTGCGCCTTCAGACGCGGGGTATAGGTTGCAGTATCAAGCATCGATCACGTCCCCCGTGGTCTTGGCAAAACGCACCTTCTTGTCGCCTTCCATACGGAAACCGACGCGAGTGGCTTTCCCGGCCTTGTCCAGCATCGCCAGGTTGCTCAGATCGACCGGGACTGCTTTCGACAGACGGCCGCCCTGTTCGTTCTGGCTTTGGCGGGTGTGGCGGATGGCCATATTGATGCCTTCGACCACGGCTTTACCGGCCTTCGGGTCGATCGAGGAAATGGTCCCCTCCTTACCCTTGTCCTTGCCGGTCAGCACGACGACCTTGTCGCCTTTGCGGAGTTTAGCAGCCATGATTACAGCACCTCCGGAGCGAGCGAGATGATCTTCATGAAGTTCTTTGCCCGCAACTCACGAACCACCGGCCCGAAAATACGGGTGCCGACCGGCTCATTGTTGTTGTTGAGGATCACGGCAGCATTGCGATCAAAGCGGATCGCGGTACCGTCCTCGCGGCGAACTTCTTTGGCAGTGCGTACGACGACTGCTTTACGCACATCGCCTTTCTTTACGCGACCGCGCGGGATGGCTTCCTTTACGGATACAACGATAATGTCACCGACACTCGCGTATTTCCGCTTGGACCCACCCAAAACCTTGATGCACTGAACTCGGCGAGCGCCCGAGTTGTCAGCAACATCCAGATTGGTCTGCATCTGGATCATATGGTTTCTCCCGACCTTTGGGGGTTGTTTTCTATTCTACCCCCCAGGGTTTCGTTCCAACTGAAAAGGTCTCAGGCTCAGGCCTGCAGAACTTCCCAGCGTTTCGTCTTCGACTTGGGCGCGCATTCAACAATGCGCACGGCGTCGCCCACCTTGAAGGTGTTGTTCTCATCGTGAGCCCGGTATTTCTTGGACTTACGGATGGTCTTCTTCAGAACCGGGTGCGTGAAACGGCGTTCCACGGAAACGGTTACGGTCTGTTCGTTGGCGTCGCTTGTCACGGTGCCGGAAAGGATACGTTTGGGCATCTGTCAGGCTCCTTATGCGTCGCCGGCTGCAGCAGCAGCTTTTTCGTTCAGGATGGTTTTCACACGGGCGGCGCTGCGGCGTGCCGCTTTGATGCCCGAGGTGTTTTCCATCTGACCGGTTGCCTGTTGAAAGCGCAGGTTAAAGCTTTCTTTCTTCAGGTTTGCCAGCTCCTCGCGAAGCTGGTCCGGCGTCTTGTCACGCAGTTCGTTGGCGTTCATCGCCTCTTCCTTCTCTCAATACACCAGAAGGCCCCTTTTTACGGGTCACCTTTAGACCTGGTGGATGAATTGCAAACACACGAGTCCCGTCGAGACGGGAATCCGCGAGATGTTGCTCTATAAGGGAGGGGGCATGAGAGAACAAGGGAAAGTTTGCAGAGTTTCCCGCGCCGGTCGCAGCGGTCTCGCGCGGCCTGAAACTAGCGGCCTTCTGGCGTCGATCCGATGTCGCCAACCGTGCCCGTCACGTCCGACGGCGCGTCCTTCGCGCCACCAGTGGTCTGGCGGTCTTGGGTCGTTACAGTGTCAGGCGAACCTGCCCCGCCCCCTGCGTCGTCAGGGTCATCCTCGGCAAAGTCGCCCTCATCACGAAAGATAGTGAAAAGAATAGTTGCACCAGCCAAAGCGACCAGCCCGAAAAGAAGTACAGGATCCATAACACAGAGCCAATCACATAACGAAATCTGAACTCAACCTAAACGGTCGCGGCACGCAAGATCAACCCCAATATGATCAAAAGCAGCGCGCCAGGCCCGTTATGACCAGATGATACGCGCATGCGGGCTTGCGTGGCTCCCGACGCTGCAAAAAAGGGCACCTGAGCCGATCAGCCGTCGGGCATTCGCTGAAAGTGATGCCTTACACGCCGCAACAAGCGCGCGAGGGGGCGCTCAAACCATCACAGCCCATGGGCGAGTCTCGCCCTCTCACCCCCAGTTGTAGTTGAAGCTGACGCTGATCCGTTCGTCATCCGCCATATTGATGGGCACCTCATGGCGCAGCCAGCTTTCCCACAGAAGCACCTCCCCAACTTTGGGTTCCACATAGATAAAGGGCTGCAACTTGCGTCGGGCGGTCTTGCGGCGCACAGGCGCAGCCATCATCCGTGCCGAGCGGGGATCCTCAAGTTTCAGCGCGCTTGCCCCTTTGGGCATGGTGACATAGGTCGTGCCGCTGATCACGCTATGGGGATGCAGGTGCGATGAATGCGTCCCGCCCTCGGGCAGGATGTTGATCCAGAGATCCTCCAGCGTCAGCGCCTTGCCGTCGAGGTCGAATTCCAGATCCTCGGCAAAGGCTGCGACATGGGCATCCAGCGATTTGACCAGATCGGCAAAGACCGGAAACCGCCACGGCAGATCGGTCAGAGAGGCATAGGACGTATACCCAGGGTACCCGTTTTCCTCGCACCAGGTCTGGCCGGCCTCGTCATCCTGCGCGATGGAATAGCACGAGGCCTCCATCTCGGCGGTGTCGATGGCCGGGCCGAACTCCCGAAGGGCGGCACGATAGAGGCGGGTGACAAAAAGCGATTCTATTTTGGACATGATCCCCTCTTAGCGCGGCTTGTGAGGTTGTGCGAGGGCGTGAATGCCGCAGCCCTGCCCCCCCCCCCAAAGGGTAGCCCCCGGCAAACGCGCAAGCGGCCGAAACAGAAAAACCCCCGCCGATTTCTCGACAGGGGTTTCTTTTTCTTACCGGCGCGCAGTCCGCGGAACATCCGGGATGTTCGGCCAAACTGCGACCGTGTTCGCCGCCAGAGACGGCGACAGGCTTACCAGTCTTCGCGCGTAACGATGCGGGTCTTGATCGGCAGCTTCATCGCAGCCAGGCGCAGCGCCTCTTTGGCCACGACTTCATCAACACCGTCGAGTTCGAACATCACGCGGCCAGGCTTGACCTTGGCAGCCCAGTAATCGACCGAACCTTTACCTTTACCCATCCGAACTTCGGTTGGTTTCGAGGACACAGGCGTATCCGGGAAAATCCGGATCCAGACACGGCCCTGACGCTTCATGTGGCGCGTCATGGCACGGCGAGCAGCTTCGATCTGGCGCGCGGTAACGCGCTCAGGCTGCAGCGCCTTCAAGCCGAAGGTCCCGAAGGTCAGGTCGGATCCGCCTTTTGCGAGGCCTTTGATCCGGCCTTTGTGCATCTTGCGGAATTTTGTACGCTTAGGTTGTAGCATTGTACATTCTCCTTAGCGACGGCCGCCGGCGCCACGCGGCGCAGGTCCGTCCTGAATCTCCTGCGACCGACGATCGCGGGCTGCAGGATCGTGCTCCATGATCTCGCCTTTGAAGATCCAGACCTTGATCCCGATGATCCCGTAAGCTGTCTTGGCTTCGGAGAGCGCATAATCGATATCGGCCCGCAGGGTATGCAGGGGCACGCGGCCCTCACGATACCATTCGGTCCGTGCGATCTCGGCACCACCCAGACGGCCGGCGACGTTCACCCGGATCCCCAGAGCACCCATACGCATGGCGCTTTGAACCGCGCGCTTCATCGCGCGACGGAACGAAACCCGACGCTCGAGCTGCTGGGCGATGTTCTCGCCAACCAGTTGGGCGTCCAATTCGGGCTTGCGCACCTCAAGGATGTTCAGGTGCAATTCGCTGTCGGTCATGCTCGCCAGCTTCTTGCGCAGAACTTCGATATCGGCGCCTTTTTTGCCGATGATCACGCCCGGACGTGCGGTGTGGATCGTAACGCGGCACTTTTTGTGCGGACGCTCGATGATCACGCGGGCCACGCCGGCCTGCTTGCACTCGTTCTGGATGAAATCGCGGATTTTCAGGTCTTCAAGAAGAAGATCACCGTAGTCCTTGGTGTCGGCGTACCAGCGGCTGTCCCAGGTACGGTTGACCTGGAGGCGCATGCCGACCGGATTGACTTTATGACCCATTAGGCTTGCTCCTCGACTTGACGCACCTTGATGGTGAGCTCCGAAAACGGCTTGCGCAGGGCGCCGAAGCGACCACGTGCGCGCGGGCGGCCGCGCTTCAGCACCAGGTTCTTACCGACGTAGGCTTCGGCCACGATCAGCTCGTCCACGTCAAGGTTATGGTTGTTCTCGGCGTTCGCGATTGCGGACTGAAGGCATTTCTTCACGTCCTCAGCGATACGCTTGTTCGAGAAGGTCAGATCAGTCAGCGCCTTTTCAACCTTCTTGCCGCGGATCATCGCGGCCACCAGGTTCAGTTTTTGCGGGCTGGTCCGAAGCATGCGAGTTTTCGCCATTGCTTCGTTGTCTGCCACGCGGCGGGGGTTCTTTTCCTTGCCCATGACTTACTTCCGCTTCGCTTTCTTGTCTGCGGCATGACCCAGATAGGTCCGGGTCGGCGAATATTCACCGAACTTCTGACCGATCATGTCTTCCGAGACGTTGACTGGGATATGCTTCTTGCCGTTGTAGACACCAAAGGTCAGCCCGACGAATTGGGGCAGAATGGTGGATCTACGCGACCAGATCTTGATCACTTCTTTGCGCCCGCTTTCACGTGCCGCTTCTGCCTTTTTCAAGACATAGGCGTCAACGAAGGGGCCTTTCCAAACAGAGCGTGCCATATGTTAGCGCCCTTTCCTACGTGCGTGCCGCGAGCGGACAATCAGCTTGCTAGACGCTTTTTTCTTGTTGCGTGTACGAGCACCCTTGGTCGGTTTACCCCATGGGGTCACCGGGTGACGACCGCCCGAGGTCCGACCTTCGCCACCACCATGAGGGTGATCGACCGGGTTCATGACCACACCACGAACCGACGGACGCTTGCCCTTGTGGCGCATGCGACCGGCTTTACCGTAGTTCTGGTTGCTGTTGTCGGGGTTCGACACGGCACCAACGGTGGCCATGCATTCCTGACGGACCAAGCGCAATTCGCCCGAGCTCAGACGGATCTGAGCGTAGCCGCCATCGCGACCCACGAACTGTGCATAGGTGCCAGCTGCACGCGCGATCTGACCACCCTTGCCGGGCTTCATCTCGATGTTGTGCACGATTGTACCGATCGGCATGCCCGAAAACGGCATCGCGTTGCCCGGCTTGATGTCGACCTTGGAGCCGGCGACAACCTTGTCACCAACGGCCAGACGCTGCGGCGCAAGCATATAGGCTTGCTCACCGTCATCGTACTTGATCAGCGCGATAAAGGCGGTCCGGTTCGGGTCATATTCGATCCGTTCGACGGTCGCCGTCACATCGAATTTATTCCGTTTGAAGTCTACGATCCGGTAGAGGCGTTTTGCTCCGCCCCCGCGTCGGCGAGAGGTGATTCGTCCGGTGTTGTTGCGGCCGCCCGATTTGGTCAAACCCTCAGTGAGGGCCTTGACCGGACGTCCTTTCCACAGCTCCGAACGGTCGATCAGCACCAGCCCGCGCTGGCCCGGCGTCGTCGGCTTATACGACTTGAGTGCCATGCTTTCTGTCTTCCGTTTAGCACGCGAAACCTTAGGGGTTGCCCTTGGGTTCGCTATATTGAAGGCCCCCGTAGGTGCCTGGGATGTAGGGCCCCGAAGGTCCCCGGTTCAAAATGGTGCGGGCCCCGGAAAAAACCGGGGCCCGACCAGATTCGCGGTTTCCTATCAGAGACCGGTGCTCACGTCGATAGTATTTCCCTCTTCGAGGGTGACGTAGGCTTTTTTCACATCTTTACGACGGCCGAGCTGGCCGCGGAATCGCTTGGCCTTACCCTTGGTGATGGTGGTGTTGACCGCCTTCACCTTGACCCCGAACAGCGCTTCGACCGCTTGCTTGATCTGCGGCTTGTTGCTGTCGATCGCCACTTCAAAGACCACGGCGCCATTCTCGGATGCCATGGTGGCTTTTTCAGTGATAACCGGCTTGCGGATCACGTCGTAGTGTTCAGCTTTTGCGCTCATTTCAGTCGAGCCTCCAGAGCTTCGACACCCGCTTTCGTGAGCACCAGGGTGTCACGCTTCAGGATATCATACACGTTTGCGCCCATGGTCGGCAGCACGTCCAGGCCTTCGATGTTGCGGGCGGCCTTGGCGAAACCTTCGTTCACCGTCGCCCCATCGATGACCAGCGCGCGCTTCCAGCCCAGGTTCTTGAGCTGCTTGGCCAGCGCTGCGGTCTTGCCTTCGGACTCAGCGAAGTCAATCACCACCAGCTCACCGGCTTTCGCCTTGGCACTCAGCGCATGGCGCAGACCCAACTTGCGGAATTTCTTCGGCAAGTCATGGCCGTGGCTGCGCGGGGTCGGACCCTTGTAGATACCACCCTTGCGGAAGATCGGCGCGTTGCGGTCACCGTGGCGTGCGCCGCCGGTGCCCTTCTGGCGATAGATCTTCTTGGTCGAGTAGCTGGTCTCGGAGCGGGTCTTGACCTTGTGGGTCCCGGCCTGCGCCGAGGCGCGCTGCCAGCGCACCACACGGTGCAGGATGTCCGCACGCGGCTCCAGACCGAACAGCTCTTCCGACAGTTCGATGTCGCCGGCTTTGCCGCCGTCCAGTTTGATCACATCAAGTTTCATGCTTCACCACCTTCCGCGGGGGCTTGCGCTGCTTCGGCCGCGGCTGCTGCCACCTTCAGACCTGCCGGAAACGGCACGCCTTCGGGCAGTTTCTTCTTGACCGAATCCTTGACCGTAACCCAGCCACCTTTGGAGCCAGGGACGGCGCCTTTGATAAAGACCAGACCGCGATCAGAATCGGTGCGAACCACTTCGAGGTTCTGGGTGGTCACACGGGCAGCGCCCATATGGCCGGCCATTTTCTTGCCTTTGAACACCTTGCCGGGATCTTGACACTGACCCGTCGACCCGTGCGAACGGTGCGAGATAGACACACCGTGCGTCGCGCGAAGACCGCTGAAGTTGTGCCGCTTCATCGCACCGGCAAAACCTTTACCGATCGAGGTGCCCGACACATCCACTTTCTGACCTTCAAGGAAGTGGGTTGCCGCGATTTCGGCCCCAACTTCGATCAGGTTGTCGGCGGAGACCCGAAACTCGGCCAGCTTCCGCTTGGGTTCAACCTTGGCGGCCGCGAAATGGCCGCGCATGGCTTGGCTTACCCGTTTCACCTTGGGCGTACCTGCGCCAAGCTGAACAGCGGTATAGCCGTCTTTGTCGTTGGTCCGCTGCGCGACAACCTGAAGGTTGTCCAGCCGCAGGACGGTGACGGGGATTTGACGTCCGTCATCCATGAACAGCCGGGTCATGCCGACCTTCTTTGCGATAATTCCAGAGCGCATCTGTTAACCCTCCGTCCTTACGACTGCAGCTTGATTTCGACGTCCACACCAGCGGCGAGGTCGAGCTTCATCAGCGCGTCCACGGTCTGGGGGGTCGGATCAACGATGTCCAGAAGCCGCTTGTGGGTGCGGATCTCGAACTGGTCACGGGATTTCTTGTCGACGTGGGGGCCACGCAGAACGGTGAACTTTTCGATTTTGTTCGGCAGCGGGATCGGGCCGCGTACACTGGCACCGGTCCGCTTGGCGGTGTTGACGATTTCCTGCGTGCTGGCATCCAGCACACGGTAGTCAAACGCCTTCAGCCGAATACGGATATTTTGGCTTTGCATTATTGTCGCCCTTTTAGGCTTTGGAGTTGATAGGAGGACCGCCGGCTCACCCGGCGGCCCTCGTCGAACCCGAGTAGAAACTTACTCGATGATCTTGGATACGACGCCAGCGCCGACGGTACGGCCGCCTTCACGGATGGCGAAGCGCAGGCCGTCTTCCATTGCGATCGGGGCGATCAGCTCGACCTCGAACTTCAGGTTGTCGCCCGGCATCACCATCTCGGTGCCTTCGGGCAGCGTCACGGTGCCAGTCACGTCTGTCGTCCGGAAGTAGAACTGCGGGCGATAGTTGGCGAAGAACGGGGTGTGACGACCGCCTTCATCCTTGGTCAGGATATAGGCTTCGGCTTCGAACTTGGTGTGCGGGTTGACCGAGCCCGGCTTACACAGAACCTGGCCACGCTCGACAGCTTCACGGTCGATGCCGCGCAGCAGGGCGCCGATGTTGTCGCCAGCTTCCCCACGATCGAGCAGCTTGCGGAACATTTCAACACCGGTACAGGTGGTGGTCTGGGTGTCTTTGAGACCGACGATTTCGATGGTGTCGCCGACGTTGATCACGCCACGCTCGACACGACCGGTCACAACGGTGCCACGGCCGGAAATCGAGAAAACGTCTTCGATCGGCATCAGGAACGGTTGGTCCACGGCACGGGCCGGGGTCGGGATATACTCGTCCACGGCCGCCATCAGTTCGCGGATCTTGTTTTCGCCGATCTCGGGATCGCGGCCTTCCATTGCGGCCAGAGCCGAGCCTGCGATGATCGGGA
>NZ_SMFP01000057.1 GCF_004348975.1 Antarcticimicrobium sediminis | reverse complement strand
GCTGATTGAGGAAGCTGTTGATTGTAAAGCCAGACATAGCGGTTCAGCGTCGTCTCCAATTCTTCGCCTGACCGGAAGTGGTGGCTTTGCAGCACCTCCTCGATGCGGCCATTGAAGCGTTCGACCATGCCGTTGGTTTGGGGTGACTTTGGCGGTGTCAGGCGATGATCGATATTGAGGTCTGAGCAGAGCGTGTCGAACTCGTGCGCGCCCGTGGCCGCGCGCTTGCGTAGACCAAAGAGCCGATCGGTGAACTCCTTGCCATTATCCGTAAGAATTGTGCGGATGCGCAGCGGACAAGCACGTTCCAGGTCACGCAGGAAGCGGCGCGCATTGGCCGCCGTCTTTGTCCTGAAGATGCGTATGAAGACCCAGCGTGTCGCGCGGTCGATTGCCACGAAAAGGTAGCGGCGGGAATTCTCATCAGCCATCTGGGGCAGGTATTTCACATCGATGTGGATGTAGCCGGGCTCATACGCTTTGAAAGCGCTGTGCTTCGGCTTTGGTGCTTTGGCCTTCAGGTCACGCAGGTTTCCCACACCGTGCCGACGCAAGCAGCGGTCCAGGCCAGAGCGCGAGACATTCGGGTTCAGGAACTCACGCACCACAGCCAGCAGGTCATCGAGCGAGACCAGCAGCGTCGTGCGCAGCGCCACAGCGACCGCTTCCTGCGCCGGGGTCAACGTCGTCTGCAGGCGGTGCGGCGTATGGCTGCGGTCGTGAACGCTGTCGCGGTGCTTCCACTTATACACCGTCTGCTCCGTCGTGCCGAAGCGTTCCGCCAGGGCCGATGCAGGCTCGTCGCTCGCCTGGATCGCCGCCCTGACCTTTGGTGTCGTCGTCGCCTGCTTGTGAAGATGGATCAGCATGGTCGCACCCCGTCCCGAATGTCCCTCAGAACCGATCCTGCCATGAAAAACGCGGATCGCCGAGGGTCTATGTGATCATCCGGGATGGAACA
>NZ_SMFP01000056.1 GCF_004348975.1 Antarcticimicrobium sediminis | reverse complement strand
TGACCTGCCCCCCGCTGGTCCCTCGTTCATAACGAGAGTCTGCAGGTTGGATTTTGGTAGCGGGGTTCGTCGCCCTGGGCAAGCGCGCCGGGCGCGGAGCCTTCAAATTGCTCAAGCGCCCGGCGTGCTTGCAGTGGCGTCTGGTTCCTCAACGATGAGTGCGGCCTGACGGCGTTGTAGTCATATCGCCATAGCGCCAGCTTTCGCCGGGCATCGTCGAGGCTGTCGAATATCTCCTCGTTCAACAACTCGTCGCGCAGGCTGCCGTTGAATGACTCGATGAAGGCGTTTTGCTGTGGTTTTCCGGGGTCGATGTAATGCCACGGCACATCGTTCTGGTCGGCCCATTTCAGGATGGCCCGGCTGGTAAACTCGGTCCCGTTGTCACTGACAATGCAGCCGGGTTTGCCATAGGTCCTCACCAGCGCGTCCAATTCCCGCGCCACCCGCTCGCCCGAGATACTGGTGTCGGCCATCAGGCACAGGTTTTCGCGGCAGCAATCGTCGATCACCCCCAGGATGCGGAACTTGCGCGACGCGCCGAAGCTGTCGGACAGGAAGTCCAACGACCAGCGCGCATTTGGGTGCGCGGCTGCTGGCATAGGCGTGCGTGTGCCACGGGCCCGCTTGCGCCCCCGTCGTCGCTTCACGGAGAGCCCTTCCTCGCGATAGATGCGGTAGAGCTTCTTGTGGTTCATGGTCATCCCCTTGCGTTCCAGCAGGATGCCGATCCGGCGGTAGCCGAACCGACGCCGCTTGCCAGCAATCTCCTGCATTTCCTTGCGGATCTCCGGACAATCCGGCGGGCGTTGGCGCCGGACTGTCTTTGGATCGACACCGACAAGCCGGCAGGCCCGGCGCTGCGAGATGTCGTGACCCCGCATCGCCCTGAGCGCTGCCTCTCGCCGCTTGGTCAATGTCGTCAGTTCTTTCCCAGCAGGTCTTTCAGCACGACGTTGTCCAGCATGGTGTCGGCCAGCAGGCGCTTGAGCTTGGCATTTTCGTCCTCCAGCGCCTTCAACCTGGCCGCCTCGGACACCTCCATGCCGCCATACTTGGACTTGAACTTGTAGAACGTCGCCGGGCTGAGGCCATGCCGACGGCACACCTCTGCCGTCGGCATGCCTGCCTCCTGCTCCTTGATCATCCCGATAATCTGCGCCTCGGTGAAACGGCTTTTTCGCATTCGTCTGCTCCTTCAAGGTTGGGCAGACTCTACATCATGGTGAGGGATTTCGCGGGGGGCAGGTCAA
>NZ_SMFP01000055.1 GCF_004348975.1 Antarcticimicrobium sediminis | reverse complement strand
GTTGCCGATGGCGTTGCACTTTTCACGGCGGGATTTTCTACCCGCAGGTCTCAAGGCCGATCAGATCGAACTTGTCGAAAACACGATCCGGATCCATTCACATTCCGCCAAAACTGCGGCGGCCTGTCCGCACTGCGGCACGATTTCACGTCATGTCCACAGCAGGTATCGGCGTCGTCCGGCTGATCTGCCTGCTCATGGCCGGGCTGTGGAATTGGTCTTGCTGGTTCGTCGCTTTCGGTGCCGCGCCATGAATTGCTCTGCGAAGATATTCGCGGAGCGGTTTCCGCCTGCCGTGACCCGGCCGTATGCGCGGCGCACCTCCCGTCTGCAAGGGCTGGTCCGGCACCTTGGCTTGGCACTGGGCGGACGTCCAGCACAGGCACTTGCTGCACGGCTCCAGCTGCCGGTCAGCAAGGATACCTTTCTGCGCAGCATTCGAAGCACGGCGGAGGCTCCCAGCAGCGAACTCCGCGTCATCGGCATCGATGATTGGGCATGGCGCAAAGGTCAGCGGTACGGCACGTTGATCTGCGATCTGGAGCGGCGCCGGGTCATCGATCTTCTTCCGGACCGGGAGCCTGCTACGGTCGAGGCGTGGCTGCGGGCCCGCCCAGGGATCGAGGTCGTCGCCCGCGACCGCAACGGGGGCTATGGTAGTGCGGTCTCAAGGGCTTTGCCGAAGGCGGTTCAGGTCGCCGACCGCTGGCACCTGTTGGAGAATGTGAGCGCGGCCTTCCTGTCCGCAGTACAGCGGAACATGCCTGCCATCCGAAAGGCGACCGGGGCGAATACCCTCGATCCGAAGCTGCTGACGGCGGCGGAAAGGCTGCAATACGAGGGCTTCCTGCGTCGCCAGCAGACCAATCGAATGGTTCGCCAGATGGCCGATGACGGCACTCCCATCAAACGCATCGTTCGCCTGACCGGGCTGAGCCGCGGTTTGGTTCGCCAAATCGTTCGCGGGGAGCGTGAGGACGTTTTCCGAATCCGCGAGAGCAGTCTCACCCCTTGGCTACTGCGGTTGGAACGGGAATGGGCCGGCGGCTGCCGGAATGGCGCAGAACTTTGGCGCAGGCTGCGCGCCGACGGCTTCCAGGGCAGCCTTCGCGTCGTCGGAGAATGGACAACACGCCAGCGCCGAGCCGAGCAAGCAGTGCCGCCGGGAACTGGAAAGTCTCCCTCCGCGCGCAGGATTGCGCGCCTCCTGACCATAGGCAGAGACCACCTGAACAAGGCCGACGCAATCCAGGTTGCAAGGATCGAGGCCGCGCTGCCAGCGCTCGCCGCTGCCCGAAGGCTAACCGACCGGTTCACGGACATGGTCCGGAATGCTCGTGAAGGCGCATTGGAAGGATGGCTGGAGGAAGCGGAGAGCGGGCTGCTCGGTGCCTTCGCCCGCGGGCTTCGGCGCGATCAAGCCGCAGTCGCCGCAGCCCTGCGGGAGCCGTGGTCAAACGGGCAAACCGAGGGCCAAATCAATCGTCTCAAGACCCTGAAACGTCAGATGTATGGCCGGGCGAACATCGACCTGCTCAGAGCCCGACTCGTTGCAGCGTCTTGATAGG
>NZ_SMFP01000054.1 GCF_004348975.1 Antarcticimicrobium sediminis | reverse complement strand
GTGCAATTCAGAAATGTCACTCTCCCTGCCGAGGATAGCAAGTAGAGAGAGCCGACATGGGATGGGTGATGA
This sequence comes from Antarcticimicrobium sediminis, assembly GCF_004348975.1. GTDB lineage: Bacteria > Pseudomonadota > Alphaproteobacteria > Rhodobacterales > Rhodobacteraceae > Antarcticimicrobium > Antarcticimicrobium sediminis. The sequence goes on along the minus strand of NZ_SMFP01000054.1, from coordinate 1,555 downwards.
TGAGCGAGCGCGACTTCCACCGGATCGAGGTGTTGGCGCAGGTCGATGATGGACGGCTGAGTGTCCAGAACGGTGCGAACCTGTTGGACGTGACCAGGCGACAGATGTTCCGGTTGCTCAAGACGTACCGCACCGAGGGCGGCGCCGGGATCCGGCACAAGGCGCGCGGCAAGGCGCCGAACAACCAGATCCATGAAGCCAAGCGCGACTATGCCGTGGCCTTGATCAAGGAAAAGTATGAAGATTTCGGACCGACGCTGGCGGCCGAGATGCTGGCGGAACACCATGGGTTCAAGGTCTCTCGCGAGACGCTGCGGAAGTGGATGCAGGACGCCGGGATCTGGTTGTCGCGCAAACAGCGGCGGACATTCCATCAGCCCAGATTGCGCCGGGAATACTTTGGCGAGCTGATCCAGATTGACGGCTCTGATCACCGATGGTTCGAGGATCGCGCTGATCCATGCACCCTGCTCGTCTTCATCGACGATGCGACCAGCACATTGATGGAATTGCGGTTCGTGCCCTCGGAAAGCACGTTCAGTTACTTCGAGGCGCTGGAAAGCTATCTTCTCAAACACGGCCGCCCCGTTGCGTTTTACAGCGACAAACACACGGTCTTTCGGGTCGCAAAACCGAACCAGCACATGACGGGCATGACCCAGTTCGGCCGTGCCTTGGCCGAGCTGAACATCGAGATTCTGTGCGCCAATAGCTCTCAGGCCAAGGGCCGTGTAGAACGCGCCAACCGCACCTTGCAGGATCGGCTGGTCAAGGAGCTGCGTCTCGCAGGCGTATCCTCAATCGAAGACGGCAACCTGTTTCTTCAAGGCTTTATGGAGCGCTACAACGCCAAATTCGCAAAGGCCCCGGCCAAGTCGGACAACCTGCACCGTGCTTTGAACATCGCAGCTGACCGGTTGAGCGAAGTTTTCTGCCTGCGCGACAAACGCCACGTGAGCAAGGATCTGATGCTCAAATATGACCGCAAACGGATCAAGCTGGCGGTGAACGATCTGACACGCGGGCTCGCCGGGACATATGTCGATGTCTACGAGCTGGCCGACGGGCGCATCCAGGTCCGCGCCAAAGGTGTCGCCCTGCCCTACACGATTATGAATCCCGAGCGCCGGATCACCCATGCCGCGATCACCGAGAACAAGCACCTCAGCGCCGTGCTGTCCCATATCAAGAAGGAGCAAGACAAGGCGGCATCAAAGCCGAAGGTCAAACCTGTCAGTGCAAAGAACGGTTACGTGAAGAATGGTCGCTCTTCCGGCCGACCGTCCAAGCTGGAGTTGCATTACGCGGCAAAACGCGCAGCGGCGGCACAGACACAACCCGAAAGCTGACATCCGATGATGTGGCCGGAGGTCTGCTGTTGGGCTTTTGCGGACCTTCGCCTCGTCTCGCGCGAACGTCCGCTTAGCGATCCCGCAAGGCTTATCATCCCTGCGATATTTGAGGTCTCCGGGTTGCTAAGCCTTGCTGCCGCCGGCGCTCTTGGTGACATTCCTGCTTTGCGCAGTGGGTGACATTTCTGGATGGTTGCAACATC
>NZ_SMFP01000053.1 GCF_004348975.1 Antarcticimicrobium sediminis | reverse complement strand
CGCTATGGGCGCCCGGGCAAAGGCAACGACAAGGGCAATGTCGAGGGGATGGTTGGGTATGCGCGGCGCAACCACATGGTGCCGATCCCCTGCTTCTCTGACTGGGACGCCTTCAACTCTGACCTTGAAGCCCAGTGCCGCGCCCGGCAAGACCATGTTCTTCGCGGCCACAAGGAGACCATCGGCGCGAGATTGCACCGTGATCTGGTTGCGATGCGACCTCTGCCAGCAGCGCCGTTCGAGGCCTGCGATCAGGCAAACGGTCGGGTCAGTTCCCAGTCTCTGGTTCGCTACGACACCAACGATTACTCGGTGCCCGTGGCCTATGGCCATCAGGATGTCTGGATCCGTGGTTATGTTGACCAGGTCATGATCGGCTGTCGCGGCGAGGTTATCGCTCGGCATCCGCGCAGCTACGACCGCGAGGACATGGTGTTCGACCCCATCCACTACCTCCCGCTGATCGAACGCAAGATCAACGCTCTGGACCAGGCCGCGCCGCTGGCGGAGTGGAACTTGCCCGAAGAGTTCGACACCCTCCGCCGCCTGATGGAGGCACGCATGCTGAAGATGGGGCGCCGCGAGTATGTGCAGGTGCTGCGCCTTCTCGAAAGCTTCGGCATGGATGACCTGCACGCTGCCGTGAAGAAGGCCCTGAAGCTGGGCACGGTCGGTTTTGACGCCGTGAAGCACCTTGCACTCTGCCAGGTCGAGAAGCGCCCCCCGAGGCTCGACCTTGATGTCTACCCGTACCTGCCGAGGGCAAATGTCGAGATGACCTCAGCGGCCAGCTACATGGCCCTGGTCTCGGAGGCCGCTGAATGACCCATGCTCCTGAGATTCTGCTCAGCCATCACCTCAAGACGCTGAAGCTGCCGACCTTCCTACGCGAGTATGAGAAGGTGGCACGCCAATGCGCTGCCGAGGGCTTGGACCATGTTCAGTTCCTGACGCGCTTGGTGGAGCTGGAACTGATTGACCGTGAGCGGCGCATGGTCGAGCGTCGCATCAAGGCGGCAAAATTCCCCGCCACAAAGAGTCTCGACAGCTTTGACTTCCGGGCGATTCCGAAGCTCAACAAGATGCAGGTGCTGGAGCTCTCCCGCTGTGAATGGATTGACCGGCGTGAGAACGTCATCGCCCTTGGGCCAAGCGGAACAGGCAAGACCCACGTGGCCCTGGGGCTGGGGCTCGCGGCTTGCCAAAAGGGTATGACGGTCAGCTTCACCACCGCCGCGGCCCTGGTCAATGAATTGATGGAGGCCCGTGACGAGCGCCGCTTGCTGCGCGTCCAGAAGCAGATGGCGAACGTCAAACTGTTGATCATTGATGAATTGGGCTTCGTGCCGCTCTCAAAGACCGGGGCAGAGCTTCTGTTCGAGTTGATCTCGCAGCGCTACGAGCGTGGATCCACGATAATCACAAGTAACCTTCCATTCGACGAATGGACCGAAACCTTTGGAACCGAGCGGCTTACAGGTGCGCTTCTTGATCGCCTGCCCCATCACGTCAACATCCTCGAGATGAATGGCGAGAGCTACCGGCTCGCCCAAAGTCGGGCGCGAAAGGCAAGCGCCGGTTCCTGATCTGAACCACCCAAACTTGACCTGAAGGGCCAAGGCGGCCAGTCAACCGCCAGCTATGTGGAGAGCGCGGCTGACTGGCCGCCAGTGCCGTTTGCCCCCCAACCACAACCCCCAATTGGCCTAATTTTGCGCCGCCCTATGGCCCATTTTTACGCCGCCGTTGACATCTTGCGCGTCCCCTTCCGCTGGTTGGCGCCGGGCATTCTCGTGTTGGCAATCATTGGCTCTTATGCCGTCAGAAATCTGTTTATAGATGTATGGGTTATGTGTCACATCCCGGGAGGTAATACGGCTGTTTTTTGAACAGCTCTGGTTTGAGTTTGTGCCAGTCTTTCATCGCCTGCAAGGGCGTCTTACTGCCCAAGGCTGATTGAGGAAGCTGTTGATT
>NZ_SMFP01000051.1 GCF_004348975.1 Antarcticimicrobium sediminis | reverse complement strand
CCTGCTTGTGAAGATGGATCAGCATGGTCGCACCCCGTCCCGAATGTCCCTCAGAACCGATCCTGCCATGAAAAACGCGGATCGCCGAGGGTCTATGTGATCATCCGGGATGGAACAGTTATGTTCATGCCTGGGATTTTGGGGTACATGATGCGCTCGACTGGATATTCTGCTGCGGGGGTTGTTCTGGGTTTGATTCTTGGCGGAATAGGTGAATCCGCCTTCGCAAAATCCATGCAGATGCTGGATTACAAAGTATTCGAACTGTTTGAGCGACCCATTACGGCGTCGTTGCTAGTCCTTTCGGTTGTCATGGTGGTGATCAGTATCGTTCGCGAGTGGCGAAATGGTCAAGGGATGAAGGTATCTCTAGATTAACTTTGTGCTCTGAGTTGAATTTTGTCTGGAGCTATATATGCTAATACCCCGGGGGCATAGAAAGTGCCCCCGGGTGTCATTCCAAATTTTTGACGAGTTGTTGCTTGATTTTTAGTTGATGGTTTGAGGAGTGATATCTGAGATGATTGGGGAATTTTCCGGAATTACTAGTAGTGCTTTCCGTTGATCCGCAAGTTTTCGGTTGTGACGGTGGATTTGGCGATATGACTGATGTGCCGGAATTAGATATTTCCCCTACCAGTGTCCCATCCAATGTTGTGGAATTCTTGTCTAGAGTAGATTTACGATAGTACTCTCTTGCGTGGTCAGCATGCAGCCTAGTTCACTATCTTTTGGGGGTACGCGCCTTCCAATCCATGCAATTTCATCTGGCGATGTTCGGCAGAAATTTCGGGCAGGTTACCTTGCTGGCGCAGATTGATCGTGGGTGTTTTGCTTCAGACCTGACGCGTCCATTTGTGATGTTTCTGGATTCACCTTGTGGGGGCTCATAGATTCAAAATTTGAGGAAGTCTAAAAAAATTATCGCGGAAAAATATGGATCGAATTGAGGTTAATGGGCGCAGCTACGATCGCCCCGAAGAGCCAACCGTTGTCGTATGCTTTGATGGCTGCGACCCGAGGTATTTAGATGCGGCGAAAAAGGATAATGTCGCACCTTTTATGACCGAGGAATTGTTGGGTTTTTGTGCGACCAGCGCAATGCCGAGCTTTACCAATCCAAACAATGTTTCGATTGTAACTGGGGCGCGAGCTTCAATTCACGGAATTTCCGGAAATTACTTTTGCGATATCGAAAATGATCGTGAAGTTATGATGAACTCACCTGAATTCCTAAGGTGTGGTACAATTTTGGCAGCGCAAGCTGCCGAAGGGGTGAGTGTTGCCGTGATCACGGCAAAAGAAAAACTAATGAAACTACTTGGCCATGGCTTGCCAAGCTCTGCGGTTTGCCGCGCTATTGAGACTGGCGGTTCTGAAACTTGGTTGCCTGCGACGTCGCCGAACATGTACGGACCAGATTCAACATTAGCTGTCTTTGATAGTGGAATTCGATTGTTGAAGGAACGCAGCCCTGAGCTAATCTATCTTTCGACGACTGACTACATGCAGCACACGTATGCCCCCGAAGCGCCTGAAGCATTGGCGTTCTACGCGTCAATTGATGAACGCCTGCGTATGCTACATGGTATGGGTGCGCGATTAGTCGTAACTGCTGACCACGGCATGAACTGCAAGAGTCGTGGAAATGGCGAACTTGCCGCCGTCTGGTTGAAGGGTTTATTGGAGAGAGAAGGCGTAGTTGGGCACATTGTTTTGCCGATCTCTGATCCTCATGTGAAGCACCATGGCGCACTTGGTGGGCTCGGTCATATCTATTTGGCCGATGATAAAGCTGATCAGATCGCATGTGTGTTGCGCGGAATCGAAGGTATCGAGCGCGTGATGGGTAAAGCCGAAGCTGCCAATGAGCTTGCTCTGCCTTTCGATCGCATCGGCGATCTCGTGGTCATCGCAGATGCGAACCACGTCGTTGGCACAAGGCCAACCGAACACGACTTGGCTGCACTCGACGGAGCATTGCGCTCGCATGGCGGCTTTGCCGAGACGCGTGTGCCATTCCTCGTCAATCGTAGCGTCTCTAAGGAACATGAGATAAGTGGCCTGTGGAACTTCGATGTGTGAACAGGCATGCAAAATTGACCCCGTAGCGGGGTGATCGGCGTCCAAAAATGACCCCCTTACACTGATGTGGATAATGCCCCCGAGGCTATCGGGGAGCACAGTGTGGGATGTT
>NZ_SMFP01000050.1 GCF_004348975.1 Antarcticimicrobium sediminis | reverse complement strand
TGTCAATGAGCGTTCAAAACTGACCCGGTTTCAGCGTTTGATTTTGACCCGTCGTTCAGAGGGCAAAGCCCCCAGACGGGCCGCCCTCATATAGCGAGTCCGTCTGGGGGCTTTGCTTGCGGTGCGCTTATTTTTCTCTGCGGCTTTTGCTCTGCGCGAAGCGGTATGACGTGTTGCCGGTCTCGATGATGGCACAGTGGTGCGTGACGCGATCCAGCAGCGCGGTTGTCATCTTGGCGTCGCCGAAGACAGCGACCCATTCTCCGAACTCCAGGTTGGTGGTGATGATGACGCTGGTTTTCTCGTAGAGCTTGCTGATCAGGTGGAACAGCAGTGCGCCACCGGATTTCGGGAACGGGATATAGCCCAGCTCGTCGATGATGACGCAATCCAGGGCCGACAGTTGCCGGATGATTTTCCCAGTATTGCCATCGGCCTGTTCCTTGATCAGGGCATTGATCAGATCGACCGCGTTGAAGAAGCGGGCTTTCTTGCCGTTGTTGATCAAGGCGGTTCCAAGCGCGATGGCGATATGGGTTTTGCCCGTCCCGGTTCCGCCCACCAGGATGAGGTTGTGCGCCTCTTCGGTGAACTGACCCGAGCAGAAGGGCTCAATCTGGGCCTTGGTGACGGCTGCTGCGCCGTAATCGAAGGTGGCAAAGTCCTTGTGATGCGGGAACTTCGCGATGCGCATTTGATACTGGATGGAGCGCACCCGGCGCTCTACAGTTTCCGCGTTGATCAGTTGCTTTATCGCAGTTGTCAGACTTGGCGGCTTGCGCGCGGACAGCAAATCATGTGCGCAAGCTGCCATTCCATGCAGCCTCAGGGCGGTCAGTTGGTCGATGAGGGCGTTCATGCGGCGGCCTCCTCGGCGGAGCACAGTGCCTCATAGCGCTTGCAATCGGCTTCCGGGCGCATGGTCAGCTGCGGATAGATGTAGGGTTCGCCCAAGGGGGTGATGACTGGCTCGACCAGCTGGTTGATCAGATTGACGATGGCCGGCAGACGCAGGGTGTTTTGCTCTACCGCCAGATCACAGGCAATCTCGACGACCTCGACCCCGTGGTCCTGGGCCAGCAAAAGCAGGTCGACAAACTCCCGATCCCCACCTTTGCCGGTCATGTAATGCTCCCTGATCCGATGCATGGCATCGGGCAGTTGCCAGTCCACGAAGGGTGCCCCGTTGCGCAAGGCGCCGGGTTTGCGGTCCAGTAGAGGAACGTAATGCCACGGTTCAAAGTAGCTGACGTTGCGGGTGAAGCGGCGCTTGTGCTCGGCAATGACATCTCGGCCTGACACCAGCACGATCCGGCTCGCATAGGCGCGCAGGGAGACATGCTGGCCGGCAAACCGGGAAGGCACGCTGTAGCGGTTGCTGGCATATTGAACCAGACAGGTGGAGCGGACCCGCACCGTCTTCTCCACGTAGCCGTCAAAAGCTCGCCCCAGGGGGCGCAGCTCGGCACGCTCATCTTCAAAAACCTCTGCAATCGTGCGGGGCGAATGTTCAGGATGGGCACGATTTGCCAGGTCCTCGCAGCGCAGACGCAACCAGCCATTCAGCCCATCCAGATCATCGAAGGCTGGCATGGGAACAAACAAGCGGCCTCGTAAGAACTGGACCTGGTTCTCCACCTGACCCTTCTCCCAACCCGACGCGGGCGTGCAGGCCACCGGCTCTATGACATAGTGGTTCATCAACGCCAGGAACCGCGGATGGAACACCCGGTCCTTCGAGCGAGAGACATAGGTCACCATCGTTTTGGGATTGTCGATGATCACTCGTCGCGGAACCCCGCCATAGAAGGACAGCGCCCGCACAAAGGCATCCAACACCATCTCTTGGCTCTCGCCGGGATAGGCGATGACAAAAGGCTTGCGACTATGGCACAGGCGGAAGTGGGCAACCTTCACCTTCTGCTCGACACCACCGAGAACAACGCGCTCTTCGCTCCAGTCAAACTGGAGCGCATCGCCCGCAGCAAAATGCAGGGGGATAAACGCCTCTCCCGATCCGGCGTCGGCACGTTTGAGGTCTCGGATAAATCGCTGAACCGGCGAATAGGACCCAGTATACCCTTCCGAGACGAGCTGTTCGTAAAGCTTCGTGGCCGTCCGCCGCTCCCGGCGCGGGCGCTTTTGATCCTGCTCGAACAGTTCCTGAAGTCGCGCGTCAAATCCATCGCACAGCTTATGCCGGGCCGGCGGCGCTTGCCGCTGATAGCTCGGCGGACTGTCGTCCTTCAGATACTTCTTCACCGTGTTCCGCGACAAACCGGTTGCCCGCGCCACAGATCGGATGCTGCGACCCTCAACCAATATCCAACGACGGATCTTCGATACACTTTCCATCAATATCACCTGCTCATTCCTCCGCGCTATCCAGCGCGGATTCTAACGTGGCAGGTGGGTCAATTTTACTCGCTCATAACCCACCCAAGTGGGTCAATTTCGCATGCCGATTCACA
>NZ_SMFP01000005.1 GCF_004348975.1 Antarcticimicrobium sediminis | reverse complement strand
CCAACATCCCACACTGTGCTCCCCGATAGCCTCGGGGGCATTATCCACATCAGTGTAAGGGGGTCATTTTTGGACGCCGATCACCCCGCTACGGGGTCAATTTTGCATGCCTGTTCACAGCATTGGCGCAACCGGGCGCTGCTGCGCGACGTGGCGGCCCGTCAGAGCCGCACGACACATGGTGCGGCCGAAGCCGTAGATGCCTGTGTCGCCTTCGCAGAAGCGCTCTCTGACGCCATTGAGGGGGCCAAGCGCAGCGAAGTCCTGCGCGACCGCATCGAGCCGCTGGCCGGCGCAATCGGGCCGATCATGGCCGGTAGCTGGCGCGGCATGCACCGCCGCGATGTCCGCTCCTCCGGATATGTGGCGCATTCCCTCGAAGCCTCGCTCTGGAGCGTCGGTCGGGCCGGTGATTTCAAGGAAGCGGTTCTGTTGGCCGCCAATCTGGGCGACGATGCAGATACCACCGCTGCCATCACCGGGCAGCTGGCTGGGGCACTCTATGGCGCCTCAGGTATCCCCGATACATGGCAGACCAAAGTCGCTTGGTCGTCACGCATCCGCACGATGGTTGACGGCCTCATGACCTGAAGCAAGCCGGGGCGGACCTTTAATCGGCGTATAGGTCCGCCTGCATCCCGCGATAGGCGTCGCGGATTTTCGAAACCTCGCCCAGTTTGGCTTTTCCCTCACCGACGCTCCCGTACCGAGCGGTCATGAAGGCAACCAGTTTTTGAGGCGCGAGTTCTGCTTCGCTGTGCGCTGCGTAGGCGCTCAGAATACCCAAAAGAAACTCGCGCATTTCCCTGCCCGCTTCCTTTAACCCGGTCTTCGAAACATGTTCGGCCCGGTCCTGCCGGGTCTTGGGGGCGTTGGTGAACAGGACGTAGCCGAGAACGTCAAAAAGATCGCTGTCGGGCGCATCGACAAGAAGGCGAATGCCGTCGAGCCGGGCCGCGTCATACCCACGCTCGGCCAGTTGGGTCAAGAAATGTTCCCGGTTGTCGGGGTCGCTCCAAACAGCTCGGAGTTGGTCTTCGTCGGCGACGATTTCACTCAGATCGCCGAACAGGCGCTCCAAGAACTCCTTGGCGGACATGGGCTTCCCATCAGGCCCCCAGTAGGTCGTCGTGGCGATGTAGACAATTTTCCGATCTTTGCCATCAGCCAGTTTGACCACGATTTTTTCGCGTGGGGGCGGCGAAACATCGTCCGGGCCACCATCATCGCCCACAGGTGGCTCTGGCTGCTCGGCGGGCGGCGTACGCGGTCCTGTGGGCGGTTCTGGCGCCAAGGGCTCGCCATCCCACTCCGGATCGTTGAAATTCTCGTGCGCCTTGACGAAATCCCAGATCGTGAAGAAGTCCTTGCCGTCGTAGGTCCGCGTCCCGCGCCCGATGATCTGCTTGAACTCGATCATGGATCGGATCGGGCGCATCAGCACGATATTCCGGATGTTTCGCGCATCAACGCCGGTGGACAGCTTCTGCGACGTGGTCAGGATGGTCGGGATGGTCTTGGCATTGTCCTGAAACGTGCGCAGCCACTGCTCGCCCACGGCGCCATCATCGGCGGTGACGCGGTGGCAATAGTTCGGGTTGGTGCTGTCCTTCACCTGATTGATCAGGTCCCGCACCAGCGCCGCATGGTCCTGTGTGGCACAGAAGACCAAGGTTTTCTGCCGTTGGTCGATCTGGCCCATAAACTCCTTTACGCGGCTCAGTTCCCGCTCGGGAATGATGATCCGGGTGTTGAAATCACCCTCAACGAAGGTGTCTCCCGCTTCGACCTCGCCAGCGATCAGTTCATCACTGCCATCATAGACATACTCGTCGATGGTGCTGGCCATCTGGCGAACCTTGAACGGGGTCAGGAAGCCATCCTCGATCCCTTCGCGCAGGGCATAGGTGTAAACCGGTTCACCGAAATAGGCATAGGTATCGGCGTTGTGCTGGCGCTTGGGTGTGGCGGTCAGGCCAAGCTGGGCAGCGGGGTCGAAATACTCCAGCAGGCGCCGCCATTCGCTTTCGTCCTTGGCCCCACCCCGGTGGCATTCGTCGATCACGATGAAGTCGAAGAAATCGGGTGGGTACTGGGTGTAAACCGGTGCGCCTTCGCCGGTCATGAAGGTTTGAAAGATGGTGAAGAACAGGCTGGCGTTCTTGGGCGGCTTGCCCCCGTTCTTGCGGATGGTGTCGGGATCGATCCGGGTCACCGCATCGCTGGAAAAGGCGCTGAACGCGTTATAGGCCTGATCGGCAAGGATGTTGCGGTCGGCGAGGAACAGGATGCGCGGGCGCCGCACCGGCTCGCCCGACAGGTTCCAATTGGCCTGAAACAGCTTCCACGCAATCTGAAACGCGATGGAGGTCTTGCCGGTGCCGGTGGCCAGCGTCAGCAGGATGCGTCGGTCGCCCTTGCCCAAGGCCTCCAGCACCGCCGTGATCGCCTTGTGCTGGTAATAGCGCAGGTCCCACTTGCCGCCATCCGTCTCGAAATCGACGGCCCCGAAGCGCTCGCGCCATGCGTCGTGGGTGGCAAAGGTCCGCTCCCACAATTCATCTGGCGAGGGGAAGGGCAGGGCCATGTCATCCTCGGCCCCCGTCACCATGTCGATCTGATACCAGTTCAGCCCGTTGGAGGCATAGGCAAAGCGTGGCCCCAGACGGGTGGCATAGTCCTTGGCCTGAGCGACGCCGTTGCGGTGGCTGATGCCCGCGCGCTTGGCCTCCAGCACGGCGAGTTTGTGGCCCTTGTGGATCAACACGTAATCGGCAGACAGCCCCTTGCCGCGCGTGCCGCCCGACTGGATGCGCCCCGGACAGATGACTTCTTCGCGGATTCGCGAACCCTCGATCAAACCCCAGCCCGCGGCCTGAAGAACCGGGAGGATACGGTTCGTGCGGGTTTCGGCTTCGGTTTCGTCGTGAATGCTCATATCAAACCATCAACGTCCAGACCCGCTGCCCCGCCTTGGCATTCGGGGCATTTCCTATGGTGAAAATCCGACCCGTTCGCCCCGTACCGATAGCCGCATAGATCGCCGGTCTCCAAGCGTCGTGCGCAGACCAGAACCCAGACGTACTGCATGTGGTCTGTACCGGCCCGGTCCGTGCGGGCAATCAGGACCTGATCGTTGCGGCTGATGTCGCCAAGCTGGCGGTTTGATGTTCCCATGGGCGGAGCTTTCTACGTCATGTTAATTCGCCCGCGAAGGCTTTCTGCAAAATAGATTGGCGGAGATCGTCGAGGTCTTGAAGTTTTTGAGAATAGTCATCTGACAACAAGGTTGTTTCGTTTGCCAGCCGTGATAGCCTTTCAACGATTTCCTGTTGTTCTTGCTGCGGTGGAAACGGAAATTCAGTACGTTCAAAAGTACCCAGATTTATATTATCTTGAGCACTACCTTTCCCTTGCTTCTTGAGATCAGCGGCGAAGAAACGAAGCATGAATTCCACGTACTCTGGAAAAGTGATTTTCGGGTCCGAAACCATTCCTATTATGCTATCAGGAAAACATGCGTCGAAACCCAAAACAGCCGTTTCTGCAATATTTGCTGCGATAGTAATACAGATCGTTCCTGCTGGCCAAAGCTTGCTTTGTGCCAGTCCTTCCTCGCTGTAACTCTGGGAGAAAGTTGACACTGTTCCGTCGCTGTTTCTAATGTCGCCTGTCTGGACAAACGGATACGGACCTCCGTATAGGAACGGCGCATTTCGGGGGCGGTGCCTAGAGCGTCCACGTCCAAAGCTAGTAGATGCATCTTCCAAAGTCATATGGTCAGAAGAACCGACCACTTGATCAAAGGTCGCAATCAGCGAGTTCTCGAACAACTCCCGCGCGTTTTGGAGGTTGGCTTCGGCGTGGGCGCGGGCGCGGGTCAGACCCTCGAAAGCCTCGTCCAGAACCGCAACAATCCGCTGTTGTTCTTCGAGTGGGGGGAGGGGGATCTCCACAGCCGCAAGCATATCTTTCGAAATTACTGTTTGTGCCGAGCCGAGTGATCCGGTCCTTAGCCTCTGCACTTGGCCTTCCAAGAAATAGTGCAAGAAGAACTGGTCAAGTTTGATTGTGTTGGGCCTTATCGCTGCCGCACTGCGCCCTATCGCACAATCCGCGCCTAGATTGATTTTGCCACAGGTAGCGCCGACCACACAGATCAAGACATCGGTAGATTTTGCGAGTTTCTTAGGGTTGGTAGTCCATTCCCTGATGATAGGGCGGGAAGGTCCAAACTCCCCCGCCTTCACGAAAGGTGTTCCCCGTCCTTCCTTGTTGCAGTCTTTACCCGCTGGGGCTTGCCCCATCACGGTAGCACTGACCGCCCCAAGGTGTTCCAATACCCACCCCGCCTTCACAGCATCCCCCGGATATTCTCCAGAATGCCCGCCGTCTCGGCATCCCGCGCCAGCATGTCCTTGATGATCTCTTCCGGGCTGCGCAGGGCCTCGGCCTCGGGCGCGTTGGGGTTCTTGAGTGACAGATCAAAGGTGTCCTCGTCCAGATCGGCGCGTTTGACGATCCAGCTTTTCGGCCCGCTGGCGCGGATGTGCTGCAGCTCCACAAACTCTGCCAGATCATCGTCGTTCAGCGGGTTGGTCTTGCCCATGCTGCGGCCCGGATCAAGCTGGTACACCCAGATGTCGCGCGTCGGTGCGCCCTTTTCAAAGAACAGCACCACGGTCTTGACCCCGGCCCCCTGAAAGGTGCCTTGCGGGCAATCGAGGATGGTGTGCAGTTCCGCCGCCTCCAGCAATTCCTTGCGCAGCGCCACGCTGGCGTTGTCGGTGTTGCTAAGGAAGGTGTTCTTGATGACGACAGCCGCGCGGCCGCCGGCCCGCAGCTTGCGGATGAAGTGTTGCAGGAACAGATAGGCGGTCTCGCCCGTGCGGATCGGAAAGTTCTGCTGCACCTCGCGCCGCTCGCCGCCGCCGAAGGGCGGGTTGGCAAGGATGACGTCGTGGCGGTCTTTCTCCTGAATATCCATCACGTTTTCATTGAGCGTGTTGGAGTGGACAAGGTTCGGCGCCTCGATCCCGTGCAGGACCATGTTCATGATCCCGATTATATAGGCGAGGCCCTTCTTCTCCTGCCCGTAGAAGGTGCGGGTTTGCAGGGTCTCAAAATCAGAGGCCGACAGGGTGTCGCTGCGCATGTAGGTATAGGCCTCGCACAGGAAACCTGCCGAGCCGACCGCGCCGTCATAGATCGTCTCTCCGATCTTCGGATCCGTCACCTTGATCATGGCGCGGATCAGTGGGCGAGGGGTGTAGTATTCACCGCCGTTGCGTCCCGCGTTGCCCATGCGTTTGATGCGGCTCTCGTAAAGCTGCGACAACTCGTGCCGCTGCGCTTGGGTGTTGAACGACAGCGCATCGACCGTCGCCAGCACATCGCGCAGGATGTAGCCGGAGCGGAACTTGTTGCGCAGCTCGGTAAAGACCTCGCCGATCTTGTACTGGATCGTTTGCGGCCCGGTGGCGGACTGCCGGAAGGCGGCAAGATAGGGGAACAGTTTCTGATCGACGAAGGTGATCAGATCGTCGCCGATGCGGGCGGCGTTGTGGTCAAACTCGCCGTCGACCTTGGGGGCGGCCCACTTGTCCCAGCGGAAGCCGCCGTTGATGATCGGGGTATAATCCTCGCCGTTCAGTTCGGCCCGGTCCTGACGTTCGGTTTCGAGGTCATGCAGGTATTTCAGGAACAGAACCCACGAGGTCTGTTCGACATAGTCCAGTTCGTTGGCGATGCCCTCTTCGGCGCGAAGGTCTCGTTCTATCTTGTTGAAGGCGTTTTCGTACAAGCACTTGCTCCCGCTCGCGGCTTTTCCGCGGATCGTTCATGATTGTCCGAGACGCTATCGCACTGGATCACCTCCCTGCAAGTCGTGTGAGGCCCAAGCCATCGCCTTTAACGTGCAATCACCCTGCCGGCTTCTTGCGAACGGCAACCTGTGCCGGGGTGGGATGACAACACCATTATAAAAGAAAGGCGGGGATCAACATCGCCCGCGGCGGCAGCTTTCTGGCCCGCGCGCACTGGCGGCCCGAAGGCGGTTGGTTAGGTCTGAACGGGTTTTGTTATGGCAAACAAGGCAGGCACCGCGTGTGGCTTCGGCGCCGACGAAAATTATGACAACACCTTTATAAAAGAAAAGCTGGGGCGGATATCGTGCTGCCACCAGCGCCGGGGCACTTTTTCCCAGATTTGGCGCTTTTTCAGGGGCGTGAAAACCATGCCCGAAAGAGCCTATGCCTCACTCAGTTTCGGTGGCTGGGATTGAACCGCGAAAGCTCCATTTGGTTACCCCAGATGTTACCCCGGAGCAAAACCAGCCAATGGCCCGAAAAATAAAAAAGCCCTCAAGCCATTGAGGCTTAAGGGCTTTTTATGGCTCCGGCGGTAGGGATCGAACCTACGACCAATTGATTAACAGTCAACTGCTCTACCGCTGAGCTACGCCGGAACGGTCTGGGCGATATAGCAATCAGGTTTTGCCCCGTCCAGTGGATATTGCAGGAAAGTTCAAAAAACTTTTCCTACGGCCATATTGCTCTCAGGACAGCCGCTCGAATGTGGCGACAGCGGCCAGTTCACCCTGGGGGGAGACGCGATTTTGTTGTGCCAGATCAATCAGGTGGGCGAAGACGTTGCGCTCTGCGGCACCCAGCAGGGCGGGTGGGGTTTCGGTATAGACCCGTTCGGCCAAGGAGCGGGCGGTGGCGGCACCGTTTTCGAGTGCGAGCAGGATCGCAGCCTCGCGTGCGAGGCGATGTTCGATCAGCCAGTCAAGCCGCGCGTCGGGGCTCTCGATCGGGGCACCGTGGCCGGGGTGGAACGCCTCCCAGTTGCGGGCGCGCAGGCGGCGGCACGAGGCCATGAAATCGGTCAGATCGCCATCCGGGGGCGAGACCAGTGAACTGGCCCAGCCCATCACGTGATCCGCGGTGAAACACATCCCCCCCCAGCCCAGGGCGATGTGATTGCCCAGATGGCCGGGGGTGTGGAGCACCTCCAGTGACCAGTCGTCGCCTTCGATGATCTCGCCGTCCGTGACCACGCGGTCGGGGGCGAAATGGCGGTCGATCCCTTCGCCGCCACCGGCAAGGCCGCCTGCGGCCAGTTCGGACATGATGGCGCTGCGTCCGGCCTCGGCGCCGCCAAAGGCGATCACCGGGGCCCCGGTCCGCTCGGCCAGAGGCCGGGCGAGGGGGGAATGATCGAGATGCGAGTGGGTGACGATGATATGGCTGATGCTTTGCCCCGGCTCCAGCGCGGCAAGGATTGCCTCCAGATGCGGCTCACTCATCGGGCCGGGGTCGATCACCGCCAGCTCCCGGTCGCCGATCAGATAGGTGTTGGTGCCGCGATAGGTCATCGGCGAGGGATTGGGGGCAAGCACTCGGCGCAGCCCGTCGGCCAGCCGGATCGGGGCACCGGGGGTCGGGTCAAAATCATCGGGGGGTTGGGTCATGTCTTCCGCTCCTTGGCTGCGCCCGCTAGGCTTAGCCCATGTCGTTCCTTTGGCTCAAACACTATATGCCGCGCAGCCTGTATGGTCGGGCCGCTTTGATCCTGCTGCTGCCGGTGGTCGTGCTGACGCTGGTGGTCTCGGTGGCGTTTATCCAGAACCATTTGCAAGGCATTATCCGGCAGATGACCGGGACGGTGCAGCGCGAGATCACCTTTGTCACCACGCGCGCGACTGCGGCCCCGACCCGCGAGGCGGCCTTGGAAGGTCTGGCGCCACTGCTGCCGGCGTTGCAGATGCAGTTGCGTTTTGTCACGCAGGAGGAGGTGCCAGAGCGGGACCAGATCCGCTGGTACGATTTTTCGGGCGGCTATGTGCGCACGCTTCTGCGGGCGGCGATCCCAGAGGTGCGGGGGGTGCGGTTCAATGCCGATTCGTCCGTCCAGGTTTTCGTCGATACCGGACAAGGACCGTTGGAGATCGGATTCAGCCGCAGTCGGGTCACGGTCGGCGCACCGCATCAGTTGATCGTGACAATGCTGTTCTTTGCCCTTTTGATGACGGTGATCGCCTTCCTTTATCTGCGCAATCAGTTGCGCCCGATCACCCGGCTGGCGGATGCGGCGCAGGCGTTTGGCCGCGGGCGGGCCGAACCCTATCGCCCCGGCGGTGCGATGGAGGTGCGGGCCGCGGGGAGCGCGTTTCTTGACATGCGGGCCCGGATCGAGCGGCAGATCGAGCAGCGCACGCTGATGCTGTCCGGGGTGAGCCACGATCTTCGTACTCCCCTGACGCGGCTGAAGCTGGGGCTGTCGATGCTGGACGATGAGGAGGAGGCAGCGCCGCTCTTGCGTGATGTGGACGACATGCAGCGGCTTCTGGACACGTTTCTGGAGTTTTCTCGCGGTGCGGCGGCGGGCGAGGCCGAGCCGACCGATCCGCTGGCGCTGGTGCGCGGCATCGTTGCGGATGCGCAGCGGGCAGACAAGCCGGTGCAACTGGGCATGCTCAAGGGGGCGGGCGAGGTCTTGCTCAAACCCTTGTCAATTCGGCGCGCGGTTGAGAACCTGATCGACAACGCGGTGCGCTATGGCAGCCAGGCAGTGGTCTCGGTCACGCTCAGCGACAAGGCGCTGCTCATTCAGGTCGAGGATGACGGGCCCGGCATCCCGCCAGAGCAGCGGGAGGAGGCGCTGATCCCCTTTGCCCGGCTGGACCCGGCGCGCAATCAGAACCGCGGCAGCGGCGTCGGTCTGGGGCTTGCCATCGCCAAGGACGTGGCCCGCGCCCATGGCGGCGCGCTGCGTCTGGGCGAGAGTGAGGCCCTTGGCGGGCTGAAGGCCGATATCGTGATCGGGCGGTGAGGGGGCTTGGAGAGCCGCGCAACCCGTAGTTTTGCGCCGGGTGGCTGAAAGGCCACCCGTCCCGCGCCGCCTCAATGGATGGAGTTGATCGAGCTTTCCAACAGGTGCCGGGTATAGGGCGACTTGGCTTCAAGGCGTCGCATCTCCTCGACCGCCAGCACTTCGACGAACCTGCCGTCTTTCATGACGCCGATCCGTTCACACAGGTGGCCGACGACGCCCAGATCGTGCGAGACCATGATATAGGTCAGCTTATGCTCGCGGCGCAGATCCACCAAGAGGTTGAGGATCTCTGCCTGAACCGAGACATCAAGCGCCGAGGTCGGTTCATCCAGCAATAGAATGGACGGATCACAGGCCAGCGCGCGGGCGATGGCGACGCGCTGTCTTTGACCACCTGACAGTTGATGCGGATAACGAAATCGAAAGCCCGACCCGAGCCCGACGTCGTCAAGCAAACTCACGATACGGGTGTCAATGTCCGGCACGTTATGCAGGTGCATCGCCTCGGACAGAACCCGGTCAACCGTCTGGCGCGGATGCAACGAGGCATAGGGATCCTGAAAGACCATCTGAACCTTGCTGTAGAACGCCTTGCTGCGGCGGCGGCCAAGCTGTTCGCCGGCAACCGTCATCTGGCCTGACCAGGTCGGAACCAGCCCGGCGATGGTACGCAGGATCGTGGATTTGCCCGATCCGCTTTCCCCGACAAGGCCAAAACTTTCACCATCGGCCACGTCGAAACTTACGTCGCGCACGGCATTGGCCCGGTCCGGGCCAGACCCGAACCAGACGTTCAGGTCATGGATTTCGATCGCATTCATTGGCGGGCACTCACGGAAGGGGCCTCGCGCCAGGCTGGGTCACGTTTCAGCACCTCCAGCTTTTCGCGCGGATGTTCCAGATCGGGGACCGAATTCAACAGACCCAGCGTGTAGGGATGTTGGGCATTGCGCAACTCATCCGCCTTGCAGGTTTCGACGATGCGGCCTGCATACATGATCACGATGCGGTCACAGAATTTGGCGACAAGGTTCAGATCATGGCTGATGAACATCAACCCCATGCCCCGGTCGCGCACCAGCTTGTCGATGATGTCGAGCACCTGAAGCTGAACCGAGACATCCAGCGCCGAGGTCGGTTCATCCGCGATCAGGATTTCCGGGTTCGGCAGCAGCATCATGGCGATCATGATCCGCTGGCCCATCCCGCCCGAGACCTCATGCGGATACAGGGTAAAGACCCGTTCGGGATCGCGGATCGCCACTTCGTCCAGCATGGCCAGGGCGCGGGCGCGCGCCTCGCTGCGCGAAACACGCTCATGCGCCCGCAGGGCCTCGACCATCTGCTGGCCGACGGTCATCACCGGGTTCAGCGAAAACTTGGGGTCCTGCATGATCATCGACACGCGCCCGCCGCGCAGCTTGCGCATGCGCTTCTCTGGCGCCGTCAGGATATCTTCGCCGTGCATGTCCAACCGGTCCGCCTCGATCATGCCGGGCGGACGGATCAAGCGAAGCACGGCCCGGCCGGTCATGGATTTGCCAGAACCGCTTTCGCCAACGATGCCCAGCCGTTCCTTGCCCAAGGTGAACGAGATTCCGCGCACGGCGTCAAAGACACCGGATCGGGTGCGAAACCGAACCCAAAGATTTTCGACATCCAGAAGCGGGGCATCCGTCATGCGTTGTCCTCTTTCGGGTCAAGGACGTCGCGCAGCCCGTCGCCCAGAAGGTTGAAGGCAAGGCTGATGGCAAAGATCGCGATGCCCGGGATCGTGGCAACCCACCAATAATCAAGGATGTACTTGCGCCCCTCGGAAATCATTGCACCCCATTCCGGGCTGGGCGGTTGCGCCCCAAGACCAAGAAAGCCAAGGCCCGCCGCGGTCAGGATGATCCCCGCCATGTCCAGCGTAACCCGGATAACGAGCGATGAAATGCACAGCGGCCAGATATGGCGCGTGACGATGCGCACCGGCCCCGCGCCCTGCAGCTTGATGCCGTGGATGAAATCCGTGTTGCGGATGGTCAGCGTCTCGGCCCGCGCGATACGGGCATAGGGCGGCCAAGCGGTCAGCGAGATCGCCAGCACCGCGTTCTCGATCCCCGCGCCAAGCGCCGCCACAAAGGCCAGCGCAAGGATCAGACGCGGAAAGGCGAGGAAAATATCGGTGACCCGCATCAGCAGAACGTCGACCCAGCCACCGGCATAGCCCGCCACGGTGCCGACGATCAGCCCGACAACCGGCGCCACCATGACCACGAGCAGAACGATGTAAATCGAAATCCGGGCGCCATAAAGCAGGCGTGAATAGATATCGCGCCCAAGACTGTCCGTGCCGAAAAGATGGCCATCTTCACCCGGGGCCAGCAATCGCTGCCCAAGCTCTTGTGCAAACGGGTCATGGCTGGCCAGAAGCGGCGCAAAGATCGCCGCCAGAACCAGAAACGCCAGCACGAACAGACCCAGCATCGCCAGCGTGTTCGAGCGCAGCGTCAACCAGCCCTTGTACCACGCCGCAAACCGCGCTTGTCGCCGGGAGGTTGGCTCTTCGCTCAGAAGCCAGTCGCGCAGGCCTTGTGATGTGCTCATTTGGACCTCGGATCGAAAAAGCGGTAGAGCAGGTCTGAGAAGATGTTGATCGCCACGAAGATCGTGCCGATGACGATGGTCCCGCCCAGCACCGAATTCATGTCATTGGCGAGCAGGGAGGTGGTGATGTATTGCCCCAGCCCCGGCCAGGCAAAGATGATCTCGGTCAGTACCGACCCTTCCAGCAGGTTGGCATAGGCCAGCGCAATCACCGTCACCAGTTGAATGCGGATATTGCGAAAGGCGTGGCCCCAGACCACCTGCCATTCGCCAAGCCCCTTGACCCGCGCAGTGGTGACATATTCCGAGCCAAGCTGTTCAAGCATGAAGGAGCGCGTCATGCGGCTGATATAGGCAAGGCTGTAATAGCCCAGCAAAGACGCAGGCAGGATGATGTGCGAAAACGCATCGCGGAACACCGTCCATTCCCCGCGCAGCGCGCTGTCCACCAGCAACAATCCGGTGATCGGCTCGACCACGCCTTGGTAAAAGATGCCCAATCGTCCGGGGCCGGCGACCCATCCAAGGATGCCGTAAAAGACAAGCAGGCCGACGAGACCCAGCCAGAAGATCGGCATGGAATATCCGATCAGGCCAACGAACCGCGCCAGATGGTCGATCCAGCTGCCCCGGCGCACGGCGGCCACCACACCCAGCGGCACGCCCAGTACGACGCCAAACAAGGTGCCCAAGGAGGCGAGTTCCAACGTGGCTGGAAACACGCGGGCAATGTCGGTTGTGACCTTCTGCCCGGTACGGATCGATTTGCCCAGATCGCCCTGCAACACGTCGCTCACGTAGATCCAGAATTGCATCAGCAAAGGCTGGTCCAACCCGAGGTCGCGAAAGGTCTGGTCGTATTGTTCCTGCGTCGCCCGTTCGCCGATCACGGCCAGAACCGGGTCGATCGGCATCACGCGACCGATCATGAAGGTCACGAAAAGCAGGCCAATGATCGTCGCGGCCACGGTCGCCAGCGTCGTCAGCGTTTTCGTCAACCAAGGAGGGAAGGGCGGCCGCAGCCGTCCTTCACCATGCGTTGTGCCAGCCATCTACTTGGTGATGACCCAGTAGGAAACCGCCGTGGTTGCGCCACCTGCGACAAAGTTCTCGACGCTTGCGCCCATACCGTTCTGTTCGATCTGCTGGAACATCATGCCAAAGGGGCTGACCTTTTGATGCTCGCGCTGCAGGTCCAGATACATCTCGCGCCGGGCGTCGGTGTCGTTCTCGACCACGGCCGCAAGGGTTTTCTTGCTCATTTCCGGGATGTCCCAAGCGTTCCGCCACGCCAGAAAGCCCGTTGCGCCAGCCTCGTCCGAGTTGTCCGGGTTGACGGCGAAGGTGCCGGCGTTGGTGTTGGGATCGGGATAGTCCGGGCCCCATGCTCCAAGATAGATATCATGTTCCCGCGCGCGGTAGCGATCCAGCGTCTGCGCCCCGGTGCCGACGATCAGCTCGACCTCGCAGCCGATTTGACCCCATGTGTTTTGCAGCGACTGGGCGATGTCCAGACGTTCCTGCGCATCGCGCACCGAGATCTTGATCGGCCCGCAGTCGGGATAGCTGGACTCGGCCAGCGCTGCCTTGGCAGCCGCGATGTCATAGCTGAAAGGGTTCTCTTCCAACGCACCAAGGAAGGTCAACGGCAGGAACGCCTGATGCACGGTGTACTGCCCCTTGAGGAAGGACCCCGCCATACCCTCGTAATCCGTCGCCAGTTTCAATGCCTCAAAGACCTTGGGGTCGCTCAGCATCTTGTTCTTCTGGTTGGCCGAGAAATACATCAAGCGGCCGCGCAATTCGTCCACGATCTTGACGTCATCGACATCGGCAAGCCCGGCCACATCTTCGGGGGACAGGTTGCGCGCAACGTCGATATCGCCTCGCTCAAGCTGAAGCCGCTGGGTCGCGCTTTCCTGAATGTGCTGGACGATCACCCGTTCCATCGCCGGTTTGGCCCCGGCATAATTCGGGTTGAGATCCATCAACACGCTTTCGCTCGGCTTCCAGGCGACAACCTTGTAGGGACCGGACCCCGCCGTGTTGGTGCGCAGCCAGTCGCTGCCCATGTCCCCGTCAGCCGCGTTTGCCATCGCGGTTTCCATGTCGACGATCCCGCCGATGGTCGCGGTCAGGCAGTTCAACACGAAGGACAGCGCATAGGGCTGGTCCAGCGTCAGCACCAACGTGTTGGCATCCGTTGCAACGATGGTCTGCTCCACGTTTTCGGGGGTAAAGCCGAACTGCGTCAGGATGAACGACGGGGTCTTGTTGAGCTGCACCGCGCGGCGCAGCGAAAATTCGGCATCCTTCGCCGTCACCGGATTGCCCGAGGCAAAGACGTGTCCCTGCGCCATCGTGAAGGTGATGGTCTTGCCGTCCTCGGAGATCTGCCAGCTTTCGGCCAGTTGCGGCCGATATCCCGCATCCAGATTGAGCGGGTCGAAATTGACCAGCTTTTCATAGACGTTGCGGCTGACATCGGCGCCCGCAAATTCAAAGCTTTCCGCCGGATCAAAGGTCTTGATGTCGTCAATCCGGTTGGCAATGACCAACATGTTCGGCGGCGTTTCCGCAAAGCTGGGCGCGGCAAGGCCGACGGAGAGAAGCGACGCGACAGCCGCGGCAACAAACGATTTTTTCATGACAAAACTCCCTGTTTCATTTTTATACGCCCCAGGTTTTCCGAAGAACCCTGAGCCAGTTTGCATGGGTGATCTTGGTCATCAGCCCCTCATCCACACCATGAGACCGCAGTGCAGCACGTAGATTGGGCAGGCCCGCGCAATCTCCGATCGGTTTGGGAACCAGCGCGCCGTCGAAATCAGATCCGAAGCCGACCCGGTCTTCCCCCAACCTGGTGACCAGATGGTCAAAGTGTCGAAGTACGATGTCAAGTTCAAACTCTGCATCCATCTGCCCGTCGGGGCGTAGAAAGGCGCTGGCGAAATTGATGCCCACCATGCCGTCACTGTCCCGGATCATGTCCAGTTGACGGTCGGTCAGGTTGCGCGCATGGGGGCAGACGGCCCAGGCGTTGGAATGGGTCGCGACCAGTGGCGCGTCAGAGATCCGCGCCACATCCTCGACGCCTTTCGCGTTGAGGTGGGACAGATCCACCATGATCTTCAACTGGTTACATTCCCGGATCAGGGCCTTGCCAGCCTCGGTCAGGCCCGGCCCGATGTCCGGGTCGGACGGGTATCGAAACGGCACGCCATGACCCCAGATCGTCTCGCGGCTCCAGACCGGCCCGAGAGAGCGCAGCCCGCGTGCGTGCCACATGTGCAAGCGCTTGAACCCGCGATCAATGGCTTCGGCGCCCTCGATATGAATGACGGCGGCCATCTCTTCGGCGGGCAATGCCGCTTCGACCTCTGCGGCGGTCTGGCAAATGCGCACCGCCCCGGCCTCGGCGAGCTCATCCATCGCCGCAAAGCCGCGTTCGGTCCAGGCTGCGGCGGTATCCTCTGGCACCATGTCGGGCATGGGAACGTCATAGCGCGGGTTTCGCATCTCGTCATGACGCACCGACTTGTTGCCAGGGCTTGGCACAAAGATCGCGAACATCCCGCCGCCAAAGCCGCCGCGCTGTGCGCGGGGTTTGTCAATATGGCCGTCAGGCAGGCCCGAGGCCACGCCTTCGGCGGTAACAGCGCCATTCAGCAGGCGCAGGATCAGGTCATTGTGGCCGTCGAAGACGGGGAAATCGGTCATGGTGTCTCCAGTGACAGTTTGAAGCCGACATGGGTCGGATGGAACCCGGCGCTTTCATAGAAACGATGCGCATCGCTGCGGCGTTGGTCGGATGTCAGTTGGACCAGCATGCAACCCCGGCGCTTGGCAGCGTCGATTGCCCATTCAAGCAGGGCCGTGCCAAGCCCCTGTCCGCGAACCGCCCGCGCCACCCGCATCGACTCGATTTGCGCGCGCCACGCGCCATGACGCGACAGGCCGGGCAGGAACGACAGAAGCAGCGTAGCAACAACCTGGGCGTCTATTTCACCGACCACGAGCCTATGGTTCGGGTCCGCTTCAATGGCGTCAAAAGCGGTTTCATAGGCGTGGTCAGGGGCCGCCCTGTCCCTTGTCTTGCCAATATCGTCATCGCGATAGAGCGCGATCAGGGCGGCAATGTCGCTGCGTCTGGCGGATCTGATGGACAGGGTACGGCGTGTCATTCGGCGAGCTTTGGCGAATGCGCAGCGATGCGCAATATGAATCGCACAAAATATCTGCCGGCGCCTGTTGCCCGAATGCGACAGGACGGCCCTCAGCCCCAGCGTGTGTTGGCGCTTTGCTACTCTCGGAAAGGGTCCTGAATTTTGTGCATCGGCTAGGATGCTCTGTTCGCAAGAGAGATCTGCGCAGCTTGCACTTCACCGGATCCTGTTCAAAGGATGGCGCGCCGCTTTCGTTGCATCGGGCTGCGCGCGGGGCAGGGCAGATGCCGCTGCGCACCACAGGATAGGACGCACTTGTTGGGACGGATAGATCAGAGCAGCTGCCTACGAATCCCCAACCGGACCGCCCGCGCGCTCTGGCTGTCCTCTCAGGGGGTGGCGCGCGCACCGACCGGCCCGCTTGATGTGTTGCAGATCATCCGCCAGTTGGGCTTCGTGCAGCTGGATTCCATTCAGGTCGTCGCCCGCGCGCACCACCATATTTTATGGAGTCGAAACCAGAAGTACCGCGCGCCGATGCTGGATCGTCTGCTGGCCCGCGACCGGAGCGTTTTTGAACATTTCACCCATGATGCCTCGGTGCTTCCGATGGAATTCCTGCCGATGTGGCGCCGTCAGTTTCGCCGCAAACAAGACCAGCTTGGCAAGGCGGGATGGTTCAAGGGCCTGCCAGATGCCTCTGCCCGGCAGGTCATTAAGGACCGGATCAAAGCCGAGGGCGCGCTTTCGACCCATGCCTTTGATACCAAGGCCGCCGCCCCCGGAAAGATGTGGTCGCGTCCGCCGCACAAGCTGGCGCTTGATTACATGTGGTACAGTGGTGAGCTGGCCACATGCCATCGGGTGAATTTCACCAAGGTCTACGACCTTGCCGAACGGGTGTATCCGCGCCACCTGCGCGAGATATCTCTGCCCGATCATGAACAGATCGACTGGCTTTGCGAGGCTGCACTGGATCGCATGGGAGTCGCGACCTTGGGCGAGGTGCAGAAATTCTGGGATGCCGTCAGCCGGGACGAGGTCGCCCACTGGGTCAGATCCGCCGACACGCTCCGCCCGGTCGAGATCGAGACGGCGCAAGGGCAGTGGATCAAGGCCATCGCGCCGAGCAATATCGAGGAGCGGATCGCGGGCTTGTCGGCGCCGACATCCCGGCTGAGGATTCTCAACCCGTTCGATCCGGTGATCCGCGACCGCACCCGCCTGAGCCGGCTGTTCGGGTTCGACTACCGGGTGGAAATGTTTGTCCCTGCCGCCAAACGCATCTGGGGCTATTATGTGTTCCCAATCTTGGAGGGCGACCGTTTCGTCGGGCGTATCGACCTCAAGGCGGATCGCCGGGCGTCGGTTTTGAACGTGCTGAAGCTCTGGCCCGAACCCGGTGTTGCGTGGACCATCGCCCGGCAGGCCAAGCTTGAGGCCGAACTGGGGCGTCTCGCGCGCTTTATCGGGGTGGAAACGGTCTCCGCCAAGAACCTGTAACGCCTTGTCCCGCCGGGCGAGGGGCGGGGTTAGGCGGAATGGCGCAGGGCGTCGCTTGGCGGGATGCGCAGGCGTTCGAATTCCTGCGCCATATCCTCGGCCAGCACCGCGATATCGTCGGCGCTGGAGCCGAGATGCAGTTCAAGCCGCAAGGCCGAGACAGCAGCCTGATAGCGGCGGGCAAGACGCGCGGCATCGGCATCAAGGGGCAGTTCCCCGGCGGCCTTGGCCTGTTCGAATACCTCTGCGAATTCGTCCCGCATCTTGGTCAGATAGGTGCGCGTGCGCTCTGCGATCTCGGGGTCGGTGTTGCGCGTATCCACCAGCGTCTTGGTCAGCATACAGGCCTGACGCGCCGCATCATCGGGCGCGAGACTGGCAAAGGACCGCAGATGGGCCACCAACCCCAAGAGCGGGGAAGGGGCCGTTGCCAAAAGCGCGCGCAGCCCTTTTCGAGAGGCCTCGAAGTAGCGCTCAAGCGCGAGAAGATACAGGTTTTCCTTGCTGGAAAACGCGGCATAAATGCTCCCCGGTTTCATGTTGAGAGCACTCTCAAGATCCTTGAGCGAGGTGGCGTGATAGCCTTTGGCCCAGAACAGGGTCATGGCGGCATTCAACGCCGCGTCTCGATCATAGGGGGCGGCACGTGCCATTTCGGGTCTCTTCCGGGCAGACAAAGTGGGATGCGCGACAGGGTAACCCATTTAGAGCGTTTGCTCAAACGGGCATTTCTGCAAGCTGTTTCAGGATTTGCGTGTAGTTATCGACCCCTTGTGCCCCGGTTACAAGGTGGCGCTGATTGAAGACCACGGCCGGAACGCCCTGAATGCCCTGAGAGACCCAGAATTTTTCCTCGGTGCGCACGTCGTTGGCAAAGCGCTGGTCCTCCAGAACCGCCAGCGCCTCGGCGCGGTCGAGCCCGATTTCAGCGGCGATATCCGCCAGCACAGCCGTGTCGGACAGGTTGCGCCCGTTGGTGAAATGGGCCGTGAACAGGGCTTGTTTCAGATCGTGCATCCGCCCGGTTTCGTTGGCCCAATGCAGCAGTTGGTGCGCATCAAAGGTATTGTGCATGCGCATGTCGTCGCCATAGCGGAATTCAAATCCCAACTCGGCGCCGAGCGCAGTCATCTGGTCCCGGCTTTTTGCTGACTGCTCGGGGGTGGAGCCATATTTCTCGGCCACGTGTTCGCGGATATTCTGCCCCTCGGGCGGCATGTCGGGGTTCAGCTCGAACGGGTGCCAATGGATGTCATGCGCGGTGCCGCTGTCCGCGAGCGCCTGTGCCAACTGGCTGTATCCGATGATGCACCATGGGCACATGACATCCGATATGATGTCGATGCGCAGGGGCGGGCGGGTCTCGGTCATGGGGCAATCCTTTCGTCTTGGCCGGGGCTGGCGTGCGTGCCGTCGATCCCAAGCCGCGGGTCAGTCATCTGGAGGATCAGCGATGGCACGTCGCTGTGCAACCGCATTGTCAGGCACCGCCAAAATGGGGAGAAGGGCGACCGGATTGTACACATCCGGTCGCCACGTGTCTCAGGCGGCCTTGTCGGCGCGGGTCCAGGCGAGTTTCTGGAACGGTTTGTCGACCGGCGTTTTCGCCAGATGGTTGGTATAGTTCGACATCACCTTTTGCGAATAGCCAAGGATCACATCAAGAATGTTCTGCTGGGTGAAGCCGGCGTCAAGGAAGGCTTGAACGGAGGCATCATCCACGAAGCCGCGATTGCGGATCAGGAGCAGGGTGAAATCACGCAGGGCTTCCAGACGCGGGGTCGGCAGCGGGGTCTCGTTGCGCAGCGCGTTGGAGATTGCCTCGTCGACGCCCATGCTCATGGCGATGCCGGTGTGTGCGGGCACGCAATACTCGCAGCCGTTCTCGACGTTGATGGTCTGCCAGACGACGGTCAGCTCATCCTTGTCGAAGCTGGAATTCACGAACAACTCGTGCACGCGCTGATAAGCTTCAAGCAGGCTCGGGGACCCTGCCATAACGGCGTGCAGCCCGGGAACGCGACCGAAAGCGGCTTTGGATTTGGCCAGCAGCGGCTTGCTTGCCTCGGGGGCGTTGGTCTCGTCGTAAAAGGTGAAGTCGGTCATTGGGATGTCCATTTATCGGGGAGAGGGTCGCAGCCCTCGCGGTCAGCGTTGCGATGACATCCAGATAGGAGTGTTTGAGCGATTACTCAATGATGAAGTTGAGCGATCACTCAAACGTGAGGGGCCCGCACCGTCCCGCGCGGCGCACCGGGTCTTAAATCGCGAACCGGGTCTTCAATACTGATAGGGTGAGCGGGTCAGCCGTTCGTTTTCATCTTTTCCGATGATCACGATATCCTCGACAAAGGCCGAGCCGACGCCAGCGTCGGCCAGAAAGGCCTCGACCCCGAACACCATGTTTTCGCGCACAATATCATCGGGTTCTGACATGGTGGTGGAGATGCGGGGCAGTTCGAACGACAGCCCGATCCCGTGGCCGTAAAACGGGAAATTCTTCATGATCGCGGACTCGGAGCCCCCGAACGCGGCGGTAAGGCGGTCGCCCTCGGCCGCAACATCGGTGAGGAAAACCCCCGGCCGCATAATCGCGGTGAGCTTTTGCACGATGTCGGCGGTGGCCTCCATCAGCCGCTGTTGGCGTGGGGTGGCCGTGCCGCAGACGGCTGTGCGCCCGGGGTCAAGGTAATAGCCCTGCTGAAACGCGGCATGAACGGTGCCGCGCACAAGATCGCCGGGCGCGGGTGCATCTACCGCGGCACCGGTCAGCGGAAAGCGATAATCGTAATCCATGGTGTCGCCGTGGTTGGTGCCGATGGCCTGAATCCGCCCCCCGCGCGCGACGACGATGCGGGCTGCTTCGGCTGCGGCCTCGCGTTCGGTCATTCCCGAGATCAGGGATGTCATCAGTACATCCGTGGCCTCTGTCGCGGCCTCTCCGGCGATGCGGTAGGTGTCGAGTTCACGCGGGCTTTTGATCGCACGGGCGCGGCGGACAAGATCATCGACATCGACCCAGTCAATGTCGGGCGTGGCGTCGCGAAGCTGACGCCAGTATTTGACCGGGGTAAACCAGCTGCCGCAAAAGGCGACCCGCCCGGTGATCCCGCGCGCATTCAGACGCCGTGCAAGGGACAGAAAGGGATGGTTGTCGCAATAGACGGAGTCGATGCTGACAAGGTCGCGGCGCGGCTCGGGTTCGTCGATATGCAGTTCGGGGGCTTTGCCCTTTTCCAGAATGATGCCGGAAAAGGCGCGGGCCGACCAGATCCGGGAATCCATCCCGCCGCTGACCGAATAATGGTTCGACAGGTACAGGATGTCGCCACAGTTATCCATCGTGCCGCCACCGCGCCCGATGACCACGGCGGCGTCGAACCCGTCGCCGGTCATGATCTGCTCCAGCCGGCTCCAGCGGGATTCATATTCGTCGAGCGGGAAGTGGCGCAGCATGGGGCCTCCTGTGGGGTAAAACGCAGACGGGGCAGGCCGGAGCCCGCCCCGCAGCGATGGGGCTTGGATCAGTCTTCAAAGATCGTGCGGATGGGCTCTTTCGGCGCGGGGTTCACACCGATAAGCTCTGTCGTCAGCTTTGCATAGGTGCCGTCGGCGATCATTTCGGCCAGCGCCGCGTTCACGGCTTTGGCAAGGTTCGGCTTGCCCTTCTTGATGGCAAAGCCTTTCTGGATCGAGCTGACGGGTTCGTCCACCAGACGCAGCGGCAGGTTGGATTTCTGGATCGCATAGGCGGCGGCCACGGCATCGGTGATGATCGCTTCGACCTGACCGTTGGCGAGATCCTGCATCGCATCGGATTCCGCTTTATAGGATTTCACCTCGGCGCCAAGGCTTTCGGCGATCTTGGTCCAGTTGGAGGCGACAAGCCCGCCGACCTTGCGGCCTTTGACCTGTTCGGGGGCGGTGATGTCGCTGTCCTTGCGGACCACGGCGCGGCCGCCGGATTCCAGCCAGCCGTCAGAGAACAGAACCTTTTTCTGGCGTTCTTCGGTGATGTCCATGGCAACCGAGACGATGTCGTATTGTTCCGCCTCAAGTCCGATCAGAACGGATTCCCATTTCACGATCACGGGCTTGTATTCCAGCCCGAGCCGCTTGGCGATTTCGCCCATGACGCGGATTTCCAGCCCGTCGAGCTTGCCGTCGGGGGCGCGCATCGAGAACGGCGGGTAGGTGCCTTCGGTGGCGGCGGACAGCACGCCGGGCTTGAGCAGTTCTAGCGCGGCTGCATCCTGTGCCTGAGCAGCCCCGAAAGGAAGCAGAAGGACAGCGGAGACCGCTGCGAGGGTTGTCTTGAGGTTCAGCTTGAGGTTCATATTACAATTCCCTGTTTTATTTCGTTTTTGACGTTTTGGATCTTTTGCGTGAGAGGGGCTGCCAAAGCAGGAGAGGCCCGGCGCGCTGCGGCGCCGGGGGCGGTCAGTACAGGCGCGCGTAGCGGCGTTCAAAGAACGCGGCGAGTTGGGTCAGGATCGTTGTCAGCACCAGATAGATGACGGCGACGGCGATATAGAAATCAAACGGTCGGAAGGTGGCCGAGATCAGGGTCTGGGCGTAAAGCGTCAATTCGACCACGGTGATGGTGGACAGAAGCGAGGTGTTCTTCAGCGTCGAGAGCGCCTCGTTGGTGATCGAGGGCAGGATGATGCGAAAGACCTGTGGCAGGATGACCGTGCGCATTGTTTCGCGCGGGCTGAACCCCAGCGCGAGCGAGGATTCCGTCTGTCCTGCCGGAATCGCTGACAGGCCAGAGCGAATGATTTCAGTCACATAGGCGCCGGAGTTGATGGCCAGCGCCAACACGCCCGCCGTATAGGGCGATAGCCGCACCCCGACCTGAGGCATGCCGAAATAGATGATGAAGATCTGGATCAGCGCCGGCGTGCCGCGAATGAACCAGACGTAAAAGGCCGCGACGCTGCGCACCGCGCGCATGTCCGAGCGTTGCCCCAGCGCGGCGGCGAGGCCGAAAATCCAGCTCACCCCGATCGTCACAAGTGTAAGCCAAAGTACGGTCCAGGCCGCCGATAGAAAGCCGGGGCCATAGACGAGCACGTCATGTGTGAACTCGCTCATTGGATCAGCCCCTTTTTCGCGGTCGAGGTTCTGAGGTCGTCATGCAGGATCGAATGCAGGAATTGCTGCAGGCGCGGGCTTTCCGGGGCGCGCAGCACCTTGGACGGGGGGCCTTCTTCACCAATCTCGCCCTGATCGAAGAACAGCACGCGAGAGGAGACATCGCGGGCAAAGGACATCTCATGCGTCACCAGCAGCATGGTCATGCCCTCATCTGCGAGCGAGGCCATGAGTTGCAACACCTCGTTGACCAGTTCGGGATCAAGCGCCGATGTCACCTCGTCAAACAGCATCAGGCGCGGTTTCATGGCCAGTGCCCGGGCGATGGCAACGCGCTGTTGCTGCCCGCCCGACAGGCGCAGCGGCGAGGCGTCGCGTTTGTCGTAAAGCCCGATCCGATCAAGCAGCGCATCGGCAACTTCGGTCGCCTCGGTGCGGGATTGCCCCAGCACCCCCATGGGGGCGTGGATCACGTTTTGCAGCACCGTCTTGTGCGGCCAGAGGTTATAGCTTTGAAACACCATCCCGATGCGCGATCGCAGCGCCTGAAGTTGTCGGTCGGTCGGAAAGAAACGGCTGTCGCGGTCAAAGTCGAAATCCCAGCCTTCGAATTCCATCCGGCCCTTGTCGGCCGGTTCGATGGCGTTGATCGAGCGCAGAAAGGTGCTTTTGCCCGAGCCGCTGGCGCCGATGATCGAAACCACCTCGCCCGGCGCGACCTCGAGGTCGATGCCCTTGAGCACGTCCAATGTGCCA
This sequence comes from Antarcticimicrobium sediminis, assembly GCF_004348975.1. Classification (GTDB taxonomy): domain Bacteria; phylum Pseudomonadota; class Alphaproteobacteria; order Rhodobacterales; family Rhodobacteraceae; genus Antarcticimicrobium; species Antarcticimicrobium sediminis. The sequence goes on along the minus strand of NZ_SMFP01000005.1, from coordinate 253,574 downwards.
AAGCTTTTGCGGATGTCGCGCAGCTTTAGCAGGGGGGGCGGGGCATCCTGGGTCATACTTGGTCCTTGTGTGTCCGGTCTTGTGGGTCCGACCCTGTCGGTCTGGTCGATCATCGGGCTGTGTCGATCTGGCCCCGACTGCGGGTTTGGTCATGCCTCTGGTATACTGAATTCATGAGATCGCATAGATTTCAGTATACCAGTGGCGCACCAAGTCGCTCAGCAGCGCGTAGATGCACGTTTTTTGATCAGTTGCGGAGGGGAAGGGAGGGGAAGGGACACGCCGGGACGCGCCTGCTTGTAGAATCGCGCGACTCAGAGCGCGGTGGCGTATCTGCTAGCGCGAGGGTTCCCAGCGGGACGGGCCGTTCCCGACATGCTCTTCCTCAGGGCTTGGCGAAAGGCGCGATGGTGATGCCGTTCTTTTCAAGGGCGCTGCGCAGGTTGCGCGCGATATCTGTTGCGCCGGGGGTGTCGCCGTGAATGCACAGCGTTGCGGGCTCGACCGGCAGGCGCTGTCCCCCGGTGGTGGGGATGACGCCGTTCAGCACCATCTCCAGCACCTGATCAAGGCTTTGCTGCGGATCATGGATCACGGCCCCTGCTTCGCTGCGCGGGGTCAATTCGCCCGCATCGGTATAGCTGCGGTCGGCGTAGATCTCGCAGGCGACCTGCAGCCCAGCCTTTTCAGCGGCGGCATAGGTCTGGGAATAGGGCAGGGAGACATAGACCAGCATGGGGTCGACCGACTTGACCGCCCGCACACAAAGCGCGGCGAGATCGGGGTCGGTGGCCGCCATATTGCCAAGCGCGCCATGGGTTTTCACATGGGTCATCTTGTGTCCCTCGACGGCGCACATGCCTTGCATCGCGGCGATCTGATAGATCAACTGCGCCTCCAGATCGTCGGGGTGTTCGCCGGAAATCCGGCGGCGCCCGAAACCATACAGGTCGTTGAAAGAGGGGTGTGCGCCCACAGACACGCCGGCTTTTCGGGCCATCCGAACGGTGTTGCGCATGACCGTGGGGTCGCCCGCGTGAAAGCCGCAGGCCACGTTGGCCGAGCTGACAAGGTCGATCATGGCCGCATCGTCGCCGATCTTGTAGGCGCCAAAGCTCTCGCCCATGTCGCAGTTCAAATCGAGGGTGCGGGTCATTTTCTGGCCTCCGGGGGCTGTTGCGGGGAATTGCCCAATAATTGGACTATTGGCACATCGTGCGTCCCGATGCGAGCCCGGCTCTTTCAAAGCGGATACAAGTGGTATACCCAAATGGCAAGAGATTGCCACTTCACGACATCAGCGCACCGGTTAAAAACACATATGTTACGGATCAATACAATACAGCGTGGGGCCGTGTCCTTATGACACCGGTGTTTCACCCTTTTGGGGATCGCGCGCTGACCGTCTCGTTGGGAGAGGGGATCGACGTCGCGACAAATGATGCCGTAATCGACCTTGCCGCAGCCTTGGAGGCGCAGCCCTTTGTCGGGATGGAAGAGGTGGTCCCGACCTATCGCTCCCTGCTTGTTGTTTTTGATCCGCTTGTGATTGGCGGTGCCGAGGTCGAGGCGCAGGTCGCGGCGCGCCTGACAGAGACGGCGGATCGGCCCGGCACGCGACGGCGGTGGCATGTACCAGTCTGTTACGGAGGCGCGGTAGCGCTGGATCTGGACGATCTTTGTGCTGAAAAGAAGCTGGGCCGGGAAGAGTTGATCGCGCTGCATTCCGGGGCCGAGTACCGCGTCTATATGATCGGCTTTGCGCCGGGGTTTGCCTATCTTGGCGGGCTGCCTGAACGGCTGCACACCCCGCGTTTGCAAAAGCCGCGCCAGTTGGTCCCAGCCGGGGCCATCGGCATCGGTGGGCAGCAGGCCTCGGTCAATTCCGTGGCAGGGCCGTCGGGTTGGCGCTTTATCGGGCAGACGCCGCTCAAGGCGTTCGATCCGGCGCGCGAGGAGCCGTTTCTTTTTGCTGCGGGGGATTTGATCCGGTTCACCCCGGTGACACAGGAAGAATTCGAAACCCTGTCCCGCCGCCTTGCTGCCGGGGAGGTCGTGGTCGTTCCGGAGATCGTCGTGCCTGAGGGCCGGGAATGACGCTGGAAATCCTTTCTGCCGGGCCGCTCGTCTCGGTTCAGGACCGGGGCCGTCGCGGTTTGCGCCGCTTCGGGGTTTCCGCGGCCGGTCCGATGGATGCCCCAGCCCATGCGCTGGCCAATGCGCTTTGTGGCAATCCGCAAGACGCCGCCGTGCTGGAGTTTGCCGGGATGGGCGGGCAGTTCCGCTCGGATCGCCCGCTGCGCTTTGCTGTGACTGGCGGCGATTGCGACATATCCGTCGACGGCACGCCCCTTGCCCCCGATGAGAGTCACCGGCTGGAGGCGGGGCAGGTGCTGAAGATCGGCATGCTCAAGAATACGGCTTGGGGCTATCTTGCCGTTTCGGGCGGCATTGACACCCCGCTTGTGATGGGCGCGCGCAGCACACATCTGCGCTTTGGTCTTGGCGGGTTGTGCGGGCGTGCCCTGAAGGCCGGGGATCGTTTGCCACTGGGCGAGGAAAGCGGCGCCGACGTGCTGCTGCGCCCCGCCGCGCCGCTGCCGCCCCCTCGTTTTGCCGACCCGATCCGCATTCTGCTTGGGCCGCAGGATGGTTATTTTGCGCCGCATGTGCTGGAGCGACTGACGCGTCAAGACTTCACCATTACCGCGCAACGCGATCGCATGGCCAGCATCCTCGATGGACCGGATATGCCGGCAGAGCGGGGCCACGACATCGTTTCGGACGGGACGGTGCCGGGGGCGATACAGGTGCCCGGATCGGGCCGGCCCATGGTGTTGATGGCCGAATGCCAGACCACCGGCGGCTATCCCAAGATCGCCACCGTGATTTCTGCCGACCTGTCGCGACTGGCACAGATGCCAACCGGAATGCGGCTGCGCTTTGCTGTGGTGGAGCGTACCGCGGCCGAGGCGGCAGCGCGGGCGCAGGCCGCTAGCTTGGCGGCTGTGCTGAAGGGGCTTGTGACGAAACAAACCGTCACGCTGACGTCGGAATTTCTGCTGTCATGCGATCTTGTTGGTGGCATCTTCGATCCCGAAGCCGTCGCACCCGGGAATACGCCCGAGACCACGCCCGGGATCGTGTCCGGAGCCGAGAAAAAGGGCGAGACATGAGCGACAGAACCCTTGTTCAACAGGCGCATCGCCGCATTCTTCACATGATCTTGGAGGGCGATCTCAAACCCGGAGAGATCCTGCAAGAGGCCGCGCTTGGGGAGCGGCTGGAGATGTCGCGGACCCCGGTGCGCGAAGCGCTCAAGCGTATCCTCAGCCAAGGTCTGGCCGAGGTGCAGGGCCGCTTTACACGCGTGCGCCGGATCAATGCCGAAGAGGTCGAAGAGATCTTTTTCCTTCGCCTTGCCCTTGAACCCAATTGCGCGCGTGAGGCGATTCAGATCGACCCCGATCTGCTCGACGCGATGGAGGTGCGGACCATCGCCCTGATGCGCCAAGGGCCGGGGGACGAGGACGTGGAGTGGCACACGGACAACGAGTTCCATCAGATGATCGCGCTGGCGGCCGGCAACCGGGCCACGGCGCGGCTGATCGCCAACCTGCACCGGCGCACGGCGATCTTTGATCATACGCTGGTTCCGGCGCGGTTCCTGAAGGGCTGGGCTGACCATCTCGATATTATTGATGCGCTTCGACACAAGGACGGGCCGCGCGCCGAAAAGGCCCTGCGCGCCCATCTCGAAGGCGCGCGCGACGCGATTTTTCGGCGGCTCGAACAGACCGGAATCAGACAGGAGCCTGCGGCATGAAATGCCTTGTCGTGCAACCGATCCATGAGGACGGGCTGGCCATCCTGCGCGCGGCGGGGATCGAGCCGGTGCTTGCGCCGGGGACAGACCCCGACGTTCTGGCGCGCATGGTGCGCGGTTGTGATGGCGTGATCACGCGCGATGCCGGATTCTCGGCCGCCGCGTTCGAGGGGGCGGATCGGTTGCAGGTGGTGGTGGTGCATGGCACCGGGCATGACGCCGTGAACAAGGCCGCCGCCTTCGAAAAAGGCGTGTTGGTCGCCAATACGCCGGGGGTCAATGCGCGCTCGGTCGCTGAACATGCGCTGGCCCTGACCTTGGCGCTGGCGCGCGGGGTGAGTGCCGCCGATGCCGCCGAACGCAGCGGCACAGCAGGGTTTCGGGAAAGTCGTACCTTTGTCGAGTTTGAGGGCAAGACCGCGCTCATCATCGGGTGGGGCGCGATCGGCAGCCGGTTTGGCCGGATACTGGATGCCGCCTTTGGCATGCGCATTCTTGTCCATTCGCCCCATGCCCGCGATATCGGCCCCTATACGCGTGCCGCCTCGCTGGAGGCAGGTCTGGGCGCGGCGGATCTGATTTCGCTCCACACCCCGATGCGGGCGGACACCCGGCACATGATGAACGCCGAACGGTTCGCGGCGGTGAAACCCGGCGCATTGTTGGTGAATCTGGCCCGCGCCGGTCTGGTGGACGAGGCGGCGCTGGACGCGGCGCTTGGTTCGGGCCGGATCGCCGGGGCCGGGCTGGACGTCTATTCCCCCGGTGCCGCGCAGGGACCGCTGGCGCGCCATGGCAACGTGATTTTCACCCCGCATCTGGGCGCCACCACCGAAGAGGCGCTGAGCCGGGTGGCCCGCGCCGCAGCCGGCCATGTGGTAACGGCCCTCTCCGGGGGGCTTCCCGCGACCACGCTGAACCCTGAACTCTGGAAGGCCCCGGCATGAGCGATCCTGTCCTCTCTCCCGACATGGTGGCGGTGATCGGCGCCACGATCCCCCGTGTTCTGGCCAAGGTGAATGCGCTTTCCGCCCCCGGTCCGGGCTGGACGCGTCCGTCTTACAGCGAACTTGAATCGCAGGCCCATGCGGTAATCGAGGCAGAGGCGCGGGCGCTTGATCTTGACATCAGCCGTGATGCAGCGGGCAATCTGTTTGCCCGCATGGCCGGGCGCGACCCGGCGGCGGTGCCGCTGTATATCGGCTCGCATCTCGATACCGTGAGCATGGGCGGCGCCTATGACGGGCAGGCGGGCGTGATCGGCGCGCTGGCGGTGATCGCGGCGCTGCGCACGGCCGGTATCACACCGGCGAGCGATATCGTCCTGACCGTCACCCGGGCCGAGGAAAGCGTCTGGTTCCCGGTCTCTTACATCGGATCGCGCGCGGCGCTTGGGCGGCTTGAGGCCAAGGACATGGAGGCCCCACGCAGCGATGATGGGCGCAGCCTTGCCGCGCATATGGCAGGTCAGGGATATGATGCCACCGCGGTGCTGGCCCAGACGCCGCCGCCCCCGGCGCGCTTTGTCGAGTTTCATATCGAACAGGGCCCGATCCTGTTCAACGCTGGCGAAGCCTATGCGCTTGTCGAGGCCGTGCGCGGCGGGCTGCGCTATCGCGGGGCCGAGGTGCGCGGCGTCTGGGCCCATTCCGGCGCCGCGCCGCGCAACGGGCGCGCCGATGCGGTGGTCGCGCTGGCCGAGCTGATCGTAGCGATGAACGCGGTCTGGGACCGGATGTTGGCAGCGGGGCAGGATCTGACCGTGACCTTTGGCCGGGTCGATGCGGCCGGTCCGGCCCATGCCATGGCCAAGGTGGCCGGGCAGGCCGGGTTCTGTCTTGATCTGCGCTCCGAGGATCCGGCGACGCTGGACGCCGCAGATGCCGCGTTGAAAGCGGAGATCGCGACGATCGAGGCCGCCCATCCCGGCGTTCGGTTTGATCTGGGTCTGCAAACCCGCTCAAGGCCGGAACGGATGTCGCAAAAGATGCTGGACTGGATCGCCGCTGGCGCAGCTCTGCGCGGGGACCAGCCCAGACGGATGCTGTCCGGCGGCGGGCATGACGCCGCCGCCTTCGCCACCGCCGGGTGGGACAGCGTCATGGTCTTTATCCGCAATTGGGACGGCAGCCACTGCCCCGAGGAGGGCATGGACATCGCCGATCTTGCCGCCGCGGTCGAGGCGGTCACGCTTGCCCTGTTGGGGGATGTGGCATGAGCGGCGAGACCCTGTCGGACACGGCCTATCATCGGATCAAGTCGGATATTTCCGAAGGGCGCATTGCCGCTGAATCCGTTCTTTCGGAACGCGGGTTGGCCGAAGAACTTGGTATTTCGCGCACGCCGTTGCGGACGGCCCTGTCGCAGCTTGAAAGCGAAGGGGTGATCGACCGGTTGAAGAACGGTGTGATCCTTGTGCGCTCGGTCACGGTCGAGCAGTTGTTCGAGATCGTGACCCTGCGCCAACAGTTGGAAAGTGCGGCGGCGGCGCGGGCGGCGGGGTTCCCGATACCGCCGGAGCTGAGCGATTTGCGATCAGAGATGCAGCGCTTTGTCGAGGGGAGCGAGACTGCGTTCGATGCCTTCTGGGAGGTGGACGAGCGGTTTCACATGGCGGTCGCGCGCGCCGCGCGGCTGAGTTTGCTTCCCGAACTGCTGGCCGAACAGCGCGCGATCGCGCGACGCTGCACGCTGACACGCACATATGACTCCTTTACCGATCAGGCCCGCGAACATGTTGAAATCATCGATGCCATTGGCGCTGGCGACGGCGAAGCGGCACGCGCCGCGATGTGGCGTCACTTTGATCATGTGCGCGATCGGTTCCTCCAGACATTCTCGGGTGCATGAGCATGAGACAGACCTCGGACCTTTCCATCTCCGTCCGGCCCGGCCGCGAGGCGGTCTTTCCCAAGGGCGAATTCAACCGCCGGATTGCGGCGCTGCAATCGCGCCTGCACGAGGAGGGGGCCGAGGCGCTTTTGCTGACGGGGCCGGAAAACATCTTTTGGGCCACGGGACGGCAGACGGCGGGCTATTTTGCCTTTCAGGCGCTTGTTGTGCCGGTCGAGGGGGCGCCGCGGCTGCTGGTGCGGCAACTTGAAGAGACTGGCGCGCGGGCGGCGACCTATCTTGACAGGATCGAGACATGGCAGGATGGCGCGGACCCGATCACCGTGTTGGCGCGGATGGTCAGCGAGATGGGGCTCTCCCGTCTTGCGTGCGAACGCACCGGCTGGTTCGTCAGCCCCGACACCCGCGCCCGGATGGAAGCTGGGCTTCCTGTCGCGCTGACCGATGGGTCGGGCTGGGTGGAGGATCTCAGGGTGGTGAAATCGCCGCTGGAGCTGGACGCCATCCGGCGCGCGGCGGGCTATGCGCAGGCCGGTCTGGGGGCCGCGATCGCGACCTGTGGCAAGCGGGTCTCGGAAAATGACGTGGCTGCGGCGATGATGGCAGCTGCGCTTTCGGCAGGCTCCGAAGCCATGGCGATGGAGCCGCTTGTCAGCTCCGGTCCCCGCTCGGGCATTCCACATGCAACCTGGCGCCGTCGGACCATGCGGCACGGCGATGCGGTTTTTCTTGAGCTCGCGGCAAGCCATGATCGCTATCATGCCGCGCTGATGCGCTCGGTCTGGATCGGTCCGCCCCCGGCCGAGGTTTCGCGCATGATGGACACTGCCCTGCGCGCGCTGGAGGCGGCGCTGAAGATGATGCGCCCCGGTGTGCCCTGCGCCGCCGTCCACGAGGCCGCGCAGGCGGTGATCGACGACGCCGGCTATAGCGCCGCTTTCCGCAAGCGCGTTGGCTATTCTATGGGTGTGGCCTTTGCCCCCGATTGGGGTGAGGGGGCGATCCTGTCGCTGTTCACTGGCGTTGAACGGCTGCTGGAGCCGGGGATGGTCTTTCATCTTCCGGTCACGCTGCGCAGCTATGGCGCCTATACGGTGGGCGTCTCCGAAACCGTGATCGTGACCGAGACAGGGGCCGAACCGCTTTCGACCCTGCCTCGCGCCATGACGTTGAAATAACCCCAAAAACATGAGGCAAACCATGACTCCCCTGTTCCATCTCGCGATCCACGTGACCGATCTTGACGCCACCCGTGCCTTTTATGGTGACGTGCTGGGCTGCAAAGAAGGGCGCAGCACCGACACTTGGGTCGATTTCGAGTTCTTCGGTCATCAGCTGTCGCTGCATCTGGGCGAACCGATGAAAACCACCCGGACCGGCAAGGTCGGCGACCACATGGTGATGATGCCGCATATGGGCGCGGTGCTGCCGCTGGATCGCTGGCTGGAACTGGCCGACCGGCTGGAACAGGCAGGGATTGAATTCGACATCCCGCCGGTCATCCGGTTTGAAGGCGAGCCGGGTGAGCAGCGGACCATGTTCTTTTTCGACCCTGCCGGAAACCCGATCGAGATCAAGGGGTTTCGCGATTTCGCCTCGGTCTACGCGAGCTGAGGGGGAGCAATGGGGCAACATATCCTTCTCGCCTCCACCGGGGGGGCCTGGCACATGGCGGCGGGGCAGACGGTGCGCATCGTCAACCCCCACGGCACCCAGGCGGTCGATGCCTGGGCGCTGGCCGCGGACGGCTCCGAGACCGGCGACGGGACGGTTCAATACAGCTCGATGGAGCATACCCGCTCGGTCAATTCCTCGATCTACATCGACACCGGATTGTCGGTCATGGGGATGGATCGCAGGCCGCTCTTTACCATGGTGGAGGACGCGACGCCGGGGCATCACGACACCCAGCTTTGCCCCTGCAACGGGCCGCTTTATGCCGATCTGGGCCAGCCGCCTGCACATCGAAGCTGCGCCGGAAACTTTCACGAGGCGCTGGCGCAGATCGGGCTGGAGATGCCGTTCACGCCGGCGTCGCTCAACCTGTTCATGCGCGTGCGCGTGGGGCCGGAGGGTGAGATCCTGCGCGATCTTCCGGTCGCCGCGCCCGGCGGTCACGTGACGCTCAAGGCCGATCGCGCTATTGTCCTTGTCCTTTCGGCCTGCCCGCAGGACGTCACCCCGATCAACGGGGCGGATTGTACACCGCGCGACATTCACCTTGAATTTTCAAGGGGCCCCCTATGAGCCCCAAACCCGCCGCGCCGAAAGACAGCCTGAACGTGCCGCGGTTCGTCGGTGTGCCGACCTTCATGCGATTGCCGTTAAGCGACAGGGCCGAGGGGCTGGATGCCGCGATCCTTGGTCTGCCGTCGGATTCCGGTGCCCCGTTTCGCACCGGCGCCCGGATGGGACCGAATGCGGTGCGGCAGGCGTCGATCATGCTGCGGCCCTTCAACCCCTATCGCGGCAACATCGACATCTTCGAGGCGCTCAAGATCGCCGATCTCGGGGATGCCCCGGTGGTGCCGGGCTATGAGATGGAAACGCTGGTCTGGCTGGAGGAGGCGGTGGACCGGGTCGTCTCTGCCGGGGCGGTGCCCTGTTGTATCGGGGGCGATCATTCGGTGACACTGGCCGAACTGCGCGCGGTGGCAAAGCGGCACGGGCCGCTGGCGCTGGTGCATTTCGACAGCCACACCGACACTTGGGATACCTATTTCGCCGAGCGTCGCTATTCTGCCGGAACGCCGTTTCTGCGCGCGGTGGAGGAGGGGATCGTCGATCCGGCCCGCTCGATCCAGATCGGGATGCGCGGGTCGCTGTTTCGCGCCAGTGACATCACGCAATCGCTTGATCTTGGCTATGACGTTGTCACGACGGACGAGATTTTTACCATCGGTTTCGCGGCGCTGGCGAACCGTATCGCGATGCGCACCGCCGGGGCGCCGGTCTTTTTGACCTTTGACATGGATTTTGTCGATCCCTCGGCCGCGCCTGCGGTAGAAACACCGGAAGCGGGCGGACCAACCGCGCGCGAAACCCTTGCCCTGTTGCGGGCGATTGGCGGGCTCGACATCAAGGGCTGTGATGTGGTCGAGATCACCCCGACCTATGAGGGGCCGGGTCAGATCACTTCGCTTTTGGGGGCGACCGTCATGGCCGAGATTTTGGCCATGATCGCGCAATACCGGCAGGGCTGAGGAGCGCGAAAGAGTGTGGAGCGTCCGGCACTGCGGCCAGACGCTCCGTTAGGGATCAGGCGTCACTGTTATCGTCCGCGCCGCCGGTATCCTTGGCGCCGTCGTTTTGGTCGCCATCTTCCTTGGTCTCGTCGTCCTCGTCGCCTTGGTCGGCGATCCAGGCAACGCTGACCACTTCCTCGCCCTTGCCGGTGTTAAACACCTTGACCCCACCGGCGCTGCGCGAGCGGAACGAAATCCCCTCGACCGGCACCCGGATCGATTGACCCTTGGAGGTGGCGAGCATGATCTGATCGTCGATCTCGACCGGGAAGGAGGCAACGACAGCACCGCCGCGCATCGCTTTGTCCATCGCGGCAACGCCCATGCCGCCGCGTCCGCGCACCGGATAGTCGTGGCTGGAGCTCAACTTGCCGCTGCCGCCGGTGGTGAGGGTCAGGATCAGGTTTTCGGCCGCCGACATCTCGGCATAGCGTTCCTGACTGATCAGGCCGGGCGCGGCCTCGTCCTCGTCCTCGATTTCGGCATCATCGGCCAGCCCCGCCACAGCGCGGCGCATCTTGAGATAGGCGGCGCGTTCTTCGGCCTCCGCCTCGAAATGGCGGATCACCGACATCGACACGACACGGTCTTCGCCGTTGAGCCGGATGCCGCGTACCCCGGTGGATTTGCGGCCTTTGAACACCCGCACATCCGTGACCGGGAAGCGGATCGCACGACCGGAATCGGTGACCAGCATCACGTCGTCTTCTGGCGAGCAGATGCGCGCGTCCACCATCTCGATGCCCTCGGGCAGGTCCATCGCGATCTTGCCGTTGCGTTTCACATTGGTGAAATCGCTCAGCGCGTTGCGGCGCACATCGCCAGCAGTGGTGGCAAAGACGATTTGCAGATCGTCCCATTCCGCTTCCGGGCGGTCCACCGGCATGATCGCGGCGACCGACACCCCGGTGGGGATTGGCAGGATATTGACGATGGCCTTGCCCTTGGAGGTGCGACCGCCCAGCGGCAGCCGCCATGTCTTGAGCTTGTAGACCATGCCCTCGGTGGTAAAGAACAAAAGCTGGGTATGGGTGTTGGCGACGAACAGGGTGGTGACCACATCCTCGTCCTTGGTCGCCATGCCCGAAAGCCCTTTGCCTCCGCGCTTCTGGGCGCGGAAATCAGCCAGCCGGGTGCGTTTGATATAGCCGACCGAGGTCACGGTCACGACCATGTCCTCGCGCTCGATCAGGTCCTCGTCTTCCATGTCGCCGGACCAGTCGACGATCGCGGTGCGACGCGGCACGGCAAACAGATCCTTGATCTCGCGCAACTCGGTGCTGATGATCTCGAGGATCCGATCCCGCGACCCCAAGATTTCAAGGTATTCCTTGATCTTGGCGGCAAGGGTTTCCAGCTCGTCGGTGACTTCCTTGACGCCCAGTTGGGTCAGGCGCTGCAGCCGCAGATCGAGGATCGCGCGGGCCTGAAGCTCGGACAGGTTATAGGTGCCGTCGTCATTCATCGGATGGGTCGGGTCGTCGATCAGCCGGATATAGCCGGCAATATCGGCGGCGGGCCAGCGCCGCTCCATTAGGCGGACGCGCGCCTCGGCGGCATCGGTTGAGCTGCGGATGGTGGCGACCACCTCGTCCACGTTCGAGACCGCGACGGCCAGACCGCACAGGATATGGCTGCGATCGCGCGCCTTGCGCAGGTCAAAGGCAGTGCGGCGCACCACGACCTCTTCGCGAAATTCAAGGAAAGAGGTCAGGAAGCGGCGCAGGGTCAACTGTTCAGGCCGACCGCCGTTCAACGCCAGCATGTTGCAGCCGAAATAGACCTGCATCGGGGTAAAGCGGAACAGCTGGTTCAGCACCACGTCGGGGGTGGCATCGCGCTTGAGTTCGACCACCACGCGCACGCCGTTGCGGTCGGATTCATCCTGCACATGCGCCACGCCTTCGATCTTCTTGTCGCGGACCTGTTCGGCGATCTTCTCGATCATCGAGGCCTTGTTCACCTGATAGGGAATCTCGTCCACGATGATGGCATAGCGGTCTTTGCGCAGCTCTTCGACCCGGGTCTTGGCCCGGATGATGACGCTGCCGCGCCCTTCCAGATAGGCCTTGCGCGCGCCAGAGCGGCCCAGCATGACGCCGCCGGTGGGAAAGTCGGGGCCGGGAATGTACTCGATCAGCTGCTCGCTGGTCAGGTCCGGCTCTTCGATCAGGGCTAGCGTGGCATCGACCACCTCGCCCAGATTGTGCGGCGGGATGTTGGTTGCCATGCCCACGGCAATACCGCCGGCGCCGTTGACCAGCATGTTCGGGAACCGCGCCGGAAGAACCGTGGGTTCGCGGTCCTTGCCGTCATAGTTGTCTTGGAAATCAACGGTTTCTTTTTCGATGTCGGCCAGCATATAGGCTGCCGGCTTGTCCATCCGCACTTCGGTATAGCGCATGGCGGCGGCGTTATCGCCGTCCATTGAGCCGAAGTTGCCCTGGCCGTCGAGCAGCGGCAAAGACATCGAGAAATCCTGTGCCATCCGCACGAGGGCGTCATAGATCGCGCTGTCGCCGTGCGGGTGGTATTTCCCCATCACGTCGCCAACCGGGCGGGCCGATTTGCGATAGGGCTTGTCGTGGCCGTTGTTGGTTTCATGCATCGCATAAAGGATGCGGCGGTGCACCGGCTTCAACCCGTCGCGCAGATCCGGGATCGCGCGCGAGACGATGACCGACATGGCATAGTCCAGATAGGACGTGCGCATTTCGGACTCGATGGAGACCGACGGCCCGTCATAGACGGGGCGTTCCGGTTGGGTTTCGTCCGTGTTTTCAGGGGGTTCCGGCGTATCACTCAACGGTCATGCCCATTCTTTGTGCGGGGTCTATATTTAGTATAACCACCTTATCAGACCCGATAGATAAGGTGCAATGGGCCATTCCGGATGGTCTTGGCAGCCACCTGTAGCCTCTGATAACACACTGTTTTTGTTGAAAAATAGAAATTTCCGGTGATCATGGTCCTGTGAGAGCAGAAAAGGGGCCGAAAAAATGAAAACATCGGAAACCGAACTGATGCTGAAGGGATATGGGCTGACCACGGCAGAGTTTTTCTATCACATGCCGGACTATACTCATGTGCTGAACAGCTTTGTCTGGCAGGACTATGACCTTGCGCCGGATCACCCGCGATTGTTCGAATTCGTGGAGTTCTGGCAGCGCGAGATCGACGGGCCGCTCCATTCGGTGCGCTTCAATCACCGCAAGATGATTTCGCCGGGAGAGTGGCGCAACGTGGTGGGTGAATTCACGCTGCACTGATGCAATCTGGCGTTCGTATTCGGGGCGTATTCGTGTCCGACCTGTGCGTCCGTCGTCCGTCGCCCGTCTCTGTCGTGTGATTCCGGCGCAGGTCGCATTCTTTAGACGTGAAATTTTAGATAATGCTAAACGCTGGATTGTATTGCGCTTTGCTGCCGCCTAGAGTTTTGGCGGCGTCATCCGGGGCGAGGAGCCTGCCGGAGACATGTCATATTGAATAAAGGGACGGGACACCATGCGCAGTACCTATTTCGGCACCGACCGTGACAACGTGATGTCGGCTGGATCGGAAATCCGCGAAAGCTTCTACGGGCTGGCGGGGAACGACGTCTTTTACTTTTACGGGATCGACGGCGTGGACCCGGACTATGACGTGTCAGATCGGTTCTTCGGCGGCACAGGGCGTGACCGGCTGGAGAATATCACCCTCAATTTCGATGGGCTGGCGGGGCTCGATCAACTCGCCCGGCTGAGCTTTGACGGGGGCAAGGGATATGACACGCTGGCAGTCGCTGTTACGGTCGATATGACGGACTACAGTGCAAAGGCGAGCGATCTTGACCTTACCGGCGTCGCGCCGCTGCTGCGCTCGGTTGAACATCGGGAATTCGATATCGAACTGTCCGCCATTGGCAACACTCCGGAGGATTTGGCCATTATCGGCGGAGACCTGGACGAGACGGTGTTCCTGCATCAGACGGCGTCGATGCGGGTGGACGGGGTGATCCGGGTCAATCTGGGCGGTGGCGACGACCGGTTTGAATATTCCGCTGATATCGGTGTCGACAGCTCGTTGATCGTGGACACCGGCAAGGGCGCTGATGTCGTGCTCATGAACGCCTCCTCAAGCAGCTATCCAAATGATTTCGACGCGGTGATCCGCACCAGAGGCGGGGCAGACACCATCGTCCTGGACGGGATGTATTCGGAAACCGCGAATGCAGGGGCGGGCAACGACACGATCTATGTCCTGTCCGGCAGTTTCGCCGAGGCGCCGGATGTGATCCGTACAGGAAATGGCAACGACAAGGTTTATCTGGAATTGGACAGCTATTCCAAGCTGGCCCGGATCAACGATTTTTCCGCCGAGAAGGATGTCATCATCTTTGATGCCGAGGAGGTCCGCGATACCGAGGTCACCTTTGACAAATCGATCTGGTCCGCCGCCGAGGAGGACAAACTTTATATGGATAATGCGGTGGGCAAACTGTATTTCGGGGACAATGTCTTGGTCAGTTTCGGCGGTGAGACAGCGTTGACGGCTGATAACTTTCTGGTCGATGACTGGGCGTTCTGAGGCCACAAGACAAAGCGCATGGGATCTCAGGGGATCAGCCCGGATTTGACACCGGGCTGATGCTCAGCCAGCGCAGCTTGCCCCGCCCAGCACACAGAACTTGGCGCAATGGGGGTGGTTGAGGAAGACGTCGCGTTCGGCCGCTTCCAGCGTTTCCCCCAACTCGAATTGCGGGTCGTGAGGCAGCAGGGTGCAGGCCTGTACCACCGGCCGTTCGGCGCCGCGCCGTTTCACCACCATGCGGGACGAGGCACACATCACCGATTCAGGCGCGGTGTTCAGCAGGCCCCAGCAGGCGGCGGTGATTTCGGGCACTTCGGCGCTTGCATCCATTTCCGGAAACAGCACGGTCTGGCCGGGATCGGTGGCCTCGATGGCATAGCCGCGCGCCGCATACAGCGCGGCAAACCCGGCGCGGGCCTGATCCTCGGTTTCGCACCAGATGGTGCGGCCCGCGACCGTCATCGTGATCCCCTGGTCGCGCAGCCAGTCCATCCCCGCAAGCGTGCGGGCAAAACCGCCGGCCCCGCGTTCGGCGTCGTGCTGCACCGGTGAATAGTGATCGAGCGAAATCCGCAGGGTCAGGCGGTCGCCATGTGCGGCCTGCAAGCGTTTCAGCCCCTCTTGCACCCGTGGGCGCATCATCGGCTGCATCGCATTGGTGAGGATCAGCACCTCATAGCCGCGCGTCAGGGCGCGATCGGTCATGTCTATCATTTGCGGGTTCATAAACGGCTCGCCGCCGGTGAACCCGATCTCGCGCACCGGCCAGTTGCGGGTCTTGATCTGGTCGAGATAGCCCACAACCTCGTCGGCGGTGATATAGACCAGCGCGTCATTGATCGGGCTGCTGTCGATATAGCAGTTGGCGCAGGTGATGTTGCACAGCGTGCCGGTGTTGAACCAGAGCGTTTCGGGATGGCTTAGCGGCACCGAGGCCCGCGGTTGACCGTCGCGGGTCACTTGGCGGTCGCGGAATTTGCCTTTGTTCGCCGTAATGATGTCTTTCATCCGTGGTCTGTCCTTCGCTGCGGGCGAGGGGGATCTAACCTGAGTTCGAGACCGAAATAAAGTCGCCGGGATTCGGCTGTCAGAGTTGTGATGCGACGCCAGCCCGGGCATAGGATGTGTTACACAGGGCCCGGACTGGGCAAGGCAATGCGGCAGGAGGATCAATATGGCGTCGCTGGTGATACCGGTGGATCCGTTCGACCTGGTGGTGGTGGGCGCGACCGGGGATCTGGGGCGGCGCAAGATCCTGCCGGCGTTGTTCCGGCGGTTCTGTGCCGGACAGATGCCGAAAGGCGCGCGGGTGATCGGCGCGGCGCGCAGCGACATGAGCCAGGATGCGTTCTGCGATCTCGTGGCCGATGCTGTGCGCGAATTCAGCCCGAAACAGGCCGGTGAGCCGGGGATGCTGGATGGATTTCTGGCCTGCGTCGACTATCAGCGGATCGACGCTCGCGGCTCGAAGGGCTGGGAGGCGCTGGCCGCAAAGCTGACGCCGGGGCGGGTGCGGGCATTTTATTTCTCGGTCGGGCCAAGCCTGTTTGGTGATCTGGCGCGTCGGATCCGCGAATTCGGTCTGGTCTCGGATCTGACGCGGATCGTGGTGGAAAAACCCTTTGGTCATGATCTGGCCAGTGCGCGGGCGTTGAATGCCACGCTGGCCGAGCAGTTCGACGAGAGCGAGATTTATCGCATCGACCACTATCTGGGCAAGGAGACTGTGCAGAACCTGATGGCGGTGCGGTTCGGCAATATGCTGTTCGAGCCGCTGTGGAACAGCCAGTATGTGGATCACATCCAGATCACCGTCGCTGAGTCCGTTGGTGTCGGCGGGCGCGGTGACTATTATGATCGCGCCGGCGCGATGCGGGATATGGTGCAAAACCACCTGATGCAGCTTTTGTGCCTGATCGCGATGGAACCACCGGCAAAGTTCGAGCCTGACGCGGTGCGCGATGAAAAGCTCAAGGTGATCCGCGCGCTGGACGCGATGTCGCCGCATCATATCGTGCGTGGCCAGTATGTCGCCGATCCCGCGGTGCCTGCGGGGACTGATGGGCCGCTGGGCTATCGCGACGAGGTGGGCAATCCGCGCAGCACGACCGAAAGCTATATCGCGTTGAAGGCCCATATCAGCAATTGGCGTTGGGCCGGGACACCGTTCTATCTGCGCACCGGCAAGCGGTTGGTGGCACGATCCTCGGTGATCAACGTGATGTTCAAGGATGCGCCGCATTCGATTTTCGGCGCCGATGCGGGGCGTCATGCCAATACCCTGACCATCCGCTTGCAACCCAACGAGGGGATCACGCTGCATGTGACCATCAAAGAGCCGGGGCCGGGCGGCATGCGGTTGGTGGATGTGCCGCTCGACATGAGTTTCGCCGAGGCGCTGGGGCCAGACGGGCGCGATCCCGCCGATGCTTATGAGCGATTGATCATGGATGTGATCCGGGGCAATCAGACCTTGTTCATGCGCGGCGACGAGGTCGAGGAGGCCTGGGCCTGGACCGATCCGGTGATTGCGGGCTGGCAGTCGCGCGGCGATGTGCCTAAACCCTATGTCATCGGCACCACCGGTCCGGTTGATGCGGACCTGCTGATGAAGCGCGACGGGAGAGGATGGCGAGGGATCAATCCATGAACTTAGTGGAGTATCCGGACCGGGAAATGCTGGCCATGGATCTGGCCAACCGACTGGCGGGAGAGCTGGAATCGCATCTTTTGCGCCATGACAGCGCCTCTTTCGCGGTGCCGGGGGGGACGACGCCGGGGGCGGTGTTCGACACGCTCTGCGCTGCCGATCTGGATTGGGAAAGGGTGCATGTTTTCCCCACCGATGAACGCTGTGTCCCGGCCGATCATTCCCGCTCCAACGCGCGGCTGATCCGCGAGAGGTTGATCACCCATCGGGCCGCGCGCGCCCGGTTCCTGCCGCTGTGGGCGCCTGATGACGGCGCCGATGAGGGGCTGGTCGGGATCGAGGCGAGGCTGACCCGGGAACTGCCGATTTCGGTTCTGTTGCTGGGCATGGGCAGCGACATGCACGTGGCCTCGCTGTTTCCCGGCGCCGAGGGGCTGGCGGCGGCATTGGCGCCGGATGCGCCGGTGCTGGCCAGGCTGCGCCCCGATGGCGTTCCGGAGCCGCGGATCTCGCTGAGCGCGCGGGTGCTGGACGGGGCGCTGTCGAAACATCTGGTGATTTATGGCGAGGAGAAACGCGCGGCGCTGGATCGCGCGACCTCCCTTTCCCCGCAGGACGCCCCGGTGCAGGCGATCCTGAAGGGCACCACGATACATTGGGCAGAATAACCGATGAGCGATTCAGAGTAAGATTTGAGGTATAGCGATTTATGTGGCAGGAATTGAAAGCCCTGCACGACCGGACGCAGGGGCGGCGGATCGTCGGGCAGTTTAAAGAAGATCCGGAGCGTGCGGCACGGTTCAGCGCCCAAACAGACGCGCTGCGGCTGGATTATTCCAAGACCTTGATTGACGCGTCGATCCGCGCGGCGCTGATTGCGCTGTGTGACCGCGTGGATCTGGCCGGGCGGCGCGCGGCGATGTTTGGCGGCGCGCTGGTCAATGAAACCGAGCATCGCGCGGCCTTGCATACGGCGCTGCGCAATCTTGACGGCGGGCCGGTGCTGGTCGAGGGGCAGGATGTGATGCCGCAGGTGCGCAGCGGTCTGGCGCGCATGCAGGATTTTTCCCGCGCGCTGCGCGACGGGACGCTGTCCGGCTCTGGCGGGGCGATTACCGATGTCATCAGCATCGGGATCGGCGGCTCGGATCTGGGGCCGGCGATGGCGACGCTGGCGCTGGCGCCCTATCATGACGGACCACGGCTGCATTATGTCTCCAACGTGGATGGGGCGCATCTTGCTGACACGCTGAAGGGGCTCGATCCGAAAACCACTTGGGTCAATGTGTCGTCCAAGACCTTTACCACGGTCGAGACGATGACCAATGCGCACAGCGCGCGCGACTGGATGCAACGCGGGGGCGGCGATCCGGCGCGGCAGTTTTCTGCGATCTCTTGCGCGGGTGCCTTGGCCGGGGCCTTTGGTATCCCGCCCGAGCGGGTGTTCGGGTTCGCGGACTGGGTCGGTGGGCGGTATTCGATCTGGGGCCCGATCGGGTTGCCCTTGATGATCGCCGTCGGGCCGGACACCTTTGTCGAGTTTTTGCGCGGCGGGCAGGCGATGGACGCCCATTTCCGCACGGCCGCCTGGGGCGAAAACCTGCCGGTGCTGATGGCGCTGACCGGGCTTTGGCACAGCCGTGTCTGCGGCTTTCCGACCCGCGCGGTGCTGCCCTATGACCAACGTCTCGCGCGTCTGCCGGCCTATCTTCAGCAGTTGGAGATGGAATCAAACGGCAAGTCGGTGGCGATGGATGGCAGCGCGCTGGAGGGGCGCAGCGGGCCGATTGTCTGGGGCGAGCCGGGGACCAACGGGCAGCATGCCTTCTTCCAACTGCTGCATCAGGGCACCGATGTGGTGCCCTGTGAATTCCTGATTGCGGCGCGGGGGCATGAACCAGAAATGGCGCATCACCACCGGCTGTTGATGGCCAATTGTCTGGCTCAGTCCAAGGCGCTGATGCTGGGCCGCTCGCTGGATCAGGCCCGCGCGATGATGGAAGCACAGGGGATGCAGGGCGCCGAGCTGGAGCGTCAGGCGCGGCATCGGGTGTTCGAGGGCAATCGCCCCTCGGTCACGTTGAGCTATCCGCAGCTTACCCCGTTTGTGCTGGGCCAGCTCATTGCGCTTTACGAACACCGGGTGTTCGTCGAGGGGGTGATCCTGGGGATCAATTCCTTCGATCAGTTCGGGGTCGAACTGGGCAAGGAGGTGGCGACCTGGCTGACGCCGATACTGGCAGGAGATGAGACTGGCGAGGGGTTGGATGGCTCAACCCTGGCGCTGGTCGATCACTTGCGCCAGCATGGCGGCTAGCCTAGCCTAGGCGTCACGGCGTGCGCCCTCTTCGGCGATGAAATGGGCGCACAGATCTTCGGGCAAAGGATAGCGCGCGCCGGAGCCGTCCGGGCGCAGCATGACCATCACGGCCTGCATCGTGGCGCGCAGATCGCCGGACCAGATCTGTTGCTCCAGCGTGAGAGAGCTGGTGCGGAAGGTCACGACGCCAGCTGTGGCGATATAGGGCTCCTCCGCGAGCATTTCCTTGTGATAGCGGATGCTGGCGCTGTGCAGGGCGACGCGGGGCGCGGGGCCGGGGGCATAGTGCGGAACGATCACCTGGTTCAGGTGCACGATCCGCACCCTCTCGAACCAGTCGATATAGGCCTTGTTGTTGACGTGGTTCTGGGTGTCGAGTTCGGAAAACCGCACCCGGTCGGCCATGGCCATCGGTTGCGATGCGGCGAGACCCTGGGCGAGTTGCTCCGCGGGCGTGAGCGGGGTGAGATAGCGTAAATCCATGTCCGCTGTGCTACGTGCGTAAAGACGTCTCGGCAAGATTATTGTGCCCGGCGGTTTGCTGGGTGACGGAAAGTTATTTCCCGGTCGGGTTTTACGGAACGTAAGATATTGCCAGCCCCTTTGCGGTTTGGCAGGAACGGCGTGGGAGGAAGATGGGCGTCAGACGTGATCGGACCGGATCGCGCGGCGTTCAGGCTTCTCGAAAATTTAATGTTCGGGCCGCTGTCGCCCGAGGGCAACACCGAGGAGTGCGCCATGCTTGGCCAGATGATGACCAAACCCTTGCTGATTTCGTCCCTGATCGATCACGCCGTGCGGTATCACGCCGACACGCCGATCATTTCGGTGAATACGACCGGCGGCGGTGCCGAGGAGACGAGTTGGGGCGCGGTGGGGCACAACGCGCGCCTGCTGGGCTCGGCCTTGACCAAGCTGGGGCTGGAGCCACAAGCGCGGTGCGGTACCATCGCCTGGAACAACCGGCGCCATCTGGAGATCTATTACGGGGCGTCAGGGGGCGGTTTCGTCTGTCACACGATCAACCCCCGGCTGTTCCCGGAGCAGCTTGTCTATATCGTCGATCACGCCGACGACAAGGTGTTGTTCGTCGATGCCACCTTCCTGCCGCTGGTGGCAAAGCTGCGCGATCAAATGCCCAAGCTTGAGCATGTGATCGTGATGGGGCCGCATGAGGACAAACTGTCCGAGCAGCTTCCGGGGGTGATGTTCTACGATGATTTTATTCAGACCGGAGATGCGGATTACCAATGGCCCGAGTTTGACGAGAATACCGCCTCGAGCCTGTGCTATACCTCGGGAACCACGGGGCATCCCAAGGGCGTTCTGTACTCCCACCGCTCGACCGTGCTGCACGCTTTTGCGTCGAATACGCTTGACGTGATCGGCTATTCGGCGCGCGATATCGTGATGCCGGTGGTTCCGATGTTCCACGTCAACGCTTGGGGCGCGCCCTATGGCTGCGCGATGTCCGGGGCGGCGATGGTGATGCCGGGACCGGATCTGTCTGGTGAAGCGCTGGTCAAGCTGATCGATGGCCACGGTGTGACGCTGGCAATGGGGGTGCCGACGATCTGGCTGGGGCTGTTGACCTATGCGCGCCAGGCGGGGTCGAAACTGGATAGCCTGGCCCGAACCGTGATCGGCGGTTCGGCCTGTCCGCCCTCGATGATCGCGGAATTCCGCGATACCTATGGCGTGGAGACGGTGCATGCTTGGGGCATGAGCGAGATGAGCCCGCTGGGCACCTCGAACCAGCCGCTGGCCAAGCACAAGGCGCTGACCGAAGAGGCGCAGCACAAGCTGCGCGAAAACCAGGGTCGGCCGCCGTTTGGTGTCGAGCTGAAGATCGTCGACGATCATGGCAACACCCTGCCCAATGACGGCGAGGCACAGGGCGATCTGCTGGTGCGCGGGCATTGGGTGCTGGACAGCTATTTCCGTATGGATGATCAGAACATTCTGCAGGACGGCTGGTTCGCCACCGGCGATGTCGCCACGCTGGACGAGGATGGCTATATGACCATCCGCGACCGGTCCAAGGACATCATCAAGTCGGGCGGCGAATGGATCAGCTCGGTCGAGCTGGAAAACATCGCCATGGGCCATCCCAAGTTGGCCAATGCGGCGGTGATCGGCGTGCCACACCCGAAATGGGACGAGCGCCCGATTCTGATCGCCGTGCCGGCCGAGGATGAGACCCCGACCGAAGAAGAACTGCGCGCCTACTACGAGGACAAGATCGCCAGCTGGCAGATCCCCGACCGGGTGGTGTTCACCGATGCGCTGCCGCTCAACGCGACGGGCAAGGTTCTCAAGCGCACGCTGCGCGACCTTTATGGCCATGTGCTGGAGGGCGCGAAGTAAGCTCTCGCGCGGAGTTGAATAGGCGTCAAAAGTCGTCGAAAAGAGAAAGGGTGGTCCGGGTGTCCGGGCCGCCTTTTTTTGTGTTTCGGTTTCTGTCGCGACCCGCTGGGTCAGCGCCGCCTTTCGATCACCCCGATGGCGTCGAGCGCGGCCTCAAGCGCGCTGCGGGCGGGATCTGCGCCGCCCTTGCTCGCAGACCGGATCGCGTCAAAACGACGGCGCAGCGCCGCCTTTTCGTCGCCCTGGCAATCATTCCAGGGGCGGCCCTGCAGCCCCATGACAAGCGCATAGTATCCGATGAAGTGGGGCCGGGTGCCCGCTGCCAGCAGCCGCGCATAGGCCGCATCGGCCCCAAGCGCGCGCAATGCGTCAGCCGTGTGGATCCCGGCGCGCGCAAAGCTTTGCTCGGACGCGGGGCCAAGATTGCGGATGGTTGAAATCGGATCGGACATATCCCGGTCTTATCCCGACCTACGGCGCTTTGCCAATCGCGTCTGCAATATCTGCTGCTGCGCCCCGCTAGCGGATTCAGGGGCGTGGCACCGGCGTGCGCCTTTTAGGCAGGTCTGAAATGGTCTGTTTGAAAGTTCAATCAGTGATGTTTGATGTATATAATGTTTAAGCTTGAAGGAAATTTCGACTCACGCTAGCCTCTCCTCAACGGTCGGGTGTTCGGCCATTGGAAAACAGCCATAGGAGAATGACCTCATGCGTATTGCGTGTTTGGGTGGGGGGCCGGCAGGGCTCTATTTCGCGATTTCGATGAAGCTGCGCGACCCGAGCCATGAGGTCGTGTTGTTCGAGCGCAACCGCGCCAATGATACGTTCGGCTGGGGCGTGGTTCTGTCCGATGATGCGCTGGAAAACCTGCGCGTGAATGATCCGGTCAGCGCCGAATCCATCCGCGATCATTTCGCCTATTGGGATGATGTCGCGGTGGTGCATGATGGCGTGCGCAATGTGTCGGGCGGACATGGGTTCGCCGGGATCGGTCGCAAACAGATGCTGGTCCTGTTGCAGGATCGGGCCCGCGAGTTGGGCGTCGATCTACGGTTCGAGACCGAGTTCGACACTGCCGAATCCCTTCGGCACGATTATGATCTGGTGGTGGCCTGTGATGGGCTGAATTCCCGCGTGCGCACCGAATACGCCGAGTATTTCAAACCCGATATCGACACCCGCAAATGCAAGTTCATCTGGTTGGGCACACATCAGCGGTTTGATGATGCCTTTACCTTTATCTTTGAAAAGACCCAGCACGGCTGGATCTGGGCGCATGCCTATCAATTCGATGACAAGACCGCGACCTTCATCGTCGAATGTTCGCAGCAGACCTGGGAAAATTTCGGCTTTGAGGATATGAGCAAGGAAGAGATCGTCGAGACCTGCCGCAAGGTGTTCGAGGATCATCTGGGCGGACACAAGCTGATGTCGAACGCCGACCATCTGCGCGGCTCGGCGGTCTGGATCAACTTCCCCCGGGTATTGTGCGAAAAATGGTATCACGAGAATGTCGTGTTGCTGGGCGATGCCTCGGCCACGGCGCATTTCTCGATCGGGTCGGGCTCTCGTCTGGCGTTTGACAGTGCCATTGCCCTAGCCAACTACGTGCATACGGAACCCACGCTTGAGGCCGCTTTTGAGCGCTATCAGGAAGAGCGGCGGGTCGAGGTTCTGCGGCTGCAATCGGCAGCGCGCAATTCGCTGGAGTGGTTCGAGGAGGTCGAGCGCTATCTCGATCTGGACCCGGTTCAGTTCAACTATTCCCTGTTGACCCGGTCGCAGCGGATTTCCCATGAAAACCTGCGTCTGCGCGATCCCAAATGGCTGGAATCGGCCGAGAAATGGTTTCAGGTTCACGCCGGTGTCCCCGAGGACGCGCCGGTGCGTGCGCCGATGTTCGCGCCGTTCAAACTGCGCGAGATGGACCTGATCGACCGCATCGTTGTCTCGCCCATGGCGCAGTACAAGGCGGTGGATGGCTGCCCGACCGACTGGCATTTCGGCCATTATTCCGAACGTGCCAAGGGCGGCGCGGCGCTGGTCTATACCGAGATGACCTGTATCAGCCCGGAGGGGCGGATCACGCCCGGATGCCCCGGCCTTTATGCGCCCGAGCATGAGGCGGCGTGGAAACGTCTGACCGATTTCGTACACGCGGAAACGCTGGCCAAGATGTGCTGCCAGATCGGACATGCGGGCCGCAAGGCATCGACCTGTGTGCCTTGGGATGGCGGCATCGACGCGCCGCTGCCGCAGGGCAACTGGGATCTTATCGCGCCCTCGCCGTTGCCCTATAAACCCGCCAGCCAAACCCCGCGTGAAATGACCCGCGCCGATATGGACATGGTGCGCGATCAGTTCGTCGCGGCGGCTGAAATGGCCGAGCGGGCCGGGTTCGACATGATCGAATTTCACGCCGCCCACGGCTATCTGATCGGCTCCTTCCTGTCGCCGGCAACCAACAAACGCAGCGACGAATACGGCGGCAGCCTTGAAAACCGGCTGCGCTTTCCGCTCGAAGTGTTCAAGGCGATGCGGGCGGTCTGGCCGCAGGCCAAGCCGATGTCGGTGCGGATCTCGGCCCATGACTGGGTCGGGGAGGAGGGCAACCTGCCCGAAGATGCGGTGGAGATCGCCAAGGCGTTTGACGCGGCGGGCGTGGATATCATCGACGTCTCTGCCGGGCAGACCATGTCGGACGAACAACCGGTCTATGGCCGTATGTTCCAGGTGCCGTTCTCGGATCGCATCCGCAACGAGACCGGGATCAAGACCATGGCCGTGGGCAATATCTATGAGGCCGACCACGTCAACTCGATCCTGATGGCGGGCCGGGCGGATCTGGTCTGTCTGGCGCGGGCGCATCTGGCTGATCCCTATTGGACGCTGCATGCGGGCGCGCAACTGGGCGATCGCCATGCGGTCTGGCCCGATGCCTATCGCGCCGGTCGCGATATGATCTGGCGTCTGGCCGAACGTGAGCGCGAAGCAGAAGCGGCGATGAAGGTATGAGCCTCGCGGGCAAACATGCCGTTGTCACCGGTGGCGGCACCGGGGTGGGGGCGGATGTCGCCCGCACCCTGGCCGAGGCCGGGGCGCAGGTCACGATCATGGGCCGCTCCGAGGCACCGCTCAAGGCGCAGGGGCTGCCCTATCAGCTGTGTGATGTGACGGATGCGGCCTCTGTTCAGGCCGCCTTCGCCGCCGCGCGCGCGCAACATGGGCCGATCTCGATCATGGTGGCCAACGCGGGCGCCGCCGACAGCGTGCCCTTTGCCAAGATGACGCCAGAGCATCTGAATTCGATGTTGGCGGTCAATCTGGTCGGGGTGTCGAATTGCTGGCAGGCGGCGCTGCCGGACATGAAGGCGGCGGGCTGGGGCCGGATGATCGCCGTGGCCTCGACCGCAGCACAGAAAGGCTACCCTTACGTGGCGGCCTATTGCGCGGCCAAGCACGGGGTTCTGGGCCTGACGCGGGCGCTGTCGGTGGAATTGGCCGCGACCGGGATCACGGTCAACGCCCTGTGCCCCGGATTCATCGAAACGCCGCTGTTGGAGCGTTCGATCGACAATATCGTCGAAACCACTGGCATGAGCGCGGAGCAGGCGGCAAAATCTCTGAAATCGGGCAACCCGCAAAAGCGGTTCATCCAGACCGATGAAGTGGCCGGTGCCGCGCTGTGGCTGTGTTCTGACGCGGCGCGCTCGGTCAATGGCCATGCGCTCAGCATTTCGGGGGGGGAGACATGACACCGCAATCGCACTCCGTTGCCTCCGGGGGGCAAGAGCCGCTGTCCAAGATGAGGTTGCGGCTGTGGCTCAAGCTGCTCAAGGCCTCCAACCAGATCGAAGACCAGATCCGGCGCCGCCTGCGCGAGGACTATCAATCGACGCTGCCGCGTTTTGACGTGATGTCGGCGCTGGCGCGCAGCCCGGACGGGCTGAAAATGTCGCAGATCTCGGGCATGCTGCGAGTGTCGAACGGCAATGTCACCGGCATTGTCGACCGGCTGGCCGAAGAGGGGCTGGCGTTGCGCGTTGCGGTGCCGGGGGACCGGCGTGCATCGCTGGTGCGGCTGACGCCCAAGGGCGAAACCGCCTTTGCCGAGCAGGCGGTGGCGCATGAACACTGGATCAACGATATGCTGGATCGGCTCAACGGCGACGATGTCGAGGGCATGATCCGCCGGCTTGATTATTTGAACGACACACTTGAGGAGAAAGACTGACCATGCGCAGCGACGTGCAGCATTTCAAATGCGAGATCAAAGACGGCATCGCGACCATCGCGCTGGACCGGCCCGAGCGGAAAAACCCGTTGACCTTCGACAGCTATGCCGAATTGCGCGACTGGTTCCGTGACCTGCACTATGATGACGAGGTCAAGGCGGTGGTGTTCACCTCGAACGGCGGCAATTTCAGCTCGGGCGGGGATGTGCATGACATCATCGGGCCGCTGACCAAGATGACGATGAAACAACTTTTGACCTTTACCCGGATGACCGGGGACTTGGTCAAGTCGATGCAAAACTGCGGCAAGCCGATTATCGCCGCCGTGGACGGCATCTGTGCCGGGGCCGGGGCGATCATCGCGATGGCGTCCGATCTGCGGGTGGCAACGCCCGAGGCGAAGGTGGCATTCCTGTTCAACCGGGTCGGGCTGGCGGGCTGTGACATGGGCGCCTGCGCGATCCTGCCGCGCCTGATCGGTCAGGGCCGGGCTGCCGAACTGTTGTATCTGGGCCGCGCGATGAGCGCAGAGGAGGGCCACGCCTGGGGCTTTTTCAACAGCGTCGTTTCGGCGGATGAACTGGACGCGACGGCGCAGAAGATGGCCGCGCGCATCGCGTCGGGACCGAATTTCGCCAATATGATGACCAAGACCATGCTGGCGCAGGAATGGTCGATGGGGCTGGATCAAGCGATCGAAGCCGAGGCGCAGGCGCAGGCGATCTGTATGCAGGGGCAGGATTTCCACCGCGCCTATCATGCCTTTGTCGCCAAGGAAAAACCCGTCTTTGAGGGCGATTGAGCCAGCGCCCGGTCCGGCAAGGGCCGGGCCTGTCGTCGGGGGCGGGTGCCTCCGGCGGGAGTATTTTGACCAAGAAGAAGCAGGAGAGATCCCGAATGTCTGACCGCAGTTTTCTGAGCTGGCCGTTTTTCGAACCGCGCCATGCCGCGCTGTCCGAGGCGCTGGAGACTTGGGCGGGCACGCATCTCGCCGCCATCGATCACGGCGATACCGATGCTGCCTGCCGCGCGCTGGTCACCGGGCTGGGCGAGGCCGGGTTCCTGACCCATTCCGCCGTTGATCCGGCGACCGGCACCGGGCTGGACGTGCGCAGCCTGTGCCTGATCCGCGAGACGCTGGCGCGCCATGACGGGTTGGCTGATTTTGCCTTTGCGATGCAGGGGTTGGGGACCGGGGCGATTTCGCTGTTCGGGACCCCGGAGCAGCGCGCCGAGTGGCTGACACAGACGCGGGCCGGCAAGGCGATTTCCGCCTTTGCGCTGACCGAGCCGGCCTCGGGCTCGGACGTTGCCAATTCGACCATGACCGCCACGCGGGACGGGGATTTCTATGTTCTGAACGGCGAGAAGACCTGGATTTCGAACGGCGGCATCGCGGATGTCTATACCGTATTTGCCCGCACCGGCGAGGCGCCCGGCGCCAAGGGGTTGTCGGCCTTTATCGTGCCGGCGGACACGCCGGGGCTGGAGATCGCCGAGCGGCTGGAGGTGATCGCACCGCACCCGCTGGCGACGCTGCGCTTCACCGAGTGTCGCATTCCGGCCTCGGCTTTGCTGGGGGCGCCCGGTGCCGGGTTCAAGATCGCCATGTCGGTGCTGGATGTGTTCCGCTCGACCGTTGCGGCCGCCGCGCTGGGGTTTGCCCGCCGGGCGCTGGACGAGGCGCTGGCGCGGGTCAGCAGCCGCAAGGTGCAAGGCGCGCCGCTGTTCGAGTTGCAGATGGTGCAGGGGCATATCGCCGATATGGCGCTGGATGTGGATGCCGCCGCGCTGCTGGTATACCGCGCCGCATGGACCAAGGATAGCGGCGCGCCACGGGTCACGCGAGAGGCGGCGATGGCCAAGCTGTTCGCCACCGATCATGCGCAACTGGTGATCGACAAGGCGGTGCAGCTTCACGGCGGCGACGGGGTGCGCTCGGGCGAGACGGTGGAGCGGCTTTATCGCGACATCCGCGCCCTGCGCATTTACGAGGGCGCCTCGGATGTGCAGCGTGTGGTGATCGCGCGCCAGGCGCTTGGGGCGTTTCAGCAAGGCTAAGACAGGAAAAACAGGTCCGGGAGAACGCCGCGCCAGACGGCGGATCCCGGTTCCATTCAGGAGAGGGAAGACCCAATGCTCAGACCATCTGCCCATACCGACACGTTCAGCCGCGACAACCTGCCGGCGCCAGAGACCTGGCCTGACCTGTTGCTTGATGGCTTTGACTATCCCGACCGGCTGAACGCTGCGGTGGAGATGACGGACGCCATGGTCGCGAAAGGCTTTGGCGATCATATCGCGCTGATCGGCAACGGGCGGCGGCGCACCTATAAGGAGCTCAGCGACTGGACCAACCGTCTGGCGCATGTGCTGGTCGATGATTTCGGCGTCAAGCCCGGCAACCGGGTGATGATCCGCTCCGCCAACAACCCGGCGATGGTGGCCTGCTGGCTGGCGGCAACCAAGGCCGGGGCGGTGGTGATCAATACCATGCCGATGCTGCGCGCGGGCGAGTTGGCGAAATACGTCGACAAGGCGCAGATCACCCATGCGCTGTGCGATACCCGCCTGATGGAAGAGATGATCACCTGCGCCAAGGGCAGCGACGTGCTGGAAACCGTGGTGGGGTTCGATGGCACCTCGAACCACGACGCGGAACTGGATCGGCTGGCGTTGCAAAAACCGGTAAAGTTCGACGCGGTAGAAACATCGCAGGACGATGTGGCGCTGATCGGATTTACCTCGGGTTCCACCGGCGAGCCCAAGGGGACGATGCATTTTCACCGCGATCTGCTGATCATCGCCGACGGCTATGCCAAAGAGGTGCTGAACGTCACGCCAGAGGATATCTTCATCGGCTCGCCGCCGCTGGCCTTTACCTTTGGGCTTGGCGGGCTCGCGATCTTTCCGCTGCGGTTCGGGGCGGCGGCGACCTTGTTGGAAAACGCCTCGCCCCCCAACATGATCGAGATCATCGAAAAATATAAGGCGACCGTCTGTTTCACCGCGCCGACCGCCTATCGCGCGATGTTGGTGGCGATGGATGCGGGGGCCGATCTGTCGTCGCTGCGCGCTGCGGTCTCGGCCGGTGAAACCTTGCCTGCGCCGGTCTATGACGCTTGGATCAAACAGACCGGCAAGCCGATGCTGGACGGGATCGGTGCGACCGAGATGCTGCATATTTTTGTTACCAACCGGTTTGATGACCACAAGCCCGCCTGCACCGGCCGACCGGTGAGCGGCTATGAGGCAAAGGTCATCGGGCCGGACGGGGCCGAGGTGGCGCGCGGTGAGGTTGGGCGGCTTGCGGTGCGTGGTCCGACCGGCTGTCGCTATCTTTACGGCGAGCGGCAGGCTGAATATGTCCAGAACGGTTGGAACGTCACCGGGGATGCCTTTGTTCAGGACGAGGACGGCTATTTTCACTTTGCCGCGCGCAATGACGACATCATCCTGTCGTCGGGCTATAACATCGCGGGGCCCGAGGTCGAGGCGGCGCTGCTGGCGCATGAGGCGGTGCTGGAATGCGCGGTGATCGGCGCCCCCGACGAGGCGCGCGGCCAGATCGTGCAGGCGCATGTGGTTCTTGGCGCGGGCCATCTGCCGGGCGATTTGATGGTCAAGGTGCTGCAGGATCACGTCAAGGCGGTGATCGCGCCCTTTAAGTACCCGCGCTCGGTTGTCTTCGCCAAGGAATTGCCCAAGACCGAGTCCGGCAAGATTCAACGCTTCAGACTGAAGGAAACAGAATGACCGGCTCTGCCTATAACCCCGGTACCGAGGGCGCCAAGATGAGCTTTGCCGATGCCATGTCCTATGGCGATTATCTTGGGCTCGACACCTTGCTGGAGCAGCAGCGCCCGCTGAGCACCGCGCATGATGAGATGCTGTTCATCATCCAGCACCAGACCAGCGAGCTGTGGATGAAGCTGGCCATTCACGAAATGGCGGCGGCGCGCGTGGCGATGAACGCGGGACGGATGCCGCAGGCGTTCAAGATGCTGGCGCGGGTGTCGCGCATTTTTGAGCAGCTCAACAACGCCTGGGATGTGCTGCGCACGATGACACCGGCGGACTATACCCAGTTCCGCGATGCGCTTGGGCCGTCGTCGGGGTTCCAATCCTATCAGTACCGGATGATCGAATACATTCTGGGCAACCGGAATCCCAATATGCTCAAACCCCATGAGCATGTGCCCGAGGTGCATCAGTTGCTGGCGGATGAACTGGCCCGGCCCAGCTTTTACGACGAGGTGATCCGGCTTTTGTTCACCACCATCGACGGGCCCGACGCCAAAGTTCCCGCACCGCAGTTGGACCAGCCGCACAAGGCCGTGCCAGAGGTGCAGGCGAAATGGAAACAGGTTTATGAGAACGTCGAGCAATGGTGGACGCTCTATGAGCTGGCTGAAAAGCTGATGGATCTGGAGGACTACTTCCGCCGCTGGCGCTTTAACCATGTCACCACGGTGGAACGGGTGATCGGGTTCAAACGCGGCACCGGCGGCACCTCGGGGGTGCAATATCTGCGCCGGATGCTGGATGTGGAGCTGTTTCCCGAACTGTGGCATTTGCGCGGAGAACTGTAGAATGAGCCAATCATCATTGCCCCGGAAGGATCTGTTCGATCTGCCCAAGGGGGTTATCTATCTTGACGGAAACTCGCTGGGGCCGCTGCCGAAGGGCGCGGTGGAGCGGGTCAGCGAGGCGATGCGCGCCGAGTGGGGCGGCGAGCTGATCAAGGCGTGGAACAGCGCTGGCTGGATGGATCTGCCGCGCGTGGTCGGGGACCGGATCGGGGAATTGATCGGCGCGCCGGCGGGCTCGGTCGCCACGGGTGATACGCTGTCGATCAAGGTCTATCAGGCGCTGGCGGCGGCGTTGAAAATACGCCCGGATCGCCGCGTGATCCTGTCGGACAATGGAAACTTCCCCTCTGATCTGTATATGGCCGAAGGGTTGGTCGGGCTGTTGGGGCAGGGCTATGAATTGCGCGCGCCCGATCCCGAGGCGGTGGCCGAGGCCATCACAGATGAGGTTGCGGTGGTGATGCTGACGCAGGTCGATTACCGCACAGGCCGGATGCACGACATGAATGCGATCACCAAGCTGGCCCATGACGCGGGCGCGGTGATGATCTGGGATCTGGCCCATAGCGCCGGTGCGGTGCCGGTGGATATGACCGGCAGCAATGCCGAATTCGCGGTTGGGTGTTCCTATAAATACCTCAATGGCGGCCCCGGTGCGCCGGCCTTCATCTATGCACGCCCGGATATCGTGCAGGATGTGCAACCGGCGCTGTCGGGCTGGCTCGGCCATGATGCGCCCTTCGCGATGGAGCGGCACTATCGCCCCGCGATGTCGACCGAACGCTTGCGGGTGGGCACGCCGCCGATCCTGCAATTGACGGTGCTGCAACAGGCGCTGACCGCTTGGGACGGGGTGGATATGGCGGATCTGCGCGCCGCCTCGCTGGCCCTGACCGATCGCTTCATCGTCGAGATCGAGGCCCGTTGCCCGCAATTGGAACTGGCGACCCCGCGCGATGGCGCGATCCGGGGCAGTCAGGTCTCGTTCAAGTTCGAACATGGCTATGCGGCGATTCAGGCGCTGATCGATCGTGGCGTGATCGGCGATTTCCGCGCCCCCGACATCATGCGCTTTGGCTTTACGCCGCTTTACATCGACGAGGGCGACGTGATCGCCGCCGCCGAGATCATCGAGGATGTGATCGGCAACGCGCTGTGGCGCGATGAGAAATATCAGACCCGGTCGCGGGTCACCTGAGACAATAGCGAACAGAAAGGCACGACATGACGAACACGGTTATCCAACCCGAAGGATGGGCCCCGGCCAAAGGCTATGCCAACGGTATTCTGGCACAGGACGGGACGCTTTATGTGGGCGGCCAGATCGGCTGGACCGCCGAGCAGAAGTTCGAACGCCATGATTTCATCGGTCAGATGGAGCAGGCGCTGAAGAATATCCTTGATGTGGTTAAGGCCGCAGGTGGCGGGGCCGAGCACGTCACGCGGTTGACATGGTTCGTCAAGGACAAGGCGGAATACATGGCGCATCAGGGCGAGATCGGCAAAACCTATCGCGCGGTTCTGGGGCGCAATTTTCCAGCCATGTCGCTGTTGGTGGTGGCGGATCTGCTGGAAGACGAGGCGCTGTTGGAGATCGAGGCCACGGCCTATATTCCGCAATAGGCGGGCCACAGTCCTATGAAGAAAGGGCCGTCCCGGCAGCGGGGCGGCCCTTTGGTTTTTGCCTTGGTCGGGCGTCGGGGCTCAGACCTCGAACAGCCGCCCATACCCCGGCGTGCGGCCAGAATGCCCCGCCAGTCGCGCCGCCCCCCAGGCCCCGGCGGTGGCGCTGGAAATCACCGGCAGATCATGGGCCGTTTCCAGCACCGGGATCACCGGCAATGTGTGCAAACCACCGCAGGAGATGAACAGGCAATCGGCCCCCGGCGCCGCCTTGATCGCCCGGTTCCCCAGCGCGATCAGGTCGTCATCGGTGGTGGCAAAAACCTCGTCCACGGTTTTCAGATGCATCGCCTCCAGCGCCACCACCTCATAGCCGAAAGCGGTGAGATAGCGGGTCAGCGCCTGATTGACCGGATCGGTATAGGCGGTGGCGACGGCAACCCGTTTCGCCCCGACCGCAGTCAGCGCGGCCAGCACCGAGTCGGTCATTGTCGTCACCGGTACCCCGCTGCCCGTGCGCAAGGCTCGCAACACCTCGGCGTTGCCCTCCGGCCCGCGATAGAAGCTGAGCGAGGTGCCCATCAAGGAGATCGCTTGCGCCCCGCGCGCCTTGAGGTCAGCGGCCAGATCGGACAGCCGGTCGATCACCTGATTGAAGCCCTCTGGCGTCACCTCTGGGATGGCGAGCCCGGTCGCGATAAACTCCAGATCGGGATAAAGCTGCGGCGGCTCTGGTGGCACAGCCCCGGCGGCGGGGGGCACGATCATGCCGATGGTGGTCATGTCCGTCCTTTCAAGGCAAGAATAATGGTCGAGATATCGTCCTGCGCGTGGCCCTGATCGCAGGCCGCACGCATCAGGGCGCGGGCGGTTTCGGTCATCGGCAGCGCTGAGTTGTCGTCGCCGACCTGTGCCACGGTGTCGAGATCCTTCAGCATCATCGCCACCGTGCCCAGCGGATTCTCGAACGTCTTCGCCGCCATGCGCGGGGCCAGCAGTTGAAACGGCTTTGAATCGGCAAACCCGCCGGCGAGTGCCTCGGTCAGGCGGGTGGCATCGACGCCCTTGGTCTTGGCGAACTGCACCGCCTCGGCCACCACCGCCATGGTGCAGCCCGAGATAATCTGATTGACCAACTTGGTCATCTGGCCGCTGCCGACCGGGCCCATATGGGTGACCCGCTGTGCCAGCGGGGCCATCACCGGTTCGGCCAGCGCGAAATCCGCCTTCGCGCCGCCCGCCATGATGGTCAGCGCGCCAGCGGTTGCCGCCGGTGTGCCGCCCGAGACCGGGGCATCCACCCAGCCCATGCCATTCGCCGCGCGCAACCGATCCGCAAAACCTTTGGTCTGCTCAGGGTCCATCGAGGAAAAGTCGACGAAAAGCTGCGGCCCCGCTACCTCGGCGATGCCATTCGCGCCGAACAGCACCGCCTCGACCGCGGCGGCATTGGTCAGGCAGGCCATGACCACATCGCTTTGCCGGGCCAGATCCGCCGGGCTGTCGGCACGGCGCGCCCCGGCGGCGACCGCCGCGTCGCATTTCGACGCGGTGCGGTTCCAGACCGTTACCTCATAGCCCGCCTTGAGCAGGTTCAACACCATCGGCCCGCCCATCAGCCCGGTGCCCAGATACCCCAGTCGATATCCCAGTCGCGGCTTATTCATCGTCAAGCCCATCCATCGGCCACTCGGCCGCGCCAGAATGGGTCACCGCACCGTAATAGGCGCTTTGAACTTGGGCGGCGTATTTCTCATGCACCCCGGCAAGGCGGCGCGGCGGGCGGGCCGCCAGCGCGGTGCGGCGTTGCTCCAACGTCGCCGCATCCACCAGCAGGTCGATTGCGCGGGCCTCGCGGGTGTCGATACGGATCAAATCACCGTTTTCAACCAGCGCCAGCGGCCCACCATCGCCCGCCTCGGGCGAGAGATAGCCGATGCACATGCCCCGCGTCGCGCCGGAAAAGCGGCCATCGGTGACCAAGGCCACCTTTTCGCCCATGCCCTGACCATAGATCACCGCCGTCGGCCCCAGCATCTCGCGCATGCCCGGGCCGCCTTTTGGCCCCTCGTTGCGGATGATGATGACCTCGCCCTCGGCGTAATCGCGTTTGCGCACGGCGGCCATGCACTCCTCTTCGCTTTCAAACACGCGGGCTGGCCCTTCATGCACACGGGTCTTCAACCCGGCCACCTTGATGAAGGCACCCAGCGGCGCAAGATTGCCTTTCAGCACGATAACCCCGCCAGAGCTGTCGCGCGCGTTGGATACCGGATGGATCACGTCGCCATCCGGGGCAGGGGCATCGGCCACCGCCTCGGCCAGCGTCTGGCCCGTCAGGGTCAGGGTGTCCCCGTGCATATGGCCGTTGGCGATCAATTCCTTGACGATCACCGGCACACCGCCCAACCGGTGCACGTCGAGCGCGTAATACTGCCCCCCCGGACGCAGGTTGCCGATCAGCGGTGTGCGCTCAAAAACCGCGCCGACATCATCCATGGTGAACGGGATGCCCGCCTCATGCGCGATGGCGCAAAGGTGCATCCCGGCATTGGTCGAGCCTCCGGTAGCGGCGACGATGGCGCAGGCGTTCTCCAGACTTTTACGTGTGATCAGATCGCGCGGCAGCGGGCCATTCTTCTCAAGGATCTGCATTACCATCTTGCCCGCCTTGCGGCCCAGCGCGGCACGTTCGGCAAACACCGCCGGGATCAGCGCCGAGCCCAGCGGCGAGACGCCCAGAACCTCGGCGACCATGCCCATGGTATTGGCGGTGAACTGGCCGGGGCAGGCGCCGACGGTGGGCATTGCCGCGCGCTCCATCGCGTCCAACTCGGCCTGATCCAACTCGCCGGTCATCACCGCGCCAGCGCCCTCATAAGTGTCGAGGATGCTGATCGTCTTGCCCTTGTACTCCCCCGGCAGGGTCGAGCCGCCATAGACAAAAACCGACGGCGTGTTCAGCCGCACCATCGCCATGATCATCGCAGGCAGGTTCTTGTCGCAGCCGCCATAGGCCACCAGCCCGTCATAGGCGTGCCCGCGCATCACCAGTTCGACGGAATCCGCGATCACCTCGCGCGACATCAGCGAGTTTTTCATGCCCTGATGGTTCATCGAGAACCCGTCCGAGACCGAAATGGTGGTGAATTCCCGCGGGGTTCCGCCGGCCTCTTGCACGCCGCGATAGGCATGCGCCGCCTGATCGCCCAGATTTGCGTTGCAGGGCGAGGTCTCTCCGGCGGTGCTGACCACGCCGATCATCGGGCGCGAGATGGCATCGTCATCAAGGCCCATGCCACGATAAAAGGCCCGGTGCGGCACCCGGTCAAGCCCGTCTGTGGTCACGCGGGAGCGCAGTTTGCGGGGTTTGGAAGCAGGGTCGGTCATAAGTCCTCCGAGGAAGCGGTTCGGTCTGGATTTCGCCGCTTGTGGGCGGCAACATGGGCGGGACAAAAGAAAAAATTGGCAGGGAGTTTGCCGCGATGAGCAGAGAATTGAGCGTGGAATTGCAGGGCTTGGCCGCCGCCGCCGCAACGGCACGGGCCGAGGTGCGCGCCTATGAGATGCCCGAGGGGCTGGAGGGCGCGCCGTTTGAGACCGCCTATGCGTTTCAGGAGGCACTTGTCGCCGCCACCAATGCGCGCGTGGGCGGGCACAAACTGGCGGTGAACGGGGCGCCGCAGATGGCGCATTTCGGGGTGTCGGACCCGGCGGCGGGGCGCATCCTTGCCGATGAAATGTACGAAAGCGATGCCGTTTTGCACAGCTCCCGGTTTCAGGAAATCGGGATCGAGCCCGAGCTTGCCGCGGTGATGGGGCCGGGGGTGGCGGATCTGGACGGGCCGGTGGACCGGGCCACCGCGATGGCCGCGATCGTGTGTTTTCGCCCGGCGATCGAGTTGATCGACCAGCGTGGCGTTCCGATGCCAAAGGTCGAACTGGCGCAGGCGATCGCGGTCAATGTGTTCAACGCCGGGATCGTGCTGGGCCGTGGCAGCATCGCGCCCGATGCGCTTGATCTTGACGCGCTGGAGGTGACGCTTGATCTGGACGGCGCGCGGGTGGGCACGGCCACCGGCGCGGCACCGCAGCACCCCTGCGATGCGGTGGCCTGGCTGATCGGGCATCTGGCCCGGCGCGGGCAGCGGCTGGACCCCGGCATGGTGGTGATGTGCGGCACCCACCTGCCGCTGCGGGTCCTGGACCCGGAAGCGCGGCAGGTGGAGGTCACGATGGGGGGGCTGGGCCGCGTCGGCTTTACCGTCGCGGCCTAGACATCGCTCAGACCACATAGGTGGCCAACCAGGTCGATATCCAAGGCACCAGCACGATCAGCGACAGCCGGAAGATATCGGCCACCCAAAACGGCGTGACCCCTTTGAAGATGGTGCCGGTGCTCACGTCAGGCAGCACGCCGCGCAGCACAAAGACGTTGAGACCGACCGGCGGGGTGATCAGGCTGATCTCGGTCACCACCACCACCACGATCCCGAACCAGATCGGGTCATAGCCCAGCTGCATCACCAGCGGATAGAAGATCGGCACCGTGAGCAGGATCATCGACATGCTCTCGAACACGCAGCCCAACAGCAGGTAGATCACCAGAATGGCGGTGATCACCAGCCACGGGGTTTCCTGAAACTGCATCGCGATCCGCACCAGCGCCTGCGGAAAGTCCGTCAGGTTGATGAAGTTCGCGAACAACAGCGCCCCGATCAGCACGGCAAACAGCATCGCCGTGGTGGCGACGCTTTCCTCGAGGATTTCCATGAACACGTTCCAGTTCAGCGCACCACGAAAGAGCGCGAAAAGGAACGAGCCGAGCGCGCCGATACCCGCCGCTTCGGTGGGAGAGAAGATACCGCCATAGATGCCGCCCATCACCACGATGAACAGGATCAGAACGCCCCAGACCGAGCGCAGCGCGCGCAGCCGTTCCGGCCAGGTCTGGCGAGGGGCGGCAGGGCCCTCTTGCGGGCGACGCCATGTCACCCAGCGCACCGCCAGCAGGTAAAACAGCATGCCGATCGCGCCGGGCAGGATACCGGCGGCAAACAGTTTGCCGATGCTTTGCTGGGTCAGAATGCCGTACATCACCAGCATGACCGAGGGTGGGATCAGGATGCCCAGCGTACCGCCCGCCGCGATTGAGCCGGTGGCCAGCGAATCCGAATAGCCGAACCGCCGCATCGAGGGCATCGCGACCTTGGACATGGTCGCCGCCGTGGCCAGCGACGATCCGCAGATCGCCGAGAACCCGCCGCAGGCCACGACCGTGGCCATGGCAAGCCCGCCCTTGCGGTGGCCGAGAAAGGCGTTGGAGGCATTGTAAAGCTCGGCCGCGAGCCGGGCGCGGGCGACGAAATTGCCCATCAGCACGAATAGCGGCACGACCGAGAGTTCATAATTTATGGCGGCGTCAAACGCGGTCTGGCCGACGTTGTAAAGCGCGGCCATCGGGCTGTTGACCCAGGCCATGCCGGCAAAGCCCACCAATGCCATCACAAAGGCGATGGGAATGCGCAGGAAGGCAAGGATCAGCAGGACGGCAAGGCCGACGAGGGCTTCGGTCATGTCGGTTTATCCCCGGATCTTTCTGCCGGATATCACCAGCATGATATTGGCAAGTGCGGACAGCGTGGCCACGGCGCACAGGACGGCCATCAGGGCGCTGAACGGCCAAAGGTTGAGATAGAGTTCATCCGTCACCTCTTCGTAATAGCGTTGGTCCATCGACTTGACCGCCAGCCGCCAGGTGATCAGCCCCAGCGCCGTGGCGCTGAACAGATGCACCGCCACCGACTGCAGCCGGGCCAGCGGCGCCGGGATGAGATGGTCGAGCAGATCAACGGTGACGTGACCCTCGCGCAGGACGGTCAGTGGCAGCGCACAGAAGATGATCGCCGGCATCATCAGCGACACCATTTCATAGGCCGCGGGTAAGGGCGCGGAAAACAGGTATCGGCCAGCCACATCGACAAAGGTCATGATCATCATCGAGAACAGCAGCAGGCAGGCGATGCGCGACAGAAGACGCGCCAGCGGGGTGAAACCGCGGATATGATCCGCGGTCCCATAAGTGCTTTGAATGTCCACGTCGGATGCTCCCCGGGCCTTATTCGGCCGTCAGTTCGGCCATCTGGGCCTTGAAGTATGCGTACATGGCCTTGCCATCGACACCTTCGGCTTCGGCCGCGACGTAGTAATCGGCGAGGAAGCCGTCGCGCAACTCGGTGATGGCGCTCATCAGTGCGGGGGAGGCATCGACGATGGTGTTGCCATTGGCCTTGAGATCCTCAAGCCCCTTGGTGTTGATCACGTCCCAGCCATGACCCGCCAGTTTGGCGAAAGCTTCGCCAGAGTATTTGTCGATGATGGCCTTGTCCTCGTCCGGCAGCTTGTCATAGGCGCGCTGGTTGATGAACAGGAAGTGGCTGGAGGAATACCAGCCGCCCGGCACGTTGGTCGAGTATTTGGTGACGTTGGTCAGGTTGAAGCTGGTCACGCTCTCATAGGGGAACATGATGCCGTCAGCGATGCCCGAGGACAGGATCTCATAGGATTTCGATGATGGCTGGCGGATTGACACGCCGCCCCAGGCCTCGGTGATGGCCATCGGGATCGGGCCGCCGGTGCGCATCTTCTGGCCTTCCATGTCGGCCGGGCTTTCGATCAGCTTCTTGGTGTGATGCACCTGACCGGGGCCGTGCATCATCATGCCGACCAGATGGACGCCCTTGTACAGGTCCTTGTCGGCGAGAAACTTGTCATGGGTGCGTTGCAGCGCGATCGAGGTGGCCTCGGCGCTGTCGCCCATCAGCGGCAGTTCGGCAAAGAGGTAGGCGGTGAACTGTTTGCGGGCATAGCCATGCACAGAAAAGGAGACATCGGCCTGACCGGTGCGCACCGCGTCCAGCGCCGCAGGCGGTGAGGAGACAGGTTTGGGCAGCCGTTTGAAGGTGATGCGGCCTTCGCTTTCTTTCTCGATCGCTTCGATCCAGGGGATGTAAATGTTGAGGTTGACCGGGTGACTCCACGGAATCCACGAGGAATAGGTCAGCTCGGTCTGGGCCAGCGCCGCGCTGGCGGTGAGTCCTGCCGCGGTGATCCCGGCGGCAAATGTGGTGATCAGACGTTTCAGTGTCATGGGAGTGGTCCTCTGCTGTTGGGTCTTGGTTTTTTTATTTTTAGTTTGGGTACAAGTTAACGAACGCAAGTGGCCTTGTCGTCGGCTGTCACAATTGCAGGGTGCCGATACTGGCCCCACCGCACACATAAAGCGTTTGACCGGTGACAAAGCTGTTTTCTGGGTCACAAAAGAAAAGGAAGGCGTTGGAGATGTCGCGCACCTCGCCCAGACGCCCCACCGGGATGCGTCCGGCCAGTGCGGCCTCCTGATCGCTGTCCTTTTCGATGATGCCCCAGAAATTGTCGGTGCGCACCGGCCCGGGGGCCACCACGTTGACGGTGATCCCGTGCGGTGCCAGTTCCAGCGCCCAAGTGCGTGCCATGCCGATCATGCCGGCCTTGGTCGCGGAATAGGCGGTGCGGGTCGGCACACCAAGCGCGGCGCGCGAGCCGTTGAAGACGATGCGGCCAAAGCCTGCGGCCTTCATCGCTGGCAGAAACGCCTGCAGCAAGGTCAGCGCGCTGCCAAGGTGGATCTGGGTCAGGCCCAAGAGATCGTTTGGCGTCGCGTCTTCCAGCAGATTGGGCCAGATCAACCCGGCATTATGGATCAGGTGGGTGACCTGATGCGCGGCGGCGATCTCGGCGGCGGTCTGGGCCACCGCGTCAGCGTGCAGCAGGTCACACCGCACACTGGTCAGGTTGTCATGGCTGAAATCGGGATCGTGGCGCGCAACCGAGATCACGCGATAGCCACGCTCCAGCAGGCGTTTGGCCAGATCGGCGCCGATGCCCTTGGAGGCGCCGGTGATGACGGCAGTGTATTTGGTCATGCGGTGTCCTTTTCGATCATCGCCAGCACCCGCAGCGGGCTGCCGGTGCCGTTGCGGATCTTGAGCGGGGCGGCCATCAGCACCGCGCCGGTGGGTGGCAAACGGTCAAGCCCGTGCAGACATTGCAGCCCGTATTTCCCCGCGCCATGCAGCAGGAAATGCGCCGGATAGGGCGGGCTGAGATGCATGCCTTGGCCAGCATCGGTGCCGACGGTTTCGGTGCCAAAGCCGCGAATGGCGCGCTGCTCGATCAGAAAGCGGATCGCCTCGGGCGTGGGGCCAGGGGAATGTGGCCCGTCGTCATGCATATTGAGATAGGCGGCGCCGGATTTCTTGGACCAGTCGGTGCGCATCAGCACCCAGGCATCGGGCGGGATGGGGCCATGCTCGCCCTCCCACGCGGTGATATGCTCGGGGCGCAGCAGGAAATCGGGATCTTCGGCGGATTGCGCGGAACAGTCGATCACCACGACGGGGCCGACAAAGCGTTCGACCGGGATCTCGTCCACCGCCGATTGCGGCAGATCGCGCCCCGAGACCCAGTGACTGGGCGCGTCGAAATGGGTGCCGGTATGTTCGGACATGGAAATGTTGTGCCATTTCCATGCCGGACCACGATGGTCATAGGCGCTGATCTCTTCCATGCGAAAGCGGGCGCATTGGCCGAACTCGGGCGGCAGCACGATGACCGGAAAATCCGGGTCAAGCGTATGGGTGAGATCGATCACCTCGATTTCACCGCTGGCAAGCGCACTGGCGAGATTGGCAAGGGGCGAGGTCATGCTTCACCTCCCATGGTAAGTTCGCGCTCCAACACTTTGGGATCGCGCCTGTATTTATCGGCCATATCCTTGGCGACATCGCCGCAATAGACATCTTCCAGCCCGTCAGTCAGCCCTTTGATCACGTCACGCGCCAATGCGTTCGCGGTCACTTTGGGGGGTGGCAGGGGTTGGTGCCAGTCATCCTCGGTCGGGCCGACATAGGTGTTCATCACCC
Source organism: Antarcticimicrobium sediminis (assembly GCF_004348975.1). Taxonomy (GTDB): domain Bacteria; phylum Pseudomonadota; class Alphaproteobacteria; order Rhodobacterales; family Rhodobacteraceae; genus Antarcticimicrobium; species Antarcticimicrobium sediminis. The sequence goes on along the minus strand of NZ_SMFP01000005.1, from coordinate 212,331 downwards.
GCAATCCGGCGCTGCGGAATTCGCCCCGCAGGCTTTGGCTAAGCGCCCGTGCGGCGGATTGAGAAGCAGAAAAACACCCCATTTCCGGGCTGTTGGACAGCGAGGTTGCGGCGAGAATATTGACCCAGGCGACGGCGGAATTGACCCCGTCGCCGGTGCGCGCGCACATCGCAGGGCCAAAGGCTTGCGCCAGACGCATCAGCCCGAGGTAATTCACCTCGATCTCGTCGCGGGCAAACCCGGTATCGCCGCGCGCCAACACACCGCCGGGGCGCAGAAAGCGAGCGTTGTTGATCAGGATGTCGACCTTGCTGCCATATTCGGCGGCCATGCGATTGACCGAGGAGGTATCGGTCACGTCGAGAGGCAGAAACTCCACCCCCAGCGACTCCAGCGCGGCACGTTCGGGATAGGGGCGCCAGGTCTCGCCCTCGCCAACGAACACATGCGCGGCACCCGCTGTCCGCAAGGCCTTTGCCAGCGCCGGCGCGTTGGGGGTGCGCGCGTCGGTGATCAACACGCGGCGATAATTGGGATCGGAACTCATCGCGCGCAATTGCGGATCGTCCTGCATGTTCGGCGTCCTTTTCTCGGGGGTCGCGATCAGCACCCCTTGTCCGGCGCGATCAAGCCGGTTCAGCAGCACCACCCGCGCGCCCTTTTCGCAATCGCCATGCACATGGCAGATCACCGAAGGGCCAAGATCAAGCTGCACGGTGCCGGTGCGCCAAGGTAGGCGGTCGCGGAAATACAGGCTGGTGGTGGCGCGGATGAAGGTGTCGGCGATCAGCGTTCCCTTGGGCGAAACATCGCGCCACGGCAATTCGGTCGACAGACAGGTGGAACAGGCATCGCGCGGCGGGTATTGCACCGCGCCACATTCGGCGCAGCATTGCAGGGCGAACCGTCCCTCGGCCGCCGCCGCCGTCAGGCCCAGCGCGGCGCGGCTGCGCCCTTCCGGTGGGCGCGTCGGGGAGACGGTGCGCTTTTGCGGGTTCTTTTTGAGAGGGGGCTGCAACGGGTCACTCATGCGGTGCCCTCCAGAATGGCGGCGCTGGAACAGACGCCACGATCATAGTTGATCATGCCAAAACCAGAAACGAGCGCGCGTCTGGCGTCCTTGACCTGAGTGCCCGCGGCGGTTCCGGTGACTTGCCGGATCGCCTCGACCAGCCCGATGAACCCACCCGCCGCACCGGCCTGACCTGCGGAAAGCTGGCCGCCATTGGTGTTATGGGGGAAATCGCCGGTCACGGTCATGTCGCGGCTGCGCAGGAACTCTGGCGCGCCGCCTTTTTCACAAAACCCCAGATCCTCGATCTGCATCATCGAAATGACGGGGTAATCATCATAGGTCTGCACCAGATCCATATCGGTGGGCGCACAGCCCGCCATGTCATACAGATCATCCACGTCCAGCGTCCAACCACCGCGCAGTTGGATCGGGTCGCTGGCATGGGCGTTGTGGCGTTCGATCGTGCCCTTGATGCGGGCAAAGGGAAGGTCGCGTTTGATCGCTTCGTCCTCGCGCATCACAAGAAAGGCCTCAGATCCGGCACAGGGCATCACGCAATCAAACAACGCGATGGGGTCGGCAATGGCGCGGGCATTCAGGTAATCCTCAAGCGTCAGCGGTTTTTTCATCATTGCATTGGGATAGCGCAAGGCATTGTCGCGCTGTGCCACGCAGATGCGTCCGAAATCCTCACGCGTTGCATTAAATTCTTGCATATAACGGTCTGTCAAAAGGGCGAAATTCACGTTCGGCCCGCCAAAGCCATAGGGATAGGACGCATCCGAGGCAAAGCGCGAAAAGCCCGACAACAGGGTGCGGAAACTGTCGATATGGTTGGTGTCCCCGGCAACGCAGGCCACGATATCGGCGTCCCCCGCCTGCACCGCGCGGGCGGCCCGGCGTAGCGCCACGACACCGCTGGCCCCGCCCATCGGGATATGATCCAGCCAGCGCGGGCACAGCCCCAGATGCTGGGTCAGTCCGACGGCGGTATCCGGCGAAAGGGTGAAGCTGGAGACGGTAAACCCGTCGATCTCCAGTGGTTTCAGACCCGCCGCCTGCAGGCTGGCGCGCAGGGCGCGGGCAATCCACCAATGCGCGGTTTCGATCGAATAGCGTTCGTAAGGCACCGAAACCGGAGCCGTGACAACCACGCCGTCATAGCCTTGCCGTCGTGCCATCAGGCCACCTGCCGTTTCTTAAGTGCGGTGAGGTCATGCGCCTTGCCTGCCGCCAACAGATCGGCGGCCAGCACCTTGAGCGTCGCGCGCTGGATCTTTTGCGTGGCGGTCAGCGGCAGCGCGTCTACAAAGGCGATGTAGCCGGGCACCTTGTAATAGGCCATGCGCGTCAGCGCCCAATCCGCGATCTCGCGCGCTTTTTGCGGCGAGGGGTCCGCGACCGTCAGGCAGGCAAACACCTCGTCCCCGCGCACCGCGTCGGGCACCGGGGCCACCCCTGCGGCGGTGATGTCGGGGTGGCGCATCAGCACCGATTCCACCTCGACCGCCGCGATATTCTCGCCCGAGCGGCGGATCACGTTCTTCTTGCGGTCGACAAAGAACATATTGCCCATCTCGTCCTGTCGCACGATGTCGCCGGTGTGGAAATAACCGCCTTCCCAAGCCTCGGCCGTGGCCTCAGGGTTCTTGTAATAGCAGGTAAAGAAGCCCAGACGCGGATCATCGCCACTGCGTCGGATCAACAGCTCACCCGGCGCGCCCGGTGGCACGTCGGCCCCGGCGTCATCGACGATGCGCAGCTCCACCGCCTTGGAGGGGCTGCCAAGACAGGCGCGCCCGACCAGCCGGTCCTTGGTATGGGCCGAGATCGCGGCACCGGCCCCGGTTTCGGTCATCGCCCAGGCCTCGACCAGGGAAAAGCCGAAGCGGGCTTCGAAATTGGCCTGCAGTTTCGGATCGACTCCGGCACCAAAGCCAAAGCGCACCGCATGGTCTCGGTCCGCCGGGCTTTCGGGCGCGCCCATCAGCATTGAGGGCATCACGCCAAGATAATGCAGGCAGGTGGCCTTTGCGTCGCGCACGTCGTCCCACCAGCTGCGCGGATGGAACCGGTCCAGCGCGGTCAGGCAGCCGCCGACGATAATCATCACCGGAAAGGAACAGGCCATGGCGTTCATGTGAAAAATCGGCAGCGGGGTGATCATCCGCTCGCCCTGTTCGGACAGCGTGGCAATGCCGCCGAGGCCGGCGTACCAGTCGCCGGATTCAAAGAAATAGCTGTTGGACAAGACGCAGCCCTTGGGCTGCCCCGTGGTGCCCGAGGTATAAAGCACCGCCGCCTCGCGCGCGGGCCCATCCGCCTGATCCGCCGCCTCGGCCCCGGCACGCGGGGCCGGGGGCGTCTCACCCGGCGCGATGACGTTGAGCGCGATACCCGCCGCCTTGGCCGCCGCGCGCAATTCCTCGGCGCGGGCGGGGATCGCCACGATCAGCGCCGGTTCGGCATGTCCGATCATATATTCCAGCTCAGACGCGCGCAGGTCGGGGTTGATCGGCACCACCGAGGCCCCGATCCGGTTCAGCGCCAGCCATGTCAGAAAGAACACGGGGCGGTTTTCCAGCAGCAGCGCCACCCGCATCCGGGGGCCATAGCCTGCGGCGGTAAAGGCCTCGGACAGCGCATCGACCTGCTCCAGCGCCGCACCATAGGAGGTTTCCCCGGCCTCGATGTCGTAAATCCGCGCGGTGGACTCCAGCACGTTGAGCATGGGGCGTTCGGGCCAGCGGTGGGCGGCGGCGGCAAAGGCGTCATAAACGCTGTTGAAATCGCGCAGTTTCATCGTGGCGCTCATGGCAGCAACTGGATGTTGCCGAAGGCGGCGTCACTGTTCAGCAGATCGACCCGCTTGTTCGCGATGCGGATCTTGCCATCGACCACGCAAAGCTCATGCGTGGCGGTGATCGCCAGCAGGAATTGTTCGTCCAGCCGGGTTTCGACGTAATGCATGTTGGTATTGGTGACATAGCGGTTGGCCGCATCCTCCATCACATCGACAAAGGGGCGCTGGATCACGTGGTGACAGCGGCTTTTCGGTTTCTGGCTGAAGGTCCGGGCCCCGTTCAAACGCTCCACCCGCAGGCGCAGCATGAATTGATCCTCATACAGCAGGGAGGTGATGCAATCGGGGTCGGTCTGTTTGTAATCGAGCGGCATCCAATAGATCCCGTCGGGCATCCAAAGCTCCATCCATTCGGAAAAGCGGCCCTCGTCCAACATGCGGGCCTCGTCATAGATGAAATCGATCAGGTCGTCGCGGCTGGGAAAGCTCATTGCTGGACCTCCGCTGTTTCGGTTGTGGGTTGGGGCGACATGAATTTCGCCCAAGCGTGGAACTGGTTGCGCATCTGCCGTTCGGTGGTGCCGTTCTCGACCGCCTCATGGTCAAGATCCTCGCCCTCTTGATACAGGCGCTGGATGTTGACCCATTCCAGCCCGTCGGCGGCCAGACCTTCCTGCGCGCGTTCGTACATCTCAAGATCATCGTGCCCCACCATCGAGGTCGGCGCATTGATCAGCCGATTGTACATGGCGGTGCGCGCCAGCAGTTGATCGGGCGCATCGACAAGGCGGTAAATATAGCTTTCCACCAAGGTCTTGTCGGGGCCCAGCGGGATAAAGTTGCGCAGCTGCTGGATCGGCCCCTTGATCATGATGTTGGGGAAATAGACGGTGTTGTGCCGGTTCTCGCCCAGGATCTGTTTTGCCTTTTCCTCGCCATAGGCCTCGACCATCTGCTCGAAATAGCCGGGAATGGTGGAATAATCGGAGTGGATCGAATGATGCACGCCGGTGTGCCCGTGGCCGTTGGGCCAAGTGCGGATGCCCATGTTCTCGAAGAATTCGTAAGGTGACATGAACGGCGCGATGATCTCCATCGCCATTGGTTTGGGCTTGTCCTCGGGCCAGTCCATGTCCTCGAAGATCTTGACCGCGGTGCCGGCACTGGATTCATGCGCCACCATCGGGTGGCAGGTGTCGGTCTGGTTCTCGACCAGCATTTTCCAGTTGCACTGGTGCATATAGCGCAACGGCGGACCGGCGACCTCAAGCCGTCCGGCGGGAGAGCGATCGACCATGTTGTCGAGCGAGGACAGGCTGTCGCCGAAATAGTCCTCAAAGCTGATGCCCTCCTCGGCCAGCCGGGCAAAGATGAAGCCGCGATAATTCTTGACCGCGCCAACGGCTTTCATGCCCTTGCCGTTCTCGGTCTGCTCCAGCCCGGTGCCCTCGTAACCCTTTTTCAGCGGGATCGCGAGCCGGCAGCCGTCGGTCTTGAACGACCAGGCGTGATAGGGGCAGCGAAAGAACTTGCCGGTGTTGCCTTGGCGGTCGATGGCGATCTTGGTGCCCTTGTGCGGGCAGCGATTGTAGAGAACGTGGATCTCACCGTTGCTGTGGCGCACCTGAATGATCGGCTGATCGCCCAGTTGCGTGGTGAAATAATCGCCCTTGTTCGGGGTCTGGCTGTCATGGCCGACAAAGACCCAAGTGTTGCGAAACAGGTGCTTCATCTCAAGCCGGTACACATCCGGGTCGGTATAGACGTCGCGGTGAACCTGATGTGGCTGGACCAGATCGGTGACGGTGTCGACGGTATAGGCTGGCATGAGGGCTCCTTTCCTTACAGGTCGAGGATCAGTTTGGCCGATTTGGCGCGGCTGACGCAGATTTGCATGAGCTTGCCCTCGGATTTTTCGGCGTCCGACAGGACGACATCACGATGATCGGGGGTGCCTTCCAGAACTTCGGTTTGGCAGATCCCGCAATCGCCACGCTGGCAATCATAGATCAGGTCAAGCCCGCCGTCTTCCAACACCTCGATGATGGAGCGGCCGGGCGGAACGGTGAACACTTGACCGGTCGAGGCGATCTCGATCTCGAAGGCGGTATCACCCTCTTGCGGCTGCGGGGTTGTGAACAGCTCGAAATGGATCTGTGCGTCGGGCAGTCCGGCCGCGTTGGCGGCGGCGCGGGCGGCCTCGATCATGCCCTTGGGGCCGCAGACATACAGATGGGTGGCGGGGTCGATCCCGGCGAACAGCGTGGCAAGGTCAAGCGGGGTTTCGTCGTCATAGTGAAATGTGACGTGGTCGCCGAAAGCCTGCGTCAGCGCAGCGGCAAACCCCATTCCGTCGCGTGAGCGGGCGGTATAGTGGAGCGCAAAGGCGCGTCCGGCAGCGTTGAGCGCCGTGGCCATGGAGATCAGCGGCGTGATGCCGATCCCGCCAGCCAGCAACAGTGCCGGGCCGTCATGATCGCCAAGCGGGAAATCATTGGCGGGAGCCTCTGCGCGCAACACATCGCCGGGACGCAACCCGTGCATATGCATGGAGCCGCCTTGGCCGGCCTCTTCGCACTGGACGGCAATGCGCCAAACGGGGGCCGGGCAGGGGTCGCCCGGCCAGTCGATCAGAGAATAAGACCGGATGCCAAGGGCGCCGAGGTCGAATTTCAAATGCGCCCCAGCGGAATGCGGCGGCAGGGCGCTGCCATCTGCGGTGCGCAAGGTTAAGGTCCGGATGCGGTCCGTTTCTGCACGGACGCTGTCGATAACGAGGTTTTGTGTCACGTGTTCGATCTCCCTGTGGATTTAACATGAAATTTCATATAAAAGGGGTCAAGCGTTTTCTTGACCTTTCAGGAAAGGTGTCCTAATCCGCTGATTTGAAACACGGCATGGTTGAATGACAGATCAAAAAACTGACTCTTCAGGTCGGCCTTTCGTCGTATCCTACTTGCTGTATTTGCTGGCTGCGGTCAGTCATCGGGCGAGCGCGGAATTCCATGCCCATGCGCGTGCGGCAGGGCTTCGGGTGCCGGAATGGCGGGTGCTGGCCTGTCTGATGGACGAGGACGGCGCGATGGTGACCCGGCTGGCACGGTTGTCGCTGATGGAGCAATCGCGGCTGACGCGAATCGTCGATCACATGGCGGAACGCGGTCTGGTCAGCCGCCGGTCCGATCCGGAGGATCGCCGCCGCGTGCGCGTGTTCCTGACCGAGACGGGGCGAGATCTGGCGACGGGGCTGATCGCGGATGCGCAGGCGCATGAGACGCAGATCCTGAAGGATCTTGGGGGCGAGGACGCCGAGCGGATCAAGCCGATCCTTGAGGCGCTTTTGGCGCAGCTTGATCCGCAGGACGACGTCTAGCGCATCTCCCGACATTCCGGCACCGGGGTCAGCGCGGCACCGTCGCGGAAATAGGCGATCAGGTTGTCGGCGGTCAGATCGAACATGGCCTGCCGGGTTTCCAACGTGGCGCTGGCGGAGTGGGGCGATAGAATCACCCGGTCGCTGTCGCGCAAGGCCTGCGGCACCTCTGGTTCATCCTCGAACACATCCAGTGCGGCGCGACCCAGCCGGCCCTCGGCCAGCGCGGCAATCAGGGCGGGTTGATCCACCACCGAACCGCGCGCCACATTGACAAGAATACCGTCGGGGCCAAGCGCGTCGAGAACCTTTGCGCTGATAAGCTTGTCGGTGTCGCTGCCACCGGGCAGGCACAGGATCAAGGCGCTGGAGCGATGCGCCATCTCGGTCAGATCGGGGCAGAATTCATAGGCCATATCCGGCTGCGCCCTGCGCCCATGATACAGAATCGGCCCGCCAAATATCTCCAGCTTCCGCGCCAGTGTCCGGCCAATTCGCCCCAACCCGACGATGCCGATTGTGCGCCCCTCCACCGTGGTGGTCAGCGGGGCGCGCCCCTCGGTGGCCCAGCGGCCACTGCGCACATAGGCATCCTGCCGGAGCAGATCGCGGCTGGCTGCCAGCAGCAGAAGCAGGGCGTAATTGGCCACGTCGGCATTCAGCACATCGGGGGTATGGGTGACGAGGATGCCGCGCGCCTTGGCGGCGGCGACGTCGATCATGTCATAACCGACGCCAAGTCCGGAGATGATTTCCAGCTTTGGCAGCCGGTCCATCAGCTCTGCGGTCAGCGGGGTGAAACTGGCATTGGCCAGCCCCCGGACCCGGTCACCATGTTGCGCCAGCCACGCCTCGGGCGGGATCTGGCCGGGATCGCACCGCAGGGTGAACTGCGCAGCCAGCCGACTGTCGAGCCGTGGAGGCAGCGCGCCACGCCCATAAATCTCGATATCCGTGGTCATTGCTGGTCCTTATGGTTTGTCGCCCGGTCATGGGGGCAAGCAGATGCCCGGCCCAAGCTGCCAGACGAAACCGGCGAGCACCAGCCGCTTGATCGCCCGAAAGGGCTGGATCACGGCGTAAGCGGGGGATTGCAAATTTCGACCGGGGGCGCACGAGGGGGGGGCACGGCTGGACGGGGGGCGCGTCTTGGTTCGGCATTATCGTCGCAATCGCCTTGTTGCAAAAGCGCCAGCCGCCGGAGTTCGGCGTGCGATGCGACAACGCGAGCGCAGCGACACGGTTGCAGATACCTGAGTTTTCATGGAACAAAGATCAACAGGGATCGCAATCAGGAGAGCAGGGCATATGAGCGAGGCGATGGAACAGCCGGAACAAGGCCCTGCCGCGACGGAGGCCGTCGCGGGCCAATCGAATTGGCTGGGCGAAGTCGGGTTGAACGGGTTTGCCCCCTATCTGATGAACCGGATCATGGGCCGCTATAACGCTGATCTTCGCCGGGACATGACGGCGCTGGGGTTGAGCACGGCCAAGATGCGGGCGATCGCGGTGTTGTCGGTGATGGACGGGCTGCAGATGTCGCAACTGGGCGTCTATGCGGTGGTCGAACAATCGACCCTGTCGCGCGCGCTGGAGTCGCTGTGTAGTGATGGTCTGTGCCGGCGCGAAAGCGATCCGGACGACCAACGTGCCAGCCGGATTTTCATGACCCGGACGGGGCGGGCTGCCTTTGATCAGATGTGGCCGCAAATGGCAGAAAGCCATGAGCGCATGTTCGAGGGCATCGACGAGGAGGAACGCCGCGCCTTTCTCTCTACGCTGCACAAGATGCTGGCCAATATCCGCAAGCACGATTTCTGAAGCGCCGTCGCCGTCGCCGTCGCCGCGGGGCTGGAGTCGGGGCCGGAGCCGGGGCAGGCAGGCAAACCGATGCGACCTGTGGTGAATGCAGGTGTGGTGAAAAGGTTAACGAACCGAATCGTCTCGCGGTCGGATGATTGTTGCGATCTGCGAAAGGGTTTTTGCAGAATCCTGATGATTGGTTCCAGTCTGCACTCCGCGCCGGGATCTTGGACGGCCCAGTCTGGGGGCGATGGTGGCGAAATGCCTGCCGCTTGAGTGTTGCTGAATAGGAGACAATGCTGTGGTATGTCGTCCCGTAAACGCGGGGTTCAGGCCGGATGCGGGGGCTTTCCAGCAAAAACTGCCCAGGATTCAGAAACAATCAGCCGGGCGCCCTGTACGGATAATCCCGTTTTCAGGGGGCTGTGGGGCGATTTCCAGCCATGTGATGCGAATTTTGTTCTAATTTTCTTTTTGACCGGTTCCGGACAACAGGTAATTCTTAATGTGCCCACTGGGGGGTAATGTCTGAAGGTCATAAGGATGACCGCCTGTTCGCATCAAGACGATGCAGGAAAAGCCGTGTTCGTGGCCGGATCAAACCGGGTTTTCGGACATGGGGGGTGTCGGTCGCGATGCGGCGGGCGCCACGCGGTCTGCGTAAATCGCAGGGCCGGTTTTTTCAAAGGCGTTCTGCGCTGAACTGGCCGGATCATCTTGCGATGCAAGACTTACACCAAAGTTGGGGCCTGGGGTCGCGATCTGCGCCCGGTGGATCTGCGTGTGTCGAACGAGGAGAGTGTGATGTCAGTAAAAAGCGATCCCCCAGCATCGGGGCCGAGTAGCAACGGAATCGTTGAAGGCGACGCGACCGATAACCGTATCGATGCGGCCTATACCGGCGATCCCGACGGCGACATGATCGACAATGGCGACGCGAACCTGCCGGGGGAAGCTCCCGATGACGACATCGTCGACGCCGGTGCGGGCGATGACTTTATCGAAGCGGGCGAAGGCGATGACGAGATCTATGCCGGCAGCGGCGATGACGAAGTCTATGGCCAGGTCGGAGACGATATCATATATGGCGATGACACGGCAGCCGGCAGGGGCGCTGGCGGTGGTCGCGAAGTTTTCCAATGGGATCAGGCCCCTGACCCCGATGATGGCGGCGCGATTGACGTTGGCGACGATCTGAGCGGTGGGTTCACGCAGAACACCGGTACGGTCGATGTGACCTTCAACGTGACACAGGGACCGGGCAGCGCCTCGACCTTCGCGAGCCATACACAACTGGTCGACGGTATCGTAACCGACGGCGCCCCGGCCGACGTGACCAGCTCGCTTGATTCCGACGCCTATGTCGAGAACCAGCCGGTGACCTATGATCTCGGGTTTTCGGAACCGGTCGAGAACGTGTCCTTCCGTATCAATGATATCGACAACGATGGGTTGGTCACGGTCAAGGCGTTCGACATCAATGGCGACCCGATCGAAATCAACATGACCGGCGGGTCCGACCTTACCCTTTCGGATACCGATGCGGTGCCCGGGGTCGATACCGCCGACTCCAATGGTGGCAACGAGCCTTATACGACCGAGTCCTATTCGGTCTTGGTCAATATTCCCGGACCGGTCGCAAGCCTGACCATCATCCACGACCAGGACGGGCCGCTGGACTCCGGCATTGCCGTGACCGACATCTATTTTGACGCCCCGGCCTATGATCCGGGCATCGGCGGCGACGACTCGCTGCACGGGGGCGCGGGCGACGACATCATTTACGGTGGCGACGGCGATGATCTGATCACGGGCGGCGACGGGAGCGATACCGTTGACGGCGGCGACGGCGACGACATCATCGACACCAGCTCGACCTCTGGCATACCGCTGCCAGATCGCGGCTTCCCCTCCTATGAGGGGCTGCCAGCGGTGCCGGCCGATTCCGATCCCTATGATGATCGCGACACCGTGCATGGCGGCGATGGCAATGACACCATCACCACCGGCGACGACAATGACGTGATCTATGGCGGCGCTGGCGATGACATCATCGACGGCGGGCTCGACGACGATACCATCGACGGCGGCAGCGGCGACGACGTGATCGTGGGCGGCGAGGGCTCCGACGAGATCCATGGCGGCGAGGGTGACGACACCATCTATGGCGGATTGGACCCGATCTTTCCCGATGGGTTGAACATCCGCGATGACGGCAGCGTTGGCGACCCCGATCCCGATCCGACCAACGGCATGGATGTGATCTATGGCGGTGCCGGTGACGATACCATCTACGGCCAGGATGACGACGATACTCTTTTTGGCGGTGCTGGAGATGACGTCCTGGATGGCGGCATCGACGACGATTATATCGAAGGCGGAGCCGGCAACGACACCATCATCGGTGGTCAGGGCGACGACACGCTGATCGGTGGCGACGACCGCGACACCTTCATCGGCGGTGATGGCAACGATACCGTCGACGGCGGCAGCGGTGGTGATGATTACGACACGCTGGATCTGACCGGAACCAACTTTACCATCACCAGCCAGACGCTGGATCCTGACGGCAACAGCACCTCGGGGACGATTGATTTCTTTGACGGAACCGGGGCTCCGACCGGCACGATGAACTTTGCCGAGATCGAAAATATCATTCCCTGTTTCACCCCCGGCACGCGGATCGCGACGCCGCAGGGCGAACGGTTGGTCGAAGATCTGGAGATCGGTGATCGTGTGATCACCCGGGACAACGGCATTCAGGAAATCCGCTGGGTCGGGAGCCGCCGTCTGAACGGGCTGGAATTGTCGCTGGCCGATCATCTGCAACCGGTGATGATCCGCAAGGGGGCCTTGGGCAAGGGGCTACCGGAACGCGACATGATGGTCAGCCCGCAGCACCGGGTGTTGCTCGCCAATGACCGTACCGCGCTGTATTTCGAGGACCGCGAGGTTCTGGTCGCGGCCAAGCATCTTGTCGGCATGGAGGGGGTCGAGCGGATCGAACAGTCTTCGGTCACCTATATCCACTTCATGTTCGATCAGCACGAGGTCGTGCTCTCGGATGGGGCCTGGACCGAAAGCTTCCAACCGGGGGATCTGACGTTGAATGGCATGCAGGGCACCCAAAGGGACGAAATCCTTGCCCTGTTCCCCGAGTTGCGCACGCAACAGGGGCTCGCGGGATATCAGGCTGCGCGCCGTTCGTTGAAAAAACACGAGGCAGCCTTGCTGATGCAGTGATCCGCCGGGGTTGGGGGAACCTGGTGATTGATTGCAAGCTAGGCAAGGTCGCGCCAAGTGCGCGCGGGGAAGGCAGGGTTCACGCCCTGCCTTTTTCGTGCGCGTCCGGGATCAGGGGGCAGGGGTCCGCGCCGCACGCCAAGCCGCCCAATCCTCGGGCGTATCCAGATCATTGAGCGCATGGCGAGCGGGCAGCGGGACCAGGGCCATATGTTCGGCGTGACGCCGGATCACCATCTGGGCACCGTTGTCGCCGCTGAGTGCGGCCAACTCGTCGAACAGCGCCCGGGCAAAGATCACCGGGTGACCGGGTTTCCCCGCCGCCGTGGCCCCGCGCCAGATCAGGGTGTCAGCGCGCGCCCCCATCGCAGCGGCGACGGTTTGCAAATCATCGGTGGTCAGGTCGGGCAGATCCGCCAGCAGGATCATCACCGCCTCCGCCGCAGGCGGCAGCGCGGCGAGCGCACGTTTCAGACTTGCCGCGATCCCCTCGGCCAGATCAGGCACCGGAACCGGGGTGATGGGCAGCCCCGCCACGGCGTCATGGCGCGGGTGCGGGGCGGGCGGCAGCGCCACGATTACCGGACCGAGCCCGGCGGCGCAGGCGCGCCGGGCCATGCGCCGCAGCAGCGGCGTGCCCGCGACGGGCTCCATCAGTTTGTCGCGCCCACGCATGCGACGTGATTGCCCGGCGGCGAGCAGCAAGATTGGAAGATCTGTCATGGCTTGATCATGGCGCGGGCCGCGGGCGCTGTCACCCGCGCATTCGTGTCCCGTCCGGATCGAACAGTGGCACGGTGATCAGGCGGGCCTTGCACATCTGCCCGAGGATCTCGATCGCGACCTCCAGCCCGTCGACAACCCGCTCGGTCGGCAGGAACCCCAACGCGACAGAGCAACCCGCGTGATGGGAATACCCGCCCGAGGTGCAAAATCCCTGAACCGTGCCGTCCAGCCAGATCGGTTCATAGCCGTTCACATCGGCGTCTTTTGCATCGACCACAAAGGCGCAAAGACGCCGTGCCGCGCCAGATTTATGTTCGGCCTCAACAGCGGAACGTCCAATGAAATCAATGTTTTTCTTAAAGGATATAAAGCGATCCAAGCCGGTTTGTGCAGGCGTGTAATCGGGGGAATACTCGGCCATCCAACTGCCGAAGAACTTGTCGAGCCTGAGCGACATCATCGCGCGCATGCCAAACGGGGCGATGCCATGGGCCTGACCGGCGGCGAAAAGCGTATTCCAAAGCTGCCGTTGCGCCATTGGATCGCAATAGATTTCAAAGCCCAGATCGCCGGTATAGCTGACCCGTTGCACCAGACAGTCGGTCATCCCCACCGTCATCAACCGCACATCCATGAAGCGCATGTCCGAGACTTCCGTGCGGGTGCAGGCGGCGAGCAGATCTTGCGCCTTGGGCCCTGCGATTTGAAATCCGTTCAGTTTATCGCTTATATTCTCGATGGTTACGCCATCTTCCTGATGTTCTAGAAACCAGCGCATGTGATAAGCTTGCGCGCCATAGGAGGCGGTGAGTTGAAACGTCTCCTCATCAATACAGGAGACGGTGAAATCGCCGATCAACTTGCCATGCTCGGACAGCATCGGAGACAGCGACAGCCGCCCCGGCTTGGGGATACGACCGGCCATGATGCGATCAAGCCAGCGGCGCGCCGAGGGGCCGGTTATGCGGTACTTCCCAAAATTGTGAATCTCATTTATTCCAACCGCTTCTCGTACGCTTCTCACCTCACGCGCGATGGCTTCAAAGGCATTGGAGCGGCGAAAACTGGGGGTTTCATAATGCGGCTCATTGCCCGTGGCGAAATAGTTGGCGACCTCTAGCCCGTAGCGCTGACCCCAGACTGCGCCCATCTCTGAAAAGATGTCATACATCGGCGTGGTCCGGTTTGGTCGGGCCGCCGGAAGCTCTTCGTTCGGGTAGGAGACGGAAAAGCGTTTCTGATAGTTTTCAATGACTTTCGGGCGGGTATAGCCCGGGCTGATCCAGTCACCAAAGCGCGCCACATCCATCGCCATCACGTCGCGCTCTGGCTCTCCCTCGATCATCCATTGCGCCAGTGTCAGCCCGACGCCGCCGCCTTGGCTGAATCCGGCCATCACCCCGCAGGCCGACCAATAGTTGCGCAACCCCGGCACCGGGCCGACCAGCGGGTTGCCGTCCGGGGCAAAGGTGAACGGGCCGTGGATCACGGATTTGACTCCCGCGCGTTCCAAAACGGGAAAGCGTTTGTACGCAAATTCAATGCTTTCCGAGATCTTATCAAAGTCATCTGGCAGCAGCTCATGGCCAAAGCTCCACGGCGTGCCATCCACCGCCCAGGGCTTTGCGCGCTGCTCATAGAACCCGATGCAAAGCCCGCGCCCTTCTTGGCGCAGATAGCTTTCGCCAGCGGGGTCCACCACATGCGGATGTTCCGTCTCGCGTTCGTAAATCTCGGGGATATCGTCGGTGACGATGTATTGATGTTCCATCGGGTGTAGCGGGGCATAGATGCCCGCCATCGCCGCCACCTCGCGCGCCCAAAGGCCGCCGGCATTGACCACATGTTCCGCGTGCAGGGTGCCCTTGTCGGTGACCACATCCCATGTGCCATCAGGGCGTTGGTTGGTCTCGCGCACCATGCAGTGGGTTTCGATCACGGCGCCGCCCATACGCGCCGCCTTGGCATAGGCATGCGTCGTGCCCGAGGGGTCGAGATGCCCGTCGAGCGGATCGTAGAGCGCGCCGATGATGCCGTCGAGATTGGTGATCGGGGAGATTTTCGCGATCTCTTCCGGCCCGACGATCTCGGTCTCCAACCCCATAAAGCGGTGCTTGGCGCGTTCCGCCAGCAACATGTCGAACCGGTCGCGGTTGTCGGCCAGCGTCACCCCGCCGACATGGTGCAGCCCGCAGGACATGCCGGTGATCTCTTCCAGCTCCTTGTACAGGCGGATGGTATAGCCTTGCAGCGCCGCCATATTGGTATCGCCGTTCAGGGTGTGAAAGCCCCCCGCCGCGTGCCAGGTGGAGCCCGAGGTCAGTTCGGAGCGTTCCAGCAGCATCACATCCGACCAGCCCAGCTTGGTCAGGTGATACAGTACGGAACATCCGACGACTCCGCCGCCGATGACGGCCACGCGTGTGGTGGTTTTCATTGGGGTCCTCCCGCGGGTTTGAACCCAGCTTGTGGGGCCGCGCCGCGCGCTGCTTGCCCGAAAGCGACCCGGTTTGTCGCTGCGAGAATAGCGATGCGCGACCTGCTGGGGCCGACCTGTCCGGCTATGTCGGCAGCAGCGTGGACGAGATGATCGAAACGAACACCGCGGACGAAACCTATCAGGTGATCGAGGGCGGTGGCGGCGATGACGTGGTCGAGGCTGGAATGGGGACATGGTCGACCTGCGAAGCGAGGATGACGAAACCGGCGACGTTATCGGAGGCTCGATCCTGCACCACCTGACGAAACTGGGATGGTCGGATGTTGCGCTTCTGGAACGAAACGAGTTGACCAGCGGTTCCACCTGGCGTGCGGCCGCCAATATCCACGGGTGACACGACGACACCAATATCAGCCGCATCCAGCATCAAATGATGACGCTCTACAAGGATTTGGAAGGTGAGGCCGGGCAGGGCTGCGGTGTGTTTCAGCCCGGTGCGCTGTCTCTGGCGCGCCCCTGACCGCGCGAAACCAGGGCTTAATCCGTGGTACGCAGGCGTGAATTTTGTACCACGGCCACCGCCAGCAGCGGCAACGCCACGGTGATCCCGGCAACGACGATCAGCAAAAGGCCCAAGTGCGAATAATCGGCCTGCGCGGTCACGGTGCCGTCGGGGCCCGCGACCTCGCGCGTGACGGTGAAGATCTGGTTGAGGTATTTGGTGCCCAGGCTGCTGGCCGACAGCGCCAGATTGGTGAAGGATGCCATCACAGCAAAGAAGGTCGCCTTGAGATTGTCGGGCGCATTGCGGGCGATCCAGGCCAGCATCGGGATCATCGCGATCTGGCCCAGCGGGCTTTCCATCGCGGTGTCGAGGATAGCGATGAAACGGGCGTCAACGATGCCGTTGGTCAGCGCCGCGGTCCAGGTCTGGACGCCATAGAACAGCCCGATATTGGGCAGCGCCAAAAGCCCGGAGGCCGCCGTCAGAAGCACCACGATATAGACGATGGTATGATTGGCCATCAGCGGGCGCAGAACGAACATGCCCACCAGCGTCAGCACCGAGGTGATTAGCGACAGCACCGCGAGGAATTGCTGATCGAACCCCAACTCGTCGATGGTGAACCAGGTCGCCCCGGCGCCGGGCAGCGGCGTGGCGCGAAAGATGAAGATGATGATCGCGGTGCCGATCAGCGCGCGCGCCTTGGCCGGCTCCAGTACCGTGATGAGCTGGCGCATCAGGTAAATCACGATGGTGAAGGAGCCGGCAAAGATCAGTTCTTGCGCAAAGGCGATGTCGGACACACCCAGCGTGACGGAGAGCGCGACAAAGGCCGCGCCGCCGATGAAGTAGGACCAGTTCGGTTTGACCGCGCCACCCTCGGGGGCGAACTGCGCCTCGGCCTCTGTGCGGGCAAGCCCCGCCGCCATCAAGGCAGCGATCTGGCGGCGTTGTTGCACCATGGCCAGCAACACACCAGAGACCGAGATCACCGGGATCACAAGAGCGATCAGATAGACCCGGCCATAGACCGCGTCCTTGGCCGCCTCGGGCAGGCTGTCGATGCCGGAAAACAGCGTGATGTTGAGCGCGGCCACCGCCGAGAGCGCCCCGATCAAGGCAACGCGGCCCAGCGTTTGCATCGTGGTGTGCAGCACCCGCTTGGTCTCGTCATCCAGCGGTGCCCCGGTCTCGTCCAGTTTCGGCACCGCCTCGACCGAGAGCGCGTCTGCCACCGCGTCCTGTACCACATAGCCACAGGGCGACAGTAGCGCGGCCAGCACATACCAAGCGGTGACGGACATGACATCCGCCATCCAGACCACGCGGGTCGCAAGCCCAAACATGATCAGGAAGCTGGCCGAAATCAGCCCGGCGCCAAAGAACACCAGCACCCATTTGCGCCGCCACATCAGGTCGACCAGATGGCCCACCGGCATCTTCAGCGCCCAGGGCAGCCCGATCCAGAACCCCAGACCGGCGATCACGGCCGCCGACAGATCAAGATAGTCCTTGACGAAGAAGGTGCCCACCACCGAGGTCAGCCCCGAGGCGCCATAGGCAAAATAGACCATCAGCGGCGGCAGGAAGGACCAGCGCATTTCGCGCCCCGGCTCCAGAACGATCGCATCGAACCAAGCGCGCGCGACCTCCCAGGCCCGCATCATAGCGGTCGGATTTGCAGCTTGGTGATCCGGTTGCCTTCGCGGCCCATAACCTCGAAGCGGAAATTATGGAACGAGAACACCTGACCCACGGTGGGGATCATCTGGGCCTCGTGGATGACCAGACCGGCGACTGTGTTGGCCTCTTCATCGGGCAGCGACCAGTCGGTCGCGCGGTTGAGGTCGCGGATCGTCATCGCCCCATCGACCAGAAAATTGCCCTCCTCGGTCTTGCGGACCGGGTGTTCGCCATCGACGTCGAATTCATCGGTAATCTCGCCGACGATCTCTTCAAGGATGTCCTCCAGCGTGATCAACCCCTGCAGCGAGCCGTATTCGTCCACCACCAGCGCGAAATGCGTGCGCTGGCGCAGGAATTGGCGCATCTGATCGTCAAGCGTGGTGGTTTCGGGCACGAAATAGGGCGGCTTGGCCATATCGGTGACCTGAAAGCCGCTCAGCGCGTCGACATTGCCCGACGCCCCGCCGATGCGGGCATAGATCGCGCGCAGCAGATCCTTGGCATGGATCACACCGATGATGTTTTCGGGCTCGTCGCGGAACACCGGCAGGCGGGTATGGGGGCTGTTCACGCATTGGGCAAAGATGTTCTGCGGCGTGGCGGCAGCGTCGATCATCTCGATGCCGGAGCGGTGCAGCATGATCTCTTCAACCGTCCGGTCGCCAAGATCGAGCGCGCCGAGGATCCGGTCGCGGTCTTCCTTTTCGACCACACCTTCGGAATGGCCGAGGTAGAGCGCGCCGGCGATCTCTTCGCGCACGGCAAGCATATTGCTGTCCGGGTGGATCCGGACGCCAAAAATGCGTAGCAGCCCGCGCACGGTGAGCCGTACCACGGCCACGATGGGCGAAAACAGCGTCACGATCACCTGAATCACCGGGGCGACGGCGGCGGCGGCTTTTTCGGAATTGGTGATGGCATAGGTCTTGGGCAGCACCTCGGCAAAGACCAGAACCAGAACGGTCATCACCAGCGTGGCCAGCGCCACACCGCTTTCGCCAAAGACCCGGGTAAAAAGCGAGGTGGCGAGCGAAGCGGCGAGGATATTGACCAGGTTGTTGCCCAGCAGGACCGAGCCGATCAGGCGTTCGTTATCCTCGGTGATGCGCAGCGCCTTTGCCGCCCCGCGCGATCCCTTGTCAGCCTGCGCGCGCAGTTTCCCGCGCGAGGCCGCCGTCAGCGCGGTTTCCGAGCCCGAGAAAAATCCGGACAGAACGAGCAGGAACAAAATAGCGCCCGTCGTTCCCCAGAACGCGGTATCGAGTAACGTCGTGGTGGTCTCCATCGGAAATGCATGCCCTTTGTGCTGTTCCGGTTATGGGGCCGTGCGGGGCGGTTATCAAGACCGCGCGCGGTCAGTCCGCATCTTTGGCCGGGTGGGCCAACGGGTGGTGTTCCAGAACCAATTCGGACAGACGTTCATCAAGCACATGGGTGTAAATCTCGGTGGTGGAAATATCCGCATGCCCCAGCAGCGTCTGGATCGAACGCAGGTCGGCGCCATTGGCCAACAGGTGGGTGGCGAAGGCGTGGCGCAGGGTATGGGGTGTGACCCGGGCCGGATCGAGCCCGCCAGTCACCGCCAGTTCCTTGATCAAAAGATAGAACCGGTGGCGCGTCAGGTATCCGGATTTACCGCGCGAGGGGAACAGGAACCGCGATGGCGTGCCACCCTTTTCCGCCAGTTTTTCCTGTGTCGCATCGCGTTCCGCCAACCAGGCGGCCAGCGCCGCGCGGGCGGGCGGGGACACTGGGACCATGCGTTCCTTGCCGCCTTTGCCCATGACCAGCAACATGCGGGGATCGCCGCGCGCGGCAGAGGCAGACAGCGAGACCAGCTCGCTTACCCGCATGCCGGTGGCATAAAGCAGTTCCATCAGGCAGGTGTTGCGCAGCCGGTCAGCCGGGCTGCGCCCGGTCTTGCGCGCCGCGCTCAGCAACCTGTCGACGTCGGGCACATCAAGGGTTTTGGGCAGGCGTTTGTCGCGGCCGGGGCCGTGGATCTGGATCGCCGGGCTATCCTCGCGCCAGCCCTCTTCAAAGGCGAAACGATACAGCTGTTTGATCGACGACAGCCGCCGGGCGCGGGTGGCGCGCGACAGGCCCTGTGCATCGCAGTCGATCAGATAGGATTCGATCGCGTCGCGCCCGGCACTGGCAAAATCACTGTCGTGACTCGCCAGCCAGCCTGAGAAATCCTTGAGATCGCGCCCATAGGCGAGCTGGGTATTGGTGGCCGCGCCCAACTCTGCCGCCTGCGCCTCAAGAAACGTGCTGATCCAGCCCATCTGGTTTGCCGGTGCCGTCATTTTAACCCTGTCCGATCAGCATGAGTTGCAGCGCGGCACGCCGGGCCGTGTCTTCTAGCCCGATCCGACGCAGGGTGGCGAGCGCCGCGGTCAGGTCGGCGGGATTGCCGCGCGCGCCGCTGTCAAACAGGGTGATGCTGCGCAAGATCACCTCGCCCAGCTGTCCGGCATCAAGCGCCTTGCGCAGCGATTGCGGCGCTTGCACCCCGGCGGAAAACCCGTCGGTGATGGCGCGCGCGCGCTCGTCCGGCGGGGCGGTGCGGGCCGGCTCGCCCTGGGCCAGCGCGGCGAGAAACCGATACTCGGGCGTGTCCTCGGGCATCTGCTGCGCGGCGGCCTCGTATTGCGGCGACAGCAGCCGGATCTTCCAGGCCAGCACAGCGGCGGCACCGTCGAGCGGATGCTCTGCCAGCCGGTCGGCAAAGAGATGGGCAAACGGCACCTCAAGCCCTGCAGCCTGGATCTGGGCCCAGACCGGCGGCAGGGTCTTGGCCACTGCCGCAACGCTGCCGGTGGTCAGGGCGGTGTCGAACCGCTGCACCGCCGCAACCCGATCCCAGATGCCGCCAGAGGCCGCCGGTGCGCGTTCGGTATAAAGCCCAAGCAGCTTGTTTGGGTTGAGCGCGCCAATCCGCGTGAGCCGTTCGGCGGCCTCGATCTGGGCCTTCCAGCCCGCCAGATCGCGAAGGTCTGCATTGGCAAAGGCGCGCGGCAAGCGGGTGCTGGGCAAACGTTCGCCAATCGCCTCGTACAGGCGGAAGGTCAGCGGATCGGGAGAGGTCGGCGCCGGCAGCGGGGGCGCGCCTTCAAAGATCTCGGGGCTGAGGAACCGATCAAGCAGGTCGAGTTGTAATGGTGGCAGCAGGTCCAGCGCATGGGCGGTTTCCAACGTCAGAGCGGCGGTCTGCCAATCGCCAGCCCGCGCGATACAAAAGATCGTCGCGGCATAATCGGGCGAGAGATAGGGCCGTTCCTGCAGGGCGGCGCAGCTGTCATCCTCTTCGCCGGTCAACAGCGTGGAATCAAACCAGCGCCGGAACAGCGCGCGCGATTGCATTGGCCCGGCAAGCTCGGCCAGCGCCAGCGCCGGGTCCGTTGCGCCCAGATCAATCAGCCGGTCGATCTGGGCCAGCAGCAGCCCCTCGGCCTCCGCGTCCGAGGCTCCCATCGGCGGGCGTTTTTCGGCCAGCAGCAGGGTGTAGAACAGCGCTTGCATCGCCGGGCTGTTCTTGACCGGTGCGTCGGCGATCAGCCGGGCGACCTGGCCTGCGTCGCTGCCATGCCACAGATCGACCGGCAGGCCGGTCACGTTCGGCGGCACCAGACCAAGGGGGGCAGCCAGTTCCTCCAGGGCGCTGACCTCGATCTCTGGACGCAGCGCATGGGCCGCCACCGGCGGCTCCAGCAGGACCGGGCCGGGCAGGGTGGAGGGGCGCGCCTGACCCAGCCAGTCGATCACCGAGAGCGGTTCTTGCGCCAGCGCTGCCAGCGGCAAAAATATCGCGATCAGGGCCGCCTTAGTCCGCATTCAACGTCACCGGCAGCCGCACTTCGGCCAAGGGCGGCGAGAAATCCGCGCCGAACCATGGCCCCAGATAGGCATAGCTGACCAGCCCTATCGCGGCCAAAATAAGAAGGTAAAACAAATACTTGACCAATCGCCCCATGGCTATCCCCTTGCTCGCGCCTTTGGTGTTTTGAACAAGTTATATATGGCCTTTTGGGCAAGATCACGTCATTCACTACAGAATGAGCGAAATTGAGCATAGCACCGCCTCCGATGACACCACAGCCCCGGGAAACGGGCCGGGGCGGCTGAAGAAAACCATCGTCATGGTCGGCATGATGGGGGCTGGCAAGACTGCCGTGGGCCGGGCGCTGGCCACGCGGCTGGGGGCGCCGTTCCTGGACAGCGATCACGAAATCGAAACCGCGGCCAACATGACGATCCCCGAGATTTTCGCCCGCGACGGCGAGGCGTTCTTTCGCAAGAAAGAGTCCCAAGTGATCGCGCGCCTGCTGGTGGATGCGCGCGGCGTGCTGTCCACCGGTGGCGGCGCGTTCCTGTCCGAGGCGAATCGCGCGATGATTTCGCAAAAGGGCGTCTCGGTCTGGCTGAATGCGGGACTTGACGTGTTGTGGAACCGGGTGCGGCACCGCGATCACCGCCCGCTGCTGAAAACCGAAGATCCCTATGCCACGTTGAAGGCGTTGTACGACGCGCGGGTGCCGTTTTATGCCGAGGCCGATCTGATGGTGCGCTCGGATGCGCAGACCTCGGTCGAGGGGGTGGTTGACCGGGTGCTGGCCGCGTTGGCCACGCGCCCCGATGTGTTGGAGCCGACAGAATGAATGCCGAAAACCTGAATGAAACCGTCCATGTCGATCTGGGCGCGCGTTCCTATGATGTGGCCATCGGACCGGGGCTGATCGCCGAAGCGGGCGCGCGGATTGCGCCGCTGCTTGCGCGCAAACGGGTTACGGTGCTGACGGATGAGAACGTGGCGGGGCTGCATCTTGAGGCGCTGCGCGCCGGGCTGGCCTCGGCCGGGATCGAGATGACGGCGCTGGCCTTGCCGCCGGGCGAGGCGACCAAGAGCTGGCCGCAGTTCACCCGCGCGGTAGAGTGGCTGTTGGACCAAAAGGTCGAGCGGCGCGATGTGGTCGTGGCCTTTGGCGGTGGGGTGATCGGTGATCTGGCCGGTTTTGCTGCGTCCGTTTTGCGCCGGGGGGTACGGTTCGTACAGATCCCTACCTCGCTGCTGGCGCAGGTGGACAGTTCGGTCGGGGGCAAGACCGGGATCAATACGCCCCACGGCAAGAACCTTGTCGGGGCATTTCATCAACCCTCGCTGGTGCTGGCCGATACGGAAGTGCTTGGCACCCTGAGACCGCGCGATTTCTTGGCTGGCTATGGCGAGGTGGTGAAATACGGGATGCTGGGCGATGCTGGCTTCTTTGACTGGCTTGAGGCCGAGGGGCCGGCGCTGGCGGCGGGCGATATGGGCGCACGGGTGCGTGCCGTGACCCGTTCGGTGCAGATGAAGGCCGATATTGTTTCCCGCGACGAGACCGAGCAGGGCGACCGCGCGCTGTTGAACCTTGGGCACACCTTCTGTCACGCGCTGGAAGCGGCGACGGGCTATTCCGACCGGCTGCTGCATGGCGAGGGCGTGGCGATCGGCTGTGCGCTGGCGTTCGAGCTGTCGGCGCGGCTGGGCCTGTGCAGTCAGGAAGATCCGAGCCGGGTGCGCGCGCATCTGCGCACGATGGGAATGAAGACCGATCTCAAGGACATCTCCGGGCCGCTGCCGGATGCGGCCGGGCTGCGCGATCTGATGGCGCAGGACAAGAAGGTGGTGGATGGCCAGCTTCGGTTCATTCTCGCCCGCGGTATCGGCGAGGCTTTTGTCACTGCAGACGTGCCGGGGGAGGCGGTTCTGACCCTGCTCAAGGACGCCTTGGCGGAGCGCTAGGGGCGTTGCCCAAGATCTGTGCGCGACCGCCTTGCGGCGTTTCGGTGTTTCAGTGGATCGGGGCAAAAGATCACGTGATCAGCGTCCGTTGATCACCATCAGCTCGCCGACATTCTCGCGGGTGACATAGCCGATCATGTGCCCTTTGCTGTCGGTCACCGTCACCGCCGGCGCCCCCTTGTACAGCGCGTCCAGAACCTTTTCCAGCCGGGTGGTCAGGGGCAGGCTGGGGATGTCGGTCTGCATGATTTCGGCGACGGGCCGTGTGCGCGGCCCCTCCTGCGCAAGGGCTGCAAACAGCGCGTTTCGGGTGACGAATCCTAGGAACGTCCCGTCGGTGTCGATCACCGGAAATTCATGCTGGGTGCTGTGCACCAGCGCCGAGGCCGCTGCCTGCAGCGTGTCGGCGGGGGTCAGGCTTTCGTAACTGGTGATGGTGGCGTCGCGCGCGCTCAACTGTCGGGCCACGGCGCGCATGGCCACATCCTGACTTTCCGCATTGGCGGCGACAAAGACAAAGACGGCGATCAGGATCAGCATCGGGTTGCCGGTGCTCATCCCGGCGAAGCCGAACAGAAAGGCCACGATCTGCCCCGCCGTTGCCGCCACCCGGGTGGCGCGCACCCGGTCCATGGTCATGGACAACAGGGCGCGAAACACCCGCCCGCCATCCATCGGAAAGGCCGGGATCAGATTGAACAGGGCCAGAAACAGGTTTACGAAGGCCAGCCGACCCAGAAATCCGGGCCCGGTCAGGTCCAACGCCGCGGCGGAGTCCAGTGGCAATCTGGCGCCGGCCAGCATCAGCACCGCCCAGATCACCACATTGACCAGCGGTCCGGCCAGCGCGACAAGGATTTCCTGCCGGGGGTTTTCCGGCATCCGTTCCAGCCGGGCCATGCCACCAATCGGCAACAGCGTGATATCCGGCGTCTTGATGCCATAGCGGCGCGCGGTCAGGGCATGGCCGAATTCATGCGCCACGACGCAGGCGAACAGGGCGATGACAAAGAGCACATTCTGCACCGCGCCGGACCAGCCCGCATCGGCGTAGGCGGCATAGCCCACCCAGGCCAGCAAAAGGAAAAAGGTCACATGGATCCGCAGGTCCGACCCGAACAGCCTGCCGATGGAGAAAGACCAACTCATGTCATTGCCTCATGCCGGAAAATGAAATCGGGGCGAACCCGTTGGTCCGCCCCGTGATCCGTTCAGAACGGAATTTCGTCGTCCTCGATATTGCTCGACGGGCCGCCACGGCCGCCGCCCGAGGGCGCGCCACCATAGGAGTCATCCTGCGGGCCGCTGTCATAGCCGCCACCTTGGGCGCCGCTATATCCGCCGCCGCCCTGGCCACCACCGCCCTGACTGCCACCACCTTGACCACCATCGCGGCCATCAAGCATCGTTAGGGTCGAACCAAAGCCCTGCAGAACGACCTCGGTGCTGTATTTGTCCTGACCGCTTTGATCCTGCCACTTGCGGGTTTGCAGCTGGCCTTCGATATAGACCTTGGAGCCCTTGCGCAAATACTGCTCGGCAACGCGCACCAAGCCTTCGTTGAAGATGGCGACCGAGTGCCACTCGGTCTTTTCGCGCCGCTCGCCGGTGTTGCGGTCTTTCCAGGTTTCGGAGGTGGCGATGCGCAGATTGCACACCTTGCCGCCGTTCTGAAAGGTGCGCACCTCGGGATCGCGACCCAGATTGCCGATAAGGATGACTTTGTTCACTGAGCCGGCCATGAGAGCCCCCGTCTTGTTTTGTCCAAATTGATGCCCGAATCTGTACGATCCTTGGAAGGGCACCCTATACATCAGGCAACAAGGTTGAAACATGGTTATCCGCCGTCGTCCGCGTCTGCGCTATCGTTTCAGGTGGCATTTCGGCTGGCGTTTCGGCTAGCGCTTTGAGTGGCGCTGAGCGGGTAACTTTTCTTTGACGGCGAAACATGTATAGTTGCGCCGGTTGATTACGTGTGGGGCGGGCCGGAATGCGGATGTGTGCGATCAGGGTTGTCTTGACGGCGGTTGTCGGGTTGGTGAGCGTCGCCGCACCGGCGGGGGCGGATATTTTCGCGACCCGGGGTCAAAAGAGCCTGTTCAAATCGCAGACCCGCGTGCTCGATACCCGCGCGGCGATACAGTACAATGATTCCGTGCGTCTTCAGCCCCCGTCGGTCCATACGCCGAGCAAATGGGGGCCATTGCCCTATACCGGCAAGTACAAGGGCGAATACCTTCATATGGCGCGCGCGGCGGCGCGACGTCATGAGGTGCCCGAGGAATTGTTCCTGCGTCTGGTCCAGCAGGAGTCGGGCTGGAACCCGCAGGCGAAATCGCACAAGGGCGCGCTTGGGCTGGCACAATTGATGCCCGATACCGCGCGGCGGCTGGGGGTGAATCCGGCCGACCCCTATGAAAACCTTGATGGTGGGGCGCGCTATCTGTCCAAGCAATACCGCAAGTTCAAATCCTGGCGGCTGGCGCTGGCGGCCTATAACGCGGGCCCCGAGGCGGTCAAGAAACATGGCGGTGTGCCGCCCTATGACGAGACCCAGAACTACGTCAAGATCATCTGGGGCAGTTGACCTCTGCGTCCCGGTCCGGTTCGGTCCGGGGTGGGCGCACACCACTGCTTTCCTTTGTGGTATTACCTGACTACAACACTCAGATATAAGTGAGTGGACAGGAGAGTCGGGCATGGGATGGGCGACGCGGATTGGGGGCGCAGGTCTGGCGCTGGCCTTGGTGGGGCTTACTGCGCCGGTGGCGGCCGGGCAGGACGGCGAAAGCTGGGAGGCCTTGGGCGAGGCGCTGTTCTTTGATCCCAATCTGTCGCAGGACCGGACCCAAGCCTGTGTCACCTGCCATGACCCGAACAGCGGCTTCGTCGATCCGCGTGAAACGGATCTGGGCCGCGCGGTGTCGCTGGGCGATGACGGGCACTCGCTGGGTACGCGCAATGCCCCCACGGCCAGCTATGCGGCGCTGACCCCGCCGTTCCATCTGAACGCCAAGGGCAAATGGGTCGGCGGGCAGTTTCTTGACGGGCGCGCCACCGATCTGGCGGCGCAGGCTGGCGGGCCTCCGTTGAACCCGGTCGAGATGGCGATGCCGGACAAACTGGCGGTGGTGGCGCGGCTGCAGGAAAACCCGGAGTACGTCGCCACGCTCAAGACGTTGGCAGGTACGGATGTGTTCGACGACGACGCGCGCGCCTACGGTGCCATGACCCAAGCCCTCGCCGCCTATGAGCGCACGCCGGAGTTCGCCCCTTTTGATAGCAAGTACGACCGCTATCTGCGTGGCGACTATCAACTGACGCGGGAGGAGGATCTGGGCCGGTTGCTGTTCTTTTCGCAGCAGTTCACCAATTGCAACCTGTGCCATCAGCTGAAAACCAGCCCGGTGGACCCGGCAGAGACGTTTTCAAACTATGAATACCACAATATCGGCGTGCCGACGAACCCGCTGCTGGCGCATATGTCGGGGCCGGATCAGGGGCTGCGCGACAACCCGGCTGTGAGCGACCCGGCGCAGGCGGGAAAATTCAAGGTGCCCACCCTGCGCAACGTGGCGGTGACGGGGCCGTATATGCACAATGGCGTCTTCACCAACCTGCGCACGGTCGTTCTGTTCTATAACAAATACAACTCAAAGTCCGAGGCGCGCCAGATCAACCCCGAGACCGGGCAGCCGTTTGCCCCACCAGAGGTGGACGGCACGCTGTCGATGGAGGAGCTTACCACCGGCCCGGCGTTGGAGGACGACCGCATCGACGCGCTGGTGGCGTTCCTGAAAACGCTGACCGATGCGCGGTACGAGGGTTTGGTGGAGTAGGGGGAATCCGCGCAAGATGCAGAAGATGCCCAGTCCTTGCCCGAAACGGACCCCCGTTGGCGTGTTGATCCGTAACGAGAGGCAATGCAGGTCAGGGGGCTATGCGCAAAGAAGCTCTTTTGCATTCTTGACGTGCCGGTGAACCAATCTCTTTTGCATGATGTGCGATGGGATTTCGCGCGCTGGGACTGCGCAATACTCAAGACCAACGGCCTCTGGAAAAAGCGTCATACATTCGAGCCACGTTTCGGTATGAAGGGTCTTTCGCGTTTGCGGGCCCATCAAAAAGCTCTCGGTCGGGGCACCCTCAGCGAAAATGACTTCGTGGTGGTCAAATATAAGGTGGAAATATTCAACGCTGTCGACAGTCTTGTCCACCAGAATGCCGGGCAGCGCCGTGAGCCGTATCGCGGCAACGAGAACCGCCGTGGAGCCGAACATCCGTTTCACAATGCTGGACTTTGCGACCATGCGGTGTTGCCGGGATACGGCCAAGTCTCTCTTGGGTAAGCCTGACCCCATTGCGCCGGCCATGATCCGTATCGGGTAGAGCTTTGCGTTCTGGCGAAGCTCTTGCGGCCCGATGGTGCGGCTCAACGCCAATTTCAGGTCTTGAAAGCCATGGTCTTGTGTCAGCACGTGATCGCCCGATTTCAACATCTCTACCGGCACGTCGCCTCGATCTGTGGTGATCAAGGTTCCACGGGTAAAACATGTCACGCCGGTTTGTTCTTGTATTGAAGAGGCTGACGCTCCCTTGAGGCCAGACAGGCCGGTGATCGATCCGCCAAGCGCGGTATTGTCGCTATAATCGCTGTCGTCGGATTGGTTCAGGATGTTGTCATCTGCAAGGTCTGCCCGAAGTTCTGTACTGTTCGTGTAGAATTTGGACAGATCAATAAAGTCGTTGTTGGTGTTGTCACCATCGTCGGAATTTGTGGAGCCGGTGCCAAAATCGGTGATGGTGTCGTCGCCATCCCCGGCATTGAACTCAAAGATGTCATTCCCGCTTTCGCCGGAAAGGGTGTCAGCCCCTGATCCGCCCGAAATTGTATCGTCGCCATCCCCACCTGTGATGATGTCATCGCCAGCCAGGCCATGAATCGAGTCCGGGTCATGTCCCCCATCCAGATCGTCGGCCTCAGGTGTCCCGATGATGGTCTGTCCGTCAGCCGCCTTTGGCACCAGGTCGCCGTCGTCCCTCATGGTGTCGATGTCAGAGTTCCAACTCAGATCCCCGAGCAGACCACCTTCTGGGAGGCCGGAGAAATCAACAACCATCGTTGTATAAAGATCCCCCGCCGCCGGGCTTCCGGTCAGATTTACAATGCCTGAGTAGGCCACATTAATCTCACCGGACATCTCTTCGTAGTCCGGGTTCAAATAGAACGGAAAGCCATTTTTCGAACCCGGCGTGGATCCATCGAGAGGGTCATCGTCAATCGCGAAGGTCGTATCGAAGACTGAGCTGGCCGGTTGAAGGTCGATTTGCAGCGATGTCAAAAGCTTGGTCGTCGTTAGCTCATGCCAACTCCAGCCGTAAGACATATTGATATCTGTACCAATGGCTCCACCCTCGGTGTACGGGTCAAAGGCTTCCCATGTCAGGGTTTCGGTGGTGCCGTCAGCATATGTGGCGGTGACCTGGGCCCCTTCCAGATTTACGCCACGTGAGGTGGTATCGGCGCGAATGCCATGGGCCGTTTCGTGCGGATTTTCGTCAAGCCTATCAATATGAATTGTGGGCATATTCCAGACTTCCTTTTGCGGGGTCCAGTCCAATGCAAAACGTCTTCATTGTTGAACAATAAAGTTTCATTTGGGCTGCACCCTGAAGTGGCCAGTAAAATTTGGCTGCTACGTTAAGATTTTTTTCTAAACGAACGAAAGGGTGCAAGAATGACGGCGCCAAGAAAAATTTCAGACGAATTTAAGGCATAGGTGCCGTTTCAGGCGGCGCGTGAGGGCGCGACGGCTCAGGAACTCGCCGACAAACGCCAGCTTGACCGGTCCTCAGCGGGGATATTGGCACATGACGGAAGACTGCTTTCGCAATGCTGCGCCGCACTGGCAAGGCCCCGTTCAGCGCCCAATGATCCTATCGCCTCACTCTGCGGCGATCTTGATCACCGGCTCCATCTCGGCCAGCTTTTCGTCGCTGAGGTGGCATTTCACCTGATGCCCTTCCGAGAGCTCGCGCACCTTTGGAACCTCGCGGTCGCACAGGCGGTTGGGCACCTGATCCTTCCAGCGGCAGCGGGTCTGGAACGGGCAACCGGGCGGCGGGTTCATCGCCGAGGGAATGTCGCCCTCCAGCACGATATGGGTCTTTTGAACCGAGGTATCGGCAATCGGTACCGCCGAAAGCAGCGCCTCAGTATAAGGGTGATAGGGCGGGCTGAACACCTGATCGGTGGTGCCCAGTTCGACCACATGGCCGAGATACATCACCATCACCCGGTCGCTGAGATAGCGCACGATCGACAGGTCGTGCGAGATGAACAAAAGCGTGGTTTTCTGCTCGCGCTGGATCTCCATCAACAGGTCGGTGACGGCGGCTTGCACCGAGACGTCCAGCGCCGAAACCGGTTCGTCCGCGACCACGATGCGGGCATCCCCGGCAAAGGCGCGGGCGATGCCGACTCGCTGTTTCTGCCCGCCCGAAAGCTGTCGCGGCATCCGATCGGCAAAGGCGCGGGGCAGTTTGACCAGATCGAGCAGCTCCAGCATGCGCGCCTTGCGTCCGGCTTCGCTGTCACCGATGCCAAAGATCTCCAACGCGCGAATGATCTGGCGGCCCACCGTCATTGACGGGTTGAGCGTGTCAAACGGGTTCTGGAACACCATCTGAACCTCGCCCACGGTCTTGCGGTCGCGGGCCTGAATCGGGATCTGTTCGATGTTGCGCCCATCCAGCAGAATCTGCCCCTCGGTCGCCGTCTCCAGCCCCATCAACACCTTGGCAAAGGTGGACTTGCCGCAGCCGGATTCCCCGACGATCGCCAGCGTCTCGCTTTCGCGGGCCTCGAAACTCAGCTCTTCATTGGCCTTGACCACCTTGTGCGCGCCGCCCCCGAACAGCGCGTTTGCCGCCACCTCGTAATATTTCTTGAGCTTGTCGATCTTCAGGATAACTTCGCCGATCTCACCTTTTTCCTTGCTCTCCATCAGATCGGGCGGGGCCTGCCAGTCGATCTCCTGAAACTTCAGACAGCGGGTGGCGTGGCGGTCGTTGCCGGGCACCGGCGACATCACGATCCCGCCTGCGTCGCAACGGCCGGCCTCGAAGTAATCGCAGCGCGGGCCGAAATTGCAGCCCCGCGGGCGTTCATGCGGCAGCGGAAAGTTGCCCGGGATCGCCTTGAGCGGATGGGCGTTCTTGTCGGCGCCGGGCAGCGGGATCGAGCGGAACAGCGCCTGCGTATAGGGGTGCTGCATCTCGTCGAACACATCTTCGATGCTTCCACGCTCCACCGCTTCGCCGGAATACATCACGCAGATCCGGTCGCAGGTTTCCAGCACCAGCCCAAGATTGTGGCTGATGAACAGCATCGAGGTGCCGTATTTCTTGCCCAGATCCTTGACCAGTTCGACCACGGCGGCCTCGACCGTCACGTCAAGCGCGGTGGTCGGCTCATCAAGGATCAGCAGCGATGGCTCCGACATCAAGGCCATGGCGATGACGATGCGCTGTTGCTGCCCGCCCGAAAGCTGGTGCGGATAGGAATTGAGGATGCGTTTGGGGTCGGGCAGCTTGACGTCGGTCACCACCTGAAGCGCGCGCTCCAACGCCTGCGCCTCGGAGGCGCCCTGATGGATCATCGGCACCTCCATCAGCTGGCGGCCGATCTTCATCGCCGGATTGAGGCTCGCCATCGGTTCCTGATAGATCATCGCGATCTCGTTGCCACGGATCCGGCGCAGCTCATCCTTGTTCATCTCGCCCATGTCGCGGCCCTTGAACTTGATCGAGCCGCCAACGATCTCTCCGTTCTTACCCAGATCGCGCATCACGCCCAGCGCCACCGTGGATTTGCCGCAGCCGGATTCCCCGACAAGACCGACTGCCTCGCCCGGTTGCACCGCGATCGAGAAATCCATCACCGCCGGAATTTCCCTGAGCCGCGTGAAGAACGAGATCGACAGTTTGTCGATTTCAAGGATCGGGCCGTCATAGTCGGGTTTCGGCATGTCACTCTCCCAGTCGGGGCAGGGCAGGTCTCCCTGCTTCTTCTTGGTTCAAATACTCAAGTTCTTTGTTCATATCCTCGGGGGGCCCGCCCTCAATCCTTGAGACTTTCCTCGCGCAACCCGTCTGCCAGCAGATTCAGCCCCAGAACCATGCTCAACAGCGCCAGCGCCGGGGGCAGGGCAGGGTGCAGGTAGATCGACAAAAGCTTGCGGCCCTCGTTGATCGTGGAGCCCCAATCGGGGCTTTCCGGCGGCAGGCCGAGGCCGAAAAAGCCCAAGGTGCCCAGCAGGATGGTGGTATAGCCGATGCGCAGGCAGAAATCGACGATCAGCGGCCCGCGCGCGTTGGGCAGGATCTCCCACAGCATGATGTACCACGGCCCTTCGCCACGGGTCTGGGCGGCGGCGACATAATCGCGGGTCTTGATGTCCATCGCTAGCCCGCGCACGATGCGGAACACGGTGGGCGAATTGACGAAAACCACCGAGACGAACACCACAAGGATGCCACCGGGAATGTCGAACAGGTCCAGCATCCTTGGCAGCGCCGGGATCGAGATCGTGGCGGAGTCCACCAGATAGCCATCCGAAGAGATCAGCGACAGGTACAACCAGATCGCTACCCCCAGCACCCCGATCATCAACGGCGTGCGGAATTTCGGCCGGGTGTGATAGCGCGAATTCAGCAGCACCGCGATGAACGCGATGGGAAAGGCAAACAGCACCGCTGCCATGTAGTTTGGCACGCCGGTATTCACGATTTCGGGGGTCACCAGCAGGTAGAACAGCAGGATCACCGGAAAGGCGAGGATCAGGTTGGCCAGGAACGACAGGAAGGTGTCGAGACGGCCGCCATAGTATCCCGCCGGCAGGCCCAGCGTGATGCCCACCATGAAGGCAAACACCGTTGCCATCGGCGCGATCTGCACCACCACCCAGGCGCCTTTGACCATGCGGCTGAACACATCGCGGGCCAGGTTGTCGCCGCCCAGCAGATACCAGGCATATTCGCCCGCCTCAGCCCCGCGCAGCGGTGTGCCCGGCACCTTGTTCTTCATGCCCGAGGCCTGTCCCAGCGGATCATGGGTGATGATCAGGTCAAGCGCCCCGAAAATTCCGGTGAAGACCCAGAACATGACCAGCGCGAAGCCGATCATCCCGATCGGGCTGTCGAACAGCTTGCCATAGAGGCCCAGCCGCCGCTTGAACGCGATCGAGACCGCGAACAGGAGGATTAGCGCGATCCAGACCGGGGTGAACTGGTACAGCACGCGGGCGATGATTTCGACTGTGGTGAGAGGGTCCATCTGTCTGTTTTCCTCTCAAGAAATCCGGATGCGCGGATTGAGGTAGACATAGCCGATATCCGATATCAGCTGCGTCGCCAGAACCACGATCACCGAGACCACCGAAACCGCCAGCAGCAGTTCGATGTCATTGTTGCCGGCGGCCTGCACCAGCGTCCAGCCAAAGCCCTTGTAGTTGAACAGCGTCTCGACAATGACGACGCCATTCAGCAGCCAGGGGAATTGCAGCATGATCACCGTGAAGGGCGCGATCAGCGCATTGCGCAGCGCGTGTTTCATCACGATGTTGCGGAAGGACACGCCCTTAAGCCGCGCGGTGCGGATGTATTGCGCCGTCATCACCTCGGTCATGCTGGCTCGCGTCATCCGGGCGATATAGCCCATGCCATAAAGGGCGATGGTCAGCACCGGCAGAAAGAAGTTCTCGAAATTGGCGCTCTCCATCGCGCTGGTGGCAGTTCCCTTGAACCACTTCAACCCCACCGTCGAGGACGCGAAGACGGCAATGAAGATCACACCTGAGACATATTCCGGCGTCGCCGTGGTGACGATGGAAAAGGTCGAGAGCGTCCGGTCCAGCGGAGAGCCTTCGCGCATCCCGGCCAGAACCCCGACCAACAGCGCCGAGGGCACCATCAGCACCAGTACCCAGAACATCAGCTTGCCCGTGAGCCCAAGCCGCGTCGCGATGATGCCAGAGACCTCGTCGCGAAACACCGTGGAATAGCCCCAGTCACCCTGCAGGATGCCGCATAGTTTGCGGCTCTGTGCGGCCTCTTCGGCGGTGACGGTGCCGCGCAGGCAGCGCCCGGTCACCCCGTCCTCGCCCACATGGGTCCAGCCCGGCATCACGCCAAGCCACTGGCCATATTTCACCGGCAGAGGCTGCATGTACCCATGGCTGCCAAGCCAGCTTTCCACCGCCTCGTCGGACATACGGAAATTGCCCTGCGTCTTGGCCAGCTTTTCCAGGTTCGGATAGAGGTTGGTGAGAAAGAACACGATGAAGGTCAGGCACAGCGCCGTCAGGATCATCACGCCGGATCTGCGCAGGATGAACAGTCCCATAGGGCCCCCTGTTGCTCAGGCTATTTATCGGCCCGTCTTGCGGGCGTATTGGTGGCGACGCGCGCAAGCGCCGCAAGGATTGGGGCCGCCCCGTGCAGGGCCGACCCCGAGGGAGTGCGTATCAGGCCGCCCAACCCCATTTATAGTGGTGATGCTCATAGGTGATGTGCATGTCGGTGCCCACCAGTCCCTCGCGCATGTGGCGATAGAGCGAACGCCAATAGGGTTGGATCGTGACGCCCTCTTGCTGGATCAGCGCCTCGCCCTTGGCGGCGATTTCGCGCCGTTTGTCGGCATCGGCGATGGCCAGCGCATCTTCGAGCAGCGCGTCGAACTCCGGATTGGCCCAGCCAAACTCGTTCCAGGCCTCGCCCGAGCGATAGGCCAGCGCCCAGATCTGCACCCCCAGCGGGCGGTGGTTCCAGTTGGTCGAACTGAACGGATATTTCACCCAGTCGTTCCAGAAGGTGTTGCCGGGCAGCACCGTGCGCTTGACCTTGAAGCCGGCGTCGCGCAGCTGGGCCGCCACGGCATCGGTGGTGTTCTTGCGCCAGTCGTCGTCGATCGAGACGATTTCATGTTCGAAATCCATCATCCCGGCTTCTTCCATCAGGGCGCGGGCGGCTTCTGGATCGGCCTTGATCGGCGGCAACTCGGCATATTCGGGGTGGATCCGGCACACGTGGTGGTTTTCGGCCACCTCGCCGCGGTTGCCATAGCCCAGTTCCAGACAGATCGCATTGTCGACGGCCATCGAAAGCGCCTTGCGCACACGCGCGTCGGCATAGGGTTTCTTGCCGTCGATCTCGGCCAGCTGGTTGGGCCGGATCACCACGGTCGCGGCGGTCACCACCTCGGACTGCACCAGACCGATATCGTTCATGATGTCGATGAATTCCCCCACCGATTCATACAGCATGTCGACTTCTTCGGATTCGATCGCCGCCAGCCAGGCCGAGGGATCGGTGCCGTAATCGATATACTCGATGGTATCGAGGTAGGGGCCTCCATAGACGGCAGTGCCCCACCAAGGATGATCGGTGAAACGCTCCAGCGTGGCGCCGACGCCGACTTCCATCCGGGTCAGCTTGTAGGGGCCGGTGCCGATCAGCTCGTTCGGCTCGGCGGGGTCATAGCTCGAATGCACCACGGCGGCCGGATAGTCAGCAAGGCCGGGGATGATCGAGATGTCCGGCGTCGCGCACTTGAGCAGGATGGTGGAGGCATCGACTACGGTGATGGCGCCGTCGCGGGCCTTGCCGGTGTCGGGATCGACCAGCGAGGCGACGCGTGCGGCCATCGAGTTGCCCTCGACTTCTTTTTCGCACCAGCGTTCGAAGTTGCGGGCCACATCCTCGGCGGTGAAATCGTCACCATTGTGCCATTTCACACCCTGACGGACCTTGAGCGTGTATTCGGTGGCGTCGGCGTTGACCGCCCAACTCTCCAGCAGTTTGCCGCGGAACGAGCCGTCGTTGTTATATTCGACCAGATATTCGCAGGTGCCGCTGGTGACGCAACCGATCTCGGACCAGTCGGCGGTGCGGGTATCTTTCAGCGCCTTGACCTGCATCTGCACCCGCAGGGTGCCGCCCTGTTTCGGGGTGGCGGCCTGCGCCTCGCTCGGGGCGGCAAGGCCGATCAGCCCATAGGCTGCGGCGGAGGAAACACCCAGTGCGGTCGAGCGCGTCAGAAACTCGCGGCGGCTAAGCTTGCCGTCCCGGAATTCCTGCGCATGCATATGCGCCGCCGGATGAATGCGGGTGGCGTGGAGTGTCGGGTTGTTCATTGAAATCTCCCTGTGAGGCCGTTTTTCTTTGCTGAAGAACGTGGGCATGGCCCAAGCGGACACGGGCGGACCCATGCGGAAATCGTCGTTGCGATTGCGAGGTTCCCCATGCCCTTCATTCGGCAACAGAAATTCGCATCCGTCAACGGTGCCATTTCACTATACAGTGTAAAAAAACGACATCAACAGGTCGCAAAGCGACAATGCGTCCCCAGCGCCGGACTACGCGGCGGGTTTGGCCATGCGACGCAATGCCGTCGGTGTTTTTTGCGTGTGCTGCTGAATGAACCGGGTGAAATAGGCGGCGCTGCCGAACCCGAGATGGCGGGCGATGTCCTGCACCGGCACATCGGTGGAGATCAGCAGTTGTTGCGCCGCATGCAGTTGTCGTTCGGTCAGAAGGGCGGCGGCGGTGCGTCCGGTTTCGGCGCGACAGACCCGTGTCAGGTGGGTCGGCGTGACCCCCAGTGCCTCGGCATGGTCGGCCATGCTGGTGCTGTTGGCATGGTCGTGCACAATCCGCTCGCAATAGGCCATGACCAGCCGGCGCGCGGCGCTTTGCTGCGGGGCGGGGTCATCTGGCAGGTGACGGCGCAACCAGATCGCCATCAATTCGCCATAGGCGTGCATCGCGGAATGATGCAGCGGGCGCGCGGCATTCTGTTCGCGCCCCATCGCCTCGAACAGGACGGTCAATTCGTTCTGCGCGGTCACGTCGCGAATCCGCAGGTGCTGCACCATCCGCGGCAGGGTCAGGGCGGCGGTGTCGGGGATCAGCAGCGCCTGCCCGAACCCGTTGCGCATCATTTCGATCGCCATCAGATTGCGGGCCGGGATGAACAGCGTGTTGTGGGTGCCGATGCCGCGCCGCGCGCCGTCAATCAGCGCCACGCCCTGACCGCGCGTGATCCAGATCAGCAGATGCTCGGCCCGGTCATGGGCAAGCTCAAGCTGCCAGGCGCCAGCCTTGCTGAGCTGCGCCAACGTCACGAGGCGGAGATCGTCCATATCGCTCGGATCAAAGGGCATCGGCACAAAAATGTCTGTTGGTGTCAGGGGTTATGACCCATTCACACCACAAATTCCGCCCCGGGACAAGCCGTGGCCTCAGCTGGCGGGGTGGATCGGCAGCCAATGGCGCATTTTCGACCGGAACCACGTGCGTTGGCGTTTGGCGAACTGACGGGTGGCGATGGTGGCGCGGGTGCGGGCCTCATCCAGCGGAATTTCGCCGGTGATATAGGCCATCAGTTCGGGCACGCCGATCGCCTTGAAGGCGGGCAGGGTAGGATCATAGAGGGCTTGCATCGCCTTGACCTCATCCAGCGCGCCTTGCTCCAGCATGGCGTCGAACCGGCGGGTGATCCGGTCCAGCAGCCAGTCTTTTGGCACGTCAAACACCAGCGGCACCGTTTCGGCCAGCGGCAACAGCGGCGGCGGGGTGTCGGCCTGCCAGTCGGCCAGCGAGCGTCCGGTAGCGCGCTGCACCTCCCAGGCGCGTTGAACCCGCATCCGGTTGTTCAGGTCAAGCCGCGCGGCGGTGCCGGGGTCAAGATCCCCGATCAGGGTGGCGAGCGGGATCTGGTCGGCCTCAGCGCGAAGATCCGGCGGTGTCGGCGGGATCTTGGCCAGCCCTTGCGTCAGGGCGGTGAAATACAGCCCGGTGCCGCCGACGATGATCGGACGTTCGCCGCCCTGCAGGATTTCGGCCACCTCGCGCAGCCAATGACCGGCGGAATACTCTGCGTCGCAGGGGACATGGCCATATAGCAGGTGCGGCGCGATTGCCTCGTCCTGCGGGCTGGGCCGGGCGGTGAGGATGCGCCAGCAGGCGAACACCTGACTGGCGTCGGCATTGACCACCACGCCGCCGCGCGAGCGCGCCAGATCCAGCGCCAGCGCCGACTTGCCCGAGGCGGTGGGACCGGCGATCAGCACCGGGCATTTGTCGGGAATATCGGGAAGCTTGTTCAACGGCTGCATGTCCATTTGTCCGAAAGGGGCGAATACCGCCGGTCACCGGTGCTTGCCGCATTGAATCTCGCGGCGATTTCCGACATTTTGCGCGAAAATAACCCCGTGCCGGAGTGAAGCGCAACATGACCTCTTCCCCAGAGACAGCCCAGCGATCCAAGATCAAGAAATACAAGCGTGTCCTGCTCAAGATTTCGGGCGAGGCGTTGATGAGCGATCAAGGGTTCGGTCTGCATCCGCCGACCGTTCAGCGCATCGCACAAGAGGTCAAGTCGGTGCAGGAGATGGGCGTCGAGATCTGCATGGTGATCGGTGGCGGCAACATCTTTCGCGGCCTCGCCGGATCGGCGCAGGGGATGGAGCGGACCACCGCCGACTATATGGGGATGCTGGCCACGGTGATGAACGCTCTGGCAATGCAATCCGCGCTTGAGGGGATCGGGGTCTTTACCCGGGTGATCAGCGCTATCCGCATGGACGAGGTGGCCGAACCCTATATTCGCCGCCGTGCGGTGCGCCACCTTGAAAAGAAACGGGTCTGCATCTTTGCCGCCGGCACCGGCAACCCCTATTTCACCACCGACACTGCGGCCACGCTGCGGGCCAACGAAATGGCCTGCGAGGCGATCTTCAAGGGCACCAAGGTGGACGGGGTCTATGACAAGGATCCGGAGAAATTCAGCGACGCCGTGCGCTATGACGAAGTAAGCTTTGATGATGTTCTGGCCAAGCGGTTGGGGGTGATGGACGCCAGCGCCATCGCGCTGGCCCGGGACAACAACCTGCCGATCATCGTCTTTTCGCTGGACGAACCCGGCGGCTTCCGGGGCATCCTGGCGGGCGAGGGCACCTATACAAAGGTGCACGGCTAAGGCTATAGATCGCGCAAACGTACAACGCACGAGCGACAATCCGAACTTTGGGGAGAGGGCAGCCATGTCCGACGATTTTGAACTCGATACCGACGATCTGAAACGCCGCATGGATGGCGCGATGGCCAATCTGCGCACCGAATTCGCTTCGCTGCGCACCGGTCGCGCCTCGGCCTCGATGCTGGAGCCGGTGATGGTCGATGCCTACGGCAGCATGACGCCGATCAACCAGGTCGGCACCGTCAACGTGCCCGAGTCGCGCATGGTGACGATCAATGTCTGGGACAAGGGGCTGGTCAACAAGGTCGAGAAGGCCATTCGCGAAAGCGGGCTGGGCATCAACCCGCAGATGAACGGCACCATCATCATGCTGCCGATCCCCGAGCTGAACGAGGAACGCCGCCGCGAATTGACCAAGGTCGCAGGGCACTATGCCGAACATGCCCGCGTTGCGATTCGCAACGTGCGCCGCGACGGCATGGACCAGATCAAAAAGGCCAAGGCCGACGGCATGTCCGAGGATGACCAGAAATTCTGGGAATCCGAAGTTCAGGATCTGACCAACAAGATGATCGTGGCGGTGGACGAGGCGCTGGACCACAAACAAGCCGAGATCATGCAGGTTTGATACGGATCATGTCGCGCGAACCAGCCCCTGATCGCGCACTCGTTGCCGATCCCACCCCGGAAACGGGGGCCCCGACGTCAGCTTTGGCGCGGGGGCCGCGCCATGTGGCCATCATCATGGACGGCAATGGCCGCTGGGCGCAGGCGCGCGGGCGACCTCGGCTGTTCGGGCACCATGCCGGTGCCCGCCGGGTCGGAGAGATTGTTCAAGCCTGCCCGGCGTTGGGGGTCAAGTATCTGACGATATTTGCCTTTTCGACAGAGAACTGGAAGCGCACCCAGGCCGAGGTGGCCGGGCTGATGAGCCTGTTCCGCCGCTACATCGCCAAGGAAATGCAGGTACTGGCGGCCAAGAACGTGCGTGTTCGGTTCATTGGCGACCGGGTGCGGCTGGACGCCAAGCTGATCCTGCTGATGGACCAGTTGGAGCACGAGACCGAAGGCAACGACGGCACCCATCTGACCATCGCACTGAACTATGGCGGCCGCGACGAGGTGGCCCGCGCCACCAAGCGGTTGGCGCAGGACGTGGCCGATGGCATGCTGCTGCCTGCGGATGTGGACGAGGAAACCCTGCCGAAATATCTGGATACCTATGTTTTGCCCGACCCTGATCTGGTGATCCGCACCAGCGGCGAGGCGCGGATCTCGAACTTTCTGCTGTGGCAATCGGCCTATGCGGAATATGAATTCATCGACACGCTCTGGCCCGATTTCACCGCCGAAGAACTGTCGCGCCTATGCCAGAGCTATGGCGCGCGCGACCGCCGGTTCGGGGCGGTCCCATCATGAGCGGGGCAGGGCAGTGGTCTGATCTGAGCGCGCGCTTGCTGTCGGGGCTGGTTCTGGCCGCTGCCGGCCTTGGTGCGGTCTGGGCGGGCGGATATTATTTCATTACTTTCGTTTCGGTGGTCACCGGGCTGATCGTGTGGGAACTGACGCGCATGGTGCTGCCGGGCGATGCGATCCGTGCGGTCCTGATGGGGCTGCTGGCCGGGGTGGCTGGTTTTCTGGCGATCTATTTCCCGGCCGGTGCCGCGCTGCCGACGCTGTTGGTCCCGGCTTTGGTGGGGTATCTGTGGCTGCCGCAGCATCGGCGTTTGTATGTGCCCTTCGTGATTTTCATTCTGCTCGCGGCCTTCGGGATGATGTCGGTGCGCAGCGAGTTCGGCGTCGTCTGGATGTTCTGGCTGGTGCTGGTGGTGGCAGGCACCGATATCGCCGGCTATTTCGCGGGCCGGATGATCGGCGGGCCGAAATTCTGGCCCAAGATCAGTCCGAAAAAGACTTGGTCGGGCACCGTTGCCGGGTGGATTGTGGCGATGATCGTCGGCGCGGGCATGATGGCGGTGACCGGGGCGGGGACGTGGCTTTTACTGCTGTCGGTGGCGACCTCGTTCGCCTCGCAGTTGGGCGATATCGCCGAAAGCGCGGTCAAACGTCAAAGCGGCGTGAAGGATTCCAGCGCATTGATCCCCGGCCATGGCGGGCTGTTCGACCGGTTCGACGGCATGCTGGGCGCGGCGATACTGGTTTTGATCGTGATGCAGGTGACCGGCTATCCGCCCGGACCTGTATGAAGACGCAGAAGACCAGCCAGAAGACCAGTATGAAGGGACCAGAGTGATGCGACGGGTGACGATCCTGGGCGCGACCGGGTCGATCGGGCAAAACACGATCGACCTGATCCGACGCCAACCCGATGCCTACAAGGTGGTGGCACTGACCGGCGGGGCGAATATCGCCCGGCTGGCAGAAGATGCGCGCGCGCTGGGGGCCGAGATCGCGGTGACCGCCTATGAGGATCGGCTGGACGATCTGCGCACGGCGCTTGCGGGCTCCGGGGTGGAGGTGGCCGCAGGGGCCGGGGCGCTGATCGAGGCCGCCCGCCGTCCCGCCGACTGGATCATGTCCGCGATTCTTGGCTCTGCCGGTCTGGCGCCCGGTCTCGCGGCGCTGGAGCAGGGCACCACGCTGGCGCTGGCCAACAAGGAATCTCTGGTCTGCGCCGGGGCGCTGGTGTTGGAGACGGCGCGGCGACACGGTGCGCGTCTGCTGCCGGTCGACAGCGAACATTCCGCCGTATTTCAGGCGCTGGCGGGCGAAGATTTGGCGGCGGTAGAGCGGATCGTGATCACCGCCTCTGGTGGCGCCTTTCGCGACTGGCCGCTGGACAAACTGGCCGCGGCCACCGTGGCCGAGGCCTCCAGTCATCCAAATTGGGATATGGGCCAGCGGATCACCATCGACAGCGCCTCGATGTTCAACAAGGCGATGGAAGTCATTGAAACACGAGAGTTTTTTGGTGTGCGCCCGGATCAGATCGAGGTTCTGGTGCATCCAGAATCCATGATCCATGCGATGGTTGGCTTCAACGACGGGGCCATGATGGCGCATCTTGGCGCCCCCGACATGCGCCATGCGATCGGCTATGCGCTGCACTGGCCCGAGCGGCGACCGCTGCCGGTGGCGCGGCTGGATCTGGCGCAGGTTGGGCAGATGACATTCCGGGCCCCAGATGCGGCCCGTTATCCGGCGCTGCGACTGGCGCGCGCGGTGATGGATCTGGGCGGGCTTTCAGGCGCGGCGTTCACCGCCGCCAAGGAACGCAGCCTGGACGGGTTTATCGCGGGACAGATCGGATTTCTCGATATGGCGGGGGTCGTGGAGAGTGTTCTCGACCGGTTCGCGGCACAGGGCAGCCACGTCAGCGCCGCAATGACCCTTGATAACGTGTTGCAAACCGACCATCTCGCTCGGGTATGGGCGGATGAGGCGATGACAAAGAAGGCAGGGCAAAGGTTTTGAATATTATTGAGCTTATTCCGCAGTTTGGCGGTTTGATCTATACTATCGCCGCTTTTGTCGTGGCCCTGTCCGTGATCGTGGCTGTGCATGAATACGGTCATTACATCGTTGGGCGCTGGTCTGGCATTCACGCCGAGGTGTTCTCGCTTGGCTTTGGTCCGGTGCTGTGGAGCCGCAAGGACAAGCGCGGAACCCGCTGGCAGATCGCGCTGTTGCCCTTTGGCGGCTATGTCAAATTTCTTGGTGATGCCGATGCGGCCTCGGGCAAGGATGGGCAGACCATGGCCGAGATCTATCGCAAGAACCCCGATGATCTGCGTCATACGATGCATGGGGCCCCGCTCTGGGCACGCACGGCGACGGTGATGGCTGGCCCGGTTTTCAATTTCGTGCTGTCGATTGTGGTTTTTACCGGGGTCTTCATGGTGCAGGGCGTGGCCCGCGATCCGCTGACGGTGGGGGCGCTGCATCCGCTGCCGGGGGTGGCGAACGAATTGCAGGTCGGCGACGAGGTGCTGTCTGTTGCCGGGAATCCGGCCCCCAGTTTTCTCGATGGCGCCTCTTGGAGTGTCTTTACCGAGGCGTTGCCGGTGGCGGCGTCGCTGGAGTATCGTGTCCGTCGTGACGGGCATGAGATGACCGTTCAGGGGCCACACCCTTTCCCGCCCTATATCAGCCGGGTGGCCCCGCGCAGTGCGGCGATGGATATCGACCTGCAGTCGGGCGATGTCATCACGGCGGTGGACGGGCAACCGATTCATGCCTTTGATCAGCTGAAACAGGCGGTCGAATCCTCGGACGGGAGCGCGCTGTTGCTGAAGGTCTGGCGGGACGGCGACGTGCTGGATTTCACCCTCGCCCCGCGGCGCACGGACGAGCCGACGGTAGATGGCGGATTCGCCACGCAATGGCGGATCGGCATCGCCGGGGACATGGCGTTCGAACCGGCCACCCAAACCACCGGGCCGTTTGAGGCGTTTACCGGTGGTCTGGTCCAGACCTGGAGCATCATCCGCAGCTCGCTTTCCGGGATGTGGCATATGATTACCGGCGCGATCAGCACCTGCAACATCTCGGGGCCGATCGGGATCGCCGAAACCTCGGGCGCGATGGCCAGCCAGGGCGCGCAGAGCTTCATTTCCTTTATCGCGGTGCTGTCCACCGCCGTGGGGCTGCTCAACCTGTTCCCGATCCCGGCGCTCGATGGCGGACATCTGATGTTCTACGCCTATGAGGCCGTGTTCCGCAAACCGCCGAGCGACGGCGCGGTGCGGATCCTGATGGCCATCGGACTGGCGCTGATTCTGTCGCTGATGGTGTTCGCGCTGGGGAACGATCTGTTTTGCTGAGCAGGGTATAAACCTTGCCAGCAAGGCCCATCGCCAAAGTGTTGCCATAATCGCCCCCTACGGTCCAGACAGCTGAAAGTGAAAGCCGGAAGGACCAAGGGATGCAGGTTTTACATCACTCGTACCGCGGGCTGGGCCTGATCATGGAACTGAACTGGGACCTGATCTTGTACCTAGCGACCATTGCGATTGCGTTGGGGCTTGGGGCTTGGATGGTTAGTTTGGTCTGATCGGGCGGCGATGGGTCGAATGGGGCGGAAATCGCCAACTGGCCTTTTGACATCGACGGGCAATCCCGATACTCATTTTCCCAATGTCTGCTAACTACTGGGTTTAAAAAATGGGATTGCGGAGCACCGTAGGAATTTCCTGCGCTGAACGTGGCTTTGGAGGCACCGTCTTGCACCGTGCGCTGCCCGCGTTGGTTTTTTTCGTGTCGGTCTTTTTGCTGTCGCTGCCACGCGCAGCAGAGGCGCAGGACTATCGTTTCAATTCGGTCCGCGTTGAGGGGAACCAGCGGATCGAGGCGGCGAGTATCGTGTCATATGCCGGAATTGCGCGCGGCAAATCGGTCTCGGCCGGTGAGTTGAACGACGCCTATCAGCGGGTTCTGGCCAGCGGGTTGTTCGAAACCGTCGATTTGACTCCACGGGGCGGAACGCTGGTGATCTCGGTTACCGAGTATCCGACGCTCAACGTGATCAATTTCGAGGGCAACCGTCGCATCAAGGACGAAGATCTGGCCAAGATCATCAAGTCCACCTCACGGCAGGTGTTCAACCCGGCCCAGGCCGAACGCGACGCCAACGCCATCGCCACGGCTTATTCGCAACAGGGCCGCGTTGCCGCGACCGTCACGCCGCGCATTATCCGCCGCGTCGACAACCGCGTCGATCTGGTCTTCGAGGTCTCTGAGGGTACCACCATTGAAGTGGAGCGGGTCAGCTTTGTCGGCAATCGCATCTATTCCGACCGCCGCTTGCGCCGGGTGCTTCAGACGAAACAAGCCAGTATCCTGCGCACCTTCGTCCGCTCCGACACCTTGATTGAGGACCGGATCGAGTTCGACAAGCGCGTGTTGCGTGATTTCTATCTGTCGCGCGGCTATGTCGATTTTCGCGTCAACAGCGCCAATGTGGAATTTACCCGCGAACGAGATGCCTTCTATCTGGTGATGGACGTGCAAGAGGGGCAGCAGTTCCGCTTTGGCAAGGTCTCGACGGTCAGCGAATATGCAGGTGTCGATGTCACCGCTTATGGCGACGCGGTCAAGATCCGGTCCGGCGTGGTCTATTCGCCCTCGCTGGTCGAGAACGAGATCGCCCGGCTGGAACGTTTGGCGGTCAAACAGGGTGTTGATTTCCTGCGTGTTGAGCCGCGCATCACCCGCAACGACCGTGACCTGACGCTGGATGTGGAGTTCGCCCTGACCAGGGGGCCGCGCATTTTTGTCGAACGGATCGATATCGAGGGCAACACCACCACGCTCG
The DNA here is from genome assembly GCF_004348975.1 of Antarcticimicrobium sediminis. GTDB lineage: Bacteria > Pseudomonadota > Alphaproteobacteria > Rhodobacterales > Rhodobacteraceae > Antarcticimicrobium > Antarcticimicrobium sediminis. The sequence goes on along the minus strand of NZ_SMFP01000005.1, from coordinate 167,638 downwards.
ACCGTGTTGTCCGCCAACAGTTCAAGATCTCTGAGGGGGACCCGTTCAACCAACGTGAGATTCGCGCCAGCGCCGAACGTATCCGCGCCTTGGGCTTTTTTGAAAAGGCCGAGGTGAACGCGCGCGAAGGGTCGTCGCCCGAACAGGTCATCGTCGATGTGAACGTCGAGGAAAAAGGCACCGGGTCGCTAAGCTTGGGTGGGTCCTACTCTGTCAGTGACGGGGTCGGCCTCGCCATCGGTCTGACTGAAAACAACTTCCTCGGGCGTGGGCAGAAGCTTGGCGTGACGTTTTCGACCACTGAGGATGCGGAAGCCTATGTCTTCAACTTTTCGGAGCCGTTCCTGTTGGGACGTGATCTGAAATTTGATCTGGGTGTGGGGTACTCCGAGTCGAATTCGAATTACACCAGTTTTGACACCGGGGTTGCGTACTTCTCGCCGGCGCTGACATTTCAACTGGCCGAGAATTCGACGCTGAACGTGCGCTATTCCTGGAATGGCAGCGAAATGAAGACGCGGGATACCTCGATTGAGGGGCCGGTGGTCGCGACGGAAATCGCGCAGGGTGCGATGACGTCCAGTGGGCTTGGCTTTACCTATACCTATGACAGCCGGCTGACCGGGCTCGACCCGACGGCTGGATTTCTGTTCTCGCTGGGGTCCGATTATGCCGGGCTGGGGGGCGACAACGAATATCTCAGAACCAACATCAAGGCGATCGCGCAGAAAAAGATCCTGAACGAAGAGGTCACGTTGCGCGCGACCTTTGAGGCGGGGGCGCTCAACTGGATGGGAAACAACGACAGCCGCACCGTGGACCGCTTGTCTTTGTCTTCGGACATCATGCGCGGATTTGAATCCTATGGCATCGGGCCGCGCGACATGTCGCCGGATTCAAGTGGCGCTGCCTATGACGACGCTTTGGGCGGAAACCTTTATGCGGTGGCACGGTTCGAAGCTGAATTCCCGCTCGGCTTGCCCGAGGAGGTCGGACTTCGTGGCGGTGTGTTCCTTGATGTCGGCAACCTTTGGGATCTCAGCAACGTGAATACTGCGGCGGCGTCCTCGACCTGCGGGACCGGCGGCACGTCGAGTTGTATCGTGGGGGCGGATGGCGCTTGGCGCTCGGTGATCGGTCTTTCGTTCCTTTGGAATACGGGTCTTGGGCCGCTGCGGTTCAACTTCTCCAAGGCGCTCAAGAAGGAATCCTATGACAAGGAACAGGCCTTCGACTTGACGCTTCAGGCGACGTTCTGATTCCCCGCTTGGCACGTATGGGTGTTCATATGCGGCCGATCTTGGTCTTTGCTTTGGCCCTGACTGCGCTGATCCTGCCGCTGCGGCCGGGGTCGGCGCAGCAACTGGGGGTGGCGCAGTCCGCAATCCTGACCATCGAAACCGACCGGTTGTTCGCTGAATCGGCCTTTGGTCGGCGCACGGCGAACGAGATCGAAGCCGAAAGCGCCGTGCTCGCCGCCGAGAATAGGCGCATTGAAGCGGATCTGATGGCCGAGGAAAAAGATCTGACGGCGCGCCGCTCCGAGATTGCGCCAGACGCCTTTCGCACGCTGGCAGACGCCTTTGACGAAAAAGTACAGTCGATCCGCAAGGCACAGGACGCCAAGGCGCGGGCGCTGAACCAGCGGGCCGACAAGGCGCGGGGTGAGTTTCTGAATACCGCCCGCCCGGTGCTTGAAACGCTGATGCGCGAAAGCGGGGCCGGTGTGATCCTAGAGCGCAGCAATGTCTTTCTCAGCGCCAATGCCACCGATATAACCGACCGTGCCATCAGTCGCATTGATGCCGCCATCGGCGACGGTGGCAAAAACGGGGCCATCGGCGATCAATAGCGCGACTTGCCCAACCGGGGCGTGCTTGCTAGTCAGTCCGCAACGTTCACTAACGGGGAATTGTCCATGACCGCAGAGTTGAAAAGCGCGGATATCCATCTCATTCAACGGATCCTCCCTCACCGGTATCCGTTCCTGCTGGTGGACAAGGTGGTCGATATCGACGGCTATAGTTCGGCGCGCGGGATCAAGAACGTGACGATGAACGAGCCGCATTTTCAGGGCCACTTCCCCGGGACACCGATCATGCCGGGCGTTACCATCGTCGAGGCGATGGCGCAGACGGCGGGCGTGATGCTGGGCGTCGGGATGGATATCATCGACTCCGATCTGCTGATCTATTTCATGAATATCGACAAGTGCAAATTCCGCCGAAAGGTCGTGCCCGGCGATGTGCTGGAGATGCAGATCACCACGCTGCGCGGCAAGCCGGGGGGGAAGATCTTCAAATTCTCCGGTCGGGCGACAGTTGACGGCGAACTCGCGACCGAGGCGGAATTCTCTGCCATGGTCGACATTCAGAAGGATTGATCGCCATGAGCGCCATGAGCGGTGTGCATCCAAGTGCGATCATTGAAGACGGGGCGCAACTTGGCGAGGGCTGCGTTGTCGGGCCGTTTTGTCTGATCGGGCCGCAGGTGGTGCTGGGCGACCGGGTGGAGCTGAAAAGCCATGTGATCGTGACCGGTGATACCCAGATCGGTGAGGACACCGTGATTTTTCCCTTCGCCGTGATCGGCGAGGTGCCGCAGGATCTGAAGTATCAGGGCGAGGATACCCGCCTGATCATCGGTGCGCGCAACCGAATCCGTGAACATGTGACCATGAATCCGGGAACCAAGGGCGGGGGCGGCATCACCCGCGTAGGCGATGACGGGCTGTTCATGGCCGGGTGCCACGTTGCCCATGATGCCCAGATCGGCGACCGGGTGATCCTGGTGAACAACGCGGCCGTGGCCGGGCATTGCCTGCTGGAGGACGATGTGATCGTCGGCGGCATGTCGGGCATTCACCAGTGGGTCCGGGTCGGACGCGGTGCCATCATCGGTGCGCTGACCAAGGTGACGAATGATGTCATCCCTTACGGTTTGGTTCAGGCCCCACGGGGCGAGCTGGACGGTTTGAACCTTGTCGGGCTCAAGCGGCGCGGTGTGCCGCGCTCGGATATCACCGCGCTGCGGGCTGCATTTCAGATGCTGGCCCAGGGCGAGGGCACCTTTCAGGACCGCGCCCGCCGGCTGGGCGAAGAGACCGACAGCGAATATGTGCGCCAGATCGTCGAATTCGTGATGGGGGATAGCGACCGGTCCTTCCTCACACCGGGGAGCTAAGGGGTGCTGGCCCTGATCGCCGGGCGCGGTGCGCTGCCCGAGGCCGTCGCGACGGCGCAGGAGGTGGCGCCAATCATCTGCGCTTTGGAAAGCGATCCGCCCAAGCGTCTGGAGGTGGATCTGTGGTTTCGCATTGAAACCCTTGGCACCTTGTTGGCCGATCTGAAAGCGCGCGGGGTGACGCGTATCTGCATGGCGGGCGCGATCGGACGGCCGCAGATCGACCCGGCCGTGATCGACGCGGCGACCCTGCCGCTTGTGCCGGTCCTGTCCGAGGCCTTGCAAGGCGGCGATGACGGCGCGTTGCGCGCATTGATCGGCATTTTCGAACAGGCGGGATTGCAGGTTGTGGCCGCCCATCAGGCCGCGCCGGGCTTGCTGCTGGCGCCGGGGGTGCCCACCGGGGCGCAACCGACGGACGCCCATCGTGGCGATGCGGGGCGCGGCGCTGGGATCGTGGCGGCGATGGCATCGGTGGATATCGGTCAAGCCTGTGCGGTGCACAACGGTCAGGCGCTGGCAGTCGAGGGGGTGTTCGGCACCGACTGGATGCTGACCAGCCTCGCGGCCCGGCCAGATGGCGAGGGCGGGCTGCTGTTCAAGGCGCCAAAACCGGGGCAGGACGTGCGCGCAGATCTGCCGACCATTGGCCCCGAAACCGTGCGCGCCGCCGCCGGGGCCGGGCTTGAGGGGATCGTGATCGAGGCCGGGGGCGTTATCGTCCTTGATCAGCCCGGGGTGATTGCCGCCTGCGACCGGATGGGCATGTTCCTCTGGTCGCGCGAGCCGCAGCTCTGATGCGCGTCTTTCTGGTGGCGGGAGAGCCGTCGGGCGATCGGCTGGGGGGCGCGCTGATGGAGGGGTTGCACCAGCTTGCCCCCGGTGTGACCTTTGACGGTGTCGGCGGGCCACAGATGCAGGCGCAGGGACTTGTCAGCCGCTTTCCGATGGATGAACTCAGCATCATGGGCATCGCCGAGGTGCTGCCAAGGTATTTCGACCTCAAACGCCGCATAGACGAGACCGCGCAGGCGGTGATCGACACCCGCCCGGATGTTTTGATCACCATCGACAGCCCGGATTTCTGTCTGCGGGTGGCCAAACGCGTCAAGGCCGTGACGGATATCCGCACCGTGCATTACGTGGCCCCCACGGTCTGGGCGTGGCGGCCCAAACGCGCCGACAAGATGGCGCGCGTGATTGATCATGTCCTTGCCCTGTTCCCGTTCGAGCCGCCTTATATGCAGGCCGCCGGGATGGCCTGCGATTTCGTCGGTCACCCGGTGGTGGCTGAGCCGCAGGCCGACGCGGCAGAGATCACCGCCTTTCGGGCGCGTCACGGGCTGGGCGATGCGCCGCTGTTGCTGGTGCTGCCGGGATCGCGCAAGGGCGAGGTCACGCGCCTTGCCCCGGTCTTTGGTCAGGCTCTGGCCCCGGTTCTGGAGGCGCGGCCCGATCTGCGCCCGGTGGTGCCCGCCGCAGCGCCTGTGGCCGCGATGGTGCGCGAGATGGTGGCGGCGTGGCCCGGTGCGCCGCTGATCCTTGATCCGCGCGACAGCGATGCCTTGACCGCGCAGGCCGACAAGCGGGCAGCCTTTGCTGCCGCCAATCTGGCGCTGGCCGCGTCGGGCACCGTGGCGTTGGAACTGGCGGCCGCCGCGACGCCGATGGTCATGGCCTACAAGGTGAACTGGCTGACTTGGCAACTGGCCCGGCGGATGATGCGGATCGACACCGCCAATCTGGTCAATCTGGTCAGCGAAACCCGCGTGGTGCCGGAATGTCTGGGCCCCGATTGCCGCCCCGATCTGATCGCCGAGACGGTGTTGCGGGTGCTGGATCAGCCCGAGGCGCAGAAAGATGCAATGGCGCTGACCATGGACCGGCTGGGTCTGGGCGGCGAGGCCCCGGGCCTGCGGGCCGCGCGGGCGGTGCTGGAACGCCTGTAGCCGGCGACGAACCAGCGACGCGGCGGTTACGCGCCGCGCCAGATCCAGCCGCCGCCAAAGATGCGCGTGCCCTTGGGGTCGTAGAACACGCAGGCCTGCCCGGGCGAGACGCCTTCCTCGGGGGTCAAAAGCTCTACCTCGGCTGTGGTCGGCGACAGCGGCCGCACAATCGCCTCGCGCGGCGGGCGGGTCGAGCGGACCTTGACCGACAGATGCCATTCCGCGCGGCTGTCAAAGGGCTCATCCCCTAGCCAGTTGATTTCACGCATTGGAATCACCCGGGTCGCCAACAGCTCTTTCGGGCCGACAACGACCTGTTTCTTGTCGACATCCAGCCGGACCACATAGAGCGGATCGCTCAACCCCCCGATGCCCAGCCCGCGGCGCTGGCCGATGGTATAATGAATCACCCCGTCATGGGTTCCCAGAACCCGACCGTCGGCATGCACGATCTCGCCCGCGTCGGCGGCCCCCGGACGCAGCTTTTCGATCACGCTGGCATAATCGCCATTGGGCACAAAGCAGATGTCCTGACTGTCGGGCTTGTCCGCGACCGCCAAGCCATAATCCGCCGCCATTGCGCGCGTCGCATCCTTGCTCGGCAGGTGGCCCAGCGGGAATCGCAGAAATTCGAGCTGTTCCGGCGTGGTCGAGAACAGGAAATAGGACTGATCCCGGTTCGCATCGGCAGCACTGTGAAGCTCTGGCCCGTTCGGCCCGATCTTGCGCTGGATATAGTGCCCCGTTGCCATGCAATCGGCTTCAAGATCCTTGGCCGTTTGCAGCAGATCCTTGAACTTCACCCGCTCATTGCAACGGATACAGGGCACCGGCGTCGCCCCGGCCAGATAGCTGTCGGCAAATTCGTCGATCACCGCATCCTTGAAGATGTTTTCATAATCCAGCACATAGTGGGGAAATCCATGTTCCTCGGCCACGCGGCGGGCATCGTGGATATCGAGCCCGGCACAGCAGGCGCCCTTTTTCGCCAGCGCCGCGCCGTGATCGTAAAGCTGCAACGTCACCCCCACCACGTCATAGCCCTGCGCCGCCAGATGCGCGGCTACGACCGAGCTGTCAACGCCGCCCGACATCGCCACGACGACGCGGGTTTCCGACGGCGGCTTGGGAATGCCAAGCGAGTTCAGCGGTGCATTGGTGTCCAGCGCCATGGCGGCGGCTCCTTGAATAACGGTCGTCTGTGGGAACTCTGTCGGAATATAGGAAAATTCGATACACTCTCAAGAGGCGGTTTTACACCCCGTTAAGAGCTAAGCGGCAAGACTTGACGCGGGACTGCTGAGGGGTTGGTGATGTATCTTAAGAAAGTGGAAGGACCGCGCGCTGTAAAGCTGCCGGACGGTAAGATGATGACGCGGGCGGATCTGCCGCCCGCCGCAACGCAAAGGTGGGTTGCCTCGCGCAAGGCGGCGGTGGTCAGGGGCGTCCTGTACGGGCTGATCAGCGAAAGCGAGGCCAGGAAACGCTATGCGCTCAGCGAAGAGGAGTTGCATTCCTGGATCGCCGCGGTCGACACCCATGGTGAGAAGGCGCTGAAAGCAACGGCCTTGAAACGCTATAGACAACTGTAGATTGTTTTGAGATCCTCCGGTGCAAACTGCAGGACGGTAACATGCGGTTAACTTTTTTTCGCCAAGGTTAACGCAACTGTTGATGTCTTACGCATTACGGAGTGTTCAATTATGCGCGTTCTTTTGGTAGAAGACGATCCGGCGACGTCGAAAAGCATCGAGTTGATCCTGACTCATGCCAATCTGAACGTCTATTCGACCGAGTTGGGCGAAGAGGGAATCGATCTTGCCAAGCTTTATGATTACGATTTGATCCTGCTTGACCTCAACCTGCCGGACATGAACGGGCATGAGGTGCTGCGCCAGATCCGTCTGGCGCGGGTCGATACCCCGATCCTGATATTGACGGGATCGGACGACACGGAAAGCAAGCTGAAAGGGTTCGGATTCGGGGCCGATGATTATCTGACCAAACCCTTTCACCGCGACGAGTTGGTGGCGCGGATCCACGCGATCATCCGCCGCTCCAAGGGGCATTCTCAATCGGTGATCCATACCGGCAAGATCGCGGTGAACCTGGACGCCAAGACTGTCGAGTCAGGGGGGGATCCGGTGCACCTGACGGGCAAGGAATACCAGATGTTGGAACTTCTGAGTCTGCGCAAGGGCACTACATTGACCAAGGAGATGTTTCTGAATCATCTCTATGGCGGCATGGACGAGCCAGAGCTGAAGATCATCGACGTTTTCATCTGTAAACTGCGCAAGAAGCTTGGCCAGGCCACCGGCGGCGACAATTACATCGAAACGGTCTGGGGCCGTGGCTATGTGCTGCGCGACCCGCGCGAAGAAGAGGCCGGGGCGCAGATGGTCGCTTCCGCCTGATCTGGTGAGCGGATTTGTCGACCCTGATCCGACGAACCGTCGGACGTGAAGTCACAGCGTCTGGACCTGCGGCGTGGCGCACCCTATCACGGACCCGGTGAAAGAGCCGGATACAGGTGGGGCGCGCAGGGCCGTGACGAACGAAAACGACACTGAATACACCGAGATTGCCTCCCTGACACGGGATCAGGCGCGGGCAGAACTGGACCGCCTTGCGGATCTGTTGCTTGGGGCTGACGCGGCCTATCACACCGAGGACGCCCCGGTGATGTCGGACGCGGCCTATGACCGGCTCAAACGCCGCAACGCCGCCATCGAGGCGCGCTTTCCCGACATCAAGCGCAGCGACAGCCCCTCGGACCGGGTGGGCGCGAAACCGGCTGAGGGGTTTTCCAAGGTCACCCATGCCCAGCGGATGATGTCGCTGGGCAATGCCTTTGACCCGCAGGATGTGACGGCGTTCGATGCCAGCATCTGCAAGTATCTCGGACTCGAGGCCGGGACGCTGGCCTATACCGCCGAGCCCAAGATCGACGGGCTGTCGCTGTCGCTGCGCTATGAGCACGGCGAATTGGTGCAGGCGGCTACGCGCGGCGATGGGGCGGTCGGCGAGAATGTGACCGCAAACGCCCGCACCATCCGCGATATTCCGCAACGGCTTACCGGCGCGCCAGAGGTGCTCGAAGTGCGCGGCGAGGTCTATATGGGCCACGCTGATTTCGCCGCCTTGAACGAACGGCAGGCGGCAAAAGGGGAAAAGACCTTTGCCAACCCGCGCAACGCCGCCGCCGGTTCCCTGCGCCAGCTTGATCCTGAAATAACCCGCGCCCGACCGCTGAAATTCTTTGCCTATAGCTGGGGAGAGCTGTCGCAGCCCTTGGCCGAAACCCAGATCGGCGCGATGGACCGGCTAAAGCAGTTGGGTTTTGTCACCAACGCTTTGACCAAACTCTGCGCAGGGCCGGAGGCGTTGGTCGCCCATTACCGCAGCATCGAGGAACAGCGCGCCACGCTGGGCTATGACATCGACGGGGTGGTCTACAAGGTCAACGATCTGGGCCTGCAGGCGCGGCTTGGCTTCCGCTCCACCACGCCGCGTTGGGCGATCGCGCATAAATTCCCCGCCGAGCTGGCCTGGACCCGGCTCGAGGCGATCGACATTCAGGTCGGGCGCACCGGCGCGCTCAGCCCGGTGGCGCGGCTGACCCCGGTCACGGTGGGCGGCGTCGTGGTCTCCAACGCCACGCTGCACAACGAGGATTATATCGCCGGGCGCGATTCCACCGGCAAACCGATCCGCGACGGCAAGGATATCCGCGTCGGGGACTGGGTGCAGGTCTATCGCGCCGGTGATGTGATCCCGAAAGTCGCCGATGTCGATCTGTCGAAGCGACCGCAGACAGCGCAGCCCTATGTCTTTCCCGACATCTGCCCGGAATGCGGATCGGACGCGATCCGGGAAGAGGGGGATTCGGTGCGCCGCTGTACCGGCGGCATGATCTGCCCGGCGCAGGCGGTGGAAAGGCTAAGGTACTTTGTGTCCCGCGCCGCCTTCTATATCGAGGGGCTGGGGCGCAAACAGGTCGAATATTTCTATGACACCTGCCGCATTTCCGAACCCGCCGACATCTTTCGCCTGCAAGAGCGGGACGGCGACGCGGGCCGCCTGACCGCAGATCCGCGCGACCGGATCGAGCGTCAACTCAGCGATCCGGAGCGGGGCGCAGAGCTGTTGGAAAAACTCGCCGAGATGCTGCGCTCTTCGGGTGTGCCGGTGGATGAGAGCGATGCCGAACATGTCATCGCGGGCATCCGGCATCTGGCGGGTAAACCGCTGGCACAGGTCAAAGGCTGGGGCGAGAAATCGGCGCAGAACCTGTTTGCCGCCATCGAGGAATGGCGCACCGTTCCGCTCAACCGGGTGATCTTTGCCCTCGGTATTCGCCATGTGGGCGAGGTGGGGGCGGCTGATCTGGCCCGCCATTATGCCACATGGGAGGCGATGATCGCCGCGCTCGACGCCGCGCATCCAGCGTTGGAGCGCCACCTGTTGGCCGAGGCTGCCGTCCTGAGCGAACGCGCCACCGCAACGCAGGAGGGGCGCCGGGCAAAGATTGCCGACACCCGCACCGCGATCTGGTCCGCAGATCCCGCGTTGCCCGATGGCGCCCGCGCCGCCTGGGAGGATCTGGTCAGCATTGATGGCATCGGCACCACCGTGGCGGTGGCCCTTGTCACGTCCTTTGCCCAACGGGCCGAGCGGGCCTCGATCGACCGGCTGGTGGCCGAACTCGACATCCAGCCGATGCAGGTGGCAGATACCGCCGGCAGCCCGGTCGCGGGCAAGACCATCGTCTTTACCGGCACGCTGGAAAAGATGACCCGCCCCGAAGCCAAGGCGCGGGCCGAGGCGCTGGGGGCCAAGGTTGCCGGTTCGGTCAGCAAGAAGACCGATTTGCTGGTGGCGGGCCCCGGCGCGGGCTCCAAGGCGAAAAAGGCTGCCGAACTGGGCATCGAAACCCTTGACGAGGACGGCTGGCTCGCCCTGATCGGGGCGGCATGACCGGGCGGCCTGAAATCCTGTTCCCGCTGTTTTCCGATCTGGAAACGCTGGATGGCGTCGGCCCCAAGACCGCGAAACTCATGGCGCAGCTTGGGATCGAGGCGCCGCGCGACCTGCTGTTTTCGCTGCCCTATGCGGTGGTGGACCGGCGGCGGCGTGACACCATCCGCGGCGCCGATATCCCCGGCACCCTGACGGTCGAGGTCACGGTGGGCGCGCACCATCCGCCGCGCACCCGGGGTGGGGCCTATCGCATCCACGTGGTCGATGCGCAGGAGGAGTTTCAGCTGGTCTTTTTCCACGCCCGCAGCGAATACCTCAATCAGGTGTTGCCCGAGGGTGAGCGACGCGTGGTTTCGGGCAAGCTGGAGCTGTTCGACGGCATGGCGCAGATGGTGCATCCCGATCACATGCTGCCGGTGGCGGAGGCGGGTACTATCCCGGATTTCGAGCCGGTCTATCACCTGACCCAAGGGATTAGCCAAAAGGTGATGTACAAGGCCGTGCAGGGGGCGCTGGCCCGCGCACCCGATCCGGCCGACTGGATCGATCCGGCCTATCTGACACAACAGGGTTGGCCCGGCTGGGATGCGGCGATCCGTACCGCCCATGCGCCCAAGGGGATGGACGATATCAGCCCCTCAGCTCCTTCGCGGATGCGACTGGCCTATGATGAATTCTTCGCCCATCAACTGACCCTTGCGCTGGCCCGCAGGCAAGAGCGCAAGGCGCGCGGTATCTCCAGCCGTGGCAGCGGGGCGTTGCAGAAAAAGGTACTTGCGGCGCTGCCCTATACGCCGACCGGCGCACAACAACGGGCACTGTCCGAGATCGCTGCCGACATGGCCTTGCCGCAGCGCATGAACCGCCTGTTGCAGGGCGATGTCGGTGCGGGCAAGACGCTGGTCGCCTTTCTCGCGCTGCTGATCGCGGTCGAGTCGGGCGGGCAGGGGGTGATGATGGCCCCGACCGAAATTCTCGCCCGCCAGCATCTGGAGGCGCTGCGCCCGCTGGCCGAAGAGGCCGGTGTGGTGCTGGAACTGTTGACCGGGCGCGACAAGGGGGCGGAACGGCGCGCCAAACTGGCGGCGTTGCAGCGCGGCGACATCCAGATCCTTGTGGGCACCCATGCGGTGTTCCAACCCGATGTCGCCTTTGCCGCGCTGCGCCTTGCCATCGTCGATGAGCAGCACCGCTTTGGCGTGCGCCAGCGAATGGAACTGGCCGAAAAAGGCGGCGCCGCCGACATGTTGGTGATGACCGCCACACCGATCCCGCGCAGCCTGTCACTGGCGCAATATGGCGACATGGATGTCTCGATCCTTGACGAGAAACCGCCCGGTCGCAAACCGATCAAGACCGCGCTTCTCAGCACCGAACGTTTGGGCGATGTGATCGAGCATCTGCGTCGTGCCATCGCCGAGGGGCGGCAATGTTACTGGGTCTGTCCGCTGGTGGATGAATCCGAACTCTCCGATCTTACGGCGGCAGAGGAGCGGTTCAAACAATTGCGCGCGGTGCTGGGCGAGGGGGTCGTGGGGCTGGTCCATGGCCAGATGCCCCCCGATCAGAAAGACGCCGCCATGGCCGATTTTCAGGCCGGCCAGAGCAAGGTTCTGGTCGCCACCACGGTGATCGAGGTGGGGGTGGACGTGCCCAATGCCACCATCATGGTGATCGAACGGGCCGAGATTTTTGGCCTCGCCCAGTTGCACCAGTTGCGTGGGCGCGTCGGGCGTGGCGAGGCCGCGAGCACCTGTCTTCTGATGTATCGCCCGCCGTTGAGCGAGGGCGGGCGGCGCCGGCTTGAGGTTCTGCGCGAGACCGAGGATGGGTTCCGTATCTCCGAGGTGGATCTGGAAATGCGCGGCGCGGGCGATCTGATCGGCACCGCGCAATCGGGGCTGCCACGGTTCCAGATCGCCGATCTGGAACGCCAGACCGCGCTGATGGCGGTGGCGCAAAGCGATGCGCGCGCCCTGCTTGAGGCCGACCCGGGGTTGGCAAGTGACCGGGGCCGCGCCGCACGGGTGCTGCTTTGGCTGATGCGTCAGGATCGCGCGATCCGCTGGATTTCCGTGGGGTGAGCGCCGTCTCGGAAACCGTCCAGTGGACGGTTTCAGGCGCGAACGGGCGGAGCCCCGGGGACAGCAGGCTTCTCGGAAAGGGTGAGAAAGGTCAGAAAAGGTGCCACTGGTCCCTTTTTCCTTTCGAACGGGGAGCGTTTCGCCCGCGAACGGGCGGAGCCCCGGGGATGTTTCTTCTGCACAAAAGAAGAACATCCGATCCTTCTGAAAGTCGTGCAAGTTCAGATGCATAGGCATTCGATTTCAATTTGTTCACAAATGTTCTCATAAAGTTCTTTACAGAAGGGTAGGAAATATGAGAACAAAAGGTCAACACGGAACAACAACCTGCTAACCGACACACCTGTTAACCGACCCAGAGGTGATCCCATGCTGACCCAGATCAAGACCGCTCTGATGACCAACCGCGAGACATTGCTGCAAGATGCCATCGGCGTGGCGGCGCTGGTCGTGATCTTGTTGGGTGCGCTGCACTTGCCCGGGTTGGTCTGACCCCGTTTTCTGCCTGCGGCCTCATGCCGGGGGATGCGCTGCATCTCTGTCCCATAGTTCGATGCAAGGGTGACCTGCCTCAAACGATCCCTCTGCGGCCCGCGTCATCGGGTCTGCGTACCCCCGGATCCTGCATGAGAGACGCATAACTGCCGCCGCCCTCCATACAGGAGGCGCGGCGGTTTTTTCTTTTCGGGGCAGGGCTTTTCTGGCTGCGAAGGGCGCGCGAATGGCGTCGCCTCAAAGTTCGCCGGTGGTGATGATGTGCAATAGGGCCGTCAGCACCGCATTGGCCGCGACCGAGGCCAGGATCATCCCCATCACCCGGCTGACGATGGCTGATCCGGCCTCACCGATCAGACGTATGATCGGCTCGGCCAACCGCATCAACAGATAGGCGGCGGCGATAACGCCCAGCATAACCACACCCGTTATGGCCTGATCAGACACGCTGAACCGCTTGTTATCGGTCAGGATGACGATGGCCAACATCGCCCCGGGAGAGGCCAGCGAGGGCACCGCAAGCGGAAAAATCGCCGGATTCGGCATGCGCTGCTTATCTCCGACCATGTCCGAGAGCGCGCGCTGCTCGGATTCGGTCTTGCTTTCGCCAAAGATCATGGTCAGCGCGAAAAGAAACAGAACGATCCCCCCGGCCACCTGAAAAGAGTTCAGCCCGATGCCAAGCGCATCAATCAGGATTTGGCCAAAGATCAAAAAGAACAAAAGCACGATGGCGCTGACCATCGCCGCTTGCAGCGCAATGCGGCGGCGCAGGGCCGCGCTGGCCCCGGCAGTAATCGCGATGAAGACAGGGATGGTTCCGATTGGGTCTATCACGACCCATAATGTCACGATCTGTTCCAGAATGCCGTGGATTATCACTGCCTGTCCCGCGCTCCTAAAAATGAAGTTTTCGTATTCGTCGCACCGTCAGGCGCAATCGGCCTGTTCCGCCTGTTCCATCGCCTCGGCCGTGGCCTCCAGCGTCAACAGGATCGAGGCATGCCGGTTCTTGTAGTCGCGCGCAGGCAGCAGCACCTCCAGCCCGTCAAAGGGGGCATCGGGGGGCGGTCCGTCCTGCTTCAGCATCGCACTCAACTGATCGCGGGCCTGTTCGACTTGCGCCCGCGTCGCCCCAAGGATCGCCGCGCCGACCACTGCGGCCGAGGCTTGCCCCAGCGCGCAGGCCTTCACGTCTTGGGCGAAATCGGTGATCTTGCGATCCTTGACCTTCACGTCCACGGTCACGGTCGAGCCGCACAGCGGCGAGCGTTTCTTGGCCGTCGCACATGGGTTTTCAAGCCGACCAAGATGCGGAATATCCGCGGCCAGCGCCAGAATGCGGGCCGAATACAGCTTGATCAGGTCGGTGTCGCCGGACATGGGTTTCCCTCATAGGTTCTTCCCCATACATAGGAGCTCGTTCCCGCGATGCAAAAGGTTTTCCGCCTATGTCCTTCGATCCTGCCCAGCTCACCTATACTTCCGACGGGTTGATCCCTGCCATTGCCCAAGATCGCGAAAGCGGCGAGGTTCTGATGATGGCTTGGATGAACCAGGAGGCGGTCAAGCGTACGCTGGAAACCGGGCGTGTCACCTATTGGTCACGCTCGCGGCAGTCGTTCTGGGTCAAGGGCGAAAGCTCGGGCCATGTGCAGAAACTGGTCGATTTCCGGGTCGATTGTGATCGTGACTGCCTGCTGGTTCTGGTCGATCAGACCGGTCCGGCCTGTCATACCAACCGACGCAGCTGCTTCTACACCGCCGTGCGCGACGGCAAGGAGATCGAGCTGATGAAACCGATGGACGACTAGGCCACCGCACGCCGCTGCCTTTTTCTGGCCAAAAATACTCCGGGGGAGCGCGCAGCGCGGGGGCAGCGCCCCCCAATCTCACGCTCGACCCCATCCTGTGCTCAGCCCAAGCCCACCATGCTTCGGATCTCATCCGGCGTCACACCCTCGGCGCGGTATCGGGCGATGGCGCGGGCGTCGTCACGCTTGGCCAGCCGCTTGCCATTGTCATCCCGGATCAGCCGGTGGTGATGATAGCGGGGCGTGGAAAACCCCAGCAGATGCTGCAACAGCACATGGATCTGCGTCGCGTCGAACAGATCCTGCCCGCGCACCACATGGGTGATGCCTTGATCGGCATCGTCTACCACCACCGACAGGTGATACGAACTGCCCATCTGACGCCGCGCCAGCACGATATCCCCCACCGTGTGGCACAGGGTGTCGCGGTCGATCCGGTGCGTGCCCGCATGCGCCGGCCCGGTCTCGGTAAAGCTCAGCGGGGGCAGGGCGCGGGTTGCCTTCTCCATGTTCAGCCGGATCACGTCTTCGGGTCCGGCCTCGGACATCGGGCGTGCGCGGCAGGTGCCGGGATAGATCCGCCCATCGGGGCCGAACTGCGGCACGCCCTCTTGCGGGGCGCCGACTGCTGCTTCGATATCCCCCCGACGGCAGCGACAGGGATAGGTCAGCCCCAGTGCCGTAAGCTGGTCCAGCGCCACGCCATAGCGCGGCAACCGCTCCGACTGGCGCATCACCGGCTCGGGCCAGGACAGCCCCAGCCAATGCAAGTCCTGATAGATCTGCATCTCCCATTCCGGTCGCGCCCGGCTCTGGTCGATATCCTCGATCCGCAGCAAAAATCGCCCAGCGGCATCTTGCGCCATGTCATGCGCCAGCAGCGCGGAATAGGCATGGCCCAGATGCAGCGGCCCGGTTGGCGAGGGCGCGAAGCGGGTGGTAAAGCTCACCCCTCCGCGGCATCCAGCCAGAGCTGCCATTCGGTCTTGGCCCGGTCGGTATAGGCTTTGTAGCGATCCTTGCGCCCGCGGCGGCCGCCCTTCAGCCCTTCGACCGGCGGAAACAGACCGAAATTCACGTTCATCGGCTGAAAGGTCTTGGCCTCTGCGCCGCCGGTGATGTGGGTGATCAGCGCCCCGGTCGCAGTGTTTCCCGACGGTGGGGCAAGATCTCCGCCGCGGATCTCGGCCGCGGCCATGCGGCCCGCCAACAGCCCCATCGCGGCGCTTTCGACATAGCCCTCGACACCGGTGATCTGTCCGGCAAAACGGATGTTGGGTTTGGATTTCAGCCGCATCCGATCGTCCAGCAAGGTGGGAGAGTTGATAAAGGTGTTGCGATGGATGCCGCCCAACCGGGCAAACCGCGCCTGCTCCAACCCCGGGATCATCCGCAGAACCTCGGCTTGTGCGCCGTATTTCATCTTGGTCTGAAAGCCCACGATGTTGAACAGCGTTCCCAGCTTGTTGTCGCGGCGCAGCTGCACGATGGCGTGGGCCTTGATCTCTGGCTGGTGCGGGTTGGTCAAGCCGACTGGCTTCATCGGCCCATGACGCGGGGTCTCGCGTCCGCGTTCCGCCATCACCTCGATCGGCAGGCAGCCGTCGAAGTACCCGGCCGTCTCCCCTTCGTGAAATTCGGTCTTGTCAGCGGCCAGCAGCGCGTCGATGAAGGCCTCGTACTGGTCCTTGTCCATTGGACAGTTCAGATAGGCGGTGCGCTCTTCCTCGGTTTCGCCCTTGTCATAGCGCGACTGCATCCATGCCTTCGACATGTCGATGCTCTCGGCATAGATGATCGGCGCGATGGCGTCGAAAAAGGCCAGCGCCTCGGCCCCGGTCTCGGCACGAATCGCCTGCCCAAGGGTCGAGGAGGTAAGTGGCCCGGTGGCGATGATCCACTGGCCCTCGTCCGGCAGGCAATCGATCTCTTCATAAGAGACCGAGATGCGCGGATGCGCCATCAGCCGCTCGGTCACGCTTTCGGCGAAGGGGTCGCGATCAACCGCCAGCGCGCCGCCGGCGGGGATCCGGTTTGCCTCGGCCGCCGCCATGATCAGCCCGTTGGCCGCGCGCATTTCCCAATGCAACAGGCCGACGGCGTTCTGTTCGTCGTCATCGGAGCGAAAGGAATTGGAACAGACCATTTCGGCCAGATTGCCGGTCTTATGGGCAAATGTGGCCACCTTGGGGCGCATTTCGTGGATCACCACGTTGACGCCTGCTTGCGCCGCCTGCCAGGCGGCCTCGGACCCGGCCATGCCGCCGCCCACGATATGAAGTGTGTCGCTCATGCTCTGCCAGATAGGGCAGCGGCGCGCGTGGTGCAACGGTAGACTGGAAACAGCCGACTGGAGACGCCAGACCGGAAATAGCGCCGGTTCAAAAGGAGATGAGCGGGGGTCTTCGCCGTCTCAGGACCGCCGCCAGACGGATAAGAACCGGAGAGAGAAAGCGGCCCGGAGGGACCATCCATCGGCGGCGGCCCGAGACGGGCTTTTGGACTAACAGACAAATGCCACATCGTTGCCATGTTTAGAAGCGGCGTGTTGGAAACAATTCTTCGCAATTTCGAAACGATCCAGATTCACCATATCCCGATCCAACGCCCCCCAACCCAACCCGTCCCAGCCTGCTCCGATCCGGTCGGTCTTGCGGCCTATTGCGCCCAGTCCGGCGGGCGCTTGCCGAGAAAGGCGCTGATGCCCTCTTCGGTGTCGCGATACAGCATGTTTTCCACCATCACCTCGCCAGCATAGGCATAGGCGTCACTGATGGGCATCTGGATCTGGTCATAAAAGGCGCGCTTGCCGATGCGCACCGCAGCGCCCAGCTTGCCCGCCAGTTTGGCGGCCAGATCGGCGGTTTCGCGCTCCAGATCCTCGGGCGCGACGGCCCGGTTGATCAACCCAAGGTCACGGGCGCGGTCGGCCTCGATGAAGTCACCGGTGCTCAGCATCTCGAAGGCGTGCTTGCGTGCGATGTTGCGGGTCAGCGCGACCATCGGTGTCGAGCAGAACAGACCGATGTTCACCCCGTTGACGCCAAAGCGCGTGCCCTGGGCGGCAACCGCCATGTCACAGCTGGCCACCAACTGACACCCGGCGGCGGTGGCGATGCCGTGGACCCGCGCAATTACCGGCTGCGGCAGCGACTGGATCGTCAGCATCATATGTGCGCAGCGGTCGAACAGATCCTTGAAATAGGTCTTGCCGCCATCCTCGGCCTGACGCCCGGCGGTCATCTCCTTAAGGTCGTGACCGGCGCAAAACGCCTTGCCCGCGCCCGACAGGATCACGGCACGGATGCTTTGATCTTGTTTCAGCGCATCGAACTGATCTTGCAGCGCCGCGATCATATCGTCGGACAGCGCATTCAGCCGCTCCGGCGCATTCATGTGCAGATGCGCCACCGCGCCCGTGTCGTTACGTTCCAGAATTGCCATCTTGCCCTCCCAAGAGATGTTGCGGCAACACTAGGGCCAATAAACCGGGAGGAAAAGCATGACTCTGGCCCTGAACGTCGAAGATCTGGCCCTGAACGTCGAAGAATTGTCGGATTATCTGTCGGAGGTGTTTCCCGAAGTCTGGGAGGATTTCGCCATTGACGCCTTGACTAGGGACACGGTGAACGTGCGCCTGTTGACGGATGATCGGCATCTGCGCCCGGGTGGCACGGTGTCTGGCCCGTCGATGTTCGCGCTGGCCGATGTGGCGGTCTATGCGATGGTGCTGGCGCGGGTGGGGCGAAAAGCGCTGGCGGTGACAACCAACTGTTCGATCGACTTCATGCGCAAACCCGAGGCCAACCGCGATCTGATCGCGCAGTGCCGGTTGCTGAAACTGGGCCGCGCGCTGGCGGTGGGGGATGTGCTGTTGTTCTCGGAAGGCAGCGACAAGCCGGTGGCGCATGCCACGCTGACCTATTCGATCCCGCCGCGCGGATAACGGCATATTCGAGCTGGCTTGCGGAGTGTACACTTCGGCCCGAAAACTCCCCAAGGTTTGTATCTGTTTTTGGTATTGGTACAATGTACCCCCCAAGGCTGACGAGGGGTGCCTGAAAAGGTATCTTTAGGGTATAGGTTTGATTTGTATCAAGGCCATGCTCCCCCTTGGGCGGCATCGTCCCCGACAAATGGCAAAAGGAAACACCATGAGCGACGCATCCCCCCCCGGCCAGCAGCCGGAAGAGGCAGAGTTTCACCGCTTGGCGCATTTCCCGATCACCTTCTTCGCGATCGTGATGGGGCTGATGGGATTGGTGCTGGCCTTGCACGGCGCCCATGACACCTTGCCTTGGGCCGCGCCGGTGGCGCAGGTGGTGCTGTATCTGGCGGCGGCGGTTTTTGTCACGCTGATCGGGTTCTATATCGCCAAGATCCTGCGTCATCCGACGGCGGTGCAGGGAGAGTGGAACCATCCGGTCCGACTGGCGTTTTTTCCTGCCGTGTCGATCTCTATGCTGCTGACCGCGACGGCCTGTTATACGGATTATCCGCAGCTGGCCCGGGTGCTCTGGCTGTTGGGAACGGCCGGGCAGGGGGTGCTGACCATCGCCGTCGTCTCTGGCTGGATCAGCCACCGGTCCTTTGAGGTCGCGCATCTGACCCCGGCCTGGTTCATCCCGGCGGTGGGCAATGTGATCGTCCCCGTGGTCGGGGTGCGGTTGGGCCATCCCGAGATTTCATGGCTGTTCTTTTCCGGCGGGGTGATGTTCTGGATCGTGCTGTTGACGCTGGTGATGAACCGGCTGGTCTTTCACAACCCGATCCCGGCGCGTCTGTTTCCGACGCTGGTGATCCTGATCGCGCCGCCAGCGGTGGCCTTTGTTGCGTATTATCAGCTTGTTGGGGTGATAGACACCTTTGCGCATATCCTGCTGAACACAGCCTATGTCTTTGCGCTGTTGGTATTGGTGCAGGTGCCTAAACTGTTGCGGTTGCCGTTTGCGCTGTCGTGGTGGGCGCTGTCCTTTCCTGTCGCCGCGATGACCATCGCCTCGTTCCTCTATGCGCGCTTGGCGCAGTCGGGGTCGCATCTGGTGGTGGGCTATGTGGCGCTGGTGGCGCTTGTCGCGATCATCGTGGGGCTGGTGTACCGCACGCTGATTGCGATTTTCCACGACGAGATCTGCCAGCCCGAATAGGGCTGGCGACGGTCTTCAGGGGCGGGTTGTGGGATTGAACAAAAAAAGACCGGGGCAAAGCCCCGGCCAAGTCAGGGTCCGTTACCGGACGGGGAAAGTGTCAGCCTTTCCAGAACGGGCGCTCCGCCTCTTTTCTGGCTTGGGCCGGTGTGATACCGATGTCTTCCAGCATGTACGGACTCAACCTGTTCAACTGCGTCCGGGTCCGGCGACGCAGGGTCCAATAGCCCATCGCGACGACAATGCGGCGCAGAACCGGAAGGACCGGCTGGTGTTGCCGGTTGGCACCAAGGACAGGAGAAGACCCGGTTTGCATCATGCGAGACATAAGAGCACCCAATGTAATTGTATTGACACAACGGATGTATGTTGTGCATGGTGTTGATACAATAGCGGCGAGTGACGGGTCAAAGGAAAGATTGTAATGAGTACAATTTGGACTGGCACGCTCTCCTCAGCCAGTGGACCGAAATACAAAGCGGTGGCCGAGCGAATTCGCAGCGCGATACAAAACGGTGACCTGACTGTGGGCGACAAGCTGCCGCCGGTTCGCGAACTGGCCTATCAGCTTGAAATCACACCGGGAACCGTCGCGCGCGCCTATACGGTCCTGACCGATGAGGGGGTTCTGCTGGCCGAGGTTGGCCGCGGCACCTTCGTGGCGCCGCCGCCGGGAACGGCGGATGAGACGGGCACCACGGGCGACCCCGAACGGGGGTTCGAGAATGACCTCGCACCGCAACACAAGGACGCGGGCGACGGCTATCACGTCAATCTGTTTTCACCGCATTTGCCCAACGTCGGCCAGGCCGAGTTGATTCGGGAACTGTTAACCGAGGTTGCGCAGGATCCCCCCTCGGGTTTTATGCACTACCCCTCCCGCGAGGCGGCCCGCCCGGCGCGCGAGGCGGCGGCGCGGTGGCTGACGCAGGGGGCCGTGGGGCCGGTGCGCGAAAGCGACGTGGTCTTTTCCAATGGCGGTCAGAATGCGCTGGCGCTGGTGATGCAGGCTGTGCTGCGTGGTCGCCGCCCCGTCGTGCTGGTCGAGGAACTGTCCTATCCCGGGTTCCGCCGCGCGGCAGAGCTGCTGCGGGCCGAGGTGGTGCCGGTGGCGATGGATGCGCAGGGCCTGATCCCCGAGGCGCTTGAGGCCGCCGTGCGCACCCATGACGCACAGATCCTGTGTACCTCGCCCGAGGCGCATAACCCGACCCTGACCTTTACGCCGGAAACGCGCCGCCGCGAGTTGGTCGAGGTTGCCCGCCAGAGTGAGTTGCAGATCCTGGAGGACAATTGTTATCATGTCGCGGCCGGGGCCGGGCCAAGCTTTCGGCTGCTGGCGCCAGAGCGGAGCTGGTACGTCTCTTCGATCTCGAAAAACATCACGCCGGCGCTTCGGGTTGGCTTTGCGCTGGCCCCGCCAGAGCGCACCGCGCATCTTCGCCGCACCGCCGAACACGGGTTTTTCGGCCTCGCCACGCCGCTGACCGATCTGATGGCGAAGCTGTTGGTCGATCCACGGCTCGCGGCGCTGAGCGAACGAATGCTATCGGTGATCGGCGACTATGTGCACTGCGCCGTCCATGAGTTGGGCGAGTATCAAGTGGTCTGGCGCCCGGATGTGCCGTTTCTCTGGCTGACGTTGCCGGCAGGCTGGCGCGCCGGGGCCTTTGTGCAGGCGGCCGAGGCGCAGGGGGTGCGCTTGCGCCCGGCCGAGGATTTCGTGCAGCGCACGGCGCGGGCCCCGCATGCGGTGCGGCTGGCGATCAATGCTGGAGTTGCGCTCGCGACGTTCGAACAGGCGATGCAGCGGGTGCGCAGGCTGCTGGACAATCCGCCGGAACAGATTGCGGTCTAAATGTGGGGTATTATTATACCTAATTTATAACGCATTGATTTGTAACGTATAATCCAGAATTCTTGCTGTTGACGTACCACATAGCCTTCCATATACCCGCTTCATCGAATTCCGGCGGTGCCAGTTGAGCCCGCCGTTCACGACAAACGGGACCGATCCGATGAAAACCTTTTCTGCGAAACCTGCAGAGATCGAAAAGAAGTGGATCCTGGTCGACGCTGAAGGCGTCGTTCTGGGCCGTCTTGCTTCGATCATTGCCACGCGTCTGCGTGGCAAACACAAAGCAACCTTCACGCCGCACATGGACATGGGTGACAACGTTATCGTCATCAATGCCGAGAAAGTGCAGATCACTGGCAAGAAGCGCGAGGAAAACTTCTACTGGCACACCGGGCATCCGGGTGGCATCAAATCGCGCACCAAGCAACAGATCCTGGACGGCGCACACCCTGAGCGCGTTGTGCTTCAGGCTGTCAAGCGCATGCTGCCGGGCAACCGCCTGTCGCGCCAGCAGATGACCAATCTGCGCATCTACGCCGGTGCCGAACATCCGCATGAGGCCCAGAGCCCCGACGTTCTGGATGTCAAATCCATGAACAAGAAAAACACCCGGAGCTGATACCGATGGCTGATCAGATCAACACTCTCGAAGAGCTGAGCGCCGTTGCTGGCGTGGAAGCAGTGAGCGAAGTGCTCATCGCGTATGAACCCATCCGCGACGAGCTTGGCCGGTCCTATGCGACTGGCAAGCGGAAAGACGCGGTCGCCCGCGTCTGGATCAAGCCGGGTTCCGGCAAGGTCACCGTGAACGGCAAGGAAATGAAAACCTATTTTGCCCGTCCGGTGCTGCAGATGATCCTGCGTCAACCGTTCACCGTGGCCGGCGTCGAGGACCAGTTC
This sequence comes from Antarcticimicrobium sediminis, assembly GCF_004348975.1. GTDB lineage: Bacteria > Pseudomonadota > Alphaproteobacteria > Rhodobacterales > Rhodobacteraceae > Antarcticimicrobium > Antarcticimicrobium sediminis. The sequence goes on along the minus strand of NZ_SMFP01000005.1, from coordinate 145,225 downwards.
GACGTGATGGCGACCGTCAAAGGCGGTGGCTTGTCGGGTCAGGCCGGTGCGGTCAAGCACGGCATCTCGAAAGCGCTGCAGCTTTATGAACCGAGCCTGCGCGGTGCCCTGAAAGCTGCTGGCTTCCTCACCCGCGACAGCCGCGTGGTGGAACGGAAGAAATACGGCAAGCGCAAAGCACGCCGGAGCTTCCAGTTCTCCAAGCGTTAATCGCTGGCGACATCAAACTGCAAAAGGCCGCGCAAATGCGCGGCCTTTTTCGTTGGCGGGGGTGGATGGCTGGCAGATCTGCCAGCCGTTTCGGTCAGTCGGGTTTCACATACCAATCGTCAAAGCGGGACACCTCTTCAAGTACGCGGCGATACCCCTTGCCGGTCAGAAGAGCGTGGATGTCCTCTCGTTGCGGGGCGTGGTTATGCTCCACCGTCATCACCCGAAACGACCAGCGGTCAAAATCCACGGCGTTGAGAATGTCGAATTCGCTGCCTTCGGTATCGACAGACAGATAGTCGATCTTGGCCGGGGCTGAATGCTGGTCCAGCAAATCGTTTAGCGAAACGGTCTCGACCTCATACTGATGCCCACGCAGCTTGCGCGAGGTTTTGACAAAGCTGGAAATCGCCGAGTTTTCGCCGCGCGGCGCCTCGGTGAATTGCAGCTTTTCACCGCTGGCCCGCCAGACACAACGGCTGTCGATGATTGCGCTGCGATTGGCGCGCAGATCCGCATGCCAGCCTTGGGCGGGCTCGGCCAGGATGCCGGACCAGCCGTACTGGGTTTCCAACAGATAGCTGTTGTTCAGATCGATCCCATCTGTCGCCCCGAATTCGACGAAGAAGCCGCCATGTTTGAAGCCGGTCTGGCTGAGTGCGAACAGATCCTGGCGGAGTTGCGATCGCGAGGCATCGAGTTGCTCGAAACAACGGTTGCGGATCTCGGGAGGCATCGCCTTGAGGAACTGAAGGTCGAAAAACCCGCTCTCGCGCGCTTTGAGCTGTCTATAGCGGTCTTTTCTGGTGATTGTGGTGTTTGAAAGAAAATGGGACAATGCGGACGCCAATATGCTGGAGTTTCCTGAAATTCAGGATGATTGAGTATGGTTCCAATTTCCTAACGGCCTGAAAAATTCTCTGCAAGGTTGAATTTTGGGCGCTTCAGTCGTCCGCTGGAATCAGCCCAAGCCCACGCAGATAAATGCCGATCCCGGTTTCCAGCAGATCCTCGGGCGAAAACGGGGACGCGGCGCCGGCGTTGCGGGCATAAAGTTCGACCACGCCATGACTCAACGCCCAGATATGGGCGCTGAACATCGCGGCGGGCGGGCGTTTTTCGGCCGGGATATGTTCCGACAGATCGGCGGCGGCCAATTCCAGCACACCACGGGCGCGCGCCGCCGCAGCCGACAGTTCCGGCGTGCGATTGAGCGAGATGCCGCTTTCAAACATCGAGATATAATGCCCCGGATGCTTGCGCGCAAAGGCCAGATAGGCGCGCCCGGTCGCCTCAAAGGCGGCCAGTGCCGAGGGTTGGCCACTGTCATAGGCGTATTGCATCAGGTCCGCGAACATCTCGAAGCCTTGGCGCGCGGCCTCGGCGATCAGATCCTCGCGGCCCGCGAAATGGCGATAGACCGCCGCCGGGGTAACGCCAGCGGTCTTGGCCGCCTCCGACAGGGTGAACCCCGTCGGGCCTTTGGCCTCGATCAGCTGCAACGCGGCCTCGATCAGCGCCTGGCGCAGGTTGCCGTGATGATAGCCGCGTTTAGCCATCCCAGATGTCCGGCCCGCCACAGATTTTGGGATCGCTTTGGCCAAGCGCCTTTTCGTCCTTGTGATCGTAATCCAGCGCCAGCAGCATATGCCGGATCGCCGCAATCCGCGCGCGCCGCTTATCCTCAGAGCGGATCACCGTCCAAGGCGCGCGCTTGGCGTGGCTGCGGCTAAGGGTTTCGCCGATCGCCTCGGAATAGCTGTCCCAACGCGCCAGCCCCTTGACGTCGATCTCGCTGAGTTTCCAGTGTTTCAGCGGGTCGCTTTCGCGATCCAGAAACCGGCGCAGCTGTTCGGCCTGGCCCACGTTCAGCCAGAATTTGAACAGGTGGATACCGTCATCCACCAGCGCCTGTTCGAACGGGCGGACCTGACGGAAAAAGCGTTCGCGCTCGGGCTCGGAGCAAAAGCCAAAGACCTTTTCCACCACGCCGCGGTTGTACCAGCTGCGATCATAAAACACGATCTCGCCGCTGCTGGGCAGGTGGTCGATGTAGCGCTGGAAATACCATTGGCCGCGCTCTCCGTCGGAGGGTTTGGGCAGGGCAACCAGCCGTGCGCCGCGCGGGTTCAGATATTCGCGAAACCGCTTGATGGTGCCGCCCTTGCCGGCGGCATCGCGGCCCTCGAAAACGGCCACCACCCGGGCGCCGCTTTTCTTGACCCAAGCCTGCATCTTTCCCAGTTCGATATGCAGCGCCATGATCTCGCGCTCATAGGCCTTGCGCCCCATCCGCTCGGAATAGGGGTAACTTGGGTTCAGGATATCATCCTTGTCGGCCCGCCGGATCGCTTTGCGGATGGCGTTGGGCGCCTCATGCTCGAAAAATCGGGTAATTGCGCTATCAAAAGGGAGATCCATGTGCCCGCCTCTGCGTTGTTGGTTGCTCTCTATATGGGATGTTAATCCGATTAACGCAAACCCGCAGGTTGCCACGTTTGCGGCGCGGGGGCCGTCAACGCCAGCCCGATCAGGGCCAGCAGACCGCGCCCGCGCAGATCACCTGCAGCGCACTAACTGCGCAAATCCGAGATTTCCATGCCGATTTTGGAACGGTCATATGGGGTTGTTGCATAGATCTCACTGATCCAGTTGCCATAAAGCAGATGCGCCTGACTTTTCCAGCGGTTCAGCGGCTTTCTGCTGGGATCGTCATCGGGGTAATAGTTGACCGGAACCTTGACCGCTTGACCGCTGGCGACATCTCGGTCGTATTCCTGTTTCAGCGTGTCGCTGTCATATTCGAAATGGTTGAAAATATAGACTGCGCGATGCGTCGGGTCCGCGACCAGACAGGGGCCAACCTCGTCGCTGCCCAGCAACGTGATCAACTCTGGCACCGCGTCGATCTCGGGTTGTTTCATTTCGGTCCAACGGCTGACGGGAACGATGAAATCATCCGAGAACCCGCGCAGCAACGGTGTGGCAGGGGCAAGGTTCTTGTGGCGGAAACAACCGAAGGCCTTGTGATCCAGCAGGTGTTTGTTCACCCCCTGAAAATAGTGGATCATCGCCATCCCGCCCCAGCAGACGCCAAAGGTGGAATGCACGTTGCTTTGGGTCCAGTCAAAAACCTCGCGCAATTCGTCCCAATAGGTGACCTCTTCGAACTCCAGTTGTTCGATCGGGGCACCGGTGATGATCAGCCCGTCGAATTTTTCGTCCTTCACCTCCTGAAAGGGGCGATAAAATTCTTCCATATGCTCGGCTGCGGTGGTTTTCGAATGATGTTCGCTCATCCGGATCAGCGACAGTTCGATCTGCAGCGGCGTCGCGCCGATCAGCCGGGCGAACTGGTTCTCGGTCTGGATCTTCTTGGGCATCAGATTCAGCAACCCGATCCGCAGCGGGCGAATGTCTTGCCGCGCGGCCTGATCCTCGGACATGACCATGACGCCCTCACGCGTGAGAACATCAAAGGCGGGCAGGTCGGCGGGGATCTTGATCGGCATGATGAATGCGGCTCCAGTGTTGCGTCACCGCTAGATAGTCCCTCTGCGCGCCAGAGCCAAGCGAGGACACCGGTGTTGCGCTTGGGCGGGGCGAGGGGTGAGACGCACGAAAGGAAGGGGCGGTGCCCCCGTTTCCCGGTGACGTCAGGTCTGCGCCGCGATGGCCCCGGCGATCAGATCGTCGAAATCGGTGGCATCGCGCAGCGCCGCGATCTGGTCGGCGGTCACGGTGATGCCCCAGTGCTGCGCCATTGCGGCATAGCGCGGCTGGCGATGCGCCAGCGCCTGCGCATAGGTCCAGCGGATGAAATCATCCGGGTCCACCTGATCCTCGGCGCAGTTTTTTTCGGCGAGATACTGGTCCCAGACCCGGTCCAGAAACGCTGGCTGATACGACATCGGCTTGGGCGCGCGGTCAAAGCGGCGGATCAGATCCTGTGTGTGGGCCTCGTCGCCCTTAATCCAGACCATCAGCGCATGTTTGTTCAGCTCGCTCAGAACCGGATCCTTGGGGTTCTCCGGATCCACCCATTCGCAGATCGAGCCGCCGGTGTCGCAGATGAAATGCGGATATCCGTACAGTCGCTCGGCCCGGTCAACGAAATATTCGGTATCCAACAGCGCGTGAATCTCGGCCAGCCGGAACTGTTCCTGTCGGCGGCGGTATTCGGCAATCGGCAACCCGCCCTTGGTCGGATCGCCCGGTTTGCCCAGATAGGTCGAGACCGGGGTGAGATTGTCAAAGCTGATATTCGAGCCGATATAGATCGAATCCGACAGCAGAAGATCACGCAGAAACGGCACTTTCATCGCCTCGGCCTTGGCGTTGTCGGTGATGTATTCGCCCATGTATCGGGTGCCGATACGATAATCGATGCTGTAGTGGAACCAGTCGCCCGCCGCCCGCAACATATTGCTGACATGGGTTTTCCCTAGCCCGGACATGCCAAAGAACAGCACCCGTTTGCGCGGTGCTGCGCGCCAGTCTTCTGCCGTGGAATAAAGCATCTGTCCCCGATCCCCGTTTCGGTTCTGATCTAGCCATGGGCGCGGCTGCGGTCAATCAGGCTGAACCGTCTCGGGCTCAGGCCGTGCGAAACCGCCGCGTCTCGGACAGGATGTTGAGGTAATTTCCGGCAAAGATTACCGCAGCGCCGGCAAAGACCCAGATCTCCAGCGGTTCGGCGTACAGGATCATGCCGACGATTGCGATGGTCGGTAGCCGGGCGAAATCAAACGGCATCACCACCGTGGCCGGCGCGATGGACAGCGCATTGGCCAGACAGAAATGCGCCAGCAGCCCGCCCAAGGCGATCACCACCAGCCACGGTGCGGTGGTCGCATCCGGCAGCGCCACATCGCCGTCGATCCCGGCGGTGATCGCGCCAAAGATCAGTTGCAGCAGCGTCAGCCAGAACATGATATTGGCGACGCTGTGGCGTCGGGTCAGTTTCTTGGTCAGCATGTTGGTAAAGGCAAAGAACACCGCCGCGCCCGCTGCGGCAAAGACCCCGACATTCAGCGTGTCGGGGCTGGGCCGGGCGATGATCAGGATGCCGACAAACCCCACAAGGGCCGACACCGCGCGCGCCGGGGTAAGCCGTTCGCCCAGCACCAGCGGTGACAACACCACCACCCAGAGCGGGGCAGTAAACTCCAGCGCAAAGACCTGCGCCAGCGGAATTGCGGTGACGGCAAAAAACCATAGGTTCTGGCCAGCAAAATGGACCAGATTGCGCAGGGTCTGCTGGCCCAGATCGCGGGTGTTGACCTGACCGGTTTTCCCGGTCAGCCCCAAAAGGACCACCACGATGGCAAACCCAAGTGCGCTGCGATACATCATGATTTCAAAGGTATCGAGCGCAAAGCTCACCTCGCGCCCCGCTACGGCCATGGCCGAGAACGACGTGATGGCGCCGGTCATCCACAGCGCGGCAAGCCCGACGCGGGGTTGAGACGGTTCCTGCATGGTGAAGCTTCCCCCTTGGCGTGCACCGAAACGTTTCAGTGGTGGAAGGTCAAGCCGGATTGCGGTGGATTATTCTTCGGGTTGCAAAAGCGCCGCCAGATACTGAGGCGAAAGTGGGCGACATTGCGTGGGGTCGATCGCGGTCTCTTCTGGTATCTGTCTCCAGTTAAAAGCTGTACAACTTTCACGAGAAAACTTAAACCTGCGCTATCGCAACTTGGAGGGGGGCGGGTTCTATGACAATCTATATTTCCGGGGGCTCAAATTCCCTCGCGAAAGACGGCTGGGTGTCGAAATTCCGAGAGGTGATGGGCCCAAATGCGGATATTCAGAACATTTCAGTTGGGGCCGCACCGTCTCATATGGCCGTCTATCGCTGTCTTAGCACAGTAGAGCTGAGCGCAGGAGATACAGTGGTTTGGGAATATGGCATCAATGATGCGAACCACATTTATAAAAAAGGCATGAATGAACGCGAGTTCGTCCGGGCCGTCGAATGGGTGATCGAGGGCTGCGCGGAAAAAGGCGCGGGGTTCGTGGCTGCCATCTTCCAGCCGCGGGACCTGGAACGACTGGGAGGCATGAGCCGCTACCGATCCTTGTTGCGAGAGCTGTTCGACAAATATGGGGTTCCGTATCTGGACGTTCCCGAAGCCTATCCCGCCGCTCACGGGTTGAGACGTATCCCGCCGAAGTTGTTCCGGAACCGGATGCACTATGATCAGGACAGTCCGATCATGGACTTTATTGCCGAGGAGGTGACGAAATTGGTTCGTGCCTCAGCGGAAGCCATTCCACATACGGTGGCAGAAAAGAAACTGCGCTTTTACAAGGATTTTTCTGGCGGGAGCTTGGAAAGTTTCAAGAACAGGGCCTTGGAGACGAATATGTGGAAACCCGGTCCTGACGGCCTGAGCGGACAGTTGCTTGGCTCGGGACGGCTGGTCGGAGTTGTTCTTATTGCCAAGCCAGACGGGGGAGCTTTGGATTTCGAGATGGCGGGAGCGAGCTTGCGGTTCTCTGTTGCTTCCCGGGAGAAGGGTTTCGACAAGCCGATGTTGAAGTTTGTCTCTTTTCCGTGGCTGTTTGGGCGGGAAACCCGGTTTCAGGCGGGAGACGAGTTTTCGCTGAAATGGGCGGACAGTACCGATGGGATGCTGGCCTATCCGGACTTCAGGAAAATCCTGAAACAGCCGGCTCTTATGGGGCGGGCCTCTCGTATCGTCGCGCTCATGACCGAGGAATAGAGCGCCTTCGCGCTCGGGCTCCTGAACAGTCAAACGCCGCAGCCGGACCGCCCCGTGCAGGACGTAAGCGGTCCCGGTTGCTTGCTAGGGGGCGCGGTGCCCCCACCACTATTCCAGTTCGATCGTCCCGGGCGGTTTCGAGGTGCAATCATAGAACACCCGGTTCACACCCTTGACCTCGTTGATGATCCGGGTCGAGGTTTCGCCAAGGAACTCGTGCGTAAAGGGATAATAATCGGCCGTCATGCCGTCGACCGAGTTCACCGCCCGCAGCGCCAGCGCATAATCATAGGTGCGCCCATCCCCCATCACGCCGACGGTGCGCATCGGCAGGATGGCGGCAAAGGCCTGCCAGATTTCGTCATAAAGCCCATGCTTGCGGATCTGGTCGATATAGACGGCATCGGCCTTGCGCAGGATTTCCAGCTTTTCGCGGGTGATCTCGCCGGGACAGCGAATCGCCAGACCGGGGCCGGGGAAGGGGTGGCGACCGATGAAACTGGCGGGCAGGCCCAACTCGTGCCCCAGCGCGCGCACCTCGTCCTTGAACAACTCGCGCAGCGGCTCGACAAGTTTCAGGCCCATCTTCTCGGGCAAGCCGCCGACATTGTGGTGCGATTTGATCGTCACCGAAGGCCCGCCGGAAAACGAGACCGACTCGATCACATCCGGGTACAGCGTGCCTTGGGCCAGAAATTCGGCACCCTCGATTTCATTGGCGTATTTCTGGAATACGTCGATGAACAATTTGCCGATGATCTTACGCTTTGTTTCCGGATCGGAAACGCCCTCGAGTTCCCCAAGGAACAGCTCGCTTTCGTCGGCATGGATCAGCTTCAGGTTATAGTTCTCGCGGAACATCTTCACGACCTGTTCGGCCTCGTTCAGCCGCAGCAGACCGTGATCAACGAAAACGCAGGTCAACTGCTCGCCGATGGCCTCGTGCAACAAGATCCCCGTGACCGAACTGTCGACCCCGCCAGACAGGGCGCAGATGACGTTCTTGTCGCCGACCTGATCGCGGATTTTCTGGATCATCTCTTCGCGATAGGCGCCCATCGTCCAGTCGCCGCTGAAACCCGCCAGTTTGACGAAGTTTTCGTACAGTGTGGCGCCGTTGGGCGTGTGGTGAACCTCCGGGTGGAACTGCACGGCAAAAAAGCGGCGGTCCAGATCGGCGGTGATGGCAAAGGGCGCACCGGGCGAGGTGCCATAAACCTCGAACCCGGGGGCGAGCTTGCTGACGTGGTCGCCATGGCTCATCCAGACCTGTTCGCGCCCGTCAAGGAACCAGCCGTTCAGCAGGTCGATCCGCTGTTCGGTGGGGGTGACATAGGCGCGGCCAAACTCGGCGGTGTGGCTTTCACCAGCCTCAACCGTGCCGCCCAGATCCTGCATCATCACCTGTTGGCCATAACAGATGCCAAGGATCGGCACCCCCAGATCATAGACCGCTTTCGGCGGCCGGGGCGAACCGTCGCGAACAACCGAATCCGGCCCGCCGGAAAAGATCACGGCCTTGGGCGAGAACGCGGTCAGAAACGTCTCGGTCACCTTTTGATAGGGGTGGATTTCACAATAGACGTTCAATTCACGCAAGCGGCGCGCAATAAGCTGCGTCACTTGGCTGCCGAAGTCGATGATGAGGAGGCGGTCATGCGATGTCTGGGTCATGTCAGGCCCATAGAATTTGCCCGCCCCGCTGGCAAGGGGGCAGATGCATCCAGTTGCGCAAATACGCCCTTCGCGGTGCGTTTCATGGGCATTTCGGGCATGTTCAGAACAGGACGCCCCAAAGACCCGGATCGACGGGCGCGCCGCGCCCCGTATCGCGCCCGCGCGTGGCGACACAAAACTGCGCCGACATGTCGCTTTTCACCGCCAAGGGCCGCAAACCTTCCCTGTCGGGCCGGGTAGGCAGGATAGACACGGGGGGCAAAGGCAAAGCTTTGGTGAGGACAGAACAATGACTGAAGCAGGAACAGTACGGCGGCGGGTGCGCGGCGGTGGCGGAGCAGCCCGACGGGCCGAACGGACCGCTGTGCAGATCGACACCGCGAAGTATATCGAGCGCAATATCCCCAATTACGAGATCCTCACCGAAGAGGCGTTGGAGATCATCGAGACCAATGCCGAAACCGTTCTGGCCGAGATCGGGGTGAATTTCGTCAACAATCCCGCCGCGCTGGAGCGTTGGCGCGCGGCAGGAGCCGAGATCGAGGGCGAGCGGGTGCGCATCCCGCGCGGGTTGGCGCGCAAGCTGTGTCAAACCGCACCGGCGCGGTTCACCCAGCATGCCCGCAACCCGGAGCGGAACGTGGAGATCGGCGGCAACACATTGGTTTTCGCGCCAGTTTACGGGCCGCCGTTCGTGCGTGATGCCGAGGGTGGTCGCCGCTATGCCACGATGGAAGATTTCCAGAACTTCGTGAAACTGGGCTATATGTCGAAATGGTTGCACCATTCCGGCGGCACCGTGTGCGAACCCACCGACGTCCCGGTGAACAAGCGCCATCTGGACATGCTTCTGGCCCATATGACGCTGAGCGACAAACCCTTCATGGGATCGGTCACGGAACCCAGCCGGGCTCAGGACAGCGTCGAGATGTGCGAAATCTTGTTCGGCAAGGACTTCGTGCAGGAAAACACGGTGATGACCTCGCTGATCAACATCAACTCGCCACTGACCTTCGACGATGTGATGATGGGCGCGCTGGAAATCTATGCCAAAAACAATCAGGCCTGTGTGATCTCGCCGTTTATCGTCGGCGGGGCGATGGCGCCGGTCTCGGTCGCCGGGACGCTGACCCAGGTTCTGGCCGAGGTTCTGGCCGGCATCGCCTATAGCCAGTTGGTCCGCCCCGGCGCGCCGGTGGTGTTTGGTGCCTTTGTCACCTCGATCGACATGAACAGCGGCGCGCCGACCTTTGGCACGCCCGAAGCCAGCCAGATCCTGTATGGCGCGGGCCAGTTGGCGCGGCGGATGGGGCTGCCGTTTCGTTCTGGCGGTGGGCTCTGTGCCTCAAAGCTGCCCGATGCGCAGGCGGCTTATGAGACATCCAACACCCTGAATGCCGCGCTGCTGGGGGGTGTGAACTTCATGCTGCACGCCTGTGGGTGGCTCGAAGGCGGGCTGGTTTCGTCTTTCGAGAAATTCGTGATGGATGCCGATCAGCTTGGCGTTCTGCACAAGCTGGCCGCCGGTGTGGCGGTCGACGAAAACGCCCAGGCGATGGGGGCCATCGCCGAGGTCGGGCCGGGCGGCCATTATCTGGGCTGCGAGCATACCCAGGACAATTACAAGGACGCGTTCTGGCGCAGCAATCTGCTGGACTACAAGCCGTTCGAGACATGGGAAGAAGAGGGGGCCCGCGACACCCAAGCCTTGGCCTCGGCGCGGGTGGCCTATCTGCTGAACGCCTATCAGCAACCCGCGCTTGATCCCGCAATCCAGCAGGCGCTGGAAGCCTATGTCGCGGAAAAGAAGGCCTCGATGCCCGACGCCTTCATGTAGGCCAAACTTCGTGTTGGCCCGCCTTTATGTGGGCAGCACGGCAATCGGGCGGGGCCACTGCAGGTCAAGCAGATGCGCCTCGCCGACAATGGCGATCAGAATATCCAGATGCCGGATCAGGGAATAGCCGGCGTCGTTTTCGCGTCGGCTGTCGTTCAATTCACCCTCCATTTCCATCAGACGGATCAGCGCTGGCGCCGGTGACGGCAGCCCGCCATATCCCAGCAGCCGAAGAAGATGGCGATCGCGGCGGTACTCCTGCGCCCCGATCCGCGCCGCGCGCACCAGCAGCCGAGGACGGCGGCAGGTGGCAAGGAGACTGTGCAGGTCTTTCATCGCGTGTCCTTTCGGAAAAGCATCGTCAGACCGGGAGCTTTACACAGCCCTAGGGGGTGTTGCGGGTGTGGCACTCAGCGTGCGCAGCTTTCATTTTTGTTTATCTTTTGGAAACAATGCTTTCGGTTCAGGCGTATTTTAACCAATGAGTAACCTTGGTTTCCCAGCCTTGGGGATAACCTTGGGGACAACCTCTGGAAAACCGGATCAGCCCTTGAGACGAGATGTCGGCGACAAGACAATGCATATGCCTTTTGCGGCTGTCCCGTTCCGGGTCCCGATTACCGCGCACAGGTATCTTCTCCACACTGTTGCAGGACGACCAATCCGGGCCTTGGCCCGGTCAGCGGGCTGTCATGCGTCGACTGTGTTGCGCCAGATCCACCGGGTTGAAACGCGCCGTGATGACCCGCTGGTTGATGCGGCGCTGGCCGCATTGGCACGGGCCTATTCCCCGCCCGCGCCGGATCTCATCGGACGGGCCCCTGCACAGGACCATGCCGCGATGCCCCAACAGCCTCAATCGCCCGAGACCGCCTCTTTCGAACGCCAGGCCCTGATTGTCCTGCGTCGGCTCAGCGATCCTGCCGCCGTGCTTGCCGTGGCAGAGCAGATGGAAAAAGCCGTGGTCGTTCGCGGCGATGCAGCAGGGGAGAGCACGCGCACCGCCGTCGTGGATGTCGAGATCGCCAAGGCCATGGCGCTGAACGACTGGATTGCCTGCGAAACGCCCGGTCGCGTCAGCCGCTATCGCATCACCGCGGCGGGCCGGGCAGAGTTGCGGCGTCGCTTGGCCGAGGCCGAGAACCGCGCGCGCGCCAGAAGCGATGACGGGTTTTCCGAGGCGCAGACGCCGTTTGGGGCCAGCGGCGCCCGCCCCGATACCGCCGGAGAAGGCGGCGCGCGGCGGGCGCGGTATTGCCGCGCCGAAAGCCCGATCACCCTTTTGGCGCGGCGCAAGGACCGGGACGGGCTCCCGTTTCTGGAGGAGGGGCTTGTGCGCGCCGGGGAACGGCTGCGCGAGGATTTCGAATTGGCCCAGATCGGCCCCCGGACCACGCAGAACTGGGACAGGTTCCTGACCGGGGGTCATCGCGATGGCACAGCTGGCACCGCGCCTTACGGCCCCGGAGCGGCCCGCGATCGTGTCGCCCGCGCACTGGCCGACCTTGGGCCGGGGTTAAGCGACGTGGCACTGCGCTGTTGTTGCTACATGGAGGGGTTGGAGCAGGCCGAAAAACGGCTGGGCTGGTCGGCGCGGTCCGGCAAGATCGTGCTGCGCATCGCCCTGCAACGTCTCAGCGCCTATTACGAACAGGACAGCGCCGACACGCTGGTTGGATGACGTCCGTCAGACGGTCCTGTGATGGGTGCGCCCACACATAGGGGCGGGTTGTCTCTGCGGGCGTTTGTGATAATCCAATCCTATGAACTTTACCCTGCGCCAACTCACCTATTTCAAGGCCCTGACGGTGCACCGGAATTTCGGACGCGCCGCCGATATGTGCAACGTGTCTCAGCCCGCGCTCTCGGTTCAGATCCGGGCGTTGGAGGACACGATGGGCGCACCCTTGGTCGAACGGCGCGCCCGCGATGTCGTGCTGACCGGGCTGGGTCGACAGGTTCTGGCCCACGCCGAAGAGGTGCTGTCGGCGGCGGGGCGCTTGGACCGGCTTGCGCGCGATCATCGCGGCGGGCGGTCGCTGTCGTTGGGGGTCATCCCGACACTGGCGCCCTATTTGCTACCCGGCGTTCTGGCCGCGTTGCGGGCCGCTGATCTGTCGCTGATCGTGCAGGTGCGCGAGGCCCGGACCGAGCGTCTGCTGGCTGCCCTGCAAACGGGCGAGTTGGACGTGGTGGTTCTGGCGCTGCCAACCGGTATGCGCGGTGTGGTCGAGCAGCCCTTGTTCGAGGATCGTTTCCTGCTGGCCGGATCGCGCGCGCGTCTGGCCCGGATGGAGGCGACCGGGCAGGTGCTGCGCCCCACTGACCTGCAACCCTCGCAACTGTTGTTGCTCGAGGATGGTCATTGCCTGACCGATCAGGCGCTGGAGGTCTGCGGCATGGACCGCAGCAGCGGCAATATCAATATGGGCGCCTCGTCACTGGCAACGCTGTCGCGGCTGGTGGCGGCCGGGTTCGGCCTGACCTTGATGCCGGAACTGGCTGCTGCGGCGGAACAGGCCGCCGATCCGGAGCTTGCCCTGCGCCGCTTTCCCAGCCCTGAACCGGCCCGTCAGATCGGTCTGGTGCGCCGTGACAGTACAGCGGGCGAGGATTGGTTCGATCGGCTGGCCGATCTGATCCGCGGGGTGGGCGAGGGGATCGTGACCGCCTATCGCATCGAAAACGGACCCGCAGAAAACAAGCCCATAGAAAACGGGCCCGCAGAACGCGGGCCCGGAAATCAGTCGACAAAGGTCGGCGATTAAGCTGCAGCGGCTTTCGCGGCTTCGACCAGATACTCTTTGACGGTCTCGGGCGAGGACACGCCATAGGGATCTTCGGGGTGGTTGTCCGACAGACCCGGCTCTTCGAACCAGGCTTCGATCACGCCATCCTTGACGATGGCGGCATAGCGCCAGGAGCGCAGGCCAAAGCCCAGATTGTCCTTGCGCACCAGCATCCCCATGCGGCGGGTGAACTCGCCCGACCCATCGGGGATCACCTTGACGTTTTTCAGCTCTTGCGCCTCGGCCCATTTGTTCATCACAAAGCTGTCGTTGACAGCCATGCAATAGATCTCGTCAATGCCCAGATCCTTGAAGGCGTCATAGCCGTTTTCAAACCCGGGAAGCTGGAAGGTCGAGCAGGTCGGCGTAAAGGCGCCCGGCAGCGAGAACAGGATCACGCGTTTGCCTGCGAAATAATCCTCGGTGGTCTTGTCTTCCCAGCGGAACGGGTTCGACCCGCCCACAGCTTCATCACGTACGCGGGTGTGGAAGGTCACGCTGGGCAGTTTCAATCCGACTTTCATGTCGCTCTCCTGTCAAATTCGGTCTGCCTGTGTGATTAAAATGATTCTAAGCTGTCTTCAACTGCGGAAATGCTGCACGTGCAGCATCAGTTTGCCGTTATATTTCAACATCGTGATGTGTTTTATCCAGCACGTATCCGCGAGAATGCTGTGCTTGCAGCCACGTAAATTCATGGCGGATATGCATCGCTGGAGGTTTCCCGGCTGCCCAGTTATGTTAGATCCGATTCAAACAGACATGATCAAGGCCGGCCCATATGCGTGATCTGAAGATCCCCGAACAGCGCCACCCGGAAAAGGCGCACCGCCCCGACAACGCCCAGCCCAAGAAGCCAAGCTGGATTCGCGTCCGGGCCCCCGGCGGCAAAGGCTATGCCGAGACCCACAAGATCATGCGCGACAACGGGCTCGTGACGGTCTGCGAAGAGGCCGGTTGCCCCAATGTCGGCGAATGCTGGAATCAGGGCCACGCCACCATGATGATCATGGGCGAGATCTGTACCCGCGGCTGTACCTTCTGCAACATCGCCACCGGCAAGCCGCAGGCGCTGGATGCGTTTGAACCCGGCCGCGTTGCCCATGCGGTGGAAAAGCTGGGGCTGAAGCATGTGGTCATCACCAGCGTCGACCGCGACGATATCGACGATGGGGGGGCAGATCATTTTGCCCAGACCATTCGCGCCGTGCGCCATCGCAGCCCCGCAACCACGATCGAAATCCTGACACCGGATTTCCTGAAATGCGCGCCTGCCGTGTTGGAACAGGTGGTCGAGGCCAAGCCGGATGTGTTCAACCACAATCTGGAAACCGTGCCCGGTCTTTACCCCTCGGTGCGCCCCGGAGCGCGCTATTTCCACAGCTTGCGGCTGTTGCAACGGGTGAAAGAGCTCGATCCGTCGATCTTTACCAAATCCGGCATCATGGTTGGCTTGGGCGAGGATGGCGCGGCGGTGCGGCAGGTGATGGACGACATGCGCGCGGCAGATGTGGATTTCCTGACCATCGGTCAATATCTGCAACCGACGCCAAAGCACCATGTTGTCGACCGGTTTGTCACGCCCGAGGAATTTGCCGCCTATGAAAAGGCCGCCTTTGGCAAAGGCTTCCTGATGGTCTCGGCCACGCCGCTGACCCGCTCGTCCTATCACGCTGGCGACGATTTCGCCCGGCTGCGCGCCGCGCGCGCGGAAAAGCTGGCACGCGTCTGATCTGGTCGTATCGCCTCGGCTTGGTGCGCACTCCCCAAGGGGCAGCGCGCACCATCATTCAAGCGATCACTTGCTTTGTGCCGGCTCCAACGCCTTCACGTAGGCGGCGACAGCGGCACGATCTTCGGCGCTCAACTGGCTGAAATTCTCGACCACGGCCACCATATGCCCACCAGCGCTGTCATAGTCGGGGGTAAAGCCGCTTTCCAGATAATAGGCGATCTCATCCGCGCCCCAGATCATCTTGTCCGGGGTCAGGGCCGGGATCGTGCCCTTGCCTGATGGGTTCGGTGCGCCCGCGAGCCAACGAGTGGTGTCGAGCCCGCCCAAAGGGCTGCGCGGCGTATGGCATTCGCCGCAATGCGCCAATGCCTCGACCAGATAGCGCCCACGTTCAAGTACTGGATCAAGATCGCCATCCATCACCCAATCGTCCTTGAGATAAAGCAGCTTCCAAACCCCGACGCCGCGGCGGATCGAGAACGGAAAGCCGACCTCATGCGGCTGACTGGGGGCATCGCTTTTCGGCAGGCCCTGCCAAAAGGCCCAAAGATCCGCGATGTCCTGATCGCGCATCTTGGTATAGGCGGTGTAGGGAAAGGCCGGGTAATAATGCTGCCCCTCGGGGGAGACGCCGCGTTTCAGGGCGCTGGCGAATTGTGCCCGTGTCCAGCCACCGATCCCGTGGGTCGGGTCGGGCGAGATATTGGGCGCAATGAAGCTGCCGAAATCCGAGGCAAACCGCTGCCCACCGGCCAATATCCGTTTTTCCTTGGATTCGGGCGCGGCGTGGCACGAGGCGCAGCCACCGGCCAGAAAAACCGTCTCGCCCCGCGTTGCGTCCCCGGCAAGCCCCGACAGGGCTTCCTCGGGCAAGGGGTGCGCCCGCGTCATCCACCACCCCGCCGCAGCAGCAAGCACCGCGACGAGGATCAATCCGCGAAAATAGCGCATGCGCCTGACCAGACCGGATCAGTTCGGCGCGCGGTGGACGTCGTGGCAGGCCTTGCAGGCGCCACCCAACTTGCCCATCGCCGGCCCCAGTGCCTCTTGCCCGGTGGCCGCGACCAGTTGCATCCCGGCGGCCGCTTCGCCGAAGCCGCCCCATTTGGCCAGGAAATCGTCATGATCATCCCAGATCGAGGGCATCGCACGGGTGCCGTCAATGCTCATGTTGTCCGACCCTTCGACCCACAGCGGCGTTGGGTCGATATGCGACACGGCGACCAGCGTATCAGCGGCGCGTTGCGCGGCCTCGGCGTCATAGGCGATCTTGCCCTGCGCCATGCCGCCCAGAATGCCGACATTCAGCGCCATGATCCGAAACTGACCCTGCCGGGCCTTCAGATTGGCCGAAAAATCCTGTGCGACGGCGATAGAGCCGATCATGGCCGCGGCTGCGGCAAGGGTGAAAACCATTTTCATCGTCATATTTCCCTTTTTGGTTCGTCAGATTTGGTGTGGTGACTTTGTTTTGGCGACAATGTCATAGTCTAGCTTGCACTGGCCATGAAACAACCAGACTAAAAACAGATCACGCCCACGTGATCCCGGGCGCGATCAAAAGACTGGCCGCATCCGTGGTCCGCCGGGCGGCAGGCTCAGCGCCTCAGTCCAGCCGATCCAGCGTTCGACGGCAACCAGCGCCAGACATATCCCGATCACGACCAGGATCAGAATCACCCGCTGTTTCGACGGTGGGTTCTGAACCCACCGCCGCATGCGCAGCAGCCAGAAAAAGTTCACGGCGTGAACCGCACCTTACCAATATAGGGCAGATTGCGATTCCTCTGGGCGAAATCCACGCCATAGCCGACGACAAATTCATCGGGGATCTCGAACCCGATCCAGTCGGCGGCGATATCCACCTCTCGACGCGACGGCTTGTCGAGCAGCGCGATGGTCTTCAATCGCGCGGGCTTGCGGCTTTGCAGCAGTGTGATGACGTGGTTCAGGGTAAAGCCGGTATCGACGATATCCTCGACGACCAGCACGTCCCGCCCCTCGATGGCCGAGCGCAGATCCTTCAGGATGCGCACCTCGCGGCTGCTTTCCTGGGCGTCGCCATAGGAGGAGGCCTCGATGAAATCGACCTCGATCGGCAGATCAAGCTCGCGCACCAGATCGGCGATGAACACGAAAGACCCGCGCAGCAGCCCCACCACCACCAGCTTGTCGGTGTCCTTGAATTCAGCCGTGATTTCACGGCTCAGCGTTTCGATCCGGGCGGCAATGGCCTTGGCCGAAATCATTTCGTCGATGACATATGGACGCTGTGTCATGGGTCCCCCTTGAACTTCGCGGCCAAGCATAGGACATGGGACGCCACTGTCACCCCGGAAACACCGACCAAAACACCGACCGAAACACCGACCCAGGAACACCGCGTCAGGATGCCGACCCACTCCGAGACCCGCCGCATGCCGTATACGGCCCGCGAAATGTACGATCTGGTTGCCGATGTGGCCAGATACCCCGAATTCCTGCCCTGGACCGCGGCGGCGCGCATCCGCTCGCGCACGCCCATCGCGGATGCGGGCGAGGGGGCGGGCGAACTGATGGAGGCCGATCTGGTGATCTCCTTCAAGGTGTTTCGCGAGCGGTTCGGCAGCCGCGTCACGCTTTGGCCCGATGTGGGGTTGATCGACACCGAATATCTGGATGGCCCGTTCCGCTATATGAAATCGCAATGGCGGTTCGTCGATCGCGACGACGGTTGTGACGTGGTCTTTTTCGTCGATTTCGAATTCAAAAGCGTGGTGCTGCAAAAGCTGATCGGCGTGGTGTTCAACGAGGCGATGCAGCGAATCGTGCGCGCCTTTGAGGATCGCGCCAAGGCCCTGTACGGCTGAACGGTCCGCCCGGCGCATTTGAGCGTCGCGGTTGTAAACGGGTCAGGACAGCGCCCCAAGAAGCAGCGCCAGCGCATGATCGCGGGCGGCCGCGCGCACATTGGCCCGACCCAACGCGCCGAACTCGACCGTTTCGACATGGGTCTTGTGCCCGGTCATGGCCAGCCCGAAACAGACCCGCCCCTCGGGCTTGTGCTCGGACCCGCCGGGACCGGCGATGCCGGTGATCGACACCGTCAAGGTCGCGTCGGACTGGTACAACGCCCCGTCCGCCATCTCGCGCGCGACCTGTTCCGACACCGCGCCATGGGCCGCGAGCGTCTCTGCCCGCACGCCCAACATGTCCTGCTTGGCGCCATTGGAATAGGTGACAAAGCCCCGGTCCACCACATCGGAGGAACCGGCAACATCGGTCAGCGCGGCAGCGACCATGCCGCCGGTGCAGCTTTCGGCGGTGGCGATCCTGATGCCCTTGGCGCGGGCGGCCTCAAGCAGCGCGGCAACGTTCATCGCAGCATCACCCCGTGATACAGAGCGGCGAGGATCACGGTGCAGATCCCGGCAAACAGCCCGGCCCAGAGATCGTCCAGCATCACGCCAGCCGGATCATGGCGTCGGTCGGCACGCCCCACCAGCCAAGGTTTCCAGATGTCGAATAGCCGGAACAGCAGGAACGCCGCCACCGCGCCGGGCCAGACCATCGGAACATCACGCATCCAGAACCCCATGGCGGGAAACAGCAGCGCCAGCCATTGACCGGCGACCTCGTCGATCACGATCTCGGAGGGGTCGTCGCCCGGCCGGTCGCGCAGCTCGGCGCCGATGGTATAGAACCCCAGCGCCGTGACCGCGACAAAGGCGAGGACCAGCGGCACGAAGCCCAGCCAATGTTCAATCGCCCAGCCCAGCAGAACCGCAGCGAGCGAGCCCCAAGTCCCCGGCGCGGGGCGCATCAGGCCGATGAAGCCGACGGTATTGATCGCACGCAGCATGGGTTATCCTTTGATCAGGGCAGTGGTTGCGAGCGCGGCGATGCCTTCGCCCCGCCCGGTAAAGCCAAGCCGTTCAGACGTGGTGGCCTTGACCGAAATGCGATCGGCGGACAGGTTGAGGATCTGCGACAGCGCGTGTGCCATGGCCTCGGCATGGGGGCCGATCTTGGGCCATTCGCAGACCAGCGTGCAGTCGATATTGGAAATCTGAAAGCCCATGTCGCGCGCCAGATTTCCTGCATGGCGCAGGAAAATGGCGCTGTCGGCCCCTTTCCACTGCGGGTCCGACGGCGGGAAGTGCCGCCCGATATCGCCCTGCGCCAGCGCGCCATAGATCGCGTCGGTGATCGCGTGCATGCCGACATCCGCGTCGGAATGGCCCTGAAGCCCGCGCTCATACGGTACCGCCACGCCGCACAGCATCACGTGATCGCCCGGACCGAACCGGTGCACATCATATCCGTTGCCCAGTCTTACATCCATGTCTTGCCTCAATATGCGTTCGGCCCGGGCAAAATCCTCGGGTCGGGTGATTTTCAGATTGTCCGCCTCGCCCGGGACGATGGCAACCCGCAGCCCGGCGGCGCGGGCAACCTCGACATCGTCCGCTGCGCCGCCGGGATGTGTGGCGTGGTGGGCAGCGTGGGCGGCGCGGATCGCGTCCAGATGAAAGCCTTGCGGGGTTTGCGCCGCGAACAGGCCGTCCCGATCCTGTGTGCCGGTGACCTCATCATCGGCCCCGGTCCAAAGCGCGTCGGTCACCGCCAACCCCGGTGCGGCCGCGGGTGCGTCGTCCAGCGCATGGATCACGGCGGCGATCAGTGCTTGCGAGACGCAGGGGCGGGCGATGTCATGGATCAACACGCGGTCGACGCCGATCCCGTCCAGCGCGGCAAGCCCGTTGCGCACCGATGCGGCGCGATCTGGTCCGCCAGTGGCAAGGATCAGCCGGGGATCGCAAGAGAAGCTCGCCCATGCTTCGGCGTCCTCGGGCGAAAGCACCAGCACGATGGGCCCGATCCCAGGCGCATGGTGAAAGGCGTCGAGCGTCCACTGGGCCACGGGTTTCCCCGTCAGCAGGCGCCATTGTTTGGGCAGGCCACCCCCGGCCCGTTGACCGCGCCCGGCCGCCACAAGTAAGGCCGCTGTGTTCATCCGATGGCTCCGAATTTCGCCGCCCGCCGGGCTGCGCCGCCCTATTTAGGCGGTGACGCGGGGCGAGGCAATCACCCCGCAGGTAGGTGATTAAATATTAGGCATGTGACAATTTGTTGGGCTTTGAAGTCGCCGAACTGATTGTTAACTTGTCGCGACTTCCCTAGATAGGCGGTAACTGCACAAGGATTGGGCATGTGACCGTTCGCCTGAAAACACAAACCCTTACGCCCCCGGTGGCCTTGGCCCCGATGGCCGGAATCACGGATCGACCGTTTCGCGATCTGGTGCGCCGCTTTGGTGCCGGGCTGGTGGTGAGCGAGATGGTCGCGAGCCAGGAGATGGTGCAATCCAAGCCCGGCGTGCGCGAACGCGCCGAACTGGGCATGGATGTGGAAAACACCGCCGTACAACTTGCCGGGCGCGAGGCGCATTGGATGGCCGAAGCGGCGCGTCAGGTGGCCGACCGGGGCGCCGCGCTGATTGACATCAACATGGGCTGTCCGGCCAAGAAGGTGACAAGCGCCAGCGGGGCAGGGGCCAGTGGCTCGGCCTTGATGAAAGATCTCGACCATGCGCTGACGTTGATCGAGGCCGTGGTCGGCGCGGTCGATCTGCCGGTCACGCTCAAGACCCGGTTGGGCTGGGACGACGATCTGCGCAATGCGCCGGAACTGGCCCGGCGCGCCGAGGCAGCGGGAATCGCCGTGATCACCATCCACGGCCGCACCCGCTGTCAGTTCTATCGTGGCAGCTCTGATTGGTCGGCGATCGCCTCGGTCAAGCAGGCCGTCGCCATTCCGGTTCTGGCCAATGGCGATATTTGCGGCCCCGAGGACGCGCGGCAGGCGCTGGCGCAGTCGGGGGCCGATGGCGTGATGCTGGGCCGGGGTGTGCAGGGCAAGCCCTGGCTGTTGGCGCAGATCGCCCATGAGATCTGGGGCGCGCCCGCACCAAGGGTGCCGCAAGGCGCGGCTTTGGCCGATATGGTCGCGGGCCATTACGAGGCGATGCTGGGCTTTTACGGTCGTGACCTTGGCCTGCGCGTCGCGCGCAAGCATTTGGGCTGGTACATGGACGAGGCCGGGACTGTTCAAAGCCTGCGCCGCGCCGTGCTGACCACGCGCGATCCCGATGCGGTGCTGGGGCTGTTGCCCGAAGCGCTGACCGGGGCCTCCCCCGATCAGGACACAGACACACGTAACAACG
Source organism: Antarcticimicrobium sediminis (assembly GCF_004348975.1). Classification (GTDB taxonomy): domain Bacteria; phylum Pseudomonadota; class Alphaproteobacteria; order Rhodobacterales; family Rhodobacteraceae; genus Antarcticimicrobium; species Antarcticimicrobium sediminis. Next base: position 124,044 of record NZ_SMFP01000005.1, on the reverse strand, counting down.
GACAGGTGGCAGCATGACCACGGACCAGACCATCTGGGCCTCGCTGCCCGTTCCCGCCATCCTGATCGACGAGAACAACCTCATTTTGGATGTGAACGCTGCGGGCGAGGGGTTTCTCAACGCGTCGAGCAAATCGGTCGCCGGCATGCCGGTCTGGGAGCAGATTACCATCGGCGCGCAGATCGAGGACGCCTTTGAACGGGCGCGCACAAAGGGCACGCCGCTGTTTGTCAACGATATCGACGTGGGCACCGGCAGCCGCGCACCGTTGCAATGCGCGTTGCATATCGCACCGCTGTCGGGGCATCCTGGACAGATGATCATGATGATCTCGCCGCGCGAACTGGCGGGCCGCATGACCCAGAACCATTCGGTGAAATCGGCGGCGCAATCGGCCATCGGCATGGCCGAGATGCTGGCGCATGAGATCAAGAACCCGCTGGCCGGGATCACCGGGGCGGCACAGCTTTTGAGCATGAGTCTTAGCCAGCAAGATCTGGAGCTGACAGACCTGATCGTGGAAGAAAGCCGCCGCATCGTGAAGCTGCTTGGACAGGTCGAGCAGTTTGGCAATCTCTGCGAGCCAGACAAGAAGCCGGTGAACATCCATGATGTGCTGGACCGGGCGCGGCGCTCTGCGTTGCTGGGGTTTGGCGCCCACATGAAGATCATCGAGGATTATGACCCCTCGCTGCCACTTGCTTGGGGAGATCCGGATCAGTTGCTGCAGGTGGTGCTGAATCTTCTCAAGAACGCTTCGGAAGCCGCTGATTCAAAAGGCGGAACCATAAGGCTGCACACCTATTTCGAGCATTCGTTCCGGTTGCGGCGCAGTGATGGCTCGGGCCAGTCGCTGCCGCTGCAGGTCGAGATCATCGATGATGGTCCGGGCCTGCCCGAGAATATCAAAGGTGACATTTTCGACCCGTTCGTGTCCGGACATGAAAACGGTACGGGGCTGGGGCTGGCGCTGGTCAGCAAGATCATCTCGGACCACGGGGGGTGGATTTCGGTCACCTCGGCTCCGGGCCGCACGGTATTCCGCCTGTCGCTGCCACGGGTGCCGAAGGACCATGAAAGTAAGGAGAACAACTGATGGACGGTACAGTTCTGGTTGCAGATGACGACCGCACGATCCGAACAGTTCTGACCCAGGCGCTGACCCGCGCCGGGTGCAAAGTTCACGCGACCAGTTCGCTGACCACGCTGATGCGCTGGGTGGCCGAGGGCAAGGGCGACGTGGTGATTTCTGATGTGGTCATGCCCGACGGCAACGGGTTGGAGATGCTGCCCAAGATCGCACAGGATCGCCCCGGGCTGCCGGTGATCGTGATTTCGGCGCAAAACACGATCATGACCGCGATTCAGGCGGCCGAGGCCGAGGCCTATGATTATCTGCCGAAACCCTTTGATCTGCCGGACCTGATGAAACGGACCGCCCGCGCGCTGGAACAAAAGCGCCGCGCCCCCACCCAGGACACGGACGGGGAAGCGGGTGTTGATCGCCCGGACGAACTGCCGCTGGTCGGACGCACACCGGCGATGCAGGCGCTGTATCGGTTGGTGGCGCGGGTGATGAACACCGATCTGCCGGTGCTGATCACCGGCGAAAGCGGCACCGGAAAATCACTGATCGCGCGCGCGATCCATGATTTCTCGGACCGGCGCACATTGCCGTTCATCACCGTTTCGGGCGCTGACCTTCAGGAACTGGAAGGGCCGGCGCGGGTGCTGGCGCGGGTCAAGGGCGGTACGCTGCTGATCGACGAGATCGGCGATCTGGAGGACGAAATTCAGGCCCGAATCGTGCGGATGATGGATGCGCCCGGCGATCATGTGCCGCGCTTCATGGCCACCAGTCAGGGCAATCTGACCACGGCCATGGAAGAGGGGCGGCTGCGTCAGGATCTGTATTATCGCTTGAGCGGCACCAATATCCATGTGCCGGCGCTGCGCGAACGGGTCGATGACATCCCCTTGATGGTCGAACATTTCCTTAACCGGGCCGAGCGGGACGGTGCCCCGGTCCGACGGTTGAGCGAGGAGGCCGAAGCCTTGGTGCGGGCCTATTCCTGGCCCGGCAACGTGCGTCAGCTGGAAAACGCGGTGCGGCGTCTGGTGCTGACCGGGCGCGCCGAGGAGATCACCCGCTCCGAGGTGGAAGCAGTGCTGGGGCGTCAGCCCGAGATGGAGCCGGTGCTGGACAATGGAGGTTCGGAAAAGCTGAACGCCTCGGTGGCGCGCCATCTGCGGCGCTATTTCGACCTGCATGGCGATATGCTGCCACCGCCCGGCCTTTATGCCCGGATCCTGCGCGAGGTCGAACAGCCGCTGATCGAAATCGCGCTGGATGCCACCGGTGGAAATCAGGCGAAATGCGCCGATTTGCTCGGGATCAACCGGAATACTTTGCGCAAGAAGATCACGGACCTCGATATTCAGGTGACACGGCGCCGCAAGTTGATGTAAATACGTCACAGAACCGTGGCAGTCCGGCGTCAGTTCTGATCTGAGGCTGGGATAGACCACAGGATTTGGCGGTCAGCTGCGTATGCGGCACACATTGATGAGGGCGGCAGGTGTCAAGCCGGTCACAAAACGGGTTGTTTGCGACGCTGAACAGGTGGCGGCGGACCCGGCGTGCGCGCAACGTTGGCGCTTTGGGGCTGGTGCTGCTGGGCCCCGCGCTGGCGTTTGCCACCTTCATGGTACTGGGCCCGTTCAATCTGGGGTCCAGCGCTCCGGGGCTGCGTTTTATCCTGTTGGCCGATCTGGTCTATGTGCTGTTGGTTGCGGCGCTGGTGCTGGGCCAACTTGGCCGCCTGATCGTTGCGCGCCGGGCCAAATCGGCGGGATCCCGCCTGCATTTGCGGCTGATCGGCGTGTTTACCTTTCTGGCGCTGATGCCCACGGTCATCGTGGCGGTTTTCGCTGTTCTGACGGTGAACATCGGACTTGAAGGCTGGTTCTCGGACCGGGTGCGTCAGGTGGTCGGCAGCTCGCTTTCGGCGGCCGAAGCCTATGAGGCGGAACACCGCGAGGGGCTGGCCGAGGACGCCCGCGCGCTGGCTCGGTTTCTGGACAATGGGCGCAGGGTCGTCTTTTTCATCAACGATGCCGAACTGCGCCAGATGCTGGCACAGGGGCAAAGCCAGATTCAGCGCGGGCTGCGCGAGGCCTATGTGATCGACGGCACCGGAGAGATCCGGGCGCGTGGCGAGCGGTCTTATCTGTTCGATTTTGAACGCCCAAGCGCAGATCAGATCGCCGAGGCCACCAAGACCGGCATGGCGATCATTCAAGATTGGGACAACAACGAATTCCGCGCCTTGGTGCGGCTGGACAGCTTTGTCGACAGATTCCTTTTCGTCAGCCGTCAGGTCGATGGCAAGATCCTGAATCTTCTCGATGACACCAAGGAAACCGTCGTGCTGTATCAGCAATTGGAGCGCGAGAGGGGCAGGGTGTTGTTTGAATTCGGCCTGCTCTACGTGGGCTTTTCCGTGATCCTTATCCTGGCGGCGGTCTGGCTGGGGCTGTGGTTCGCGGAACGGTTGTCGCGTCCGGTTGGTCGGCTGACCACAGCGGCGCAACGGGTGGGCACCGGCGATCTGGACGTGCATGTGGTCGAGGAAGAGGGCGACGACGAGATTGCCATGCTGGGCCGCTATTTCAACCAGATGATCCGCCAGCTCAAAGGCCAGCGCGAGTCGTTGCTGGACAACACCCGCCAGATCGAAGCCCGGCGGCGGCTGTTCGATTCGGTGCTCAGCTCGGTGACCTCCGGTGTGGTCGGGCTTGATCCCGAGGGGCGTGTCACCTTCATCAACCGCTCGGCCGAGCGGTTGCTGGGCTGGTCAGGGGGCGAAGCCACCCTGGCGCTGGAGGTTGCGGTGCCAGAGTTCGGGGCGCTGTTCGAGAGCGTCACGGTGGCACCGAGCGGAATCGCTCAGGGCGAGGTCAAGGTCACGCGGCAGGGCCGGCTGGAACATCTGCTGGTGCGGATGGCGACGCGGACCAACGCGGATGGTGGGTTGGAGGGCTATGTGGTGGCGTTTGACGACGTGACCGATCTGGTCAGCGCGCAGCGTACCGCGGCCTGGGGCGACGTGGCGCGCCGCATCGCCCATGAGATCAAGAACCCGCTCACCCCGATCCAGCTTAGCGCCGAGCGGATCAAACGCAAATTCGCGCCGCGTCTGGGCGAGGAAGAGAGCGACCAGTTGGAAGCGATGACCGATGTGATCGTGCGCCAGACCAACGACCTGCGCCGTATCGTCGACGAATTTTCCAAGTTCGCCCGGATGCCCGAACCGGACCGCACCACCGAAGACGTGGTCAAGATCGTGCGCGACGCCGTGTTGTTGCAGCAGACCGGGCAACCGGATGTGGCGATCAACGCCGATCTGCCCGATGTCCCGGCCATGGCCGAGGTGGATGCCACCATGCTGTCGCAGGCGTTGACCAACCTGATCAAGAATGCCGGCGAGGCGATCGAAAGCCTGAAACGGCGCGGCGCGCCGGAAGGGTTCGCGCCGGAAATCCGCGTGAATCTGAGCCAGACACCCGAGGGCTGCACGATCACCATCGCCGATAATGGCATCGGTTTGCCAGAGGATCGGGCGCGTTTGTTCGAACCCTACGTGACCACCCGTGACGAGGGCACCGGGCTGGGCCTGCCCATCGTCAAGAAGATCATCGAGGAACATGGCGGTAGCCTGAGCTTGCAGGACGCACCGCTGTTTGAGGGGCAGGAGCATTTCGGCGCCATGGCGGTGATCCGTCTGCCCGTTTCCGCCTCTGCCGCCGGGGCCGCGTCCCCGAAAAATCGCCCGCCAAAGAGGAAAAAGAGTAACTTTATAGCAGGTTTGACATGAGTGATATTCTGATTGTTGATGATGAACGTGATATTCGGGAACTGATTTCCGACATTCTTGAGGACGAGGGGTTCGTCACCCGGCGGGCCGGGAATTCTGACGAATGCATGGCTGCGATCAATGCCGAGGCCCCGGCGCTGTTGATCCTTGATATCTGGCTCAAGGACAGCCGGATGGACGGGATCGACATTCTCAAGACCGTCAAGCGCGACAACCCGGACGTGCCCGTGGTGATCATTTCCGGCCACGGCAATATCGAGATCGCGGTGGCGGCGATCAAGCAGGGCGCGTATGATTTCATCGAAAAGCCCTTTAATATTGACCAGTTGATGGTGGTGATCCGCCGCGCGATGGAGGCCTCGCGCCTGCGTAGCGAGAACAGCACGCTCAAACGCCGCGAGGTAAGCAACGCCGAGATGATCGGGCAAAGCGCCGCCTTCCGTGCGTTGCAAGGCCAGCTTGAGAAAGTGACCAAGTCAAACGGGCGGGTGATGCTGAGCGGCCCCGCCGGTTCGGGCAAGGAGGTCGCGGCGCGCTATATTCACGCCAATTCAAATCGGGCCGGGGCGCCGTTTGTCAGCGTCAATTGCGCGTCGATCGCACCCGAGCGGATGGAAGAGGTCTTGTTCGGGCGCGAGACTGCGGAGCGGGGGGTCGAACCGGGCCTGCTGGAAGAGGCGCATGGTGGCGTGATCTTCTTTGACGAGGTGGCGGACATGCCGCAGGGCACGCAATCGAAGATCCTGCGGGTTCTGGTCGATCAACAGTTCCAGCGGGTCGGTGGGGCCGACAAGGTTCGGGTCGATCTGCGGGTGATCTCCAGCACCAACCGGAATCTGGAGCATGAAATCAACGAGGGCCGCTTTCGCCAAGAACTGTATCACCGGCTGAACGTGGTGCCGATCGAGGTGCCGTCTCTGGAAGAGCGGCGCGAGGATATTCCGGTTCTGGCCGAGTATTTCATTGAAACCTGCCATGCGACGCAGGGCTTGCCACGCCGCGAGCTTTCCGACGAGGCGGTGGCGTTGATGCAGACCTTGGTCTGGCCGGGCAATGTGCGCCAGCTCAAGAACTTGATCGAACGGGTGTTGATTCTGGGCGAGGGAACCGGGCCGATCGAACCGCGCGAACTGCCCAACGACGAGGAAAAGACCACGGATGACGGGCGCGTCGTGCTGTCCGGGGCACTGGCAACACTGCCGCTGCGCGAGGCGCGCGAGGCGTTCGAGCGGGAATATCTGCTGACCCAGATCAACCGCTTTGGCGGCAATATAAGCCGCACCGCCAGTTTCGTGGGCATGGAACGCAGCGCGTTGCATCGCAAACTGAAATCTCTGGGCGTGGTCACTTCAAGCAAGGCGGGCGCCCGGGTGGCGCGGGTGGACGAACCGACCGATTAGCGGCCACCCCGCCCCTTCGGCGCACCTGCCCGCGCGGGGGTTCTCGACGGTGGGTGCTCTACGGGGGACGCGTGGTCTCGCCTAGCGCGCCACGATCTGCCAGCTGCCGTCCTGGTTGCGGATCACGCAGGCGTTTTTGCTCAACCGGGGCAGCACGGTGGTCACACCCGGCGGTGTGGCTTTGCGGACCTCGACCGGGCAAATCGGCAGGCTGACCGGATCATAGCCTTTTTCACTCATGCACAGCTGCATCACCCGTGCGCGCAGCCCGGAATTGACATCGACCGAATAGATCGCCCCGTCGACCCAATGCCCCGGTCGGGTCCAGCATTCGCCCTTGGCGTTGCAGTGCCGCACACCGGGGACAAAGGTGGGCGGGTATTGCCGAATCTGGGTGGCGACGGGGGCCTGTTTCAGCGCCCGCACCTCGCAGCGGGTGGTGTCGGTCTGCATCCGCGCCACGGAAACACCGGGACGGTAGTACAGCGACATCGGCGCGCAGGTGGCCAGCAGCAGCGCCACACAGATCAGGGGGGCAATCGGTTTCATGGGCCACATGATGGCGCAGAGCCGGGGGCGGTACAATTGAATTGACCGGTCCCGGAGCATCTGTCATGCAAAAACTTCTGACAAATACTCGAGGTGAAACACCTCTGGGGGCAGGGATGCAAAGACGATGAAGGTCATCATTTGCGGCGCGGGGCAGGTCGGCTGGCAGATCGCCCGCCATTTGTCGAGCGAACATAACGACGTCACGGTCGTGGACAACAACCCCGATCTGGTGCGCCGGGCCACCGATACGCTTGATGTGCAGGGGATCGCGGGGTTCGCCAGCTATCCCGATGTGCTGGAGCGCGCCGGGGCCAAGGATGCCGACATGCTGATCGCGGCGACCTATTCCGACGAGGTCAACATGGTCACCTGTCAGGTGGCGCATTCGGTCTTTTCGATCCAGCGCAAGATCGCGCGGCTGCGGGCGCAATCCTATCTGACGGCGATCTATTCCGACCTGTATCGCCGGGACCACCTGCCGATCGACGTGGTCATCAGCCCCGAACGCGAGGTCGCGGCGGCGGCGATGCAACGGCTGTCGGCCCCGGCGGCCTTTGATACGGAAACCTTCATGGACGGGCGGGCGCAGCTGCTTGGGATCACGATCGAGGACAATTGTCCGATCGTGAATACGCCGTTGCGCCAGCTCACGGATCTGTTTTCGACTCTGCGTGCCATCGTGGTCGGGGTCCGCCGCGAGGGCAGGCTTTTTGCCCCGGAAGCGGACGATCAGCTTTTTATCGGCGACAATTGCTATGTCTTTGCCCATGCCGACGACGTGAATCGCACGATGGAGGTCTTTGGCAAAACGCAAAAGACTCAGGACCGGGTGGTGATTGTCGGCGGTGGCAATGTCGGGCTGGAGGTGGCGCGCGCGCTGGAACGGCGCAAGTCGCGCACCCGCGCCAAGGTGATCGAACGCAACCGCACCCAGGCCGAACGCGCCGCAGAGGAGCTGGAGCGGACCATCGTGCTGCATGGCGACGGGCTGGATGCGGCCCTGCTGAAAGAGGCCGGGATCGAGCGCGCCGATGCCATGCTGGCGGTGACAGATGATGACAAGACCAACATGCTGTCGGCGGTGCGGGCCAAGGCCGAAGGCTGCCCGCTGGCCATCGCGCTGATCAACGACCCGACACTGGTGCCCCTGATGGAGCCGCTGGGCATCGACGCCTATATCAACCCGCGTGCCACAACGGTGAGCTCGATCCTGCGCCATATCCGCCACGGGCGGGTGCGTCAGGTCTATTCCATCGGCGATGCCGAGGCCGAGATGATCGAGGCCGAGGTCCTGTCCACCTCGCCGATGTCCGGGAAAAAGCTGCGCGACATCGATTTCCCCGAAGGGGTGCTGGTGGGGGCCATCCGCAAGGGCGACGAGATGTTGCGCCCGTCCGGAGAGCTGCGGATCGAAGAGGGGGACGTGTTGGCGATCTTTGCCATGGCGGCCGACGTGCCCGAGGTCGAGCGGCTGTTGCAGGTCTCGATCGACTTTTTCTGATCATGGCAGAGCAGAGCAAACCCAGCCTTGTGATGCGGCTGCCGCTATTCCTGATGATCTGGGGCGTCGCCTCGCTGTCGATGTGGCTGCCCGCGATCCATGCCGAGATCCGCAGAAATCACGCGGTCTCGCAATCATTTTTCTTTGCCGGCCTTCTTGGGCTGGTGGGGGTGACGCTGATTGCGCTGGCCATGGGCGGGGACCGACGCTCGCGCCATGGCAGTCTGGGCCAGTTGTTGGTGCTGTTGGGCACCTTCGCGGTGCTGCCACTGTTCCTAGCGCTGCCGTTCTTCGAGGCATTGCAGACCACGACATTTCTCAATGCCTATTTCGACATGGTCAGCGCGCTGACCACCACCGGCGCCAATCTGTTCGACGATCCGGCACGGCTTGACGCATCGCTGCATTTGTGGCGCGCCCAGGTGGGGTGGATGGGCGGGTTGGTGATGTGGATCGCCGCCTCGGCCATTCTGGCGCCGCTGGCCTTGGGCGGTTTCGAGATCACCGCGCGCGGTCAGCCGGGCCGCGCCGCACCGCAACCGGACAAGACCACCGGCGCTGATCCGCGCCGCAGGCTTTTGAGGATCACCATCACGCTTACCCCGGTCTATGCCGGGCTGACCGTTGTCGCTTGGGTCATGCTGCTGATCGCAGGCGAGACGTCACTGACCGCGCTGTGTCACGCGATGTCGGTGATGGCGACCTCGGGGATTTCGCCGGTGGGCGGAATGAGCGGCGCCGCAAGCGGCATCGCGGGCGAGATGATCCTGTTCCTTTTCATGTTCTTCGCCCTGTCACGGCTGACGTTTTCATCGGACACGGCGACGCACGGCCGGGCCAATCTGATGACCGATCCAGAGTTTCGCACCGGGCTGATGCTGATCCTCGGCATTCCGCTGCTGTTGTTCCTGCGGCACTGGCTGGCGGCGCTGGATGTGCGCGCCGATGCCGACCCGTTGCTGGCGTTCGAGGCGCTTTGGGGCGCGTTGTTCACGGTGTTGTCCTTCCTGACCACCACCGGATTCGAAAGCGTCTATTGGGACGAGGCCGGGCAATGGTCGGGGCTGAACACGCCGGGACTGATCCTGCTGGGGCTGGCGGTGATCGGCGGCGGCGTTGCGACCACGGCCGGCGGGGTCAAATTGCTGCGGGTCTATGCGCTGTATCTCAATGGTCTGCGCGAGATGGAGCGGCTGGTCTATCCCAGTTCGGTCAGCGGCGAGGGGCGGCGCAACCGGCGCATCCAGAAAGACGGTGCCTTTGTCGCCTGGATCTTCTTCATGATGTTTGCGCTGTCGCTGACATTGGTCAGCGTGATCCTGTCGGCCCTGGGGCTGAATTTCGATCAGGCCATCGTGCTGAGCGTTGCCACGCTGTCCACCACCGGTCCGCTGATTGATCTGGCTGGCGACACGCCGATCCGGCTGGTCGAACTGGGGGGCTGGGCCAAGATCGTGCTTTGTGCCACGATGGTCTTGGGGCGGCTCGAAACCTTGGCGATCATCGCGTTGATCACCCCTGATCTTTGGCGAAACTGAAGATATCGGGGCATGGCCGCAGCGCGCTGATGCTTTTTCTGGTGGAAACTCCCGCAACCTCACTCCATACTCGGTGGGAAGGGGCGCGTTGGTCCGCAGCGCGTTGCAAGAACAAAAGCGAGATACCAAACAAATGGCTTCGGACAGACAAAATCTTCAGGATGCATTCCTGAATCACGTCAGGAAAACCAAGGTTCCGGTTACGATCTTTCTGATCAACGGCGTCAAATTGCAGGGCGTCATCACTTGGTTTGACAATTTCTGCGTTCTGCTGCGCCGTGATGGTCAATCGCAACTGGTCTATAAACATGCGATTTCCACCATCATGCCGGCCCAGCCGATCAGCCTGTATGAGGGCGAAGACGCCAATTGATGGACCACGATAGGGAAGACACCCGGGCCTGGGTGCTGCATCCCGACATAAAATCCGACATGGATCGCCGGGCAGCTGAACCGGCGCTGGCAGAGGCGATTGCACTTGCCGCCGCCTTGCCCGGGCTCGCGTTGGCGGGAAGCGATGTCGTTCGGCTGCCGCGGGCGCAGCCCGGCCACCTGTTCGGATCGGGCAAAATCGCGGAATTGGGCGCAAAGTTCGAGGCCGCAGAGGTCGAACTGGTCTTGATCGACGGCCCGGTAAGCCCGGTGCAACAACGCAATCTGGAAAAGGATTGGGGCGTCAAGATCCTTGACCGGACCGGGTTGATCCTGGAAATTTTCAGCGATCGCGCCCGCACCCGCGAAGGCGTGTTGCAGGTCGAGATGGCCGCGCTGTCCTATCAACGCACCCGGCTGGTCCGGGCCTGGACCCACCTGGAACGCCAGCGCGGTGGGCTGGGCTTTGTCGGTGGCCCCGGCGAGACCCAGATCGAGGCTGACCGTCGCGCCATTGACGACCAGTTGGTGCGCCTGCGCCGACAGCTCGACAAGGTGGTCAAGACCCGCGAACTGCATCGCAAGGCCCGCGCCAAGGTGCCCTATCCGATCGTGGCGCTGGTGGGCTATACCAACGCCGGCAAATCCACGCTGTTCAACCGGCTCACCGGGGCCGATGTGATGGCCAAGGATATGCTTTTTGCCACGCTGGACCCGACCATGCGGCGGGTTGAGATCCCCGATGGCCCCGAGGTGATCATGTCGGACACCGTTGGGTTCATCTCGGACTTGCCGACCGAGTTGGTTGCCGCCTTTCGCGCCACGCTGGAAGAGGTTCTTGCCGCCGATCTGATCTTGCATGTTCGCGACATCAGCCATGCCGGGACCGAAGAACAGGCCGCCGACGTGGAAACGATCCTGACCTCTTTGGGCGTGACAGAGGCGCGGCCAAGGCTGGAGGTCTGGAACAAGATCGACCTGCTCGCCCCGGCGGACCGCGAAGCGGTGCAGGCGCGCGCCGACCGCAATGACGGTGTCTTTGCGCTTTCTGCGTGGACGGGCGAGGGGATGGCGCCGCTTTTGACCGCCATCGCCGAGGCCTTGCAGGGGGTGCGCCATGAGACCCAACTGCATCTGCGCTTTTCCGAAGGCCGCCAACGCGCCTGGCTGTTTGACCACGACCTGGTGCAGGCCGAAACACAGACCGAGGACGGGTTTGACGTGACGGTGCTCTGGACCGCCCGGCAAGAGGCGCAGTACCGCGCGCTTTAATCCGGCGCGGAGCTGTCCTGCGCGACGCTCTGGCGGTTGATCCGGTTCAGGGTCAGCGTCGCGGCAATCGGTCCGATCAGTTCAAAGGCGATGGTTGTGCCGACGGCCATCGCCACGATCTCACGCCCATAGTCCGGCATCAACTCGGCCGCGATCAAGGCCATGCCGATCGCGACGCCAGCCTGTGGCAGCAGGGCGGGGCCGTACCATTTCCGGTCCTGCACAGGTTCCCCGGCCAGCGCCGCGCCAAGCCAGCCGCCCAGCAGGCGCGCAGCGATGCGCAACACCGCATAGGCCAGCCCGGCGGGCCCGATCAGCCACAGCGCATCCGCTTCGAGCGAGGCCCCGGCGAGGATGAAAAAGATGATCATGAACGGCCATTGCAGGTTCTCGATCTCGTGAAAGGCACGGGTGTGGTGGCGCGCCAGATTGACGATCACCGCGCCCGCCGTCATGCCAGCGATCAGATAGGACAGCTCCAGCCAGATCGACAGCCCGGCGGTGACAAAGACCAGCCCCAGTGCTTCGACCCGCAGCGGTTCTCCGCCGGACAACCGTCCGGTCAGAAACGCGCCCGGCACGCCAACGGCCAGCCCGAGCAGGACCGAGCCCAGAACTTCGATTAGCGACGCCTGCAGCACCCAGAACGACAACCCGCTGCCATCCAGAGACCGCGCCAGCACGATGACAAGGCTGAACACGATCAGCCCCCAGGCGTCGTCGATGGCCACGATCCCCTTGATCGTATGGGTAAAGCGGGTCTCGACCCCGGTCTGACGGATCACGTCATAGGTGGCGGCCGGGTCGGTGGCCGTGGCCAGCGCCCCCAGCACCAGCGCCGCCGCCAGCGGCACCCCGACCAGCCAAAGCCCGGCCGCCACCAAGGGCAGCGTCACCAACACGATGGCAAGCGAGATCAGGATAATCGCCTTGCCATGCGCGCGCAGGGTTCGCATCGACAACTCGCTCCCCAGCAGAAAGGCCACCATGCTCAGCGCGATGATCGAAATGATCGGGTACATCTCGGTCAGGAGGGTGGGCATCACGTCGAACCCAGCCGCGCCCGCCAGCAACCCACATCCCAACAGCAAGGTCACGCGCGGCAGCCGTGTCCGATGCCCCAGAGAATCCGCGGCCAACCCCAGCAGGAACAGCACGCCAAGCGAGATCAGTGCCGCTGCGATCTCTCCCGGAAGGGCGTCTGGCGTCATCGCGGGATCAGCCGCGTGATCCCCTCGGACGCGGCACGGGCCAGATCCACATCCAGTGACATCGGGATATATTCCCCCCGCCGCCAAAGCTGGGCAAGATCGTCATAGTGGCGCGACAGGAAATGCCCCGACTGCCCGGTTGAGATGATGAAGACCGAGCTGTCAGGATCTGCCAGATCGTAGACCCCGCGATATCCCGCCCCGTGCACGTTCAGGAACGGATTGGGATCCTCGCCCGAGGTGCGGCCGCGTTGCAGTGTGTTGTCGCCGCCGCTGGTGGATTGGCGGATGTTCACGAAATAGCGCAGCAAGGGCACCTTGCCCAGCACCGGGTGATCATGGGTGGCCTGATGCGCATCGCCCCAGCGCAGGCTTTCCAGCGCAGTGCCATAGTGTTCCCCGATCCAGACCAGCGCGTCGTCCAGCGCCAGCCGGGCCATATCGGTGCAGGTCTCTTTCGGGGCGCTGCGGCGCACGTCGCACCAGACAGCGGCGCCGTCGATATCGCGATACACCCGTTCGATAAAGACCGGATCCACATGTTTGAAGTCGTCGGCCAGCGGCCCCAGATCATCCTCGATCAGGCGGGTCTGCAAGGCGCGCAGCCACGCGGCATAGATCAGCGGCTCGGGCAGATGTTCGTTCATCTCTCCGTTCCATTCCGCCAGCAGTGACAGCGCGACCTGACGTTGGCGTTCTGGCGTGCCCTCGGCTGCGGCCTCGCCGGTGAACCACAGGTCGGCCCCGATCAGCGGCAGCAGCGAGCGGGCGGTAAAGCTCACGGTGTCAAGCTGCGCCTCGACCAGACTGTCGCGGGTATGGACCTGACGCGCCTGCATCAGCCGCTGCCAGCGATTGATCCGTTGGGTGTCGCCCCAGACATAAGAGATGTGGTTGGGGAAGGGACGTTCGAGGATCTTGTTGTTGGTATTGCCCAGAATGCCGCCCCGGGGGCTGATGAATTCGGGGTTGGAGGCATAGGGCTGGCGACCCTGCCAACGGTTCTCGGTACGCCAGCCCTGCACGGGCAGGCGCCCTTTGCTTTGTTGCTGGGGATCCCGGCGCGGCACCGCGCCGATGGTCTTGAAGGCGATGGTTTCAGCGTCGATCAGCATCAGGTTCTGCGACGGCGCGACATATTTTTCTGCGGCTGTGATCGCTTGGCGCACCGTGCCCGCGCGCATCAGGTCCATTGCCGCGCTCATGGTGGTGTCATCAGGGGTCAATGCCGTCCAGCCCAAGGCGGCGACATGGCCCGGCGGGGTCACTGTGTCGAGCTTGTAGTGGCTGCCGGGCAGGACCGGGCCGTTCTCGGTCCAGCGCAGGGTCAGGGTAATCGGCGCGGCATCCTTGATCTGGATGATCGAGGGGCGGGTCTCAAACGGTTTATAGCCGTCAGGTGTCAGGTATTCGTCCGGGTTCTGTGGATTGACCCGTTCAATAAAGACGTCCTGATCGTCCAGATAGGACGAGGTGATGCCCCAGCCCAGTTTGCGGCTGCGCCCCGTCAGGATGGCAGGAATACCCGGAACGGTGGCCCCGATCACGCCACCGTCCTGAAGTTCGATCCGGGCGAGATACCAGGTTGAGGGGGCGGAAAAGCCCAGATGCGGATCATTGGCCAAAAGCGTGCCGCCTGAGGCCGAGCGCGAGGGCGCCGCCGCCCAGGCGTTTGAGGCACCAGCCAGCCCGCGTTTGGGAAACGGCGACAGCGGATCGTCGTCGGGTGGGGTGCCTTCGGCATAGCGCGGCAGGCCGGGGAACATCTGGGCGTATTCCGGCAGCGCGGCGATCCCGGTGCCCGGCGCATCGGGCAGGATATCCAGCAGCCGCGCCGGGTCGTCCAGCATCAGCGAGGTTCGCGCGCGCAGCACCTCTTCCTCCAGATGTCCGCTCAACTGCAAGCCCATCAGCTTGATCATCGCGATGGAATCTGCGGGCACCCAAGGGGCCATTGGCGCGTTGAACAGGAACATCTCGGGCGCGCCGCGCCCCAGTGCTTTTTCGTTGATCTCGGAAAGCCGGGCATTGACGCCTGCGGCATAGGCCTCCAACGCGGCACGGGTGTAGTCATCCTGCGCCGCGAGCGATTGCTGCGCCAAACGATAGAGGTCGAGCCGCCGCAGCAGCCGGTCGATCCGCGCGGTGCGCGCGCCGAACACCTCGGACAGCCGCCCCTGAACCGTGCGGCGCATCATCGTCATCTGCCACAGCCGGTCCTGCGCATGGGCATAGCCTAGGCCAAAGAACACATCCGGGTCGGTCTCGCCAAAGATATGCGGCACATTGGCATTGTCGCGGATGATCTCGACCGGGCCCGAAATCCCCGTGACCTGTTCGGTCTGATCGTAATCGGGAAGCGATTGGCTGGCCAGAAAATAGACCAGTCCGACAGCAAGAACGACCAACACAACAAGACCTGCGGCGATCCGCATCAGCCACCGAAAAACCTGTCTCATTGCGTCCCCGTCTCATCCACCGGGTGCGCGCCCGCGCAACGGGCGGCTCCGGTCTCCTTACCGCGTCACCCTAGGCGAAATCGCCGGGCAGAGAAAGGCATGGCCGCCACTGGGACGGCCACGCTGAATCAGGGAATGATCCGGGTGTATTTGGTGCCTTCAAGCGTGGCGCCGATCCGAAGGCCGGCGCGGCCGAACACAACCGCAAGGATCGGCGAGCGCATGGTGTTGGTGTCCGCCGCGACCGAGTCACCCTCGTCCCGGATTACGTATTCCAGATCGCCGCCAGCCGCCCAACCGGAGGAGCGTCGAAACTCCATCAGCGCGTCTTGGGTCATGAAGAACAGCACATGGGCGTATTGCTGGGCCCCGATTTGGAAGCCGGCGCTGCCCTTGACGGTGGAATAGTAATCCACCGTTGCGTCATTCACGCGCAGCGCGCCCCGGCCATAAGCCCCGCCCAGACCCAGCCCGGCCTCGGTCACCAGCGGCATGACCAGCATGCCGGTGGACTTCTGGGCCAGAACAACGGTGTTGGGATAGCGGCTGTACATCTGGTTCAGCGTGGAATCGACGCGCGCGTCGATCTTGGCGGCCTTGTTGGTGCCGACGCCGTTGCCGCAGGCGGCGGTCGCGCCCAAGGCCGAGAGGGCACCAAACGTGAACCCACGTCGGGTCAGCCGGGATTGGATCGCATGTGTCATTGAACTTGCCTGTTTTTTGAACTGCTCTGACCGGTTTTCCGGCCTTGTACGCGGTTATACGCCCAAGCGGGGCTTGTGTCACGATGCAAGCGGGGCAGGTGGGCGGGTTGTTGCCCGCTTTTTGCCTGCACATTGCCCGCACCGTGTCCGCAAGTGCCGCCGTGCGGGCGCGCCTGCACAGATCGCACCCGGATCAGAGGATGAAATCACCGGCCGCGACCGCGCTGATACTATCCAGAACGATGCCGAAATCGGCCTTGCCGTCGCCATCGAGATCGGCGCGCACCACGATGTCATCACCTTTGTCGCGGGTGATCACGCTAGGCCCGGTTGCGGTGAACGGGCCACCGATCTGCAGGGCAAAGGTGCCGGGGATCAGCGCGGAGAGGTCGATGAAATCGGTGCCGCTGAGGAAATCTCCGATATGATCAGAGGTGTTGAACGCGGCGCTGTCCTCGGCCGTGAGAAAGCGAAAGCTATCCGCCCCCTCTGCGCCCAGAAGCATGTCTTGGCCGAGCCCCCCGACAAGGGTGTCGTCCCCGTCATTGCCCTGCAATAGATCTTTGCCTTTGCCGCCCTTGAGGATGTCGTTGCCCTTGCCGCCGTCCAAGCTGTCGCTCCCACGCGCGCCAAGCAGGCGGTCGCGGCCAGTGCCTCCAGCGAGATCGTCATCCCCAAGCCCGCCATCCAGCCGGTCCTGTCCGGCGTTGCCAATCAAGCTGTCGCCGCCGGTGCGACCGGAGATCGTGTCGTTGCCCTGCTTTCCTTTCAGGAGGTTGTCTGCCGTGTTGCCAAAGATGACGTCATCTCCGGCGCCAGCGATGACATTCTCGATCAGCGCGCGCGGGTCGTCACCCTGCAACAGCGCGTTATAGATATTGCCCGTGGCCAGTTCGCCCGCCCCAAGCCGCGCCAGCTGTGCCCCGGCAAAGACCGAGGCAGACCCGGGCATCAGGTCGATCACAAGATCCGTATCATAGGCGCTCAAGTTATAGGTATCGGTGCCGCCGCCGTCCCAGATGGTGGCAAAGATGCGGTTGGCGCCGGGGCTGATTGCGGCCTCTCCGTTGACAAGGGTCTCGCCCGAGTCCGGGGCCCAGCGATAGACCGTATTGCCGGAATTGGTGCTGTAATCGGCCCCGTACAAATACTGAAGCGCGGCGATATCCAGCATCATATAGCTTTGCGCATAGCCCCATTCAGCGTTCGAGTACATGTTGGACGAGGCCCCGGGATAGGAGCGATAGCTCATGATGGTGTATTCCATCGCGTCATACCCGGTCGGAACCACCCCGAATGTCCCGGAGTCATGGCCGTGTTCGAGGCCAAGCGCATGACCGAGTTCGTGCAGAACGCTGATATAGGCATAGCCGCCCGCCTGCGGCGCGGAATAGTCAAAGCTCACATTGCTGAGCCAGACATCCCCGCCAGAGTCGTAAGTGGACGGAAAATACCCCCAGGCCGTGCCATAGCCATAGGGATCCTGTGTGGTCTGGGCGACCCGGATATGCGCCTGTTCCAGAGTGGTCACCTTCACCCGCAGCCCGGTAAACCCTTCCACCGAAAACCCGTCATCGGCGGCGGTTCCGGTCGCGCGATCCAGGGCAAACCCGGCGGCGTCGCGAATGGCTGGCGTGGCGGCGAACAGCCCTGCGGCCTCTCCCGCGCCATCGGAGGGATCATATTCACCGGAAGTGCTCGGAAAGCTATAGGTCAGCGTCGGATCGGCCCAGTGGGTGCCGTAAAGGATGCCGTCGACCCGCGCGTCCCCCGACGCCGTGGTCCAGGTCGTGGTATGTCCGGTTCCGCTCATTTATGTCTCCTCACCAGCACAGGGGCTCTGCCCGACCGGTCAGCCGTTCAGAAGGCGCGCCACCGTCGGGGCGAAATAGGTCAGAACCCCGTCGCAGCCGGCGCGTTTGAACGCCATCAGACTTTCCATCATGACCTTTTCACCGTCAAGCCAGCCGTTTTGCACGGCGGCCTGGATCATCGCATATTCGCCCGACACCTGATAGGCATAGGTCGGAACCCCGAACGTGTCCTTGGTGCGCCGGCAAATGTCCAGATAGGGCATACCGGGTTTGATCATCACCATATCCGCGCCCTCATTCAGATCGCGTTCGATCATGCGCAGGGCCTCGTTGGAATTGGCCGGGTCCATCTGATAGGTGTTCTTGTCGCCGGTCAGCGCTCCGGATGCCCCCACGGCATCGCGGAACGGCCCATAGAACGCGCTGGCGTATTTTGCCGCGTAGGACAGGATCATGACCCGCTGATGACCCGCTGATTCCAGCGCCGCGCGCATGGCGCCGATGCGCCCGTCCATCATGTCCGAGGGGCCGATGATGTCGGCCCCGGCCTCGGCCTGTGCCAATGTCATCTTGACCAGCGCCTCGACGGTGCGGTCGTTGACGATCTCGCCCTCCACGACAAAGCCGTCATGGCCGTTGATGTTATAGGGATCAAGCGCGACATCGGTCATCACCGCCATCTCTGGAACCGCGTCCTTGATCGCGCGGATCGCCCGGTTGCTCAGGTTGTCGGGGTTCCAGGCTTCGGCGCAATCCTCGGTCTTGAGATTGGGCTCGGTGTAGGGAAACAGGCAGATCGCCGGGATGCCAAGATCATAAGCCTCTTTCGCCGCTTTGGCGATCAGATCGACGCTGCGCCGCATCACGCCCGGCATCGACGGCACAGGTTCCTCTACCCCGGTCCCCTCGCGCACAAAGACCGGCCAGATCAGATCGGATGTGCTCAACACGTTTTCGCGCACCAGCCCGCGGATCGCGGGGGATTGGCGCATGCGACGTGGGCGGGCGGCGGGAAATGGGGCGATCGTGGGTTTCATGGTGCGGACTCCTTGAACAATTGGGTATTGGGTGGCATGGAAAACCGTCCCCTACAAGGGTATCCATGGCCGCGCCCCTCCGGGCAGGTCAGCCCGGGGGCAAGACGGTCAGAAAAGGGCAGGGCGTTTGGACTGGTACAGCACGGTTTTCGAACTGATCGACATGCGCTCTTTTTCGAACCTCTGGTTCTGGATTGCGCTCGCGGTGGCTTGGTCTTCGGCCAGCCATTGGGTGCTGGGCGTGCCCTATGATCTGGTGCTGCGTGCCCGCCGCGTTGGCGGTCAGGCCGAACGGGATCTTGAGGATATCACCCGCGTCAACGTGAACCGAGTGCTCTATGTGGCACGGGTCTCCGGGCCCTGGCTGATGGGGATCGGGACATTTCTGTTAAGCAGCCTTGGGATACTTGGCTTTTTCTATGGCGTCGAATTCGCCCAGGCGGTGTTCCTGCTGGGGCTGCCAATGAGCGGGGTGGCCGCGCTGAACACTGCAACTGCCCGGCGGATCGAACGGGACCAGGCCCATGGCCCGCTGCTGTACAAGCGGCTGGCGCGCTGTCGGGTCTACACCCAGATGATCGGCATGGCGTCGATCTTTGTGACGGCGCTTTGGGGCATGTATCAAAACCTGTCGCTGGGCGCGTTCTGATCGTGTGCCAACGACGAAGAAGCGAGAGCGGATGACCGAAGCCAGCCACATCACCGTGGGCGGCGCGCCCGAAGGGTTCGACGCGCAGCTGATCCTGAACGAAATCAACAAAACCGGCGCGCCGGTGCTGCATATCGCGCGCGATGACAAGCGGATGGAGGCGATGCGCGCCGCGCTGGCCTTTTTCGCGCCGGACATGCCGGTGATCACGTTTCCGGGGTGGGATTGCCTGCCCTATGACCGGGTCTCGCCCAATGCCAGCCTGTCGGCCGCGCGCATGGCGACGCTGGCGGCGCTGGTGCACCAGATGCCCAGCCGCTTTGTGCTGCTTACCACGCTCAACGCCGCGAGCCAGCGGCTACCTGCGCGCGACGTGCTGCGCGAGGCCGCCTTTACCGCCCGCGTCGGCTATCGGATCGATGAAGGTGCGCTGCGGAATTTCCTTGTGCGCATGGGGTTTTCACAAAGCCCCACGGTGATGGAGCCGGGCGATTATGCCGTGCGCGGCGGCATCATCGACATCTTTCCGCCCGGCGAGGGGGGGCCGGTGCGTCTTGATCTGTTCGGCGATGTGCTGGACGGCGCGCGCCGCTTTGATCCGGCAACCCAGCGCACCACCGAAAAGCTGGATCTGGTCGAACTCGCCCCGGTTTCCGAGGTGATCCTGGACGAGGCCGCCGTAACCCGGTTCCGCCAGAATTATCGCATCGAATTCGGTGCGGCAGGCACCGACGATCCGCTGTACGAGGCGGTGAGCGCCGGGCGCAAACACCAAGGCATCGAACATTGGCTCCCGTTCTTTCACGAGCGGCTTGAAACCCTGTTCGACTATCTGCCGGGCGCAACCATCACCCAGGACGATCAGGTGACGCCTTCGCGGCTGGCGCGCTGGGACAGCATCGCGGATCAGTACGAGACGCGGCGTCTGGCGATGCTGTCGAAATCGCGCCTCGATACGGTCTATAAACCGATCCCGCCGCGGCTTTTGTTTCTTGACGATGCGGCATGGCAAGGGGCCGTCACTGGCCGTCGCGTGTTGCAGTTCAATCCCTTGCCGCAGGCCACCGGCCCCGGGGTGATTGATGCGGGGGGGCGGATCGGGCGTAATTTCGCCCCGGAACGGCAACAGGAAAATATCAGCCTTTTCAGTGCCTTGGCGGATCATATTCGCGCAAAGCTAGAAAAGGGTCCGGTGCTTGTCGCGTCTTATTCCGAGGGTGCGCGTGAACGTCTTGAGGGGTTGATCGAAGACGAAGGTCTGGCCGAGACCATCACCGTGCTGAATGGCACCCGGATCGGCAAGCGTGGATTGCATCTGGCGGTCTGGGCGCTGGAATCCGGGTTCGAAGCCCCCGATCTGAGTGTCATTGCAGAACAGGACGTGCTGGGCGACCGGCTGATCCGCGCGCCCAAGAAACGCCGCAAGGCCGAGAATTTTCTGACCGAGGTGCAATCGCTGAGCCCCGGCAATCTGGTGGTCCATGTGGATCATGGCATCGGGCGCTATCAAGGTATGGAGGTGATCACCGCCGCCGGTGCCGCGCATGAGTGCCTTTTGCTGGAATATGCAGAAGACGCAAGGCTTTACCTCCCGGTTGAGAATATCGAACTGCTGTCCAGATACGGCCATGACGAGGGGCTGCTGGACAAGCTGGGCGGTGGTGCCTGGCAAGCCAAGAAGGCCAAGCTCAAGGAACGCATCCGCGAGATGGCCGATCGCCTGATCCGGGTCGCCGCCGAACGCGCCCTGCGTCGCGCGCCGGTGCTGGAACCGGAACATCACGCCTGGGAGGCGTTTTGCGCCCGTTTTCCCTATCAGGAAACCGACGATCAACTGCGCGCCATCGGCGATGTGATGGGCGATCTGGCAAGCGGCCAGCCGATGGATCGGCTGATCTGTGGCGATGTCGGGTTCGGCAAGACCGAGGTCGCCATGCGCGCCGCCTTTGCCGCCGCGATGACCGGTGTTCAGGTCGCGGTGATCGCCCCGACCACTCTGTTGGCGCGACAGCATTATGCCAGCTTTGCCGAAAGGTTCCGCGGCTTTCCTCTTGTGGTGCGTCAACTCAGCCGCTTCGTTTCCAGCGGCGATGCGCAGAAAACCCGCGAGGGGCTGGCCAAAGGCACCGTTGATATCGTCATTGGCACCCATGCGTTGTTGGCAAAGGGGCTCCGGTTCAAGGATCTCGGGCTGCTGGTGATCGATGAGGAGCAGCATTTTGGCGTGTCCCACAAGGAACGGCTGAAACAGCTGCGCTCTGACATCCACGTTCTGACGCTGACCGCCACGCCGATTCCGCGCACGCTGCAACTGTCGCTGTCGGGGGTGCGTGACCTGTCGATCATCGGCACGCCGCCGGTGGACCGGCTGGCGATCCGCACCTATGTCAGCGAATTTGACGCGGTGACAATCCGCGAGGCACTGCTGCGCGAACACTATCGCGGCGGACAAAGTTTCTATGTGGTTCCGCGCCTCTCGGATCTGCCGGAAATCGAAGAGTTCCTGCGCGAACAACTGCCCGAGGTGTCCTTTATCACCGCGCACGGGCAGATGGCGGCGGGGGAGCTCGACGACCGGATGAACGCCTTTTACGATGGCAAGTACGACGTGCTTCTGGCCACTACCATCGTGGAGAGTGGCCTCGACATCCCGACGGCCAACACCATGATCGTGCACCGCGCCGACATGTTCGGTCTGTCACAACTGTATCAGATCCGAGGCCGCGTTGGCCGATCAAAGACCCGCGCCTATGCCTATCTCACCACCAAACCGCGGGCGAAACTGACGACCACGGCCGAAAAACGCCTGCGGGTGCTGGGCAGTCTGGATACATTGGGCGCCGGGTTCACGCTGGCCAGTCAGGATCTTGATATTCGCGGCGCCGGCAACCTTCTGGGCGAAGAACAATCAGGTCAGATGCGCGATGTCGGCTATGAGCTGTACCAATCCATGCTCGAAGAGGCGATCGCCAAGATCCGGGCGGGCGAAATGGAGGGGCTGAGCGAGGCCGACGATCAATGGGCACCGCAGATCAATCTTGGCGTGCCGGTGTTGATCCCCGAGGCCTTTGTGCCCGATCTCGACGTGCGTCTGGGCCTGTATCGCCGCCTGTCCTCGCTCACCACCAAGGTGGAATTGGAAGGTTTCGCCGCCGAGTTGATCGACCGCTTCGGCAAGCTGCCGAAAGAGGTCAACACCCTGCTGCTGGTCGTACGGATCAAGGCGATGTGCAAACGCGCTGGCATCGCCAAGCTTGACGGGGGGCCAAAGGGGGCGACGATCCAGTTCCACAACGACAAATTCATCTCGCCCGAGGGTCTGGTGGAATTTGTGCATGCGCAGAACGGGCTCGCCAAGTTCAAGGACAACAAGATCATCGTGCGGCGCGACTGGCGTCGTGAAAGCGACAAGATCAAAGGCGCCTTTGCCATTGCCCGCGATCTGGCCGAAAAGGTGGTTACAGCGAAGAAAAAGGCCAAAGCTGCAAAGGCTTGAGATGTGCTTCTGATCTAGGGGGTGATTAGTTGGGGGCTCTGCCCCCGACGCCCTGATGGGCGGCTCCCCCGGAGTATTTTCAGACAAGAAGAAGGGCGGGGCGTTTCCGCTTTATAAGGCAGTCCGGCCAGTGGGTTAAGCGATGGCCTTCATGGCGGATTGGGTGCAGCCGCAAGAGGCGGTGATGCCGTCCGCGCGGGCTTGGGTCTAGGCCAGACGGTGCCGATATGGCGCAACTCGATCTCTTCACCGCGTGCGTCAAGACAATCATGTAATCCATTCAATCTACATACATTATCCGGGTGATCCGCGGCGCGCGACAGGACCCCGCCGAAGCCCAGATCTTCGCGATAGACCGCTTCGGCTTTGACCACATGGCCCCGTTCCAGCGACAAGGCCCCAAGCGCATGGCGCGCGGGTTGCATCCATCCCCAAGGTTCATCATAGGGCAGCTTGTCGTTGATTTTTTCGCGCAGAATTTCCGCAGCGATTTCAAGCAGATCCCTGACCTTGTTATTGTACATCAAGCGGCTTTCCGGCACCCGGTCCCGGGTCGCGAAGAAAAGCTGTTCCTCGGCCTTTGCCACGTCACCGGTCGCGGCGTGGCCCAGAGTGCGGGCGTAATTTACGGTTGCGGTATGGGTTCTGTAAAGATCGCGGTCCTCGGGCAGGGCCAGCGCCTTGCAGTCGTCCCAGCGCCCGAAGCGGATCAGGATATGGGGTTCCATCGCCATGAAGCTTTCGAAGTAATCGACCATCGGCAGGCTTTCGATCCGCAGCATCTCTTCCGGGGTGGTGGCGCGCAGGGCGGCGTTCGCCTTGAGCGCCGGTGCGATCTGGCCGAGAAACAGCGCGCCGTAGATGATGAAGTGGTAATTGTGCAGGCGATATTCGGTATAGAGGTTAAGCGCCCCTTCGCGGTGATAGTATTTCAGATCGGCCGCCACCGCCTGTTGGTTCCAATGCACCACGTCATGATACTGGCCGCAAAGCACATCGATATGGGTGGGCATGTGTGCGAGGTGGCCAGCATCCGGCACCAGGGGTTGCAGCTCGTCAGCAGCCTTGAGCGCCTTTTCCGGGGTCGGCGACATTGCCATCAGGGGAACATAAAGATGCAGCAGCCCGGGATGGGTCATGGCGCCGGGCGCGCATGGCACAGTCGGGATCATGCTCCAACGTGCGACGGAAACAGACGATCGCCTCTTGAGGGTTGAAGCCATAGGTCCAGATCAGGCCGCGATCGAGCCAGAGTTGCGCCTGTTGCTGCCGGGTCGTGATGTCGCAGCCAGAAATGCCGAGATCATAACAACTGTCCATGCTGTCTCTCTTTGCCGATCTCAGGTTAGGCGAAACCGGGCGTTGGCAACAAGGTTCAGAGCGCCTCACGCGCCTCGATCCGGCCCATTTTCAGCATCAAGGCAAATCCGATGATCGACAGCAGGAAAATCCCCGCCGCGAGCGGCAGGATGGTGCCGTCGAACAACAGCCCCACGGGCGCGGAAAGCAGCGCCGCGCCAACGGTGGAAATCGCCCCCATGATCGAGGCCGCCATGCCTGCGATATGCCCCATCGGTTCCATCCCGATGGCGTTGAGATTGCCCATTGTCATGCCCATGATGAAAAACACGCAGGCCTGCCAAACCACGAAGATCCAGAAATAGGCGGCCAGCGGCAGCCCGATTTCGCTGGTCACAAGCATGAGCCCCGACAGGCAGATCTGTGCGCCCAGCGACCAAGTGACGATCCGGCGCATGCCAATACGCATCACGATGGCCGCGTTAAGCAGGCTGGCCGAGCCCGAGACCAGCGCCACGACGCCGAAATAGATCGGGAAATTCTTGGCCTGACCAAAGATCACGTCATAGATCTGCTGCACCGACAGGATCATGGAAAAGAGACTGGCAAGACACAGGGTCTGCACGATGATCGACAGGCGCACGGTGGGATGGCGGGCCATCTCGCGCAATGCGGCGGCCAACAGGTGGGGACGGAAGGCGCGGCGGTTTTCCGGCGCCAGCGTTTCGGGAAGGCGCAGCCCCATCCACAGCGTGGAGATCAGCGAAAACAGGATGAAGGCAAGGAAGATCCCGCGCCAGCCGGTCAGTGCGATGATGCCGGCTCCCATCAGCGGCGCAATGGCAGGAAAGATGGTAAAGATCATCATCGCGATCGACACCATCTTGGCCATCTCCCGGCCCGAATAGAGATCGCGCACCACTGCCATGGCCACCACGCGCGGACCGGCAGCCCCCAACCCCTGCACCACGCGCGCGGCCAGAACCACCTCGAGCGAGCTGCTGCGCCAGGCTACGAAGGCCGCCGCGATATAGATGATCGCCCCGACCAGGATCACCGGCTTGCGACCGAAGGCATCGGAAAGCGGTCCGGTGATAAAGGTGCCCGCTCCCATGCCGAGGATAAAGGCGGTCAGGATCATCTGCGCGCGGTTGATATTGTCCGGGCTGAGCTGCGCGCCGATCTCGGGCAGGGCGGGCAGCATCGAATCCATCGAAAAGGCGATGGTGGCAAACATCATCGCAATCAGCGCGATGAACTCGGTCTGGGACATTCTGTTTTGCATGGGGGCTCCGTGAGGATTTGGAGCGGCGGTAGCATGACCTAAAGCCAAGGGCCAGAGCGGAAGACCTCCCTTCACCGGGGTCGGTTTCGATCTCGGTGCGGGTATCAGTTTCGCGGGCGATTTCTGTGCGGTTTTGGATCCGATTTCAGATCCGGGTCCGGGGCCATGTCCGCCCGGGGCGGATCATCCTCGTTGGCGGTGAGGATGTCGTCCTCTTCTTCGATGGTCAGATCCGCTTCGTGATGGCCAAGCCGCGCGATCAACCATTCGGTTTCCTGCTCGCGCTTGCGCATGTTGTAGAGCGCGAACTGTTGGATCGCGATGGCAAAGACACCAAGCCCGATGAAGATAAGGGCGGTGGTGCCGATCTTGCCCAGGTCGGTCGCCGGGACCAGCTCGCCATAGCCGACGGTCGAAATCGTGACCACGGTGAAGAAATAGGAATCCAGCCAGTTCCAGCCCTCTACGTGCCGAAAGAACACGGTGCCAAAGCCGACCACGAAGATCAGGCTGAGCAAGACGGTAAAGGGCTTGATCTGTGTCACGTGGCGAGCTGCTCCTTGATCTCCTCAATCACCTTTTGCCACATCTCGGGCGGCTGCGCACCGGGAACGGCATGTTTTCCCGCCACAATGAAGGTGGGGACAGAGTTGACCCCCATCTCGCGGCTATGGGCGTCGCGGCGACGGATATCTGCGCTGTCGGCATCGGAGTCGAGCAGTTTCATCACCACCGAGGCATCCATGCCCAGACTGTCGGCCAGATCGCTTAAGACTTCGTGATCGCCGATGTCGCGCCCGTCGACGAAATAGGCGGTGAACAGCGCCGAGACGGCGGCATACTGGCGCCCCTCGACCCCGGCCCAGTGGATCAGACGATGCGCATCCAGCGTGTTGGGCGTGCGCTGGATCTTGTCGAGATGGATCGGTAGCCCGGCGGCCTCGGCCCGTTCCGCCACCGGGGCATAGGCGCGGATCGCGGCGTCCTTGCCGCCGAATTTGGTTTCCAGATAGGCGCGCCGGTCCATGCCGCCTGCGGGCATGTCGGGGTTGAGCTGGAACGGATGAAACTCGATCACAAAGGGGTGATCGGGGATCTCGGCCAGCGCGCGATCCAGATTGGCCTTGCCGATATAGCACCAGGGACAGATCGGGTCGGAGATGATATCAAGTTTGACGGTCTTGTCGGTCATGCGGGATTCGGGCTCCGGGCTGGGAAATAGGCAGGCAGCGCACGGCGCAGCAGCTTGCCATTTGCGCCGGTGGGCAGCGCGGCGAGATGAACAAAGGCGCGCGGTTGTTTGTAGCGCGCCAGCGTCTCACTGACATAGGTCTGCAGCTCTGCCGCGTCCAGTTCTGACGGCCCAGTATAAAAGGCGACGATGACCGTGGTGTCGTGTTTGATCTCGACCTCGGCCGCGCCGGCCTGCTCAATGCCGGGGTGGGCGTTCAGCGCGGCTTCGACCTCCAGCGGCGACACCCGATAGCCGCCGGCATTCATCATGTCATCGTTGCGCCCCATATAGGTGATCTGCCCATCCGCCGCCATCGCGCCGAGATCGCCAGTCACGAACCAGTCGCCGCGCATCCGTGCCGCCATTTCATCCGGCGCGTTGAGATAGCCCAGCATCAGGCCCGGATCCGTGCGGTGCACCGCGATCACGCCGATCTCGCCCTGGGTTACGGGTTGAGTCACAGGCTGGTCCTCGGCCCCGAGGATCGCCACGCGGCGACCGATTTGCGGCTGACCAAGGGCGATGCCCCGCGCCGGGTGCGCCGGGCTGGAGGAGATGAAGGTCGAGCATTCCGACATGCCATAGGCCTCGTGCAGGGCGGTGCCTGTCAGCTCTTCCCAGCGGTGGTGCAGATCCGGCGACAGCTTTTCCCCCGCGCTCAGCCCGTGGCGCAGATCGGGCAGATCAAGCCTGTCGCGGTCGCGCAGCATCCGGCGATAGACGCCGGGCGCGGCGGCAAAAAGCGTCGCGCGATGGCTGCGCAACAGCGCGGGCAGGGTGGCGATATCGGTTCCCGGTTCGGGGATAAGGGCGGTGGCACCGATCGCCCAAGGGTCCATCAGCCCGGTGCCCAGCGTATAGGTCCAGTTGAACGCGCCGGCGTGGCACAGCCGATCCTCGGGGGTCAGCGCATACCAGCCGTCGACCATCATCTGCCGGGCCCAGATCGCGCGATGGGCATGGGCCACCGCGCGCGGGCTGCCAGATGTGCCCGAGGTATAGACCACATAGGCCAGCCGTTCCGGATCGCCCATGGCCCAGTCGCAGGGCGGCAAAGCGCGCATCCGTTTCAGGGCCTCGATGTTGATCTGCAGCGGATGATCGGCGCAGGCAATTTCGGGGTCGCGCAACACGGCGGCCGGTTTCAGCTCGGCGATGATCTTGGCGGTGTCCGCCGCTGTCAGCTGTGATGAGGTCGGCACAGGCACCAGCCCGACTGCCATCGCCCCGAGATAGGCGATGGGGAACTCCACCGTATTGCCAAGCCGCATCAGCACGATCTGCCCCGGCTTCAGCCCGGCCTGCAACAGCCCGGTTCCGGTGCCGCGCACCGCGCGCTCCAGTTCGCCATAGCTCCAATCGTCGGAGCCAGTGGCGCGCAGGATCGACAGGGCGCATTTTTCAGGGCAATCCCCGGCCCGGCGCAGCACGAAGGCGGCCAGGTTGAAGGGGGCGGGGCAGGGCGGAGGTGCGCCGTGATCGAATATGGACAACATGGTAATTGGCTAGCGCGCGGCAGCCGCCGTTGCAAGACGAACGCGGCGCGCCTATAGAAACGGGATGACCGCGCGTGACCCCAAAGCCCTGATCCGTATCGCCCGCAATGGCAGCCCGGACACCGAAGCCGAGCCGTTGGACTTGGGCGTGCGGGTGCGCGAGCTGCGCAAGGCGCGCAACTGGACGCTGGAACAGGCCGCCAGTCAGGCCGGGCTGGCCCGTTCGACGCTGTCCAAGATCGAGAACGGGCAGATGTCGCCGACCTATGAGGCGCTGAAGAAACTGGCCGTCGGGCTGGAAATCTCGGTGCCGCAGCTGTTCACCCCGCCGCAGCGTGAACAGGTGAACGGGCGCATGGCCGTGACCCGCAGTGGCGAGGGGGCCGATTACGCCACCGCCACCTATGAACATGAGCTGCTGGCCGAGACGCTGACCAAGAAGCAGATGCTGCCCTATCGCGCCCGCGTCCGCGCCCGCAGCATGGACGAGTTCGACGGCTGGGTGCGCCATGACGGCGAGGAATTTCTTTTCGTGCTGACCGGGGTGATCCGTCTGTATACCGAGTTTTATGAACCCCTCGAGATGCGGCGCGGCGACAGCGCCTATTACGATGCCACGATGGGGCATAACGTGGTGTCGCTCAGCGAAGAAGACGCCACCATCCTTTGGGTCACCTCGCTGGCCTGATGGGGACCGTGTCTGTGCGGTGGCCCAGTTGGGCCACGGCCACGAATACGCGACCCAAAGCCGGGGTCACTCCTCCTCGTACCACCAGACATCGGGCATGAAATTGACCCCGTCGCCATAGATCGGAAGCCGGTCTTCGGGGTATTTCAACTGTCGGATATGGGCGATGCGGCCGACGTCGTATTGCCAGATCGGGATCACATAGCGCCCGGCAGTCAGCACCCGGTCAAGCGCGCGCACTGCGGCATTGAAATCGTCGCTGCTGTGCGAGGTCAGCAGGGTGTCGATCATCGCATCGGCGGCGGGCGACTCCATCCCCATCAGATTTCGGCTGCCGTCCTGCTGTGCCCCGGCGCTGCCCCAATAAAGCCGCTGCTCATTGCCCGGAGACAGGGTCAGGTCGCGGCGGAAATTGGTCATGTCGAAGTCATGTGCGGCGATGCGGGCGGCATATTGGGCATCATCCACCGTCTCGACCCGCAGCGCGATCCCGAGACGGCGCAGGGCCTGCGCATAGATATCGGTGACGCGCTGCATCTCGCCATCGGCCTGACGCAGCAAGACCGCGAAGGCGAACGGCGCCCCATCGGCCCTGCGCAAGATCCCTTCCTGTACGGTCCAACCGGCCGCGTTCAACAGGGTCATAGCCCGGCGCAGCCCGGCGCGATTGCGTGCGGTTCCATCGCTTTTGGGCAGGGTATAGCCCTCAAGCGCGCCGGGGGGCAGGCTGTCGGCAAACGGGGCAAGCATCTCACGCACCCGACCGGTTGCCGGACCGGGCCGCATGGCGAGGGTGGAACTGGAGAAATAAGAGGTGATCCGCGGCTGCACCCCGCCGGTCATCGTGTCGTTGATCGACTCAAAATTAAACGCCTCGATCAGCGCCTCGCGCACGCGCCAGTCATCGAACGGGGGACGGCGGGTGTTCATCACCAGACCAGTCATCCCCGACGGGCGCTGGTTGGGGATTTCGGATTTGACCACATTGCCACGCCGCACGGCGGGGAAATCATACTGGGTTTGCCATTTCTCGGCGTTGAATTCGCGCACCACCGAGAGTTCGCCGGCCTTGAACGCCTCGAACAGAACCGTGCCATCGCCATAGAATTCGATCCGCATCTCGTCGAAATTCAACGTGCCACGGCGAAACGGCAAGGCGGCGCCCCAATAGTCCGGGTTGCGGCGCAGGGTCAGGGACCGGCCCGCCTCGAAATCCGTCACCACATAGGCGCCGGTGCCGATCGGGGCCTCGGACAGGCCGGAGGCGGTGAAATCCTTGCCCTCCCATTGCGCCTTTTTCAGGATCGGCCGCATCCCGGCGATCAGCGCCAACTCCCGATCCGGGGTGGTGAAGCTGAGCCGTACAGAACGCGGGCCGACCTGTACGATGTCGGCGATCTGCGATTGGAACCCGCGATAGCGCAGATGGCCTTGGGTGCCCAAGGTCTCGTAGGACCAGATCACATCTTCGACCGTGACCGGGCTGCCATCGGAAAACCGGGCCTCGGGGCGCAGGGTGAATTCCACCCACGATCGGTCCGGTGCGGTTTCAACCGATTCGGCCAGCAGCCCGTACAGGGTAAACGGTTCGTCCCAGGACCGCCCCATAAGCGATTCGTAGCTCCAGAATCGGAGCTGCCAGGGGGCGGTGCCTTTCTGCACGAAGGGGTTGAGCGAATCGAATCCGCCGGTGTTGCCAAAGACCACCCGCCCGCCTTTCGGCGCCTCCGGGTTGGCATAGGGCAGGGAGACGAAATCCGCTGGAAGCGCCGGTTCCCCATACATGGCGATGCCATGCGAAGGCGCCGCCTGACAGGGTGAAGCGCCGAAAAACAAGGCGATTCCGGTCAGGGACGCCGCGATGAAGTGGAAAAGGCCCGGTCGCACTTTGGAAACAATCCGTTCTGCTCTGTTTTTATGAATGATGACGGTATCTTGGGATTCACGGCTTTTCAAACTTTTAGCTTGGAAAAAGGCTGGGAATTGCTTATAACTAACTCACTGCTCGATAGGTTTCTTGCCTGTATGAAACCTGCCTCAATAACTTGACGCCCGCCTTGTGCGGGCGTTTTTTTTGACCTGCGCGCCTGGTCTGGCCCGGACCTGGGGGGGGGCTGTGTCCGTCGCGGCAGGGGGCGACTCGCCCGGGATGACCCGGCCCGAAAAACCTGCTCCAGCGTCCTGCGGCAAACACGTAGTGCGCGGCTTTGGCGTTTTCTTCGCACCTACAGCGTGGCAAACTGCGGGGAAAGCAAACAAAGGGGCCTTTCATGTCATTGACCGGAAAAACTGCAATTATCACCGGATCGAACTCTGGGATCGGGTTGGGCGTGGCTTGGGAGCTGGCGCGCGCCGGGGCCGATGTGGTTCTGAACTCTTTCACCGACAGCGAGGAAGATCATGCGCTGGCCGCAAAGATCGCGGAAGAGACCGGTGTGAAGGCGCGCTATATCAAGGCCGATATGTCCGATGGCGCCGAGTGCCGTGCGCTGATCGAGCAGGCCGGGCGTTGTGATATTCTGGTGAACAATGCGGGCATCCAGTTCGTTTCGCCGATCGACGAGTTTCCGGTCGACAAGTGGAACGCGATCATCGCCATCAACCTGAATTCGGCCTTTCACACCACAGCAGTGGCCTTGCCGATGATGCGGGCGGCGGGCTGGGGCCGGATCGTCAACATCGCCTCGGCGCATGGGCTGACCGCCTCGCCGTTCAAGGCGGCCTATGTGGCGGCCAAACATGGGATCGTCGGCATGACCAAGACCGTGGCGCTGGAAACCGCGCAGGAGCCGATCACCGCCAACGCGATCTGCCCGGGCTATGTGCTGACCCCGCTGGTGGAGGCGCAGATCCCCGCCACCATGAAGGAATACGGGATGAGCCGCGAGGACGTGATCAAGAACGTCATGCTGGAGCGCCAGCCGAGCAAGGGCTTTGCCACAGTCGAACAGCTGGGCGGCACCGCCGTGTTCCTGTGTTCCGATGCGGCGGCGCAGATCACTGGCACGACCATCAGCGTCGATGGCGGCTGGACCGCAATGTAAGCAGAACAGGGATTGCCGGTTTTGATCGGCCGGCGATCCTGCGGGCGAACCGGGCTGCTATGACCTTTGAAGGCATCAGGGTCCGGGGCTGATTCCCTTTAGGAGAGGCGACAAGAAACAATGGCTGATCCACTTCGCATAAACCTCGCACTTCAGGGCGGGGGCGCGCATGGCGCCTTTACTTGGGGCGTGCTCGACCGGCTGCTGGATGAAAAGGGTATTGAGGTCGCGGCGATCGCCGGCACCTCGGCCGGGGCGCTGAATGCGGCGGCATTCAAGGCTGGAATGGTCATGGGCGGTCGGGACGGCGCACGCGAAAACCTTGACTGGCTTTGGGGCCAAATGGGCGGCATGGGCGACCTGCGGCTGACCACTTTAATGGGGGTGTTGGAGCCACCGCAGATGGCGCAGGGAATCGAATTTTCCTTGCCGTTCTCGCTGGCCGATACCTGGTCGCGGTTGGTTTCGCCCTATATGTACGGGCCGTTCTATTTCAATCCGCTGGAGCTGATCGTCAAGGCGATGGATTTCGACAGCGTTTGCGACGAGGCGGCGCCAGAGCTGTTCATCGGCGCCACCCGGGTCAGCACCGGCAAGATCCGGGTGTTTTCCGGGTCCGAGATCTGCACCGAGGCGATTCTGGCCTCGGCCTGCCTGCCGAACCTGTTTCAGGCGGTCGAGATCGAGAACCCCGAAACCGGAGAGACCGAGGCGTTCTGGGATGGCGGCTATACCGGCAACCCGGCGCTGTTCCCGCTGTTCCAGTCGCATTTGCCTTCGGACATCGTGGTGGTGAACGTCTATCCATTGGAACGGGCCGAACCACCCCGGTCGCCGCAGGAAATCGCGGACCGGATCAACGAAATCAGCTTCAACTCCTCGCTGCTGCGAGAGTTGCGCTCGATCGATCTTATCCAGCGTCTGATGGATGAGGGCGAGTTGCGTCGGGACCGTATGAAGCGGGTCCATGTGCATATGATCTCGGACGACAAGCTGATGCGCGAACTGTCGGTGACGACCAAGATGATGCCGATGCCCTCGGTTCTTGCACGCCTGAAACAAGCCGGTCGCGATGCCGCCGAGCGATTTCTCGAGCAGGGCGCGCAACATATCGGCAAGCGCAACAGCGTGGATCTGAAACAGATGTTCGACTGATCTGCGCTTGCGGATATGGGTTAGCGGATACAGCCTAGCGAATACGCACCGCTTCGTCCGCTTCAAGATAGGCCTCTTCCTCGGGGGTCAGGTCCACCTTGTCAAAGCCGGTGATCATCGGGCGCACATGGGCCCGGAACGAGCCGCCCACGCTGAGCAGATAGACATGCGCCAGCACAAAGGCGGCGATGGCATAGGCCGACAGCAGGTGCAGGTTGGCCGCAATGGTCAGCCAAAGCGTGGCATTGGGCACGCCGGACCAGTAATTATAGGTCAGATAGATCACCCCGGTCACCCAGATCGCCGGAAACAGCATCAGTTTCAGCGCCAGATAGGTCAGCGCCTGCAACGGGTTGTGCTTGCGCCAATAGGCCTTGCGATAGGGGTGATGTTCGCCCTTGAAGATGCCCCAGGCATAGAACCGCGCCACCTTGACCAACCCCTGCGTGGTGGGCACGTAATGCACCCAACTGCCGGTGGTGATGTGCCAGAAGATGGCAAAGATCCACAGCACGATCAGCGCCAGTGCGGCGATGATATGCAGCATGACGGCGGGACCGAACGGGATCAAGGGGTTCAGCCCGTTCACCGCCAGCCCGGTGAACAGCAGCCCAAAGATCAACGCCATCTGCGTCCAGTGCCAGAAGCGTTCGAACCGCGGGTAGATCTTGACGAAACGTTCGGTCATGACGCGTCTCCGTTCTTGCGGGTGAACAGGCGGCCGAGGGCGTGGATCAACAAGGCCAGGGCGGTTGCCACAACCAGGGCAATGCCGAGGATTCCGGCGGTGCTGAACGGGGTGCGGCCAGGCATGTAGACGCCGTCGATCTTGGCCATTCGCCCATCAGGGGCGTGGCATTCGGCGCAGTCAACCGCATCCTTTGCCGGGGCGACCATATGGGTGATGGGCCAGTACATATGGGTATCGACGAAGCCGTATTCCCCGGAGTACTCGACCCCGGCGGCCTTCATTCCCGCCGCGATCGCCTTGCCCCAGTCGTAATTGCTCCACAGGGCGGTGTCGGTGTCCGGCCCCCAGACATGGCTATAGGCGAGGTGGTTCAGCTTGGAGTCATAGGCCTGTCGCCCCTCCAGCCGTTTGAACGGCCAGATACGACTGTCGCCATCCTCGGGGCTGCCCGAGATCTTGTTGACCTCGACGATCTGGCTGGGATCGATGGTCTGGTCGCCGGTGGTATATTCCACCTGACCGTTGAACCAGGCGTAGAGCGGCTGCACGTTCTCTTCCCAGACGAAATCGCCCTTGATGGACAGGTAGGTGTGGCGCGGCTTGCCATCGCCCTGGGTGTAGTTTTCGAGCGCAAGCGGCTTGCCGTCGTCGCCCAGCTTGCCGGCAGTGGACCAATCCCATTCCATCTTGGTGGCAACGCCCCCGCGGGCGAATTCGGGGATGTGGCAGGTCTGGCAGGCCAGCTTGTCGGTGTGGTCGTTCAGCTTGACGCCCTTGAGCGAGGCCGGGTGTGGTGCGGTTCCGTGGCAGCTTTGGCAGGTGGCGACATCGCGCCGCTCATGCGGCATGCCGGGGCCTTGGGTGTCGGTCGCCATGACGTCATAGCGCGAGCCGGGCCATTTGTGTTGCTTGCTGACGTGGCAGTCGGAACAAACCATGTTGCCGCCCTCGGACGACATATGCACATCGACGTCGCGCGATGGGTCAAACAGGACCGAGGACAGATCGCCGTGTTTCACGTTGTCGCCGCCACCGCCGTAGAAATGGCATTGGCCGCAGTTTTCGCGCCCCGGCGGGCCGACGCTTTGTGCCGCCTTGGCCAGATCGACCGGCCAGGCCTCGGCGCCCGTGATGGTCTTGGTGCCCGGTTTCACCGGCGCGAGCGGCGGCAGCCCGGCCCCGGTCGAGGTTTTGGTATATTGCCCAGAGCGGTCGTGGCAGACCAGACAATCGGGCGTCACCGATTCCTGTTGCGGGCTCTGCGCCATGTCGTCCCAGCCATATCCGGCGTGACACGAGGTGCAGCGCGGCTCATTGCCGACGACATTGCCGCAAAAGGCGTTGATCACATGGCGCTTGCCCAGCAGTTGGCCGGTTGTGGTGTTTTCGAACTCCCAGTTGAAGTGGATCGAATGCATCACCTGATCGTCTGCCTCGGTATGGCAGGACACGCAGGCCTCGGTCACTTCTGGGCCAGAGGTGAACTCTCGTTGCAGGATCTTGAACTTGGAATGATCGGCCGAGCTGTCGCTGCCGGGAATGGCAGGTGCGTCGCTGCTTTGGGCCTGAGCCTGAGCATAGGCCTGATGCGGGGCGGACAGGACCACCATGACGCAGGCAAGGGCCGTCAAGACACGAAGTCGCAAAGGAATTCTCCCAAAGGCCAAAATACGGATCTAAAATCTATCTTCTTTAAGACCTTTGATCTTGGCCTTGATCCAAGTCAACGCCGCGCAAGTTTGGGGGCGAAAACCGGAGGGGATAGGACAAGAACCGGTACGGACCGGAGAGCCCGGCCATCCAACCCGGTCCAGTCATCCGATATTTATTCGGCGGCCTTACTTTGCGGGCGCGTCGGATCCTTGCTGTTGGGATAGACCAGCCCGGCCGAGATCACCAGTTTCGCCGCATCCTCGACCGACATGTCCAGCTCGGTCACGTCCTCTTCGGGGAAATACAGCAAAAAGCCCGAGGTCGGGTTCGGTGTGGTCGGGACAAAGACGCTGATCAGACGACCACCGGTTTCGGCGCGCTCGGACACTTCGCCCTTGGCGATGGTCGAGACAAAGCCGATCGCCCAGATCCCGCGTCTTGGATATTGAACAAGACAGGCTTTCTCGAACGAGCGTTCTGATTGCGCGAAAACGGTTTCCGAGATCTGCTTGATCCCGGAATAGATCGACCGCACCACCGGCATGCGATTGACCAGCCGCTCGCCGAAATTGATCAGCGAGCGCCCGATGATGCCCTTGGCGACCCAACCGACGATGATGGTGAACAGCAAGAAGATGATCACCCCGACGCCGCGCAGGTTGATCCCGATATACTGTTCGGGGCGCATCTGTTGCGGCACCAGCGGCAGCACCACGCCGTCGATCCAGCCGATGATGGACCAGATCAGCCAGATCGTCAGCCCCACCGGGGCGATCACGACCAGACCGGTCAGAAACGACCCCCGCAGCCGGGCGAAAAGGCCCCGTCGGCGATGCGGTTCTTCGTCAAATGGGCTGTTCATCGGTGTTCCATCCTGTACCTCGCGTACCTAGGGTCTTTGCGGGGCCGGTACAATGGCTTGCGGGGCCTCCGACGACATCCTGTGCGGTTCCGGTTGCTGTTGCCCGCCCTAGCTGGACACCCTGCGCAAGGATTGGGCAATCTCTGCCGCGAACACGGCGTTGTTGCGCACCAGCGCCACATTGGCCCGCAGCGACCGCCCGCGCGTATGCTCAAAGATGCGATCCAGCAGGAACGGCGTCACTGCTTTGCCGGTGATGCGTCTTTCATCGGCTTCGGCCTGGGCTGCCGCGATGATCGGGGCAAGGGTTTCAGCCGGGATTTCATCCCGGGTCGGGATCGGGTTTGTCACCAGTTGCCCACCGGGTATCCCCAGCGACTTGCGCGCCGCATGGGCCCGCGCAATGGAGTCGGCGTCGTCCATGCGCAACGGCGCGGCAAAGGGCGAACGGCGCGACCAGAAGGCAGGAACCATATCCTGACCGCGCACGATCACCGGCACCCCGAGGGTTTCCAGCACTTCCAGCGTCTTGCCGATATCCAGAATCGCCTTGGGCCCGGCAGAGACGACCGTGACCGGGGTTTGCGCCAGTTCCTGCAAATCGGCAGAGATGTCAAAACTGGTCTCGGCGCCGCGATGCACGCCGCCGATCCCGCCGGTGGCAAAGACCGAGATCCCGGCATGATGCGCCGCGATCATCGTGGCCGAAACTGTGGTCGACCCGGTGCCGCCGGTGGCCAGACAGGCCGCCATGTCGGCGCGCGAAAGCTTGGCCACGTCCGGAGTGCTGCCAAGGGCCTGCAGCATTTCAGGTTCCAGCCCCACATGCAGCCGACCTTCGATCACCGCGATGGTCGCAGGTGTTGCCCCGGCGGCGCGAATATCGGCCTCGACCTGGGTCGCGACGGCGACGTTCTGCGGATAGGGCATGCCATGGGTGATGATCGTGCTTTCCAGCGCCACCAGCGGTTGCCC
This sequence comes from Antarcticimicrobium sediminis, assembly GCF_004348975.1. Classification (GTDB taxonomy): domain Bacteria; phylum Pseudomonadota; class Alphaproteobacteria; order Rhodobacterales; family Rhodobacteraceae; genus Antarcticimicrobium; species Antarcticimicrobium sediminis. Next base: position 86,780 of record NZ_SMFP01000005.1, on the reverse strand, counting down.
GGAAGAACGGGCGCGCGCAGCTTCGGCGGAAAAGGTCATGTAAATCATTACTGTGTATCTCCTGAAACGTGTCGGGCGGCGGCAACGAGCGCGCGGCTCAATGCCGCTTCGCGTCGGTGGCCTTTGGCTTCGGCGGCAATATGGGCCGCCATGAATGTGTCACCTGCGCCGGTGACGCGGGCAACGGTGACTTGAGGCGGGGTGTGGCTGATCACGCCTTCGGGGCTGGCCTCGGCGGCGGGGCCGGCCCCATCTGTGACCAGAACCCTTGCCGCGCCCTGCGTCAGCAGCGCCGCGGCCGCAGATTCGGCATGGTCGAACCGGGTGGCGCACAGCAGCCCGGCCTCTTCGAGATTGACGTAGAGCGTGCAGCGCGGATGGCTCAGAAACGGTGTCAGACGCTCGGCCTTGCCCGGCGAGGCGGGGGCGACGCGAAGATCCGCAGCGGCAAAGGCCGGGCTGTTGGCGATCTCGGCCAGAAGCGAGGCTGTCAGGTTGCCGTCCAGCGCGATGGTGCCGGCAAAGGGCGCATCCGCATGGCCCAAGGATCCGTCGCTGAGTGGCGCCAGAATGCGCGCACCTGCCGCTTCGAGCGACGCGGCATCGGCGATCGCGGCGATCAGCCCGTTGGCCCCTTCGACCGCCATATAGCGATCGGTCGGCAGATCGGCAGGCCGATAGATGTGATCGGTCCCCACGCCGTGCTGCGCGCAGGCGGCGATCAACTCATCGCCCTCACTGTCGCGGCCAACCGCGCTGAGCAATGTGGGGATCTGTCCGAACTGCGCCAGCGTTCGGGCGATATTCATCGCCACCCCACCGGGAAGCCGCGTGATTCGCCCCGGCACGTCGGCGCCTTGGCGCATTGGGCCGGGGGCCCGGCCGATCATGTCCCAAAGGACACTGCCGATGCACAGGATTGGGGAAGGAGAGCGTTGGGTCATGCCGCAGTTTGTGGCGTGATTAATCGCAGCGTGCAAGCACCCGAGGCGGAGAGGGCGCAGAAAAATCCCTTGCCATCCAATGGGTTTTCGGACGGGCAGGGCTCCGCCTGCGGATGAGGCAGTTACCCCAGACTGGCGGTCAGGGCCTTCAGCGCCGCAGCCGGGTCATCGGCACCCCAGATCTCGTCTCCGATACCAAAGAAATCGGTATGCGGGGCAAGGGCCGCAACGCTCTCGGGGGTGAGCCCGCCTTCGGCCACCACCGGCAGTTCGATCATCTGCGACCACCAGTCGAACAGTTCGACCTCGGCGCGGGTGCCATCGCCAAGCGTGGTCAGGCCAAGCGGACCAAAGCTGATGTAATCCGCGCCCGCTTCGCCCGCGGTCATGCCATCGTGGCGCGAGGTGCCGCAGAAACTGCCGACGATCGCGTCGGCCCCAAGCGTCTTGCGCGCGTCGCGGACCGAGCGGGCGGCATCGCTGAGATGCACCCCATCGAGCCCGAGCCGCTGCGCCAACAGCACATGGTCGGTGATCACCAGCGCGATATCGCGGGCATGGGCCAGTTCGCGCAGGCTGTCGGCAGCGCGCGCGACCTCGTCCTCGTCATGGCTGGCAAGGGTCAGGCGGAGGCAGGCGACCTCGGCAGTGTCAAGCACGCGCGACAGGGTGTCGGGAAACCGCTCCAGCTCAAAAGCGGGGGGGGTGATCAGGTAAAGCTGTGGCTTGTCGGGGGCGTCCATGGTGGCGGTCCTAGGATGATTTTGCGCCGGTTTAACGAATTGCTGCGGCGAAGGGAAGATTGCGCCTTTGACGGGGGAATTGTTGTGAACGGACACGGGCGACTTGCCCCGCCCGTCGTGTCGAAGTAGAGCAGGGCGGGTTTTCGCGCGGTTTATGATCGCCGTTTTTCGACTGCGCTCCGGTGCGATATGTCCACGATTTGCGACCCTCTGAGACCTTCGACAAGGAGCAGCCTATGCCCAGCGCCAAATCCAGTGCCTCCCCCCAGCCCGCCTTTGTTCTTGTGCGCCCGCAGATGGGCGAGAATATCGGCGGCGCCGCCCGTGCGATGTGGAATTTCGGGCTGGACCGGATGCGGCTGGTTGCCCCGCGCGATGGCTGGCCCAACCCCAAGGCGGCCGCGATGTCGAGCGGCGCCGGGCGGCTGCTGGACGAGGCGGGATTGTTTGACGACGTGGCAAGTGCGGTGGGCGATTGTACCTATGTCTTTGCCACAACGGCGCGGCAGCGTGGGTTGACCAAGCCGGCATTCAGCCCCGAACGCGCGATGCAACTGGCCGCCGAAAAGATCGCCGCTGGCGAAAAGGTGGCGGTGATGTTCGGGCCTGAGCGGGCCGGGCTGGAAAATGACGACGTGGCGCGGGCCAATGCGATCATCACGGTGCCGGTGAACCCGGAGTTTGCCTCGCTCAATCTGGCGCAATGTGTGCTGTTGACCGGCTATGAGTGGCGCCGTCAGGTCGCGCAGGTGACCCATGAAACCGTTGAGATGGGGCGCGCCGACTGGGCCAGCAGCATCGAGATGGAAAAACTGGCCGAGCATTATGAGACGCGGCTGGAGCAGGCCGGGTTCTTTTTCCCGCTGGAAAAGGCCGAGAGCATGAAACTTACCCTGCGCAACCTGTGGGGGCGGATGCAGCTGACAGGGGCCGATGTGCAGATGCTGCACGGGGTGATGCGCCAGATGGTGCGCTGGAAAGAGCGCGGCGACTGAGCCGTAATCCGGATCAGCCGCCGCGCAGCATCAGGGACTCTTAGCGCCCTTTATAGATGATCGTGCCGTTCGGTTTGATCATCCGGATTTCGTTGTTGTCCGTGTTGCCGCGCTGCTGCGGCTGTTGTTTTTGCTGCTGCTGCTGCTGCTGCTGCGGGCGCTGGGTCTGCTGTTGCTGGGTCTGGCGTTGAGGCTGCTGTTGGGTTTGCTGTTGAGTTTGCGGCCTCACCCGCTGCGGTGTCTGCTGTTGCGCTGGCTGTTGCTGGTGCTGTTGTACCGGTTTGCGGTGCACCTGCTGTTGCACCGGTTTGCGCTGCGGCTGCGCAGGCTGTCTGGGTGCGGCGGTCTGCGGTGCCTGATCCCTCAGGTACGATCCGAAAACCCAAAGCAGCAGCCCCTCTGTCGTTTGCACCTGCGCCCAATCGCCCCGCTGCTGGATCACCGAAAGTCTGGTCCCCGGGGCAAGCACGCGCTTGGCGGCATAATGCGATCCGGGCCCTGAACGCGCGTTCAGGTTTACGCCTTGCTGGACATAGCGAAAGCTGTCGGCGCTCGCGGCACCGGTGCCAAGCGCCAAGGCCGTGGCAACTGCGAGCGGGGCAATAAGGCGATGAAACATGAGAGAATCCCTAAAATGATTTCGTGGTCGAGATATTCTTTCATTGTCCCGGCTTCGAACTTCCGTCGCAGGTTTCCGAATGTTTTCGCATTTTGCCGCCCGGACCACCTTGGATCAGACCGGAGACAGTCAACCGAGCCGAAGGCCAACGACGGGACGCGGGCCGATGTTTCCGGTTCTGTACGGGGGACTGCGCCGGATGGTTCAGCGGCCACGGCGGGAGGGGGGCGGATCAGCGCCCCTTATCGGCCCTTGTAGATGATCATGCCATCAGGGGTGACCCTTCGGATTTCGTTGCTGTCCTGATTGCCCTGTCGCTGCGGCTGGGTCTTGGGCTGCTGTCGCGGCCGGGTCTGGACCTTCGGCTTCTGGCGCGGTTGCGTCTGGATCCTCGGCTTCTGGCGCGGTTGCGTCTGGATCCTCGGCTTCTGGCGCGGTTGCGTCTGGATCCTCGGTTGCTGGCGCGGTTGCGTCTGGATCCTCGGTTGCTGGCGCGGTTGCGTCTGAACCCTTGGCTGCTGACGCGGTTGCGTCTGAACCCTTGGCTGCTGACGCGGTTGGGTCTGAACCCTTGGTTGATGACGCGGTTGGGTCTGAACCCTTGGTTGATGACGCGGTTGGGTCTGGACCCTCGGCTGTTGGCGCGGTTGGGTCTGAACCCTCGGCTGCTGACGCGGTTGCGGTTGGACCCTTGGGCGCGGTTGAACATAGGGCCGGGGATAGGGTTGCGGCTGAACCCAGCGCGGTGGCGGCGGGGGGGCGATGTAGCGGGGCGGCGGCCTGAGGAAGATCGGCGGTGCCGGACGCCGGGGCAAATACGACGGGGCGTCGATCAAATAGGAAAAATACACCCAAAGCATCATCCCGTCGGGCGTGCGAACCTGTGCCCAGTCGCCGATCCGCGTGATGATTTGCAACCGGGTGCGTGGGGCGAGAACATGATGGCTGCGATAGCGTGTACCGGGGCCAATCCGCGCATTCAGATAGATACCGTCGCGGACATAAAGATAACCATCGGCGCGTGCATCACCGGCAGACAGCGCCAATGCGGCAATCAACATCAGTACGGCAAGGACGGGGCGCAACATATCGAACCTCCCAAAGCACGGCCCGCACGACGGTGCGGACATATTCCTTGTATTTGATGTAAGGAGACCTGAGGTTGAAAACAATGTGATGGTATCAATGCCCCGCATTTGACGCACCCTCGCCAGTCGCCTCACGCGGCACCGGGTCGCCCATAGCGCGATCGCATTGTCCTGACCCGCTGCCCGGTCTACATGGGGACAACAGTGTTAGACAAAACGGACAGGGCGACGCCATGGCAACGAAACGCTCCATTTTCGAAGAGGTCGGTGACGGGGAGGTCGCGGCAGAACGTGCGGCCCAGCCCGGCGCGATTGATCGTGGCCGACGCGGCGCGCGCAAGGGCATCCGGGCCTGGCTGATCGTGATCTTCGTGCTGGTGGTGGCGATGATCGCGGTAGGCGGGCTGACCCGGCTGACCGACAGCGGGCTGAGCATCACCGAATGGCGCCCGATCACCGGGGCGATCCCGCCGATGAGTGAGGTCGAGTGGCAATCGGAATTCGACAAGTACAAACAGATCGACCAGTGGCGCATCGAAAACAAGTGGATGGAGCTGGCCGATTTTCAGGCGATCTATTGGTGGGAATGGGGGCATCGGCAGTTGGGCCGGCTGATCGGGCTGGTCTGGGCCGTTGGCTTTCTTGGCTTTCTTGTCGCCCGACGCATCCCGACCGGCTGGACCGGGCGGCTGATCATTCCGGGCGCGCTGGGCGGGCTTCAGGGCGCGATCGGCTGGTGGATGGTGACCTCGGGCGTTACGCAGGGCGAGGGGATGACCTCGGTTGCCTCGTACCGGCTGGCGACGCATCTGGGTCTGGCCTTTGTCATTCTTGGCGTCATCGCCTGGTATGTGTTCCAACTGGGCCGTGAGGAACGCGACCTGATGCAGGCGCGCCGGGGCCGCGAGGCCAAGCTGTTCAGCCTTTCCACCGGTCTGATGCATTTCGCCTTTCTGCAAATCCTGCTCGGGGCGCTGGTTGCGGGGATTGATGCGGGCCGGGCCTATACCGACTGGCCGTTGATGGGGGGGCAGATCCTGCCGCCCAACCCCTTCATGATCGAACCGCTTTGGCGAAACTTTTTCGAGAACCCGGGGTTGGTCCAGTTTATCCACCGTGTCAGCGGCTATCTGCTGTTGGTCTTTGGCGTGGTGGTCTGGCTGCGCGGGCGACGCTCGTCGCATGCGGCGACACGTTTTGCATTCAACGCCGTCTTTGCGGCGCTGCTGCTGCAGGTGTCGCTGGGGATTGTCACCGTGATCTATGCCGCGCCGGTCCATGCCGCGCTCACCCACCAGATCGTTGCGGTGCTGGTCTGGGTGCTGATCCTCCGGGCGCGGTTCCTGTCGCAATATCCTGTCACAAAATCCATCCGCGAGGGCTGATCCATGAGCGCATATGAAGATCTGATGCGATTTGAACACGACACGCAGGCGCTGGCACAGATCGCTGGCCGCCTTGGCTGGGATCAGGAAACCGTGATGCCGCGCGGCGCCAGTGATCAGCGCGGCGAAGAAATGGCCGCGATCGAAAGCGTGCTGCATGCCCGCCGGATCGACCCGCGCGTGGGCGACTGGCTGGGCCAGATCGACGATGGGGCACTGGACACCGTCGCGCAGGCGCAGATGCGCCATATACGGCGCAGCCATGCCCGCACGATGAAGATCCCCGCCGATCTGGCCGCCACGCTGGCCAAGGTAACCAGCAAGGCGCAAGGCCAATGGGCGCAGGCCCGCGCGGATGAAGACGTGGCGGCCTTTCTGCCGGTGCTGGAAGAGGTTGTCGCGCTCAAACGGCAAGAGGGGCAGGCGCTGGCCGATGGTGGCGATGTCTATGATGCGATGGTGGACGATTACGAACCCGACATGGGCGCCGCCGATCTTGCGGAGATGTTTGATGCCATGCGCCCACGGCTGGTGGCCCTGCGCGCTTCGGTGCTGGCCGCCGAGGCCCCCAAGGCGCTGAGTGGGCATTTTGCCAGCGACAAGCAGATGGCCCTGGCGGCAAAGCTCGCTTGCGTATTCGGCTATGACATGACCCGTGGCCGGGTGGACAAGGCGGTGCATCCGTTCAGTTCCGGCTCGGGGCAGGACGTGCGGATCACCACCCGCACCAATGAGCTGGACCCGTTCAACTGTTTCTATTCCACCATCCACGAGGTCGGGCACGGCTGCTATGAGCAGAATATCGACGAGGCCTATCTGTTGACGCCGCTGGGCGGGGGCGTGTCGATGGGCGTGCATGAAAGCCAAAGCCGGATTTATGAAAACCAGCTTGGCCGCTCGCGCGCCTTTACCGGCTGGTTGTTTGGCCAGATGCGGGAGACGTTTGGCGACTTTGGTCTCGACAGTGCCGAGGCGTTTTATCATGCCGTCAACCGTGTGAACGACGGCTATATCCGCACCGAGGCGGACGAGGTGCAATACAACCTGCATATCATGCTGCGGTTCGATCTTGAGCGCGCGCTGATGCAAGGCGACCTTTTGGTCGGCGATCTTGAGGCGGCTTGGAACGACCGGTTCAAGGCCGATTTCGGCTTTGATGTCGACAAGCCGTCAAACGGGTGTTTGCAGGATGTGCATTGGTCGGTCGGGCTGTTTGGCTATTTCCCGACCTATTCGCTGGGCAATGTCTATGCCGGCTGCCTGCATCAGGCGCTGCGCAAGGCGGTGCCGGATCTGGACGATCAACTGGCGCGCGGCGAGACCGGCGGTGCGACCGCGTGGTTGCGCGAAAACGTGCAGCAACATGGCGGGCTGTTCCGCCCTGCCGAGGTGATCGAACGGGCCAGCGGCATGACCCCCGGCGCTGCGCCGTTGATGGACTATCTCGAAGCGAAGTTCGGCGACATCTACGGGCTGTAGCGCAGAAAGGCCGGGGATCGAGGACGTGGTTTGTCGATCCCCGGCCAGCTTGAGATGCAGGCCGCTCAAGAAAACAAAATCATCGGAGATCATCTTATTTAACGGATAAAAAATCGTTAAAACGGATATTACGTCAGGTATAAAGACTTTCCGGGCGCAAGAGACCTCCCAAAGATCTTTGACTTGTCACGCGACGCCCCTAAACCTTCCGTAAGGAACTACAGAAAAGGCCAGACCGGCAATGAACGCGCCTGAGGATCAGAATATCGTCGATCTCTTCGTGATCGGCGGCGGGATCAATGGCTGCGGCATTGCGCGCGATGCTTCGGGGCGCGAGCTGTCGGTGGTGCTGGCCGAGATGGGCGATCTGGCCTCGGCGACGTCGTCGGCCTCGACCAAGCTGTTTCATGGCGGCCTGCGCTATCTTGAGTTTTTCGAGGTGCGGCTGGTGCGTGAGGCGCTGCACGAACGCGAGGTACTGCTGCGCGCCATGCCGCATATCAGTTGGCCGATGCGCTTTGTCCTGCCTTATCACCAAGATATGCGGTTCGAGGGTGGGACGCCCACCGCGCGGCTGCTGGGCCTGCTCATGCCGTGGATGCGGGGGCGGCGCCCGGCTTGGCTGATCCGGCTGGGTCTGTTTCTGTACGATCACCTTGGTGGGCGTAAAATCCTGCCCGGCACCCGCACCGTGGATCTGCGCCAGGATCCGGCGGGGGCGCCGCTCAAGGACAAGTTCCTGAAAGCCTTTGAGTATTCGGACTGCTGGGTGGAGGATTCCCGCCTTGTGGTGCTGAACGCCCGCGATGCGCAGGCGCGCGGCGCGACCATCCTGACCCACAGCAAGGTGACGGCTGCGCAGGCCAAGGACGGCATATGGTCGCTGACGATCACCGATATGGAAAGCGGTGAAACCCGTACCCAGCGCGCCCGGATGCTGGTCAATGCCGCCGGTCCCTGGGTCGGGCAGGTGATCCACGACACGGTGCATCTGACGCAGCAGGCCGGGGTGCGGCTGGTGCGCGGCAGCCACATCGTGACCCGGCGGCTTTTCGATCACGACAAATGCTATTTTTTCCAAGGAACCGATGGGCGGATCATCTTTGCGATTCCCTATGAGGGCGATTTCACCCTGATCGGCACCACCGATGCCGACCACACCGATCCCGACACGCCCCCGGTCTGTACCGAGGCGGAGCGCGATTATCTGCTGGCCTTTGCGTCGGAGTATTTCAAGACTCCGGTCACCCGCGACGATATCGTCTGGACCTATTCCGGGGTGCGCCCGCTTTATGATGACGGCTCCAGTTCGGCCACGGCCGCGACACGGGATTATGTGTTGAAACTGGACGATCGGGCCGGAGCGCCGATGCTCGATGTCTTTGGCGGCAAGATCACCACCTATCGCCGGTTGGCCGAATCCGCGCTGGCCAAGATCGCGCCGGTCTTTGGTGGTCTCAAGGGCAACTGGACCGCTGGCGTGCCGCTGCCCGGCGGAGATTTCCCGGTGAACGGGGTGGAGCGGTTGATCGACGATCTGAAGACCGCCTTTCCGTTTCTGACGGATCGTTGGGCGCGGCGTCTGATCCGGGCCTATGGCACCGAGGCGGCAACACTTCTCGGCGATGCCCGTACCGCCAAGGATCTGGGGCGCGGGTTCGGCGCCGATCTGACCGAGCGTGAGGTGCGCTGGTTGATGGCGCATGAATACGCCCGGCGGGCCGAGGATGTGGTCTGGCGGCGCAGCAAGCTGGGGCTGCGGATGACACCTGAACAGATCAGCGATCTGGATCTTTGGATGCGGTCTGAGGCGGCCAAAGAGGGGGTGCAAAAGTAGTTGTCCCGCCGTTTCTATAGCGATGATTTTCTGTGCAAGGCGCACATTGGTTGCCTAACTAATAACCTTAACGCGTCCTCACCAAACCCTCTCAGAGCGCCGGGAATGGCCGTATCGACAGGGCCGGTGCAGAGTGGGCCAAGACCTTCGCCCGGAGTTTTTCGTGACATCCCTTGCGCAAATTGACAGTTCGCAGGCGAACCCGGTGCAGCCCCGCGCCGTGGGTGAATTGCTGTTGTCGGCCAAGCAGGCACGCGGGCGCAGCGTTCTGGACGGGTTGCGCTGTTCTGGCGCGATGAAGGCGCTGTTTCCACGCGGCTCCGACAGGCTTGAGGCGATCATGATCAACAGCTCTGGCGGGCTGACCGGGGGCGACCGTATCACCGTGCGCGCCACGGCGGGGCCGGGGACACATCTGACGCTGACCACACAGGCCGCCGAGCGCGCCTATCGCGCGAAAGACGGCTGGGCGCGGGTCGATACCCGGCTTGAGGTGCAGGACAACGCGCGGCTGTTTTGGTTGCCGCAGGAAATGATCCTGTATCGTGGCAGCGCATTGCAACGTACGTTGCGGATTGATCTGGCGGCGCAGGCACAGTTGTTGATGGTCGAACCGGTGCTGTTTGGCCGCGCCGCGATGGGCGAGACGCTGGACAGCGCCCGCATCCATGACCGGATCGAGATCTGGCGCGCCGGGCGACCGCTGTATCACGACGCGATGCGGCTGGAGGGGGATCTGGCGGCGCAGCTTGCGCGCCCGGCCGTCGCCCCCGGTTGTGCCGCGATGGCGAGCGTTGTTTTCGTCGCCCCCGAGGTCGAAACGCATCTGGCCGCGGTGCGGGCGTTATTGCCGGACACCGGCGGCGTCAGCCTGCTACGCCCCGATCTTCTGGCGGTTCGGCTGCTGGCCCGCGACGGGTTCGATCTGCGCCGCTCGCTGTTGCCCGTTCTTGATCGCCTAAGCGGCGAGACCCTGCCGACATCCTGGAGATTGTAAGACATGAACCTGACCCCGCGCGAGAAGGACAAGCTGTTGATCGCCATGGCGGCCGAGGTGGCCCGCCGCCGCTTGGCCCGTGGCGTCAAGCTGAACTATCCCGAGGCCATCGCCCTGATCACCGATGCGGTGGTCGAAGGCGCGCGCGACGGGCGCAGCGTGGCCGACATGATGGAGGCGGGGGCGCAGGTCATCAGCCGCGACCAATGCATGGAAGGGGTGCCCGAGATGATCCATGACGTGCAGGTCGAGGCGACCTTTCCCGATGGCACCAAGCTGGTGACGGTTCACGAACCGATCCGGTAAGCCCTGTGCATTTGAACATCTGAAGAAGAGGATATTTCGATGAAAGCTTTCCACCTTGCCCCGATTGTGGCCAGTCTTGCCGGCCCGGCGCTGGCCCATGCCGACAACGCCGTCCATATGCACGAAAGCCAGGCGGGGCCTGTGGTGCTGGGTCTGGCGCTGATCGCCGTGGTCGGGGCCGTCACCCTGTTCCGGAGGCGTTGACCATGATCCCGGGCGAGCTTTTCCCGGCCGAGGGCATGCTCACCCTCAACGCGGACCGCGTGGCGATTACGCTGATGGTCGCCAATACCGGCGACCGCCCGGTGCAGGTGGGCAGCCATTACCATTTCGCCGAAACCAACCCGGCACTCGACTTTGACCGGGACGCGGCACGGGGGATGCGGCTGGATATCGCGGCGGGGACCGCGGTGCGGTTCGAACCGGGCCAGCGGCGCGAGGTCAACCTGATCCCGGTCTCCGGGGCGCGGCGGATCTTTGGCTTCAACCAAAAGGTGATGGGGGCGCTGTGACGCCCGTGTGCCAGTTGTGGGGCGTGTGGCAGGGTGCAGAGGCGCCCGGTCAGGCGGAAATCCGGAAGGGCAACAGATGCCACTGAAACTTGAAGGATCCTGCCGCTGCGGTGCCGTGCATTTCACGGTCGAGAGCCACACGCCGGTGCCCTATCAACGGTGTTATTGCTCGATCTGCCGCAAGACGGATGGCGGCGGCGGCTTTGCGATCAATCTCGGGGCCGAGGCAAAAACCCTGTCGGTTCAGGGGCGCGACGCGATCGGCATTTTCCACGCCGAGATCACGCGCGACGGGATCTGTCGCACCTCAAGTGCTGAACGCCACTTCTGTACCCGCTGTGGCAGCGCGCTTTGGCTGTTTGATCCGGGCTGGCCCGATCTGGTGCATCCCTTTGCCAGCGCCGTGGATACGGAGCTGCCGCGCGCCCCGGAACGGGTGCACATCTTTGTCGCCGAGAAACCGCTTTGGGTGCCACTGCCCGACGGAGCGGACGACACCCATTTCGCCGGATATCCCGAGCTGTCGCTTGCGGACTGGCACAAGACGCACGGCCTTTGGGTCGATTGAAGGAGAACTGAGGATGCCTGCAACGATTTCCCGCGCCTCCTATGCCGCGATGTTCGGCCCCACGGTGGGCGACCGGCTGCGGCTGGCCGATACCGACCTGATCATCGAGGTCGAGCGTGACCTGATCGCAGAGCGCGCGGGCGCTGCCACCAGCGGCGGCTCGGGGGGCAATGCGCTGGCCTATGGCGATGAGGTCAAGTTCGGCGGCGGCAAGGTGATCCGCGACGGCATGGGGCAATCCCAAGTCACCCGCGCCGAAGGGGCGGTGGATACGGTGATCACCAATGCGCTGATCGTCGATCACACAGGCATCTACAAGGCGGATGTGGGGCTCAAATCCGGGCGCATCGCCGCGATTGGCAAGGCGGGCAACCCCGACACCCAGCCCGGTGTCGATATCATTGTCGGCCCCGGCACCGAGGCCATAGCGGGCGAAGGCAAGATCCTGACCGCCGGCGGATTCGACAGCCATATCCATTTCATCTGTCCGCAACAGATCGAGGATGCCTTGCATTCCGGCCTGACCACCATGCTCGGCGGCGGCACCGGCCCGGCGCATGGCACGCTGGCCACCACCTGCACGCCGGGGCCTTGGCATATCGGGCGCATGCTGCAGGCGGCGGATGCCTTTCCGATGAACCTTGCCTTTGCCGGCAAGGGCAATGCCTCGCTTCCTGCCGCGCTGGAAGAACAGGTTCTGGGCGGTGCCTGCGCGCTGAAACTGCACGAAGACTGGGGCACCACGCCCGGCGCGATTGATTGCTGTCTTGGCGTCGCCGACGACATGGACGTGCAGGTGATGATCCACACCGATACGCTGAACGAAAGCGGCTTTGTCGAAAACACCCTTGCCGCGATGAAGGGGCGCACCATCCACGCCTTTCACACCGAAGGCGCCGGCGGTGGTCATGCCCCCGACATCATCAAGATCTGCGGCGAGTCGCATGTGCTGCCCGCCTCGACCAACCCGACGCGCCCGTTCACGGTGAACACGCTGGAAGAGCATTTGGACATGCTGATGGTCTGTCACCATCTGGACAAGTCGATCCCCGAGGATGTGGCCTTTGCCGAAAGCCGCATCCGGCGCGAAACCATCGCCGCCGAAGACATCCTGCACGACCTCGGCGCGTTTTCCATCATCGCCAGTGACAGCCAGGCGATGGGCCGGGTCGGCGAGGTGCTGATCCGCACCTGGCAGACCGCCGACAAGATGAAGAAACAGCGCGGGCGGTTGGCGGACGAGACCGGCGACAACGACAATCTGCGGGTGCGCCGCTATATCGCCAAATACACCATCAACCCGGCCATTGCCCACGGGATCGCCCATGAGATCGGCAGCATCGAACCGGGCAAGCGCGCCGATCTGGTGCTGTGGTCGCCGGCGTTTTTCGGGGTGAAACCGGATATGGTACTGCTGGGCGGTACCATCGCGATGGCGCAGATGGGCGATCCCAACGCGTCGATCCCGACGCCGCAGCCGGTCTATTCGCGGCCGATGTTCGGGGCCTATGGGCGCAGCGTCGAACACTCGGCCGTCACCTTTGTCTCGGACGCGGCGCAGGCGGATGGCATCGGGGCGCGGCTGGGGCTGGCCAAGGACACGGTGACGGTGCGCGGCACCCGCACCATCGGCAAGGCCGACATGAAGCTGAACGACGCCACCCCGCATATCGAGGTCGACCCGGAGACCTATGAGGTGCGCGCCGATGGCGAATTGCTTACCTGTCAGCCTGCCGAGGTCTTGCCGATGGCGCAACGCTATTTCCTGTTCTGAGGTCCGTCCAAAGACCCCGTCCTCCCACGCGATCAAGGACTGAAACCATGACCGAACTTCCCCTTGCCCAGACTTTTCACCGCGCGGGCCATTGGTCGGATGCGGCGGAGACCGTGCTGCTCGATTATGAAGGCCGGTTCCTGCGGCGCAAACGGCTGCAGACCGAGGCCGGGCGCGGTTTTATCGTCGATCTGGAGCAGACCACCTCGCTTGATCAGGGCGATGCGCTGGAGCTTGGCGACGGCACGCTGGTGGAAATCCGCGCCGCCAGCGAAGAGATCCTGATCGTCACCGGCGAGAGCTTGGCGCGTCTGGCTTGGCATATCGGCAACCGGCACACCCCTTGCCAAATTCAGCCCGATTGCCTCGTGATCCAGCGCGATCCGGTGATCCGTCACATGCTGGAGCATCTGGGCGCGGGGGTTGCCGAAGCGGTGGGGGCCTTTACCCCCGAGGGCGGCGCCTATGGCCATGGCCGCACCCACAGCCACGAGCACGGGCACAGCGCCCATGCGCAGTGACGCCCATCTTTTGACGCTGGCGCAATGGCTGTCGCCGGCCTATCCGCTGGGGGCTTTCGCCTATTCCCACGGGTTGGAAAGCGCGGTGGAGGCGGGCTGGATCGCCGATGCCGAGGGGCTGCGCCTTTGGTTGGGCGATCTGTTGACACAGGGGTCGGGGCGGGCCGATGCGATCTGGCTGCATCTGGCCCATGCCAGCCCTGATGACGCGGATCTCTGGGCGCTCGATGATCTTGCGCGCGCCTTTTCCCCGGCGCTGGAACGTCTGCGCGAAGGTGAACGTCAGGGCGCGGCCTTTGCCCGTACCACCGCCGAGATCTGGGATCTGGATCTGCCCACGCTGTTGCTGCCGCTGGCGCTTGGTCGCGCAGCGCGGCTGTTGGGGATGGAGCCGGTGCCGGTTGCGGCGCTCTATCTGCACAGCTTTGCCGGAAACCTTGTCGCGTCGGCGCAACGGCTGATGCCGCTGGGACAGACAGCGGCGCAAGCGGTGCTGGCTGATCTGACTCCGCTTTGCACCAAAGTGGCCGCCGAGGCCGAAGGCGTGCCCGCGACGGATATCGCCTCGTCGGCGTTTCTGTCAGATGTGGCGGCGATGAAACATGAAACCCTTGAACCAAGGATATTCCAGTCATGACCCGGATGAATGGCCCGCTTCGCATCGGTATCGGTGGCCCGGTCGGGGCCGGAAAGACAACGTTGACCGCCCGCTTGGCCGAGGTGTTCAAGGATCGGTTTTCGATCGGGGTGATTACCAATGACATCTATACGCAAGAGGACGCCGAGGCGCTGATGCGGATGCAGATCCTGCCGGAAGACCGGATCATCGGGGTCGAAACCGGCGGTTGCCCGCATACCGCCATCCGCGAGGACGCCAGCATCAATCTGGCCGCCATCGCCGAGATGCGGGCGCGCCATCCGGATCTGGAAATCGTGTTCATTGAATCCGGCGGCGATAACCTGTCAGCCACCTTCAGCCCGGAGCTCGCCGATCTGACCCTTTACGTGATCGACGTCGCCGCTGGCGAAGAAATCCCGCGCAAGGGGGGACCCGCGCTGACCCGCTCCGATCTGCTGGTGATCAACAAGACCGATCTGGCCCCGCATGTGGGGGCCTCGCTGGAGGTGATGGCGCGCGACGCCGCCCGGATGCGCGGCGCGCGCCCGGTGGTTTTTGCGGCGCTGTCGCGGGCCCGCGGCGTGGACGAGATCGCGGCGCATATCTGCGCCATGGCCGGGCTGCCCGACGCAGAGAGCAAACCGGCCGAGGCGGTCGAGACGGTGAAACCGGGCGCCTAAAGGGCAGGGTTCAGCCCGCCGCCTCCAGCCCGCACCAGTCCGCGATAAACAGCGCGGTGGCCTGTGTCACCCGCCGCACGCTGTCCAGATCCACCCGTTCATTGAAGGCATGGATCGCTTCGGCCTTGGGGCCATAGACCAGCGCCGGGGTGTCGGCATAAAGCCCGAAGAACCGCGCATCGGTGGTCGCCGTGATCGCCAAGCGGTCTAGCGCGGCCCCGCCGTTCACCGCCTCATGCGCACCGTCCAACGCCCCGATGGCCTGACGCGCGCGCGCGCTGGTGTCCTCGGACAGCGCATAGCCCTCGGCGTGGAAGCCGTGATAGACGATCTCGGGGGTGTTGTTGCGCAGAAAGGCGTTTTCGCGCGCGGCCTGACGCAGCACCTCCTCGATCTCGGCCTTGGCGGTCTCGATATCCTGACCGGGAAAGATCCCCATGCGCACATCAAAGACGCACCAAGCGGGCACCGAGCTGGCCCAGTCGCCGCCCTGAAACTTGCCGATATTCAGGTTCAGCGCGTGATCGTGATGGGCGAAATCCGCATGCCGACAGGTCGGCCCGTTCCAGCGCGTTTCCATCTCGTGCAGCGCCGCGATTAGCGGGATCGCCGCCTCGATCGCATTGGCGCCGGTGCCAGCATAGGCGACATGGGCGGGCATCCCCTTGAGATGGACCTGAAACCATATCACGCCAAGCTGGGCGGTCACCAGTTTCTCGTCGAAGGGTTCGGGGATCAGCGCCGCATCGGCGCGATAACCACGTTGCAGGCAGGCCAGCGCGCCGTTGCCGGTGCATTCTTCTTCCACCACCGATTGCACAAAGACCTCCGCCGCCGGGACGACACCGCAGGCGCGCAGCGCATCCAGCGCGAAGACATTGGCGACCAGCCCCGCCTTCATGTCCCCGGCGCCGCGCCCATACATCCATTTGCCATCCACACGCGGCTCGAACGGGGGGCTGTCCCACATATCCAGCGGCCCGGCGGGCACCACGTCGACATGACCGTTCAGGATCAGCGAGCGCCCCTTGCTGGTGGCGGGCCGGTGCGCGCCGACCACGTTCATCGCGTCGTCATAGGTGCCGATGACCGGGGAAAATCCGGGCAGGTCGCAAATATCGGCGACGTCGATCTGCCAGCTGTCCACCTCCAGCCCGCGATCCGCCAACTGAGCGGCCATGAATGCCTGCGCGCTCTGCTCGTTGCCGCGCGTCGAGGGATGCGCGGTCAGCTCGGCGAGAAACTGAATCTCCTGCTCGAAGTGATCGTCAACGGCGGAAAGGATACGGGTGCGGATATCAGCGTCCATCTTGGGCCTCGTCAGAATGTGGGAAGATCGCCTTGCGGCAAAACAAGCGGTGCGCCGGTTGCGGCGATTACCTGATCGGGGTCCAGCCCCTCGGCAATCTCGCGCAGGGCAAAGCCCTCGGGCGTCACGTCGATCACCGCCATGTCGGTGTAAATGCGCCCGACGCAGCCGAGCGCGGTCAGGGGCAGGGTGCAACCCTCGACCAGCTTGGGTTTGCCCGCGCGGTCGGTATGGGTGGTCAGCACAACCACCCGGCGCGCTTTTTGCGCCAGCTCGATCGCGCCACCCGCGCCAGGGGAAAACTTGCCCGGGATCTTCCAGTTGGCCAGATCGCCGTTCTGTGCCACTTCAAAGGCCCCCAACATGGTCAGATCCAGCCGCCCGGACCGGACCAGCGCAAAAGACATCGCGCTGTCGAAAAAGGCGCTGCCGGGAATCGGCGAGACATAGGCCCCACCGGCGTCGATCAGGTTGCGGTCGGCGCGCTCAGCCGGCAGCGAGGGGCCGATGCCGGTCATGCCGTTTTCGCTATGCAGGCAAAACGGAAAACCCGAGGGCAGGTGATCAACCACTTTTGTCGGCAGCCCGATGCCGAGGTTGACCACCATTCCCGGTGCGATTTCGCGCGCCGCGCGGGCGATCATGCGGGCCTTAGCGTTGGACAACGCCATACTCCTCGGAAATGGATTGCAGGTGAACCACACGGTCGACAAAGGGGCCTGGGGTGTGGATCTGATCGGGCGCCAAACCGCCCAGCGGCAGCACATGTTCAGCCTCGACGATCACCAGATCGGCGGCCATCGCCATCATCGGGTTGAAGTTGCGCGCGGTGGCGGCATAGGCGAGATTGCCAAAACGATCGGCCTTATCGGCATGGATCAGCGCCACATCCGCGCGCAACGCACGTTCCAGCAGGACGGGGCGGCCATCGACCGAGACGATCTGTTTGCCCGCGGCCAGTTCGGTCTCGGCACCGATATCGGTCAGGATGCCGCTGAGGCCCGCGCCACTGGCGCGGATGCGCTCGGCAAGGATGCCTTGCGCGCAAAACTCGACCTCGATCTCACCCGCATTCAACATCGCCACCGCGCGCGGGTTAAGCCCGATATGGGTGGTGATCAGCTTGCGCAGCAGCCCGGCCGCCAACAGGTGATCAACCCCAAGGCCCTGTTCGTTGGCGTCGTTCTTGATCACGGTCAGATCCCGCTTGCCCTGACGCACCAGCTCCCGGATCAGCGCAAAGGGGGTGCCGGGCACGCCGAAGCCGCCCAGCATCACCGTGGCCCCGTCGCGGATCTCGGCGACGGCCTGTTCCATCTCGCTGGTCTTGTCGGGCAGGGTGGTCATGGGTTCACCGGCAGGTTCATCTCCCGTGCCATGGCCTCCAGGCTGTCGGTCAGTGTGGCCATGATTTCGTCGATCTGAGCCTCGGTCACGATCAGCGGCGGCGCGACGAGGAAGTGATCGCCCTCAAGGCCGCCCCGGGTGCGGCGCGAATAGATGATCAAACCGCGTTCATAGGCAAGGTCCACCAGCCGGTTATAGGCGTTCAATTCCTTTGGCAGCGGCGCCATGGTCTTGCGGTCAGAGACCAGTTCAAAGGCCAGCAACAGGCCCAGACCGCGCACGTCACCGATAAAGGGGAAGCGGTCCATCAACCCGGTTAGACGCGCCTTGAGCAGATCGCCCATGGCGGCGGAATTGCCGACCAGATCCTGACTGGCAATCTCGTCCAGCACGGCACAACCGGCGGCGCAGGCCAGCGGGTTGCCGGCATAGGTATAGCCATGCAGGAAGCCGCCCGCATCCAACACCGCCTCGACCATATCGCCGCGCGCCACCATCGCCCCCAGCGGCGCATAACCGGCGGCAAAGCCTTTGGACAGCGCGATGATGTCGGGGGTGATGCCCCAATGCTCGGCGGCGATGAACTTGCCGGTACGACCCGCGCCGGTCATCACCTCGTCATAAATCAGCAGGATGCCGAATTCGTCGCAAATCTCGCGGATGCGCGCGTAATAGCTGTCGGGCGCCACCAGTGCCCCGGTCGAGGCCCCGCCAACCGGCTCCATGATAAAGGCCAGCACGCTCTCGGGGCCCTGCGCGATGATCTCTTCGCGCAGCATCTCGGCATATTTTAGCCCGCGCTGGTCATCGTCAAGATTGTCGGTGTCGAGATAACAGGTCGGCGCCGCGATCTTGGGCATTTCGCGCATCATCGGCGCAAAGGGTTTCGTCAGCGGATCATAGCCGGTCAGCGCCAGCGCCCCCAGCGTCGAGCCGTGATAGGACGGGTGGCGCGAGATCACCTTCCAGCGGCTGTCCTGCCCCTGGGTCAGCGCGTATTGCCGCGCCATCTTGATCGCGCTTTCCACCGCTTCGGACCCACCAGAGACAAAGAACACCCGGTCCAGCCCCTTGGGCATCAGCGCGGCGGTCTTGGCGGCAAGGCGTTCCGAGGGCTCGGTCTGGAAATGCAGACGATAGCCAAAGGTGGCCTTGTCCATCTGCGCCTTCATGGCGTCCAGAACGCGCGGGTTGGAGTGCCCGATATTGGACACCATCGCCCCGGATGAGCCGTCGATGTACCTTTTGCCATCCGTATCGTACAGATAGATCCCCTTGCCATAATCAAGGGTCGGACGCGGCTGGCGCGATTGATAAAAGAGATGCGACATCACAGTCATTCTTTGTT
This sequence comes from Antarcticimicrobium sediminis, assembly GCF_004348975.1. Taxonomy (GTDB): domain Bacteria; phylum Pseudomonadota; class Alphaproteobacteria; order Rhodobacterales; family Rhodobacteraceae; genus Antarcticimicrobium; species Antarcticimicrobium sediminis. Next base: position 67,709 of record NZ_SMFP01000005.1, on the reverse strand, counting down.
TGAAGCAAGGTGCTTGCGGAGGAAATTCTTGGTGCGTTCGTTTTCGGGATTGCGAAAGATCACGCTGGGCGGACCTTCTTCGACGACCACGCCCTGATCCATGAACAGAACCCGGTCGCAGACGCTTTCGGCAAAGCCCATTTCATGGGTGACGATGATCATGGTCATGTGTTCCTCGGCGAGCTTTTTCATCACCAGGTTCACTTCCTCGACCAGTTCCGGGTCGAGCGCCGAGGTCGCCTCGTCAAACAGCATCACCTTGGGTTTCATCGCCAGCGCGCGGGCAATCGCGACACGCTGTTTCTGCCCGCCAGAGAGCTGCGAGGGGTAATAATCAATCCGCTCCAACATGCCGACCTTGTCGAGTTGCTCCTCGGCCAGGGTATTGGCCTCGTCAACGGTGAGACCTTTGAGCATTCTGGGTGCCAGCGTGATGTTTTCGCGCACGTTCAGATGCGGGAACAGGTTGAAGTGCTGGAACACCATGCCGATGTTCTGGCGCACGTGATTGATGTGCTTTTCATACTGGCGGTGCGGCAGGGTCTTGTTGACCTGGACATCTTCCAGCCAGACCTCGCCGCCGGTCAGCGGATCAAGGTCGTTGATCGCGCGCAACAGCGTGCTTTTCCCCGACCCCGAGGGGCCGATGATAGCGACGATTTCGCCCCGGTTCACCTTGAGGCTGATATCTTTCAGAACCTCAAGCGAGCCATAGCTTTTCTGGGCGTGGCGGATATCCACAAAGGGTTTCTCGGTATCCAATTTTCAGTCTCCCTTCGCGGTCATCGGGCGGCCTGGACCCGACGCTCGATGCGTCGCAGGACAGCTTCCATGCCGAGGTTGATGATGTAATAGAACAGGGCCGCCACCACGTAGAACTCGAACGGGCGGTAGGTACGGCCAATGGCAAGTTGAGCGGACAGGGTTAGTTCGGTCACGCCGATCACCGAGACCAGCGCAGAGTCCTTGAGCAGGGCGATCATGTTGTTGCCGATCGGCGGGATCACGTCGCGCACCGCCTGCGGGATCACCACCTTGCGCAGGGCTTGTCCCCGGCTGAGCCCCACGGTGCGGGCCGCCTCCATCTGGCCCTTGTCGACGGCAACGATGGCGGTCTGGATCAGCTCGGAGTTATACACCGCGAAATGCAGCCCCAGTCCGACCACACCGGCAACAAAGGCCGGCAGGTCGATGCCGATCTGCACCAGCCCGAAATAGATCAGGAACAGTTGCAGCAGCAGCGGCGTGCCCATGAACAACCATTCAAAAGCCCGGAGCGGCAAGCGCACCAGCGTCGGGGCATAAAGCGCGATCACGGCAAAGAAGATGCCGCCGAAAAAGCTGAGCACCGCCGCGCCCACCGTGATCGCGATGGTCCAGAGCGCGCCCAGAAAGATCACGTCGAGGTAGTCGGGGACAACTGAGAAATCCAGGCCCATGCGGGCGCCTCCTATCCGGTTGGGATCAAACGATCTTGGCTTTGTTGTCGAGCCAGGTAACGGCGCGACTGGTGATGTAGATGATGATCATGTAAAGAATGCCCGAGATCAGGAACATTTCGAATGGCTTGTAGGTCGAGCCGATATAGCGCTGCGCGGTATAGGTAAGTTCGACCACCGAAATCGCGGCCACCAGCGCGGTGCCCTTGATCAGCGCGTTGATATTCACCCCCAGCGGCCGGATCATCAGCCGCATGGCCTGCGGCAGCACCACCTTGCGAAAGCTTTGGCCCCGGCTCATCCCCAGGGTGCGGGCGGCCTCGATCTGGCCCTTGTCGATGGAGATGATGGCGCCGCGTATCGTTTCGGTCATATAGGCGCCGATATTGACCCCCAGCCCGATCACCCCGGCCTCGAAGGCGTCAAGCTGGATGCCGATCTGCGGGCCGCCAAAGTACAGGATAAAGAGCTGGATCAGCGCCGGTGTGCCACGGATAAAGCTGACATAGGCGGCCCCGATATAGCGCAGCACCACAAACCGGGACAGCCGCGCGGCCGCCCCGAGCCCGCCGCAGAACAGGCCAAGGATCGTTGTCAGGACGGAAAGTTGAATGGTCACCCACGCCGCCTTCAGGAAGTACGGGTAGACCGTCAGCATCAGTTCGATATCCAAGGGCCAGTCCCCTCCCGTTTCTGCGGTGGCCGGTGTGGCCTTAGTGTTGATCAGTGATGATCGGTGCGGCTCAGAATCGGCAAGGCGCGGATTTCGCGAACCAGTGCCGTGGTTTCTTCGATTGCGGCGCGCAGGAACTTTTCGCCGGTCTCGGCATCCGCGACGGTCGGGTCCCCCATGGTTCCGTCTGGCGAAACCTCGGACCACCAGCGCATCAGCATCGCCTTGCCGCCGCCCTTGGCCAGATCAAGGTTGAAGAAGTTGGTCTTGGGATCGTGCAGGTTCTGGGAGACCGACTTCTCGATATGCACCATCTCCGGGTGCAGATGTTTGTACATCGCCGCCTCGAACTCTCCGGCATGGGCGATGCCGCCGATTTCGGATTTGCGGTGTTCGTTGATGCGATCCGCGCAGAGGTTCCAATAGGAGGCCGAGACGCAGATGATCCCGGTTTCGATCACCGTCTTGCGCGCCGACAGATCGAGGATCGGATGGTTCGACCCGTGCGAGTTCAGCAGCAGGATCCGGCGAAACCCGTGATGGGCCAGCGATTTGGTGATGTCGGTGACAAAGGCGATCAGCGTTTCGGGCTGGATCCAGATGACGCCGGGGAAATCCTTGTGGTGTTCGTTGAACCCGTAGGCAACCGGCGGCATCACCAGCACCTCGTCGGGGGCGGCCGCAGCAACGCCATTGGCCACCGCCATGCCCAACACCGTGTCGGTGTCGAGCGGCATATGCGGCCCGTGATCCTCGGTTGCGGAGACGTTCAGGATGACGACACGGTCCTTGTCCGCATCGCGGACCTCTTCCCAAGTCAGTTTCCCATAGTCCGTTGTCATAATGCTGCCTATTTTTAATTTGATTTTTGTGGGGTTCGCCGCTGACGGCGAACCCGATACTCTTCGTCCGTATTAACGGATTTATTCATCCGTATTAGCGGATGTCGCCGCCGACCCACTGTTCGGCGATCTTCACGTAGGTGCCGTCTGCCATCATGTCGTCCAGCGCCTTTTGCATCGCGGCACCCAGCTTGGGGTTGCCTTCACGAATGGCGATACCGGCACCGAAAGCTTCGGTCTCAAGGTCGGGGATGACCGCGTAATCATAGCCCTTTTCCTTCATCGCCAGAATCGCGGCGATGGAGTCATTGACGATGGCGTCGACGCGGCCGTTTTCCAGCTCGAGCAGCAGCTCGGGCAGGCCTTTGTAGGTGCGGATGCTATAGCCTTGATCGCGCGCCCATTCCTCGTGGGTTTCGCCCAGAGTCACGCCCAGCGTTGCGTCGCCCAGTTGCGACACGCTGGTGATGGGCGAGCCGGCCTTGGTGAAAATCGCGCGTTTGGTGGCGTAATAGGGGCCGACGAAATCGACCACTTTGTCGCGCTCTTCGGTGATCGTCATCGACCCGACAATGGCGTCATATTTGTTGGCCAGAAGGCCGCCGATGATGCCGTCCCATGCGGTGGTGACGATTTCCGCCTTCAGCCCCATGCGCTTGGCGATTTCGGTCCCGATCGCCGGGTCAAAGCCCACGACCTCGTTTTTTTCATTGACGAAGTTGAACGGAGGGTAGGCACCGCTCATGGCGATGCGGATCACGCCCTTTTCCATGATCGTGTCCAGCTCTTCGGCCTGAACCGCGCTGGTGGTGCCAAGGCCCGCGACCAGCAATGCGCCGGCGGCAAGAGTGGTCTTCATCAGAGATCTGCGAGTCGTCATGGTTTTCTTCTCCCGAGGTTGTTTTTGATCTTTGCGCTGCGGTACGCTCGGGACCAAGCCCGCGAAAGACCGCTGCATTGCAAGAGGCTTGCATAGGGGCTTCACATAAAGCAAATAGATATTCAAAATCACTTACATTGATAAAACCTATGAACAACTCTATCGGCCAGCGTTTTCCATGGAACCTTGACTGGAACCTGTTGCGCACCTTCATGGTGATCGTGGAGCAGCAAGGGGTGACCAAGGCCGCCGATTTTCTGGGCCTGAAACAGCCTACGATCAGCTCGGCCCTACGCCGGTTGGAAGAGACCGTCGGCCATCGGTTGATCGAGCGCGGGCCGCACCGGTTCGCGGTCACCGCGGTCGGGCGCACGCTGTACTCGGAATCCTCGACGATCTTTGGCGCGGTATCGCAGCTTCCTGAATTGCTTGAAGCCGAGGAAGAAGAACTCTCGGGGCATGTGAATATCGCTTTGACCAGCCATGTGATGTCGCCACACTTTGATCGAGTGCTGGAGGCGTTTCACGCCCGCCATTCCAAGGTGACCTATTCCATCGTCGTCGCCGAAAGCTCGGATATCGTCACCTTGGTACGGCAGAACCGGGCCAGCCTTGGGGTCTGCCTGCTGAACAAGATCCCGACCGAATTGGAGGCGCGGATCCTGTTCCGGGAATATTTCGGCCTGTATTGCGGGCCGCGCCATCGGCTGTTTTCCCGCTCCAAGATCGATATCGGCGATCTGGCGGGGGAATATTCGGTCGCCTTCCAGACCGAGATTGAAGGCGGGCCGCTTGATGTCGTGTCGGGGCTGCGCCATCGCGCACGGCTGGCGCCGGGGCTCAAGGGGGTGTCGGCCAATCTGCCCGAGGTGCGGCGCATGATCCTCGCCAATATCGGTATCGGGGCCTTGCCGGTGCATGTGGCCGAACGCGACGTGAGGTTGGGGATGCTGCGGCAATTGCCGCCCTATACCAAGCTGCCTGCGGTCAATATCTATCTTTTGAGCAATCCGCGCCGCAGCCTGTCGCCGCCCGAGGCGGCGCTGCTTCGGATGTATGGCGAGATGATTGATGAAACCGACCTCAAGGCGCGCACCTATCAATAGGCGGCTAAGCCGGGCAACAGGATCGAGACGGGCAGGGCGACGCAGATGGGCACAACAGGTCTGATCCTACGATATGCCGGGTTCGCCGTGATCGCGACACTGGCCAACCTTGGGGCGCAACGCGGGATCTTTGCGCTGTTACCCGCGGGGCAGCTGCGTCTGATCGCGGCGCTGGTCTGTGGCACCGGAATCGGGCTGGTGGTGAAATACATCCTCGACAAGCGCTGGATCTTTGACGACCCATTGCGCCCGGCACGCGATGAAACGCGCACCTTTTCGCTTTACACCCTGACCGGGGTGGCGACCACGGCGCTGTTCTGGGGTGTCGAAAGCCTGTTCTGGGCGATCTGGCAAACCCGGGACATGCGTGAATTGGGCGCTGTTCTGGGGCTGAGCGCGGGTTATGTGATCAAGTACAATCTGGACAAACGCTTTGTTTTCCGCCGCGATTAAGCAGGGCGCCCCGATCGGAAACAGCTTGCGCGGCACACGGGCGAAGACGCCGCGCAAGATTTGTCCCGTTACAGCGACAAGATCACCAGAGCGACACCAATCACCATGATCATCAGGCCGATGCGGTCATGGGTCACGAATTGGATCGGGTCGTAATCCTCGCGCCCCAACTCGCTGAGCCGGACAACCCGGAACAGCCAGAGGGTCAGCGGCAGGACTGTGGCGGCAAAAATCATCTGTGACCCGTACAGCCCGCCCGAATGCCCGCTGAAGGCGTAGAGCAGAAACGCCGCCGCGCTTAGCACGATCCCGGCGGCGGCCAAGACTTTCAGCGCGCGGAAATCATCCGCCCCATAGCCGCGCCCCGGCAGCTTGCCATGATCCACATCTCGGGCAAGCGCGGTCATCCGTTTGACGCAAGCCAGCGTGAAAAACACGACGAAGACGAAGGCCATCACCACGCCCGGAACCGCGATCTGTGCCGCGACCGCCCCGGTCAGCACCCGCAACAGGAACATGAACGCGAGACTGGCAAGGTCGATCCAGCGCCGTTTCTTGAGCCAGAACGAATAGGTCAGGCTGGTCAACATATACAGCAAGGTCAGCGCCGCCACCGGCGGTCCAACCAGCCAAGCCGAGGTCAAGGCCAGTACAACCAGCCCGGCGCTGGCAATCATGGCGTTGCGGATCTGTAACGCGCCAGAGGCAATCGGGCGGTTGCGCTTTTCCGGGTGCAGCCGGTCGGACTCCAGATCCAGCAGATCATTGAGAATATAGATCGCCGAGGCGCCGATACTGAACGCCGCCGCCGCCATCAGTGCAGCCAGAAACACCGACAGGCCAAATTCATGTGCCACCAGCAGGGGCAGGAACAACAGCAAGTTCTTGATCCATTGATGCGGGCGCATCTCGCGCAAAAGCGCGAACGGGTCGCTGCGATCCTCGACGACCTCCAGCGGCTTGCCCATCGCCTCCAGCCGGTGGCGCAGTGTGCCCCCCGGCGAAACCGCGATGATCCGGCGCGCCTTGCTCCAGACCGGCAGGTCGGCGTTGGAATTGCCGACATAATCGAAGCCACCTTCGCCAAAGCGCTCCACCAGCATCTGCGCCTTGCTCTGTTCGGTCAGGTTGCGCGTTGCGTCCGAGCCGAAATGCGGGCCCGGCAGATCAAGCCGCTGCGCCACCGCCTCGACCAGCGCCTGATCGGAGCCCGAGGCGAGATGGACAGCGCGGCCCGCCTGCCGCGCCGCATCGGCCAGATCCAGAACCGCCGGGCGCAGCGGCAACAGCGCCACATTCGGCGCCGCGATCTCGCACAGCGCATGTTTGAGCAGATTGGGCGCGCGCCACTGTGTGACGCATGTTTTCAGCGTTGCGGCGATATTGCGCCCCGCCGCCGCCCAGAGGCTTTCGTAAAGCATATCTGTGCGCAACAGTGTCCCGTCTACATCCAGGATCAGGGGCGTTGTGTCGGGGCTCTCGGTCTGGGTCGGCTCGGTCATGCGCCTTTTCTTTTTTCTGGCTTCGCAGCGTTTTGTTTTTGCAGTGTATAAGGCAGTTGCCTGCGGCATTTATGATATAGGAAAAACTCTACCGCAGGGGGAACCCCTCTCACTTGACACAGGTCATATCCACGAGTCCACGTTGACCGCAGGATGGCGACACCGTTAGCGATGGCTCTGCTACGGCGAAAGGAAGGATGAAATACCATGACAAAGCAACGATTTCTCGTGACCGGCGGGGCAGGGTTCATGGGAATCAACCTGATCCGCTATCTGTTGGAGCGTGGGCACGAGGTGCGCAGCTATGACATTGCGCCCTTCGCCTATCCCGAGGCTGACCGGGTGGATGTGCTGCAGGGCGATATCCGTGAAAAGGGATTGCACCCGCGCGCCTTTGATGGGATCGACGTGGTGGTTCATTGTGCTGCGGCGCTGCCGCTGGCCGACCCGGCCGAGATCCATTCAACCAATGTGGGCGGTGCGCTGTCGCTGATGGAAACCGCGCAAGAGATGGGGATTGATCGCTATATCCATATTTCCAGTACGGCGGTCTATGGCATTCCCGATCACCATCCGCTGACCGAGGACGATGCGATGCACGGCGTCGGCCCCTATGGCGAATCCAAGGTCGAGGCCGAACATCTGTGCGCCGATTTCCGTGCCCGCGGCCTGTGCCTGCCGATCCTGCGGCCGAAATCCTTTGTCGGGCCGGAGCGGCTGGGCGCGTTCGAACTGCTGTATGATTTTGCCTATGACGGGCATAATTTTCCGGTTCTGGGCAAGGGCGACAATATCTATCAGCTGATGGATGTCGAAGACCTGTGCCAAGCGGTTTACCTGTGCGCGACCGGCGACAAGGCGGCGGTGAACGACACGTTCAACGTCGGCGCGGCGCGCTATGGCAGCCTGCGCGACAGTTTTCAGGCGGTGCTGGACCGGGCCGGGCATGGCAAGCGCATCATCGGCTTTCCTGTCGGCCCCGCGATCGCGATCTTGCGCGTGCTGGAGGCGCTGCATCTCTCGCCGCTGTACAAGTGGATCTATGAGACCGCCGCCACCGACAGTTTCGTCAGCATCGACAAGATCACCACGCGGCTGGGCTTTGCGCCTGAGCATTCCAACGAAGAGGCGCTGGTGCGCAACTATGACTGGTATGTTGAAAATCATGGTCGGATATCGACACATGCGGGGGTTTCGCACCGTGTGCCGTGGAAGAAAGGCGCACTGAAACTGATCCGGCTGGTGCTATGATATCTGGGGGGAGGGGCTTGATGCGACGGGTTACACAAGGTCTTGGCGGAGTGGCAACGGCGTTGCTGCTGGCGGGTACGGTGCAGGCGCAAACGGCTGACACGCTGGCCGCGCAGCGCGCCGCCTATGATGCCGTGCGGGCCAAGACGATTCTGGATCTGCAACCGTTCCGCACGACTGTGACGGCAGTGGATGAGGCGACCGGGCTTGAGATCACCTTGATCGATCTCAGCCCGAAGGTGGGGGCGTGGTTCCTGCTGCAAACGCGCGCGGGCGCGAAACAGGCGCCGGTCAGCTATCATCTGGAGAACCCCGCGCCCGGAACGCGGCAGGTGACTCTGGATCTGAACGGTCCGGCGCTGCTGGTGGATGGGATCCGCTGCCGCCCTTGGGCCGATGAGGCGTTGGTCAAGGCGCGCCAGACCGGGCTTGGCTATGCGCCGATCTGTGACGGCAAGCTGTATCTGCGCAACAAGATCAGCGGCGCGTACACCACGCTGGAGGCCACCGCAGAGTTTCTGCGCGACAATGTCTGGGGCGGCGAGAATATCGTGCGATTCGTACGTGACAATTTCTTCAAGGATTCGCAGTTGGAGACCGGCGATGCGGTTGGGCAGATCGCGACCGGGCCGGCGGCCGGCCCTGCGCCGATGCTGACCAATTTCGAGTCTGGCGAGCGGCCGGTGATCGCGACGCTGCTGGATATGGCGATCAAGGGGGGGGACCCAAGGCGGATGGCGGTCGGGGCGTGGTATCCCGTCACCGGTGTACCCGGCGTGTTCGCCAGCACGTTCCAGCCCCGCTATGTCGCGGATGCGGTGATGCAGGGGCCGGGCACGGCGAACCGGCTTGACGGGATCGAGGCGCGCGCCACCGGCTATATGATCGGCTTCGATATGGGGCAATTCGACATTGGTTATGCAGTGGGCACCGATCATCCCTCGTTGGGCTGGTCGCCGCGCCCGTCGTGGAACGCGCGCCCCAAGGGCCTGCCGGGACCGGATGGGGTAAGCCGCCCCGATCCGCTGGTGATGCTGGGCATGGTCAATCCCGAGATCGCCAACAAGGCCGTGGCCACCTTTACCGCCGGCTTCAAGCGCCAGCATGGGGCGTTCAAATATGGCGACATGGCCGGGTTCAACTATGGTCATCACTATGGGTTCGTTGAAAAGGGCGTCGTGCTCAGCAAGCTCTGGCCGGGGCTTTCGACGCTGTTTGAACTGACCGACGGCAGTGTGCATATGAACACCTGGACGGCAGCGGACGACGCCTTGCTGCCACAGATCCGCTTTGCCCGTCAGAATGGTGTGCCGATCCTTGAGACCGACCCCGAAACCGGCATGGGCATTCCGGGCGACCGGGTGACAAAATGGGGGCCGGGCAATTGGTCGGGGTCGGCCAAGGCCGAACTGCGCACCCTGCGCGCCGGGGCCTGCATGGCGCGTGCACAGGGCACCCGCTATCTGATCTATGGCTATTTCTCGACCGCGACGCCCTCGGCCATGGCGCGCACCTTTCAGGCCTATGGCTGTGACTATGCCATGTTGCTGGACATGAACGCGCTCGAGCACACCTATCTCGCGGTCTATGCGCGCCAGGGCGGTCAGGTCCATGTGGAGCATCTGGTGCCGGGCATGGCGCTGATCGAGAAGAAGATGCGCGATGGCACCATCCTGCCGCGGTTCATTGGCTTTGCCGACAATCGCGACCTGTTCTATCTGACCCGAAAGGAGCCATAGACATGATCCGCTCAACACTTGCCGCCGGGATGATCGCGCTGGCCGGGTTCACCGCCCCCGCAGCCGCCCAGACCACATTGCAACAGGCCAACGCGGTGCTGTTTCAGCAATTGGAACAGGTGCATCGCCTGTCCTCGGCACAGATGGACCGGGTGCAAAAGATCTTTGCCCGGTCCGGTTTCATGGGGCAGGGCAACCCCAAGATCACCCGCCACCCGATGACGCCGGAGCAATGCCGCGCGCGCAGCCCCTCGAGCGGTTATGACAACGCTCGCAACACCCGGATCTGCGGCGACAAGTACATGGCGCCGCTGTATGATCCGCGCATTGAGAACGCCAGCGATGCCCGCGCCTGTATTGATCAGTTCGAGTTTCCCAATATTCCCTGCACCTATCCGGTGGTCTGGGTAAAGGCCAAGGAGGCCGCCGAGGTTTGCGCCGCCGTGGGCAAGCGGCTGTGCGATGCGCATGAATGGGAAGGCGCCTGCGCCGGAGCGCTGGAGCCGCCCGATTACCCCTTTGGCGCGGGGTCGGTCGCGGCGATGCGTTCGATCCACAACGGAAAATATGCGGCCAGTGCCAGTTGGGCCTATGGGCCCGCCTTTCAACGCGGAATCTGCGCCCAGAACAGCACCAAGAGCGCGTCTTGCGGTGGCGGTGGCTATAATTCCTGCGGCTCCAACACCTATCCCACCGGGGCCTTTCCCGGCTGCGTCAGCAAGCTGGGGGTCTATGACCAGCACGGCAACGCGGCCGAGCATATGAACCTGCCGATGGCGCCCGACCAGATGTCGAGCCGGGGCAGTACCAAGCTGGGCGTGACCGAAATGAAAGGCAGTTGGTTCATTTGGGACAAGTACCGCGCCCACCCCGATTGGTGCCGTTGGCGGGCACCCTATTGGCATGGCACCCGGGTGATGAGCACGGCGAGCCATGAAAATTACCACTTGGGATTTCGCTGCTGCAAAACGATCAAGTGACCGGCGGGGTCGACACGCACGGCCCCGCATGTCTCCCAAGACCGCGATCTGAAACAGAAAACGGGCGCTCACTGAGCGCCCGTTTTCATTGAACGTTGTCGTCTTCAGTACAGGCTGGCGAGCAGCCGTTCTGCATTGCCGATCGGGCCTTCGCCGCTGACGATCCGCGACAGGTCGCGGTCTTGCATGATGTCCGACAGCGACACTTGCTTGCCGTTGACAAAAGCGGTGCGGCTGACCAACCGCACGCCGTGGCTGTAGTCGGCATAGGACGCCCCATGCACGGTGCTGAGCGGTTGGATCGGCTTGCCGTTGATCCGGTGCCAGCCATAGATCGCAACGCGCCCCGGTTTGGACAGCAGCCGGTTGGTCAGCACGATATCTTTCTTCTGCCCGGCGGTCAGCGCGGCGGGCTCCCCGCTGATCCGGGCGCGCTGGCGCGCCACGGTGTGATCATGTTCGACAAGATAGGCGGTCGAACTCATCTGGCTTCCCGGGGTCATCGGGCTGGGGGCCACATGCACCTTGGCCTGACGATAGATCGCATCGACCATCTTGGTGGTCGGCAACAGGAATCCCATCTCGCTTGCCACGCGGGCGGCACCGGCAAGCCCCATCGGCACCCGCACGAAATCACGGTCATTGCCGACCGAAAGGTAATCGGGCGTGACGCAGATGGTGATCATAACCTGCGCCCCATCGGCCAGCTTGCCGGCCAGGGTCACCGGGGTCAGATCGCGCAGGAACGCGGGCAGGTTGCCCGACAACACCTGATCGACGATGGCCTTGTCGCGCGCCGGCCCACTGGCGGACATGAGCTGTTTCATCACCGCACTGCCCGAAGGCGCGCGCGAGGTCCGCTGCGGCATTTCCCGCGAAAGCGGGGCTGCGCAGCTTGCGCTCACGGCACGGGCTTCAGTGGCGGCATGGGCGGACGGGATCGGAGCGAGGGCGACCAAAGCAGCCCCCAAAACGGGGGCCGCGGCAAGCCGCAGCATCGACGGAAACAGCATGGGCAATTCCTGCTCTGATAAACGAAACCTCAACCCTGCCCTTGTTGCGCGGACGCGCCGTTGCCTCAACCCATCGCAGCCCGTGTGGAATTTTCTGCGCGAGTTTCTGCCAAACCGGTGTGATCTGCGCGGATTCCTGCCCAGACACGGGCGCCAGCCCCCAACACCCGACCCCAGCAGCAGACCCGGACGCTTGTCGGAAGGGTATCGCAAGGGGCATGGGCAGGCGAACAGGACGGGGGAGTGGGGAAGCGGCCCCGGCTCAGGAGGTCGGGATCAAGCGCGCGCCGATCGCCTCCAGCGTTGCAAGCAAGGTCTCCCCTACGCCGCCCGCACGCAGCGCCTCGATCATTTGCAGGCTGATCGTGCCCTCGGTCGCCAATGCATCGCGCGCCTCGGCAAGCGCACCGGGCTCGCGCCCCATGGCGGCCAGAAAGCCCGAGAAAAGCTGTGTGGTATAAAACTCGGCGCCGTCCCGGTCGCCGGTATCCGCCGCCAGCCACTCCGCGCTGCCGGCCATCAGATCAAGCAGGCCGGGGACCATCGCGCAAATCGCGAAATGCTTGTTGAAGGTGCCTTCATCGGCCACCGCGATCACCGGGTTTTCCGGCGCAAAAAGTCGATACATCAACTCGGCGTTGGGAAAGGCGGGCAGAGGGCAGCCGCCCTGTTCAAGAAAGCCCAGAGGAATGGTCATGGTGATGTCCGTGGCCGGCGCGCAAAGGTCGCGCAAATCGGCCAGCGAGATTCCGGCCATCACCGAGACGATGCGATGATCCGGGCGCAGCGTCAGCCCGGCGATGATCTCGGGCGCGATCTGCGGGCGCAGGCACAGGAACACGATTTCAGAGCGATCCAGCACATCCTGATTGGGAACGACCAGCGCGCCATGCTCGTCCGCGAGCGCGGCAGCAAGCGCGGCGTTGCGCTCGGAGACAAGGATATCATGGCCTGTGCGGGCAAGGAACCGCGCCATCGGCGCTGCGATCTGTCCGGTTCCAAGAAATCCGATGCGGCTCATGTTTGCTGTACTCCTGTGTCGCCATCCATCACGGTCGTCACCGGCGAACCAAACGCTGTGTGGCATTCGCCCCGCCAAGGACCATTCGGAGCAGTGTAACACCCGAAGAACCTTCGACAAACCACCCCATTTCCGGTGAAAAGCAGGGCTGCGCCAGACGCATGGCTGGTCTTGAGGCAGTGCAAAAGGGATGGGTGAAAATCACCGAACCGTCGTCTGCTATAGCAAAAACCTATCACGACGCAGGGGAAATGGAATGGTCTTGGCCTGCCGTCCGCCGTAACCAGAATGCAACTGAAACCGTGCCGGGAGGGACCCCCATGACCGACAAGAAGACCGCTCTGGTGATCAGCGCCCACGCCGCCGACTTTGTCTGGCGCTGCGGCGGTGCGATCGCGCTGCATCAGGAAAAGGGATACGAGGTGACGGTGGCCTGCCTGTCCTATGGCGAGCGCGGCGAGAGCGCCAAGCTGTGGAAACAGGAGGGCATGACGCTGGAGCGGGTGAAGGAGGCGCGGCGCGAAGAGGCCAGCAATGCCGCCACCGCGCTGGGTGTCAACGATATCCGGTTTCTCGATCTGGGCGACTATCCGTTGCGGCTGGATCGCGATGCGCAGGAGCAGATGGTGGATATCATCCGCGAGGTGCAGCCCAAGTGGATGATGAGCCATTCCAAGTGGGATCCCTATAACACCGACCACATGAACACGACGCAATTCGCGTTGGAATGCCGGATGATCGCGCAAGCCTGGGGCCACAATCCGGGGCAAAAGGTTCTGGGCGCGCCGCAGCTCTATCTGTTCGAGCCGCACCAGACCGAGCAGATGGAATGGAAGCCCAACGTCTTTCTCGACATCACGCCGGTCTGGGACAAGAAGCGCGCGGCGATCGAATGCATGCAGGGGCAGGAGCACCTGTGGGATTTCTATACCAACGTGGCCGAGAACCGCGGTAACCATTTCCGCCGCAACTCGGGCGGTCAGGCGGGCGGGCGCAACTGCCGCTATGCTGAAGGGTTCCAGATGATCTTTCCGCAGACCGTGGACGAATTGGCATGAGCGGCTACGGCGTAGGAACGCAGGGCGTGGTGGTGCAGAACATCGCGCGCGCCGACCCGGCGGTGATCGTCGGGCTGGGGGAATGCGGTGTCGCTACCGTGCACGAGGCGCAGGGGCGCAAGGGGCTTTTGGCCTCCTACATGCGGCCGATCTATTCCGGCGTGCGGTTGGCGGCCAGCGCGGTGACGATCTCGGCGCCGCCCTGTGACAACTGGATGATCCATGTGGCGATCGAACAGATCCGCGATGGTGACCTTCTGGTGCTGGCCCCGACCTCGCCGTCAGAGGCCGGCTATTTCGGCGATCTGCTGGCGACCTCGGCCCAACATCGCGGCTGTCGCGGGCTGATCATCGACGCCGGTGTGCGCGATATCCGCGATCTGACCGAGATGCAGTTCCCGGTCTGGTCCAAGGCGATTTTCGCGCAAGGCACGATCAAGGAGACGCTGGGATCGGTCAATGTTCCGGTCGTCTGCGCCGATGCGTTGATCCATCCCGGTGACATCATCGTGGCCGACGACGACGGGGTCTGCGTGGTGCGCCGCGAGGAGGCCGAAACTGTGCTGGAAAAGGCCCGCGCGCGCGAGGCCCTTGAGGCCGAAAAGCGCGCCCGGTTCGAGGCGGGCGAACTGGGGCTCGACATTTACAAGATGCGCGAACGGCTGGCCGAGAAAGGGTTGAAGTACGTCTGAGGTGGAGACCCGGCGGGCAGGGGGCGCTGCCCCCATCGCGGCAAGCCGCGATTCCCCCGGAGTATTTTCACCAAGAAGAAGCGCGGGCCAATAAGAAGTAAAGGCCGAGATGAAGCAAAGGGTTTCGATGAGCGACGGCATAGGCTGCATGTGGATGCGGGGGGGCACCTCCAAGGGTGGCTATTTTCTGGCCGGGGATCTGCCCGGCGATGCGACGGCGCGCGATGCCGCGCTGTTGTCGATCATGGGCAGCCCCGATCCGCGTCAGATCGACGGCATGGGCGGGGCGGATCCGCTGACCTCCAAGGTGGCGGTGGTCCAACGCTCGGAGCGGCCGGGCGTCGATGTGGATTACCTGTTTCTGCAGGTGTTCGTTGATCGCCTGTTGGTGAGCGATGCGCAGAACTGCGGCAACCTGCTGGCCGGTGTCGGCCCCTTTGCCATCGAGCGCGGGCTGGTGGCGGCGCGCGAGGGCGAAACGCCCGTGACCATCTATATGGAGAACACCGGTCAGGTGGCGCAGGCGCGGGTACAGACGCCGGGCGGTGTCGTCGCCTATGCGGGGGAGGCGCGGATCGACGGGGTGCCGGGCCATGCCGCGCCGGTGCCGATCGTGTTTCGTGATACCGCCGGATCAAGCTGCGGCGCGCTGCTGCCCACTGGCAACGTGGTGGATGTGGTCGAGGGCGTCGAGGTGACGATGATCGACAACGGCATGCCCTGCGTGGTGTTGCGCGCCTCTGACATGGGGATCACCGGGGAGGAGAGCCCCGAGGCGCTTGAGGCGAACGCGGATCTGCGCGCGCGGCTGGAAGCGATCCGGCTGGCCTGCGGGCCGCTGATGAATCTTGGCGACGTTGCCGACTCATCGGTGCCCAAGATGAGCATGGTGAGCGCGGCGCGCGCCGGCGGCGCGATCTCGACCCGCACCTTTATACCGCATCGTTGTCACAAGGCGATCGGGGTTCTGGGGGCGGTCAGCGTCGCCACCGCCTGTCTGATCGAAGGCACCCCGGCCCATGCGATGGCCGAGACCGGCGCGGGGGCTGAACGCAGTTTGGCGGTGGAGCATCCGACCGGAGAGATGACCGTGGTCGCCACGTTGGACGGCAGCGGTGCGGTGGTGCAGGCGGGCATTCTGCGCACCGCGCGCAAGCTGATGGACGGGGTGGTGTTCCCGCGATAGGGCCGGGGTACTTGGGCGGGATCACTCGTAGCCGGTCATTTCCAGATAACCGCGCCCGGCATGGCTGCCGGTGACGCGAACCGGCCCCTCCCAATAGGGAAACCGGGTGCCCATCCAGCTTTGCCGGTTGAGCGGCGAAACCTCCACATCGAGCCCGCGTTCGGGCAGGGTGACGCGCCAGCGGATCGGGATCTGCCGCCCCGCCACATCGGCCAGTTCCAGCGGCGCGGCCTGAAAGGCGCCGGGGGCGAGCGGCGTGGCGCTGCCATCGGGGGCGATCCATGTGCCAGAGGTGAAATCGCCACGCGCCCCGCGCAGACGAAACCCCATCAGATGCGCGCCGCTGTCAAAGCTGAGCGAGAACCAGTCCCAGCCGGTCTGATCCGCTGCCAGCGGCTGCGACGACCATTCCCGGTCAAGCCAGCCCTGACCACTGACCGCGACCGGACCGGAGGGCAGGGTGAGCGTGCCTTCGATCCTGTAGTGCGGTTGCGAATAATAGTGGCTGGCTTGTCCATCGGCGGATTTCACCGAATAGCCGTTGACCCCCTGCAGCACCAGAGGCCCCTCGGCGGAGAGGGTCAGGTCATAGGCGAACTCCGCCCCCCGCGCCGTCAGACGCAGGCTGTCGAAATCCTCGCCCGCCATCTGCCAACCATCAATCCAGGCCTCGAAGGGATCGCTGTGCACGCCCGCCTGACCGATGCCACCGCGCGCCAAGCGTTCGGCGAAATAGTGATGCTGGGGCGTGGTGGCGGCGGCGTGGCCCATCCAGATCTGGGGGCTGGCCCAGCCTTCGGCCTCTCCGAGGGCGAGGGCCGTGCGGAACAGCGTCCATTGCACACCATAGTCGGTGCCATCAGGGCCGGTGAGATTGGCGGTCAGATACCACCATTCGATGCGGAAATCCGGGTGCGGGCCGTGGTCGCGGGGGAAACTGAGGCGGGTGTCTGGGGACGGCGTGGCAAAGCCCTCGGCCGCCGCCGTGCTGCCCAGACCGGCAAAGCCTTGCGCCCCGGCGGGCCGCGCCGCCAGCAGCGCCAGCGCAAGGATCACAACCAGTCTAGCGAGCATTGGCAAAGACCTTGAGCAACTCCGAGGGGGGCAGGCGATAGAGGCGGCGCGCGGGCAGGGCGGCGGCCAGCCCGGCGGCCAGCAGCGCCAACAGAAACAGCCGCAGCCAGTCGAGCGGAAACAGGTACATGGGCAAGCGCCAACCGAACGCCTGCACATTGATCACCGCCAGCAGCACCCAGGCCAGCGCCAGCCCCAGCGGCAGCGCCAGAAGCGCGGTGAACGTGGCAAGCAGCAGGCTGCGCGCCAGTTCCAGCCGGGCCAACCGCCCACGCGTCAGCCCAAGCGCCCAGACCGGTGCCAGTTGCGGCAGGCGCAGCGACCACAGGGTGAGCAGACTGGTCAGGATGGCAAAGCCCGCCACCCCGAGGGTCAGCAGGTTCAGTGCGCCGGTCACCACAAAGGTTTTGTCAAACACGGCAAGTGAGCGCGATTTGAGCCCCGCCTGATCGATCAAGGCGCTGGCGGGCAGGTCGAATTTGGCGCGCAGGGCCTCGATCAGATCTGGCACCGCCTCGGGCACGATCCGTACACCAAAGCGGCGGTTCGGCACGGCGCGGGCATGGGTCAACAGCGCCGGCAGCGCGGTGATCGCCTGCCCGGTAGGGTTGCCGTAATCGGAATAGACCCCGGCGACGGGCAACACCCAGCCGGGCGCAAGCTGAACCACGTCGCCGGGCCAGAGATCGGCGCGGCGGGCAAGCTGTTCATTGATAAAGACGCCCTGACCGGCGTTGACCTGCGCCCAAGCGTCTGGCGTGCGATCCAACAGTGGCCAGTTGTCGCGATAGGTCGGGTGATCGACCACGCCATAGACCGTGACCGGATTGCCCTGCACCGTGAACTCCGCCGCGCGGATCGGCAGCACCGCGTCGCTGCGCGGGGCCAGCCAGCGGGCGATCTCGGCGCCCTGCGCATCGTCGCGGGCGGTGAGATAGAGTTCGGACACCAGCCGCTGGTCGAGCCAGCCGGTAAAGGTCAGCCGAAAACTGGAGACCATGGTGCCGACCCCGATATTGGCGGCCAGCGCCAGCAGTAGGGCCATCAGCGCCAGCCCGATGCCCGGCAGTTGCGCCCGGGTATCGGCCCAGAGCCATTCGCCAAGCGGCCCCCGTGTCAGGTGCCGCCCCAGTCCGAGCAGCGCGGCCAGAACCGGCGGCAACAGCAGGGCCGCCCCCAACATCAGCCCGGCGATCAGGGCAAAGCCGCCGATCAGCCCCTTGATCAGCGCCAAGGCTGCGATCCCCGCCGCGATCAACCCCAGCCCCGCCAGCGCCATGCGGCGATCCCCCTGCGCCGCGCGCTGGGCCCAGGCCTGCAACCCCGGCGCGGCCAGCAGCGGCATCCGCAGCATCCGCCAAAGCGCCTGTGCGCTGGCAGCCAGCGTTCCGATCAGTGCCATGGCAAGCCCACCCACGATCCACGACGGGCGCAGCGACAGCCCACCCGCCACCGGCGCGCCATAAAGCCCGCGCAGGGTGGCCGCCACATCCGGCAGCAAGGCCGCCGCCACCAGATAGCCCAGCCCCAGCCCCAACAGCCCGCCGACCAGCGCCAAGGCCAGAAGCTCTGCCAGCATCAGCGCTGCAAGCAACCACACCGGCAGACCCAGCGCGCGCAGGGTGCGCACCATGGCGCGGCGTTGCTCAAAGGCGAGCCCCACGGTGCCGTGCACGATGAACAGGCCGACGGCAAAGGACAGCAACCCGAAGGCGGTGAGGTTCAAATGGAAACTGTCGGTCAAACGCGCGGTGTCCGCCCCGGCGCGCGAGGCGCGGCGTTGCAGATCGGGCGCAAGCTGGTCCAGCGGGGTCAGCTGCATTGGCTGCTGCGGCAGGATCAACAGCCGGTCGATCTGGTCCGGGCGGGCCAACAGGCGTTCGGCAAGGCCGATATCCGTGATCACCATGCCCGGCGGAACGCTGTCGCTGGCGCGAAGGGGCGGCAGGCCGGGGACGTCCTTCAGGGCCGAGACAAGCTCTGGCGACGCCAGTAGCAAACCGCCCTGCGTCAGCATCTGTGCCAGCGTCGCCTGATCGGCCTGCATCGCCGCCTCGAACGCCGGCAGCGGCGGATGGGTGAGCGGATCAAGGCCAAGCAGCGTGACCTGTTCCTCGCCCAGCCGGGTGCGGCCCTCCAACACCGGAGAGAGCTGCCAACCGGCCCGGCGCAACGCCACATAGCGTGCGCGCGACATCGGGCCGCCCGGGGCCTCCAGTACATCAAGGGTGGCGCCGCCGATCTGGGACGCGGCGCGGGCATAGCTGGCGCGCGCCTCCGCATTGATCGCCTGCACCGCCGACCACAGCGCGGTGGCCAGCGCCAGCCCGGCCAGCAACGTCCCCAGTTGCAGCGGATGCCGCCGCCAATGCGACGCGAGCGCCTGAAGGGCGGCCCCGATCATGCGATGCGCCCGCCGCTAAGATGGGCGCGACGGTCAAGCCGTGCGGCGATCCGTTCGGAGTGGGTGACAAGGAACAGCGCGGTGCCGCTGACGCGCACAAGCTCCAGCATCAGATCCATCACCGCATCGCTGGCGGTCTCGTCCAGATTTCCGGTGGGTTCGTCCGCAAGCAGCAGCGCGGGCCGCGCCGCCAGCGCCCGGCCAATGGCAACGCGTTGCTGTTGCCCGCCGGAAAGCTGTTCGGGATAGCGCGCGCCAAGTTCCCCCAGACCGAGCCGGTCGGTCAGATCCCTGATCCATGCCGGATCCTGCCGCCCCGCGAGCCGGGCATGAAAGCTGAGATTTTGCGCCACGGTGAGCGAGGGGATCAAGTTGAACTGCTGAAACACCAGCGCCACGCAGCCCCGGCGCAGCGCCGCGCGCCCGCTGTCATCCAGCCCGGAGAGCCGGGTTCCGGCGAGGGTGATTTCACCGCTGTCGAACCCGTCCAGCGCGCCTGCAAGGTGCAGCAGCGTGCTTTTCCCGCTGCCGCTTTCGCCGGTCAGGGCCAAGGTTTCGCCCGCATCAAGGTGCAGCGAAACGCCCTGCAGCACCGGGCGCGCGCCGGGGTAGGTTTTGCTCACATCCTCGATCTGCAGCATGGCGGCCT
Source organism: Antarcticimicrobium sediminis (assembly GCF_004348975.1). GTDB lineage: Bacteria > Pseudomonadota > Alphaproteobacteria > Rhodobacterales > Rhodobacteraceae > Antarcticimicrobium > Antarcticimicrobium sediminis. The sequence continues at coordinate 47,747 of NZ_SMFP01000005.1, read as the reverse complement.
CCTGTGCGACGAGGTTTGCCCCCATCTCCAACCCCGCCATCAATTGGCCTTCAAGCCCGTGCTGTCCAGCCCCCGGAACGGTCGGTTGGGCGGATTGCCGCGTTTCGCCGCAGCGGGCGCAGGGTCGGCATTGACCCCGGGCTGGGTTCCGGGTGAGGTGGGGACATGATCCGTTTTCCGTTGCTTCTGGCCCCGCTGTTTGCCGTTCTCATTACCGCCACGACCGCTCAGGCGGGCGAGCGGGAGGAGACCTGCCGCGCGCAGGCAGAACAGAGCAGCGGATACCGCCCACGCGCGATCGAGGCAGAGGCGGGCGGGATAAAGTTCAGCCTCAGCGGTTCAGTTGCGCTCGGGGTATCGCGCAGCAGTGGGGCGGCCACACCTGCCGCGCCCCCCTTTGCCGGCGCCGCCCATCGCGAGCGGTTCGAGGCAAAGCGCAATCAGAAACGGGCGGAGAGTTTCCAACGTGCCTTTGACGCCTGCATGGATGAACGCAAAGATTGAGTGACACCTCCAAAACACTTAATAACCAAGCATATTCATAAGGTTGTCGTTCACTATTAAAGTAATGGTGAAAGTAGTCGCGCCACCGGTGCGCCATACCGGATCAGGGCCGATTGCTGCGTGATCCGATCCTTCAACTCATAGCTGTGCTTGAAATCCCGGCGCAGCATCGCATCGACCTGTGCCGCGAAACCGGTATCAAAGAACAAGGCCATCGCCTCGAAATTCAATCGAAAAGACCGGTTGTCGAGGTTGGTGGTGCCGACAGCCGCCAGCCTGTCATCCACCACAAAAACCTTTTGATGCATGAAGCCTTCGGTATAGCGGAACACGCGCACGCCAGATTCGGTGATGGCGTCGAAATAGGCCCAGGCGGCCAGCCAGGGCATCCAGTGATCGGCCCTGTCGGGCACCAGCAGGCGAACATCCACCCCGCGCAAGGCAGCATGGCGCAGGGCGGTGACGATATCGGTATCGGGCACGAAATAGGGCGAGGCGATCCAGACCCGGTGTTTCGCGGCGGCGATCGCGGAAAAGAACATCAGGCCGCCGGTCTCGGTCTCATCCCCCGGGCCGGTCGCCACGATCAGCCCGGTTGCATCCTGCGGCGCTTGCGGGGCCTCCCAGCTTAGATCCGCAAAGGGGGCAGAGCCAGTGATCCAGTGCCAGTCCTCTAGAAAAATAAGCTGCAGCTGCGAGACCACCGGCCCGCGCAGACGCACATGGGTATCGCGCCAGTGGCCAAGGGCGCGGTTCTGACCCAGATACTCCTGACCGACGTTAAAGCCGCCGGTGAACCCGGTCTCGCCGTCCACGATCAGGCTTTTGCGGTGATTGCGAAAGTTGATCTGAAACCGGAATCGCGGGGCGCGCGAGCGTTTCCGCCGGGCCACCTCGATCCCGGCCCCGCGCAACCGGGTAAAATAGCGACCGGGCAGGCCGAAACTGCCCACGGCATCGGTCATCACCCGCACCTGCACCCCACGCGCCGCGGCGGCGATCAGCCGGTCCTGAAAGGCGCGCCCCAGCGCATCATTGCGGATGATATAGAATTGCACCAGCACATAGGATTGCGCCGCGTCGATGGCGGCGAACATGGCGTCAAAGGCCGCCTTGCCGTCGATCAGCAGCTCGGCCCCATTGCCCCGGAGAGCCGGCAAATTGGCGCAATATTCGAACGGCGCCAGATTGATCTGCGTCTGCTCCGGGTCCGGGGCGTTAAGGGCGGCGGACTTGCGGACCGCCTCGACCACCTGACGCGACTCGCGGCGCGAGATCAGATAGCCGCGCATCCGGTGATGCCCCAGAACCAGATAGACCGGAACGGCCGCAAAGGGCAGGGCAAGTAGAAACACCACCCAGCCCACGGCCCCCTGCGCCGTGCGGGCGGTGGCGGCGGCGCGAAAGGCGAACAGAACCGACACCGCGTAAAGCGCGGCGACGGCCAGACTACCCATCATAACCCACATGCGCCCGGCCTCCGGCTAGGGATCAGAGCGTTCGCGCCTGAGCGGCGCGGACGGGACGTGCCGGATCAGGATTTGCGCAGCCGGTCAAAGGCATCCTTCATGCGCAGGCCCAGTTGCTTGGCAGCCTCGCCCACCTCGTCGGCGGATTTGTTGAGCTGTTTTTGCTGAACGAATTTGTCCCAGTCCTTGACCAGATCGTCCCATTCCTCCTCGGCCTCCTTGCCGGCGAGATGCAATTGCAGCTTCAACTCATCGCGGGTCTGCTTCAGCTTGGCGGTAACCTCGTCAAAATCGCTCATATCATCTCTCCCAAAGTGGGGCCGGGGGATTCCGGCGGTTCTATCGCGCGCATGGTGCAGCCGATTGAAAACAATGGCAACGGGGCAGCGCGTCGCCTCTGGATGCCGGCGGCGGCTGCGGCTAGGGTGCGGGCATGAGCATCCTGCCCCCTCGAACCCGGCGTATCCTGCGCGCCCTGCTGCATGCGGCGGCGCGGTTCGGCGACAAGGGCGGCTGGGTGATGAGCAGCCATGTGGCGATGTCGATGATGATGGCGCTGTTTCCCTTTGTCCTTTTCGTGGTGGCGCTGGCGGGGTTCCTGTCGCGCGATGTGCCGGTGGACGATCTGTTCCAGGTCCTTCTCGGGGCTTGGCCGGAGCAGGTCGCGATCCCGATCGAACGTGAACTGCGAGCGGTGCTGACGGCCTCGGAGTCCGGGTTGATGACATTGGGCGGGGTGCTGGCGCTGTATTTCGCATCCAACGGGGTGAACGCGGTGCGGGTGGCGATGGAACGGGCCTATCACGAAACCGATCCGCGCCCGTTCTGGCAAACCCGTTTGCTGAGCCTTGGCCTTGTCGTGGCGGGGGCGGCCTTGGTGCTGGCGGGGCTGGCGGTAGATGTGGTTCTGCCGATCTATACCAATATGCTGCGCGCCGCGGTCCCGGGCGAGGTAAGCGCGTGGTTCGTCGGCGTCGGCGCAAGCTGGCTGTTCGTCGCGCTGATGCCCGTTCTGGGGGTGGTGGCCTGTCACCTGTTGCTGCCCGGTCGGCGCCACCCGTTGCGCCAGATTCTACCCGGCGTCGTGTTGACGCTGGTGCTTTGGGCGCTGGCCGGCTGGGGGTTCTCGATCTATATCGCGCGCTTTGCCGCCTATTCGGCAACCTATGCCGGCTTGGCCGGGGCGATGTCGGCGCTGATCTTTCTGTATCTCAACGCCGCGATCCTGATCCTTGGAGCCGAGTTCAACGGCACCCTGATCGAGGCCGCGCTTGAGGACCCCACAGCGGAAGATCCGGCAGCAAAGGCCGGTTGATCATTTCCACCGGAGTGTCAGATGCCTGCCTTATTGACGGCCCGGTTGCGGCGTAGGTCTGTCTCAGACACAGCCCATTGGACCCGCCGCCATGCCGCTCAACGATACCTCTGACCGTCACGCCCGCCTGTTCGCCCTGATCCATCAGCAGGCGCGGGCCCGACATACCGCGCGGCGCCTGCGTCGACGCTCCAAACAGCCATTGGCCGGACCCGATTCGGAGAGATTGATGAGCTTGGCCGCCCGGTCTTGGCGTTGTCCGGACCAAGCTGGAACGCGCCCCTGATCAGCCGCGAAACCCGGTCGCGACCACGAATTTCTCCGAACTGTCGGAGCGGGAGGCGGGCGGTTTCACATGCATCACCTTGGTGAATTTCTGCTTCAGCAGCTTTTGCAGATCGCCCTCTGCACCGCCCGCCAGAACCTTGGCGACAAAGGTGCCACCCACTTCCAGCACGTCAAACGAAAAATAGGCCGCCGCCTCGCACAGCGCGATGATGCGCAAATGGTCGGTCTGTTTGTGACCGGAGCTGGAGGCGGCCATGTCGGACATCACCACATCGGCCTTGCCGCCAAGCCATTCCTTGACCACCTCATCGGCATCATCTGCCATGAAATCAAGCTGATGGATCTCGGCTCCCGGAAGCGGCTCCACCTCCTGCAGGTCGATCCCAAGAATTCGGCCAACGGCCTTGCCCTGTTTTTCACCCAGCGCATTGACGCGTGGAACCGCCACCTGAATCCAGCCGCCGGGCGCACAGCCCAGATCGACCACCCGTGCACCGGGCACCAGAAAGCGGAACTTGTCATCCACCTCCATGATCTTGAACGCCGCGCGGCCGCGAAAGCCTTCGGCCTGGGCGCGTTTGACATAGGGGTCATTGAGCTGGCGCTGCAGCCAGCGCGTCGAGGACATTTTGCGTCCTCGCGCGGTCTTTACCGTCACCGTCAGGTCGCGCTGTCCGCGTCCTGATGTGTTCTTCCCGGTGGTGTTCTTGGCCATGGTTCTGTTCTCCGCAATCGACCCCCGATACTGGGTCCCGCCGTCCCCGGCAAGGGAAAGGGGGTATCCTTGCTTTTGCGGCCACTGCGGGGGCCGCGTCTTGTGTCACCGGTGCCGCGTCAGAACGGGCCATCCTCCAGCACGCCAGCGGCGCTCATCTGGGCATAAAGCAGCCCCTCACGCAGGCCACGATCGGCGACCGAAAGCCGGTCGGTTGGCCAGCATCGCAGCAGCGCCTGCAGGATCGCGGCCCCCGACATGATCAGCGCCTGACGATCCTCGCCGATGCGCGGATCGCGACGGCGGCCAATCGGACCAAGGTCGAGATAGCCACGGATCACCTTGTCGATCTGATCCGAGGTCATACGCAGCCCGTCCACCTTGGTCCGGTCATAGCGTTTGAGCCCCAGATGGCTGGCCGCAACCGTGGTCACGGTGCCCGAGGTGCCGACGATCTGGAACCCTTCCCGCGCCTGCACGTCCTGATAGGGGGCGAATTCCGAGAGGTTTTCCTCGAAAAACCAGCTCATCAGGGCAAAGCGGGCCGAGTCATCCTCGACATCCGAAAACTGGTCGCGCAACGTCGCCACGCCCAGCGGCACGCTGATCCAATCCACCACCTTGGCGGCGGGAAAGGGGCTTTCGGGCGGATGGAACCCTGCATGCAACCGCATGATCGCCGCTGGCCGGTCGCGGCGCGGGACAGAGGATATGTCGATCCAGACCAGCTCGGTCGAGCCGCCGCCAATATCGACCACCAAAAGCTGTTCGGTCTTGGTCGAGACCAGCGGCGCGCAGGAGATCACGGCAAGCCGCGCTTCCTCCTCCGGTTGGATGATCTCAAGGCTCAGGCCGGTTTCACGCTGGACCTGACGAATGAATTCGCGCGCGTTCTGGGCCCGTCGGCAGGCCTCGGTTGCGACCAGCCGCATCCGCCGCACCTTGTTGCGCTTGATCTTTTGTTGACAGATGCGCAGCGCCTGAATGGTGCGCGCCATCGAGGCACGCGACAAACGCCCGGTCCGCTCCAGCCCGGAGCCGAGCTGAACCGATTTCGAGAAACTGTCCACCACATGAAACCCGCTGCCCTTTGGTTGGGCAATGAGCATGCGGCAACTATTGGTACCCAGATCCAGCGCCGCATACAGCGCATCAGGATCGGGCCGGGACGGCGCAGGGCTTTCGACCGGTTTCGGGAACGCGCCCGCACCTTTGGGACGCTTGGGCGCCATGACAACACGCCCTCCGATTTTGAGTTAATTCAAAGGTATGTCTTTGCTGCCGCCCGTGCAAGGGATCACTGCGCTCATATTGAACTTGAAAAGAATGAGCCGTCGAAAGGCTGGCCAGCAAGGGCGCGATTGCCTAGGCATTGGTCGCGGACGGTGTCGTTTTCGTCGAAAACCGGCGTCGCCGCGCGGCACTCCTGCCGTAGAGAGGTTGTTGAGCAGACGGGGAATCAGACCATGCCGGACATTACCATCGTTTATTGGCGCGACATTCCGGCCCAAGTCATCGTCGGCAAGGGGCGGCGGGGCACCAAACGCCCGCTGGCCGAGCGGTTTGAACAGGCGATTGACCGCGCCGCGATGAAAAGTGGTGCGGCGGGAACGGATGCCTATCTCGCTGAATGGCGCAAGGGTGATCCCTATCGCGTCGAAGGCGAGCCAGCGGAACTGGCCGAGTCCGAGGCGATACGTCTGGAAACCGAATACGATCAGGATCGGATCAAGGCCCTGATCGCGAACAACGGCTGGGCGTGAGCCTGACATCACTCTGGGAGGCCGCTATGGCATTGCTGAACTTCAAAAAACGCGACACGACGGCCCAAGCCCCGGTGAACCGGCAGGTCGAGGCGCTGCTGCAGGGCTATTCGATCGAGGTGATGCCGCGGACCGCCGAAAAGGTCGATGATTTTCGCGATCTTCTGCCCGAAGGCACCCGGGTTTACATCGCCCATATCGACGGCACACCGATCGAGGACATGGTGCGCACCGCCGCCCGTCTGGCCCGCGACGGCTTTGCAGTGATGCCGCATTTCCCCGCCCGGATCATCAAGGACAAGGCAACGCTGGAAAACTGGATCGCCATGTATCAGGGCGAGGCCGGCGTCGATCAGGCGCTGTTGCTGGCCGGGGGCCTTGCACAGCCGCAGGGCGCTTTCGACAGCTCGATGCAACTGATGGAGACCGGGGCCTTTGACAAGGCCGGGTTCAAGCGGTTGCACGTGGCGGGCCATCCCGAAGGCAACCGCGATATCGACCCCGATGGCGGCGACAAGATCGTCTTTGAAGCGCTGCAATGGAAACAGAAATTCAATGAACGCAGCGATGCCGAAATGGCGCTGGCCACCCAGTTCGCCTTTGACGCCAAGCCGATCATCGCCTGGGCCGAGGGGCTCAAGGCGGCGGGGATTGATCTGCCGATCCATATCGGGATCGCCGGGCCAGCCAAATTGCAGACGCTGATCAAGTTCGCCATCGCCTGCGGTGTCGGCCCCTCGCTCAAGGTGCTACAAAAACGGGCAATGGATGTCACCAAGCTGTTGCTGCCCTATGAACCCACGCAGGTGCTGGCAGATCTGGCCGCCCACAAGGCCGCCAATCCGGATTTCAACATCACCAACGTGCATTTCTTTCCGTTGGGCGGTATCAAGACCAACGCCACTTGGGCGATTGAACATGGCGGCAGCTCTGCCGCCCCCGCAAATCAAAGCTGAAAGGCCGTTTAATGACGCGCACTGTAGTCGAAAGCAAAACCAAGACAGCCGTGATCGGTTTTGACGAACCCTTTTGCGTGATCGGCGAACGCATCAACCCCACTGGCCGCAAACAGCTGGCGGCGCAGTTGGAGGCGGGCGATTTCTCGACCGTGGAACGCGATGCCGTGGCGCAGGTCGCCGCCGGGGCCAACATCCTCGATATCAATGCCGGGGTTGTCTACAATTCCAACCCCAACCCGAACGAGACCGAGCCGCCGCTGATGACCAAGATCATCCAGATGGTGCAGGCTCTGGTCGACGTGCCGTTGTGCATCGACAGCTCGGTGCCCGGCGCGCTCGAGGCGGGGCTGGCGGCGGCGCAGGGGCGTCCGCTGTTGAACTCGGTGACCGGTGAAGAGGAACGGATGGAGCTGGTTCTGCCGCTGGTCAAGAAATACAACGTGCCGGTGGTTGCGATCTCCAACGATGACACTGGCATTTCCGAAGACCCGGACGTGCGGTTTGCCGTGGCTAAAAGGATCGTCGAACGCGCTGCCGATTTCGGCATTCCGGCGCATGATATCGTGGTCGACCCGCTGGTGATGCCGATCGGGGCGATGGCCACCGCCGGACAACAGGTCTTTGCCCTGGTGCGTCGGTTGCGCGAAGAGCTGGGTGTGAACACCACCTGCGGCGCCTCCAACGTTTCCTTCGGGCTGCCGAACCGGCACGGGATCAACAACGCCTTTCTGCCGATGGCGATGGGTGCGGGCATGACCAGCGCCATCATGAACCCCTGCGCCTTGCCGATCGGGCCAATCAAGATCGCCGAGAAACGTGCCGAGATCGAGGCCGCCGGGATCATCCTGCCCGAAGGCATGGATGACGAGACCTTCTGCCGGTTGTTCGGCTTGGGCAGTACACAGTTCCAGTCCGGCTCCGAGATGGCAGCCATCCGTGCCGCCAACCTGTTGACCAACAACGATCCCCATGGGGGCGCATGGATCCGGTTCAACAAACCGCCCGCCGCACCCGGGGAAGAAGGAGCAGGCGGTCGCCGTGGCCGCGCTGGCGGACGCCGTCGCCGCGCCTGAGGTTGGCCCCAAGTCTGGCCAAGTCTGGCCCAAGTCTGGGTCGCACGTGCAGAAAGCCGGGCCCTGTACCCGGCTTTTTCATGTCAAGCATGAAGAGATGCTCTTTTTTGATGCTTAACAAAGGATTACTATCGTTACTTCACGCATAAGATGCATGAAAATTTCACGACGATACTCTCCGCAAGGCGTGTTTCGAGCGTGCGCCGACGATAACACTTGACCACATGGGGGGCTTTCGGGTCGGCTGGACGCCATGGACATCCAGCCCGATCCCCGTCGCAGCACCGCCAATGTCATGGCTGTGCGCGCCCCAATCCCGCAGCCCAGCACCGTTGCGGCGGGACCGTACGCGCTGGCGATCCTCAGCAAAGGGCCCGAGGGATGAGCGGCCCGGCGCGCGGATTTCCAACCTCGGAATACCGCGCGCGGGTGGTGCGGGCGCAGGCCCGCATGGCAAAGCTAGGGCTGGCCGCGCTGTTGCTGACAACCGAGGCCGATCTGAGGTATTTCAGCGGTTTTCTCACCCGGTTCTGGGAAAGCCCGACCCGCCCTTGGTTCCTGATCGTGCCTGCCACAGGCGATCCGGTGGCGGTGATTCCGGCGATCGGTGTGGCGTTGATGGCGCGCGGCTGGATCACCGATATCCGCAGTTGGCCCGCCCCCGATCCGGTGGATGACGGGGTTAGCCTGCTGGCCGATACCTTGATCGAACTGGCCGGGCCGGGCGGGCGGGTCGGTGTGCCGATGGGGCTGGAAAGCCACCTGCGCATGCCGCTGGCCGATTGGGGCCGACTAAAAGCGCAGGCGGACGTCGGGTTCACCGATGATGGCGGGATCGTCCGCGGGTTGCGCATGATCAAGTCCGAGGCCGAAATCTTCAAGATCCGCGCCAGTTGCGCCGTGGCCGACCGGGCCTTTGCCCGGGTGCCGGAGATCGCGCGGGCCGGGGTGCCGCTTGACGATCTGTTCCGCCGGTTCCAGTGCCTGTGCCTTGAAGAAGGGGCCGATTGGGTGCCCTATCTGGCGGGTGCGGCTTCACCGGGCGGCTATGGCGACGTGATCTCGCCCGCCGGCCCCGATCCGTTGCGCTTGGGCGATGTGCTGATGCTGGATACCGGCGTAATCCGTGACGGCTATTTCTGTGATTTCGACCGCAATTTCTCGCTCGGGCGCCCCGATAACGCCGTGCGCGCGGCCCATGCCGCCCTGATCGATGCCACGCAGGAGGCCGCATCCCAAGTGCGCCCCGGCCAGACCGCCGGCGATCTGTTCAATGTCTTGCATCGGGCGCTGGCGCAGCACGGCACACCCGGCGCGGGTCGGCTGGGCCATGGGCTGGGTCTGCAACTGACCGAGGGGCTGTCGCTGATCTCCGGCGATCAGACCGTGCTGGCCGCCGGCATGGTGATCACGCTGGAACCGGGGTTGGAACTGGGCCCGGATCACCTCATGGTGCATGAAGAAAATATCGTCATCCGCGCCGGCGGGGCTGAATTTCTGTCCACCCCCGCCGCGCGCGAGATACCCAGTCTGGAGGGGTGAGACATGCAGGTCTTTTCGTTCGATACCGAACCGCGCAGCCGTCCCACGCTTGGTCTTGTCGCGCTTCAGGTCGATGAGCGGATCGAGGCGGATTTCCGACAGCTTTTGCCCGCGTCGGTCGACCTGATGGTGACGCGGATTCCCAGCGGGCGGGATGTGACGCCGCAGACCTTGGCGCAGATGGAAGCCGACCTGCCACAAGCAGCGGCGCTACTGCCCGGCACGGTCGACTTCGACGTGATCGGCTATGGCTGCACCTCGGGCGCCGCGCAAATCGGCCCCGACCGTGTGGCCAGCGGCCTGCGAAATGGCGCGCGCTGCACCCATGTGAGCGAGCCGGTCAGCGCCCTTGTCGCGGCCTGCCGCGCGCTTGGGCTGCATCGGCTGGCTCTGCTGTCGCCCTATGTCGATACCGTCTCGGAGAGGTTGCGGGCGGTGCTGTCGCACCACGGGATCGAAACCCCGGTCTTTGGCAGTTTCAACGAGGCCGAAGAGGCCCGCGTCGCGCGGATCACCCCGGGGTCGGTGGCACGGGCAGCACGCGCGCTGGCCCCGGCCGCGCCAGTCTCGCCAGTCGATGCTTTGTTTCTGTCTTGTACCAATCTCAACACCTTGCCCGTCGTTCCCACGCTGGAGCGCGAAATCGGGCTGCCGGTGCTGTCCAGCAATCTTGTTCTGGCCTGGCATATGCTACGGTTAAGCGGGGCCTCGGGCCTCACGCTGGACTGCGTCCTGACCTCACCCTCGCGAAAGGCTGCCCTCACATGATACAAAGCTCCCCCCCCAATCTGGACAAGGCCGATCTCTCGCTGCGGATCGGGAAAGGGGCCTATGAGGACAGGCTTTGCGCGCTGCAACTCAAGCTCTCGCAGATACAACAGGCCTATCTGCATTCCGGCAACAAGGCGGTGATCGTCTTTGAAGGTTGGGATGCCGCAGGCAAGGGGGGCACGATCCGGCGGCTGTCGCAGGCCTTCGATCCGCGCGGGTTCAAGGTCTGGCCGATTGGGGCCCCGCGCGACTATTACAAGGAGCGCCACTATCTGTTGCGGTTCATGGAGCGGCTGCCGCCCGAGGGCGCGATCTCGGTGTTTGACCGATCGTGGTATGGGCGGGTTTTGGTCGAACGGGTCGAGGCGCTGACGCCGGAATCCCGCTGGCGCGCCGCCTATGATGAGATCAACACCTTTGAACAGATGCTGGCCGATGACGGTGTGCGATTGGTCAAACTGTTCTTTCACATCTCGCCCAAGGAGCAGACCCGGCGGTTTGAAGAGCGGCTACGCAACCCGATGAAACGCTGGAAACTTTCCTATGAGGATTTCCGTAACCGTGCCCATTGGAGCGAAAGCGTGGAAGCCGCGAACGAGATGTTCGAAAAGACCTCGACCGAGCAGGCGCCGTGGCATCTGATTCCGGCCAATCAAAAGAAATACGCCCGCGTGACCGCGATGCAGACCATTCTGGACACCCTGTCACAGGGTGTGGATCTGACCCCGCCTCGGGTCGAGGAACGGCTGCTGAAAGAAGCCGAGGCGCAGCTTGATCTAGAGCCGGATCTTTACGAGGCGCTGCGCAAGGGGCCGCCGCCGGTCAGTCGTTGAACCGCACCGGCAGGGAAAAGCTGTAGAAGGGTTTGTTCAGCCCCTCTGGTGCGGCGGGAAAGCGTTTGGCGCGGCGCACCGCGCGGATTGCGGCGGCATCCAGCTCTGCATTGCCCGAGCTTTGCCGCACCGAGACCGATTGCAATTGCCCCGCGCGGCTGACCTGCAGGCGCAGCACCACGCGCCCGCCTTTGCGCAGCCCGCGCGGCGCCCGTTTGGTGCGTTCGATGCGGTTGGTGATCTGCGCGCCCCATGCGGCAATCAGGCTGTTGCGCTGGCCCGGGCTCAGCGCTGCGCGATCCGATCTGTTGCCGTTTCCCGCCTGCGCTCCACCACCGCGCCCCGCTGCCTGTTGCGATTGCACCGCCGCTGATGCCTGTTGGGCGGGTTTGGGGGGGGCGATCTCACGCGGTTTTGGCGGTGCAGGTGGGGGCGGCGGCAGCTGGCGCGCCTCGGCCAGGTCCGGCGCGCGTGGCGTCACCGGCGCGGGCGGGGCCTCTGGTGTCGGGGCACTGCGTTGACGGGACGAGAGGACCGGCGATGGCGCGGCGATCTCGGGGCGGTCCATCGTCGCGGGGTCCGGTTGCGGCGCGGGCAGGGCGAGTGCATCAGCCATTGGCGGGGTCGGTATCGGGCGTGGCAGCGGGAGTTGCGCGGCATCCGGGGCGCTGGGAGCGGTTGGCCTTTCAGGCTGCGTCGGGACAGGGCGCGTTGGGATCGGTTCCGGCGTGGCCTGCGCCAGGTCAGGCTCTGCGGTCTCCATGGCTGGTGGGATCGGTTGCTCCAGCGTAACCGGCTGCGCCGTTTCAGGCGGGGCGGTCCAAGCGGCGACCATCGCTTCGATCTGCGGCGTGGCCCCTTGCAGGGTGATGCGCCCGTCGCCGCCCGCCCCCTGCGTTTGCGCCCCGGTTCCGGGCAGCGCGGCAAAGGCCAGCACATGCAGCCCCGCCGCGATCAAACCAAACGCCACCTTTTCCGCCAGAGCGCCCGTCACGGCTGCACCGACATCTCGACCCGGGCCAGACCCAGCCCGGCCAACTGCGCCATCAACCGGGCGATGGTGGCAGCGGGCACCTCGGCATCGGCGGCCAGGATCACCGGGCCAGCGGCAGGATCCCGCGCGGCCAGCGCCGCCAGGGCCGCATCACCGCTGATCCCGTCCAAGCGCGCGACGCCGTCCGCCCCGACGAACAGGCGTGTGCCATGATCGACAGGTGCCCCCCCGACCGAAATTGGCGGTGCGACTTCGACCGGGTCGGGCGGCGCGATCTGCGATGTCATCAGGAAGAACACCAGCAGCAGAAACACCACGTTGATCATCGGAACAACCGATTCACGGGGTGGGCTGCGGCGCGGGGGGGCAAGCAGCATCGGTTATTCCACCAGAACAAGGGTGGAATAGCCCACCGCGCGCAACCGGTCGGCGACCGACACCACATCCTGCAACGACGCCCCCGCGCCGCCGCGCAGCACGATGGTATCCTCTGCCGTAGTCATCAAAGGGGCCAGCGCCGCGATCAACGCCTCAAGGGCAATCTCTCGCCCGTTCAGACGCAGCCCGTCAGCACCGATGTCAACCAGACGCGGCGGGCCGGAATAGCTTTCACCGCCGCCGACAAGCGGCAGCGGTATCACCTGTTCGACGCCAAAGCGCGAAGCCAGCATGAAGAAAACCAGCAACAGGAAAACGACGTCGATCATCGGCGTCAGACTGGGGCGCCTGGATCTTCGGGGCGGGGCCAGCTCTTGCATGGTTATTCGGCGGCCCGTGTCAGATCGGCGGCCTCCTCGGGCGGGCGGGCGACAAAGATCCGCGTCACCGCATCCTCGATATCGCGGCGCATGCGGTCGATCACCGCCTCGAACCATGTCAGGGCGGCCGAGGCCGGGATCGCCACGGCCATGCCGGCGGCGGTGGTCAGCAACGCCTCCCATATGCCGCCAGCCAACTGCCCGGGATCGGCGCGCGCCCCGCTGTCCTGCAACGCCTGAAATGCCGCGATCATGCCCAGAACGGTGCCAAGCAGCCCCAGCAGCGGCGCGATGGTGGCGATCAGTTCCAAGGCCCTCAGACCGGTGGCGGCCTCGGCCAGTTCATTGCGGGCCACGCGCAGGGTATCTTCGCGCGCAAGGGCGTCGGGCTTGGTGGCGCGTCCGGTTACGGCGGCGCGCACCACGGTCGAGCGCGGCCCGCCGCCTTGGGCCAGGATCTGCTCGGCCATGGCGCGCTCGCCCCGCTCATAGGCGGCCACCGCGTCGCGCGCATGGCCCTTGCGCCAGGCCCCGGCACGGGCCAGGCCCCAGGTCTTCCACAAAATGATGGCAAGGGTGATGATCGACAGCGCGGAAATCGCCCAGATTACCGGCCCGCCATCGACCAGAAATTGTGGCAACGGGATCGATTCAAGGGCCGTTACGGGGGGCTCAGGGGAAGCGACGGGGGCACCAAACAGCGGCGTGCTTGTCTCTATTGCGCCCTCTTGCGCGACGGCGGGTGTGGCGCAGGCCACCAAACAGAGGCGGGAGATCAAGGTGCGGATCGTGATCATCTGGCAAGCGTCCTGTCTGCTGATGTCGTCGGCGAGGGCGTGGCTGTCTGCCACTCTTTACGATGTGGCGGACAGTCCCGTAAAGGGCGGCGTCGGGACCGGCAGCTGCGTCATGCCATCGCGGAGAGCGAACATGAAAAAGCCCCCGCGTGACGGCGGGGGCAGTTCATCGGAACAGACGTCAATTGCGAAAGGGGATCAGGCCCCCCAGGTCCGCACCACGCCGCAATCCATATGGACGAAGTTCGACCGCGAATAGCGCCCGACACCGCCGCTATGACAAGCCAGCGCCGCCTTGGCTATCTGGTTGACGCTGCGGGAGCCCAGACGCAGGTCGGCGGCCTGACCCTTCATGTGCAGAGAATTCTTGGCGACCCCGCGCGAGCGGCTGCGCAACATCGCGTTGGTCTGCGGGCTGCGATAGCCCGACAGCATCAGATAGGGTTCGCTGACATCAAGCAGGTTATGCGAGGCTGCCATGATATCGAGTGTGCGCAGATCGATCGACTTGATCTGATCCGTGCGCCAGTCGCGCATGAAGTGGTTGATCTCTTTGACCGCGTCCTTGATGTAGTCGCCGTCGATCCAGTAGATCATATCAAGCCGCTCGCCTGTGCGGCCCGAGTACATCTTCAGCTTGCGAATATCACCGCTGCCGCGAAGAAAACCAGCTGCGCTGGAATATGTTGGGGCTGCCACTACTGCGGTTGCCGCGAATGCGCCCAAAAGAAAGCGCCGGGAAATTCCCGATCCGTTCATATCTGCCATTGGTCTGCGTTGTCCCGTACGCTAATTTCGTCCTGCCAGCGCGCAATGTTATGCACACGATTTTTATCCATCCCCAGATGCAGACTGCATGCCATAAGACGATTCGACTGCCAAGCACGGAATATTTCAACCCTGTCATGCACCCGATTTTCGGCAATTTTTTGCGCAAAAGGGGGAATTCCGCCCCAAAATTCCACAATTCGATCCGCGCCATCGCTGGTACAGATGCCGCCACGCCGCACCTGTACCAGAGAATCCCCGATAGAGGACCGATAGAGGAATTGTGAATGGACATTGTACATTGGCGCAGAGACAGTGATGGCGTAACCATTGCAAAGACACATTTTTCCGACGTTATCAGGGACGCCAAAATGACAATGACGATCCGGTTTCCGCTCCGTGCCACGCTGTTCGCGGCCGCCTGCGCACTGGGGCTGACGTTTTCCGTTACTGCCCCCGCACAGGCGCAAGTCACCGCCTTCAAACAGGCGGTTGCTGAGGCTGCAGCGGACGATGACAGCATCGCAGCCTTCTATCGCCAACGCGATTACCAGCCGATCTGGACCGCCGAAGGGGAAATGGCGCGCACCCGGCGCGCGGCGCTGCTCGACGCGCTGTCAGGCGTCTCGGTCCATGGGCTCCCCGAGGCAAGATATGGGGTCGCGGCGCTTAAGGCGCGCATGGCCGCCGTGCGCACCACCCGCGATCTGGGCGAGGTCGAGGTCGCGATGAGCCGCGCTTTTGTCACCTATGCCAAGGACGTGCAGACCGGCTTGCTGACCCCGTCCAAGATTGACGACGGGATCAAGCGCAAGGTGCCGCTGCATGACCGGACCGCCTATCTGACCGAATTCGCTGACAGCGCGCCGCAGGCCTATTTGCGGGCTTTGCCGCCGGTGACGGCCGAATACCGCGCGCTGATGAAAGAAAAGCTGCGCTTTGAACATCTGATCGCCCTCGGCGGCTGGGCCCCCACCGTGCCGGGCAGCAAACTGGAACCGGGCGATACCGGAACCGCAGTGATTGCACTGCGCGACCGTCTGGTTGCGATGGGCTACCTCCAACGCAGCGCGACGCGCACCTATGACAAGCCACTGGAGCAGGCGGTGCGGAAATTCCAACTCGCCCACGGGCTGCTGGCCGATGGCGTCGCTGGCGGCGGCACCCTGAGCGAGATCAACAAACCGGTGCAAGAACGGCTGAAATCGGTGATCGTGGCCATGGAGCGCGAACGCTGGATGAACCGTGATCGCGGCGAGCGCCACATCTGGGTGAACCAGACCGATTTCTCCGCCAAGATCATCGACCATGGCCGCGTCACCTTTGAGACGCGCTCGGTGGTGGGGAAAAACGTGCCGGACCGGCGCAGCCCGGAATTCTCTGACGAGATGGAGCACATGATCATCAACCCGAGCTGGCACATCCCGCGCTCGATCATCGTCAAGGAATACCTGCCCAAGCTGCGCAACAACCCCGGGGCCGCCGGCCATCTGATCATCACCGACAGCCGTGGCCGTCGGGTGAACCGGGCGAATGCCGATTTCTCGCAATATACCGGGAACTCTTTCCCGTTCGACATGCGCCAGCCACCGTCGTCGCGCAACGCGCTGGGTTTGGTGAAATTCATGTTCCCGAACCGTTATAATATCTACCTGCATGACACCCCGCAGAAAAGCCTGTTCAACCGCGAAGTGCGCGCATTCTCCCATGGCTGCATCCGGCTGCAGGAACCGTTCGAGTTCGCCTATGCCCTGCTCGCCGCGCAGAGCGATGATCCGCAGGGCCTGTTCCAGTCGATCCTGAAGACCGGCGTGGAAACCAAGGTCGAACTGGAAACGCCGCTGCCGGTGCACATCATCTATCGCACCGCTTTTACCAACGAGCAGGGCCGGGCAGAGTTCCGCCGCGACGTCTATGGACGCGATGCCAAGATCTGGGATGCGCTCAATCAGGCCGGGGTGGCCCTGGGCACGGTTCAGGGGTAAGCACGGGTCCAAAGTAGATCAGTTCGCAGGACCCGCAATGACCTATACCATCGAAGAGATCGCACGCGCCCTGGGCACCGAAGCCCGGGGCGACGTGTCGTTACAGATCCGTCGCGCCGCCGAACCCGCCAGTGCCGGGCCCGACGATCTGGCCTTGGCGATGTCGCCAAAATACGCCGAAGCGCTCAGCCAGGGACAGGCCCGTGCCGCGATGGTCTGGCCAGATGCGGACTGGCAGGCGTTGGGGCTGCGTGCCGCGATCCTTGCTCCGCGTCCTCGCATGGCGATGGCCGGGCTGACCCGGATGATGGACCCCGGTCAGGGCTATGGCCCCGGCATCCACCCCTCGGCCGTGATCGACCCCAGCGCAGAACTGGGAATCGGCGTCTGCGTCGGCCCGCTGACGGTGATCGGCGCGGGGGCAAAGATCGGCGCGGGGTCGGTGATCGGGCCGCATTGCTATGTGGGCACGGACACGGTGCTGGGCGAGGGGGCCTTTCTGCGCGAAATGGTCAGCATCGGGGCGCGGGTCCATATCGGTGACCGCTTTATCGCGCAGCCGGGCGCACGGATCGGCTCGGACGGGTTTTCCTTTGTCACGCCCGAGGTGTCCGGCGCCGAGAACGTGCGCAAGACGATGGGCGATCAGGGCGGCGCAAAAGCACAAAGCTGGCTGCGGATCCATTCGCTGGGCGCGGTGCGCATCGGCGACGATGTCGAGATCGGGGCGAATGCCACGATCGACAGCGGGACCATCCGTGCCACCGAGATCGGCGATGGCTGCAAGCTGGATAACCAGGTGCATCTGGGCCACAACGTACGCACCGGGCAGGATTGCCTGTTCGCGGGACAGACCGGCATCTCTGGCTCGGTCGATATCGGCAACAATGTCGTGCTGGGCGGTCAGTGCGGCGTCGTCGACAATGTCTTTATCGGCGACGGGGTGATTGCCGCCGGCGGCACCAAGATCCTGTCGAACGCGCCGGCTGGTCGGGTTCTGATGGGTTATCCGGCGGTCAAGATGGAAACCCATACCGAAATCTACAAGGCACAGCGCCGTTTGCCACGCCTCCTGCGCGATGTCGCAGCCCTGAAAAAGGCGGTTTCCAAACTGGGATCGAGCGAGTAAATCAGCCCCAGTACAGCAGATCAGAGGCCCCTATGAGCACTCGCGACAAGGTTATTGCCATCATAGCCGAACAGGCTGTTTTGTCCCCCTCCGACGTGACGCCCGACAGCACGCTGGAGGATCTGGGCATCGACAGTCTGGGGCTGGTCGAGAGCATCTTTGCCATCGAAGAGGAATTCGACATCTCGATCCCCTTCAACGCCAACGATCCCAAGGAAAGCGATTTCGACATCTCCAATGTCGGCGCGATCATCGCCGGGATCGAAAAAATGATTGCCGAGCAATCCTGACACAGCGGGAACGGACCTGATCACATGAAACGCGTTGTCATCACCGGGGCTGGCACGATCAACGCCCTGGGTCACACGGTTCCCGAAACGCTGGAAGCGATGCGCGAAGGACGCTGCGGCATCGGTCAGTTGGAGTTTCGCGACGTCGAACGGCTCGCGATCCAGATCGGCGGGCAGGTCCGCAATTTCGAGGCCGAAGGGCGGTTCAACCGTCAGCAGATGTCTCTTTATGATCGCTTCACCCAATTCACCCTGACCGCCGCCGCAGAGGCGGTCGCACAAGCGGGGTTGGAGTTTCATGGCGAGCTGTCGGCGCGCGCCGGCGTGGTTCTGGGGACTGCCGGCGGCGGAGTCTCGACATGGGATGACAATTACCGCTCTGTCTATGAGGACGGCAAGAACCGGGTACACCCCTTTGTCGTGCCCAAGCTGATGAACAACGCGGCTGCCAGCCACGTCTCGATGCAATACAATCTCAAGGGGCCGTCCTTTACCGTGTCCACCGCCTGTGCGTCGTCCAACCACGCAATGTCGCTGGCGTTCCAACTGGTGCGCTCTGGCGCGGCGCCGGCGATGCTCACCGGGGGCTCGGAATCCATGCTGTGTTTCGGCGGCGTCAAGGCGTGGGAAGGGCTGCGGGTGATGTCCAAGGATGCCTGTCGCCCGTTCAGCGCCAACCGCAATGGCATGGTTCAGGGCGAGGGCGCCGGGGTGTTCGTGTTCGAGGAATATGAACACGCACGCAAGCGCGGCGCCGAGATCCTGTGCGAGGTGGCGGGCTTTGCCATGACCTCTGATGCCTCGGACATCGTGATGCCCTCGAAACAGGGGGCGGCGCGGGCAATGGCGGGCGCGCTGGCCGATGCCGGGATCAATGGCGACGCCGTAGGCTATATCAACGCCCATGGCACCGGCACGGCCGCCAATGACAAGACCGAATGCGCCGCCGTCGCCGATGTGTTCGGACCGCATGCGGATGATTTGATGATCTCCTCCACCAAATCGATGCATGGCCATCTGATTGGCGGCACCGGCGCGGTAGAGCTTTTGGCCTGTATCATGGCGTTGCGTGACGGCGTGATCGCGCCCACCATCGGGTATCAGGAACCGGATCCCGAATGCGCGCTTGACGTGGTGCCGAACGTGGCGCGCGAGGCAAAGGTCGACGTGGCGCTGAGCAACGCCTTTGCCTTTGGCGGGCTCAACGCGGTGCTGGCGCTGCGCCGGGTGTGAGTTCGCGTATCTGACAGCCGAGCAGGCCGCAAAACAAGGTGCCGCAAAACAGGTTGTAGAACGCAAAAACGCCGGACAAACCGTCCGGCGTTTTCATATTTTCGATCTTCCGCGTGTCGCGTGGGATCAGCGGTTCTTGACCACGTCCACCTTGTCATACCCGGCGGTAAAGCCTTGCAGCGACAGCTTCAGCGTCACCAGTTGATCAGGGGCCGGGGCCGGCACCAAGGCCAGCGTTGCTGCGCTCCCGCCCTTGAAGGCGGCGATATCCTCTTTGGTGAGACCGATCTGCGCCACGCAGCCATAGGGATTGCAGAAGGAATATCCGTACCGTTTGCCCGGGGCGCCATCGACCGACAGGGTCAGCTGCGCAGGCAGCAGGGTTTCCAGCGGCACGATCACGGTCGCTCCAGCCACCGCCTGACCCTCGCCCTCGATGCGGAACAACGAGAACTCGGCCATCGGGTTGCCCTTTTCGTCGTTCAGGATCTGCAACAGCGAACAGGGGTCGGTTTCATTTTCAGTCTTTATACAGGCCAGATCCCAGTCGCCGACTTTTTCCTTGGAATAGCGTTCGCCGAGTTGCGGGCTCGCATCGGCGGGCGTTCCCAGATCGAGCTGTTGCTCGCCCGAGGGCTGCTCTGTTCCCGCAGGCTGTTCTGTTGCGGTATCCTGCGCGACCGCGGGGAGGGTCAACGCCGCCAGGGCGATGGCGGAGAAAGTGGTCAGTGTCTTGAACATGTTTATCCCGTTTCCATAATGGCAGGCTGGCGCTGCTTTATCACGGTGCCGGATCGCTGTCAGTGGCCTTTGCTCGTCCCGCGCGGAAATGTTCCGATCCCGGCGTTTTTCCCGCAGCGGGAGACACGAAAAAGGGGGCCGAACCGGCCCCCTTCCGTAATTTTGTTTCTCCCCGTCGGACAGGCCGACTTATTTATAAAGACGAAGTTACGAAAGGGGCTGGATTCGGTCAACAGCAAAGGTGAGAACATTCCCATGCCGCACCATGTTTGCCTGTTTTCTGTGCGTTTTCTCAGAACCCTAAGGCGAAAGGGCCGCGCCAGAACCGCGCGGCCCCTCCGACGAGGAGGGAAATTGCCCCGGGCACCGCGTTGCCGCGCCGGGCAGAAACCACTATTCCAGATAGGTATTAACGAAGTATGGCCAAGATGATTGGGCCCAAAACGGGATGACCCGAGATGAATGACATGGACAACAAGGTCTTTCTGGGCGGTGGTGGCCCGGACTACGGCAGCAAACAGGGGCTGGCGCTGAAATATGCCAACCGCCACGGGCTGATCGCGGGGGCCACCGGCACCGGCAAGACCGTGACGCTGCAAATTCTGGCCGAAGGGTTTTCGAACGCCGGGGTTCCTGTCGTGCTGTCCGACGTCAAGGGGGATCTCTCGGGTCTTGCGAAACCCGGAACCGAGACCTTCAAGCTGCACGATGCCTTCACATCGCGCGCCGAAACGATCGGGTTCGACGGCTATGCTTACGGGGCCAGCCCGGTCACCTTCTGGGATATCTTCGGTGAGCAGGGTCACCCGCTGCGCACCACGGTCGCCGAGATGGGGCCGCTGCTGCTGTCCCGTCTGCTGGACCTGTCCGAGGCGCAGGAGGGCATCCTCAACATCGCGTTCCGGTTGTCGGACGAAGAAGGGTTGCCGCTGCTGGATCTCAAGGATCTGCAGGCGCTGCTGACATGGATCGGCGAGAACCGTGCCACGCTGTCGCTGCGCTATGGCAATGTCTCGGTCTCGTCGGTGGGCGCGATCCAGCGCCGGCTGCTGGTGATCGAAAATCAGGGCGCGGCGCATTTCTTTGGCGAACCGGCACTGGAGCTTGCCGACCTGATGCGCACCGACGCGCAGGGGCGCGGCATGGTCAATATCCTCGCCGCTGACAAGCTGATGGCCTCGCCCGGCCTATACGCCACCTGCCTGCTCTGGCTGCTCAGCGAGTTGTTCGAGGAACTGCCCGAGGTGGGCGATCCCGACAAACCCAAGCTGGTGTTTTTCTTTGACGAGGCGCATCTGCTGTTTGACGATGCCCCAAAGGCGCTGCTCGACAAGGTCGAACAGGTGGCCCGCCTGATCCGGTCCAAGGGGGTGGGGGTCTATTTCGTCAGCCAACATCCATCGGACATCCCCGAGGACATTCTCGGCCAGCTTGGCAACCGCGTTCAACATGCGCTGCGCGCCTTTACCGCGCGCGACCGTAAGAACCTGCGGATGGCTGCCGAGACCTATCGTGAGAATCCAAGGTTTTCGACCGAAGAGGCCATTCGCGACGTCGGCGTCGGCGAGGCGGTCACTTCGATGTTGGAAGCCAAAGGCGCGCCGGGGGTGGTCGAACGCACCTTGATCCGGCCGCCATCGTCGCATCTGGGCCCGATCACGCCACAGGAGCGCACAGCGGTGATGGCGACCTCGGGGTTGGCGGAGAAATACAACACCGCGCTTGACCGCCGATCCGCCTATGAAATCCTTGCCGCCCGCGCGGCCAAAGCTGCACAGGCCGCCGGCGAGGCCGAAGAACAGGCCGAGGCCACCGGCGACCCCATGGCGCGCGAATACAACACGGCGCGGCGCTATTCCGGCAGCCGGGCGGACCGTTCCACTGCAAAACCGCAGCGGCGGCAGACGGACACCTTCGGATCGGCGTTTTCCTCGGCGGTGATCAAGGAACTTAAGGGCACCACCGGACGACGCATCGTGCGCGGCATCCTTGGCAGTTTCTTCAAAGGCCGCTAGGCGATAAAAAACGGCGCCCGTTCAAACGGGCGCCGCATTTTCAGTTTTCCTGCGGCGTTGGGCACACTCGCTATTTTTCGGGGATCAATCCGCGCGGACTGAACCGCAGCACCAGAAGCAGGATCAGCCCCATGGTGAACAGGCGCATATGCGCCGCGCTGTCCAGCATATGCGCCCGCAGCGCACTGTCCTCGGCAAGACCCGAGGTCATCACCTGCATCAGGAACAGCCCGATCGGTTCAACCTGCACCCAAAGCAGCCAGATCAGGAACCCGCCCAGCACGGCGCCCAGATTGTTGCCCGATCCACCGACGATCACCATCACCCAGACCAGGAAGGTAAAGCGCAGCGGCTGATAGCTGCCCGGTGTCAGTTGCCCGTCCAGCGTGGTCATCATGGCGCCAGCGATGCCGCAGATGGCCGAGCCCAGAACAAAGACATGAAGGTGGCGGCGGGTGACATCCTTGCCCATCGCCTCGGCCGCGACCTCATTGTCGCGGATCGCGCGCATCATCCGGCCCCAAGGGCTTTTCAGCGCCATTTGTGCCATCCAAAGCAGCACCAGAAGCACCACCAGAAACAGCACCGAATACCCCAGTTTGACGTAGAGCGTCGAGGCGGTCACCGGGTCAATCCCGAGAGAGACCGCGCGCTCGACGAAACCGGGGTCGTTCTGCAGATCAATCTCAAAGGGCAGGGGGCGCGGCAGGCCAACCACGTTCTTGACCCCGCGCGCCAGCCAATCCTCGTTCTTCATCACCGCGATGATGATCTCGGCAATGCCCAGCGTCGCAATCGCCAGATAGTCCGAGCGCAGCCCCAGAGCGGTCTTGCCGATCAGCCAGGCGGCACCAGCGGCCAGCAGCCCGCCCGCCGGCCAGGCCAGCAACACCGGCAGACCCAGCCCGCCAAGAAATCCGCTTGCGGCCGCGTTCACCTGTTCCACGGCGTCAACGCCGGGATCAAACACCCCGCGATACAGAAAGAATCCGCCGATCAGGACCGCGATCATCACCGCCACGCGCAAACGGCCGGCGGGCATCCGTGTATTGACCAGAACCGCCGCCACGACCGTGGCCGCCCCCAGCAGCAGGCCCAGCACGATGCGCATCCCACCGGCCGCCCAGGCTTCGGTCACCGGCGGCTCGGACACCAGCACCACCGCCAGTCCGCCAAGGGCGACAAAGCCCATGACGCCGACATTGAACAGACCGGCAAACCCCCATTGCAGGTTGACCCCGATCGCCATGATGGCAGAGATCAGCCCCATGTTCAGGATCAACAGGGCAGAGTTCCAGCTTTGCATGACACCGGTCAGCAGGATCAGCGCCCCGACCAGCGCAAACAGCAGCGTGTTCTTGAGTGTGGTGCTCATACGGATTTCCCCCGGAACAGGCCCGTGGGCCGGAACAGCAGCACGATCAGCAGGATCACGAAACTGACCGCGAATTTGTAATCGGTGCTCAGCAGCTGGACGAGCCCCGATGGCTCCAGCGCATCAGGCAGCAGATAGACCAGAACCTTTTTCCACGCATAGGTGATCGTCACCTCGGAAAAGGCGATGACGAAACCGCCGGCGATGGCGCCCAGCGGGCTGCCCAAGCCGCCGACGATGGCCGCGGCAAAGATCGGCAGCAGAAGCTGAAAATAGACAAAGGGTTTGAAGCTTTTGTCGAGGCCGTAGAGCGTACCCGCCACGGTTGCCAGTGCCGCCACGATCAGCCAAGTATACATGACCACCCGTTCGGGGTTGATGCCCGACAGCAGCGCCAGATCCTCGTTGTCGGAATAGGCGCGCATCGATTTTCCGGTGCGGGTGCGGTTGAGGAACCAGAACAACAGCACCACCGCGACCACAGCCACCACCACGGTGATGCCCTGCGTGGTCTTGATGGCGAGCCCCTCGCTCAACCCCGTCATTTCCTTGAAGTCGCGGGCCGAAATGATGAAGCGTTCACCATCGGCAAAACGCTGATCGTCCGGCCCGATGATAAAG
This sequence comes from Antarcticimicrobium sediminis, assembly GCF_004348975.1. GTDB lineage: Bacteria > Pseudomonadota > Alphaproteobacteria > Rhodobacterales > Rhodobacteraceae > Antarcticimicrobium > Antarcticimicrobium sediminis. The sequence goes on along the minus strand of NZ_SMFP01000005.1, from coordinate 23,809 downwards.
CGGACAACGCCGTTCAGGATGAACATCACCCCCATCGACACGATCACCAGGATCACCGGTTTGGCCTTTTGTTCGCGATAGAACCGATAGACGGCCCGGTCGGTGATCAGCACCAGCGCCATACAGCCCAGAATGCCGAAGGGCAGCGCCAGCAGCGCCGTGGGCAGGGGGCCAAAGCTGATCCCCATCGACTGGAACCACCAGGTCACCAGAACCGTGACCATGGAGCCAAAGGCCATGGTGTCGCCATGGGCAAAGTTGGAAAACCGCAGGATGCCATAGATCAGCGTCACCCCCAGCGCCCCCAGCGCCAGTTGCGAGCCATAGGCGATGGCGGGGATCAGAACGAAATTGGACAGCGCCACGATGGCGTTCAGGAAATCCATCTGCTCACCCTCCCAAAAACGACTTGCGCACGTCGGGATCGGCCAAAAGCTGTTTCCCGGTGCCGGTATAGGCATTGGCACCCTGCACCAGAACATAGCCGCGATCGGCAATCTCAAGCGCTTGGCGGGCATTCTGTTCGACCATCAGGATCGGGATCCCGGTGCGCGAGACTTCGATGATCCGGTCGAACAGCTCGTCCATCACGATGGGGCTGACTCCGGCGGTCGGTTCATCCAGCATCAAGACCTTGGGCTGGGTCATCAGCGCGCGCCCCACCGCCACCTGTTGACGCTGGCCGCCCGACAGTTCTCCGGCAGCCTGACGGCGCTTGTCCTTGAGGATCGGGAACAGGTCATAGATCTGGGCAAGCGTCTCGCGGAAATCATCGCGGCGGATAAACGCCCCCATTTCCAGATTTTCCTCAACCGTCAACGAGGTAAAGATGTTGTTGTTCTGCGGCACAAACCCCATGCCCCGAACCACCCGGTCTTGCGGGCTGAGGTTGGTGATATCCTCACCATCCAGCCGGACCGAGCCCTGACGCAAATCCAACATGCCGAAAACCGCCTTCATCGCGGTGGATTTCCCGGCGCCGTTGGGCCCCACGATCACCGCAATTTCACCCGGGTTCACCGAAAGGGTGCAATCGTGCAGGATGTCTGGCCCCTTGCCATAGCCGCCGGTCATGCTGTCGCCGACCAGAAAGGCCTCGGCCGTGTCCATCGGGTGCCCGGTGCCGGGATGCGGGTCGAACTCGCCCTTGCCCACCGTATTGGTGATGGTCGCGTCCTTGTTGCTGCGGTTTTCATAGCCGCCGCTCATCGGGACACCCTGAGGTTCGGTTGTCTGATCATGCTAACCCCCATCGGAACGCTGTTTTCACGTTCTCTTTTCGGTTCTTCCGGTTTCGGTTCTTCTTGTGCGACCATCCGCCGGTCAGGCGTCGATCTTGTCCTTGTTCTTCAGGCCGGTGCCCAGATAGGCCTCGATCACGTGCTCATTGGCCTTGATCTCGTCCAGGCTGCCCTTGGCCAGAACCTTGCCCTCGGCCATGCAGATCACCGGATCGCAAAGGCGGCCGATGAAATCCATATCGTGTTCGATCACCACAAAGGTATAGCCTCGTTCCTTGTTCAGCCGGATGATGGCATCGCCGATCGTGTTCAGCAGGGTGCGGTTCACCCCGGCGCCGACCTCGTCTAGAAAGACGATTTTGGCGTCGACCATCATGGTGCGGCCCAGTTCCAGCAGCTTTTTCTGCCCGCCCGAGATCTGGCCCGCCTGTTGGTCGGCCAGATGTTCGATGGTCAGGAACTCCAGCACCTCGTCGGCCTTGGCCCGCAACGCGCGTTCCTCCTCGGCGATGCGTTTGCGCCCGAACCAGGTGTTCCACAGCGTTTCGCCCGATTGCGCGGCAGGAACCATCATCAGGTTTTCCCGGCAACTCATCGAGCCGAACTCATGCGCGATCTGAAACGTCCGCAACAGCCCCTTGTGGAACAGCTGATGCGGCGGCAGTCCGGTGATGTCTTCGCCCGCCATGGTGACACGGCCAGAGGTGGGCGGAAGCACACCGGCGATCACATTGAAAAGCGTGGTTTTTCCGGCCCCGTTCGGACCGATCAGCCCGGTAATGGACCCTTCGGCGATTTCCAGCGACGCGCCGTCTACCGCATGGAACCCGCCGAAATGTTTGTGGAGATTCTCTACGGCGATCATCACCTTCCCCTAACTTCGCGTGGAACGGTTGCCCTGTTAGCAGACAGCCCGGCATCAAGCCGGGCTGTCATAGTTGTCAGGGCGATGGTGTCAACGGTAGCCGACAACCTTGATTTCACCACCTTCGATGGTGATTTCGCGGTAGGTCCCGGCGCTTTCGCCCGGCTCGATGAACTCGACCGCTGCGGCACCGACATAGTCGACTTCACCGCCATCGGCGAGGATCTGCAGCGCCTTGCCGATTTCACCGGGCAGGATCATCTCGCCCGGGGCGTTGGCCACATCCATGATCTTGGTCTTGTAGACCGAAGGATCGGAAGAGCCAGCAGCCTGCATCGCCAGCAGCATCAGAGCCGCGCCGTCATAGGCTTCGCCCGCAAAGGCCGAGGTGCCGTCGAAACCGGCTTTCGTCGCCATATCGTTGAACAGACCGCGACCTTCGCCGGCAGCTGCCGGGTTCTGGCCAAAGGAGCCGTCGATATCCGAGCCGAACCGCTCCACCAGCGCGCTGCCGACCATGCCGTCGGGGAACACAAAGGTGTCAAAGGCGCCGGAATCCAGTGCGGATTGTACCATGCCGGAGCCACCCTGATCGACATAGCCCACGACAACCAGCGCGTCGCCACCAGCAGAGGCCAAGGCACCGACTTCGGCCGAGTAGTCGGCCTTGCCGTCCTCATGCGCCGAGGTCAACGTGACGGTGCCGCCTGCCGCCTTGTAAGAGGTTTCAAAGGCGCTTGAGAGGCCCTTGCCATAGTCGTTGTTGGTATAGGTCACAGCCACGCTTTTGATGCCATGATCAAGAATGATCTGGGCCATCACGGCGCCCTGACGGGCATCCGAAGGGGCGGTGCGGAAGAACAGGCCGTTGTCCTCGATATCGGTCAGCGCCGGCGAGGTGGCGGAGGGCGAGATCATGACGATGCCGTTGGGCACGGCGACGTTCTGCAGCACTGCGGTGGTGGCACCCGAGCACATCGGCCCCATGACGCCGACAACCTTGTCGCCGGTGACCAGACGCTCGACAGCGGCGGTTGCGGCCGCTGAATCGATACAGGTGGTGTCAGCACGGACCGGGCTCACGGTGATGCCGCCCAGCAGCAGACCCGACGCGTTGGCCTCTTCGATGGCCAGTTCGGCACCGCGCGCGATCGGCGGGGCAAGCGATTCGAGCGGGCCGGTAAAGGCCGCCGCGACACCCATTTTGATATCATCCGCAGCAAATGCGGCCGTCGCACCCAACGAACTCAGGGCTGTCGCCATAAGCAGTTTTTTCATGTTCATTACTCCCAAATTTGAACGGTGAAGTTCTGTGCAGACCCTAGGCAAGCTCTGAGAAAAAGAAAAGTACTAACGTTGCCAGAGCGTAACACCGTGCGATGGATCCCGTCCGGATTTTTTTTCCCGCGCAGCGATTGCGCGAGATCCGTGATCAAAATCACCCCCCCTTGGCGAAGGCGCGAATGGGGGCTCGCCCTGTGCCTTACGCGGATCTTTCTGCGCTTTGTAGCAGGATATCTGGTGGCCCAGCGCGGCGAGAAAACGGGGATTTTGGCGTCGATTTTGTACGGTTTGCCCCGGCGAGTGTGACGTCGCCCGCAGCCCAAGCCTTGCGTTCAGATCGAGAGCCGCGCCGCCTGTGCGCCGCGTTCGCGGTAGGGCGTGGTGTTGTAATGCGTCCGGTAGCATTTCGAGAAATGCGACGGCGAGGCAAAGCCGCAAGCCAGCGCCACGTTGATCACGCTCATATCGGTCTGCATCAGAAGGTTGCGTGCCTTTTGCAGCCGCAGCTCCATATAGTAGCGCTTGGGCGAGCGGTTCAGATAGCGGCGGAACAACCGTTCAAGCTGGCGGGTCGACATGCCCACGTCGCGCGCAAGGATCGAGGGGCTGATCGGCTCTTCGATGTTGGTTTCCATCATCTGGATCACCTGGCTCAGCTTGGGGTGACGCACGCCAATCCGGGTCGGCACCGACAGGCGCTGGGTGTCCTGATCGGTGCGAATCGAGGAATAGATCAACTGGTCGGCCACTGCGTTGGCCAGATCCTCGCCATGATCATCGGCGATCAGTTTCAGCATCAGGTCGATGGAAGAGGTGCCGCCGGCAGTGGTGATGCGGTTGCCGTCAATCACGAAGACCGATTTGGTGAGCTGCACCTCGTCGAATTCCTCGGCAAAGCTATCGGCGTTTTCCCAATGGATCGTCGCCTTTTTGTCGTCCAGCAGCCCGGCCCGGGCCATGGCGTATCCGGCCGTGCACAAGCCGCCGATGATCACCCCCTTGCGCGCCTCGCGCCGCAACCAGGACAGCAGCTTTTTGGTGGTGGCGTTCTGAACCTCGATCCCGCCACACAGCAGCACGGTATCGTCGCGCTGCAAATCATCCAGCCCGCCGTCAAGCTTGAAGGTGGTGCCCGACGAACAGGTTATCTCTTCGCCGCCCTCGCCGATCAGGCGCCAAGTATACAGTTCCTGCCCGGACATCCGGTTGGCGATGCGCAGGCTCTCAACCGCCGAGGCGAAGCACAGGAGCGTGAAATTATCGAGCAGAACAAAGACAAAGCGACGGGGACGGCCCAGAGGCTGATCGACTGCGACGGCTTCACGTTGTTCTTCCATCGGAGGCCTTTCCGAACCAGGTCCGCGCCGAATCCAGTGTCGACCCGACCGTGATCCACAGCTTGCTCAGAGGTTATTTGCGGCGTCAAGTGCCGCAAATGGGATATGGCCTCTATCCTCTGGCTTTTGTATACAGACCCCCTGATACGCCAAGCGGAGAAGAAACAATGACGGACTGGAGCAAATCGGACTGGCGCGCCAAGCAGCGCGTGCAGATGCCCGATTATACTGACAGCGCGGCCCTGACTGCGGTCGAGGGTCAGCTTGCCAAATATCCGCCGCTGGTCTTTGCCGGCGAAGCACGCCGTCTGAAGCAGGAATTGGGCGCCGCATCGCGCGGTGAGGCATTCTTGTTGCAGGGCGGCGATTGCGCCGAAAGCTTTGAACAGTTCAGCGCCGACAGCATCCGCGACACCTTCAAGGTGATGTTGCAGATGGCGATGGTGCTGACCTATGGCGCCAAGGTGCCGGTGATCAAGGTGGGGCGGATGGCGGGCCAGTTCGCCAAACCGCGCAGCGCACCGACCGAGGTGGTTGATGGCGTCGAGCTGCCCAGCTATCGCGGCGACATCGTCAACGATCTTGCCTTCACCCCCGAGGCGCGCATTCCCGACCCGGCCCGCATGTTGCAGGCCTATACCCAGTCCGCCGCCACGCTGAACCTGCTGCGCGCGTTTTCCACCGGCGGCTATGCCGATGTGAATCAGGTGCACAGCTGGACGCTGAGCTTCACCGAGGGCGAGAAATCCGAACGTTATCGCGAGATGGCGAGCCGAATCACCGACACGCTGGACTTCATGAAGGCGGCCGGGGTCAAGAACGACACCGCGCATACCCTGCAGACGGTGGATTTCTATACCAGCCACGAGGCGCTGCTGTTGGAATACGAAGAGGCGCTGACGCGACTTGATTCCACCTCGGGCAAATGGCTGGCGGGCTCGGGTCATTTGATCTGGATTGGCGACCGTACGCGTCAGCCAGATGGCGCGCATGTGGAGTTCTGTCGCGGTGTGCTGAACCCGATCGGGCTGAAATGCGGGCCGTCTATGACGGCCGAGGATCTCAAGCTGCTGATGGCCAAGCTGAACCCCGGCAACGAAGCCGGGCGGCTGACCCTGATCGCGCGGTTCGGGGCCGGCAATGTGGGCGAGCATCTGCCGCGCCTGATCAAGGCCGTGCGCGAAGAGGGGGCCAATGTGGTCTGGGTCTGCGACCCGATGCATGGCAACACGGTCAAATCCTCGACCGGGTTCAAGACCCGCCCGTTCGAACTGGTGCTGCGCGAGGTCCGCGAATTCTTTGCCGTGCACGCGGCCGAGGGCACGGTGCCGGGCGGGGTGCATTTCGAGATGACCGGTCAGGACGTGACCGAATGCACCGGTGGCGTGCGCGCGGTCAGCGAGGCAAACCTGTCGGATCGCTATCACACCGCCTGCGATCCGCGCCTGAATGCCAGCCAATCGCTGGAGCTGGCCTTTCTCGTTGCCGAGGAACTGAGCGCGCTGCGCGCTCAGCGGGTCGAACGCGCCGCCAGTTAAGTAAAGCGAACCGCGCGCCCGGGGCATCCGGGCGCGCGCCTAAACTCTGCCTCACCGACAGTCCGTGTCTATTTGATCAGCCGCAAATGTGGCGGCTGGCCCTCCAGCGCTGTGCGGGCCTCGGCAAAACCGTCTGTGGAGCGGGACGCGGGTGAGATCGTAAGTGCCAAGGGCTTTGGCGGGTCTTCCGCTTGTCCCGGGTCTTCTGTTTGCACGGGGGCTTGCGCGGGGGCCTGTGGCGCGGTTGCGACCGGACGCAGCAGGCGGTTGGCAATGTCAAAGCGGACCGGCGGCGCGCGCAGCGTCGTATCGGCGACAAGCACGCCCAGCGCGCGCGCGACATCGCCGTCTTCCGTCGCCAGTGGTAAAAGCAGCATCCGCGCCTCAAGAGCAGGTGCGCGCGCCGACAGCGAGGTCTGCAACCGCAGTTCGGCCACCGCCGGCGCGGTGAAGACCCGTTGCAGGATCGCGCCGGCCTCGGCCCGCGCCTCATCCGCAAACAGCGCCGTGAACGGTGTGCCGCGCAGGTCCATCCCGGCCAATGCGGTCAGGTGATCGCCCGCAAGGCGGAACCGGGCAGCGCGACGCGATACCCGTTCAAGGATAAAGCTGTGCTCAAGGATGTTGCCCAGCGCGCGTGGGTCGATCTGGCTGCGGCGTGGCACCCCGGTTTCCCCGCAGAGCGCCAGCCAATAGGCCTCGGCCTGACGCAGCGGTGACAGGCTGCGACCGCTGCGGAACCGGTCGAGCACGACGACCTTTTTCCATCCGATCTCGCTTTGCTGCATGCTGGCGTCCTCACTCATACCCTACACCCGACCTGTTACCCTGCATCTGCTGTCGCGGGCCCGATCACCGATCGGGTCCTGACCATATCGCCGCCCCTGTCCTCAGGCGCGCGCGACGCTTTGCCAAACTTCCGCCGGATTGGTTACCCTGCCGTTAACTTGACACAATTCTGCTCGAATTTGGAGCGTTTCCTTAATCTCTGGTTAACGTCGCACCGGTGCCGGACCGATCGCCGGGGGCTTGCCCTGACCGGCGCATTGCCTTTACCTGCGCCCCGAGACGGCGCAATGCGGAAACGGAGCACCCAGCATATGATCAGATCAATGACCGGATTTGCCTCGGCCAAGGGCGAGCGTGGGATCTATTCTTGGGGCTGGGAGCTGCGCAGCGTCAACGCCAAGGGGCTGGATCTGCGGTTGCGGGTGCCGGATTGGCTGGAAGGGCTGGAGACGGCGTTGCGCGCCGATCTGGCCAAGGCGGTGACGCGGGGCAATGTCACCCTGTCGCTGCGCCTGACCCGAAGTGATGCGAGCAGCAGCGCGGCGCTGAACCCCCATGTGCTGTCGGCTGCGCTCGAGGCACTGTCGCAGATCGAGGCCGAAGCGATGGCGCGCGGGGTGTCCTTGGCGCCGTCGAAAGCCAGCGATCTGCTGGGGCTGCGCGGCATGATGGAGCCCGCCGCAGAGGAGGGCGACAACGCCGCGCTGGTCAAGCAGCTTTGCGCCGAACTGGGTCCGCTGATCGCCGCCTTTCTGGAGATGCGGCAAGCCGAGGGTCGGGCGCTGGCGCAGGTGCTGCGTGGGCAACTGGAGCAACTGAGCACGCTGGTCACGACGGCGAGCGATCTGGCCGAGGCGCGCAAGGCGGCCATGGCCGAAACGCTGCGCGCCAATCTGGCCCGGGTGCTGGACAACGCCGAGGGCGCCGACCCCGAGCGGGTGGCGCAGGAACTGGCGATGATCGCGGTGAAATCGGACGTCACCGAAGAGCTGGACCGCCTGCGCGCCCATGTCGGGGCCGCGCGCGATCTGGTCGGGGCCGGTGGCGCGGTCGGGCGCAAGCTGGATTTCCTGATGCAGGAGTTCAACCGCGAGGCCAATACCCTGTGCTCCAAGTCGCAGAACGTAGATCTGACCAAGGTCGGGCTGGACCTGAAGGCGGTGATCGACCAGATGCGCGAACAGGTGCAGAATGTGGAATGATCGGGAAAGGAACATGACATGAGCAAACGCCGCGGACTACTGATCATCCTGTCCTCGCCCTCGGGCGCGGGGAAATCGACGCTGGCGAAGCGGCTGCGCGCGTGGGATCCGTCGATCCGGTTTTCGGTCTCGGCCACCACGCGCAAGCCACGCGCCGGAGAGGTCGACGGCAAGGATTACTATTTCCTGAGCGAAGAGTCGTTCAAGCGGATGGTGAACGAGGGCGAGATGCTGGAACACGCGCATGTGTTCGGCAACTATTACGGTTCGCCCAAGACCCCGGTGCAGGAGGCGATCAATTCCGGCGAGGACGTTCTGTTTGATGTCGATTGGCAGGGCGAGGTACAGATCCGCAATTCGGATCTGGCCCAACATGCCCTGTCGATCTTCCTGCTGCCGCCCTCGATCCCCGAATTGCGCCGCCGGCTGATCGAACGGGGCACCGACAGCGAAGAAACCATCGGCGCCCGGATGGAGAAGAGCTGGGCCGAAATCAGCCACTGGGGCTATTACGATTTCGTGCTGATCAACGATGACCTCGACCGCACCGAGGAAAATCTGAAAAGCATCGTCACCGCCACCCGCCTGCGCCGCACCCAGCAACCCAGCCTTCTGGCGCATGTGCGCGCGTTGCAGGCCGAATTCGAGGAATTGTCATGACAATCTATGCCCTTGGCCCGCACAAACCGAAGATCGACGCCGATACATGGGTCGCCCCCGATGCCAACCTGATCGGCAAGGTGGTGATGGAGCCGGGCTCCTCGGTCTGGTTCGGCTGCACCCTGCGCGCCGATCACGAGGAAATCCGCATCGGCACAGGGTCCAACGTGCAGGAAGATTGCGTGATGCATGTGGATGCGGGCTATCCCCTGAGCATCGGCACGGATTGCACCATCGGTCACAAGGTGATGCTGCATGGCTGCACCATTGGTGACGGCACGCTGGTGGGCATGGGCGCGACGGTGCTGAACGGCGCCAAGATCGGCAAGAACTGCCTGATCGGGGCAGGGGCGCTGGTGACCGAGAACAAGGAAATTCCCGACAATTCGCTGGTCATGGGCAGCCCCGGCAAAGTGGTGCGCGAGATCAGCGATGCCCATGCCGAACGGATGCACGCGGGCACCTTGCACTATCAGGACAACATGCGCCGTTACCGCGACGAACTGAAGGCGATCGAATGACACGCAACTCCAAGGGCTCGCTCGTGCGGCCCTATCCGCTGCCCGCCAGCGCCAGCACCCCGGTTGTCACGCCGCTAAGCCCCTCGGTGGTCTATGCCAGCGACACGCCCGACGCCTTGGATGACCAATACGAGGGGCGCGTGCAGGGCTATACCTATTCGCGCGAAGGGCACCCCAATGCCGATGTGGTCGCGCAACGGCTCGACGCGATGGAGGGGGCCGAGGGCGGCGTTCTGACCGGCTCGGGCATGGGCGCGGTGAGCGCGGTTCTTTTGGGGCTGTTGAAGGCTGGCGATCATGTGGTCGGCGGCAACCAGTTGTACGGCCGGTCGCTGCGGATGATGAGCGAGGATCTGCCGCGTCTGGGCATTGCAACCACGCTGGCCGATCCCACGGATGTGGCGGCCGTCGCCGCCGCGATCCGCCCCGAGACCCGGTTGGTGCTGATCGAGGTGGTATCGAACCCGACGCTGCGGGTGGCCGATCTGGAGGGCTTGGCGACACTGTGCCGGGACAAGGGCGTGCTGCTGGCGGTGGACAATACCTTTACCACGCCAAAAGCGATCCGCCCATTCGAGCATGGCGCCGATATCGTCATCCATTCGGTGACCAAGCTGTTGTCGGGGCATTCCGACGTGATGCTGGGCTATGTCGCGGCCCGCGATCCCGAGTTGAACGCGCGGTTGCGGGTGTTCGCGGTCACCGCCGGTCTGACCGCAAGCCCGTTCGATTGCTGGCTGGCCGAACGTGGCATGTTGACCTTTGATCTGCGCTTTGAGCGGGCACAGGCCACGGCGGTGCTGCTGGCCGATCATCTCGCCGGGCTGGCGGGGGTCAAACGCGTGATCTATCCGCTGCGCGCCGATCATCCCGATCAGGCCCGGGCCGTGGCGCTGCTGGGCACGCAGGGCTGCAATATGGTGAGTTTCGAGCTGACCGGCGGGCGCGCCGCCGCCAATGCCTTCACCCGTGCCGCCGAGGGGCTGAGCTTTGCCCCGACGCTGGGCGATGTCGGCACCACGCTGTCGCATCCGGCGTCCTCTTCGCACCGGGCGCTCAGCGCGCAGGAACGCGCCGCGCTGGGTCTGAGCGAGGGGTTTTTCCGGGTCTCGGTCGGGCTGGAACAGCCAGAGGCGCTGAAAACCGTGTTTTCCGAGGCCGCCGCCGCTGCCGTATCCTAGTTACAAAAGCAGGGCAGGGTGGCCGCCACCGAAAACAGCCGTGTGGAGGCAAAAAACATGCAGGACGATCTGATTTCTGGGTTGCTGGCGGCGGTGCCGCTGCCCGCGCTGCTGGTCGATCAGAGCGAGCGCATCATCGCCGCCAACCCCGAGTCGCATACATTGCTGGGGCAGCAGATCATCGGGCGTCATTTCGCCACCATCCTGCGCCAACCCACGGTGCTGGATGTGATCGAGGCAGCGCTGCGCGACAAGAGCCCGCATCAGGCGCGCATGTTGTCCAATGACGGGGTTCAGGACACCACCTATGATGTGACCTGCCGCTATGTGCACGGCATCGGCGCGGTGCGGGGCGGGGCGACGTTGGTCACCTTTCAGGATGTGACACATCTGGAGCAGGCGGTGCAGATGCGCCGCGATTTCGTCGCCAATGTCAGTCACGAATTGCGCACGCCGCTGACCGCCTTGATGGGGTTCATCGAGACGCTGCGCGGTCCCGCGCGCAATGATCCCGAGGCGCGCGATCGCTTTCTCGGCATCATGGAGGACGAGGCCGGGCGGATGAACCGGCTGGTCGGGGATCTGTTGTCGCTCAACCGCGTTGAAAGCGAAGAGCGGGTGCGCCCCAAGGCGCAGGTGAATCTGAACGAGATCCTGCAGGCGACGCTCACCTCACTGCGCCCCTTGGCCGACAGTGCGCAGGTGCAACTGTCGCTGGCCGCGCCAGAGGCGCCGGTTCTGGTGACAGGCGACGTGGATCAGTTGCGGCAAGTCTTTACCAACCTGATCGAGAACGCGATCAAATATGGCGGCAGTGGCGGGCGGGTCGATGCGGTTCTGTCGGCCTCGGATCGTGACCCGGCGGTGCGTGGCCCTGCGGCGCGGATACAGGTGATCGACAAGGGGCCGGGAATCGATCCCGTTCACCTGCCGCGGTTGACCGAGCGATTCTATCGCGCCGACAACCACCGCTCGCGGCAACTGGGCGGAACCGGTCTGGGGTTGGCGATCGTCAAACATATCATCAACCGCCACCGCGGTCGGCTGCGGGTGGAAAGCGAGCAGGCTCAAGGCTCTGTTTTTACGGTTATTTTACCACAGTAGGGCGGCCGGGCGAGAGTTGTCTGCGAAGTCTAGACAAGTTTAATCCGGTTTGCGGACAAGGCTTTCGTGCGGGTTAAGGGACTTTTTCCTGCGCTGTGTCATGCAACTGTTACATGACTGTCACAAAAGCCTCATGCACGCTCACTAGGACGGGCGCCAAGGTCACCATGAGGGTGATCATTAATTTCATACCAAGGAGACAGATATGTCCTTTGTGAAACTGACGGTTTCCGCGCTGGCGCTCGGCGCCCTTTCTGCCACGGCCGCAGCCGCCCGCGATGAAATCCGCATCGTCGGCTCGTCCACCGTGTTCCCCTATACCCAAGCGGTTGCCGAACAGTTCGCCAACAACACCGGCGCCCCGTCTCCGATCGTCGAGTCGACCGGCACCGGCGGCGGCATGAAGATCTTTTGCGGTGGCATCGGCGAAGGCCACCCCGACATCACCGGGGCGTCGCGCGCCATGAAGAAATCGGAATACGAGCTGTGCCAATCAAACGGCGTGACCGATATCTCCGAAGCGATGATCGGCTTTGACGGGTTGTCGATTGCCGTGTCGCGCAGCAACGAAGCCGACTGGGATCTGTCGCTTGAGCAGGTGTTCCTTGCCCTTGCCGCAGAAGTTCCGGTTGATGGCGCAATGGTTCCCAACCCCAATAAAAAGTGGTCGGACATCGACGCCAGCCTGCCCGGATCCGAGATCCTTGCCTATGGCCCGCCGCCGACATCGGGCACCCGCGACGCCTTTGTCGAACTGGCGATGCATGCCGGTTGCAAGCATAACGCCTGGGTTCAGGAGCAGGGCTTTGACAAGGACAAGAAATGGGTCAAGGAAAACTGCTCGCGCATGCGTCAGGACGGCCCCTTTGTCGAAGCAGGTGAAAACGACAACCTGATCGTTCAGCGCCTTGAGGCGGACGCCGATGCCGTTGGCATCTTTGGCTATTCCTTCCTGTACGAGAACCTCGACAAGCTGAAGGGGATCAAGATCAACGGCGTCGCGCCCTCGACCGACACCATTGCCGACAAATCCTATCCGGTATCGCGCCCGCTGTTCTTCTATGTGAAAAACGCGCACCGCGGCGTGATCGCCAACCTCGACGCCTTCATCGAGGAATACATGTCCGATGACGCGCTTGAAGCCGACGGCTATCTGGCCGAGCGTGGCCTTGTGGCCCTGTCGGACGAGCGTCGTGTTGAACTTCAGGACGCTGTTCTGAACGGCACCGCGATGACTGCGCCGAACTAAGCTGCGCCTAAGACCTAACCCCCGGGCCGCCGTTTCGGCCCGGGGACCTATTTTTGGAAAGCGTCCGAAAACATGACAGCCCTTCCCTTTCTTCTGCTCATTCTGGCAACGCTCGCGGGTTATCTGCTCAACCGCATGGCCGCCGGGTCGATCCGGGCCAACGGCGCCCGCCTGCATTCGATGATCTCCTACCACGGCATGTTCGCGGCCCTGTTGGTGCTGGTTCCGGTCCTGACGATCATCCTTTTGTGGTTGGCGTTCGAAGGGCCGATCATCGACCGCGTCGTCATGTCCGGCCTGCCCGATGGCTTGCTTGACGGGCAGGGGGACGGCGCCCTCCAGCTTGTTCTGGCCGAGATCAAATCCATTTCGCGCGGCCAGATTTTTGGCACCCCGGAAGACTGGAAAATCGCCGCCGCCGACAGCTATTCCGCGCTGCGGACCCAGTCTGACTGGTGGATGGTTGCGGTCGTCGCGGGGGTTTCTTTGGCGATCATCGGCTTTGCCCGCTCGCGCGTGACGGCCGAGTTTCGGGCCCGTCAGGGGGTCGAGAGAATTGTCTCGGGCCTGATGATCTTTTGTTCGACGGTGGCGGTTTTCACCACCATCGGCATCATCGTGTCGCTGTCCTATGAAACCGTGCGGTTTCTGGATCGCGTCCCGTTGAGCGAATTCCTGTTCGGCACCAATTGGGAACCCCAGATCCCCCTGCGCGAGGATCAGATCGCTGCCGAAGGCGCGTTCGGCTGGCTCCCGGTGATCTTGGGCACGATGGTGATCACGGTGGTGGCGCTGTTCGTGGCGATCCCGGTCGGGTTGCTCTCGGCCATATACCTCAACGAATTCGCGCCGCGCAAACTGCGGGCCGTCATCAAGCCGGTTCTTGAGATCCTGGCCGGGGTGCCGACCGTGGTCTACGGCTTTTTCGCGGTGCTTGTCGTCGCCCCGGCCATCCGCGACCTTGGCCAGTCGATCGGCATCGATGTGGCGCCCAATACCGCGCTCGCCGCTGGCGGCGTCATGGGGATCATGCTGGTTCCGTTCATTTCGTCCTTTGCCGACGACGCCTTGTCGGCGGTGCCAAGCTCGCTGCGGGATGCGGCGCTGGGGCTGGGCTCGACCCGGGCCGAGATGATGACGACAGTGCTGTTTCCCGCTGCGATCCCCGGCATTGTCGGCGGTGTGCTGCTCGCCGTGAGCCGTGCCATCGGCGAGACCATGATCGTGGTCATGGCGGCCGGGCTGATCGCGAAGATGACCATCAATCCGCTCGACAGCGTGACCACGGTGACGGTTCAGATCGTGACGCTGCTGATTGGCGATACCTCTTTTGACAACCCGAAAACACTCGCTGCCTTCGCCCTTGGGATGATGCTGTTTCTCGTCACACTTATGATCAACGTTTTCGCGCTGCGCATCGTGCGCAAGTACCGCGAAGCCTATGATTGAGGCCCCGGACATGACCGATATCACCAGCGCATCTGGCGCCCCCACCCCGAAACGGGCCACCGAGCTTGTGGCCGCATCGCTGAAACGCCGCCGCAGGAAGCAGGCGCGGCTGAAATGGATCGGGCTTGGGGCCATCGGCGTCGCCTTTCTGATGCTGATCATTCTGGTGGGATCGCTTGTCTCATCCGGTTGGCAGGCCTTCACACAGACCCATGTGACGCTTGAGGTCTTTGTTGATCCCGAAGAAATCCCCTTGGACCGACTTCCGCGCGGTGGTTTCGACGACGCGCTCGGCGCCTCGCTTGGGAAAATGCTCCCGGGCGTCGATATGAGCCAGCGCAAGGTCGCCAAATCGGTGGAAAAGATCCTGTCCAACGGCGCCCAGTTCAAGCTGCGCGACATGGTCGTGGCCGATCCCAAGCTGATCGGTCAGACCATCACGATGACGGTGCCGGTTTCCGACCCGTTCGACCAGTTGAACAAGAACCTGATCGACCGGGACACGCCGGAACAGCACCGTCGCGTGAAAGACCCCGAGATCGGATATTTCGACGCGCTCAAGGCCCAAGGCGCCATTACCAAGCCGTTCAACTGGGCTCTGTTCACCAATGCAGACTCGCGCTTTCCCGAGCTTGCCGGGTTGAAAGGGGCGCTGGCCGGGACGTTCTGGGCGCTTCTCACCTGTTTCGTGATCTCGTTTCCATTGGGGATCGGCGCCGCGATCTATCTTGAGGAGTTCGCCCCCAAGAACAAGCTCAGCGACTTTATCGAGGTGAACATCAACAATCTGGCCGCCGTGCCCTCTGTCGTGTTCGGGCTTTTGGCGCTGGCGGTGTTTATCGGATGGTTCGGCCTGCCGCGCTCGGCCCCTTTTGTGGGCGGGTTGACGCTGGCGCTGATGACCATGCCGACGATCATCATCGCCACCCGCGCCGCGCTGAAAGCGGTGCCCCCTTCGATCCGTGAGGCGGCGCTTGGGCTTGGGGCGTCGAAACAACAGGTGGTGTTCCAGCATGTGCTGCCGCTGGCGATGCCCGGCGTGATGACCGGCACCATCATCGGGCTGGCGCAGGCCCTGGGCGAAACCGCGCCACTGCTGCTGATCGGGATGAACGCCTTTATCACCTCGGCGGCCTCAAGCCCGTTTGACAGCGCCACCGCCTTGCCGACCCAGATCTTCATCTGGGCCGACAGCCCGGAACGCGGCTTTGTGTCGCGAACCTCGGCTGCCATCCTCATTCTTCTCGGCTTTCTGGTCGCAATGAACGCTGTCGCGATCTTCCTGCGCCAGAAGTTCGAGAATAAATGGTAAGAACCTAGGGACACCCAGAATGTACGACACAGCCAAAACGGAGAGTGCCTTGGAGCAGACCGAAACCAAGATCTCGGCACGCAACGTGCAGGTCTATTACGGCGACACCCATGCCATCAAAGACGTGAACGTCGAAATCGAGGACAAGACCGTGACCGCCTTTATCGGCCCGTCGGGCTGCGGCAAGTCCACCTTTCTGCGCTGCCTGAACCGGATGAACGATACCATCGACATCTGCCGGGTCACCGGCGACATCCTGCTCGACGGCGAGGATATCTATGACCCCAAGGTCGACCCAGTGCAGTTGCGCGCCAAGGTCGGCATGGTGTTTCAGAAACCGAACCCGTTTCCCAAGTCGATCTATGACAATATCGCCTATGGGCCGCGCATCCACGGGCTGGCCCGTGGCAAGGCCGAACTGGACGAGATCGTCGAGAAATCGCTGCGCCGTGGCGCCATCTGGGACGAGGTCAAGGACCGGCTGGATGCGCCGGGCACCGGGCTGTCGGGCGGGCAACAACAGCGGCTGTGCATTGCGCGCGCGATCGCGACGGAACCCGAAGTGCTGTTGATGGATGAACCCTGTTCGGCGCTTGACCCGATCGCCACCGCGCAGGTCGAGGAGTTGATCGACGAATTGCGCCAAAGCTATTCGGTGGTGATCGTCACCCACTCGATGCAACAGGCCGCGCGGGTCAGCCAGAAGACCGCCTTTTTCCATCTCGGAAATCTCGTTGAATACGGGGAAACCGGACAGATTTTCACCAATCCCGAAGACCCGCGCACCGAGAGTTACATCACCGGGCGCATCGGGTAAGCGAATAGGATTTTCCATGTCTGAGCAACATATTGCCACCGCCTTTGACCGTGATCTCGAGGCGATCCAGGCCCGGATCATGAAAATGGGCGGTCTGGTCGAAGCCGCGATTTCGGACTCGGCCCGGTCGTTGGAAACCCGCGACGAGGAGCTGGCCGAACAGGTCCGTGCCGGCGACGCGGCCATCGACGGGCTGGAGGAACTGATCAACGAGGAAACCGCCCGGCTGATCGCCCTGCGCGCCCCCACCGCGGTGGATCTGCGGGTGGTGCTGTCGGTGATGAAAATCAGCGGCAACCTTGAACGCATCGGCGATTATTCCAAGAACATCGCCAAACGCACCGGCGTGCTGACCCAGTTGCGGCCGGTGAACAGTTCGACCGCAGCGCTGCGGCGGATGGCGCGCGAGGTGGAGTTGATGCTCAAGGACGCGCTCGACGCCTATATCCAGCGCGATCCGGAACTGGCCCGCGACGTGATCGGGCGCGACCATGAAGTCGACCAGATGTATAACGCGCTGTTTCGCGAATTCCTGACCTTCATGATGGAAGACCCGCGCAACATCACCGCCTGCATGCACCTGCATTTCATCGCCAAGAATATCGAGCGGATGGGCGACCATGTGACCGGCATCGCCGAACAGGTGGTGTATCTGGTCACCGGCGAACGCCCGGACGAGGCGCGCAGCAAGGCCGACACCACGTCCTCAAGTGTGGTGGAGGGCTAAGCCATGGCTGCCGATCAACCCACCGTTCTGGTGGTCGAGGATGAACTGGCCCAGCGCGAGGTGCTGGGCTACAATCTTGAGGCCGAGGGCTTTCGCGTTCTCAGGGCCGAAAATGGCGAAGAGGCGTTGCTTCTGGTCGAAGAGGACATGCCCGATATCATCGTGCTGGACTGGATGATGCCGAACCTGTCCGGGATCGAGGTGTGTCGCCGGCTCAAGACCCGGCCCGAAACCCGGTCGATTCCGATCATCATGCTCTCGGCCCGCTCGGAAGAGGTGGACCGGGTGCGCGGATTGGAAACCGGGGCAGATGACTATGTGGTCAAGCCGTTCTCGGTGGTGGAACTGATGGCGCGGGTGCGCACGCAACTGCGCCGGGTACGTCCCTCGACGGTGGGGCTGCGGCTGGAATACGAGGATATCGTGCTCGACGCTGAAACCCACAAGGTCAGCCGCTCGGACCATCCGCTGAAACTGGGTCCGACCGAATTCCGGCTGTTGTCGACCTTCATGGAAAAGCCCGGCCGGGTCTGGAGCCGCGAACAGCTTTTGGACCGGGTCTGGGGCCGCGACATCTATGTCGATACCCGCACCGTGGACGTGCATATCGGGCGGCTGCGCAAGGTTTTAACCCAACATGGCGGCGGCGATCCGGTACGCACCGTACGCGGCGCGGGGTATGCTCTGGGGTGAGGCGCGCTCGGAAAACGCTCCGGTGGAGCGTTTTCCGCGCCGAACGGGCTTAGCCCCGGGGTGTGCGTGTTTTCAACGCCGACCTTTGTAGCGCCGAACGGGCGGTTCCACGATCGCGGACGTCGGAGCCTCCGGCGGGAGTATTTTCGGCCAGAAAAAGAGCGGGAAAACGTCCCGGGCGGCGCTTAGCGGGGCAGGGGGTCTTCAGGCTGGGCCTGCTCGGCGAGCCAATCGCGAAAGACGGTGAGCGGGGGATGGTGCGCCTTGGCCTGCGGCCAGACGAGGAAATAGGCCCCGGGCACCTCGGTCGCTTGGCCGAAGGGGGCCACCAACCGCCCCGTCGCCACATCCTGTTCCGCCAGATAGTCCGGCAAAAGCGCCACCCCCAGCCCATGCAGAGCGGC
This sequence comes from Antarcticimicrobium sediminis, assembly GCF_004348975.1. Taxonomy (GTDB): domain Bacteria; phylum Pseudomonadota; class Alphaproteobacteria; order Rhodobacterales; family Rhodobacteraceae; genus Antarcticimicrobium; species Antarcticimicrobium sediminis. The sequence goes on along the minus strand of NZ_SMFP01000005.1, from coordinate 5,436 downwards.
CTGAATGATGGCCGAGAACTGGTCATACATGGTGCCCGGCACCGGCCCGCTGGTCTCGATCCCTTTGAGCGTGAACCAATCCTGCCAGGCGCGCGGGCGGGTTTCGATATGCAAAAGCGGCATGGTGAGCAGGGCGCGCGGATCGCCCGGAACCCGGCCTGAAAGCAGGGCTGGCGCGCAGACCGGCACCACCTGTTCGTGTTTCAACAGCAACCGGTCGGTGCCGGGCCAGTCGCCGGTGCCAAAATGAATTGCCGCATCGAAAGGTTCGCCGGTGAAATTGAACGGGTGCAGCCGGGTCGCCATGTTGATCGTCACCTCGGGGTGCAGCCGGGCGAAATCCGGCAGCCGTGGCATCAGCCAGCGCATCCCGAAGGCCGGCAGGATGGCAAGGTTCAGCGCGCCCCCCGCTTGCGGCACCTGCAGCCGCATCGAGGCCTGCGCGATATGTCCAAGGGCCGGGCGAATCTCGGCCACATAGACCTGCGCCGCCGGGGTCAGCGACAAGCGCCTGCGGCTGCGCTGGATCAGCGGCACGCCCATCTGCTCCTCAAGCGTCTGCAATTGCCGACTGACGGCGCTTTGCGTCAGCGACAACTCCTCGGCCACTGCCGAGGCGCTGCCCAATCGCTCAAGCGCCTCCAACGCGCGAAGCGAGGCGATCGAAGGCAGGAATCGGCGCGGGGCAAGCATGTATTCCGTTTACTCATGAAACCATGCGAATGTCTCGCTGTTTCTTGCCCAAACGCTGTGATACATCGCATGCAAACGCATATGATAAAGGAGATTGTCATGACCGCCCCCACGCTGCGTGCCAAAGACGCGCCCGATCTGGCCGGATTCGACTGGGCCGATCCATTCCGCTTCAGCGACCAGTTGAGCGAAGACGAGCGCATGATCGCCGACAGCGCCCGCGCCTATGCGCAGGAAAAGCTGCAGCCGCGCGTTCTGTCGGCCTTCGAGAACGAAGAAACCGATCCCGAGATCTTTCGAGAGATGGGCGAAATGGGCCTGCTTGGCACCACCATCCCCGAGGAATACGGCGGCATCGGTGCCGGCTATGTGAGCTATGGTCTGGTCGCGCGCGAAGTTGAGCGGGTGGATTCAGGCTATCGCTCGATGATGTCGGTGCAAAGCTCGCTGGTGATGTACCCGATCTATGCCTATGGCAGCGAAGAGCAGCGCAAGAAATACCTGCCCAAGCTGGCCAGCGGTGAACATATCGGCTGTTTCGGGTTGACCGAGCCGGATGCCGGCTCTGACCCTGCCAGCATGAAGACCCGCGCCGAAAAGATCGACGGCGGCTATCGGCTGACCGGCAACAAGATGTGGATCTCCAACGCGCCGATCGCGGACGTCTTTGTTATCTGGGCGAAATCCGACGCCCATGGCGGCAAAATTCGCGGCTTTGTGCTGGAAAAAGGCATGAAGGGGCTGTCTGCCCCCAAGATCCGCAACAAGATGTCGTTGCGCGCCTCGATCACCGGCGAGATCGTGATGGAAGGTGTCGAGGTATCCGAGGATGCGCTGCTGCCCAATGTGCAGGGGCTGAAAGGGCCGTTTGGCTGTCTCAACCGGGCCCGCTATGGCATCAGCTGGGGTGTGATGGGCGCGGCCGAGGCCTGCTGGCACGGGGCGCGGCAATACGGGCTGGACCGCAAGCAGTTCAACCGTCCGCTGGCGCAAACCCAGCTGTTCCAGAAGAAGCTGGCCGACATGCAGACCGAGATCGCGCTGGGGTTGCAAGCCAGCCTGCGGGTCGGTCGTCTGATGGACGAGGCCAACGCCGCGCCTGAGATGATTTCGATCATCAAGCGCAACAACTGTGGCAAGGCGCTGGATATCGCACGGATGTCGCGTGACATGCATGGCGGCAATGGCATCAGCCTGGAATTCCAGGTCATCCGTCACATGGTGAATCTGGAAACCGTGAACACCTATGAGGGCACCCATGACGTGCACGCGCTGATCCTGGGACGTGCCCAGACCGGGCTGCAGGCGTTTTTCTGATCGCACCGCATTGAGAATCAACAGAAAAGGCCGGGGATTTCCCGGCCTTTTCGCATTTTGACATTTGCGCCGTTTCTCTCCCTTGGCGGGGTTCACAAGCCGGGGATCTTACATATATAGAAATGGCAATATGTAATTCCGAACCGGCCCGTTTTTCCCGCCGCGCAAATGCGCCGCACGCGGGGCAGGGGACCGACAGAAAGGTGCGCCCCCTTGATCAAGTTTCTGAACGCGCTGCCGCGGCTCTCTCCCGAACGGCTGAGGGCGGTTTTGCCGGTGCTGGATTGGGGCCGAACCTATGATCGGGCGCAATTCACCGGCGACATGACCGCGGCGGTGATCGTGACGATCATGCTGATCCCGCAATCGCTGGCCTATGCCTTGCTGGCCGGGCTTCCGGCCGAGGTCGGGCTTTATGCCTCGATCCTGCCGCTGGTGTTTTATGCCATCTTTGGCACCAGCCGCTCGCTGGCGGTGGGGCCGGTGGCCGTGGTCTCGCTGATGACCGCCTCGGCACTGGCGCCGCTGGGATTGGAGAGCCTGGTGGACTATACCGCCGCCGCTGCGGTGCTGGCACTGTTGTCGGGGCTGGTGTTGCTGGCGATGGGGATCCTGCGGCTGGGGGTAGTGGCCAATTTCCTGTCACACCCGGTGATCGCGGGGTTCATCACCGCCTCGGGCATCCTGATCGCCGCAAGCCAGATGAAGCATATCCTTGGCCTTAGCGCGCATGGGCACACGTTGCCTGAAATCCTGTCCTCGATCTGGGTGGAGTTGCCAAACACCAACTTGCCGACGCTGATCACGGGGCTGTTCGCGCTGTCCTTTCTGTTCTGGGTCCGCAAGGGGTTGGCTAAATTCCTGACGTCGAAATTCGGGATAAGCGCCGGCACCGCTGGCACCGCTGCGCGGGTCGGACCGGTCTTTGCCGTGATCGGCACCACCGTGGCGGCCTGGGCGCTGAACCTGCCGGGGGCAGGGGTCGCCGTAGTCGGGACGGTCCCTACCGGACTGCCGCCGCTGGGCCTGCCGAACGTCGATTTGAGCATGATTTCAACCTTGATTGGTCCTGCGATCCTGATTTCGATCATCGGCTATGTGGAAAGCGTTTCGGTGGCGCAAACGCTGGCGGCGAAACGTAAACAGCGGATCGAACCGAACCAGGAGTTGATCGCGTTGGGGGCTGCGAACCTGTCTTCGGGGCTGTCGGGTGGCTATCCGGTGACCGGTGGCTTTGCCCGCTCGGTGGTGAATTTCGACGCCGGCGCAGAAACCCCGGCGGCGGGCGCCTTTACCGCCGTGGGGCTGTTGCTGGCGGCGCTGATGCTGACGCCACTGCTGTATTTTCTGCCCAAGGCAACGCTGGCCGCCACCATCATCGTGGCGGTGCTGTCGCTGGTGGATTTCTCGATCCTGACGCGCGCGTGGTCCTATTCCAAGGCCGATTTCGCCGCTGTTCTGGGTACCATCGTGCTGACGCTTGGCGTCGGTGTCGAAGTGGGCGTTGCCACGGGCGTTCTGCTGTCGCTCATGCTATTTGTCTGGAAAACCTCGCGCCCGCATGTGGCCGAGGTCGGGCAGGTGCCGGGCAGCCAGCATTTCCGCAACATCCATCGTCACAAGGTGATCACCGATCCCGCGATCCTGACGCTGCGGATTGATGAAAGCCTGTATTTCGCCAATGCCCGGCGGATGGAGGATCTGATCCTGTCGCGCGTGCATCAGAGCCGCGATCAGTTGAAACATGTGATCCTGATGTGTTCAGCGGTGAACGAGATCGACCTGAGCGCGCTGGAGTCGCTTGAGGCAATCAATCAAAGGCTGACGGATCAGGGGATCAAGCTGCACCTGTCCGAGGTGAAGGGGCCAGTGGCGGACCGTCTGAAATGTAGTCCCTTTCTGGACGAGTTGTCCGGGCAAGTGTTCCTGTCGCAGTACGACGCCTTCATCACGCTGACCCAGCAGGTGCACGACACGGGCGAGGATCAGTCCGTCGCATAAACAAAAGGGCGTCAGGTCACAGCGCTGGCGCCCATTGTTGTGAAGGCTCAAGGGTCGTTGCGACGGTTTTCCACTATCTCAGTTTTATGAGCTCTTCGCTGAAGGCCTCGGTCGGGGGTCTCCAACCCAAGCACTTTCTGGGGGGGGGGATTTGTCGCAACCCAGTTTAGAATCTGCCCGGTGTGAACTCACGGTGAAGCGCAATTTCTGATATATCCTTTTATTCCAACCGGTTCCGGATTTCCATCAGCTTGCTTTCGAAGACTTCGGCTGGTGTGTGGTAGCCGAGACATTTGCGCGGCGTTGAATTGAGGCGCTGACAAATCGACCTCAAATATCGATTTGTCAGCGCCGTCGGTTCGGTCGAGCGAGGCAGGTACTTTCGGAGCCTGTTGTTCGTGTTCTCGACAGTGCCTTTCTGGTATGGCGCTTGCGGATCACAGAACCACGCATCCGCTCCGATCCCGGCCTTGAGCCGTCGCCAAGCCGAAAACTCGGTGCCCCGGTCGAAGGTGATCGACTGGCGCGCGCCAGCGGGCAGGGGAGCCAATCCCCGGATCAGCGCCTCCATGATCGGCTTGGACTGGCGGTCCTCGTTACGCATCACGACAGCGTACCGGCTCACACGCTCAACGAGCGATGTCACGTTTATCTTTCCATGCTCTTTGCGGAACATCATCAGATCGCACTCCCAGTGGCCGAACTCCGCGCGCTCCGCGATGCGCTCTGGCCTGTGTGACAGGCTTTGTGCGTCGAATATGTGGGTTCGGTTATGCCGACGATGACCGCGTGGTCTGCGGCGTCTGCGGTGTTCGGGAAGATGACGGTAAAACTGCTCCGCGCGGCCATCCTTGGAATAGGCGAAGCGATAGATCGTCTCGTGGCTTACACGGATCGGGTGGCGTTCAAGCCGCATCCGGCCCGCGATCTGTTCAGGGGACCATCCGGCTTTGAGACGATCCTCGATGGCCGTCTTCAATTCCGGGTGCATGATCATCTTGCGATGAAGAGCACGACGCTTCTCATACATGTCTTGGGCGTTCAGAGCGTAATAGCCGTTCAGCTCCGGCAATTCCTTGTCGTCATAGAAATTGCGCTTCAGTTCGCGGTAGATGGTCGACGGCGCGCGGCCAAGCCGATCCGCGATCTCGGGAACCAGAATGTTGGCGTCACGCCACTTGGCAATCTTCCGACGTTCTTCCAAACTCAGGTGAGGGTAACGGCGTCCCATTCAACATCCTCCATGCAATCTTCTGTTTTAATACAGAATTTGCACTTCATTTGTGAATCCACCCGGCCACATCGATGTTGCAACCATCCAGAAATGTCACCCACTGCGCAAAGCAGGAATGTCACCAAGAGCGCCGGCGGCAGCAAGGCTTAGCAACCCGGAGACCTCAAATATCGCAGGGATGATAAGCCTTG